>NZ_JAYMGI010000002.1:5137500-6337500 GCF_035825295.1 Actinacidiphila sp. DG2A-62
TGAGACTGTGGGGGATAAGCTCCATGGTCGAGAGGGAAACAGCCCAGAGCATCGACTAAGGCCCCTAAGCGTACGCTAAGTGGGAAAGGATGTGGAGTCGCAGAGACAACCAGGAGGTTGGCTTAGAAGCAGCCATCCTTGAAAGAGTGCGTAATAGCTCACTGGTCAAGTGATTCCGCGCCGACAATGTAGCGGGGCTCAAGCGTACCGCCGAAGTCGTGTCACTGCAGTATGTACCCCTAACGGGGACTGTGGTGGGTAGGGGAGCGTCGTGTGCCGGGTGAAGCCGCACCGGAAGGTAGTGGTGGATGGTTCACGAGTGAGAATGCAGGCATGAGTAGCGATACACACGTGGGAAACGTGTGCGCCGATTGACCAAGGGTTCCTGGGTCAAGCTGATCTGCCCAGGGTAAGTCGGGACCTAAGGCGAGGCCGACAGGCGTAGTCGATGGACAACCGGTTGATATTCCGGTACCCGCTTTGAAGCGCCCAGTATCGAATCCTCTGATGCTAAGCCCGTGAAGCCGCCCCTGATCTCTTCGGAGTGAGGGGGAGTGGTGGAGCCGGTGACCCGAGGTGGTAGTAGGTAAGTGATGGGGTGACGCAGGAAGGTAGTCCAGCCCGGGCGGTGGTTGTCCCGGGGTAAGGGTGTAGGACGCCAGGTAGGTAAATCCGTCTGGCACGTAGTCTGAGACCTGATGCCGAGCCGATTGTGGTGAAGTGGATGATCCTATGCTGTCGAGAAAAGCCTCTAGCGAGTTTCATGGCGGCCCGTACCCTAAACCGACTCAGGTGGTCTGGTAGAGAATACCGAGGCGTTCGGGTGAACTATGGTTAAGGAACTCGGCAAAATGCCCCCGTAACTTCGGGAGAAGGGGGGCCACACCTGGTGACGGGATTTACTCCTTGAGCTGGGGGTGGCCGCAGAGACCAGCGAGAAGCGACTGTTTACTAAAAACACAGGTCCGTGCGAAGCCGTAAGGCGATGTATACGGACTGACGCCTGCCCGGTGCTGGAACGTTAAGGGGACCGGTTAGTCCTGCTTCGGTGGGGCGAAGCTGAGAACTTAAGCGCCAGTAAACGGCGGTGGTAACTATAACCATCCTAAGGTAGCGAAATTCCTTGTCGGGTAAGTTCCGACCTGCACGAATGGCGTAACGACTTCTCGACTGTCTCAACCATAGGCCCGGTGAAATTGCACTACGAGTAAAGATGCTCGTTTCGCGCAGCAGGACGGAAAGACCCCGGGACCTTTACTATAGCTTGATATTGGTGTTCGGTTCGGCTTGTGTAGGATAGGTGGGAGACTGTGATCATCGGGCGCCAGCCTGGTGGGAGTCGTCGTTGAAATACCACTCTGGTCGTGCTGGATGTCTAACCTCGGTCCGTGATCCGGATCAGGGACAGTGTCTGGTGGGTAGTTTAACTGGGGCGGTTGCCTCCTAAAGGGTAACGGAGGCGCCCAAAGGTTCCCTCAGCCTGGTTGGCAATCAGGTGGTGAGTGTAAGTGCACAAGGGAGCTTGACTGTGAGACTGACGGGTCGAGCAGGTACGAAAGTAGGGACTAGTGATCCGGCGGTGGCTTGTGGAAGCGCCGTCGCTCAACGGATAAAAGGTACCCCGGGGATAACAGGCTGATCTTCCCCAAGAGTCCATATCGACGGGATGGTTTGGCACCTCGATGTCGGCTCGTCGCATCCTGGGGCTGGAGTCGGTCCCAAGGGTTGGGCTGTTCGCCCATTAAAGCGGTACGCGAGCTGGGTTTAGAACGTCGTGAGACAGTTCGGTCCCTATCCGCTGTGCGCGTTGGAGTCTTGAGAAGGGCTGTCCCTAGTACGAGAGGACCGGGACGGACGAACCTCTGGTGTGCCAGTTGTCCTGCCAAGGGCATGGCTGGTTGGCTACGTTCGGGAGGGATAACCGCTGAAAGCATCTAAGCGGGAAGCCTGCTTCGAGATGAGGGCTCCCACCCCCGTTGAGGGGTTAAGGCTCCCAGGAGACGACTGGGTTGATAGGCCGGATGTGGAAGCCTTGTGAGGGGTGGAGCTGACCGGTACTAATAAGCCGAGGGCTTGTCTACAAGACTGTGTGTTCGCGTCCACTGTGCGGTTCTGAAACAACCAGCCCCACCCGTTGGCGGGGTGGGTGTGTTTCATGGTGTTTCGGTGGTCATAGCGTGAGGGAAACGCCCGGTTACATTCCGAACCCGGAAGCTAAGCCTTTCAGCGCCGATGGTACTGCAGGGGGGACCCTGTGGGAGAGTAGGACACCGCCGAACAATTATTAGGAGAGCGTCGACCCCGTGCAGGGGTCGGCGCTTTCTTGCGTTTCGGGGCCGGGTAGCGTGGGATCGTGCGCTATGACCTGGTCATCTTCGACAACGACGGCGTCCTCGTGGACAGCGAGGTGCTGTCCAACACCATCCTCGCCGGGTATCTGACCGAGCTGGGGCACCCCACCAGCTTCGAGGACTCGGTGCGGGACTTCATGGGCGCGGCCATCCACCGGGTGCACGACCTCGTGCGTGAGCGCACCGGGCGGGAGCTGCCGGCCGAGTTCGACGCGACCTACTACCAGCGGGTGTTCGCCGCGTTCGAGCGGGAGCTGCGGGCCGTCGAGGGGGTCGACGAGGTCCTGGGGAAGCTCGCCGCGGACGGGGTGGCGTACTGCCTGGCCTCCTCGGGGAGCCACGAGCGGATCCGGGTGGCGCTGCGGGCGGCCGGGCTGGCGGGGCGGTTCGGGGAGGAGCGGATCTTCTCGGCGCAGGACGTCGGGCGGGGAAGCCGGCGCCGGATCTCTTCCTGCACGCGGCCGAGACGATGGGCGTGGCGCCGGAGCGGTGCGCGGTGGTGGAGGACAGCCCGCTGGGCGTGCGGGCGGCGCGGGCGGCCGGGATGGCTGTGTTCGGGTTCACCGCGATGACGCCGCCGGAGCGGTTGGGCGAGGCCACGGCGCTGTTCGGGCGGATGGCGGACCTGCCGGCGCTGTTGCTGGACCGCCGTCAGTGACGTCACTGACGTCACTGACGGCGTTGCTGGGCTGACGGCACTGACGTCGTCGTAAGGCTACTCATCCGTAGCTTCGGCGCTTAGTCTCCTCCCTCATGGAGGACGCGCTGCGGCACGGGCGGGCGGCCCTTGCGGTGAGCTTCTTCGCGCAGGGGGCGCTCTTCGCGATGCTCGTGACGCGGATCCCGGCGATCCAGGACCGCTACGGGATCAGTGACGGGCTGCTGCCGGTGTTCCTGGCGGCGGTGCCGGTCCTGGCGGGCGTCGGGAGCGTGCTGACCGAGCAGGTGGTCCGGCGGGTGCGGCCGAGCGTGGTGCTGCGCTGGGTGCAGCCGGTGGTGGCCGTGGTGCTGGCCGCGCTGGGCGCGGGCGACCGGGTGTGGGTGGCGGCGCTGACGCTGGCGCTGTTCGGGGTGTGCGTCGGCGGCCTGGACGCGTCGATGAACATGCTCGGGGTGAGCCTGCAGCGGGCGTACGGGCGGAGCATCATGCTCGGGTTCCACGCGGCGTACAGCCTGGGCGGGATCGTCGGGGCGTGTCTGGCGTGGTCGGGCGCGCACTGGCACGTGGCGCTGTTCTCGTTGTACGGGCCGGCGGCGCTGGTGCTGGTGCCGCTGACGCTGACGGCGAGCCGGTGGTACCGGGACCAGCCGGGGACGGCGGTGGCGGACGGGCCGCAGGGCCAGGTGGTGATGCGGTGGCTGCTGCCGCTGTGCCTGGTGATGGCGTTCGCGTACATCGGGGACTCGACGGTCTCCAACTGGTCGGCGAAGTACCTCCAGGACACGCTGCACAGCTCGGACCAGCTGTCGACGGTGCCGTACGCGGTGTACATGGTGACGACGCTGATCGGCCGGTCGGTGGGGGACTTCGGGGTGCGGCGGTTCGGGGCCGCGGCGGTGGTGCGGCTGGGGACGGTCGTGGCGGTGGCCGGGTTCGCGGTGGTGGCGGTGGCGCCGGGGCCGTGGGTGGGGATGCTCGGGTTCACGCTGCTGGGGCTCGGGCTGTGCGTGATCGTGCCGCAGACGTTCGCGGCGGCCGGGCGGATGTTCCCCGGCGCGTCGGACTCGGCGATCGCGCGGCTGAACATCTTCAACTACGTGGGCTTCCTGGTGGGGTCGCCGCTGGTGGGGGCGCTGGGGGACGCGTGGTCGTACCGGGGGGCGATGCTGGTGCCGATGGTGCTGGTGGCGGCGACGCTGCTGTACGCGCGGTCTTTCGCGCCGGGCGGCGCCGGGTACGGTGTCGGCCATGAGCGGCCGCGCGCAGTTGATGTGGGACGAGCAGGTGGGGCGGTACGACTTCGGCCCCGGGCATCCGATGGACCCGGTGCGGCTGGGGCTGACCCGGAGCCTGGTGAGGGCGTTCGGTCTTGACACGGCGCTGAGGGTGGTGGCGGCGCCGGCCGCCGGGGACTCGACGCTGGAGCTGGTGCACCGGCCGGAGTACGTGGCGGCGGTGCGGCGGGCGGGCGCGGACCCGCGGGGCGCGGCCGGCGACTTCGGGATCGGCACCGAGGACAATCCCGCGTTCGCGGGGATGCACGAGGCGTCGGCGCTGATCGCGGGGCAGTCGGTGGGGGCGGCGGAGGCGGTGTGGCGCGGTGAGGTGGCGCACGCGGTGAACTTCGCGGGCGGGCTGCACCATGCGATGGCCGCGGCGGCGTCGGGGTTCTGCGTGTACAACGACGCGGCGCTCGCGGTGGCCAGGCTGCTGGAGCTGGGTGCGGAGCGGGTGGTGTACGTGGATGTGGACGTGCACCACGGGGACGGGGTGCAGGCGGCGTTCTGGGACGATCCGCGGGTGCTGACGATTTCGCTGCACGAGCATCCGCGGACGCTGTTCCCGCAGACGGGGTGGCCGGAGGAGACCGGCGGGCCGGGGGCGGAGGGCGGCGCGGTGAACGTGGCGCTGCCGGCCGGCACGGGCGACGGCGGGTGGCTGCGGGCGTTCCACGCGGTGGTGCCGGAGCTGGTGGCGGCGTTCCGGCCGCAGGTGGTGGTGTCGCAGCACGGCGCGGACACGCACGTGGAGGACCCGCTGGCGCATCTGGCGGTGTCGCTGGACGCGCAGCGCGCGGTGGCCGAGTCGGTGCACGCGCTGGCGCACCAGCACGCGGGGGGCCGCTGGGTGGCGCTGGGCGGTGGGGGGTACGCGGTGACGGACGTGGTGCCGCGTACCTGGACGCATCTGGTGGCGATCGCGGCGGGGGCGCCGGTGGCGCCGGAGACGGCCGTGCCGGAGGAGTGGCGTGCGGAGGTGTACGCGCGGACGCGGGCGGTGGCGCCGCTGCGGATGACCGACGGCCGGCGCGGTCTGGGAGTCGTTCGAGGAGGCCGGTTACGACCCGGCGGACCGGCTGGACCAGGCGGTGATCGCGACGCGGCGGGCGGCGTTCCCGCTGCACGGGCTGCTGCCGTAGGGGGAGGCGCGGTTCGCCACCCTTCGCCACCCCCGTTGTGGGGGTGGCCCTTCACCCGGTCGGGGTGTGTTTGCGGGGTTCACGCACCGCGTCGCGCCGGTGGTGGGGACGATCGGCGCGTGGTGAGTGTCGGCGCGCTGCGCGCGCATCTGGTGGCGGCGGGGCTTGCGGGTCGGGTGGCGACGCCGCGGGAGAAGAGCCTGCGCAGCTACGCCCTGTTCGCGCAGCGCGACCCGCGGCTGACGCTGGGCCTTGACCCGGAGGGGCGGTGGGACGCGGCGCAGTTGCTGGATCTGATGGCCGAGCGGTGCGGGGTGTCGCCGGACCCGTCGTTGCGGACCGGGCAGGACACGATCGATCCGGACTGCACGCTGGCGGCGTTGGATGCGTTCGCCGAGCGGTTGGAGCGGGCGGCGCACGACCGGGCGCCGGTCCTGTTCGGGACGTGTCATCCGGATCGGCTGCTGGGTTTCTACGCCTCTTTGGCCGCGGCGTTGTCGGCGGCGGGTTGTCCGGTGCTGACCCCGGCGTACGGCCGATGCGTGGACGTGCCGACGCAATTCGGCGTACGCCGGCACACGCTGCGCTACGTCGGCGGTGTTGCGGTGGTGCGTCCTGGGGAGGGCGGGGCGGACGGATCGGGGGGCGGGGAGGGTGCGGGCGGGGCGGCGCACACCCATTCGCCGCTGCCGGTGCGGGCGGCGCTGGCGGCCGCCGCGGAGGCCGGGGGTCCGTTTCCCCGGCTGGTGGTGGGGGACCATGGATTCCTCTGCGGCGCAGGTCAGTTGGGCATCGAGGCGATCGGTCCGGGGGACAGCGACGACCCGGCGGTGTTCGTGGCGGAGGCGGAGGGGCGGGTGGCGGTGGCGGTGCCGGTGGGGGACGCCGTACGCTCCGACCAGTATCGGCCACTGACGCGTTATGTGCTGCGGAGGGCGTGGCTCGCACACTAGTCAACCGTTCGCAACTCCTCTTCCCCACTTGCATCATCCGCCCCTAATCTGTGGGGGAGCGCACATGCCTTTTTGGCTGCCGGAGGGGAAGCCGGTGCCGTCATGTGCGGAAGGTTCAGGTGTGTCATGACTGTTACTGAAAGCCGTCCTCTCAACGAGGTCGTGTTCCTCACCGTCGCCGAAGTGGCGGCGGTGATGCGCGTGTCGAAGATGACCGTGTACCGGCTGGTGCACAGCGGTCACCTGCCGGCCATTCGCGTGGGTCGCTCGTTCCGGGTTCCGGAGCAGGCCGTCCACGAGTACCTGCGCGAGTCCTACGTGGGGGTGGAATCTGCCTGAGACGGCCTGCGAGAAGGTCCGGTAACGGGCCGGTGACGGTCTGCGTGGGCCTCGGTTACGCGTGCCACCTCCGGGCGGGTAGGCTTGGCCGACGTAGGTCGTGTGGGCTCGGACGCCCCGCACCGAGTGAAACCGAAGCGAGGGTAGTCGTGGGCTCTGTCATCAAGAAGCGGCGCAAGCGTATGGCCAAGAAGAAGCACCGCAAGCTTCTGAAGCGGACGCGTGTGCAGCGTCGCAACAAGAAGTAGGCGCGCCGGTCGCCGCTCGCCTCGCCCCCTTCTCCGCCGTCCGGGCGGAGGAAGGGGGCTGCGGCGTCTTCGGGGCCGGGTCCTGCGGCGCCCGGGCGCGGTGGTGGCGGTACGGTGGCAGTCCCCGGAGAAGGGCCGTTACGTGGGCAAGGTGGTTCTGGTCACCGGCGTCGCGCGGCAGCTCGCCGGCGCTTTCGTGCGGCGGGTGCAGCGCGAGCCCGAGGTGGGCCGGGTGGTCGCGGTGGACGCGGTGGCGCCCGAGCACGACCTGGGGGAGGCGGAGTTCGTCCGCGCGGACATCCGGCAGCCGGTGATCGGCAAGGTGCTGGCGCAGCACGCGGTGGACACCGTGGTGCATCTGGACGTGAGCGGGACCGCGCTGGGCGCGGGCGGCCGTGCCCAGGCCAAGGAGACCAATGTCATCGGCACGATGCAGCTGCTCGGCGCGATCCAGAAGGCGCCGCTGGTCAAGCGGCTGGTGGTGAAGTCGACGACCAGCGTGTACGGGTCGGCGCCGCGCGATCCCGCGGTGTTCACCGAGACGACGCCGGTGAAGTCGGTGCCCAGCGGGGGGTTCGCGAAGGACGCGGTGGAGGTCGAGGGCTACGTCCGGGGGTTCGCCCGGCGGCGGCCGGACGTGGCGGTGGCGGTGCTGCGGTTCGCCAACATCCTCGGGCCGCGCGGGGACACCCCGCTGGCGGAGTACTTCGGGCTGCCGGTGCTGCCGACGGTGTTCGGCTACGACCCGCGGCTGCAGTTCGTGCATGAGGACGACGTGGAGTCGGTGCTGCTGACCGCGACGCTGGAGGCGCGGCGCGGGACGCTGAACAGCGGCACGTTCAACATCGCGGGCGACGGGGTGCTGCTGCTGTCGCAGACGGCGCGGCGGCTGGGCAAGCCGACGGTGCCGGTGCTGCTGCCGGCGGTGACGTGGGTGGGCCGGGTGCTGCGCACGGCGGGGGTCACGGACTTCTCCAGCGAGCAGATCCGGCTGCTGACGCACGGCAGGGTGGTGGACACCCGGCAGATGCGTGAGACGCTCGGGTTCTCCCCGGCGTACACCACGGCCGAGGCGTTCCACGACTTCGCGCTGTCGCGGGGGCCCGGCCTGTTGCCGCCGAGGGTGCTGGCGGGCGCGGTGGACCGTGTGGCGGGGCTGCTGTGAGCCGGCTGTCGGGGTCGGCGGCCGGGGAGCCCGGGCAGGAAGGAGCCGAGGCCGTGGGCGATGCGAAGGTCATTCCGTTCGACGAGAACTCACGGCGGCGGCGGGCTGGCGGGGGTGCGCGGCCGGAGTCGGCCGGGGCGATCCCGGCGCAGGGCGGTGCGGGCGGGACCGTGCCGCCGGAGCAGCAGGCCGGGCAGGCCCCGGGCGAGGCCCGGGGGCGGGCCCAGGAGCAGGCGGACGCGGAGGCGCGGGACGCGGGGGCGCGGGACGAGGAGGCGCACGGCGTGGGTCCGCAGGCCGCGGCGGGGTCGGTGGGGGACGCGCTGGGCGCGGTGGCCGACCGGCTGCTCGGCGGCGACTGGGAGCGCAAGGTCGCCTCGGGGCTGGCGTTCCTGCGCCGCAGGGTCACCGGCGAGTACGAGGTCGACGAGTTCGGCTACGACGCCGAGCTGACCGACCAGGTGCTGATGTCGCTGCTGCGGCCGCTGTTCGAGCGGTACTTCCGGGTCGAGGTCAGGGGCGTGGAGAACATCCCGGCCGAGGGCGGCGCGCTGGTGGTGTGCAACCACTCCGGGACGCTGCCGATGGACGGGCTGATGGCCCAGGTCGCCGTGCACGACCACCACCCGGCCGGGCGGCACCTGCGGCTGCTCGCCGCGGACCTGGTGTTCGTCCTGCCGCTGGTCAACGAGCTGGCCAGGAAGGCCGGGCACACCCTGGCGTGCGCGGAGGACGCGCAGACGCTGCTGGAGCGCGGCGAGGTGGTCGGGGTGATGCCGGAGGGCTTCAAGGGGCTCGGCAAGCCGTTCTCCGAGCGGTACAAGCTGCAGCGGTTCGGGCGCGGCGGGTTCGTGGCGACCGCGCTGCGCACCGGGGTGCCGATCGTGCCGTGCTCGGTGGTGGGCGCGGAGGAGATCTATCCGATGATCGGCAACTCCCGCACGCTGGCGCGTGTCCTGGGCCTGCCGTACTTCCCGCTCACCCCGACGTTCCCCTGGCTGGGGCCGCTCGGCATGGTGCCGCTGCCGACCAAGTGGACGATCCAGTTCGGCGAGCCCGTCGCGACCGACGGCTACGGCCCGGACGCCGCCGAGGACCCGATGCTGGTCTTCAACCTGACCGACCAGGTGCGCGAGACGATCCAGCACACGCTGTACGAACTGCTGGTGCAGCGGCGGTCGGTGTTCTTCTGACCGGCCCGCGGGCCGACCGCCGCCGTACCGGCTAGTTGTTCGGGTCGTCGTCCGCGCCGTTCAGGCCCAGGCCCGGGAGCAGGCCGGGCAGCAGCGGCGGCAGGACCACCGAGTGCTGCGGGTCGGTCGGGCTGGGCGTGGGCGTGCCCGTGGTCGGCGTCGTCGCCGGGGGTTCGGGCAGCAGGCCGCCCGCGCCGCCGATCAGGCCCTGGGGGGTGGTGCCGGACGGCGACGGGGTGGGGGACTGGCCGGTGCCCGTGCCGTCCTGCGCGCCGCTGGCGGTGGACTGCGACGGGCTCGGCGTCCGCGCGCCCGCCGTGCCGGACCCGCCGGAGCCACGGCCGTCGTCGTCGTGGGAGGACGACCCGTGGCGGTGGTCGTGCGGCGCGGGCAGCAGCGGCTGCAGCGGTGCGACCTCCTGGTCTATGGCGGCGAAGACCGAACTCACCTGCTCGGACACGTCGGTGAGCTGGGCCGGGAGCTTGCCGCGCAGATCGCTCCAGCCCTGCCGGTGGGACTCGGCGAAGCTGTTGAGCGTCTCGATGGGCTGCAGCGAGCCGTCCTCCTTGTACGCCTGGGACAGCAGCCGGTGGCCCTCCGCGGCCTCCTGGTGCATCCCGGACAGCGCCTTGCGGACCTCGGCGACCGACTCGTCGTCCAGCTGCCCGCCGCGGCCGCGGTCCATCAGCCGGCGCGCCTCCTGCATGCGGGTGGACGCCATGTCGAGGTAGACCTTGCCGCGGGAGGCGTCGCCGCCGGCCATGTCGAGCTTGAGGTCCTCCATGCCGCGCTTGAGGCCGTAGAGGGTGTCGCCGGGCAGGGCGTTGGTGCTCGCGGCGGCCACGCCGCCGAGGGCGCCGGCGGCGACGCCGACGGTCAGGCCGCCGACCGCCAGCCGCCGCGACAGCCGGGAGCGCGGCGCGAGCTTGCGCAGGCCGGAGGCGCGGCGGCCGGGGTCGCGCTCCTCCTGGGGCTCGCCGCGCTGCTCGGGCACTCGGCCGGTGGACAGGCTGCCGTCGGCGATCGCCTGCTCCATGGCGGCGATCAGCTGGGCCCGCTGCACGGTCTTGGTGTGCGCCGACATCACCGGCCGGGGCCGGGCGCTGAGAGCGCCCGCGAGGGCCACCAGCGCGGCCTGCTCGGGGTCGGCCCGCCGGTCGGCGGCGTGGGCCCCCGCGTGGGCCGCGGTGTACCCGCCGTGGCCGGCGTGGCCGGCGTGCTGGTGGCCGTGGGCGGCGTGCGATCCGTGTCCGCCGTGCGCGCCCGCGGCGGGGCCGCGGTGCTGGTCGGTCCGGCCCTGCGTGCCGGGGCCGTCCTGGTCCCGGCCGCCGCCGGAAGCGTCCCCGGGGCCGCCCGGCTCGCCGCCGTGCTCCCCGGGGACGCCGGCGTCCTCAAGGGCCTGGGCGAAGGCGTTCGCCCGGCGGTGTGCCGTTGCCTGTCCGATCACCGGCGGCACCTCCTCTCGTCATCCACACTCGACTCCCCGTACCGCCACGATGGTTGCGCTGCCCGGGGCCGTCCACTCGATCGAGTGAAAAGCGCGGTGCGGTGCGCGGCACAGAAGTGTCTGCATGTGTTGCAACGAGTCCGAACCGGTGGGGTTACGCGACCGCGGTGGCCGCCGCACGGTCGTATCGGCGGCACCGCCGGGTCACCGGGCGTCGTCGGGCAGCAGGCGGGCCAGGGTGCGCACGGCGCGGTACTGGAGGGTCTTGATGGCGCCCTCGTTCTTGCCCATCACACGCGCGGTCTCGGCCACCGACAGGCCCTGCAGGAAGCGCAGCGTGACGCATTCCTGCTGCTGGGGGTTGAGTTTGCGGACGGCGGTCATCAGCGCCTCGTTGGACAGCGACTCCATCACGGAGTCCTCGGGGCTGCGCTCGACCTCGTTGGCGTCGAGCATCTCGCCGGTGGTCACTTCGAGGCGGAAGCGGCTGGACTTGAAGTGGTCGGCGACCAGGTTGCGGGCGATGGTGACCAGCCACGCGCCGAAGTCGCGGCCCTGCCAGGTGAAGGTGCCGATGCGGCGCAGCGCCCGCAGGAACGTCTCGCTGGTCAGGTCCTCGGCGGTGGCCCGGCTGCCGACGCGGTAGTAGATGTACCGGTAGACGGTGTCGCTGTAGTGGTCGTAGAGCCGCCCGAACGCCTCGGTCTCGCCGTCCTGGGCGCGTTCGACCAGGTCCATCATCCGGCCGCTGTCGGTGTCCGAGGAGGGCCTGCGGGCGGTCCCCTGGGCGGGGGCGGCGCCGCGCTGGGCGCCCTGGCCGTGCCGAGGGGCGGCGCTGCCGGCGCGGGTGCGTCTGCCGGCGGCGGTGCTGGTTTCGGCCATCGCGTAGGCGGGGCCGGGGACGGTGGGACCGGACGTGGCGAGGGCGGGCCCGGGCTGCGCGGGGACGTGGCGCATCAGGCAGTCGATAACCAGTGCGCGCAACGCAGCCAGGCCGGAGGTGCTAACCCCGTCGTGTGGGTACACGGGACTCCCAGAGGCAGAACTTCCATCACGTGCAGTACGGGACCGTTCACCCGTCGTGGCGACGTGTGGGTACCGGAATGCGTCTGAGGAGAATAACGCTTCGTACAGGCGACGCTACACCGAGTTGCTCAAATCGCCGTTTCCGCCGTTTCCTGTACGCATTCGCGATCGCTCAATTATCGAACGGGCGCCCGTGGTTGACCACTTCTGGTCGTGAAATGCTCGCGGAGAGAGCGTGTTGTGCCCGTGTGGCGCGAGGGGGAGCCGGGGCGCGCGGGCGGCCGGAAAGAGGCGGTCGCACGCGTCCGCCGGACGGTCGCGCGGCGTGGCGGTCAGCGGCGCCTGCGGCGGACCGCGACGGCGGCCAGGACGCCGCCGGCCAGCGCGCCGGTGCCGGCCGCCGCAGGCAGGCCGATCCTGGCCGCCTTGCGGCCGGTGCGGTAGTCGCGCAGCCGCCAGCCGTGCGCCCGGGCGTGCCGGCGCAGGCTGGTGTCGGGGTTGATCGCGTACGGGTGGCCGACCAGCGAGAGCATCGGGATGTCGTTGTGCGAGTCGCTGTAGGCGGCGCAGCGCGACAGGTCCAGGTCCTCGGCGGCGGCCAGCGCGCGGACCGCCTCGGCCTTGGCCGGGCCGTGCAGCGGCTCGCCGACCAGCCGGCCGGTGTAGACGCCGTCGACGGACTCCGCGACCGTGCCCAGCGCGCCGGTCAGGCCGAGCCGGCGGGCGATGATCGTGGCGGTCTCCACCGGCGCCGCGGTCACCAGCCACACCCGCTGCCCGGCGTCCAGGTGCGCCTGGGCGAGCGCGCGGGTGCCCGGCCAGATCTTGTCCGCCATGTACTCGTCGTAGATCTCCTCGCCGATGGAGGTCAGCTCCTCCACCCGGTGGCCCTTGACGATGGACAGCGCGCTGTCGCGGGCGTCCCGCATGTGCGCGGGGTCCTCGGCGCCGGCCAGCCGGAAGTACGCCTGCTGCCAGGCGAAGCGCAGCAGGTCGCGCTTGTGGAAGAACTTCCGCTTGTACAGGCCGCGCCCGAAGTGGAAGAGCGCGGCGCCCTGCATCACGGTGTTGTCGAGGTCGAAGAAGGCGGCGGCGCGCGCGTCGCGGGCCACCGGGGCGTCCGGAGCGGCGGCGGACGCCTCCCGCGCGGCGTCCGCGGCGCTCCGCGCGTCCGCGGTCCCGGCGGCGGCGTCCGCGTCGTGCCCGGTGTCCGCGCCGTGCTCGGCGGCCAGCGTGGCCAGTGCGCTCTCCGCGGCCTCCGCCGCGGCCGCGCCGGCCTGCACACTCCGCTCGGTCGCGGACTGCTTACGGGGGGTGAGCCATCTGAGTGCGGCCATGCACGCGAGCATAACCACGTTGCGGGGCAGGCTTGATGCGCCCGCGAAGCCGTTGTGTGAACGCGGCGCGACACAATGGCGGACATGACCCCATCGAGCACCGGACCCGCCCCCGCGGTCCGTACCGTCACGCTGATCGTCAAGCCCGGCTGCCACCTGTGCGACGACGCGCGCCAGGTCGTCGCCAAGGTCGCCGCCGAGACCGGCGCGCGGGTGACCGAGCAGGACATCACGCGGGACGCCGCGTTGTACGACCGCTACTGGGAGCAGATCCCGGTGGTCCTCGTCGACGGCGAGCAGCACACGTTCTGGCGCGTCGACGAGGCCAGGCTGCGCGCCGCCCTGACGTAGCGGCGCCCTCGCGCGGGGGAAGATCCGGCAACCGGGTGGTTTACGCGGGTTGACCGGGGTCGGGGGGCTTCACGTAACATCGGGGGCGTTTTGTACGGCCGGGGGTGAGGTTGAGGAGCGCCCCCGGTGGTCGCAGACGGCAGCGCAGGGCCCCCCGCGCCACGGGGCTTCGCCGTGGTGGACCTGGAGGCGACGGGTTCGTCCTCGCACCGGCACCGGGTGGTCGAGCTGGCCGTCGTGCTGCTGGACCGCGACCTGGTGCCGCAGGGCGAGTTCACCACGCTGGTCGACCCGCAGGGCCCGGTCGGCCCCACCCACATCCACGGCATCGAGCCGGACCACCTGGGCGGCGCGCCGCGCTTCGCCGGCATCGCCGCCGGCTGCTGGCGCTGCTGCGCGGGCGGGTGCTGGTCGGCCACAACGTCGGCTGCGACCGGGCCTTCCTGGTCGCCGAGTACGCCCGGCTGGGCCTGCGGCTGCCCGCCGTGCCGGAGCTGTGCACGATGCGGCTGGCCGCCGCCCGCGGCGCCCTGTCCGGCGGCGCCCCCTCCCGCTACCGGCCGCACGGACTGAGCCTGCGCGCGGTCGCGGCCGAGGCGGGCATCACCGACTGGAGCCCGCACACCGCGCTCGGCGACGCGCAGGCGACCGCGGCGCTGTTCGCGCAGTTCGCCGCCGGGGTCGCGGACCTGCCGGACCTGCTGGCGCTGGCCGCCGGGGTGCGCTGGCCGGAGCCGTCCGGCGTGCTGGCCGCGGCGGACGCGCTGTGGATGCGGCGGCGCACCGAACCGGCGCGCCGACCGGTGCCGAACCCGCGGCAGGGGGGCGCGTGATGCCCATCACTTCCGCCGGGCAAATCGGACACCATCTTTGTGCACGCGTTCACAAAGACATAGCCTGGCGTCCACGGGGCGGCTCCCATGACCGTGGTCGCCCTCAGCCCAGCTCTACCCGCAGGAGCACCGTGGCAACTGGCCGATCACACCGACCGGCGACCCGCGGCCGAGGGATCCCCGAGGCCACCGTCGCCAGACTTCCGCTGTACCTGCGGGCGCTGACAGCTCTGTCCGAGCGCTCCGTGCCCACCGTGTCCTCGGAGGAACTCGCCGCGGCCGCCGGGGTCAACTCGGCCAAGCTGCGCAAGGACTTCTCCTACCTCGGCTCCTACGGCACGCGGGGCGTCGGCTACGACGTGGAGTATCTCGTGTACCAGATCAGCCGGGAACTCGGGCTCACCCAGGACTGGCCGGTCGTCATCGTCGGTATCGGCAACCTGGGCGCCGCCCTGGCCAACTACGGCGGGTTCGCCTCCCGCGGCTTCCGCGTCGCGGCCCTGCTGGACGCCGACGCGGGCCTGGCCGGACGCCTGGTGGCCGGACTGCCGGTGCGGCACATCGACGAGCTGGAGTCGATCGTCGCCGACAACCAGGTGTCGATCGGCGTCATCGCCACCCCCGCCGGCGCCGCCCAGGAGGTCACCGACCGCCTGGTCGCGGCCGGCGTCACCTCCATCCTCAACTTCGCCCCCACCGTGCTGTCGGTGCCCGACGGCGTGGACGTCCGCAAGGTCGACCTCTCCATCGAGCTGCAGATCCTCGCCTTCCACGAGCAGCGCAAGGCCGGTGAGGACCGCCAGGAGCCCGACGGGGACGTGCCCGCCGTGATGCCCGCATGAGTCTTCTGGTCGTCGGGCTGTCGCACCGCACCGCCCCGGTGAGCGTCCTGGAGCGCGCCGCGCTGGGCGCCGAGGCGCGCGCCAAGCTGCTGCAGGACGCGCTGGCCGCCGAACCCGCCGCCGAGGCGGTCGTGCTGGCCACCTGCAACCGGGTCGAGCTGTACGCGGACGTCGACAAGTTCCACGCCGGCGTGGAGGAGCTGTCCACGCTGCTCGCCCGGCACAGCGCCGTCGCCCTCGACGAGCTGACCCCGCACCTGTACGTGCACTACGAGGACCGGGCCGTCCACCACCTGCTGTCGGTGGCCTGCGGGCTGGACTCGATGGTGGTCGGCGAGGGCCAGATCCTCGGCCAGATCAAGGACGCGCTGGCGGCCGGCCAGGAGCTGCACACCGCCGGCCGGATGCTCAACGACCTGTTCCAGCAGGCGCTGCGGGTCGGCAAGCGGGCGCACTCCGAGACCGGCATCGACCGGGCTGGGCAGTCGCTGGTCACCTTCGGCCTCGAACAGCTCGCGCCCGCCACCGGCGAACTGGCCGGCAAGCGGGCCCTGGTGGTCGGCGCCGGATCGATGTCCTCGCTGGCCGCCGCGACCCTGGCCCGGGCCGGCGTCGCCTCCGTCACCGTCGCCAACCGCACCGCCGAGCGGGCCGAGCGGCTGGCCGCGCTGCTCACCGAGCAGGGCGCCGCCCACGGCACCACCGCCCGCGCGATCGGCATCGCCGAGGTCCGCCGGGCGCTGCCCGAGGCCGACCTGGTGGTGTCCTGCACCGGCGCGACCGGCCTGGTGCTGACCGCCGCCGACCTGCGCGAGGCCGTCGCGGGACGCCCCGCGCACGCGCCGCTGGCGGTGCTCGACCTGGCCATGCCGCGCGACGTGGACGCCGCCGCCCACGACGTGCCCGGCGTGCACCTGGTGGACATCGAGGACCTGGCCGCCGCCTCCGCGGACGCGCCGATGGCCGCCGACGTGGACCAGGTGCGGGCCATCGTCGCCGAGGAGGTCGCCGCCTTCGGCGCGGCCCAGCGCGCGGCCCGCATCACCCCGACCGTGGTCGCGCTGCGCGCCATGGCCGCCGATGTCGTGGCGGGTGAACTCGCCCGGCTGGACGGTAGGCTGCCCGGTCTGGACGACAAGCAGCGCGCGGAGATCACCCAGACCGTGCGCCGCGTCGTGGACAAGCTCCTGCACGCGCCGACCGTGCGGGTCAAGCAGCTGGCCGGCGAGCCCGGCGGCGCGGGGTACGCGGACGCGCTGCGCGAACTCTTCGACCTGGACCCGCAGACGGTCGCCGCCATGCGCTCCGCGCCGGCCGCGCCCGCCGCGCCGGCGGCACCGGTGGTGCCAGAACCGAATCGAGGCTCCCGATGAACCCGCAGCAGTCCTCCGCGCAGGAGTCCGCCCCCGACCGGACGGCCCCCCTGCGCCTGGGCACGCGGAAGAGCACGCTCGCCATGGCCCAGTCGGGCATGGTCGCCGAGCAGGTCCGCCAGGTGACCGGCCGCGAGGTCGAGCTGGTGGAGGTCACCACCTACGGCGACGTCTCCCGGGAGAGCCTGGCGCAGATCGGCGGCACCGGCGTCTTCGTCTCGGCGCTGCGCGACGCGCTGCTGTCCGGCGAGATCGACCTGGCCGTGCACAGCCTGAAGGACCTGCCGACCGCCGCCGCGCCGGGCCTGGTGCTCGCCGCGATCCCGGTCCGCGAGGACCCGCGCGACGTGCTGATCGCCCGCGACGGCCTGACCTTCGCCACCCTGCCGCCCGGCGCCCGCGTCGGCACCGGGGCGCCGCGCCGCGCCGCGCAGCTCAACGCGTGGGCACGGTCACACGGTCTGCGGATCGAGACGGTCCCGATCCGCGGCAACATTGACACCCGGATCGGGTACGTTACTTCCGGCAAGCTCGACGCGGTCGTGCTGGCCGCCGCCGGGCTCAACCGTATCGGCCGGCTCGCCGAGGCGAGCGAGCTGATCGGCGCCGACACCGTACTGCCCGCCCCCGGCCAGGGAGCGCTGGCCGTGGAGTGCGCCGCCTCCGACCCGGAGCTGGCCGCACAGCTCGCCGAGCTCGACGACCCGGAGACCCGGGCCGCCGTGACCGCAGAGCGATCCCTGCTCGCCGCCCTCGAGGCCGGCTGCTCCGCGCCCGTGGGCGCGCTCGCCGACCTCGTGGCCGACGGGCAGGCTACCGAGCTGCGCCTGCGCGCCGTCGTCGGCACCACCGACGGCGTCACGCTGGTGCAGATGTCCACCACCGGCCCCGTACCGGCATCGGACGACGAGGCGCTGGCCCTGGGCCGCGAACTCGCCGAGGCGATGCTCGCCAAGGGAGCGGCCGGTCTTATGGGGGAGCGCACACCTTGAACCCCGCCGCCGTCGCGACAACCAACTCCGCCGGAACCACGACCGCAGGCGCGGCCGCCGGACCCGGCGGGACCGCCGCAGGCCATGTGACCTTCCTCGGCGCAGGACCGGGCGACCCCGGACTGCTGACGCTGCGCGCCGTGGAGGCGCTCGCGCTGGCCGACGTCCTGGTCGGCGACGCACCCGTGCTCGACGTGGTCCGCGCGCACGCACCGGCCGACGTGTGCACGCCCGACCTGGCCGCCGACATCGCCGCCGCGGCCGCCTCCGCGGCGGCCGAACCGACCGTCCCCGGGCCCGCCGCGGGCACCGCGAAGGGCGCGGCGCCGGGCGCCGACTCCGGTGCGTCCGCCGTCGTCTCACAGCTTGTCATGGCGTCCGCGCGGTCCGGCAAGCGGGTGGTGCGCGCCGTCGCCGGCGACCCCGGCCTGGACTCCTCCGCCGCCGCCGAGATGCTCGCCTGCGCCCAGGCCGGCATCCCCTTCGAGGTGGTGCCCGGCGTCGCCGCGGCGCTCGGCGTGCCCGCCTACGCGGGCGTCCCGCTCGCCGGCGACGTACGGTTCGTGGACGCCGCGACGGCCTCCGACCGCTGCTGGAGCGAGGTCGGCGCGAGCGACGCGACGCTGGTGGTCTCCACCACGCTGCAGACCGTCGCCGCCGCCGCGGCCGAACTCATCGCCTGCGGCCGCAAGCCCGACACCGCGCTGACCGTCACCGTGGCCGGCACCACCACCCGGCAGCGCACCTGGACCGCCACGCTGGCCGGCATCGCCGCCGAGCTGAAGGCCACCAAGGCGCTGCCCACCCCGGAGGGCCCGATCGCCGCGATAGCCGTCGTCGGCGAGCGCACCGCGCAGCGCAGGCACCTGTCGTGGTTCGAGACCAAGCCGCTGTTCGGCTGGCGGGTGCTGGTGCCGCGCACCAAGGAGCAGGCCGAGTCCCTGTCGGACCAGCTGCGCTCCTACGGCGCGGTGCCGCACGAGGTCCCCACCATCGCCGTCGAACCGCCGCGCACCCCGCAGCAGATGGAGCGCGCGGTCAAGGGCCTGGTCACCGGCCGCTACGAGTGGATCGCGTTCACCTCCGTCAACGCGGTCAAGGCGGTGCGGGAGAAGTTCGAGGAGTACGGCCTGGACGCGCGGGCGTTCGCCGGGATAAAGGTCGCGGCGGTCGGCGAGCAGACCGCGCGGGCGCTGGTCGACTTCGGCGTCAAGCCGGACCTGGTGCCCAGCGGCGAGCAGTCCGCGGCCGGCCTGCTGGAGGACTGGCCGCCCTACGACCCGGTGTTCGACCCGATCGACCGCGTCTTCCTGCCGCGCGCCGACATCGCCACCGAGACCCTCGTGGCCGGCCTGGTCGAACTCGGCTGGGAGGTCGACGACGTGACGGCCTACCGCACCGTCCGCGCCTCGCCGCCGCCGGCCGACACCCGCGAGGCGATCAAGAGCGGCGGCTTCGACGCGGTGCTGTTCACCTCGTCCTCGACGGTCCGCAACCTGGTCGGCATCGCCGGCAAGCCGCACAACGTCACGGTGATCGCCTGCATCGGTCCGGCCACCGCGAAGACGGCCGAGGAGCACGGGCTGCGGGTCGACGTGATGTCCCCCGAGCCGTCCGTCCACGCGTTGGCGCAGGCGCTGGCCGACTTCGGGACGGCGCGGCGGCTGGCCGCGGAGGAGGCGGGCGATCCCGTCACCCGCCCGTCGGAACGCCGTCCCGGCGCCCGCCGCCGCCGGGTCTAGGCTTCCAGCCCGCTGGCGCGGATCCGGCGCGGCCGGGTCGGCGTCGGCCGGGCGCCGGGCCCCGACCCCAGGGGGTGCGGCGTCCAGCGGCTACTTGAAGACGACGGTTACTTGAAGACGACTGCTACTTGAAGACGACGACGGTCGAGCCCTTGACCGTGTTGTTCCAGATCTTCAGCGCGTCCGCGCGGTGCACGCGGACCGCCCCCGTGTGGAGGGAAGGGTTCGGCGGCGTCACGTTGTCGCTGACCGGCGCGGAGAACGCGACCCACGTCTCCGCGGTGTACTCGAAGAAGACGACGTGCTCGATGGCGACGCCGTCCGTGCCGGTGCTCGACGCCGTGCGCTTGCTGACGTAGTACACGCCCGGCTTCGCGAGCACCGTGCCGGGCTGGACCAGGAAGCTGGAGACCGCGCCGGTCTTGGAGACGACCCACACGCGGTTCTGGCTCACCGAGTAGACGATGCGCTTGCCGGTGTCGCCGCCCTGCGGGACCGGCGGCGGGGTCTGCGGCGCCGTGGGGCGGGCGGACGCGGAGGGGTGCGGCGTGGGGCGCGCGGCCGTCGGCTTCGCCGGCACATCGCCGTTCGCCTGGAAGGCCAGCACGCAGACCGCGGCCAGCGCCGCGCCGGTCAGCCCGGTCACGGTGGCCCACGAGGGTATGCCTCGGCGGCTCATCTGCGGTTCCTTCCTCCCCTGGTGCCGGCCCGGGGGGCCGTGTCCGGGCCGGCCCGGTGCCCCAGAACCTACAGGCCGCGGGCGACTTCCGTGGCCCAGTAGGTCAGGATCAGGTGCGCCCCGGCCCTGCGGATCGACGTCAACGTCTCCGCAATCGTACGGTCCCGGTCGATCCAGCCGTTCGCCGCCGCCGCCTCGACCATCGCGTACTCGCCGGAGACCTGGTACGCCGCGACCGGCACGTCCGTCTCCGCGGCGACCTTGGCCAGCACGTCCAGATACGGCAGCCCCGGCTTGACCATCACCATGTCCGCGCCCTCGGCCAGGTCCAGGGCCAGTTCGCGCATCGACTCGCGCAGATTCGCCGGGTCCTGCTGGTAGGTCTTGCGGTCGCCCTTGAGGGAGGAGCCGACGGCCTCGCGGAAGGGCCCGTAGAACGCGGAGGCGTACTTCACGGTGTACGCGAGGATCGACACGTCCTGCCGGCCCACCCCGTCCAGCGCCCGGCGGACCACGCCCACCTGGCCGTCCATCATCCCCGAGGCGCCGAGCACATGGGCGCCGGCGTCGGCCTGCACCCGGGCCATCTCGGCGTAGCGCTCCAGCGTCGCGTCGTTGTCCACCCGGCCCTGCGCGTCCAGGACGCCGCAGTGGCCGTGGTCGGTGTACTCGTCCAGGCACAGGTCGGACATGATGACCAGGTCGTCGCCGACCTCCTTGACCACGTCGCGGATGGCGACCTGGAGGATGCCGTCGGGGTCGGTGCCCGACGAGCCCACCGCGTCCTTCGTCTCCG
Source organism: Actinacidiphila sp. DG2A-62 (assembly GCF_035825295.1). Lineage (NCBI taxonomy): Bacteria > Bacillati > Actinomycetota > Actinomycetes > Kitasatosporales > Streptomycetaceae > Actinacidiphila > Actinacidiphila sp. DG2A-62. Next base: position 5,158,248 of record NZ_JAYMGI010000002.1, read on the forward strand.
GCACGCCGTACAGCATCAGGGCGCCGACCCCGGCCTCGACGGCCTCGACGGCCGCCGCGCGCAGGGTGTCACGGGTGTGCTGCACCACACCGGGCATCGACGGCACCGGCACCGGTCGGCTGATCCCCTCGCGGACGAACGCCGGCAGGATCAGATCGGCGGGGTGCAGTCTCGTCTCGGCCACCAGCCTGCGCATCGCGGGCGTGGTGCGCAGCCGCCTCGGCCGCGCCCCCGGGAACTCGCCGTACCTGGTCATCGACCACTCCTCCTCCGGGCGTCCTCACCCACCACGGTACGCCCGCGCGCGGCGTGCTCTTCCCGACGCCCAGTCGGCGCCGGAGCCCGCGGGAACAGCGCTCCCACGGGCTCGGCGGGCAGTCGTCAGAGCCTCGTCAGAGGCTCGTCAGAGGCGCTCGGGGGTGCGGATGCCGAGCAGCGCCAGGCCCTGGTGCAGGGTCCGCGCGGTCAGCTCGCACAGGAACAGGCGGTTCTCCACCTGCGCCGGGCCGCCGTCCGCGGTGAGCACCGGGCACTGCTCGTAGAACGTCGTGAACAGCGAGGCCAGCTGGTAGAGATAGGCGGCCAGGCGGTGCGGCTCGTAGGTCTGGACGACCTCGGCCAGGGCGTCGGCGAACGCGTCCAGGTGCAGGCCCAGCGCCCGCTCGGCCGGCTCCAGCGCCAGCTCCGGGTGGGCGGCCGCCTGCTGCCCCGGCCCGGCCTTGCGGAAGATCGACCGGGTCCTGGCGTAGGCGTACTGGAGGTACACGCTGGTGTCGCCGTTGAGCGAGACCATCCGGTCCAGGTCGAAGACGTAGTCCCGGCCGAGGGAGGTGGACAGGTCGGCGTACTTGACCGCGCCGATGCCCACCTGCCGGCCGTTGGCCTCGATCTCCTGCTCGGACAGGCCGATCTTCTCGCCCTTGTCCCGCACCACGGCGGTGGCCCGCTCGACCGCCTCGTCCAGCAGGTGCTCCAGCTTGACGCTCTCCCCGGACCGGGTCTTGAACGGCTTGCCGTCCTTGCCGAGCAGGGTGCCGAACGGCAGGTGCCGCACGGTCACCTCGTCGGTCAGCCAGCCGGCCCGCCGGGCGGTCTCGAAGACCATCCGGAAGTGCAGCGACTGCCGCACGTCCACCACGTAGAGCAGGGTGGTGGCGTGCAGGTTCCCGGTCCGGTCGCGGATCGCGGACAGATCGGTGGCCGCGTAGCCGAAGCCGCCGTCGGTCTTGCGGACGATCAGCGGGACCGGCTCGCCGTCCTTGCCCTTGATGTCGTCGAAGAACACGCACAGCGCGCCGTTCGACCACACGGCGACGCCGGCCTTCTCCAGCAGGTCGCAGGTCTCGACCAGCATGTCGTTGTAACCGGACTCGCCGACGATGTCCTCGTCGTGGATCTCGATGTCCAGCTTCCGGTAGACGGAGTCGAAGTAGATCTTCGACTCGTCCACGATCTGCTGCCACAGGCCGAGCGTCTCGGGGTCGCCGGCCTGCAGGTCGACCACCCGCCGCCTGGCCCGGTCCTTGAATCCCTCGTCGCTCTTGAAGAGCGCGCCGGACGCCTTGTAGAGCCGGTCCAGCCGGGACATCGACGCCTCGCCGGCGTCCGCCTCGTCCTCGGTGTGGTCCAGTTCGTGCGGGTGCTCGATGAGGTACTGCACGAGCATGCCGAACTGGGTGCCCCAGTCGCCGATGTGGTGCCTGCGGACCACCTTCTCGCCGCCGAACTCCAGGATCTTCACGATGGCGTCGCCGATCACCGAGGACCGCAGGTGGCCGACGTGCATCTCCTTCGCGACGTTCGGCTGCGCGTAGTCGATGACGGTGGTGCCGGGGTGCTCCAGCACGGGCACGCCGAGCCGGTCGTCGGCGGCCCGGGCGGCCAGGTTCGCGGTGATCGCGGCGTCGGCCACCGTGATGTTCAGGAACCCGGGCCCGGAGACCTCGACGGCGGCGATCACCTCGTCGGCGGGCAGCGCCCGCAGCACCTCGGCGGCCAGCTCCCGCGGATTGGCCTTGGCCCGCTTGGCCAGGCCCAGCACGCCGTTGGCCTGGAAGTCGGCCCGGTCGCTTCGGCGCAGCAGCGGGTCGGCGTCGGCGGCCGACGGGGCCGCGGCAGCCAGAGCTGCGGCCACACGCTGCTGGAGCGAAGCGGACAGGGAGGGGACCGAGGCCATGGAAGTGCCGTTTCCGTGTGAGTGGGTCGTGGAATGCCCGGCGGGACGCCGACTGTGTCGAGTATCCCATGGCGACCAGCGCGGCCAACCGGTTATCCACAGGGGGTGAGCGGGCCGGCGCGGCCCCCGGCGGTTGTCCACAGGCACGGGCGGGCGCGGTGGCGGATCTGGGAGAATGGACGGCGTCGAGCAACCGCCGCACCAACCCGCCGTCGAGAACCATCCCAGGAAGAAGAGGACCGTGGCTCAGAGCACCGAGGCCGACTGGGTCTCCCGTTTCGCGGACGACGTGATCGCCGAGTCGGAGCGCCGCGCACCCGGGACCGTGACATCAGTCGCCGGCGCTCCGGTTGTCGTCGTCGCGTCCGGGCTCAGCCCCTCCGGGCCGATCCACCTGGGCAATCTGCGCGAGGTGATGACCCCGCACCTGGTCGCCGACGAGATCCGCCGCCGCGGCCACCGGGTCCGGCACCTGATCTCCTGGGACGACTACGACCGCTACCGCAAGGTGCCGGCCGGAGTGCCCGGGGTGGACGAGTCGTGGGCCGAGCACATCGGCAAGCCGCTCACGTCGGTGCCCGCGCCGGCCGGCTCCGCGTACCCGAACTGGGCGGAGCACTTCAAGGCCCAGATGATCGAGGCCCTCGCCGAGCTGGGCGTGGAGTACGACGGCATCAGCCAGACCGCGCAGTACACCTCCGGGGCCTACCGCGAGCAGATCCTGCACGCGATGCGGCACCGCGCGGAGATCGACGCGATCCTCGCGCAGTACCGCACCAAGAAGGCCGCGCCGGCCAAGAAGCCGGGCCAGGGCCGGAAGCCGGTCGACGCGGCGGAGCTGGAGGCCGAGGAGGGCTCGGGCGCCGCCGCCGAGGACGACGGCAGCGCCACCGCCGGCTCCGGCGTCGGGTACGTCCCGTACAAGCCGTACTGCGCGGACTGCGGCAAGGACCTCACCACGGTCACCGCGTACGACGACGAGACCACCGAGCTGACGTACACCTGCGCGTGCGGGCACGGCGAGACCGTCCGGCTCAGCGAGTTCGACCGCGGCAAGCTGGTGTGGAAGGTCGACTGGCCGATGCGCTGGGCCTACGAGGGCGTGGTCTTCGAGCCGTCCGGCGTCGACCACTCCTCGCCCGGCTCGTCCTACCAGGTCGGCGGGCAGATCGTCGGACCGATCTTCGGCGGGAAGCAGCCGATCGGACCGATGTACGCGTTCGTCGGCATCTCCGGCATGGCCAAGATGTCGTCCTCGCGCGGCGGCGTGCCCACCCCGGGCGACGCGCTGAAGATCATGGAGCCGCAGATCCTGCGCTGGCTGTACGCCCGCCGCCGCCCCAACCAGTCCTTCAAGATCGCCTTCGACCAGGAGATCCAGCGGCTGTACGACGAGTGGGACGCGCTGCGGCGCAAGGTCGACGAGGGCACCGCGCTGCCCGGCGACCTGGCCGCGTACGCCCGCGCGGTCGGCACCGCCGGCGGGGAGCTGCCGCGCACCCCGCGCCCGCTGCCGTACCGCACGCTCGCCTCGGTCGCGGACATCACGGCCGGCGCGCGGGAGCAGACGCTGCGCATCCTGTCCGAGCTGGACCCGGCCCGGCCGCTGTCCTCGCTGGACGAGGTCCGCCCCCGGCTGGACCGCGCGGAGAACTGGATCGCCACCCAGGTCCCGGCCGAGCAGCGCACCCTGGTCAGGTCGGAGCCGGACCGGGAGCGGCTGGCCGCGCTGGGGGAGTCCGAGCGCGGCGCGCTGAAGCTGCTGGTCGACGGGCTCGACGAGCACTGGTCGCTGGACGGCCTGACCACGCTGGTCTACTCGGTGCCCAAGGTGCAGGCCGGCCTGGACCCGCAGGCCAAGCCGACGCCGGAGCTGAAGGTCGCCCAGCGCTCGTTCTTCGCGCTGCTCTACGAACTGCTGGTCGGCCGCGACACCGGCCCCCGGCTGCCCACACTGCTGCTGGCCGTCGGCCAGGAGCGGGTGCGCGCGCTGCTCGGCGCGGAGAGCTGAGGCAGCGCCCGCGGCCGGGCGGTCGAGCGGCCGCGGGCGCTGCCTCACCGGGTCTGTCGCGCCCGCCCGGTTCGCCGTGGCCCGCCCCCGCCCGGCGAAATGTCGGAATGCGGGGCCCCGGGAAATCCGGAATTCTGCCTACCGTTTGTGTGTCGGGCCGCGGAACATCGGCCCGGCGGGGCGTTCTCGTTTCGGTGAGTAATGGTCCGATGTGCCCGGCAATGACCGCGCTCATGGCGGTCTGGCCTGCGCGGGAACGCGCAGGAAAACGCCTTCCCTATTTCTTCTGCCCGCACGGGTTTTTCCTCAAGTGCGGGTAAAGAATGCGGAGCCCCGTGCGAAAACCCGCCTCGGCAGGATTGGGCACGGTTGCCGCGGTGCAAGAGTGCTTCTCGGGGGGCGCGCACCGGGCGGGTCCGCAGAAGGGGGTTCGGCGTGAGCCGGTTCCGGTGGCCCAGTGCTGCCCTGCTCGGCACGGCGGGGGTGGCGGCGATGGCCGTGCTGGCGGCGACGGCCCAGCCCGCGGCCGCGGTGCCGCGTACGCGTGCCGTCGCACATGGCGCACACGCCGCACACGCCGCACCCGCCGCGCAGGACGAGGCGGGCGCGCACCCGTCCCAGGACGCCGGAGGCAGCCGAAGCGCCGACGTGCTGGTCAACGGCTACGGCGACAGCGCCGGCTACCACCTCGCTCTCGCCACCGGGGCCGGCGGCTACGTCTGGCGCCAGATCGCCGTGCTGCGCCCCGGGAACATCGACGACTCCTCCTGGACCGGCTACCAGGGCCTGTCCGGCGACGGCCGCTACGCCGCGGTCACCGTGCTGCCCGCGATGGCGGTGAACCAGGCCGCCGCCCGCGACCACGGGGCCTTCGCCTACGCGGTGGACCTGCGCACCGGCGCGGTCAGGCCCGTCGCCGAGGGCGTCGCGCTGAAGTACCACTCGCCGGGCTGCGGTATCGACGACACCGCGGTGTTCACCGTCAACCCCGGTGACAACGAGCAGCGCACCCAGGTGCTCAGCGTCGACCTCGCCTCCGGCAAGGTCGAGCAGTCGGCCGGCGTGGCCGGTCAGGTCACCTCGGTGGTGCCCACGCCGGACGGCCCGGTCGGCGTGCTCGGCGGCTCGATCGTCCGCATCCCCGCCGGCACGCTCGCCGCGCCGGTGAAGCTGGCCGACGCCGGCGGCCAGGCCTACGACCTGCGGCCGGAGTCCGGCGGCGGCGTGGACTTCGCGGTACAGCGGGCCGGCGGGGCGCGGACCTCGCTGCTGCTGCGCGAGCGCGGCGGGAAGGTGAGCGTCCTCGGCGAGGGCCCGGCCGCCGGCCTGCGGCTGATGCAGGGCCGGGCCGGCCGTCCCGCCGCGCTCGGCGCGACCCGGCTGGCCGCCGGTTCCGGACTGCGCGAGATCTCCGCGCGCGGACTGCCGGCGGGGGCCGCGAGCGTGTCCGCGGTGTCGCTGGACGGCGCCGAGGCGATCGCCGCGGGACCGAAGACCACGGCCGGCGCGCCGCTCGTCCTGGACACCGCCCGGCACACGCTGCTCAAGCGCCCCGCCGCCGCGGCCCCCTCGAAGGCCGCGGTCACCGCGCTGCCCGGCCCGGTGACCGCGAGCGGCGCGGTCGCGCCGATGACCAGGCAACTCGCGGCGGCCCAGACCACCCCGAAGTGCGCGGTGGACCGGCTCGCGGAGAACCGCCAGGTGATGCAGCCCTCGGCGAACCAGGTGTCCTGGGCGATCGAGATGGCCGAGCAGGGCCTGCTGACCGGTTCGGCCTACCAGCGCCCGGCGAACTACGCCAATCTCGGCCTGGTCGCGTACGCGCCCAACGACGACTTCGCCCGCGTCGCGCTGAAGCACCCGTCGAGCGACACCTTCGACTCGGTGCCGCGATCGGTGTACGAGGCGATCGTGGCGCAGGAGTCCAACTACAGCCAGGCGTCCTGGCACGCCCTGCCCGGCATCCCCGGCGGCGCGCTGGTCGGCGACTACTACGGCGCCGGCGGCTCGATCACGCACATGGACTACTCCAAGGCCGACTGCGGCTACGGCCTGGGCCAGGTCACCACCGGCATGTCCAACGGCGACACCACCTACTCCCAGCACGGGCAGTGGAAGATCGGCGTGGACTACCAGGAGAACCTGGCGGCCGGCCTGCAGATCCTGGAGCGCACCTGGAACCAGCTGTACGACGCCGGCATCACCGTCAACGGCGGCGACCCGAAGTACCTGGAGAACTGGTACCTGGCGGCGTGGGCGTACAACTCCGGCATCCAGCCGACCGCGGCCTTCGGCAACACCACCGGCTGCACACCCGGCCCGACCTGCACCGGCCCGGACGGCACCTGGGGCCTGGGCTGGTCCAACAACCCGGCCAACCCCGACTATCCGCCGACCCGCGCGCCGTACCTGAAGAACTCCTACGCCGACGCCTCGCACCCCGCGGACTGGCCGTACCAGGAGCGGATCATGGGCTGGATCGGCCAGCCCATCCTGCGGTTCAACTCGCCCGCCTACGCCACCCCCAGCTACCACGGCGGCAAGACCTGGCTGCAGATCCCGTCGCCGACGGCCTTCTGCACCACCGCCGGCAACAAGTGCGACCCCACGGGCGCGAACCCGAAGATGTGCACCCTGTCGGACTCCGAGTGCTGGTGGAGCCAGCCCGTCACCTTCGTCTCGGACTGCTCGACGACCTGCGCCACCAGTCCGTACACCGTCAGCGCCGGTTCGACCGAGCCGACGGTGGTCACACCGCACCCGCACCCGCCGTCCTGCTCGCTGGACACCGCGCACGTGCACGACGAGGGCAGCGGCTCCCCGATCATCGTGGACGAGTCGCAGAGCCAGCCGCCGCTGAACCTGGTGGGCTGCGGATCGTCCAACTGGTCGCAGAACGGCACCTTCACCTACAGCTACGGCACCGACTCCTCGGGCAACCCGGTCGGCGCGATCGACACCCACCAGCTCGGCGTCGGCTTCGGCGGCCACGTGCTGTTCACCCACACCGAGGACGGGTCCAACCCGGCGGAGATCAACACCGGCACCTGGACGCCGAACCTGCCCAAGCTGCAGTACTACAAGATCAAGCTGCACTTCCCGTCCACCGCGGCCTCGGCGACCAACGTCGTCTACAGCGTCAACCCCGGCGGCGGCGCCGCCCCCTGGAAGATCCGCGTCAACCAGGACTGGGGATCCGAGCAGTGGGTGACCATCGGCACGTTCGCGATGGAGAACGGCGGCAACGTCAAGCTCACCAACAAGAGCGAGATCACCGGCTCCGGCAACATCAACTACGCGGACTACGACGTCGCCTACGACGCGGTCGCCTTCATCCCCGAAGGCGGCAGCCCCGGCCACCCGATCGGCGGCCCGCCCGGAGTGAAGGACGCGCCCAAGGGCTCCAACCCGGCCTTCGTCCAGTGCGGCTGCGTGCGGCGCACCGCCGGCGACCCGGTCGACACCAGCACCGGCTACTTCGGCGACAGCTGGACCGACCTGTCGACGCCCGGCCGCGGCATGCCGCTCGCCTTCACCCGCGACTACGCCGAAGCCGTCGCCGACCCCGCGGGGCCCAACGGCTCACTCGCGGTCAACGGGCCCTTCGGCTACGGCTGGACGTACGCCTACGGCATGTCCGCCGCCACCGACGGCAGCACCGGCGACGTGACCGTCACCCAGGAGGACGGCTCACAGGTCACCTTCGCCGACGCCTCGGGTACGTACACGCCCACCGCCCCGCGCTACGACGCGACCCTCACCAAGTCCGGCAGCACCTACACCTTCACCCGCACCTCGAAGGACGTCTTCACCTTCGAGGTGGCCACCGGACGCCTGACCTCCGAGACCGACCTCGTCGGGAGCAAGGCCAGTCCGCCGTACGCCACCAAGCTCGCCTACGACAGCGGCGGCCACCTGTCGACGGTCACCGACCCCGGCGGCCGCGTCTACACCCTGACCTGGACCGGCAGCCACATCACCGGCGTCAAGGACACCGCCGGCCGCACCGTGACCTACGGCTACAGCTCCGCGGGCGACCTCACCGACGTCTACGGCGTCGGCACCACCCGCAGCCCGGCGCTGAAGGACGACGACCACACCGTCTACACCTACGACGCGCACCACCTGATGACGTCGATGCGCAGCCCGGCCAACTTCGGCTCGACCGCGACGCCCACGCCCGTCACCTCGATGACGTACGACAGCGCCGAACGGGTCCTCACCCAGACCGACGCCACCGGGAAGACCACGACCTTCGCCTACGGCCCCGACTCCGGCGCCGGGCTGACGGCGGGGCAGACCCTGACCACCGACCCGGCCGGCCACAAGACCCTCGACACCTACGCCGACAACCTGCTCACCTCCGAGACCAAGGGCTACGGCACACCTGACGCCGCCACCTGGACGTACACCTACGACCCGGTGACGCTCGGCGTCAGCTCCGTCGCCGACCCCGACGGCAACCTGCGGACCTTCGCCTACGACAACCACGGCAACAAGATCTCCGAGAGCGACGCCCGCGGCTTCACCACCAGCTACCTCTACGACGACGACGACAACCTCGTCGAGACCGTCGACCCCGCCGGACTGCAGACCCTCTACCGCTACGACGAGGCCGGGCACATCGCCGCCGGCGGCACCGGCTACGGGCTGCTCACCAGCCTCACCAAGCAGGCGGTCGGCGACGACGCCACCGCCCAGCCGCGCACCGTCGCCCTCTACTACGACGACACCGCGCACCCCGGCGACGCCACCCGCACGGTCGACGCGCGCGGCCACACCTCGTCCAACGCCTACGACAGCGCGGGCGACATCGTCAGCAGCACCGACGCGGCCGGTGACGTCACCAAGTACGGCTACAACCTGGCCCGCGGCCTGGTCACCTCCGTGGTGACCCCGATCGGCAGCGCGGCCGGCACCCAGCCCGGCTGCACCCCGCCCGCCACCGGCTGCACCACCTACGCCTACGACGCCTGGGGCAACGTCTCGGCCACCACCGACGCACTCGGCCACGCGGCCACCGCCCGCTACGACGCGGACGGCAACAAGCTGTCGGCCACCGACGCCAACGGCCGGACGACCGGCTACGGCTACGACGCCGTCGGCCGGCAGACCAGCGTGACCCGCGCCGACGGCACCGTCACCAGGACCGTCTACAACGGCGACGGCACCGTCCACCAGACCCAGGACGCGGCGAACGCCGCCACCGTCTACGCCTACGACGCCCAGGGCCGCCAGACCTCCCGCACCGACCCCGACGGCCAGACCACCACCGCCGCCTACGACCCGGCGGGGAACCTGCTGACGGTCACCGACCCCGACCACCGGACCACCACCTACACCTACGACCCGGCCGGCAACGCCACGTCGATCGACTACTCCGACCCGGCCACCCCCGACGTCACCGCCCTCACCTACGGAGCGGCCGGCAACCTGACGTCGATGACCGACGCCACCGGCACCAGCACCCTCGGCTACGACGCCTTCGGCGACGTCCTCAGCCACACCGACGGCGCGGGCGACACGGTCGGATACCGCTACGACCAGAACGGCAACGTCACCGCGACGACCTACCCGGCCGGCGGCACCGTCACCCGCACCTTCGACAACGCCGACCGGCTGTCCGGGCTGACCGACTGGAACGGCAAGGCCACCACCTTCGGCTACAGCGCCGACGGCCAGTGGACGTCGACCGTCTTCCCCAACGGCACCACCGCCACCACCGGCCTGGACGGCGCGGACCACCCGCGCTCGGACACCCTCGCCACCAGCGGCGGCACCACGCTGGCCGCGCTGACCTACACCCGCGACAACACCGGCCGGCTCAGCGGCGAGACCCCCGCCGGCGTGCCGGGCAGCGCCCAGACCTACGGCTACGACGCACGCGAGCAGCTCGCCTCCGCCACCAGCGGCGGCACCACGACCGCCTTCGCGCACGACGCGGCCGACAACCCCGTCCAGGTCGGCGCCGTCAACCAGGTCTTCGACAGCGCCGGACGGCTGTGCTGGAGCACCACCGCGGCCCTCGGCACCGGCGCCTCCTGCGCCGCCCCCGCGACCGGCGCGACCACCTACGCCTACGACGACGAGGGCGACCGGACCGGCCGGACCACCTCGGCCGGAGCCACCGCCTATGGCTACGACCAGGCCCACCGGCTGACCTCGGTGAGCGGCACCACCACCGCGTCCTACGCCTACGACGGCAACGGGCTGCGCGCCGCCAAGACCGTCGGCGCCGTCACCACCCGCTTCACCTGGGACGACCAGGACGTCCCCGACCTGCTCTCCGACGGCGCCACCAGCTACCTCTACGGCCCCGGCGGCACCCCGGTCGAGCAGATCGGCGCCACCACCCAGTGGTACTTCCACGACCAGCTCGGCTCCACCCGCGCCCTGGTGGGCTCCACCGGCGCCATCACGGGCGGCTACGCCTACACCCCCTACGGCGCGGTCTCCTCGCACACCGGCACGGCGACGACCCCGCTGGAGTACGCCGGCCAGTACACCGACGCCGAGACCGGGCTGCAGTACCTGCGGGCTCGCTACTACGACCCGTCGACCGCCGAGTTCCTCACCGTCGACCCCCAGGTGCGCAGCACCCTCAGCGCCTACGGCTACACCGCCGGCGACCCGCTGAACCAGGTCGACCCGACCGGGCAGTTCTGGGGGCTGCTGGCCGCGGCGGCCGGCGAGCTCGCCGCCACGGTGACCCTGCCCGAACTGATCGTGGTGGCGGTGGTGGCGGTCGTCGTGGTCGCCGCGATCTGGTACACCGCGAGCGTCATCAACGACGACATCAACACCTGGTCGGACTCCTGGGGCTCCTCCGACTCCTACAGCTCGTCGAACTCCTACGACAGCAACCCCGGCATCCTCCAGGCGAAGAAGTCCAAGAGCTCCGGCAAGGCCCGCGCCACCGACATCCCGTCCTGGGCCCGCGGCAAGGGCAAGAACGCCGACGAAACCGATCAGGAAGCAGCCGAGCGCATCTTCAAGGAGCACTACGGCCGCTGCCCGACCAAGCAGGAGAAGGGCCCCGGCGGCGAGATCAGTAAGATCAAGAAGGGGCTGAGCCGTCACGACAAGTAACCCCCGCCGCACGGGAGTCGGGAGTCAGCCATGGCCGAGGAGAAATCCGCCTACGTCCTGGTCGTCCATGTCCACGAGTTCGACGACGGGTCGGAGGACCTGAAGATCATCGGCCTGTACCGCACCGAGGAACGCGCCCGCGCCGCGGTGGAGCGGGCCCGGACCCTCCCGGGCTTCCGCGACACCCCGGACGGCTTCTCGGTGGTGCCGTACGAACTCGACGTGACCGGCTGGACCGAGGGATTCACCACCGAGGAGTGAAGCCGACCCCTCCCGCCGGGCCGCGGCGGCGGGAGGGGCCGCGAGCGCGAGTTGCGGGCTGTGGGTTACGGGCTACGGGCTGTGGGCTACGGGATGGTCTCCGCGTTCGCCTCGGAGGTGTAGCGGTAGCGCAGCTCGCGCACGGCCTTGACGAGGTGGCGCTCCTCGGGCGGCGTGCCGCTGTACAGCTCGGGCAGGAAGCGCGCGAGCTGCCGGGCGCCCGGGAGCGTGCCGTTCTGCTGGGCGTAGGCGCGGTAGGCCGCGAAGTAGGCGTCCGCGGGGGAGACGTCCTCGGGCAGATCGAGCCCCGCCAGCGGGAAGGTCTCCAACTCCACCTCGGGCTCGGGCTCGGGACCCGGCTCCGGCTGGGCGGACGGCTGTTGCTGCGGCTGCTGTTGCTGTGCTGCGGGGGCGGGCTGGGTCTGCGCGGGGGCGGCCTGCTGCGCCTGCTGGTACGGGCCCGCCCCGGGCTGCTGCTCCTGGCCGGGGCCGGGGAAGGCGTGGCCGTTGGCGCCGGCGGGGCCGCCGTGGCCGGCGTCGGCTCCGTTCACCCCGTCGAAGCCGGCGCCCTGACCGTTGACCTGGCCGTTGACGGGACCGCCGGCGCCGTTCGCGGGGACGGCCCCGGTCACGCCGTTGCCGCCGTTCATCCCGTTCGGCGCGCCGCCGTTGAGCGCGCCGTAGCCCAACGGCCGCTCCTGGTACGGCCCGACCGGGGCCATCACCGGCTGCTGCGGGTACTGCTGCTGGTACTGCTGCGGGTACGGCGGCGCGAACCACGGGCTGTCGTGCGGCATCACCGGCTGCCGCGGCACCGAGCCGTCGTCCGCGTACTGCTCGTACCCCGGCTCCGCCCCCTGCTGAGGGTCGTAGAACTCCTGGAACTCCTGCTGGACCGGCGGAGGTTGCCGCATCCCCGCGGCGACCGGGGGCGCCTGCTCGGCGGTGGGCCCCTGCTGCCCGCCCGGTGCCGGGACCGCCGCGGACTGCCCTGTCCGCCCCGACTGCCCCTGCGGCTCGGCCTGTTCGGTCCCCGCCGCCGCGCCGGACGGCTGCGCGGCCGCCAACTCCTTGACCACCGGGGCCACGTCGATGCCCGCGGCGGCGAGCCCCGCCTCCGCGGTCTCGGCCAGCGGCACCCCGTAGCGGGCCAGCCGCAGCGGCATGATCGCCTCGATGGGCGCCCTGCGCCGCCACGCGACGCCGTAGCGCGCCCGCAGCCGGGCCCGGTAGACCAGGCGGTCCTGCTCGCGGCGGATCGTCTCCTCGTACGACCGCAGCTCCCACAGCTTCATCCGCCGCCACAGCCGGAAGGTCGGCACCGGCGCGAGCACCCAGCGGGTGATCCGCACCGACTCCATGTGCTTGTCCGCGGTGATGTCCGCGACCCGGCCGATCGCGTGCCGGGCGGCCTCGACGGCCACCACGAACAGCACCGGGATGATCGCGTGCATGCCGACGCCCAGCGGGTCGGGCCAGGCAGCCGCGCCGTTGAACGCGATCGTCGCCGCGGTCAGCAGCCACGCGGTCTGCCGCAGCAGCGGGAACGGGATGCGCAGCCAGGTCAGCAGCAGGTCCAGCGCCAGCAGCACGACGATGCCGGCGTCCACGCCGATCGGGAAGACGTTCGCGAACCAGCCGAAGCCCTTGTGCAGGGCCAGCGTGCGCACCGCGGCGTAGGAACCGGCGAAACCGATCCCCGCGATCACCACCGCGCCCGCCACCACGATCCCGACCAGTATCCGGTGCGTGCGGGTCAAACGTATCGCGGCCACCCGCGACCCTCCTGCGCTCGGGCCGCCGTTCCTGCGACGGCGGCTCCTGTTCCCGTGACTAGGCGGCCCCAGACTGCCATACGAGTGCGCTCATAGGGATAACGGTTGATCGGACAAACGTACGGATACGGGGGCCAGGGAGGCGCAGTCCGGCGCGGTTTTCCGCGTACTGTTACGCGTTCGCCGCCGCGAGAGCCGCCACGGCGTCCTTCGCCGCGCGCTCGGCGCCGCTCACCACGGTCGCGGCGCTCGGGTTCTTCTTGCCGACCAGACCCGCGCCGTCGTACTCCACGAGCACCACCACGTTGCCGCTGAGCGCCACCACCGTGTCGTTCTGCGAGGTGACCTTCGCCACCGTGGCCCGGCCCGCGACCGAGGTCGCCCGGTCACCGATGCCGGTCACCGCGGTGGAGCTGAAGCCCTTGACCGCGCCCAGCTCGCCGACCTGCTGGGCGTACCGCTTCTGCGCCTGCTGCTCGCCCGAGCCGAGCTGCGGGTCGTTGGCGAAGCGCTGCAGCGTCACCGACAGCCAGCGGTACTGGTAGCCGTCCTTGCCGTTGCCGGTCCACGAGCAGCCGCCGCGGGTGGCGGCGTCCGAGCTGGTGGCCACCGTGCCCTTCGGGTTCTTCGCCTTGGGGACCAGCGCGGCGACGGTGGACGCGGAGACCGCCTTGCACGAGGCGGGCAGCGCGGCGTACTTCACCGGCGCGACGGTCGGGGTCGGGGTGCCGCTCCCGGCGCCCGCGCCGGTCGACGCGCTCGGGGAGTCCTTGCCCGCGTCCGAGCCGTCCGAGCCGCCGGACGAACAGCCGGCGATCAGCATCGCGGCCAGGACCGCGCAGGCCAGCAGCCCGCCGGCCAGACGCGGAGCGGTGCGTCGGGGTCGTTCCATGGTGCGGTGGTCCTTTGCTCGCCGAAGTGACGTGCTCGCCGACGTGACGTCCGGGTGGACGCCGGGCTTCGCCGGGCACCCACCTTAAAGGGCCGCGCGGGTGCGGCGGGCCTACTTCTCGACGCTGCGCTGGAGCTCCACGGCCACCTGCTGCGCGGATTTCTGCAGGTCAGCGCTTTGCGGTGGGGTCGCGCCCTTGGGCGCGGAGGCCACATAGGTGACGCTCACCACGACGTTCGCGGTGCGGAAGACCACCGTCACCGTGCGCCGCGGGCCGGCCGCTGGCGTCTTCAGCACGTCGTCGATGAACGCGGCGTTGCCCAGGTCGGTGAGACGGCGCGGCGCCAGGCTCGGGTCGGCGGAGGTGCCGTCGCCGCTGCTCGCGCCGCTGCCGCCGTCCTGGCCGCTCGTGCCCGAGGACGAGCCGCCGGACCCGTCGTTCGTGCCCTTGCTGCCCCCGGCGCCGCCGCCCGCCGTGCCCTGGCCGCCGTCCGCGGAGGAGCCGCCCGCCGCGCCGGTGGACGCGCCGGTCGGCGTGCCCGTGCCGCCCAGCGGCGTCAGCGGGATCGAGGCCGCCTGCGCGCGCTGGTCGAAGTCGGACTCCGCCTGCACCTCGTCGCTCACGCCCGGGTCGTAGGAGACCACCCGCTCCAGGTCCACGGTCAGCCAGTGCGCGTAGCCGCCCGGCCCGGCGCCGTGCCACGCGCAGCCCACCCGGCGGTCGGTGTCGTACGTCAGCGACTCGTCGCCCGCGTAGTCCTTCGCGCCCGGCACCAGCTTCCGCAGCTCGTCCGGGTCCACCGAGGCGCACGGCTGCGGCAGCGTCTGGTACTTGCCCGGCGGCAGCGCCGGCGACGTGCTGCCGCCGGCCGGCAGCGACTTCCCGTCGGACGCGGCGTCCGCGGAGGCGCCCCCGCCGGTGCAGGCGCTCACCGTGCCCAGCACGGCCGCCGCCAGCACCGCCGCGACGGACGCCCGCGCCGACGGGGACGGCAGCCGCCCGCGAATGGACCGCACCTGGCCTCGCCCCTTCCTCCGGCCCTTCGGACCCGCTCCCGCTCCCGTGCCCGGCACCGCCCGTTCCCGATCCCGGCCGGCCCCGGTCAAAAGCGGACGCGCCGCGCTAAACCCTTGGCGCACCCGAGCGCGCCCCGGACACAATGTCTACCGCACGTCCCCCCACGAGCGCCCGTCGGGGCGGATTATCGGGTGACGTGTTCACGCGTGTCCGTTGCGCAAACGCCACAGCCGCATGCCGCAACTCGCGGTGGATCGGCCCAGGCGGTGTGCGGCCGTGGCGGGGTCGCCGATCTCCAGGAGCGCTCGGTCCTCGTGCGGCCGCCAGCGCCGGCTCGGGGGCGTTTCGCGATGCCGTCCGGTCGGACCCATGCGGCGATCCGTTGCGCCGACGCGTGCTTGCGCTCGAGCGCGAGGGCATCGGGGTAGTAGAGGTGGCGGGCCAGCTCGACCGCGGTTTCCCGCATGTAGGCGACGTTGTACACGCCGTCGCGCGCGTTGCGGCGCGTACGGCGCTCGGTCCCGGTCGTCTGCCGGACGTAGAAGCACAGGTAGGCGGCGATGGCCGTGCTCGCCGTGGCGAGCGAGATGAACGGCAGGCCCTCCGCCGTGTGCCCGACGGAACCGTCGGCGTCGATGAGTCCACGCACGTAGTCACGTCGTGCGAACGGCACTCTGGGCGGCCGGACGATTGCCGACTTGCGGCCGTACGGAAGGCCCAGGGCCGCCAGGCGTTCGCGGGCTTCCAGGGCGCAGAGGGTCCAGATCGTCGACGTGTGCGCGGACGAGAAGTTGGTCGTGCGGGTACGCGTGGTGAGGGAACTCGGGTAGGGGGTGAGCCGCTGGAACTGGTGGAGTACGGACTCGTCCCGCGCGCTGATCTCGACCGTCAGGCGGCCCTTGCGTCCGGTGTCCCGCGCGAGGTGGCCGTCCATCTGCAGGAAGCCGAACATGTAGGCGTATTCGGGGATTTCGAGGTCCATGAAAGACATGGCCCGATCCTGCGGGGCGGGGCCCCTCGACCGGCGGCTTCTCGGCTCTCGTTCACTCGAACAGGTGAACGAATTACGGGGCGCCGCGGTGGACCTTGGTGTTGGAGGCCTGGGCGCGGGGGCGCAGGACGAGGAGGTCGACGTTGACGTGGGAGGGGCGGGTGACCGCCCAGGTGACGGTGTCGGCGACGTCGTCGGCGGTGAGCGGGGCGTCCACGCCCGCGTAGACCGCGGCGGCGCGGTCGGTGTCGCCGTGGAAGCGGGTCAGGGCGAACTCGTCGGTCTTCACCATGCCCGGGGCGATCTCGATGACGCGCACCGGGCGGCCGTTGAGCTCCAGCCGGAGGGTCTCGGCGATCACGTGGGCGCCGTGCTTGGCGGCCACGTACCCGCCGCCGCCCTCGTAGGTGGCCAGGCCCGCGGTGGAGGACAGCACGACGATCGTGCCGTCGCCGGACGCGGTGAGCGCGGGCAGCAGCGCCTGGGTGACGTGGAGCACGCCGAGGACGTTGACCTCGTACATGGTCCGCCACTCGGCCGGGTCGGCGCTCTCCACGGGGTCCGCGCCGAGCGCGCCGCCGGCGTTGTTGACCAGGACGTCGCAGCCGTCGAGGCCGGCGGCGAAGGCGTCGACCGCGGCCCGGTCGGTGACGTCCAGCGCGTGCGCCGCGACGCTGCGGCCGTCGGCGGCCAGCTCCTTCGCGAGCGCGTCGAGACGGTCGGCGCGGCGCGCGGTGAGCACCACGTGGAAGCCCGCCTCGGCCAGCCTGCGGGCGGTCGCGGCGCCGATGCCGCTGCTCGCGCCGGTCACCACCGCGGTACGGGTGCGGGTGCTCATCTCGGCTGCCGCCTTCCTGGGCTTCCTGGGCTTGCTGTGCTTGCTTGGGCTTGCTGGGCTTCCTCGGCTTCCTGCCGGACGGATGCAGGACATGCGGTGGTCAGGAGGCCGTGGCGAGCGGGCCGGGAGCCGTCCGCTGCGCCTCGGCGGTCAGCGCCCGCAGCATCACCTTCTGGTCGAAGGCGAGCAGGCAGACCGTCGCCGCGCACATCCCTGCCGCGAAGGCGATGTGGGCGGCCGGCGAGGTCGCGTGGACGCCGACCGCGCCGAACGCCAGGTGCACGCCGACGCGCAGCGCGATCAGGCCGGCCGCGAGCTTGCGGGTCCTGCGCGCCTTGAGCATCGCGCGGGCCGTCTTCAGCCGGCCGCGCAGCACGGTCCGGGCCAGCGCGATGTTCACGACGGCGGCGACCGCGAGCACCACCCAGCCGTACGCGTAGCTCTTCACCACGTCGTACGAGGCGCCGATCAGACCCTCGAAGGCGAAGAACGCGACGGGGACCGGCTTGTAGGGCGCGGGCGACGCGGGCGGCGCGGTCGGCTCTGCGGTGGCGGTGGCCGGCTCGGCGGGAGTGGTCGGCTCCGCGGTGGCGGTGGCAGTGGCTGTGGCGGTGGCGGTGGCTGCCGCCGCGGGTTCCCCGTTGGTCGTCATGGCAGGAGTCTCGCCGGAGGGGGATGCCCGGCGGCAGGGCTGGACCTCCGGTCTTCGGCATGACGGATGTCATCAGGCGGCGGCGCCGGCGCCGGCATCGGCTGGGCACCGGTATCGGCATCAGCCACGGCGGCGGTGCGACCCGGCGCGATGCCCGGCGGGTGGCGACCCGGCGAACACCGCGTGTCTGTTCGGGGAGTGTCCGGCCAAGTCTCCGTTAACCGAAGTGGAATGCCGCTTCCTGTCCGATTCGTTCCCTGCTCTTTATCGTAGCTTGAAGCTTCATCCGGCTTGATGGGGACGGTTCATGAGGCATGCGGGCGGTGGGGCGGACGACTGGCCGCGCCCTCATCAGGTGACGGTACCCGGCGGGAGCCCGCTCGGCGTACGGACTCCGCTGGGGGTGCGTACCCCGCCCGCGGCGCCTCCCGCGTCCGCCGCATCTCCCGCGCCGGCCCCGCCGTACCCGCTCCCCGAGCAGCCGGCCCCGGGCCGCAGCCCGGCGCGCAGCCCGCGGCGACGACGCGGCCCGCGCCCGCCGCCCCCCGCCGCGCCCGCCTGTACATCATCGACGCCCTGCGGCTGCTCGCCGCGGTCATGGTGGCGCTGCACCACTACGTCGGCACCAAGCGCGTGGACACGCCGCACAACGTCGTGTGGGGCCGGCCCGCCTCCGACATCGTGCCGAGCGTCTTCCGCGTCGCCGCGTACGGCTGGATCGGCGTCGAGATCTTCTTCGTCATCAGCGGCTTCGTGATCTGCATGTCCTGCTGGGGGCGCAGGCCGCGGGACTTCTTCGTCTCGCGGGTGATCCGGCTGTACCCGGCGTACTGGTTCGGCGTGGTCTTCACCACCGTGGTGCTCACCGCGTGGCCGGCGATCTGGCCGAAGCCGACGCCGCGCCAGGCGCTGTTCAACCTCTCGATGCTGCAGTCCGGTTCGCGGATCGGGAACGTGGACGGCGTGTACTGGACGCTCTGGTCGGAGCTGCGCTTCTACCTGATATTCCTGGCGGTGGTGGCCTTCGGGCTGACCTACCGCCGGGTGGTGCTGTTCTGCTGCGTGTGGGGCGCGGTGGCGATGCTCGCGCCGGTCTCGGGCTTCCCCGCGCTGGTGCTGCTCGCCGACCCGGACGGCGCCTGGTACTTCATCGCGGGCCTGGCGCTGTTCCTGATGTACCGGTTCGGTCAGGACCTGCTGCTGTGGGGGATACTCGCGCTGTCCTGGCTGATGGCGCAGGACGAGCTGGGGCGGCGCATCGACACCGTGGAGCACGTGTCGAGCTGGCGCGGCGCGCTGCTGATCTACACGGTCTTCCTGCTGTTCATGGTGGGCGTCGCGCTGGGGCTGACCGACCGGGTGCAGTGGCGCTGGCTGGTCACCGCGGGCTCGCTGACGTACCCCTTCTACCTGCTGCACTACGCGGCGGGCACCACGGCGATCCACTACCTGCGCGACCGCTACGACGCGCGGCTGCTGGTGGCCGGGCTGATCGCGGGCGGGCTGCTGCTCAGCTACCTGGTGCACCGGCTGGTGGAGGGCCCGGTGTCCCGGCTGCTCAAGCGCGGCCTGACCAAGGCGTTCGCCCAACTCGACCGCTGACGGGCCCTGTTGCGCGCCCCCGCGGCCCGACCGGTCGCGTCGGCGACCGGTTGCGTCGGTCCGGCGCGTCCCGGGACCGGCCGCGGGTCCTTCCGGCCGCCGCTCGGTGTGATGCCGGTTTCGTACCCGTTCGCCGCCTTCCCCTGCCCCTGCTGCGAGTTCGGGTCGTGGCGCAGATCCGCCAGAGGCAGACGCGGGCGAAAAGGGCGTAACGGAACGGGAGTTCGGGCCGCGTCCGAGGTTCGTGGGCCGGCCCGGCGCAGGCCCCGGGCGGGGCCGGGAGCCGGGCTCAGGGCCAGACGAGGCAGTACAGCTGGTGGCCGGATTCCTCGCACCGGCGGGCGAAGTCCTGCCACTCGTGCAGCATCTGGTAGATCACGAACGCGTCGCGCGGGCCGCGCCGGTCGGGGACCGTGGACCAGATGAAGGCGGCGGCGCCCAGCGACTCCTCGTCGGCGGTGCGCAGCGGCTCCACGACCGAGGCGGGCAGCCGGACCACCGCGTAGTCGGGGTGCAGGACGACCAGTTCCAGCGGCGGCACCTTGGACGGGGGTATGCCCTCGATGCCGGTGAGCACCATCGCGGCCATCGTCTCCGGCTTGACCTTGGTGTACATGCCCTGACCGAGTTCGTCGCCGCCCAGTTCCTCGGGTCGCATGGAGATCGGAACGCGTGCCGCGGTGGCCCCGTCGGGTGCGCCGAAGTACTTGTAGGTCACCCCCACTCGGCCACCCCTGCTCCTGCTTTCTGCGGTCGGTCGTTGCGCCGGCCCCGCCGGCTGTCCTGTGCGGGGTTCCGACGGGTCCTGCGGTGTCTCGTGCGGCATGATGCGGTCCTTCGGGATGCGGCGGCGCCTGCCGGTGGGACGGGCGTCCTCGGGGTCGCGATCGCCGGACCCCTCGCCCCGTCCGCCACCACGCTGCTGCATTCCACTACCCGACCATCCGCTGACCCAACCATGCAACCCGATCATCGTCTCAGATGCCGGGTCGAGATCGTTGCGGCGCAACGCCCGGCGTTTGAGACGATGTGTTCGTGAGCGATCCCGTGACTGACCCGAACCCCGCGAGCCCCCCGGGCTATCCGTACGACGCACCATTGTCCCAGGAACTCTTCGAGCGCGCGGCCGCCGTGACGCCAGGAGGCGTGAACTCCCCGGTGCGCGCCTTCCGCGCGGTGGGCGGTACGCCCCGGTTCATGGTGTCCGGCTCCGGCGCGTACCTCACCGACGCCGACGGCAGGAGCTACGTCGACCTGGTGTGCTCCTGGGGACCGATGATTCTCGGCCACGCGCACCCGGAGGTGGTGGCGGCGGTGCAGCAGGCGGTGGCCCGCGGCACCTCCTTCGGCACCCCCGGCGAGGGCGAGGTGGCGCTCGCCGAGGCGATGACCGCCAGGGTGGCGCCGCTGGACCAGGTCCGCCTGGTGTCCTCCGGCACGGAGGCGACCATGTCGGCGATCCGGCTGGCCCGCGGCTTCACGGGGCGCAGCAAGGTGGTCAAGTTCGCGGGGTGCTACCACGGTCATGTAGACGCGCTCCTGGTGGCCGCGGGTTCCGGCGTTGCCACGTTCGGGTTGCCGGACACCCCCGGGGTGACGGGCGCGCAGGCCGGGGACACCCTGGTGCTGCCGTACAACGACATCGAGGCGGTGCGCGCCGCGTTCGCCGCGCACCCGGGCGAGATCGCCTGCGTGATCACCGAGGCGTCGCCGGGCAACATGGGCGTGGTCCCGCCGCGGGACGGCTTCAACGCGGCGGTGCGGCAGCTGTGCGCGGACGACGGCGCGCTGTACGTCTCCGACGAGGTGATGACGGGCTTCAGGGTCAGCGCGGGCGGCTGGTACGGCCTGGACGGCGTGGAGCCGGACCTGATGACCTTCGGCAAGGTGATGGGCGGCGGCTTCCCGGCCGCGGCCTTCGGCGGCCGGGCGGACGTGATGGCGCAGCTCGCGCCGGCCGGGCCGGTGTACCAGGCGGGCACGCTGTCGGGGAACCCGGTGGCCACCGCGGCCGGCCTGGCGCAGCTGCGGCTGCTGGACGCGGCGGCGTACGAGAAGGTCGACGCGGTGTCCCGGGAGATCCGCGGGCTGGTCGGCGAGGCGCTGACCAAGGAGGGCGTGGCGCACCGGGTGCAGAACGCGGGCAGCATGTTCTCGGTCTTCTTCACCGAGAACGAGGTCCGCGACTTCGACGACGCCAGGTCGCAGGAGAGCTTCCGCTACACCGCCTTCTTCCACTCCATGCTGGCCCAGGGCGTCTACCTGCCGCCGTCGGCCTTCGAGTCCTGGTTCGTGTCCACCGCGCACGACGAGCAGGCCGTGGCGCGGATCGCCGCCGCGCTGCCCGCCGCCGCGCGCGCCGCAGCGGAGGCCCGCGCATGAGCAGCGCCGAGGAACTGACCGTCGTCCACCTGATGCGGCACGGCGAGGTGCACAACCCCGACGGCGTGCTGTACGGGCGGGCGTCCGGTTACCACCTGTCCGAGCTGGGCCGGAAGATGGCCGAGCGGGTCGCCGAGCACCTGGCCGACCGGGACATCCGGTACGTGGTCGCCTCGCCGCTGGAGCGGGCGCAGGAGACGGCGGAGCCGGTCGCCGCGGCGCACGGCCTGCAGGTGGCGACCGACCCGCGGCTGATCGAGGCGGAGAACCGCTTCGCGGGGAAGAAGTTCGGCGTCGGCGACGGGGCGCTGAGCCAGGCGAACTGGAGGCTCCTGGTCAACCCGTTCAAGCCGAGCTGGGGCGAGCCGTACGTGGAGCAGGTCGTGCGGATGACCGCGGCGCTGGCGGCGGCGCGGGACGCGGCGCGCGGCCACGAGGCGGTGTGCGTCAGCCACCAGCTGCCGATCTGGACGGTGCGGTCGTACGCGGAGCGGCGGCGGTTGTGGCACGATCCGCGGCGGCGGCAGTGCACGCTGGCGAGTCTGACGACGTTCACGTACCGGGGGGACGAGATCGTGTCCGTCGGCTACAGCGAGCCGGCGCTGGATCTTGTGCCGGCGCACCTCCACGCCAAGCCCTAGCCGGGCGGGCGACGTCCCCCGGCATCCGGGGTGCCCCCGGCCCCGCGCCCCCGTCCGCGCCGCCGTGCGGGCCGCGCCCCTGCGGGGTTCGGGTTGCCCCTGGGGTGCCGTTGCCGTCTGCGTCGCCGTCGTGGTCGCTCGCGCAGTTCCCCGCGCCCCTGATGGGCCGGCGTCGGGCGTTCAGAAGACGTGCTGACGTCCACGCACGCCCCGCCAGGGGCGCGGGGAACGGCGCGGCGAGCCACTGCGGAGGCGCGGACGGGGGCGGCGGGCAGGGGCGGCCCGGATGCCGAGCGGCTGCTGCTGCGGCGCCGGGGGCGTACGGGGACGCCCGGGGTCGGGGCCCGGGGCCGCGCTCGGCGGCAGGGGGGCCGGGCGGGTTGACGCGCCGCGTATACCACATATCGCCGCGTTGTGCCGGAATGGGCGCATCGCGGTGATATTTATCGGCCACCCGAGGGTCGAGCCCGCCGTCGTGACCTGTTCGTCATAACCATGAGGAACCTGTGAACGTCGTATTGAATGACTAATCCCCGCTCTGGTGGCAGCCCCCCGCCCCCACGGCGGGGGACGCACGACGATCGGGGACCGCATGACTGCCACAACCCGCAGGCTGACCCGCAGGACCATGCTGACCACCACCGCCGGCGCCGCCGCCGCGGCCGCCCTCGCCGGCTGCGGCGCCGACCGCAAGGGCGCCGCCGCCCCGGCCCCCGCCGCGCAGAAGACCGGCGAGCACTCGGGCGCGAGCGCACCGCGGCCCCCCGCAAAAACGATTCGCCTGATCGGCGACGGCTCCACCGCCGACACCGGCCCGCAGCCGAACCAGCCCGTGGTGGACCGGCTGGAGCCCGGCCAGACCCCGCCGCAGTTCGTGATCTTCTCCTGGGACGGCGCCGGCGAGATCGGCAACGGCCTCTTCCCCCGCTTCCGCAAGCTCGCCGCCGACCACGGCGCGTTCATGACGTTCAACCTCTCCGGCCTCTACCTGCTGCCGGAGGACAAGAAGATGATGTACAACCCGCCGAACAGCCCGCGCGGCGCCTCCGACATCGGCTACCTCGCCGACGAGCACATCCGGATGACGCTGGACAACCTGCGGCAGGCGTGGCTGGAGGGCCACGAGATCGCCACCCACTTCAACGGCCACTTCTGCGCCGGGCGCGGCAGCGTCGCCCGCTGGACGCCGGAGGACTGGAAGAGCGAGATCGACCAGGCCGTGTCGTTCGTCACCCAGTGGAAGACCAACACCGGCTGGCACGACGAGGAGCCGCTGCCCTTCGACTACGCGAAGGAGCTGATCGGCAGCCGCACCCCGTGCCTGCTCGGGCAGGACAACCTGCTGCCCACCGCGGCCGCGCTCGGCTGGCGTTATGACACCAGCAACCCCGGCGGCAACCAGGTCTGGCCGGACAAGAGGCAGGGCATCTGGAACTTCCCGCTGCAGGCGATGCCCTTCCCCGGGCACAAGTTCGAGGTGCTGTCCATGGACTACAACATCCTGGCCAACCAGTCGCACGCCGCCACCCGCTCCGACCCGCGCAACTACCCCGGCTGGCGCAGCCAGGCCACCGCCTCCTACATCGCCGGCTTCCAGCGCGCCTACGAGACCAACCGCGCGCCGTTCTACATCGGCAACCACTTCGAGCAGTGGAACGGCGGCATCTACATGGACGCCGTCGAGGAGGCGCTCAAGCACATCGCCGCCCAGGGTCACAAGGACGTGCGGATGGTGTCGTTCCGGCAGTTCACCGACTGGCTGGACGCGCAGGACCCGGCGCTGCTGGCCAAGCTGCGCACGCTGGAGGTCGGCCAGCAGCCCACCGGCGGGTGGCGGGAGTTCCTCACCCCGGCCGCGGCCTGAGCCTTCCTTACTTGGGGCATATTGCCGCTTTTGGGGTCGGCGTCGGGGGCGGGACGAAGCGCCCGAAGGGCCATGCGAAACTTTTCACATGAGTCCTACCCGCGCCCTCCGCCGCCGACCCCTGCGCGGCGCCGCCGCGCTCGCCGGGGCCGCGGCGCTGGCGCTCACCGCGGCCGCGTGCGATTCCGGAACCTCCGGCTCCAGCGCCGGCGGCTCCAACTTCGTCAACGGCAGCGGCGAGATCATCCACATCAAGCCCGCCGACCGCAAGCAGGCGCCCGACCTCAGCGGCCGGGCGGTGGGCGGCGGCGACGCCAGCCTCGCGGCCTACAAGGGCAAGGTCGTGGTGATCAACATCTGGGGCTCGTGGTGCGCCCCCTGCCGCGCCGAGGCGCCCAACCTCGCCGCCGTCGCCAAGGCCGACCAGGCCAAGGGCGTGCAGTTCCTCGGCATCAACACCCGCGACGCCTCGCAGGCCAACGCGATCAGCTTCGAGAAGCGGTTCGGCATCACCTACCCCAGCTTCTACGACGAGCCGGGCAAGCTCATCCTGCGCTTCCCCCGGGCAGCGTGAACCCGCAGAGCCTGCCCGCCACGCTCGTCGTCGACCGGCAGGGCCGGATCGCCGCCCGCGCGCTCAAGGCGCTCAGCGAGGACGAGCTGCACGCGCTCGTCGACCCCGTCGCCGCGGAGAAGTGACATGGCCGGCGCCACGCTGACCGCCCTCGCGGCCGGTCCCGCACACCCCGGCGCGCTGCTCGCCGCGGCCCCCGCGCACCCCGCCGCCGTGCTCGCCGCCGACACCAGCCAGACCGTGCTCAGCGGGGCGCTGCTGGCAGCCATCCCGATCGCCATGTTCGCCGGGCTGATCTCCTTCTTCTCCCCGTGCGTGCTGCCGCTGGTGCCCGGCTACCTCTCCTACGTGACCGGCGTCACCGGCACCGACCTCGGCGAGGCCCGCAGGGGCCGGATGTTCGCCGGGTCGCTGCTGTTCGTGCTCGGCTTCAGCGCCGTCTTCGTCTCCGGCGGCGCGCTGTTCGGCAACTTCGGCGTCACCCTCCAGGCGCACCGCGAGGTGCTGACGAAGATCTTCGGTGCGCTGACCGTGGTGCTGGGCCTGGCCTTCATGGGCGTCATCGGCGGGCTGACCCAGCGCGAGTTCCGCTTCCACATGCGGCCCACCATGGGCCTGGCCGGGGCGCCGCTGCTCGGCGTGCTGTTCGGCCTGGGCTGGACGCCGTGCGTCGGCCCCACCCTCGGCGCGGTCAACACGCTGGCCTTCCAGGACGCCAGCGCGCTGCGCGGCGCGCTGCTCATGCTCTTCTACTGCCTGGGCCTGGGCGTGCCCTTCATTGTGGCCGCCATGGCCTTCCGCCGTACGCTCGGTGCGTTCGCGTGGGTCAAACGGCACTACGTCTGGGTCATGCGGGCCGGCGGCGGCATGCTGGTCGCGGTCGGCGTCCTGCTCGTGACCGGCGTGTGGGAGCACTTCACCAACCAGATGCAGGTCTGGTCGAGCGGCTTCACCCCAGGGGTCTGAACCCATGAGCATCACCCAGAAGGACACCGCGCGCGACGAGGCGCCGGACCCGCGCGAGGACCGCGACGAGGAACTCGGCGCGGCCGGCGCCCAGCTGAGCACCGCGCCGACCGACACCCTGAACCAGGCGCCGGGCCTCGGCGTGCTCGGCTGGCTGCGCTGGACGTGGCGGCAGCTGACCTCCATGCGGATCGCGCTGGTGCTGCTGTTCCTGCTGTCGCTCGCCGCGATCCCCGGCTCGCTGATCCCGCAGCACTCCGACCAGCTCAAGGTCGACGCGTTCCGCAAGAAGCACCCGGACATCAGCCCGCTGTACGACCGGCTGGGGATGTTCCACGTCTACAGCTCGCCGTGGTTCTCCGCGATCTACATCCTGCTGTTCGTCTCGCTGGCCGGCTGCATCGTCCCGCGCAGCTGGCAGTTCGTCGGCCAGCTGCGCTCCCGGCCGCCGGGCGCGCCGCGCAACCTGGCCCGGCTGCCCGCGTACAGCACCTGGCGCACCGACGCGAGCCCCGAGCAGGTCGCCGAGGCCGCCCGCGCGGCGCTGGGCCGCCGCCGCTTCCGCACCGCCTCCTCCGGCACCTCGGTGGCCGGCGAGAAGGGCTACCTGCGCGAGGCCGGCAACCTGCTCTTCCACATCGCGCTGTTCGGCCTGCTGGTCTCCTTCGCGATCACCTCGCTGTACGGCGCCCAGGGCGGCCGGCTGGTGGTCGAGGGCGACAGCTTCGTCAACAGCCTCGCCGAGTACGACGACTTCAGCGGCGGCACCCTCTACGGCGCCGACGACCTGAAGCCGTTCGGCTTCCACCTGGACAGCTTCGACCAGAAGTACTCCACGTCCGGGCCCGACCGCGGCACCGCGCTGCTGTTCCGCGCCAACATCCACTACTGGAACGGCGCGGAGGGCAAGGAGACCAAGAGCGAGATCTCGGTCAACCACCCGCTGAGCATCGGCGGCGAGAAGGTCTATCTGATCTCGCACGGCTACGCGCCGGTGGTCACCGTGCGCGACGCCAAGGGCGACATCGCCTTCCAGGGCCCGGTGCCGTTCCTGCCGCAGGACGCCAACCTCACCTCCTCCGGCGTCATCAAGGTCCCCGACGCGCTCGGCAAGGACGGCAAGCCCAACCAGCTCGCCTTCAACGGCTACTTCACCCCGACCGGCAGCCCCCAGCTCGGCCCGATGTCGGTGTTCCCCACGCTGGACCAGCCGATCCTGTGGCTGAACGCCTTCCACGGCGACCTCGGCATCGACTCCGGCATCGCGCAGAACGTCTACCAGCTCGACACCAAGCACATGAAGCAGTACAAGCTGGACACCAAGACCGGCGTCAACGGCGTCGCGCTCTCGCCCGGCGACAAGCTCACCCTGCCGGCCGGCGACGGCACCCTCACCTTCGACGGCATCAAGACCTGGGCCAGCTTCACCGTCTCCCACCAGTCGGGCAACACCGGCGCCCTGGTCAGCGGCGCCGCCGCGATCCTCGGCCTGATGGGCTCGCTGTTCATCCAGCGCCGCCGGATCTGGGTCCGCGCCACGCCCGCCGAGGGCGGCGGCAGCCTGGTGGAGCTCGGCGGCCTCGGCCGCAGCGAGTCCGCGCGGATCGCCGACGAACTCGGCGACGTCGCCGTCGACCTGCTCCCCGCCGCCCCCGTCGCACCCGACGAACCCGCCGCCCCCGTCGCACCCGACGAACCCGCGGAACCCGCCGCGTCCGCCGCCGCGGAACCCGAAGCCCCCGCCGAACCCGCCGCATCCGATGACGAAGGAGCCCGCGCGTGAACGTGAACCTCGCTGCCGCGGTCAACGAGAACTTCGCGAACTACAGCAACTACATGATCCGCTCGGCGATGTTCGTGTACGCGCTCGCCTTCCTCGCGCACCTGGCCGAGTGGGTCTTCGGCGGCCGCAGCAAGGTCGCCGTGCAGTCCGCCGCGCTCGTCGCGCCGGACGCCCGGGCCGCCGCCGCGAGCCAGGCGCCGGCCGTCCAGGTCCGCCGGGGCGGCAGCACCGCCACCCTGGAGCGCCCCAAGGTCGTCACCCGCGCCTCGGCCAGCGACCGCGGCATCGCCGACGGCCCCGGCGCCGCCGGCGGCAGCGAGCGCGGCGACCTCTACGGCCGGATCGCGGTGTCCTTCACCGTGGTGGCCTGGCTGCTCCACCTGACCGGCGTGGTCTTCCGCGCCGCCTCCGTGCAGCGCGCCCCCTGGGGCAACATGTACGAGTTCTCCACCACCTTCGGCATGGTGGCGGTCGGCGCGTACCTGGTGCTGCTGGCGCTGAAGAAGAACGTCCGCTGGATCGGCCTGTTCCTGACCACCACCGTGCTGCTGGACCTGGGCCTGGCGCTGTCGGTGCTCTACACCTCCAGCGACCAGCTGGTGCCCGCGCTGCACTCGTACTGGCTGTGGATCCACGTCTCCTGCGCGATCATCTCCGGCGCGGTGTTCTACCTGGCCGCCGTCGGCACCCTGCTGTACCTGTTCCGCGACCACTACGAGGCCGCGCTGACCGCCGGCCGCGCGCAGAACGGCCGCTGGGGCGACGTGATGCGGCGGCTGCCGGCCGCGGCCACCCTGGACAAGTTCGCGTACCGGATGAACGCGCTGGTCTTCCCGCTGTGGACGTTCACGATCATCGCCGGGGCGATCTGGGCGCAGGCCGCGTGGGGCCACTACTGGGAGTGGGACCCCAAGGAGACCTGGTCGTTCATCACCTGGGTCGCCTACGCCGGCTACCTGCACGCCCGCGCGACGGCCGGCTGGAAGGGCCGCAAGGCCGCCTACCTGGCGCTGATCGCCTTCGCGTGCTTCCTGTTCAACTACTACGGCGTCAACATCTTCGTCACCGGCAAGCACTCCTACGCCGGCGTCTGACCCCGCTCCCGCCCCCCGGGGGACTGGCCGCGCGGTCAGTCCCCGTCGCCGAGGTCGCCCCGGTCTCCCCGGTTGCGCCGGTTCAACTCGCCCAGCGAGCGCAGGAACTCCGGGTTGTCGTCCGGGGCGACCCAGCCCCGGGGCGGCGGCTGCCAGGCCGCGGTCCGGCCCCCGGGGCGCTCGGCGCGCCCGTTGCCGGCGCCCTCGTCCTCGGCCGGCCCGCGCACCGCGCGGACCGTCACCGGGGGCGCCGCGACGTACCGGTGGCGGCCGGCGATCAGCCAGGCCAGCGGGCCGACGACGATCCAGCCGAAGAACACGATGATCATCAGCCAGGCCAGCTTGGGCAGGAAGCGCACCTGCCGCTCGGGCGTGCCTATGCAGTCGGCGAAGGCGTAGATCCACAGCGCGAGGATCACCAGGTACGGCGCGTACCGCAGCATGGTTCGGCATTCCCCCCGGGAAAGGACGGCGGGGTTCTGCCGCCCCGCGACGACCCCCAAGCGTAGAGCCTGGGCCGGATGGAAGACTGGGCAGCATGGCTTACGACGATCTCCGCTCGTTCCTCCGGGCGCTGGAGAAGGACGGCGACCTGCGGCGGGTCACCGCCGAGGTGGACCCCTACCTGGAGGTCGGCGAGATCACCGACCGGGTCAACAAGGCCGGCGGGCCCGCGCTGCTCTTCGAGAACGTGCGCGGCTCGATCGCGCCGCTGGCGATGAACGTCTACGGCACCGACCGCCGGCTGCTCAAGGCGCTCGGCCTGTCCTCGTACGCCGACATCGGCGACCGCATCGCCGGGCTGCTCAAGCCCGAACTGCCGCACGGCTTCGTCGGGGTGCGCGAGGCGTTCGGCAAGCTCGCCGGGATGGTGCACGTGCCGCCGAAGAAGGTGAAGCCGGGCGACGCGCCGGTCCAGGAGGTCGTGCTCACCGGCGACGACGTGGACCTGGAGGCGCTGCCCGCGCTGTTCACCTGGCCCGGCGACGGCGGCTCCTTCTTCAACCTGGGCCTGACCCACACCAAGGACCCGGCCACCGGAGTGCGCAACCTCGGCCTGTACCGGCTGCAGCGGCACGACCGGCGCACCATCGGCATGCACTGGCAGATCCACAAGGACAGCCGCGAGCACTACCGCGCGGCGCTGGCCCGCGGCGAACGGCTGCCGGTCGCGGTCGCCTTCGGCTGCCCGCCCGCGGTCACCTACGCCTCCACCGCGCCGCTGCCCGCCGACATCGACGAGTACCTGTTCGCCGGCTACGTGCAGGGCAAGCGGGTGGAGACGGTCGACTGCAAGACCGTGCCGCTCCAGGTGCCCGCCCACGCCGAGGTGGTGCTGGAGGGCTGGCTGGAGCCCGGCAGGACGCTGCCGGAGGGGCCGTTCGGCGACCACACCGGCTTCTACACCCCGCAGGAGCCGTTCCCCGCGCTCACCGTCAGCTGCGTCACCATGCGCAGGCGGCCGCTGTTCCAGTCGATCGTCGTCGGCCGCCCGCCCACCGAGGACGGGCCGCTGGGCCGCGCCACCGAGCGGTTCTTCCTGCCGCTGCTGAAGATCATCGTGCCGGACATCGTGGACTACCACCTGCCCGAGGCCGGCGGCTTCCACAACTGCGCGATCGTCTCGATCGACAAGAAGTACCCCAAGCACGCGCAGAAGGTGATGCACGCGATCTGGGGCGCGCACATGATGTCGCTGACCAAGCTGATCGTGGTGGTCGACGCCGACTGCGACGTCCACGACCTGCACGAGGTCGCCTGGCGGGCGCTGGGCAACACCGACTACGCGCGCGACCTCACCGTGGTCGAGGGCCCGGTGGACCACCTCGACCACGCGTCGTACCAGCAGTTCTGGGGCGGCAAGGCGGGCATCGACGCGACACGTAAGCTTCCCGAGGAGGGCTACACGCGTGACGGCGGCTGGCCCGAGATGGTGCTCTCCGACCCGGAGACCGCCGAACGGGTGACGAAGCGCTGGAGGGAGTACGGGCTGTGAGCAGCGACGTCATCCTGGGCGGAGGCAGTGCGAAGGCCAAGCCGCCGCGCGCGAGCGGAGGCGACCCGACCCGCGCGTTCCTGCGCATGGTGATGATCGAGCACTCGGTCTTCGCGCTGCCTTTCGCGTACATCGCCGCGCTGACCGCGATGTTCCGCGACAGCTCCGAGGTGCACTGGGGCGACCTGCTGCTGGTCACCGTCGCGATGGTGGGCCTGCGCACGTTCGCCATGGCCTGCAACCGGATCATCGACCGGGAGATCGACGCGCGCAACCCCCGCACGGCCGGCCGCGAACTGGTCACCGGCGCGCTGTCGGTGCGCACGGCGTGGGCCGGGGCGCTGGTCGCCGTGGTGGTCTTCCTGGGGGCCGCGGCGCTGCTCAACCCGCTGTGCCTGGCGCTCGCGCCGATCGCCGTGGTGCCGATGGTGGTCTACCCGTACGGCAAGCGGTTCACGAACTTCCCGCACGCGATCCTGGGCCTGGCGCAGGCGATGGGCCCGGTCGGCGCGTGGCTGGCGGTGACCGGCTCCTGGTCGTGGGACGCGGTGATCCTGGGGCTCGCGGTCGGCATCTGGATCGGCGGCTTCGACCTGATCTTCGCCTGCCAGGACGTGGCCGCGGACCGCGCGCACGGCGTGAAGTCGGTGCCGGCCCGGTTCGGCATCCCGGCCGCGCTGATCGGCGCGCGGGTCTGCCACGCGGTCACCGCGGCGCTGCTGGTCTGGTACGGCCTGGCCACGCACGCCGGCGGGTTCTGGTGGACGGGTCTGGTGATCGTGGGCGGCGCGTTCGTCTACGAGCACTCGATCGTGCGGCCGCACGACCTGAGCCGGCTGAACCGGGCCTTCTTCACGGTCAACGGCGTGATCGGCATCACGCTCTTCGTCTTCGCGCTGTTCGACCTGATCGCCCGCGGCCTCGGCTGGTAGCGCCGGGGCCGCGGGCGGTCGGAGGGACCGGACCCCGAGGGATCAGACGGAGTCGGAGTCGTCCTTGCCCAGGCCGGACATCACCAGGCCGACGATGTCCTGCGGGTTGACGACCTGCGCTCCGGGCGGCGCGCTGATGGCCTTGGCGCTGCCGTCGAACGTCAGGGTCAGCGGGAGCTTGCCGGTCGCCTGGTCGTCGAGCTGTTCGACGTCGAAGGTGATCGACTTGAGCTTGCCGTCCTTGACGCCGACGTCCGCCGAGATCGTCTTGTTCGGCACGTCCTGAAGGCCGCTGAGCGCTGTGGAGTCGTAGCCGGGGATGTCCTTGAGGACCGGGGTGAGGCCGTCGTCGATCGCCTTGGCGAGCTGCTTGGCCGGCGCGGTCACCTGGACGTGGTCGGCGCCGTCGTGGTTGCCGAGGTCCTTGTAGGTGACGTTGGTGGTGAACGCCTGGCGCAGCGCGTCGACGATCTTGGCGCGGGTGGCGGCGTCGATCTTCGGCACGCCGGGCAGGCCGCCGGCCAGCGGGTCGCTGCCGGAGTCGTCGCCGGAGGAGCCGCCCATCGACTTGGCGAAGTCCGCGAACGCCTTGGGGTCGAGGCTGATCCACTGGCCCTTGAGCGCGGCCTTCACCGAGTTGAGCGAGGACGGCAGCTGGTCGGCCTGGTCCAGGAACTGGTTGAGCTGCTGGATGTCCGTGGAGTTCTGGTTGGGCGCCAGCTTCTCCAGGCCCTTGACGTCGGCGTGCAGGAACAGCTTCTGGTCGACCACGCGGATCTCGGCGAGGCTGGTGTCGCCGGACTCGTCGGTGGACAGCGCCAGCGTGAACGCGCCGCCCTGCGCGGTGTGCGCCTTGCCCAGCAGCTTGAAGGACTTGGGGGTGGTCACCCCGAGCGACAGGTGCAGCGAGGCCAGCAGCTTCGCGTCGTCGCGGGTGAAGTCGTCCTCGTCCTTCATCGACGCGTAGATCTGGTCCGCGGAGCCGTCGAAGGCAAGGCCCAGGGTCACGGTGTTCTGGCCGCCGAAGGAGGAGAAGGCCTTGTCGACCTTGCCCTGCGGTGTCGTGTGGTCCGTCCCGCAGGCGGCGGACCCGGCGGTTATGAGGGCCACCACTCCGGCGGCGGCGAGGCCCTTGCGCATGCTGTTGATGACGAACTCCTTGTGGCGTTAAGCATCAGCGACCCCGGAACGGGCCGTCTGACGGATGGACGGGTAGAGCGTAGCTGTGGGCGTCCTGTGGACTCACGTGGGTATTCGACGATTTCAGGGCGCCGTTGGTTGCCCGGATCCGGCAGCGGAATGGCGGAAGGACGCCGGACGGATCGGGCGCGGATCGTACCGGGAGCGCCGGGGAGGGCGCCGGAGGGAACGATTCCGCGCGGGCGGGGGTCAGTTGCCGGCCGGGACCGCCGCGCCGCGCTCGCGGAAGACGAAGGCCGCGACCACCCCGCCGACCAGGCCGAAGAGGTGGCCCTGCCAGGACACGCCCTGCGCGGTGGGCAGCGCGCCCCACAGGATCGACCCGTAGAGCAGGCCGACGCACAGCCCGACCACCACGTCCAGCGCCCGGTGGTCCACGAACCCGCGGACCAGGAGGTACGAGAACAGGCCGAAGATCAGCCCGGACGCGCCGGCGGTGTTGGTGTGCGCGGGCGCGACCAGCCAGACGCCCAGGCCGCCGACGACGATGATGGCGAAGGCGACCGCGAGGAAGCGGGCTATGCCGCGCAGCGCGGCGATGAAGCCGAGCACCAGCAGCGGCAGGCTGTTGGCGGCGACGTGCGCGAAGCCGAAGTGGGTGAACGCGGACGGGACGATGTCGATCAGCTCGCCGGTCTTGCGCGGCTCGATGCCGAGGCCGTCCATGCGGTGCCCGGAGATGGTGTCGACCGCCTCCAGCACCCACAGCAGACCGACCCAGCCGGCCATCAGCGCCGCGGCCGCGGCGACCCGGCCGCCCGCCCTCAGCGGCGCCAGCGCCACGGACCTCGGTCCCGCGCGGTGCGCCGTCTGTTGTCCGTATGCCATCAGTCCCCCTGCCCCCGGCCCGACCGGCCAACGCCCCCATTGTCTCTTACGTTCGGCGGACGCCCGCGGTTCCCGGCCGCGGCTCCGCCCCCCGCGGCCCGCGCCGCTGCCCGGCCGCCGCGCTGCCCGGCCGGGACGCACCGCTTAGGGTGAGGGGGTCGTGGGGGTCCTGGAGGAGAGACGTCGTGACGCAGGTGCCGGGCCGCAGGCCGTGGGTGGTGGGGGTGTCGGGCGCGTCGGGGACGCCGTACGCCGCCGCGGTGCTGCGCGCGCTGCTCGCCGCGGGGGAGGCCGTCGACCTGGTGGTGAGCCGGGCGGCGCGGCTGACGCTGCTGGACGAGACCGGCCGGGCGTTCCGGGACGCGCACTGGCGTGAGGATCTGGCGGCGTGGCTGGCGCGCGGCGCGGACGGCAAGCCGGACGCGTTCGGCCCGCACGGCGGCGCGCACGGCACCGCGTTCGGCCCGCACGGCCCGCACGGCTCGGGTGGGTCCGCCGCTCCCGGCGCCTTGGCGGGCCTGGACGACCTCGGCCGCTTCGACCTCGCCGACGTGCGGTACTGGCCGGCCGGCGACCTGGCCGCCGGACCGTCCTCCGGGTCGTACCCGGCCAAGGGCATGCTGATCGTGCCGGCCTCGACCGCGTGCGTGGCGGGCGTGGCGCTGGGCCTGTCCAAGGACCTGCTGCAGCGCGCGGCCGGCGTCACGCTGAAGGAGCGCAGGCCGCTGGTCGTCGCGGTGCGCGAGACCCCGCTGGAGGGGCAGACGCTGCGCCACCTGGTCGCGCTCGACGACGCCGGCGCGGTGGTGCTGCCCGCCTCGCCCGCCTTCTACGCCGGCGCGACGCACATCCAGGACCTGGTGGACTTCGTGGCCGGCCGGGTGCTGGACGCGGCAGGCGTGCCGCACACCCTCTACCGCCGCTGGTCCGGGGAGCTGGGCGTGGCCCGCGCGCCGGGGCCGGCCGGGGAACCCGGCGCCTTCAGCCCTCCGCAAGAATAGATGTGCAGGGCACGAACCCGTTGATGCCTTAGATTCGAGTCCGGACAGTGCGGTCGCGGATCGAACGGGAGGGTCCCATCTGATGGACGCGGTGGACAGGCAGCTCATCCAGGCGTTGCGGGAGAACGGCCGGGCCTCGTACGCGGAGCTGGGACGGCTGGTCGGCCTGTCGGGGCCGAGCGTCACCGACCGCATCAACCGGCTGGAACAGGCCGGTGTGATCACCGGCTATCGCGCCACCGTCGCCCCCGCCGCGCTGGGTCTGGGCGTCACCGCACTGGTCGGCCTCCAGCTCTCCGACGCCGCCGACCACGAGGAGGTCGCCCGCCGGCTGCGGGACGTGGAGGAGATCGAGGACTGCTGGTTCATCGCCGGCGACGACTCGTACATGCTCAAGGTCAGGGTCGGCGACGTCGACGGCCTGGAGCACACCATCCGCCGGCTGTCCGGCACCAAGGGCGTGGCCCGCACCCGTACCACCATCGTGCTCTCCACCAAGTGGGAGAACCGGGTCGGGGAGCTGCCGGAGGAGGCGTGAGGCGTCCCGGCCGCGGGCGCGCCGCCGGCCCGTGCCGGGCCCCGCGCCGGGCCCCGCGCCGGGCCCCGCGCCGGGCCCCGCGCCGGGCCGGGA
This sequence comes from Actinacidiphila sp. DG2A-62, assembly GCF_035825295.1. Classification (NCBI taxonomy): domain Bacteria; kingdom Bacillati; phylum Actinomycetota; class Actinomycetes; order Kitasatosporales; family Streptomycetaceae; genus Actinacidiphila; species Actinacidiphila sp. DG2A-62. Next base: position 5,193,445 of record NZ_JAYMGI010000002.1, read on the forward strand.
AGCGGGGGAGTAGGGTCGATCGGGTCGATTCGCTGATCAGGAGGCGTGCCATGGACGCGGGGCTCAAGCGAGAGCTGGAGGAGAAGGTCTACGCCGGCGAGCGGCTGACCCGGGAGGACGGCGTCGCCCTCTACGAGTCCGACGACCTGGCCTGGCTCGGCGGCCTCGCCCACCACGTGCGCACGAAGAAGAACGGCGACGTGGTGCACTTCAACGTCAACCGCCACCTGAACATGACCAACGTGTGCACCGCGTCGTGCGCGTACTGCTCCTTCCAGCGCAAGCCGGGGGAGAAGGACGCGTACACCATGCGCATCGAGGAGGCGGTGCGGCTGGCGAAGGCGATGGAGGGCGAGAACCTCACCGAGCTGCACATCGTCAACGGCCTGCACCCGACGCTGCCCTGGCGCTACTACCCGCGGTCGCTCAAGGCGCTGAAGGAGGCGCTGCCGCAGGTGTCGCTGAAGGCGTTTACCGCCACCGAGATCCACCACTTCGAGACGATCTCCGGCATGTCCGCCTCCGACATCCTGGACGAGCTGATCGACGCCGGCCTGGAGTCGCTGACCGGCGGCGGCGCGGAGATCTTCGACTGGGAGGTGCGGCAGCACATCGTGGACCACCGCACCCACTGGGAGGACTGGTCCCGCATCCACCGGCTGGCGCACTCCAAGGGCCTCAAGACGCCCTGCACGATGCTCTACGGGCACATCGAGGAGCCGCGGCACCGCGTCGACCACGTGCTGCGGCTGCGCGAACTGCAGGACGAGACCGGCGGCTTCCAGGTCTTCATCCCGCTGCGCTACCAGCACGACTTCGTGGACATGAAGGACGGCAAGGTCCGCAACACCCTCCAGGCGCGGACCACCATGGCCACCGGCGCGGAGGCGCTGAAGACCTTCGCGGTCTCCCGGCTGCTGTTCGACAACGTGCCGCACGTGAAGGTGTTCTGGGTGATGCACGGCCTGTCCACCGCGCAGCTCGCGCTCAACCACGGCGCGGACGACATGGACGGCTCGGTGGTCGAGTACAAGATCACCCACGACGCGGACGACTACGGCACGCCCAACAAGCTGACCCGCGACGACATCCTCGACCTGATCCGCGACGCCGGCTTCCGCCCGGTGGAGCGCAACACCCGCTACGAGATCATCCGCGAGTACCCCGGCCCGGACGCCGGCCGGCGCGAGTCGCCGCAGCCCATGCGGGTGTGAACGGGCGGCGGCGTCCCACGCGCTGCCGGCGCGCGAGCGGTGTGACGGGAGCGACAGCTCCGGCGCCTCGGCTGCCGCGTCCGTAATGGCTACCGTAGTCGTATGACACTTACGTGCCAGCTGGACCCGGTGCTCGACGCCGAACTGCGCGACGGCATCCTCGCGCTGTGGACCGACGTCTCCAACGCGGGCGGCGCGGTGGGCTTCGTGCCGCCGGTCACCGCCGAGGACATCCGGCCCGACCTGGAGCGCTCGCTCGCGGCGGTCGAGGCCGGGGAGCGCAGGCTGCTGGTCGGCCGCGACGAGGACGGCGCGGTCGCCGCGACGGCCTTCCTGACGTACAACAGCCACCGGCTGATGTCCCACTGGCTGTGGCTGTACACCGTCATGGTCCACCCCGCGCACCAGGGCAAGGGCTACGGCCGCACCCTGATGGCCGCGGTGGAGCAGGCCGCCCGCGGCTTCCACGGCATCCAGGCGATCCGGCTCACCTGCCGCGGCGGCACCGGCGTCGACCGCTTCTACGCCGGCTGCGGCTACAAGGAGGTCGGCCGCATCCCCGGCGCGATCCGTGTCGCGCCCGGCGACGACCGCGACGACATCGTGATGCTGCTGACGCTCTGACCGGGGCGCGGAGCCGCGGGGGCGGGGCGGCGTCGGGGGCCGGGAAGCCGCGTGCTTCACTGGACGTATGCTCCGATACACCGCACTGCGCTTCGGCCTCATCGTCGCCAGCTTCGGGGTCATCTGGGGGCTCGTCCGGCTGCGGATCCTGCCGGCCGGGCTCGGTGACTCCAACTACCTGTGGGTGGGCCTGCTCGCCCTCGTCGTCTCCGCGCCGCTGAGCTGGGTGCTGCTGCGTGACGTCCGCGAGCAGGCCGCCGTCCAGGTCTCCCAGCGCGTCGAGCGCACCCGGCAGAGCTTCGCCGCCGCGGCCGGCGAGGAGGACGAGGCGGACGACGCCGCGCGCGCGACCACCGGCGCCCGCGCCGCCGCGGACACCGGCGCGGGCGACGCCCGCCCGGCCGGAGAGCCGCACACCGCCTGAGCCTTCTCTCATAGGCTTGCTCCTGGGGATCGGCGTGGGGCGAGGGGAGAGGGTGGGACCTGTGGGAGTCGAGGAGAAGGTCCGGGGGAAACGGGTGCCGCGGGCCGTCCGCGAGCAGCAGATGCTCGACGCGGCGGTGGCGGCGTTCGCCAGGCGCGGCTACCGCGCCGCCTCCATGGACGAGATCGCCGTCGCGGCCGGCGTCAGCAAGCCGCTGGTCTACCTCTACCTGAACTCCAAGGACGACCTGTTCACCGCGTGCATCCGGCGCGAGGCCGAGGCGCTCAAGGCGGCGGTGCGCGCGTCGGTCGAGGTCGGCGCGCCGGCCGACCGGCAGTTGTGGAGCGGGCTGCTGGGCTTCTTCGAGTACACCGCGGCCCACCCCGACGGCTGGACGATCCTGTACAGCCAGGCGCGTACGGTCGGCGAGCCGTTCGCGGACGAGGTGGCCGCGATGCGGGCGGAGATCGTGGAGTTCGTGCGCGGGCTGATCGCGGCGGCGGCGCGGGACGCGGAGTGCGACGAGGAGCTGGCCGAGCGGGAGGTGGCGGCGCTCGCCCACGCGCTGGTCGGCGCCGCGGAGTCGCTGGCCGGCCGGCCCGGCCCCGCGACGGGCCGCGAGAACGCGGCGACGCTGATGAACTTCGCGTGGTCCGGCCTGGCCAACCTCATGTCCGGCCACACCTGGACCCCCTCCGGTTTCCGCCCGACGCCGCGCGCCGGCCGCTGAGCCACCCGGCCGCCCCCACGCCGGGCGTCTCAGCGGTCGAACGTGCCGGTCACATGGACGTCGTGCGCCGAGCGGACCTCGAAGCGGGCGCCCCGCGCGGCGTAGGAGACCTCCGCGGGGAGCGGGATGGGGCGGCGGAAGGACGCGGCCAGGTGCGTCACGTCAGGCCCGGCGGCGGCGACGCAGCGGGCCACCGTCCACATGCCGTGCACGATCGCCCGGGGGAAGCCCAGCGGTCGCGCCGTCCACGGGTAGAGGTGGATCGGGTTCCAGTCGCCGGTCACCCGGGCGTGCCGGCGCCCGAGGTCCGCGCCCAGCCGCCACCGCGCGACCTCCGGCAGCGGCCCCGCTGGCCCCGCAGGCCCCGCCGGCTCGGGCGGCTCGGGCGGCCCGGCAGCGTCGGCGCGCGCGGCCGCCGCCTCGTCCACCCGGTGCCGCGCCAGATACGTGCTGCGGTCGCACCAGACCGTTTGCCCGCCGAGCCGCGCCTGCGTCACCATCACGACCTCCGTCCCGCGCCGGTGCGCGCGCAACCCCTCCGCGTACACCACCAGGTCCGGCCGGTCGCCCGCGGTCAGCGGCCGGGACGCCTGGATGTCGATCGAGGTGTGCACCAGCCCCATCAGCGGCAGCGGGAACGCCCGGGCCGCCATGATCCGCGCGGCCAGCGGAAAGCCCAGCACATGGGGGTAGGTCAGCGGCAGCACGGCTCCCGCGCCGGCCTCGGCGCCAAGCCCCGCGCCGTCTCCGCCAAGCTCCCCGCCGGCCCCGCCGGCCTCCGCGTCGGCCCTCGCGTCCGCCCGCGGGTCCGGCGCGAAACCGCAGACGCGGGCGTACGCGGCCAGCCGCGCCGGGTCGACGCGCACCGCGGTCCGGGTGAGCACGGTCGGCGGCAGCTCGGCCGCGGGGGAGGGGCGCTTGCCCAGGCCCGCCACCGCTCCACGTACCAGCGTGAGCGCGAGCGCCATCTCACGCCCCCAGCAGGGACTGGCCGCAGACCCGGACCACCTGGCCGGTCACCCCTCCCGAGCCGGGCGCGGCGAGCCACGCGACGGTCTCCGCGACGTCCACCGGCAGGCCGCCCTGGCCGAGGGAGTTCATCCGGCGGCCGGCCTCCCGGATGAACAGCGGGACGGCCGCGGTCATCTGCGTCTCGATGAAGCCGGGCGCGACCGCGTTGACGGTGATGCCCCGCGCCCGCAGCTGCGGGTCGGCGGCCAGTGCGCGGACGAAGCCGATGATCCCGGCCTTGGACGCGGCGTAGTTGGTCTGTCCGGCGTTGCCCGCGATGCCGCTGATCGACGCGGTCGCGACGATCCGCGCGTGGTCGCCGAGGGTGCCGGCCTTCAGCAGGTGGCCGGTGGTGCGCAGCACGCTGTCGAGGTTGACGTCCAGGACCGCGTCCCAGCGGTCGGCGTCCATGTTGGCGAGCTTGCGGTCGCGGGTGATGCCGGCGTTGTGCACCAGGACGTCGAGCCGCCCGGCCGCGCCCCCTCCGCCGGCCGCGCCCCCTTCCGCGCCCCCTTCCGCGCTCCCTGCCGCGCCCCCTTCCGCGGCCGGGTCCGCGGCGGTCCGGTCCACGTCGGTCCGGTCCGCGGCGGCCGGCCCGGACGCGAGCGCCTCGACGGCCGCCGCGATCCGCTCGCCCGCGTCGGCCGCGGTGATGTCCAGCGGCAGCGCGGTGCCGCCGAGCCGCGCGGCCACCTCGGCCAGCGACTCGGCCGCCTGCGGCACGTCCAGGCACAGCACGTGCAGTCCGTCCCTGGCCAGCGTCGTGGCCACCGATTCGCCGATGCCGCGCGCCGCGCCGGTGACCAGGGCGACGCGCTGTCCCGGCCGGGCGGGCCCGGGCAGCGCGGACCCCACCTCGATGACCTGCCCGCTGACGTACGCCGACTTCGGCGACAGCAGGAAGTCCAGCGCCGGTTCGGGGTCCGCGCCGGGCGCCAGGCGCAGCAGCTGCACGGTCCTGCCCTGGCCGATCTCCTTGCCGAGCGAGCGGACGAAGCCCTCCAGCGCCTGCTGGGCGGCGGCCTGGCGCGGGTCCGCCGGGTCGGGCCGGCGGCCCAGCACCACCACCCGGCCGCAGGGAGACAGGGAGCTGACCAGCGGGTGCAGGCTGGTGTGCACCGCGCGCAGCCCGGCCGGGTCGGCGATCGCCGTCGCGTCCAGCACGACCCCGGCGTACGGCCTGCCGCCAACGCCGCCCGCCGCGCCGCCCGCCGCGCCGCCCGCCGCGCCGTCCCGCGCCCCACCGGCCGCACCGCCCGCCGGCTGCGCGGTCTCGCCCGCGGTCAGCCGCAGGAACGCGCCGTCGAACGCCGGACGCGCGGCCGACCACCGTCGCAGCGGGGTGGGCCGGGGCAGCCCGAGGCTCCGGGTGAGGAAGCGGCCCGGGGCCGTGCCGGTGAAGCGAAGGTAGCGATCGGCCATTGGCCTTCTCCTTACTCTGGAGTAAGTTTACCGGCGGTAAGGCTACTGGTGAGTCGCCGCTCCGGCCAAGAGACCGCCCTTCAGGCCCCCTCGGACCGCCCGACCACTTACGGAGGAGCGCATGCAGTCCGCCCAGACCGTTCGACGGGTCGCCGTGATCGCCGGCAACCGGATCCCCTTCGCCCGCTCCGACGGGCCCTACGCCACCGCGTCCAACCAGGAGATGCTCACCGCCGCGCTGGACGGCCTCGCGGTGCGCGCCGGGCTCTCCGGCGAGCGGCTCGGCGAGTTCGCGGCCGGCGCGGTGCTCAAGCACGCCCGCGACTTCAACCTCGCCCGCGAGACCGTGCTCGGCTCGGTGCTCGCGCACGACACCCCCGCGTACGACGTCCAGCAGGCGTGCGGCACCGGCCTGCAGGCGGTGTTCGCGGTCGCCGCCAAGATCGCGCTCGGCGTGATCGACGCGGGGATCGCCGGCGGCGCCGACACCGCGAGCGACGCGCCGCTGGGCGTCAACGACGAACTGCGCCGCACCCTGCTGGCCGCGCGCCGGGCCCGCGGATTGGGCGGCCGGGTGCGCGCGCTGGCCGGTGTGCGGCCCCGGCACCTGGTCCCGGACATCCCGCGCAACGCCGAGCCGCGCACCGGCCTGTCGATGGGCGAGCACGCGGCGCTCACCGCCGAGCGGTGGGGCATCACCCGCGCGGCCCAGGACGATCTGGCCGCGGCCAGCCACCAGCGCCTCGCCGCGGCGTACGAGCGCGGCTTCCTCGACGAGCTGGTCACCCCCTTCCGCGGCCTGGAGCGCGACCAGAACCTGCGGCCGGACTCCACGCCCGAGCGGCTGGCCCGCCTCAAACCCGTGTACGGGGGCCCCGGCGGCACGATGACCGCGGGCAACTCCACGCCGCTCACCGACGGCGCGGCGGTCGTGCTGCTGGCGAGCGAGGAGTGGGCGGCGGCGCGCGGGCTCGAACCGCTGGCGTACCTCACCGCGTACGAGACGGCGGCGGTGGACTTCGTCGACGGCGACGAGGGGCTGCTGATGGCCCCCGCGTACGCCGTGCCGCGGATGCTCGCGCGCGCCGGGCTCGACCTCGGCGACTTCGACTTCTACGAGGTGCACGAGGCGTTCGCGTCGCAGGTGCTGGCGACGCTGGCCGCGTGGGAGGACAAGGAGTTCTGCGAACGGCGGCTCGGGCTGGACGCCCCGCTGGGGCCGGTGGACCGGTCGCGGCTCAACGTCGTGGGGTCGTCGCTGGCCACGGGGCATCCGTTCGCCGCGACGGGCGCGCGGATCGTGGCGACGCTCGCGCGGCTGCTGGCCGAGCGGGACGCTCCCGGCCGCGGGCTCATCTCCATCTGCGCGGCCGGCGGCCAGGGCGTCACCGCGATCCTCGAACGCGCGTGACGCTCGCGCTGTGCGCTGCCCCCCTTCCCCCGGCCGCGCCGGCCCGCGCTTCGGCTCGCGCTGGGCGTCGCGCTCTTCCCGGGCTGCGCCCGTCCCTGCTTCGGCTCGGCGCTGGGCCTGTTTTTCAGGGGCGCGGGGAACTGCTCCCCCAGACTCCGTCCGGGGGTGCCCCCAGCAGCCCACCACCGGGCCGGTGGTCCGGAGCGATCCGATCTGCCCCTTCGGGGCGGTGGCGACCTTCCGCGCCGCGAGGGCTGGTCGCGCAGTTCCCCGCGCCCCTGGGGGGGCAAGGCCCGGCGTCGGCCCGACGCACAAACCCCTGCCCCTGCCGGCGCAGCGCCCAGCGCATTGCCGGACCAACCCTCGACCGGAGGTCGACATGCTGATACGCCACGTACGTCCGCCGGCGCAGCCCGTCGCGGGGGCGCCCGAGACCAGGCGCACCGCCGACCGGGTCGTGGAAGCCGCGGTGCCCGCGCTGGTGGAGCCGCCGCGCCGCGGCAGCCTGGGCGACATCCCGTACACGAACGCCGCGGAGGCCCCGGGGGACCCCGTGCTGGCCCGCAAGGACGACCACGGCGTCTGGCGCGACGTCAGCGCGCGCGCCTTCGCCGAGGAGGTCACCGCGCTCGCGAAGGGCCTGATCGCCGCCGGCCTGAAACCGGGCGACCGGCTCGCGATCATGGCGCGGACCACCTACGCCTGGACGCTGCTGGACTTCGCCGGCTGGGCGGCCGGCCTGATCACCGTACCGATCTACCCGACCAGCTCCGCCTCGCAGACCGCCTGGATCCTCGCCGACTCCGGCGCCGCCGCCTGCGCCGTGGAGAACGTCGAGCAGTCCCGCCTGGTCAGCGGGGTGCGCCGGGAGCTGCCCGGGCTGCGCGAGCTGTGGCAGATCGACGAGGGCGCGCTCGGCCGGCTCAGCGCGCAGGGCCGCGACCTGCCCGACGCGCTGGTCACCGCGCGGCGGCAGGCGCTGGGCCCGGACTCGGTGGCGACGCTGATCTACACCTCGGGCACCACCGGCCGCCCCAAGGGCTGCGTGCTGACCCACGGCAACTTCTTCGCCGAGGTGGACAACGCCGTCGAGCTGCTGCACCCGGTCTTCAAGACGGTGAGCACCGAGCCCGCCTCGACGCTGCTGTTCCTGCCGCTGTCGCACGTCTTCGGCCGGATGGTCGCGGTGGGCTGCCTGCGCGCCCGGGTGCGGCTCGGCCACGCGCCGAGCATCGCCACCGAGGACCTGCTCGCCGACCTGGCCGGTTTCCGCCCGACCTTCCTGCTGGCGATCCCGTACGTGCTGGAGAAGGTCTACAACACCGGCCGGGCCACCGCGGAGAAGATGGGCCGCGCGGCCTCCTTCGACCGGGCCGCCGCCGTCGCCCGGCGCTACGGCGAGGCGCTGGTGGACCGGCAGACCGGTGCGGGCCCCGGCCCCTCGCTCGGGCTGCGGCTGGCCCACGGGCTGTACGACCCGCTGGTCTACCGCCGGATCAGGGCCGCGCTCGGCGGCAAGGTGCGGTACGCGATCTGCGGCGGCTCCCCGCTGGGCAAGCGGCTCGCGGCCTTCTACGCGGGCGCCGGCGTCATGGTCTTCGAGGGCTACGGCCTGACCGAGACCACCGCCGCCGCCACGGTGACGCCGCCGCTGCGGCCCCGGCTCGGCACCGTCGGCTGGCCGCTGCCCGGCACGGCGGTGCGGATCGCCGAGGACGGCGAGGTGCTGCTGCGCGGCGGCCAGGTCTTCGCCGGCTACTGGGGCGACACCGCGGCGACCCCCGGCGGCCGGGCGGCGGCCGGGGACGGGCGCTGGTTCCCCACCGGGGACATCGGGGAGCTGGACGAGGCCGGCTATCTGACCATCACCGGGCGCAAGAAGGAGATCATCATCACCAGCGGCGGCAAGAACGTGTCGCCCGCGCCGCTGGAGGACCGGCTGCGGGCGCACCCGCTGGTCGCGCAGTGCATGGTGGTGGGCGACGACCGGCCGTTCGTCGCCGCGCTGATCACCCTGGACGCCGACGGCGTGGAGCACTGGCAGCGGATGCGGCACAAGGAGGGGCTGCGCCCGGCCGAGCTGGCCCGGGACCCCGAGCTGCTCGCGGAGCTGCAGAAGGCCGTGGACGGCGCGAACGCGAGCGTCTCGCAGGCCGAGTCGATCCGGAAGTTCCGGGTGCTCGCGGTGGACTTCACCGAGGACGGCGGCCACCTCACGCCGTCCATGAAGCTGAAGCGGTCGGCGGTCGCGCGGGACTTCGCCGCGGAGATCGACGAGCTGTACGCGCGCCGGAGCTGAGGGTGAGCGCGGGGGCGGGGGCGGTGCGGGGCCCCGCGAGGCAGGCGCCCCTACGCGAGGGAGGTGCCCCCACGCAAGGCAGGGGCCCCGCACGCGGTGCGGGGCCCCTTGGTACTACAGGTTCTGGGCGCGACAGCGCCGACCTTCCGGACTAGCGGGAACTAGTTCGGGGTGACGTTCTCCGCCTGGGGGCCCTTCGGGCCCTGCGTGACGTCGAAGGTCACCGGCTGGTTCTCCTCCAGGGAGCGGAAGCCGGTCGCGTTGATCGCGGAGTAGTGAACGAAGACATCCGGGCCGCCGCCGTCCTGGGCGATGAAGCCGAAGCCCTTTTCAGCGTTGAACCACTTGACGGTTCCGGTAGCCATAAAGCCCTCCTTGGGCCCAAAGGGTCGCCCTGCTCCAGAACCTGCATGTGCAATGTCTGAAAACTACAAAAGCCTGCGGGTCACATGCTCCGCAGGCTTTGTACTGCAAGGAAACCAAACTGCAACTTGCCGCTGAGCCTAGCACGGGGGTCCCGACCGGGGAAGGCTTGCAAGATCCCGGTTCGCCGGCACGCCGCCGGCCCGCGTCCCGCGGGTGTCCGGACGGCGTCCGGCACGCCGCCGGCAGGTGTCCGGCGCGCCGCCGCGGACCCCGCGGCCGGTGGCGGAGGGGGCAGGAGTAGCGTCCGCGATATGGACACATCTGCGCGTGACGACACAGAAGGCACAGGCGGCGGCACGAACGGCATGGTCCGCCCCCGGGTGGGCCACATCCAGTTCCTCAACTGCGTCCCGCTCTACTGGGGCCTGGCCAGGACCGGCACGCTGCTGGACGTGGAGCTGACCAAGGACACCCCGGAGAAGCTCAGCGCCCAGCTGGTGGAGGGCTCGCTCGACATCGGCCCGGTCACCCTCATGGAGTACCTCAAGCACGCCGACCAGCTCGTCGCGCTGCCCGACATCGCGGTGGGCTGCGACGGCCCGGTGATGTCCTGCGTGATCGTCTCGCAGCTGCCGCTGGAGCAGCTCGACGGCCAGCGGGTCGCCCTCGGCTCCACCAGCCGTACCTCGGTGCGGCTGGCCGAGCTGATGCTCACCGAGCGCTACGGCGTCGCGCCCGACTACTACACCTGCCCGCCCGACCTGTCGCTGATGATGCAGGAGGCGCCGGCCGCCGTGCTGATCGGCGACGCGGCGCTGCGCGCGAACCTGCACGACGGGCCGCGGCTGGGCCTGGACGTCCACGACCTCGGCACGATGTGGAAGGAGTGGACCGGGCTGCCCTTCGTCTTCGCGATCTGGGCGGTGCGCCGCGACTACCTCGCCGCGCATCCCGACGCCGTGCACGAGGTGCACCGCGCCTTCCTGGCCTCCCGGGACCTGTCCCTGGAGGAGGTCGAGAAGGTCGCCGAGCAGTCCGCGCGCTGGGAGTCCTTCGACGCGGAGGTGCTGCGCCGCTACTTCACCACCCTCGACTTCTCCCTCGGCGCCGAACAGCTCACCGGCATCGCCGAGTTCGCCCGCCGCGTCGGCTTCCCGCCCTCCGCCGCCGTCGAACTCCTCCCACCCCGCGCCTGACCGCGCGCGCCTGGCCGCGCGCCTGGCCGCCCGTGCCTGGCCCCGGCCGCCCGCCCCCGGCTGCCGGGAACCGTCCGCGCGCCCGTGTCCGTCCTGTCCCCTGTAGGTAAAGGCTGGGCCAAGTAGCATGTGCGGCCGGGCGGTTGGCGGCCGGGAGTCACGGGGGAGGCGGCGGTCATGGGGCGGCCGACGGACTGGCATGTGCTGGATCTGGACCGTGATCCGGTGCCGGGTGATCCGTACGAGGTGAAGGAGCTCGCGCGGAAGCTGGGGGCGTTCGCCGATGACGTGGCCACCGCGCTGCGGTCGGTACGCGGCCTGGGCGGGGACACCGTCATCCAGTCCTGGGCCGGACTGTCCGGCGACGCCTACCGCGGTGCACGCGGCGACCTGGACGGAGCGGTACGCCTACGACGCGGCGGGCGCCCTCACCGAGCGGCACTCAGAGCCGGCCCCGGCCGCGGACCAGGACGACGCCCGGCGGGCGCACGGCCCGGCGCAGGTGCACTACGAGCACGACGCCCAGGGACGGGTGGTCGTCCGCCGTCGCAAGCGGTTGTCCAGGAAGCCGGACGTCTGGCGGTACACCTGGGACAGCGAGGACCGACTGGTCGCCGTGGTCACGCCGGACGGCGCCCGGTGGCAGTACCGGTACGACCCCTACGGCCGCAGGATCGCCAAGGAGCGGCTCGCGCCGGACGGCTCGGGCGTCGTCGAGCAAACGATGTTCGCCTGGGACGGGTTCGTCCTCGCCGAGCAGACCACACGCGCGGCCGACGGGTCGGCGCACTGCCCGTGGACCGCTGGGAGGCGGTGCTGCGGTCGCGCGGCCTCCCGCTCCACGAGGCCGCCCGGCGGTTCCTGGGCGAGTTCGGCGGGCTGGGCACGGACGACTGGACGCCGGGGCCGGCCACGCCGCAGACGCTGTTCCGCTTCGACCCCGTCGCGGCGAGCGCCGATCAGGAGCGGTGGGCGCGGTTCTGCGCCGCCGCCGGCCTGGAGCTGTCGCCCCTCGGCGTCGCGGACGCGGGGCCGGCCTGCTGGGCATGGCGGCGGACGGTGCGGTCTACCGGGGCGGCGAGCGCGGCGGCGAGCGCGGCGGTGAGCGGGCCGAACGGCTCGCCGGCACCGGTCACGAGGCCGTGGAGAGGCTGGTCGCCGGACCGCGTGCCGCAGCCGCGCCGGACCCGGCACGCGATGCGGGCGCGTCGGACCTGGCCGGCGACGGGAGTGTGTCGGACGTGGTCCGCGACGGCGGCGCGTCGCCTGCTCCGGCCGGTTCGCCCGACCCGGCCGGCGCCCGCTGGTCCGCCGAGACGGACCGCGTGCTGCGGCAGGCAGGCTGGCGGCCCGGCCGCCAGGTGCCCGCCGACGCGTGGGAGCGGGCGCTGCACGACGCGGACGAGGGCTTCGTCATGCACGACGCGGCCCGGCGGTTCCTCGCCGAGTTCGGCGGGCTCACCGTGGAGGTGAAGGGGCCGGGCCGTACGATGTCGCGCTCGCCGTTCCGCCTCGACCCGCTGGTCGCGCAGTGGGATTCCGAGATCATCGACGTCCAGAGCGAGGAGACGGGCGTCCCGCTCTTTCCGCTCGGCGACACCGACCGTGGCAACGCGTACCTGACCATGGCGCCCGACGGCGCGGTCTACATGGGCATGGACTACCCGAGGAAGCTCGCCGACACCGGGGACCGGGCGCTGGCCAAGCTCGTCGAAGGCATCGCATAGTCGAAGGCGCCGCACAGTCGGAGGCATCGCACCAAGGGAGCAGGGGAGGACGCCGTGGGGGCGGATCGGCTGGGGGTCGACCTGACCGGGCTGGAGGACTTCGCGCGGAGCCTGGACGCCGTGCGGAACACGATGAACGGCACCCGCAAGCTGTTCGACGCGTACGAGGCCAAGCTCGGCTCCGACAAGGTCGCGGGCGCGCTGGACCACTTCGAGCACGGCTGGAAGGACGGCCGCAAGGAGATCGACGGGCAGTTGGAGGGGCTGGCGAAGATGGCGAACACGGCCGTGACGCAGATCAGGAAGGCCGACAAGGACCTCGCCGACCAACTGGCGAAGTCCGCGAAGGGCGACGGCGGCGGCAAGGGCGGGGACGGCGAGTGAGCACACCCAACGGCTCCGGGCCCGCCGTGCGGGTCATGCCCGTCGAGCGCGAGGGCTTCACCCTGACCGTGCCGATGACCTGGTGGGAGTTCGACCTGCACCCGGCCACCCGGGACGACTCGGTCCGCCGGCTGCTCGCGCGCCGCGTCAAGGAGAACCCCGCGCTGGCCGAGCACCGGGACGTGCTCGGCCGGTTCCTGAAGAAGGCCGCCCGCGACGCGTACGAGTCCGGCGCCGTCTACATCGGCTGCATGGCGCAGAACTTCGACACGCTGCCGCTCACCGCCTCGGTCACCGTCTCCCTCGTCGGCGCCCGCACCGCCGACGGCACCGCGCTGCCCGCCGACCCCGCCTCGATCGTCGCCGGGCTGCGCCCGAAGGAGGCCGCGCGCGAGGGCGACACCTGGCGCAAGGTCACCACCGTCGAGATCCCGGAGACCGGCCTCGCCGCCCGCACGTACGGCATCGAGGACGTCGCCGTGCCCGGCGACAGCAGGACCGTGCGCGCGGTGCTGATGCAGACGTTCATCCCGCTGCCCGGACACACCGACAAGGTCGCGCTGGTGGCCGCGAGCAGCTCCGTGGTGGACCTCGCCGAGCCCTTCTTCGACGTGTTCGACGCGGTCACCTCGACGTTCCGGTATCGGGAACCGGGGGCTGCGGGGGCCGCGTCAACCCCTGTAGGTTGAGAGCCAACTCAGGCGCCACGGGGGTAGGCCCTGCGGCAACACGTGCGAATGAGGAGTCGAGCCGCCATGGCTAATGTGAACGTTACGTACCAGGACATGCGGGACGCGGCGACCAAGCTGCGCACCGGCCAGCACGAGATCACCGAGAAGCTGAACACGCTGCACAAGTTCGTGCAGGACCTGGTCAACGGCGGCTACGTGACGGACCGCTCCTCGAAGCAGTTCGACCAGTCCTACACCGAGTTCAACACCGGTGCGACCAAGACCATCGAGGGTCTGGACGGCATGGGCAAGTTCCTGGAGTCGGCGGCCGACGCCTTCCAGCAGGCGGACGAGCAGCTCGCCAAGGGCCTCGGCGGCCACTGAGCCGTCCCGCCCACCGGGCCCGGCCGCCGCGGCCGCGCCGCCCGGACGCCTTCGGGCTCTCCCGCCCGCCGGACCGTGCCGCGGTCCGGCGGGCGGCGCTCGGGAGGCCGGACCGGCTGGCGTACGCTGGCACGGTCCGACGCCCGACCCCCTCCGAAGGGACCGCACCGGTGCCAGCTCCGGCGAACGCGACCGACGCGACCGATATCACCGCCGTCCTCGACCGTGCCGCGGCCGGCGGCCGGATCACCCCGGAGGAGGCGCTGGTCCTCTACCGCGACGCCCCGCTGCACGCGCTGGGCGCCGCCGCGGACGCCGTCCGCCGCCGCAGGTACGCCGGCATCGACCACATCGCCACGTACATCATCGAGCGGAACATCAACTACACCAACGTGTGTGTCACGGCGTGCAAGTTCTGCGCCTTCTACGCGGCCCCCAAGGACACCGAGAAGGGCTGGAGCCGCGACCTCGACGACATCCTGCGGCGCTGCGCCGAGACCGTCGAGCTGGGCGGCACCCAGATCATGTTCCAGGGCGGCCACCACCCCGACTACGGCGTGGAGTACTACGAGGAGCACTTCGCCGCCATCAAGCGGGAGTTCCCCCAGCTGGTCATCCACTCGCTCGGCGCCTCCGAGGTCGAGCACATGGCGCGGATCTCCGGCGTCAGCGCCGAGGAGGCCATCCGCCGCATCCACGCGGCCGGCCTCGACTCCTTCGCCAGCGCCGGCGCGGAGCTGCTGCCCGAGCGCCCGCGCAAGGCCATCGCGCCGCTGAAGGAGTCCGGGGAGCGCTGGCTGGAGATCATGGAGACCGCGCACCGGCTCGGCGTCGAGTCCACCTCCACCATGCTGATGGGCACCGGCGAGACCAACGCCGAGCGGATCGAGCACCTGCGGATGATCCGCGACGTGCAGGACCGCACCGGCGGCTTCCGCGCCTTCATCCCGTACACCTACCAGCCGGAGAACAACCACCTGAAGGGCCGGACGCAGGCCACCCTCTTCGAGTACCTGCGGATGATCGCCATCGCCCGGCTGTTCCTGGACAACGTCGCGCACATCCAGGGCTCCTGGCTGACCACCGGCAAGGAGGTGGGCCAGCTGTCGCTGCACTACGGCGCCGACGACCTCGGCTCGGTGATGCTGGAGGAGAACGTGGTCTCCTCGGCCGGCGCCAAGCACCGCTCCAACCGGATGGAGCTGATCCATCTGATCCGCGCCGCCGGCCGGGTGCCCGCGCAGCGCGCCACCACCTACGAGCACCTCGTGGTGCACGACGACCCGGCGAACGACCCGGTCGACGACCACGTGGTCTCCCACCTGTCGTCCACCGCGATCGAGGGGGGCACGGCCCACCCCGAGCTGCGCATCCTCCAGGCCCGGTGACGGCGCGGTGAGCCGGGCGGACCTGGACAAGAAGCCGCAGGACGTCGCGGCGATGTTCGACGACGTCGCCGCCAAGTACGACCTCACCAACGACGTGCTCTCGCTCGGCCAGACCCGGCTGTGGCGGCGGGCGGTCGCGCAGGCGCTGGACGTGCGGCCCGGCGAGCGGGTGCTCGACCTGGGCGCCGGCACCGGCACCTCGAGCCTGCCGTTCGCCGCGGCCGGCGCGCTGACCGTGCCGTGCGACTTCTCCCTCGGCATGCTGCGCGAGGGCAGGAAGCGCCACCCCGACCTGCCGCTGACCGCGGGCGACGCGACCCGGCTGCCGTTCGCCGACGGGGTGTTCGACGCGGTCACCATCTCCTTCGCGCTGCGCAACGTGCACGACACCGCGGCGGCGCTGCGCGAGATGCGGCGCGTCACCAGGCCCGGCGGGCGGCTGGTGATCTGTGAGTTCAGCCACCCCACGTACCGGCCCTTCCGCACCGTCTACACCGAATACCTGATGCGGGCGCTGCCGCCGGTCGCCAAGTCGGTGAGCAGCAACCCGGACGCGTACGTCTACCTCGCCGAGTCCATCCGCGCGTGGCCGGACCAGCCGGCGCTGGCCCGGCGGCTGCAGGACGCGGGCTGGCGGGGGGTCGCGTGGCGCAACCTCACCGGCGGGATCGTGGCGCTGCACCGCGCGGTCACCGGGTAGGCGGGGATTCCCGCGGCGCCCGGTGCCGGTGAGGTGTGGCGTGGGCGCGCGGTAAAGGGGAAGTCAACAATCCGGGGGCGGAAACCGGAACTGCCGCTTTAGGCTGCGGTGTCGGCGGGACGGCGTCCCCCGAACCGTCACCGAACTGCCCGGAGTGCCCATGTCGTTCTGCCCCGCGTGCGGGAACCCCGTCTCCGACGCGGCGGATGTGCGTTTCTGCGCGCGCTGCGGGAAGGAGCTGACGCCGCCCGCGACCGCCGCGGACGGCGCGCCGCCCGAGCCCCCGGTGGCGCCCGCGACGCCCACGATGCCCGCGGTGTCGCCGGCCCATCCGGGCGCCGCGCCGCCGACGATGCCGGCCGTGCCGCCGGCGCCCGGCGCGTCCGGGGTGCCCGGGGTCTCCGGGGCGCCCGGGGTCTCCGGGGCCGCCGGATACGCCCCGTCCGTTCCGCCCGCCGCCCCACCCGCCGCGCCGCCGGGCCCCTCGCCCGCCGCGCGGTTCGCCCGCCGGGTGTTCACCGGCCGCTGGGACGGCGCCGCGCTGGCCGCGCTCGCGCCCGCCGTCCTGCTGCTCGGCCTGGCCGCGCTGCTCGGCGGCACCTCGGGCGGCCTGCTCAGCGGCAGCGGCATAGGTTTCCTCAAGCGCTCCCGGATCGCCCTCGCGCTGCTGCTCCAGGGCGTCGGCGGCTCGGTCGACGTGCACGCGCCCCGGGACGAGCCCACCGTCGACGACGACTTCGGCTCGGACGACAGCTCCGGCGACGATTTCGGCGACTCCGACGGGTCGGGGGACTCGGACGGTTCCGACGGGTTCGACGACGGGTCGGGGGACTCGGACGGTTCGGACGGGTTCGACGACGGCTCGGGCGACGACTCCGATCCGTTCGGGGACGGCTCGGGCGACGACTCCGATCCGTTCGGGGACGGCTCGGGCGATGACTCCGATCCGTTCGGGGACAGCAGCGGCGACGACTCGGACCCGTTCGGGGACGGTTCGGGGGACGATTCCGATCCGTTCGGGGACGGTTCGGGGGACGATTCCGATCCGTTCGGGGACAGCAGCGGCGACGACTCGGACCCCTTCGGCGACACCGGCGCCGACACCGGCTTCGACACCGGCTTCGACCACGCCTCCTACCTCGACGACGGCGACGACGGCTCCGACTCCGGCAGCTTCTCGTACAGCCCGATGACGAGCGGCGGCCACACCGTGCACACCGCGATCTCGATGATCCCGCTGACCGTCACCGCGCTGTGGGTGCTCGCGCTCGCCGTGGCGCTGCGCGCGGTGCGCCGCCGGGCGGGCGGTCCGGAGGCCGCGGTCCGGGTCGCGCTGCTCAGCGGCGCCGCCACGCTGGTGCTCGCGCTGCTCGCGCAGCCCTCGATCGAGGAGGTGCACCTCCACGACGCCCCGGTCTTCGCCGTGCTGGGCAGCATCGCGCTCGCCTTCGTGACCGCGTTCGCCCTGCTGCCCGCCCCCGGCCGCGCCGCCTGGCTCGCCGCCCGGCCCGGCCTGGTCGCCGCGCTGCGGGTGCTGCGCGCCACCGGCTACGCGCTGCTCGCCGCGGTCGGCATCGCCGCGGTCGTGGTCCTGTGCGTGGCGCTCGGCCACTACGACGACGTGACCGGCTGGGGCGTCGTCCTCGTCGCCTTCCTGCTGCCGAACGCGGGCGTGAGCGGCCTCTCGCTCGGCTGGGGCGGCCCCTTCGACGCCCACTTCCGCTTCTCCTCCACCGGGGCCGCCGACGGCGTCGGGAACAACGCGAATCTCGACCTCGGCGACCTCAGCCACATGTGGGACGGCTGGGCGGCGGTCGGCGCGGTGGCCGGCGGCGTGGTCTGCGCGCTGCTGATCGGCGTGCTCGCCGCCCGGCTGACCCGCGGCCGGGCCGAGCAGTTCGCGGTCGCCGGGCTGTTCACCGTGCTGTTCGTGGCGCTCGCCGGGCTCAGCGGCGTCACCTTCGAGGACGGCGTGGTGCTGTCGACGGCCGGCACCCACGAGTCCTTCGGGCCGAACGTCGGGTACGCGCTGCTGGTCGCCCTGCTCTGGTCGTTCGGCGGCGTGCTGGTCGCGCCCTACGCGGCGCGGGCGCTGGGCGCGCGCGGGGCCGCGCTGTACGGGCCGGCCGCGGCGGGCGCCGCCGCGGGATGGGCGCCGCCGGCGTACGGCACACCGCCGTACGGACAGCAGCCGTACGGTCCCCAGGGCGGGCAGCCGTACGGTCCCCAGCCGTACGGACCGCCGCCGGGCCCGTACGGTCCGCCGCCGCAGACGCCGCCCGGGTCCGTACCGCCGCCCGGGTCCGTACCGCCGCAGGGGGCCGCGCCGCAGCCGGGGGCCGGGCCGGCGCAGGACGCTCCCGCCGGGCCTCCCGCGCAGCCGGGGCCGCCGGCCGGGGAGACGACCGTCCACGACCTCGGGGTGGTCCAGCCGCCGCGGCTGAACAAGCGGGACCGGCCGCCGGACCACCGCTGAGCCGCTGCCCGACGCGACCGGGCGCGGGTCGGGCGCGGCCCGGCCGCCTCCGGGCCGCGTCCGGCCGGTTCGTGAGAGCCGCCGCGCCACCGGGCGCCCCGGCTGCATAGACTCGACCGCATCGAGCAGCCGCAACACCCCCTCGCCGAAACGGGAGAGCCCACCGTGACCGACACCGCCGCCCTTTCCGAGCGCAGTGCCGATGTGATCGTCGTCGGCGCCGGTCCCGCCGGCTCGACGACCGCGTACTACCTGGCCAAGGCCGGACTCGACGTCCTGCTGCTGGAGAAGACCGCGTTCCCGCGCGAGAAGGTCTGCGGCGACGGCCTGACCCCGCGCGCCACCAAGCAGCTCGTGGCGATGGGCATCGACATCTCGGAAGAGGCCGGCTGGCTGCGGAACAAGGGCCTGCGGATCATCAGCGGCGGCATGCGCCTGGAGATGGACTGGCCGGACCTGGCCGCGTACCCGGACTACGGACTGGTGCGCAAGCGCGAGGACTTCGACGAACTGCTGGCCCAGCAGGCGGTGAAGGCCGGCGCCCGGCTGTACGAGCGGTGCAACGTCACCGGGCCGCTGATCGACGAGCGCACCGGCCGGATCACCGGCGTCACCGCCAAGCTCGGCGAGGAGAAGACCCCGGTCGCCTTCGACGCGCCGCTGGTCGTGGCCGCCGACGGCAACTCCACCCGGCTGTCGCTGGCGATGGGCCTGCACCGGCGCGACGACCGGCCGATGGGCGTGGCGGTGCGCACCTACTTCACCTCGCCGCGGCACGAGGACGACTACCTGGAGTCGTGGCTGGAGCTGTGGGACCGGCGCGGCCCCGACGCCCGCCAACTGCCCGGCTACGGCTGGATCTTCGGACTCGGCGACGGCACCTCCAACGTCGGGCTCGGCATCCTGGACTCCTCCGCGGCCTTCCGCGAGCTGGACTGGCGCGAGGTGCTCAGGTCCTGGGTCGCCTCGATGCCCGAGGACTGGGGTTTCACCCCGGAGAACATGACCCAGCCGATCCGCGGCGCGGCGCTGCCGATGGCGTTCAACCGGCAACCGCACTACACCCGCGGCCTGCTGCTGGTCGGCGACGCGGGCGGGCTGGTCAACCCGTTCAACGGCGAGGGCATCGCCTACGCGATGGAATCCGGCCAACTCGCCGCCGACGTCATCACCCAGGCGCACGCCCGTGCGACCTCCGCGCAGCGCGAACTGGCGCTCCAGCGCTACCCGCGCATCCTGAAGGACACCTACGGCGGCTACTACACGCTCGGCCGCGCGTTCGTGAAGCTGATCGGCAACCCCAAGGTGATGCAGCTGTGCACCCAGCGCGGCCTGACCCACCCGATGCTGATGCGCTTCGCGCTCAAGCTGCTCGCCAACCTCACGGACCCGACCGGCGGCGACGCGATGGACCGCATCATCAACGGCCTGACGAAGGTCGCCCCGCGCGCCTGAGCGGGGCCGACCCCGCGCCGGGTGGCCGGTCGGTCGGGTGGCCGGTCGGTCGGGTGGCCGGTCGGTCGGGTGGCCGGTCGGTCGTCCCGCCGGGCGTCCGGTCACCCGTCCGTCGGCGGGACGGCGTTGCGCCAGACCGTGACGTCCAGGACGGCGTAGGTGCTCGGCTCGCTGCTCTTCGACGCGTGCTTGAAGGTGATCAGCGCGACCGTGCTGTCGGTGGTCGCGCAGATCTGCGAGCCGGGCGACAGCCGGGCCTGGTCGATCTCCGTGGTGTAGCGGGTGTCCTTCAGGCAGGCGTCGAGGGAGCCCTTCTCGCCGCTGTCGAGCAGGACGAGTTCCGCGGTGTTCGTGGAGAAGCGGCAGCCGACGTCGATCATGTCGGTGCAGGAGTAGGTCATGTCGTCGTCGAAGCCGCGGGCCGGCTTGAGGTCGGGGTCGGCGAAGAACAGGTGGTAGTCGTCGGCCAGTTGGATGCCGGGGTGGACCTCGGGCTTCGGCGCGGCGGGGGTGTGGGAGCCGGCCGTCGCGTCGGAGGCGTCGTCGCCCGTGCCGCCGCTGTTCGCACGCGGCGAGACGGATGACGAACTGCCGCCGCTTCTGGCCTTGTTGTCGTCGCCGCCGCTGCCGTTGAGCGCGAGCGGCACGACGACCGCGAGCACGACGACCGCGAGGACCGCGGCCAGGACGTAGGGCGCCTTGCTCTTCTTCGGCGGCAGCGGCTGGAACGGCTGCTGCCGGTAGGGCTGTTGGGGATAGCCCGGCGCCATCGGCCGTCCGGGGCCGCCCGGTCCGCGGTGCTGCGCCTGCTGCGGGTACGGCGTCGGGTACTGCTGCTGCGGGTAGCCGTACGGCTGGTGCGGGTATCCCACCGGGCGCGCCGCCTCGGTGGGCGGGTAGTCGGGTGACGGCGCCGACGGGCGCGGTGCCCCCAGCGGGGCCTGCGGGACCTGCGGGGCCTGCGGGTTCTGCGCCGCGGCGGCCGGCGGCACCGGCTGCGTCGGCGGGTGCACCGGCGCGGCGGCGTCCGGGCGGGTCACGCCGGCGGGTCCCGCGGCGGCCGGTCCCGCGGCGGCGGGAGATGCGGCGGTCGCGGTCGGCGGCGGGACCGGCAGCGCGACCCGGGCCGGGATCTGCGCCGCGATGTCGCCCGGCAGCCACTGCTCGGGCCGGACCAGTCGGCCGTCCGCGGACGCGGCCTGGCACATCGCCACCACCTGCTCGGTGGACGGCCGCCGCGCCGGGTCCTTGGCCAGGCAGCTCCGCACCAGCGGCGCCAACTCCTCGGGCAGGCCGACCAGTTCGGGTTCCTCGTGCACGATGCGGTACAGCACCGCGTGGGACGGCCCCTCGCCGTAGGCGGGCGCGCCGATCGCGGCGTAGGCGGCGACCTGGCCGAGCGCGAAGACATCGGTGGCCGGGGTGATCTCGCGCATCGCGGCCTGCTCGGGGGCCATGAACGCCGGAGTGCCCACGGTCACGCCGCTGTCGGTCAGCGCGGTGGTGTCGGCGGCGCGGGCGATGCCGAAGTCGATGACGCGCGGGCCGTCGTCGGCCAGCAGCACGTTGGACGGCTTCAGGTCACGGTGCACCAGGCCGGCCGCGTGCACCGCCTGGAGGGCCTCGGCGATCCCGGCGACCAGCAGCAGCACGGTCTGCGGCGGCAGCGCGCCGTGCCGGGCGACCGCCGCGGACAGCGTCGGCCCCTGCACGTACGCGGTGGCCAGCCACGGCCGCGGCCCCTCGGTGTCGCTGTCCAGCACCGGCGCGGTGTACAGGCCCTGCACCCGGCGCGCGGCCAGCACCTCCTGGCCGAACCGCCGCCGGAAGTTCGGGTCCTCGGCGAACTCGGGCCTGATCACCTTGATCGCGACCGGCCGGCCGGGCGCGTGCCCCAGGTAGACCTTGCCCATCCCGCCCGCGCCCAGCCGCGCCGCCAACCGGTACGGCCCGACCTGCGCCGGGTCGTCGTCCTGCAGCGGCTGGAACACCGCTTCGTCCCCCGTGCCCGTCACCCTGTGTCCCCGTCCCCTTCGGTGTGCGTGTTCGGCGCGAAGGAGACTACCGAACGGCCCGCGCCCCACGGAGGCCCGCGGCCCGCCCGCTCAGTATCCGCACACGATCGTGACCCGCCGGTGCTGTAGTGCGTACGCACCAGGCCGGGGCCCGCCTGGTCCGTACGCACCAGGTGAGGACGGCGGCTGCGGACGATGTCCGGCGCGGCGCCGGAAGGGAGCGTGGGAGGTGCGCGGATTCCGCGCGCTTCCCCTTTTTCCTTCTTCCCGCCCGAGCAGCGGTGTCTGGAGTGATCGACGGATGGCGGCAATTCTCTATCGGATCGGACGGTGGTCGTTCCGGCGGCGCCGGCTGGTGACGCGGGTGTGGCTCGGTGTGCTGGTGGCGGCCGTGGCGGCGGCGGTCCTCGCGCCGGAGGCGAAGGACCAGGACCTGTCCATGCCGGGCACGCAGTCGCAGAAGGCGTTCGACCTGCTGGACGCCCGCTTCCCGCACGGCA
Source organism: Actinacidiphila sp. DG2A-62 (assembly GCF_035825295.1). Classification (NCBI taxonomy): domain Bacteria; kingdom Bacillati; phylum Actinomycetota; class Actinomycetes; order Kitasatosporales; family Streptomycetaceae; genus Actinacidiphila; species Actinacidiphila sp. DG2A-62. The sequence goes on from NZ_JAYMGI010000002.1 coordinate 5,215,842, forward strand.
ACGCGCAGGGCGCCGAGGCCCGGATGGTGTTCCGGGCGCCGGACGGACAGCGGATGACGGCCGCGGCGAACCGGGCGGCCGTGGAGAGCGCGCTCGCCTCGCTGGGCGGGAGCGGTCACGCGGGCGCGGGCGCCGACGAGGGCAAGGGCAAGGGCGCGGGAGGGGGAGCGGACGCCGACGCGGGCAAGAGCGCGGGAGCGGGCGGCAGCGGTCAGCTCGCGTCGGCCACCGATCCGTACCGGACCGGCGCGGTCAGCCGGGACGGCGCCGTCGCGTACTCCACGATCACCTACACCGTGGACGCCGTGGACCTGACGGCCGCGACGAAGAGCGCCCTGGAACACGCCGCCGACCGGGCCAGGGACGCGGGGCTCACCGTGGAGATCGGCGGCTCTGCGCTGGACTCCGAGGAGTCGCCGGGCGGCACCACGGAGCTGGTCGGCGTGGCGGTGGCCGCGGTGGTGCTCATCCTCGCGCTCGGGTCGCTGGTCGCCGCCGGACTGTCACTGCTGACCGCCTTCCTGGGCGTGGGCATCGCCTTCGGCCTGATCTCCGCGCTGGCCGTGCCGCTGGGCCTGACCTCCACCGTCGGCATCCTGGCGCTGATGCTGGGGCTCGCGGTCGGCATCGACTACGCGCTCTTCATCACCTCGCGCTTCCGCGACGAGCGCGCCCGGGGCAGCGACCCGGAGGAGGCGGCGGGGCGCGCCGTGGGGACGGCCGGGTCCGCCGTCGTCTTCGCCGGCGCGACGGTCTTCATCGCCCTGGTCGGCCTCGGGGTCGTCGGCATCCCGGAACTCACCAGGATCGGCCTGGGCGGCGCGGGCGCGGTGGGCCTCGCGGTGCTCGTCGCGCTGACGCTGGTCCCGGCGCTGTTCGGGGTGTTCGGGCGGCGCGTGCTGCCGCGGCGGCTCCGCAAGGCCGTACGGCCGACGGCTGTTCCGGCGGCTGCTCCAGGAGCCGGTCCGGCTGTTCCGGGGGCTGTTCCAGGAGCCGGTCCGGCTGGTCCGGCCGGGCCGGGCCGGGGGCGTCCGGGGCTGGCGGCCCGCTGGGCGCGGTTCGTGCTGCGCCGGCCGGTGGCCGTGCTGCTGGTCGCGGTGCTGGGCCTGGGCGCCGTCGCCGTACCGGCGCTGAGCCTCGAACTCGGGCTGCCCGGCGACGAGTCCAAGTCGGTGGACACCACGCAGCGGCGGGCCTACGACCTGCTGTCGGAGGGCTTCGGGCCCGGCTTCAACGGTCCGCTGACGGTGGTCGTCGACGCGTCGGCTTCCGGGAACGGCAGCGGAGGCGACGGTGGCTCCGCGCGGGGGGACGGGTCCGCGCCGGGGCACGCCGACGTCCGGGTCGCCGCCGACCTGACGGCCAGGACCGTACGGGCCCTGCACGGCGTCGCGTCGGTCGGCGAGCCGGTGCTCGACGACGCGAAGGACACGGCCGTCTTCACCGCCGTCCCGACCACCGCGCCGAACAGCGAGGCGACCAAGGACTTGGTGCACGCCATCCGGCACGCGGCCTCCGGCGTCGAGGCGGACACCGGCGCGGGCGTCCTGGTGACCGGCACCACCGCGATGAACATCGACATCTCCGACGCCATGGCCGACGCGCTCCTGCCGTACCTGAGCGTGGTGATCGGCCTGGCGGTGCTGCTGCTCGCGGTGGTCTTCCGGTCGGTCCTGGTCCCGGTCAAGGCCGCCCTCGGCTTCCTGCTGTCGGTGGGCGCGGCCTTCGGGGTCCTCGTCGCGGTCTTCCAGTGGGGCTGGGGAGCGGACCTGCTGGGCGTCGAGCAGACCGGTCCGGTCATGTCGCTGATGCCGATCCTCATCATCGGCATCGTGTTCGGGCTCGCCATGGACTACGAGGTCTTCCTGCTCACCCGGATGCGGGAGGCGTACGTCCACGGCGCGTCCCCGGCCGAGGCGGTCGTCCAGGGCTTCCGGCACAGCGGGCGTGTGGTGGCCGCGGCGGCGATCATCATGATCAGCGTGTTCACCGGGTTCGTCGGGATGGACATGCCGACGATCCAGACGATGGGCGTCGGCCTGGCCTCGGCGGTGCTCTTCGACGCGTTCGTGGTGCGGATGGCGATCGTGCCGGCGGTCCTGGCGTTGCTCGGCCGCCGGGCCTGGTGGCTGCCCCGTATCCTCGACCGCATGCTGCCGAACGTGGACATCGAGGGCGAGGCGCTGAGCAGGCGCGGCCCGGGTGCCGCCACGGGTGCGGCCGTTCCCGTTCCGCCGGCGCTGAACTGGCCATGACGGACGCGCGCGGCGGGGACCCGCGGCCGCGCGGCGCGTGGTGGCGGGAAGCGGCGGTCACGGCAGCGGCGTTCGCCCTGTGCCTGCTCGGCGGCATGCTGCACAGCGACGGCCGCGGGCTGTCGGCGCCGCCCCTCGCCGCGTACGGCGTCGCCGTGGTGTCCTGTGCCGTGCTGCCGGTGCGGCACCGGGCGCCGCTGGCCGCGATGGCGGCCACGACCGCGGTCGGCGTGCTGGTCACGCCGCTCGGCCTGCTGCTGAGCCCGCTCATCGTGGCGCCCGCCGTGGTCACCGCGTACTCGCTCACCGCGCGCACGCGGCGGCACGCGGCCAGCGCGGTGGCGCTGACCTCGGTGGCGCTGCTGGTCGCCGCCACCCCGCTGCTCGGCGCCCTGTCGTGGAAGGACGCGAGCAGGGTGGCGGCGGTGGCGGCGTTCCCGCTGCTCGCCGGGGTGCTCGGGCACTCGGTGCAGACCCGGCGGGCGTACCTCGCGGCCGTGGAGGAGCGGGCCCGGCGGGCCGAGGAGACCCGGGAGCGCGAGGCGCGGCGGCGGGTGGCCGAGGAGCGGGTGCGCATCGCCCGCGAGCTGCACGACCTCGTCGCGCACCAGATCACCCTGGCCAACGCGCAGGCCACGGTCGCGGCCCATCTGTTCGACGTCCGACCCGAGCAGACCCGCCAGAGCCTGGACGAGCTGGTCCGTACGACCCGCGACGCGCTCGACGAACTGCGGGCGACGGTGGGCCTGTTGCGCCAGCCCGACGAGGAGGCCGGGGCTGCGGCGGGGCCGGGGTCCGCGCCGGGCCGGCGTCCGGGTGGGCCTCCGGGTCGGGGCCGGCGTCCGCGCCCGGGTCCGCGCAGGGCGCCGCGCCCTCGGAACCGGCGCCGGGGCTGTCCCGGCTGCCCACGCTCCTGGAGTCCTTCCGCCGCGCGGGCCTCCGGGTGGAGCGGGCCGAGCAGGGCACGCCCAGGCCGCTGCCGCCGGGGGTGGACCTCACCGCGTACCGCATCGTCCAGGAGGCGCTGACCAACGTGACCAAGCACGCGGGGACGCCCGAGGCGAGGGTGCGCCTCGCGTGGGACCGCGGGCGCCTGACGCTCACCGTCGCGGACGACGGACCGGGCGGCCGTACGGGAGCGGATGTGGGTACGGGACCGGGTGCGTCGGCGGCCGGCGACCGCACGGGAACGGGTGCTCGTACGGGACCCGGCGCCCGTACGGGACCGGGCGGCTCCGCGAGGACGGCTCCCGGCGCCGCGCGGGACCGCGCGTCCGGTTACGGTCTGATCGGGATGCGCGAACGCGCCACCGCGGTCGGGGGCCGCCTGACCGCGGGCCCGCGCCCGGAGGGCGGCTTCCTCGTCACCGCGGACCTGCCCTTCCGGCAGCGCGGCGACGCACAGGACGCGGCGGACGCGGACGCGGCGGACGCGGACGCGGCGGACGTGCCGGACGGCTGGGACGCCGCCGGCGGCGGCGACGGAGAGGACGGTGATGCGCGGTGACGCTCCGGGTGCTGCTCGCCGACGACCAGGCGCTGCTGCGCGGCGCCTTCCGGATGCTCCTGGACTCGGCCGAGGACATCACCGTGGTCGGCGAGGCGGGCGACGGCCGGGAGGCGGTGCGGCTCACCCGGGAACTGCGCCCGGACGTGGTGGTGATGGACATCCGCATGCCCGAGGTGGACGGCCTCGCCGCCACGGCGGAGATCTGCGCGGACCCGGAGCTGCGCGGCAGCCGCATCCTGATCCTCACCACGTACGAGACCGACGAGCACGTCGCCCAGGCGCTGCGCGCGGGGGCCGGCGGCTTCATCGGCAAGGGCATCGGCGCGGACGAACTGCTGGACGCCGTACGCACGATCGCCGCGGGCGACACGCTGCTGTCGCCGGCCGCGACCCGCTCGCTGGTCGCCCGCTTCCTGGCCACGCCGGACGACGCCCGGCCGCAGCACCCCGAGCGCCTGGCCGCGCTCACCCCGCGCGAACGCGAGATGGTGGCCCTGGTGGCGACCGGCCTGTCCAACCAGGAGATCGCCGAGCGGATGTACCTCAGCCCCTTCACCGTCCGCGCCCACGTGCAGCGCGCGATGACCAAGCTCGACGCCCGCGACCGCGCCCAGCTCGTCGTGATCGCCTACCGCACCGGCCTGGCGACCCCGGGCCCGGACGCAGACCGCCCCAGGTAGGCCCTGGCGCACCAGCCCGCGTCCGGGTGGTCAGACGATGCGGTGCTCCCATCGCAGGTCCGGGTTTCCGCCGATCTCGTAGGTGTGGCAGCGGTCGGTGATCCGCACGCCTACAGCGGTGATGTCCGGCTGTCCGGTGTCCTGCCAGGCGGAGAGCGCTCGTTCGACCGCGTCCCACAAGGCGACAGGGCCGCCCTGGCGGACGGCCCATTCCCCCTCGACGCCCTCGATCGCGGCGAACGACTCCCGTTCGGCATCGAACAGGTACACCGCCTGCTCACCGCTTTCGGACACCGCGTTGACCAGTTGGGCGCCGGGGGCGGCGAGTTGCGCAAGGAAGGCGGGCACCCACTCGTCCAGCAGCCGCGGCGGGATCTTTGTGCGCCGTTCGGTGTCCGCGTAGGCGGCGCGGGCCGAGAGGTCGCCGGTCGGCGGCATGGCGGCTTGGGACCGGGCGGGCATGAAGGAGGACCGGCCGATGATCCTGCCCTCCGCCGTGCCGTCGTCCCGGACTGTCACCCGGGCCAGCCCGGTTCCGTAGGACCAGGAGCCGACCGTGGCGAGGATCGTCCCGCCCGGCCTGGTCTGCCGCACCCAGGAGTAGGGGATGCGGCGGACCGCGCAGGTGGCGATCACCTTGTCGTACGGGGCCCGGCGGGGGTGGCCGAGCAGACCGTCCCCGGTGACCGTCCAGGTCGAGAAGCCGCACGCCTCCAGCGCGGCGTCCGCCCGGGCGGCCACCTCGGGGTCCACCTCGACGCTGGTGACGCCGTCCTCGCCGAGGCGGTGGCACAGCAACGCGGTCGAGTAACCCGTTCCGGTGCCGATTTCGAGCACGGACTGGCCGTCCTCCACTTCCAGCGCCTCGATCATGCCGACCACCGTGGCCGGGAGCGTGGAGGAGGAGGTGGGAAAGCCGCTGACGGGTTCGGTGACCTGGCCGGCGGTCACGTGGCCGTCGAGCTGGGTGACCAGAGACTGGTCGCTGTAGGCGATCTGCACCCATTCCGCCGGGGTGGCGCTGAGCGCGGTGACCGGCCGCCACCGGGCGTCGTCCGTGGGCAGGAACACGCCTGGCCGCAGGAAGAGTTCGCGTGGGACGGCCTCGACGGCAGTCCGCCACGCGGGACTGATCAAGTTGCCGCCTCGCGCCAGGCGCTCGGCGAGCGAGCGGCGCTCGGCTGTGGTGTCCGGGATCATGACGCTCCTTGCGTGAGCAGATCGACAAAGGCGCTGGTCAGGTCGAGCTCTGTCTCGTCCTCCAGCCAACCCCACTGGCCGTTCGGATTCAGTTCAAGCCAGTGGATGTCGCCCGCCCGGTCGATGGCGAGGTCGAAGCTGCCGGAGGCGAGGCGGAAGTGTTCCAGGCAGGCGATCAGAGCCGTGGCCAGCCGGTCGGGGAGATCGATCACGCTGTACGTGAGCGCGTCGTAGTCCCTGCGCCAGTCCAGCAGGTCGGAGTCGATCCGCACTGCGAACACCCGGGTGCCCACGACCACCACGCGCAGGTCGGCGACCTTGTCCACGCGAGCCTGGAACAGATGCGGGACCACCGAGATCGACTCGTCCAACTCATCGACGGTGACCGGCTCGGTCCACGTGGTCAGCCCGACCTCGCCCTGCCGGTAAGGGGTCCAGCGCAGCGCCTTGTAGACCACCTCGCGGTGCGCGCCCATGAACTCCCGGGCCTGTTCAAGGTCATTGGTCACCACGGTGGGCGGCACGGTCAGTCCCAGGTGCTGGGCGACTGCGAGTTGCAACGGCTTGTGCTCGGCCTCGGCGTTGCGCAACGGGTGGTTGACGTAGCGGCAGTTCGGCAGCGCGTAGAGCACGCCTCCGAGGCCGTGTCGCACTTGAGCCGTGGCGAAGCGTGCGTCGTCCGCTTCCAAGCGGTTGAAATCCGGCCAGGTGGGCCGTCGCCAGTACAGCGCGCGGACGCTGGTGAGATCGGCAGTCCTCGACGGGGTGCGCACCTGCCCGTCCATGGGATCCGGGCAGGTGCCGAACCGGGCCGAGACCGCCAGATCCGCGCCGATGTCCGCGGGGTTGAACCTGACCACGGGAACACCGCGGCGGTTGAGTTCGGTGATGACCAGATCGGCGGTCTGGTCATCCGCCTCGGTGGCCACCACCACTGGCCCGGTTCTGGTCATCGTCATCAGTCCTGGTTGCTGTCCTGGTCGTGGTCGGTGTCGTTGCGACTGTCGAGGTTGGTGGACTGCGGACTGGTCTCGGTGCCCTTGCTCGTGCCGTGCTTGCCCATCTCCACCACCAGACCCTCGGCGTCGCGGAACACCGCGGTCTGGGTGGTGGGGTCGATGACGACGGAGCTGAACGGCTGGACGCACGCGCTCGGGTACGGCCGCATCCGGCCGACACCCCAGGGACGAACGGTGGTCTGCTGCATCGGATTCCTTTCATAGCAGTTGTTTCGCGCACCCTGCGGAGGCGGGGGCACGACGGCGAATGTTCGGTTAGGCGGGCTGGGTGGTGGGGTGCCAGGGGTCGGTGAGTTCGTAGCAGTGGCCGCCGGGGTGGTCGGCGTACTGGCAGCAGGTTTCGTCGAGGGGTTCGGGGGCGCGGGTGCGGCAGTCCGGAAGAACCGTGAGGGCGAGGGGGTCGTGGGGGTGGGTCCAGCGGACCCAGAGGGAGCCGGTGTCGGCGCCGGGCAGGTGCATGGCGTAGGCGTGGTGGTCGCCGGTGGTGTGGGCCTGGAGGGTGCAGCGCAGGTCGCGTTCGACGCGTGCGGTTTCGGTGTCGCCGGTGGCGCTGGCGGGGGTGTGGGCGTGGGCGACGGGGACGAGGTGGTCGGGGAGGGTGCGTCGGGCGCCGCAGACGGGGAGGAGCGCGGGGGTGTGCGTGGTGGAGTGGGTGGTCATGGGTAACTTTCTGCGCGGATGATTGGTGCCGGTTTGGGGTGTGGTGTTGTGGTTCAGTCGGGCTCGGGGCCGATGAGGGCCCATACGGTCTTGCCGTCGCCGGTGGTCGTGGGGGTTACGCCCCATCGGCCGTGGGTGAGCGCGTCCACGAGGGCGAGTCCTCGGCCGTTTTCGTCGTCGGTCGCGGCCTGCTTGAGCCGGGGCCGGGCCGAGCTGGTGTCGTGGACCTCGACGCGCATTCCGTCGGCGGTCGGCGTGAACCGGGTCGCGATCGCGTGTTCGTGGGTTCGTCGGCCGTGTCGGAGTGCGTTGGTCATCAGCTCGGAGAGCACGAGTGCGGCGGTGTCGGCGAGGTGCGCCATTCCCGATTCGGCGCACACGTCGGCGAGTTGGCGTCGCGCGTGACCCACGGAGCGTGGCGAGTACGGCCATTGCCGTTGTCGGGTCGCCGCCTCGTCCGTGCGCACGGTCGGTGTTGCGTTCATTGCACGCGTCCTTCGCTCATCGCCGCCGGCCGAACAGGCGGTTGGCTTGCTCTCGATAAGTGAACCGGCGGTCACGCGCCGTGGGTAGCGTGGTGGGTAGGCAGAGCGGTATACGCGGTTTAACCCCGGCTGGAGGGGTCGTGGCGACGTCGAAAAGGCTCAACTCGCAGCTCCGCGAGACCATTGCCGCGGTCGGGTGCACGTACGAGGCGTTGGCGAAGGACGTGCGGCGCATCGCGGCGGAGAACGGCGAGGTGCTCCAGACCAACAAGTCCGCGGTGGCGCACTGGGTGAACGGCACGCAGCCGACCGGACAAGCAGGCCAGTATCTGGCCGAGGCGCTGTCCCGCAGGGCCGGTCGGCCGGTGACGTCGGCGGAGATCGGGTTGCGGGAGACCACCGAGCCGATTCCCTCGGACATCGATCCCGTCGTCACGGCTACGGATCTCGGCCGGGCCGATGTGGAGCGCAGGCGCTTTCTGGCCGTGGCCGCGTTCACCAGTGCGGGGGTGGCGATGCCGTTGGGGTACGACCATGAAGCCACAGCCCGCATTCTCCGCGCGCGGACGGGTGAGGCGATGGTGGGTGAAGCAGACATCGACGTGGTCCGCCAGATCACCACCGCGTTCAGTGTTGCTGATGAACGCCTGGGCGGCGGCCATGGATTGACGACCGTCACCGCGTATCTCGCGGACACCGCTGCGCCGATGCTGCGGGCGCGGTACCCGAACGAGGGCTTACGCGCGGCTGCTTTCGGAGCCGTCGCCGAACTGGCCTATCTGGCCGGTTGGAAGCACCACGACCTCGGACACGAGGGTGCGGCGCAGAGGTACTACCAAGTCGGCCACCAACTCGCCTGCGAGGCCGACCCGCACGGCCACGCCGCGTGGATGATGCGCGCCCTGGCCCATCAGGCGCTGAGCTTGAAGCAGCCGCGTCACTGCGTGGACTTGATCGAGGGCGCTTTGGCGCGAGGGCTCGGTCATGTCGACGGCCAGACGGAAGCGTTGCTCCACATCACCCATGCACGTGCCTACGCCGCCACGGGCGAGAAGGCGCGCGCCGCGCGTGCGCTGCTGTCGGCGGAGGATGCCCTTGTCCGCGACAGCCGTCCTCAGCCCAGCTTCTCGCTCGTCAGCGGCCCGGCTGCGGGAACAGTCGCGAGCCACACCGCCCGCACCCTGACCGATCTTGAGGACCATGCCGGTACCGAGCGGCAGCACCGGGAAGCCCTCCACCGCTGGGACGCGGTGACATACAAGCGTGTCCACGCGCTCACGCACGCCGACCTCGGCGACAGCCTCGCCGCCCAGGCACGCGCGGACGAAGCCGTCACGGCCTGGACACAAGCACTGGACCTGATGAGCGGAATGACGTCGGACCGCACCCGCAAGGCGATCACGTCGCTGCGCTCGACCCTCGCTGTCTACCAACGACGTAAAGTGCCCGGCGCGGCCGAACTTGCACGCAGGGCACGAGACGCAGTCGCCTAACATCCCTAGCGACGGCCGACGAAGGGATTCTTGTGGCTCAGCCGAACACCCACGACCGCCCGCAAGCCCTCGCGCCCGCGGTGGACTCCATGACCCTGCTCGTCGCGGCAGTTATCGTCCACGACCCGGACACCGATCGCGTCGTCCTGCTCCAGCGTGGCGAGCACGCCAAGTTCGCCCAGGGGATGTGGGACCTGCCGGTCGGCAAGAGCGACCCCGGCGAACCGATCACGCGGACGGCGGTCCGTGAACTGCGCGAGGAGACCGGCCTGATCGTCAAGCCCGAGGATCTGCGCATCGCGCACATCATCCACGGAGCCTGGGGCGTCGAATCGCCCAACGGCTTCCTCACCGTCGTCTTCGCCACCCGCGCGTGGACCGGCGAACCCGAGAACCGCGAACCCCACAAACACGCCCAGGTCCGCTGGACTCCCACCGACGCGCTCCCCGAGCGGTTCGTCCCCAGCACTGCCGAAGCCCTCCGCAGCTACCTCGCAGGCGGCCCGGCGGTCTCGCTGCACGGCTGGCGCTGAAAGGGGTCGGGTTCCGGATGAGGTGCGGGCAGCGTACGAGGTGCTGGTCCGCGACGGCTTCACGCGCCGGATGATCGTGGGCTGAGGCCCGGAGGTACACCAAAGCCGCCGCGGACCTCGTCGGGGAGGCCGCGGCGGCCTCGGCGGTCGGGGCGGGGTAAGGCGGTCACAGGACGCGGACCGCCCAGTCGGGCTCGTAGTCCACGAGCTGGTGGATCGCGACCGGGGTCGAGGAGTTGGCCGCGTCCAGGTACTGGCCGTCGCCGATGAAGACGCCGACGTGGTAGGCGCTGCCCTCGCCGCCCCAGAAGATGAGGTCGCCCGGCTGGAGGGCCGAGGTGGAGACCGGGGTGCCCACCGTGGACTGCTCCTGCGAGGTGCGCGGCAGGGTCACGCCCACGGAGGCGAACGCGGCCTGGGTCAGGCCCGAGCAGTCGTAGGAGTCGGGGCCGGTCGCGCCGTAGACGTACGGCTTGCCCAGCTGGGACTTCAGGAAGGCGATCAGCTGGTCGACCTTGCTGGAGGACGCCGGCCCCACGGTGGTGCTCGCGGTCGCGGACGCGGAGGGTGTCGCGGACGACGAGGATGACGAGGACGCTGAGGACGACGACCCGGACGAGGCGGCGTGCAGCGCGGTGCGCCGCGCCGCGCGCGACGCGGCAGCCTGCGCGGCCGCCCGCTCCCGCGCGGCCTTCAGTAGCGCCGCGGCCTTCGCGGCCTTGAGCTGCGCCGCCTTCTTCGCGGCGGCGGCGCTCTTGGCGGCCGCCGCGGCGTCGTGCTGGCGCACGGCGGCCAGCTGGGCCTGGACCGCGGACTGCCCGACCGCGTCGGCGGCCTGCCGGGCGCCGGCGCCCGTCGACAGGAACGCGAGCGCCGAGGACGGCGAGGACGGCGCGGACCCGGTGGCCCGCGGGTGGGCGGGGGAGGGACGGTGGTGCGTGTTGTCGGCCATGGCCGGAGCGGCCGCGCCGCTGAGAGCGAGCGCGCTGACGACACCGCCGACGAGTCCGGCCCGGCGAGCCCAGTGGGGATCGCGGGGCGCCGCGTGCCGTCGGCGGCCGGTATGGGGCCTCGCCTCGGCATCTGTATGGGTATGCGCAGCGGACGTCAGGGTCCGCACCTGGTTCGGGGACATGCGTCTCTGGCTATCAGGAACGAAAGGTTCCGTTCAACAAAGGTGGGATGCGCCACACTTGACGTGCTCACGGCCCAATTGCCCGTTTCGGGATCTTGGTTCGGGCGTGCTTTGGGGCGTTTTCCGACCGCTGGTTACGTATGCGCTCGTGCACGCGTTCACACGCGTCAGTCCCGGGTTCCCCGGGTCACCCGGCCGGGTCGGCAGCCGCTATCACGACCTTCGGTCCATCTCCAATTTGCCTGGGCCGTGCTCGGGCTGATAGTGCGAGCGCCGCACTGACCAGCGGTAACGCCGAAAAAAATGACCTGAAGTGATCGTTTGGACGAGTTCCGCCACAAGATCGCCGCTCATCCGACTTCATGATCATCTCCCAGGTGGTGGAGATCACAAAGCTGGTGCGTACCCCCGTGTCGCAGATCACAGACCGGCAGGCATAGGATGCGGGCAGCTTGGGCTTGTGAACTGCCTCACATAGATGCGATCTTCGCCTCTGCGTGACGGTTCACTCGCACCGGGTGACGGTCTGAGCGTCAGTCACTGTCGACTGAAAGGAGCGGGGGACGGTGAACACCTACGCGCCCATCATCGTGCTGGGAGGGCTCGCTGCCGGATTCGCGATCTTCTCCGTGGTGATGGCCTCGATCATCGGGCCGAAGCGGTACAACCGGGCCAAATTGGAGGCCTACGAGTGCGGCATCGAGCCCACTCCGCAGGCCAGGCGGCGGCCGCTTCCCGATCAAGTACTACCTGACGGCGATGCTCTTCATCGTCTTCGACATCGAGATCGTCTTCCTCTACCCGTGGGCCGTCACCTTCGACCGGCTGGGGATGTTCGGGCTCGTCGAGATGCTCCTCTTCGTGCTCACCGTCTTCGTCGCGTACGCGTACGTGTGGCGCCGCGGCGGCCTGGAGTGGGACTAGGCATGCGCTAGCCGGGCCGAAGACCACCACCTAGACGACCACCTAGAGGGCCACTCAGAGAACCAGGGGACCGAGGGGACCAGGAGCCAACCCATGGGTATCGAAGAGAAACTGCCGAGCGGATTCCTGCTCACGACGGTCGAGACCGCGGCGGGGTGGGTGCGCAAGGCGTCGGTCTTCCCGGCCACCTTCGGACTCGCCTGCTGCGCCATCGAGATGATGACCACCGGCGCCGGCCGCTACGACATGGCGCGGTTCGGCATGGAGGTCTTCCGCGGGTCGCCGCGCCAGGCCGACCTGATGATCGTGGCCGGACGGGTGAGCCAGAAGATGGCCCCGGTGCTGCGGCAGGTCTACGACCAGATGCCGAACCCCAAGTGGGTGATCTCGATGGGCGTCTGCGCCTCCAGCGGCGGCATGTTCAACAACTACGCGATCGTGCAGGGCGTCGACCACATCGTGCCGGTCGACATCTACCTGCCCGGCTGCCCGCCGCGCCCGGAGATGCTGCTCGACGCGATCCTCAAGCTCCACGAGAAGATCCAGCACGGCAAGCTCGGCGTGAACCGCGAGGAGGCCGCGCGCGAGGCCGAGGAAGCCGCCCGCAAGGCACTGCCCACGATCGAGATGAAGGGGCTGCTGCGATGAGCACTCCCTCGAACCCGCCAGGCCCCGCCGACCCGTCCGGCCGGCCGGACCCGTCCGACCGGTCCGGTTCGAACGCGCCGGGACACAAGGGGCCCGAGCCGTCGGGGCCGAACCCCTCCGGCTCGCAGCAGCCCGGCCAGGGCGCGCCCGACTCGAACCCGCGCGCCTCCAGCCCGCCCGGCGACGGCGCGCCGACCACGCCGGAGCAGCGCAACGAGGGCGCGGTGCCCTCCCCGCGGGACGGCGCGGGCGAGGTCATCGGCGTCCGCCGGGGCATGTTCGGCGCCAACAACGGCGGCGACACCTCCGGTTACGGCGGCCTGGTGCGCACCGTGCGGCTGCCCGGCGCCGCCACCCGCCCGTACGGCGGGGTGTTCGACGAGATCGCCGACGAACTCGAGGGTGCGCTGGAGGAGCAGGGTCTGCCGCCCGGCGACGCGATCGACAAGACCGTGGTGGACCGCGGCGAGCTGACCTTCCACATCGCCCGCGAGCACCTGCTCCAGGTGGCCCGCACGCTGCGCGACGACCCGGCGCTGCGGTTCGAGCTGTGCACCGGCGTCAGCGGCGTGCACTACCCCGGCGACAAGGGCCGCGAGCTGCACGCGGTGTACCACCTGCGCTCGATCACCCACGGCCGGCTGATCCGGCTGGAGGTCTCGGCGCCCGACGCCGACCCGCACATCCCCTCGCTGGTCCCGGTCTACCCGACCAACGACTGGCACGAGCGCGAGACGTACGACTTCTTCGGCATCGTCTTCGACGGCCACCCCGCGCTCACCCGGATCATGATGCCGGACGACTGGCCCGGCCACCCGCAGCGCAAGGACTACCCGCTCGGCGGCATCCCCGTCGAGTACAAGGGCGCCCAGATCCCGGCGCCCGACCAGCGGAGGTCGTACTCATGAGCAACGGATACGCGTCCCCGCAGCAGGCGGAGGAGCGGGAGACCACCGAGGGCCGGGTCTTCACCGTCACCGGCGGGGACTGGGACGAGCTGGCCGAGAGCGTCGGCAAGGCCGACGACGAGCGGATCATCGTCAACATGGGCCCGCAGCACCCGTCCACCCACGGCGTGCTGCGGCTGATCCTGGAGATCGACGGCGAGACGGTCACCGAGGCCCGCTCCGGCATCGGCTACCTGCACACCGGCATCGAGAAGAACATGGAGTTCCGCACGTGGACGCAAGGCTCCACGTTCGTGACGCGCATGGACTACCTCACGCCGCTGTTCAACGAGACGGCGTACTGCCTGGCTGTGGAGAAGCTGCTCGGCATCACCGACCAGGTGCCGGACCGGGCCAGCGTGATCCGCGTGATGATGATGGAGCTCAACCGGATCTCCTCCCACCTGGTGTGCATCGCCACCGGCGGCATGGAGCTGGGCGCCACCACGATCATGATCTACGGCTTCCGCGACCGCGAGCTGATCCTGGACATCTTCGAGCTGGTCACCGGCCTGCGGATGAACCACGCCTACGTCCGCCCCGGCGGCCTGGCGCAGGACCTGCCGCCCGGCGCGGTCGACCAGATCCGCGAGTTCGTGAAGAAGTTCCGCAAGAACCTGCCGGAGTACGACAAGCTCGCCACCGGCAACCCCATCTTCAAGGGCCGCATGCAGGACGTCGGCTACCTGGACCTGGCCGGCTGCATGGCGCTCGGCGCCACCGGGCCGATCCTGCGCGCCGCGGGCCTGCCGCACGACCTGCGCAAGTCCGACCCGTACTGCGGCTACGAGACCTACGACTTCGAGGTGCCGACCGCCGACACCTGCGACTCCTACGGCCGCTTCCTGGTCCGGCTGCACGAGATGGAGCAGAGTCTGCGGATCGTCGAGCAGTGCCTGGACCGGCTCGCGCCGGGCCCGGTGATGGTCGAGGACAAGAAGATCGCCTGGCCCGCGCAGCTCGCGCTCGGCCCGGACGGCATGGGCAACTCGCTGGACCACATCAAGAAGATCATGGGCACCTCGATGGAGGCGCTCATCCACCACTTCAAGCTCGTCACCGAAGGCTTCCGGGTCCCGCCCGGCCAGGCGTACGCCGCGGTGGAGTCCGCGAAGGGCGAGCTGGGCGTGCACGCTGTCAGCGACGGCGGCACCCGCCCGTTCCGGGTGCACTTCCGCGACCCCTCCTTCACCAACCTGCAGACCATGGCGGCGATGTGCGAGGGCGGCCAGGTCGCCGACGTCATCGTGGCCGTGGCGTCCATCGACCCCGTGATGGGAGGTGTCGACCGATGAGCGCCGAAGTGTCGCTGGGAATCCCCGAGATGCCCGCTCCGGACTACCCGGCAGACGTCCGGGCCCGGCTGGAGACCGACGCCGCGGAGGTGATCGCCCGCTACCCCGGTTCGCGCAGCGCCCTGCTGCCGCTGCTGCACCTGGTGCAGTCCGAGGAGGGCTATGTCACCAGGACCGGCATCCGGTTCTGCGCCGAGGTGCTGGGCCTGACCACCGCCGAGGTCACCGCGGTCGCCACCTTCTACACGATGTACCGGCGCAAGCCCTCGGGCGACTACCAGGTCGGGGTCTGCACCAACACCCTGTGCGCGGTGATGGGCGGCGACGCGATCTTCGAGGACCTGCAGCGCCACCTGGGCGTCGGCAACGACGAGACCACCGCCGACGGCAAGGTCACGCTGGAGCACATCGAGTGCAACGCGGCCTGCGACTTCGCGCCGGTGGTGATGGTCAACTGGGAGTTCTTCGACAACCAGACCCCCGAGTCGGCCCGGCAGCTCGTCGACGACCTGATCGCCGGCCGGGAGGTCCGCCCGACCCGCGGCGCGCCGCTGTGCACGTACAAGGAGACCGCGCGCATCCTGGCCGGCTTCCCCGACGAGCGTGAGGGCGCCGTCGAGGCGACCGGCGGCGCGGGCCCCGCGTCGCTGGCGGGGCTGCGGCTGCACCGCGGCGACCCCGGCGCCCACATCGTCCCGCAGCAGGCCGAACCGCACCGGGCCGAGTCGGGAGAGGCCGAGTCGGGAGAGGAGGGCGAGTGATGACCGTGGAACCGGCCGAGAAGCTGCTCGCGCCCGTACTGTCGGAGTTCTGGGACGACCCGCGGTCGTGGACGCTGGACACCTACCGCAGGCACGACGGCTACCACGCGCTCGGCAAGGCGCTGGCGATGGCGCCGGACGACGTGATCGCCTACGTCAAGGACTCCGGACTGCGCGGCCGCGGCGGCGCCGGCTTCCCCACCGGCATGAAGTGGCAGTTCATCCCGCAGGGCGACGGCAAGCCGCACTACCTGGTGGTCAACGCCGACGAGTCCGAGCCGGGCACCTGCAAGGACATCCCGCTGCTCTTCGCCAACCCGCACGCGCTGATCGAGGGCATGATCATCGCGTGCTGGGCGATCCGTTCGAACCACGCTTTCATCTACCTCCGCGGTGAGGTCGTGCCGGTGCTGCGCCGGCTGCACGAGGCGGTCCGCGAGGCCTACGCCGCCGGCTACCTCGGCAAGAACATCAAGGGCAGCGGCTTCGACCTCGACATCACGGTGCACGCGGGCGCGGGCGCGTACATCTGCGGCGAGGAGACGGCGCTGCTGGACTCGCTGGAGGGACGCCGCGGCCAGCCCCGGCTCCGGCCGCCCTTCCCGGCGGTCGAGGGCCTGTACGCGTGCCCCACCGTCGTGAACAACGTCGAGTCCATCGCATCGGTTCCCGCGATCATCAACCGGGGCAAGGAGTGGTTCCGGTCGATGGGCAGCGAGAAGTCCCCGGGCTTCACGCTGTACTCGCTGTCCGGCCACGTCGCCCGCCCCGGCCAGTACGAGGGCCCGCTCGGCATCACCCTGCGGCAGCTGCTCGACATGGGCGGCGGCATGCGGCCGGGCCACCGGCTGAAGTTCTGGACCCCCGGCGGCTCCTCGACCCCGATGTTCACCGACGAGCACCTCGACGTGCCGCTGGACTACGAGGGCGTCGGCGCGGCCGGCTCGATGCTCGGCACCAAGGCGCTGCAGTGCTTCGACGAGACGACCTGCGTGGTGCGGGCCGTCACCCGCTGGACCGAGTTCTACGCCCACGAGTCGTGCGGCAAGTGCACGCCGTGCCGCGAGGGCACCTACTGGCTGGTCCAGCTGCTGCGCGACATCGAGGCCGGCAAGGGCGTCCCCTCCGACCTGGACAAGCTCAACGACATCGCCGACAACATCAACGGCAAGTCCTTCTGCGCGCTCGGCGACGGCGCCGCCGCCCCGATCTTCTCCTCCCTGAAGTACTTCCGGGCGGAGTACGAGGAGCACATCGAGCGCAGGGGCTGCCCGTTCGACCCGGCCCGCTCCACCGCCTGGGCCGACAAGTCCCGTACGGAGGTCAACGCGTGACCGTCACTACCAACGCACCCTCCGGAGGCGGGCAGGCGGTGCCGCCGGAGGACCTGGTCTCCGTCACCGTCGACGGGATCGGGGTGTCCGTCCCCAAGGGCACGCTCGTCATCCGCGCCGCCGAACTGGTCGGGATCGAGATCCCGCGGTTCTGCGACCACCCGCTGCTGGACCCGGCCGGCGCCTGCCGGCAGTGCATCGTGGAGATCGAGGGGCAGCGCAAGCCCGTCGCCTCGTGCACCATCGCCTGCACCGACGGCATGGTGATCTCCACCCAGCTCACCTCGCCGGTGGCCGAGAAGGCGCAGCGCGGCGTGATGGAGCTGCTGCTGATCAACCACCCGCTGGACTGCCCGGTCTGTGACAAGGGCGGCGAGTGCCCGCTGCAGAACCAGGCGATGGCGGTCGGCGACCCGGACAGCCGCTTCGACGGCCGCAAGCGCACCTACGACAAGCCGGTGCCGATCTCCACCCAGGTGCTGCTGGACCGCGAGCGCTGCGTGCTGTGCGCGCGCTGCACCCGCTTCAGCAACCAGATCGCCGGCGACCCGATGATCGAGCTGATCGAGCGCGGCGCGCTGCAGCAGGTCGGCACCGGCGAGGGCGACCCGTTCGAGTCGTACTTCTCCGGCAACACCATCCAGATCTGCCCGGTCGGCGCGCTCACCTCGGCCGCGTACCGCTTCCGCTCCCGGCCCTTCGACCTGGTGTCCTCGCCGTCGGTGTGCGAGCACTGCGCCGGCGGCTGCGCCACCCGCACCGACCACCGGCGCGGCAAGGTGATGCGCCGGCTGGCCGCCGACGACCCGGAGGTCAACGAGGAGTGGCTGTGCGACAAGGGCCGCTTCGGCTTCCGCTACGCCCAGCGCCCCGACCGGCTGACCCACCCGCTGGTGCGCGGCGCCGACGGTGAACTCGCCCCGGCCTCCTGGCCCGAGGCGCTCGCTGCGGCCGCCGCGGGGCTGACCGCGGCGCACGGCAGGGCCGCGGTGCTGGCCAGCGGCAGGCTCACCGTCGAGGACTCCTACGCCTACGCCAAGTTCGCGCGGGTGGTGCTCGGCACCAACGACGTCGACTTCAGGGCCCGCGCGCACTCCGCGGAGGAGGCCGACTTCCTGGCCGCCGTGGTCGCCGGCCGCGGGATCGACATCGGGGGCACCTCCCAGGCCGGAGGCTCTGGCGGGGGTACCTCCCAGGCCGGAGGCTCTGGGGGAGGCAAGGGCCTGACCAACCGGGCCCTGGAGAAGGCGCCCGCGGTCCTGCTGGCCGGCCTGGAGGCCGAGGAGGAGGCGCCCGGCGTCTTCCTGCGGCTGCGCAAGGCGCACCGCAAGAACAAGCAGCAGACCTACGCGCTGGCCACCCACGCCACCCGCGGTCTGGACAAGGCCGGCGGCATCCTGCTGCCGGCCGCGCCCGGCACCGAGCCGGAGTGGCTGGACGCGCTGGCCGGGGGCGTCGGCCTGGACGAGGCCGGGCGGGCCGCGGCCGAGGCGCTGCGCGCGCCCGGCGCCGCGATCCTGGTCGGCGAGCGGCTGGCCGCGGTGCCCGGCGCGCTGACCGCGGCGCTGCGACTGGCCACCGCGACCGGCGCCACGCTGGCGTGGATCCCGCGCCGGGCCGGCGAGCGCGGCGCGGTCGAGGCGGGCGCGCTGCCCGGGCTGCTGCCCGGCGGCCGGCCGCTGACCGATCCGCGGGCCCGCGACGAGGTCGCCAGGCTCTGGGGCCTGCCGGCGCTGCCGACCCGGTTCGGCCGCGACACCGGGCAGATCCTCCAGGCCGCGGCGGGCGGCGAGCTGGCCGCGCTGGTGGTCGGCGGCGTCGAGGTCGCCGACCTGCCGGACCCGCGGCTGGCCCGCGAGGCGCTGGACGCGGTCGGCTTCGTGGTCAGCCTGGAGCAGCGGCCCAGCGAGGTCACCGAGCGCGCCGACGTGGTGCTGCCGGTGGCCGCGGTCGCCGAGAAGGCCGGCACCTTCCTCAACTGGGAGGGCCGGGTGCGGATGTTCGAGACCGCGATCAAGCCCGACCAGGCCACCACCCGCCACCAGCTGCCGGACGCCCGGGTGCTGACAATGCTCGCCGACGCGCTCGACGTCGCGCTCGGCCTGTCCGACGTGCGGCAGGCCCGCGCCGAACTCGACGCGCTGGGCGCCTGGGACGGGGCGCCGGCCGGCGCCCCGCAGACCTCGCCGGTCGCGCCGCAGCGGCCCGAGCCGGGGCAGGCGGTGCTCGCCGGGCACCGGCTGCTGCTGGACCAGGGCCGGCTGCAGGACGGCGACGACGCGCTGGCCGGCACCCGGCACGCCGCGGTGGCCCGGCTGTCCGCGGCGACCGCCGCCGAGGCCGGACTCGCCGAGGGCGACCCGGTCACGGTGACCGGCCCGGAGGGCTCGGTGACGCTGCCGCTCGCGGTGACGCCGATGCCGGACCGGGTGGTGTGGCTGCCGCTGAACTCGACCGGCGGCGGCGTGGCCTCGGACACCGGGGCCCGCCCCGGCCAGGCCGTCGGCGTCGCCGCGGCGGCGGACGCCGGCGCGGCTGAATCGGAGGTCCAGGCATGAGCGCCCCCCTGGCCGCGCCCCTCGCGGCCCCCCTGTCCGCACCCCTCGGCGACGGCGCCCGGCAGTTGGCGGGCGCGACGGAGAACCTGTCGTTCTTCGGCACCGACCCGTGGTGGCTGATCGTCGTCAAGGCGGTGTTCTGCTTCGCCTTCGCGATGCTGACCGTGCTGTTCTCCATCGTGTGGGAGCGCAAGGTCGTGGCGTGGATGCAGCTGCGCATCGGCCCCAACCGGCACGGCCCCTGGGGCATGCTCCAGTCGCTCGCCGACGGCGTGAAGCTGATGCTCAAGGAGGACATCACCGTCAAGCGGGCGGACAAGGTGGTGTTCGTCCTCGCGCCGATCGTCGCGGCGATCCCCGCCTTCATGGCCTTCGCGGTGATCCCCTTCGGCCCGGCCGACGACGAGGTCTCGATCTTCGGCCACCGCACGCCGATGCAGCTGACCGACATGCCGATCGGCATCCTCTACATCCTGGCCACCGCGTCCGTCGGCATCTACGGCATCGTGCTGGCCGGCTGGTCGTCGGGCTCGACGTACCCGCTGCTCGGCGGCCTGCGCGCGTCCGCGCAGATGATCTCGTACGAGATCGCGATGGGCCTGGCCTTCGCGGCGGTGTTCCTCTACTCCGGCTCGATGTCCACCTCCACGATCGTCGCCTCGCAGCACGACCGCTGGTACGTGATCCTGCTGCCGGTGTCGTTCCTGGTGTACATCGCGACGATGGTCGGCGAGACCAACCGCGCGCCGTTCGACATGCCGGAGTCCGAGGGCGACCTGGTCGGCGGCTTCAACACCGAGTACAGCTCGATCAAGTTCGCGCTGTTCATGCTCGCCGAGTACGTGAACATGGTGACGGTCTCCGCGGTCGCCACCACGCTCTTCCTCGGCGGCTGGCGGGCCCCCTGGCCGATCACCACCTTCTGGGACGGCGCGAACCACGGCTGGTGGCCGATGCTCTGGTTCGTCATCAAGGTCCAGCTGCTGCTGTTCTTCTTCATCTGGCTGCGCGGCACCCTGCCCCGGGTCCGCTACGACCAGCTGATGAAGCTCGGCTGGAAGGTGCTCATCCCGGTCTCGATGGTCTGGCTGATGCTGGTCGCCGCGGTCCGCGCGATGCGCAACGAGGACTACGACTTCACCAAGATCGTGCTGTACATCGGCGGCGCGGTCCTCGCGCTGCTGCTGATCTCGCTGCTCGTGGACCTGTTCAGGGACCGCGGGGAGAAACAGGCGCAGGCCGCGGGCGGTCCGCTGGCCCCGCCGGACCGGTTCGACCCGATGGCCGGCGGGTTCCCCGTACCGCCGCTGCCGGGACAGCAGGCGCAGCAGGTGCCGCGGCGGCCCAGCCGGGCGCAGCGCCAACTCGTCGGCGCGAACGGCCCGAACGGCCCGGGCGGCCCGGCCGGCGCCGCGGACGGGTCCACCGAGGACGCACAGAAGACGGAGGACGGCGATGCCTGAGTTCCTCGGCCCGGTCGCAGGCTTCGGCGTGACCTTCAAGGCCATGTTCAAGAAGCGGCTGACCGAGCAGTACCCGGAGTACAAGAAGCCCACCGCGCCGCGGTTCCACGGCCGCCACCAGCTCAACCGGCACCCGGACGGGCTGGAGAAGTGCGTCGGCTGCGAGCTGTGCGCGTGGGCCTGCCCGGCCGACGCGATCTACGTGGAGGGCGCGGACAACACCGACGAGGAGCGCTACTCGCCGGGGGAGCGCTACGGCCGCGTCTACCAGATCAACTACGCCCGCTGCATCCTGTGCGGCCTGTGCATCGAGGCGTGCCCGACCCGGGCGCTGACGATGACCAACGAGTACGAACTGGCCGACCGGACCCGCGAGTCGCTGATCTTCACCAAGGAGCAGCTGCTGGCCGGCCTGGAGGAGGGCATGGTCGACTCGCCGCACGCGATCTTCCCCGGCATGGACGAGGGCGACTACTACCGCGGCGCGGTCACCGAGGCCGCGCCCGGGACCGTACGGCAGGTCGCGGTCTCCAAGGGCGAGAAGGCGGACGAGACGATCGTGCCGGGCCCGGCGGCCGAGGACGACGCCGCCGCCGACGCCGAGGTGACCGCGCCGGGCGGCACGACCCCCGCCGGGACGGGGGCCGAGGCATGACCCCCACGCTGTCGCTGGCCGCCGACACCCTCGCGGTCACCACCAGGACCTCCACCGGCGAGGCCGTGCAGTTCTGGATCCTGGGCACCGTCGCGGTGCTCGGCGCGCTCGGCACGGTGCTGATGAAGAAGGCCGTGCACAGCGCGCTGTCGCTGGCCGGCACGATGATCGTGCTCGCCGTCTTCTACCTCGCGCAGGGCGCGTACTTCCTGGGCATCGTGCAGATCGTCGTCTACACCGGCGCGATCATGATGCTGTTCCTGTTCGTGGTCATGCTGGTCGGCATCACCGCGGCGGACTCCCTCAAGGAGACGCTGAAGGGGCAGCGCTGGATGGCCGCGGTGTGCGGCCTCGGCTTCGGCATCCTGCTGATCGCCGGCATCGGCAACGCCTCGCTCGGCACCTTCGCCGGCTCCGGCCAGGCCAACGCCGGCACCGGCGGCAACGTCCAGGGCCTGGCCCGGCTGGTCTTCACCGACTACGTGTGGGCGTTCGAGATCACCGGCGCGCTGCTGATCACCGCGGCGGTCGGCGCGATGGTGCTGACCCACCGCGAGCGCACCGAGGAGCGGCAGAGCCAGCGCGAGCTGTCCGAGGCCCGGGTGCGCGAGGGCAGGCACGTCACGCCGCTGCCGGCCCCGGCACCTACGCCCGGCACAACGCGGTGGACATCCCGGCGCTGCTCCCCGACGGCACGCCCGCCGAGCTGTCGGTCAGCTCCACGCTGCGCGACCGCGGCCAGGTGCGGGACGTGACGCGGGACGCGATGCGCCGACTGGCCGCGCTGGACCAGGCGTCGGGCGAGTGGCTGGGCCGCAAGGGCCTGGAACCCGCGAAGCCCGGCGCGTCGTCGGCGTCCGACCGGACCGAGGAGGGTGCGAAGTGAATCCGGCCAACTACCTGTACCTCGCGGCGCTGCTGTTCACCATCGGCGCGTCCGGTGTGCTGATCCGGCGCAACGCGATCGTGGTCTTCATGTGCGTGGAGCTGATGCTGAACGCCTGCAACCTGGCGTTCGTCACCTTCTCCCGCATGCACGGCAACCTCGACGGGCAGGTGATCGCCTTCTTCACCATGGTGGTCGCCGCCGCGGAGGTCGTGGTCGGGCTGGCGATCATCGTGTCGATCTTCCGTTCGCGCCACTCGGCCTCGGTCGACGACGCCAACCTGATGAAGCTGTAAGGGGCTGCGCAGTGGAAACCCTGATCGGACTGCTCGTCGCGGCGCCACTGCTGGGCGCGGGCATCCTGCTGACCGGCGGCAAGCGGCTGGACCGCACCGGCCACCTGCTCGGCACACTGCTCGCCCTGGTGTCCTTCGCCCTCGGCGTGGCGCTGTTCGCCGACATGCTGGGCAAGGACGCCGACCAGCGCACCCTGACCTCGCACCTGTTCACCTGGGTGCCGGTCCAGGGCTTCCAGGCGCAGGTCGGCTTCCAGCTCGACCAGCTGTCCATGACGTTCGTCCTGCTGATCACCGGGGTGGGCTCGCTCATCCACATCTACTCGATCGGCTACATGGAGCACGACGAGAAGCGCCGGAAGTTCTTCGGCTACCTCAACCTGTTCCTCGCGGCGATGCTGCTGCTGGTGCTGGCCGACAACTACTTCCTGCTGTACGCCGGCTGGGAGGGCGTGGGCCTGGCCTCGTACCTGCTGATCGGCTTCTGGCAGCACAAGCCGAGCGCGGCGACGGCGGCGAAGAAGGCGTTCCTGGTCAACCGGGTCGGCGACATCGGCCTGTCGGTGGGCATCATGCTGATGTTCACCACCTTCGGGTCGTTCGCCTTCGCCGACGTCTTCCCGAAGGTCGGCCAGGCCTCGGGCTCGCAGCACGCCACGGTCACCGGCATCGGCTTCATGCTGCTGCTGGCCGCCTGCGGCAAGTCCGCCCAGGTGCCGCTGCAGTCCTGGCTGGGCGACGCGATGGAGGGCCCGACCCCGGTCTCCGCCCTCATCCACGCGGCGACCATGGTGACCGCCGGCGTCTACCTGATCACCCGCTCCGGCGCGATCTTCAACGCCGCGCCCGACGCGCAGACCGCGGTGGTCACCGTCGGCGCGGTCACGCTGCTGTTCGGTGCGATCGTCGGTTGCGCCAAGGACGACATCAAGAAGGCGCTGGCCGGCTCGACCATGTCGCAGATCGGCTACATGATCATGGCCGCGGGCCTCGGCCCGATCGGCTACGTCTTCGCGATCATGCACCTGGTCACCCACGGCTTCTTCAAGGCCGGGCTGTTCCTCGGCGCCGGCTCGGTGATGCACGGCATGAACGACGAGGTCGACATGCGACGCTACGGCGGCCTGCGCAGGTACATGCCGGTCACCTTCGTCACCTTCGGCCTCGGCTACCTGGCGATCATCGGCTTCCCCGGACTGTCCGGCTTCTTCTCCAAGGACAAGATCATCGAGGCGGCCTTCGCCAAGGGCGGCACCGAGGGCTGGATACTCGGCGCCTGCGCCCTGGTGGGCGCCGCGGTCACCGCGTTCTACATGACCCGCGTGATGCTGATGACCTTCTTCGGCGAGGAGCGCTGGAAGGACGCCGGCGGCCGGGAGGCGACCCCGTCGCCGCAGGAGCCGTCGGTGGAGCCGGCCGCCGCGCACAGCGCGCACGGCGCCCCGCACCCGCACGAGTCCCCGGCCTCGATGACCATCCCGATGATCATCCTGTCCTTCGGCTCGGTCTTCGCCGGCGCCCTGTTCAGCATCAACTCCTCCTTCCTGCACTGGCTGGAGCCGGTCACCGGCCACAGCGAGGGCGACTCGCCGGTCAGCACCGGCGCCGTCACCGCCGGCACCATGGTGGTGCTGGTCCTCGGCGTCGCGGTGGCCTGGCTGATGTACGGGCGCCGGCCGGTGCCCGCGGTCGCGCCCCGCGGCAGCCTGCTGACCCGGGCCGCCCGGCGGGACCTGCTGCAGGACGACATCAACCACGTGGTGCTGGTCCGCGGCGGCGAGCACCTCACCCGGTCGCTCGTCTACCTCGACCACTCCCTGGTGGACGGCGTCGTCAACGGCACCGCCGCCTCGGTCGGCGGCCTGTCGGGACGGCTGCGCAAGCTGCAGAACGGCTACGTCAGGTCGTACGCGGTCTCGATGCTCGGCGGTACCGCGGTGGTGGTCGCCGCGACCCTTCTGATGAGGGCGGTCTGAACCCCATGGCTGATTTCCCGATCCTTACGGTGACCGCCGCCGTCCCGGCTGTCGGCGCGGTCGTCACCGCGGCGGTGCCCGCGGCCCGCAGGACCGCCGCCAAGTACACGGCGCTGGTCTTCTCGCTCGCCGTGCTGGTGCTGTCGCTGGTCACGCTGGTCCGCTTCGACACCGGCTCCGGCGCCGCCCGCTACCAGTTCACCGAGTCGCACGCCTGGGTGAAGAGCTTCGGGCTGCGCTACGACCTGGGCGTCGACGGCATCGCGGCGGTGATGGTGGCGCTGACCGCGCTGCTGATCCCGTTCGTGATGCTGGCCGGCTGGCACGACGCCGATCCGCTGGAGGACGCCAACCCCAACCGGCGCTGGCGGCCCACCCAGGGCTTCTTCGCGCTGATCCTGCTGGTCGAGGCGATGGTGGTGCTCTCCTTCGAGGCCACCGACGTCTTCCTCTTCTACATCTTCTTCGAAGCCATGCTGATCCCGATGTACTTCCTCATCGGCGGCTTCGGCGACCGCGCGCACGCCGCGGGCGAGGAGGAGGCGGCCCGCCAGCGGTCGTACGCGGCGGTGAAGTTCCTGCTCTACAACCTGGCCGGCGGTCTGATCATGCTGGCCGCGGTCATCGGGCTGTACGCGGCGACCGCCAAGCAGCTGGGCGCCGGCACCTTCTCGCTGCAGGAGATCCTCCAGGCGCGCGCGTCGGGCAAGCTGCACCTGGAGACCTCCACCGATCGCTGGCTGTTCCTCGGCTTCTTCTTCGCCTTCGCGGTGAAGGCGCCGCTGTGGCCGCTGCACACCTGGCTGCCCAACGCGATGCAGGAGTCCACCGCGCCGGTCGCGGTGCTGATCACCGCGGTGGTCGACAAGGTCGGCACCTTCGCGATGCTGCGCTTCTGCCTCCAGCTGTTCCCCGAGGCGTCCAAGTGGGCCACCCCGACGATCATGATCCTCGCGCTGATCAGCATCCTGTACGGCGCGCTGCTCGCGGTCGGCCAGCGCGACATCAAGCGCCTGATCGCCTACGCGTCGGTGTCGCACTTCGGCTTCATCATCCTGGGCATCTTCGCGATGACCACCCAGGGGCAGTCGGGCGCCACGCTCTACATGGTCAACCACGGCATCTCCACCGCGGCGCTGATGCTGGTGGCCGGCTTCCTGATCACCCGGCGCGGCTCGCGGCTCATCGCGGACTACGGCGGGGTGCAGAAGGTCGCGCCGGTGCTCGCCGGCACCTTCATGGTCGGCGGTCTGGCCACCCTGTCGCTGCCCGGACTCGCGCCCTTCGTCAGCGAGTTCCTGGTGCTGGTCGGCACCTTCAGCCGCTACCCGGTGCTCGGCATCATCGCCACCCTGGGCATCGTGCTGGCCGCGCTGTACGTCCTGGTGCTCTACCAGCGCACCATGACCGGGCCGGTCAAGGCCGGCGTGGAGGGCATCGCCGACCTCAAGGCGCGTGAACTTCTCGTCGTGGCGCCGCTGATCGCGCTGCTGCTCTTCCTCGGCGTGTACCCCAAGCCGGTGACGGACATCGTCAACCCGTCGGTCAAGCACACGCTCTCCGACGTGCACAAGACCGACCCCAAGCCCGCGCTGGAGGCGAAGAAGTGAGCGCATCCGCAGCCGTCCCGGCGGCGTCGTCGGTCCACAGCCTGTGGACGACGGCGGCGCCCGTGGACAAGATCCCGACCCCGCACATCGAGTACGCGCAGCTGTCGCCGGTGCTCATCGTCTTCGGCGCGGCCGCCCTGGGCATCCTGCTGGAGGCGTTCCTGCCGCGCCGCTCGCGCTACACCGCGCAGGTGGCGGTGTCGGTGGTGGGCCTGGCGGCGGCCTTCGCCGCGGTGGTGGCGCTGGCCGAGAAGGGCTACGGCACCACCAAGGCGCACATCGCGGCGATGGGCGCGGTCGCCGTCGACGGGCCCGCGCTGTTCCTCCAGGGCACCATCCTGCTGGTCGGCATCGTCGCGGTGTTCACCTTCGCCGAACGCCGGCTGGACCCCAAGGCGCACGGCAACAACGTCGACTCCTTCGCCGCACAGGGCTCCGCGGTGCCCGGCGGCGACCAGGAGAAGGCCGCGGTCAGGGCCGGCTTCACCACCACCGAGGTCTTCCCGCTGCTGCTCTTCGCGGTCGGCGGCATGCTGATCTTCCCGGCCGCCAACGACCTGCTGACGCTCTTCGTGGCGCTGGAGGTCTTCTCGCTGCCGCTGTACATCCTGTGCGCGCTGGCCCGCCGCAACCGCCTGATGTCCCAGGAGGCGGCGGTCAAGTACTTCCTGCTCGGCGCCTTCTCCTCGGCCTTCCTGCTCTTCGGCATCGCCCTGCTGTACGGCTACGCGGGCACCGTCTCGTACTCCGGCATCTCCTCGGTGATCGACGGCACGGCCACGATGACGCCGGCGCTCGCGGACTCCACCGGCAACGACGCGCTGCTGCTGATCGGCCTCGCGATGGTCGCGGTCGGGCTGCTGTTCAAGGTGGGCGCGGTGCCCTTCCACATGTGGACGCCGGACGTCTACCAGGGCGCGCCGACCCCGGTCACCGGCTTCATGGCCGCCGCGACCAAGGTGGCCGCCTTCGGCGCGCTGCTGCGGCTGCTGTACGTGGTGCTGCCCGGCATGCGCTGGGACTGGCGGCCGGTGATGTGGGGCGTCGCGATCGCCACGATGGTGATCGGCGCGGTGATCGCGGTGACGCAGACCGACGTGAAGCGGCTGCTGGCGTACTCCTCGGTCGCCCACGCGGGCTTCATCCTGGCCGGTGTGATCGCCACCGACAAGAACGGCGTCTCCTCGGTGCTGTTCTACCTGGCCGCGTACTCCTTCGTGACGCTCGGCGCGTTCGCCGTGGTGACGCTGGTGCGCGACGCCGGCGGCGAGGCCACCCACCTGTCGCGCTGGGCCGGCCTCGGTCGGCGCTCGCCGCTGGTGGCCGCGGTCTTCGCGGTGTTCCTGCTGGCCTTCGCCGGCATCCCGCTGACCTCCGGCTTCGCGGGGAAGTTCGCGGTGTTCAAGGCCGCCGCGCAGGGCGGCGCGATGCCGCTGGTGATCGTCGGCGTCATCTCCTCGGCGATCGCGGCGTTCTTCTACATCCGGGTCATCGTGCTGATGTTCTTCAGCGAGCCGAAGGCCGACGGCCCCTCGGTCGCGGTGCCGTCGCCGCTGACGTCCACGGCGATCGCGATCGGCGTCGCCGTCACGGTGGTGCTGGGCCTGGCGCCGCAGTACTTCCTGGACCTGGCGGACAAGGCGGGGGTCTTCGTGCGGTAGCCCCCGCGGGGGTGCTGCCGCGGAACAGCGGTGCGGCGCGGCGGTCCGGATGTCCGGGCCGCCGCGCCGCGTTGTGGGGGAGGCGAAGGGCGTGCGGTCAGCTCGTGGAGCAGCTGACCGTGGGCCACGTCCAGGTGCCGTTGGTCTGGATCGTCACGCCCCAGTTGTTGCCGCTGCCGTTGGGCTTGGCGGTCAGGACCTGTGCGCTGGGCCAACTGGCGTTGATGTTCCAGGTGGCGATGATCTTCTCCGGCGCGGGGACGTTCATGGTGACCGTCCAGGTGGTGGAGCCGGTGACCGCCACGTTGAGGTTGTAGCGGTCGCTCCACTGCTGGCCCGCGGAGAGCGTCGCGGTGCAACTGCCGCCGCTGCCGCCGCCCGTGGTCCCGCCGGTGGTCGTGCCCCCGGTGGTGCTGCCACCGGTGGTCGTGCCGCCGGTCGTCGTGCCCCCGCTCGTGGTCCCGCCGCCCGTGGGGGCGACGGCGCGACCGGTCTGCGGGGAGATCATCCCGGCGCACAGGCCCTTGGCGGCCAGCGTCTGCGCGATGCGCGGAATCGCCGCCAGGGTGTTGGCCGGCCACTCGTGCATCAGGATGATCTGGCCGTTGGTGAGCCGGGAGTTGGCCTGCACGATCGCGTCGGTGCTCGCGCCGTTCCAGTCCTGCGAGTCGACGTCCCAGATGATCTCGGTCAGGCCGTACTTGGCCTCCACCGACTTCAGCGTGCTGTTCGTCTCGCCGTACGGCGGCCGGAACAGCTTGGGCGTGCCCCCGCCGGCGTTCGCTATCGCCTGCTGGGTGTTGCCGACCTCGGAGTCGATCTGGGCCTGGCTCTCCTGGATCAGGTGCGGGTGGGTGTAGCTGTGGTTGCCCACCCACATCCCGGCGTTGATTTCCGCCCGCACCTGCGCCGGGTACGAGGCCGCGTACTGGCCCTCGTTGAACATCGTCGCGCGCAGGCCGTTCTGCTGCAGCGCGCTGAGGATCGCCGGGGTGTGGTCGTTCGACGGGCCGTCGTCGAACGTCAACCCGACATAGCCGTTGCAGCTCGCCGCCTGCGACACGGTGGCGTTCGCGCCGACGGCCAAGGCGCCCGCCACGGCCGCGGCCGCGGCGGCCAGCCCCGCGACCAGCATGCGCAGCCCGCGGTGGTTTCGAGTCCGCATGAGGGGTCCCCCTCCTCTCAGCTCGTGGTGCAGGAGACGGAGGGCCAGGTCCAGGTGCCGTTGGTCTGGATGGTGACGCCCCAGTTGTTGCCGCTGCCGTTGGGCTTGGCGGTCAGGACCTGGGCGCTGGGCCAGGAGGCGTTGATGTTCCAGGTGGCGATCATCTTCTCGGGCGACGGCAGGGTCATCGTCACGGTCCACGAGTTGGAGCCGGAGACCGAGACGTTGAGGTTGTAGCGGTCGCTCCACTGGTCGCCGGCCGACAGCGTCGCGGTGCAGCCGCTGCCGCCTCCGCCGGTCGTGCCGCCGGTGGTGGTCCCGCCGGTGGTGCTGCCGCCGGTCGTGCTGCCGCCGGTGGTGCCGCCGCCGCTGCTGCCGAGGGTGATGTTGGAGTTGCCGCTGGACTGGTAGCCCTCGGTGGCGAGGATCTCGTAGTTGAAGGTGCCGAGGTTCATGCCGTGGCTGGCCCAGGCGTTGAAGTGGTTGGCGACGGATATCGTGCCGCCGGTCCGCTTGGACTGCCGGACGCTCCAGTACTGGTTGAACGTCGCGGTGCCGATGATGGAAGGCGCGTTGTAGCGGGTGGTCTCGTAGATGTCGTACGTGCCGCCGTCGCTGGTGACGGTGCCCTTGTAGGTGCCGGTGGGCCGGTACGTGCCGTAGTTGTCGACGATGTAGTACTCGACCAGCGGGCTGGTGGTCCACCCGTAGAGCGACAGGTACGCGTTGCCCGACGGGTTGAACGAGCCGGAGTACGTCACCGGGTTGCGCGACCCGGTGCTCCAGCCCTTGCCGGCCACGAAGTTGCCGACGTTGCTCCAGTTGGTGCTGTAGTTGCCGCCGGAGCCGAGGTTCATCGACACCGACCCGCCGCCGTCGGTCCAGAACGAGTAGAAGTACCCGTTGTTGTTGCCGGTGCCGGAGGTGGTGATGACGGTGTCGGCGTTGGCGGTGCCCGGCAGGATCATCGCCGCGACCGCGACCAGCACGGTGGCGCAGATCCCGCTGAGCAGCAGCCGCAGCCTGCCGAGCCCCGCCCGCCGGTGCGGACGTGCGGATACGTCGTTCATGTGCGTGCTTCCTCCTGGTGTGTGGGGGTGATGTGGGGGTGTGTGGGGGAGTGGGACGCCCCAGGGAGCACCGGTCAGTGTTGGTCTGCCCATGACGGGTGTCAACAGTTTCGGCACGATTATCGAAAGCTTCGACTCCGGTGTGGGCGTGGTGAGTTGACGTCTCCGCATGTCAGCGTGGTAACGCGCGTAGTGGAGCGCCATGCCCCGCGAAGGCATCGGGGACGTGGGTCACCGGTCGACGCTCGCCGTGTCGAAACTTTCGAAAACTTTTCGGCGCGATGCGGCGGCGGTGGGCGGCGGCGTCGGGTCGCGCCGGCGGCCGGGCCGGGACGCCCCCGGCCGGGCCGGTCAGTCGACGACGAACGGCGTGGGCTTCGGGGCCAGCTCGAGCTGTGCCTGGATGAACGCCTTGCTCATGAACTGCAGCACCGGCCGCGGCCCCGGGTGGCTGCTGCTGACCCGGGCGCGGAGGAGGTCGCCGTCGTCCTCGGTGTCCGCGATGTGGATCAGGTAGTCCTCGCCGGCTGCGGCGGAGGCGTCCTCGGGCAGCAGCCGGAGCATCGCGGGACTGTCCGCGTCGACGATCGCGTTGCGGCGCATCGACGCGATGGTGGAGGTGATGTCGCCGCGGTGCATCAACCAGACGTCCACGGTGTCGCGGTCGGCGGTCACATGGCTGCTCCAGCCGGCCGGGAGGCGACCGGAGACGTCGCGCTGTATCCGGTCGGTGTCGGCGCGCGGGCGGCCCGCGTCGCCGCCGCCGAGGAGGACGACGACCGTCGTCGCCGCGGCCCCCACCACGACGACCGCGCCGGCGAGGGCGACGGACCTGGCTCTCCTCATGAGCGCGAGCATATGCCCCGGACGCTTCCACGTCCCGACCCCTACGTGACAACCCCCGACCCGGGGTCGGCGGCCGGCGACCCGTTGCCCACGCCCCGCGACCGGCGGCCGGCGATCCTCGTCCGCGGCTGCCCTTTACGCCGACCCCCGCAGCGGCTGCCCGGTTCGCCGACCCCGGCGGGGCCGACCGGTCGACCGACCCCGCCGGGCCGACCGGCTAGCGGACCTCGGCCGAGGCGAGCAGCGCGCGGTGGGGGAGTGCGAGCAGGCCGTCGGGGCGGCGGAACTCCGCGGCCAGCGCCTCGTAGTGCGCGTGTATCTCGGCGATCACCTCCGGGGGCTGGGCCACGACGGTCTGGCCGACCGAAGCGATTCCCGCGGCCGGGCCCGACCACCACACGTCCGCGTCCACGACGTGGTCCCAGGCCAGCGACCGCGTCCGCGCGCCCGGCAGCCCCGCCGCGGCGAACAGCGCCGCCAACCCCGCCTCGGTGCGCGGGAAGTCCTCCTCGGCGTCCACCTCCGGCACCGACGCC
Organism: Actinacidiphila sp. DG2A-62; assembly: GCF_035825295.1. NCBI lineage: Bacteria > Bacillati > Actinomycetota > Actinomycetes > Kitasatosporales > Streptomycetaceae > Actinacidiphila > Actinacidiphila sp. DG2A-62. Next base: position 5,247,443 of record NZ_JAYMGI010000002.1, read on the forward strand.
GGGCGCTCGACCCCGGCGGCCTGGACCGCGCGGCCCAGCAGCGCCTGGCCGGGCGCGTGCGGCGCGGACCACACGGTGAGCGCTATCCGGCCGCCCGGCGCGGTCACCCGGCGCAGCTCCGCCAGCGCGGCGGCCGGGCGGCCCACGTGGTTGAGCACGAAGTTGGCGACCACCGCGTCGAACGCACCGTCCGGGAACGGCAGATCGGGCAGCAGCGCATGCCGTACCTCGGCCTCCGGCACCGACCGCGCGGCCCGCGCGACCATGGACGGCTCGGCGTCCACGGCCGTCACCCGCGCGCCCCGCGCCACCGCCGCCGCGGCGACCGTGCCGGGGCCGGTTCCCACGTCCAGCACGCGTATCCCGGCGGTCCCCTCGGCCCGCACGTCCGAACCCGCGCCCGCCCGTACGTCCGCCGCGTCCAGCAGGTACGGCACCGCGTACCGGCACAGCTCCGCGAAACTCCCGGCGTACGCCTCCGCGCGCCCCTTCCACGCGCGCCGCTCGAACGCGTCGAACGCGTTCACGTCCCCCGCGCCCGCCGTACCGACCGCACCGCCCGTCGCCTTCATGATGTCCCCGCCCCTCGTGCCGTTCTCACAAGGAGCAACTTCCGGTCACACCGGCCGGTTCCCGCGTGGCGCGCAGGTCACCCGTCCGGAGCGGCGCAGCCCGGACCTCGCAGCACGGACCCGCGGCTCAGGGCGGGTTTACGCCTCTGCCGCGTCCCCCCGCTGCGCCGGTCCGTCCGTGTCCCGTTCCGGCTCCGGGGGCGGCGTCGGAGTCGCCGTGTCCGTCGGAGCCGCCGGCACGGCTGGAGGCTGGGGCGGGAGCGGTGGCGCGTCGGCCGGAGACGGCGGCGGGATTAGCCCGACCGCCGGCTGCGGCAGCCCGTTGTCGAACACGCCCTTGCTCACCGTCCGCGCGAAGTCGATGAGCATCTGCACCTGCCCCTCGACCTGGTGCCGCTGCACGACGCCCTTGTCGATCAGCCGGCTCAGATACTCCAGCGCGCCCTGCCGCTGCTCCTTCGCCTCCGCCTGGAGCGCGCCGAAGACCTCCGCGGCGCGCGACGGGTCCTGCGCCAGCAGCACCGCGTACTGCTCCGCCTCACCCGCCTCGATCAGCCGCCGCGCGTCCGCCAGATTCGCCTGCAGCCGCGCGGCGTTGGCGCGGTCCGCGGCCGACTGGACCGTCGCGGTGTGCTGCACCTGGAGCATCCGCTGGTTGTGGTCGGACGCGGCGCGGCCGAGGTCGATGCGGACGAAGACCTGGGTGATCAGGCCGATGTCCGTGCCGAAGGGCGACCAGTTGCCGCCCGACAGCACCGCCTGGATCGCCTCGTCCGCGGCCTGCGCGCCGTCCAGGCCGTGCCGGCGGGTGATCGACCGCAGCCGCGCCAGCAGCGGCGGACGCAGCATCTTCTCCACGTCCACCACCCGCTTCTCGGCGACCAGATGGAAGTCGGCGACCTCCCAGTTGACGTCCACCGCGCAGGTGAAGTCCGCCTGGTCGCCGAGCGTCGGCAACTGCATCTCGAACGACGCCTGGTGCCGGCCGCGCGCGATGTGGCACACCGACGTCGGCTTGCCGAACACCGGCTTGCCGTGGTGCTGCGCGCCGCGCACGGTGATCACGCTGTAGCCGCCGTTGCGGTAGAAGACCACCGACGCGATCTGCGCGCCGTGGTGCTTGTAACCGCCCTGCGGCACGAACTCCTTCAGGAACGGCCCCTGGAGCTGGTGGGGGAGCTCCACGTCCTGCGGGGCCTTCGCCCAGGGCCCCGCCGCTGCCTGCGGCTGCTGCCAGCCCCCCTGCCGCTGCCACCCGTTGTTGCTCATCGTGTCCCTGCTCTCTCTATCGCCTGCCGCAGGCGGTGGGTCTGCTCCTGCCCCAGCGGGGCGTCGGGGTCGTCGGACAGTTCCTTCAGCAGCGACAGCAGCCGCTGCCGGTCGTCGGGGCCGAACACCAGCAGCGGGAGGAAGGACGTGACCTGCTCCTCCCACGGCTTGCCGCGGCAGCCGCGCAGCCAGCCGGTGAGCGCTTCGAGCGCCGGCTCGTACGAGCGGCTGGTGTTCAGCGCGGTCCACAGTAACCCGGCGATCTCCCGGGCCCGTTCGGGATGCGCCGCGCACAGGGCGAGCGCCAGCGGCCAGGAGCCGAGGCCGTCCAGTTCGGGTGCCGGGTTCCACACGTCGTCGGTGAGGAAGTCGCACAGCGTCAACGTCGCGACCAGGCCCAGGTCCTGGTGCTCGCGCCGGTTGTCGCCCAGCCAGCCGCGGATGCGGGCCAGCGGCTCGCGCGAGGAGCTGAAACCGGCCAGGTGCACCACGCTCTCCGCGGCGACCGCGCGCAGCCTGCCCTCCTCCCAGGTGCCGATCCGGCCGAGCCGGCCCAGCGCCTCGGACACGGTCGTCGTGGCCGTGCCGCGGGCGAGCACCGCGGCCGCCGTCCAGCGCAGGTCGGCGTCGGCGCTCTCGTCCCACGACGTGACCACCGCCCGCAGCGCGGCGCCCACTTGGGGGTCGCCGAGCACCGACTCCAGCGCGGTCGCCACGAACAGCCCGCGCCTGGCCTGTTCGGCCTCGGCCATCGGCGTGAGCAGCTCGCTGAGGGTGTACACGCAGTCGTGCCGGCACAGCTCGCCGGAGGCGACCGCGGCCCTGGTCCACACGTCGGGGCGCGGGTCCTGGCACAGCGAGTCCAGCCAACGCAGCACCGGGCCGCGCATGTTGTGGTGGTGCTCCCACACGTACGCCAGCAGCGCGGGCGCCAGGCCCTCGCCGCCGAACCTGACCGTGCGCACCGGGATGTCCTCGCCGCTGACCAGCGGTTGCGGCCGCACCTCGGTGACCGCGCGGGTCGAGGCGAGCCGGGCCTCCAGCCCGTCGCCGAGCAGCGGCCGGCCGATCACCCGCTCCGGCTCGGCGGTCACCGCCAGCTCCCACGCGAGCAACTCCGCCGCCTCCGCGACGGTGTTGAACGAGCCGCGGCCGAAGACGGCCATCGCGATGCGGTACGCCGCGTCGCGCAGCACGGGCAGCGTCTCGGCCGCGCCGCCGCCGAACCACTGGTGGATCTGGGCGGCCGGGAAGCCGCGGCACTCCGCGACGAGCCGGTCCTCGGTGAGCACGCCGGTCGCGCAGTTCGCGACCAGCACGGCGAACCGCGCGGCCTCCGCCGGCAGCAGGCGGTCCAGGCCGAGCGCCGCGCGCACCGACGGCCGGCCGGCCAGCTCCAGCGCGGTGGCCCCCAACGCCTCGGCCCGCTCACCGAGTTCGGCCGCCAGATGGGAGGCCAGGACCGCGTCCGCGGCGGCCGGCTCGTGCAGCCGGTGGTAACGGCTCGGGCCCGGCGCCGCTTCGCCGGGCCGCCCCGCGACCCCGGCCCGGCCCGGGTCGGGCACGGTGAGCAGCACCGCGTACGAGTCGCGCCCGGCCAGGGTCCGCGACAGCCGGTCCAGATGGAGTTCGTCGGGCAGTCCGGCGGCGGCCGGCTCCAGTGCGTAGCCGTGCCGCTCGGCCACCGCGCCGTCGCCGTCGAGGGCGGCCAGGTCGGTGTGCGGGTCGAGCCGCGAGACCGCGCCGCGGGCCATGTCGTCCAGCAGCGACAGCGCGGTGAACATCCGCCCGGTGCCCGGCTGCCCCGACAGCACCAGCAACCGGTCGGCCGCCAACTGGGCCTTGAGCGCGGCGTATCCCGGCGGCTCCGCGAACCGGTCGCGCAGCCTGCGCAGTTCGTCCTCCGGCAGCGGCCCGGCCAGCAGCCGCTGCTGCCGGCCGAACGGACTGCTGTCGCCGAACTGGAAGTTGACCGAGCCGATCTCGCCGCCGATGTACGTGCTCGCGTCGTGCAGCGAGAACGCGGCGCGCGACTCGCGGGCGATGCGGGCCGCGCCGCCGCCCGCGTCCGTCCGGCCGTCCTTCGCGCCGGGTTCGCCCGCCGGAGCCGCCGAACAGGCCCTCGGCGGCCTGGGGTTCGGCCGGCTGCTGACCCTGGTCGGGGCGCCCATGCGCGCCGCCCGCGGGGTTGGCGCTGCCCGCGCCCCGCCGGCCGGTGCGCCGGGACCCCGCCCGCCCGCGGGACCGCCCGCGCCGCCCGCCGGCGCCGCGGGCCCCGCGCCTGCCGCGCCCTCACCGCTCACGAGGCGCCGCCCCGGGGACGGTCCTGCGGGCGGTCCTGCGGGCGGTCCTGGGCACGGTCCTGGGCACGGTCCTGGGCACGGTCCTGGGGGTCGTCGTGCGGGTCGCGCCGCGGGTCGTGCGGGTCGCGCCACGGGTCGTCGTGCGCGCCGCGCCCCGAGGCGCCGCCGTCCCGCGAACGCCCCTGCGACGGCTGGTCGGACGCGCCGCCGCCCTGCCGGTTGTCGAAGGTGAGGTCGCCGAACTGGCCCTGGAGGACCTGGCCGGAGCCGTGATGGGTGACCGGGCCGAAGTGGAAACCGGGGCGGTCCGTACGGTCCGCGCGGCCTTCGCCGTGATCGCGGCCCGTACGGTCGGCCGGTCCGTGCGGGCCGGGTGCGCGCCCCGGCCCCGGCCGCGGCGTCCGGTGCGCGTCCGCCGGGTCCGTGCCGTGCACGGGCCACCGCTCCCCCGCGCCGTGCGGCGCGGAATCCGCGTCGTCCCCCGATGCCGCGGATCCCCCTCCCTCGGGGAGCGGCGGCGCCGTGCGTCCCGCCACCATGAACCAGGGCCGCTGCGGGCCCTCTTGGAGCGAGACGTCGAAGGGGCGGTAGTGGCCGGACTCGATCCACCGACCGCCGTGCCGGATGACGTCCTGGTAGAGCCGGTCGCTCACGGCGACCAGCAGCGGCGCTCCGGGCGCCGCGTCCAACACCGCTTTCGCCTCGGCACAGTTGCCGATCCGGCAGGCCAGGTCGACCGCGCCGCCGGAGAAACCGTGCGCGTCGGTGCGGAACGGGCCGACCGCGAGCCCGGCGCGCAGCCGCAGCGGCCGCCGCAACTCCCGGTTGACCGCCCGCAGGTTCTGATGGAGGTACTCCGTCCACTCGCCGGCCACGCGGGCCGCGACGCGCGGGCGTACCACCGCGATGATGCCGTCGCCGCGGTCCTCCTGGACCAGCCGCGCCCCGGCGATCCTCGCCTGCTCGAAGGCGAGTTCGGCGACCCGGTAGATCCGCTCGCGCAGCGCCGGGCGGTCGGGGTCGGGCAGTCCGCTGGACCCCTGCGCGTCCAGGCTGATCACGATCCCGTAGTCCGCGTCCTGCTCGGCGCCGAGCCCCGTGGCGGGTCCGAACCCCGCCTCCGCCGCGCCCGGCCCGAAGCCCGGCCCCGCGCCGGGCCCGTACGCCGCCTCCGCCGGGGGTCGGAGCGCTGCCTCCGCGCCTGGCCCGAACCCCGGCCCCGCGCCGGGCCCGTAGGCCGCCTCGATCCCCGCGCCGGGCCCGCACGCCACCTCGATCCCCGCGCCGGACCGCGGGTCCGGCACGGCCTCGCGGCCCCATCCCAGGGCCGCGTCGAAGACCGCCGCGCGCCGCCCCGCCCCGCGCGCGCCCAGGTCCGGCCGGCGGCCGGCCGCGCGCCCCGGCACGAGGTCCGCGGTGTGCCGCCCGCCGTCGGCCGCGGTGCGCGAGGGCGCGTCGTCGGTCGTACCCGGGGCCGCGTCGCCGGAGGCGTGCCGGGGCACAGTCCCCGGCGCCGGCCCGGCGCCTGCCCCGCCGTGTGCCCCGGCGTACGGCCGACGACGTCCCCCGACGCGTCCGGAGCCGGGCCCCCACCCGGCTCCGGACCCCCGACGGCCCCCTGCTCCGCCGGGCGTTCCACCCCCTTGTCCCCGCGACCCCCGTCGTCCCCCTGGCTCCCGTGTCCCGCCTCTTGCCCAGCCGACCGCTCCCGGGGTCGTTCCCCCGGTCGTTCCCCCGGCCGTTCCGGTGACTGTCCCGGTGACCGTTCCCCCGGCCGCTCCGCCCCGCCCGCGCCGTGCGCCTCGCCGTGCATCCCGCCGCCTCGCTGCCTCTCGCCGTGCTTCGCGCCCGCCGTGCGCGGCGCCGCCGCCCGCTTCCCGTACGGGGCCGGTACGTGCGACTGTCCTCCGGGCCGCGGCGTCGCGCTGTAGCCGTTTACACAGCGGCAGTCGGCGGTGGCGGCGTGCCCGGACGCCCCGGCGCGACCGGCCCGCGCCGCCCCGGGCAGCACGGTCCGACCGGCGGAACGGGTCCGACGGGAGACCAAGTCTGACGGACCGTCAGGAGATTCGTGCGACTTTCCGCGAACTTCCGCGCATCGGGACCTATCTGTGCTCCGGCGCGGCCCCCCGGGGGAGCCCGCGGCCACCGCTCCCGGAGCCCGCGCCGGCGCTCGACCGCCGGGCCCACGCCACCGGTCGAGTCGCCCCAGACGCCCAGACGCCCAGACGCCCGGCCGCCCAGCCGTCCAAGTCGCCGGCGCCGCCCGGCTGCTCAGCCGCCCTTCGCGCCGTCCGGCCCGCCGCCCAGCAGCCGCAGCGGCTCCAGGTCGGCGATGGTGATGGACTTGGGCGCGGTGGCGACCAGGCCCTCCTCGCGCAGCAGCCGCAGCGCCTTGGCGACGGCCTCGCGCGTAGCTCCGACCGCGGCGGCCAGGTCGCTCTGCGACAGCGGCAGCCGGATCGCCACCGAGCCGCCGCCCTCGCGCCGCCCGGTGCGGTCGGCCAGTTCCACCAGGCGGGCGGCGAGCCGCTGCAGGACCGTCGCCGAGGCCAGCGCGCGGCGCTCGTCGTCGGCGCTGCGCAGCCGCTCGATCAGCTGCGACATCACCAGCCCGGTGGCGTACGGCCGGGCGGCGAGGAAGTGCCGGAACCGCTCGCCCGGCACCACCGCGGAGGTCACGGGACCGAGCGCGGTGACCGAGGCGCTGCGCGGGCGCCCGTCCAACGCGGCCATCTCGCCGACGAGTTCGCCGCCCTGGCGGAGCGCGAGGATCAGCGGGCCGCGGTCGGTGGAGCGCTGCACCGCGCACCAGCCGGACAGGACGACCACGACGAAGGTGCTCGTGTCGCCCTCGGCGATCAGCGTCGCGCCGGCCTCGTACGAGCGCCGGACGCCGAGTCCCACCAGGGCCTGCCGGTCGGCGGCCCCCAGCTTCTCCAGGAGGACCCTGCGGTCCCCGAACAACCCCATACCGCACTCCGCCCGGCTGACAGGGGCGCTCAGCTTAGCCCCGGCGCGCCCGGGCGCTCAGCCGAACGGAACGACTGCTCCGCGGCCCGCGCGCCATGGTGGTGCGGGCATGCCGCCGCCCCTCCGGAAGGAGCGTGACCGGAGGGACGGCGGCGACGGGACGGGCTAGATGGGCACCACGAGCAGCAGCGCGAAGCGGCGGGCCGTGTCGGTCCACCAGTGGCGGACGGTGAAGCCGCCGGCCTTCAGCTCCGCGGTGAGCGACTCGCGGCGGAACTTGCAGGACAGTTCGGTGCGCAGGTCCTCGCCCTCGGCGAAGTCGACCGACAGGTCGAGGTCGGGGATCTTGACGGTCTGTGCGCGGCGCGCCCGCAGGTGCATCTCGATCCGCTCCTGCTCGGTGTTCCAGACCGCGACGTGGTCGTACGCGTCGGGGTCGAAGTCCGCGCCCAGTTCGCGGTTGAGCACGTGCAGCACGTTCTTGTCGAACTCCGCGGTCACGCCGGCCGCGTCGTCGTACGCGCGCACCAGCACTTCCGGCTCCTTGACCAGGTCCGCGCCGAGCAGCAGGACGTCGTCGCTGGTCAACTCCAGTGCCAGCATGCGGTAGAAGGCCGCGCGCTGGCTCTGGTCGAAGTTGCCGATGGTGCTGCCGAGGAAGGCGAGCAGCCGCGGGCCCGGTTCGTCGGACAGCGCGAGGCCGCCCTCGAAGTCGGCGACCGTGGCGGTCACCCGCAGGTCCGGGTAGTCGCGGCAGATCGCCCGGCCCGCCTCCTCCAGCGCCGCCGCGCTGACGTCCAGCGGGGCGTACCGGCGCAGGGTGCCGCCGGCGGTCAGCGCGTCGAGCAGCAGCCGGGTCTTGCGGGAGGAGCCGGAGCCCAGCTCGATCAGCGTGGCGGCCCGGGTGAGCTGGGCGATCTCCGGGGCGCGGCGCTCCAGGATCTCCTGCTCGGCGCGCGTCGGGTAGTACTCCGGCAGCCGGGTGATCTGCTCGAACAGGTCGCTGCCGCGCTTGTCGTAGAACCACTTGGGCGGCAGCGTGCGCGGCCTGCCGCCCAGCCCGCGCCGCACGTCGGCGTGCAGCGTGGTGCTGAAGTAGTCCGCGGGCAGCCGGTCGTCGAGGCTGAAACGGTCCTCTGCCGGGGTCGAGGTGGTCTGGCGGCTGTCGTCCATGAGGGTGCTGTCCTTGCCGTCGGCGCCGCGCGGGGTGCGCAGCGGGATGATCCGGACCCCCGCCGTGGTGGCGAGCAGCAGCGAGCGGTCGGGGACCTCGCACCAGTCCCCGGGCGCGTCGTCGGGCTCGGACGCCACGACGACGGAGGCCCTGCCCGTGCCCTCGTCCGCGACGCGGTACCAGAGGGTGTCCCCCCACGCGGTGGCCGCTATCGTGCGGCCGTCGGTGAGCAGCAGGTTCAGGCGCGCGGCCGGGCGTGCCGCGGCGACCTCGCGGACCACCGCGGCCAGCGCGCCGCCCGGCGACTCGCCCTGCCGCAGCCGCCGCGCGGTCATCGCCCACAGCAGCGCGGAGTCGCTGCGGGACTCCAGGCCGAGCAGCTCCGCCGACGTCAGCGGCGTCGGCAGCCGGGTCCAGTCGGCCACCGCGCCGTTGTGGCTGAACAGCCAGCGGCCGTCGCGGAACGGCGCCGCCGCCGACTCGTCCTGCGTGGTGCCCGCGGTGGCCGAGCGGACCGCCGCGAGGACCGCGCCGCTGCGCACGCTGCGGGCCAGCTCAGCGGCGTTGGCGTCGGCCCAGATCGGCAGCGCGCGGCGGTAGCGGGCAGGCACCGCGAACCCGGGGTCGCCGTCGGCCTCGCCCCCGCCGTCCGCCGCCGTACGGGCCCCGGGCGGCTGCTCGTCCGGCGCCTCCAACGGGTACCAGCCGAAGCCGAACCCGTCCGCGTTGACCGTCCCGTACCGCTGCCTGCGCGGCTGCCAGGACTGCTCGTACAGCCCGCGCGGCGGCTCGGTCAGCAGCCGGGCCAGCGTCACCGGCGGGCCGAGGTAGGCCAGGTGACGGCACATCAGGCCCCCTCCCGCGCGGCCGCGGAGGCGGCGCCGCTCGCCGCGCCGTCCGCCGCTCCGTTCGCTGTGCCGCCCGGTGCGCCGTCCGCCGTGTCACCCGGTGCGGCGTCGCGCGCGGTGCGGAAACCGGAGAAGATCTGCCGGCGTATCGGGTAGTCCCAGTTGCGGAAGGTGCCCCGGCACACCACCGGGTCGACGCCGAACGCGCCGCCGCGCAGCACCTTGTACTCCGGCCCGAAGAACACCTCCGAGTACTCCTTGTAGGGGAACGCCTCGAACCCCGGGTAGGGCGCGAAGTCCGAGGACGTCCACTCCCACACGTCGCCGATCAGCTGGCGGGCGCCGCTGGGGGCCGCGCCCCGCGGGTAGCTGCCGGCCGGCGCCGGGCGCAGGTGGCGCTGGCCGAGGTTGGCGTGCTCGGGGCCGGGGTCGGCGTCGCCCCACGGGTAGCGGCGGGTGCGGCCGGTCGCGGGGTCGTGGCGGGCGGCCTTCTCCCACTCGGCCTCGGTCGGCAGCCGGCGGCCGGCCCAGCGGGCGTACGCGTCCGCCTCGTACCAACACACGTGCAGCACCGGCTCGTCCGGCGGCACCGGTTCGATGTGTCCGAAGCGGCGGCGCACCCAGCCGCCGCCGGCGCCGGACCCGCCGCCGCCCTCGCCGTCGCGCAACCAGAACAGCGGGGCCTGCAGGCCGGCCTCCTGGACGTGCCGCCACCCCTCGGGCGTCCACCACGCCGGGTCGCGGTAGCCGCCCGCCTCGATGAACTCCTGGTAGGCGGCGTTGGTCACCGGCACGGTGTCCAGCCAGAACGCGGCGACGTCCACGGTGTGCGCCGGGCGTTCGTTGTCCAGCGCCCAGGCCTCGCTGTCGGTGCCCATGGTGAAGGGGCCGCCGGGCACGAGGACTTCGCGCGGCAGATCGGCGGCGTCCGCGGGGGCGGGCGGCGGCTCCGGGGCCTCCAGCACCGGCGGGCCCTGCCGCAACTGGTGGGTGGCGAGCATGGTCTCGTCGTGCTGCTGCTCGTGCTGGGCGAGCATGCCGAAGACGAAGCCGCCGGCGAGCAGCCGGTCGTGGCGCGGGGCCAGGTCCGCGCCGAACGCGGACGCCAGGGGCGGTGCGAACGGGCCGGCGCCGGTGCTGTCCCCGGCGTCGGCAGCGGGCTCGGTCCCAGCACCCGGCTCGGGCTCGGTCCCGGCACCCGGCTCGGTCCCGGCTCCCGGCTCGGTCCCGGCGTCGCGCGGCCCGCTCAGCGTGCGCAGTGCTTCGTCCAGCACCTCGTGCGTCTGCTCGCGCACCGCCGCCACGTACGCCCGCGCCTCCTCGGGGCCGAGCAGCGGCAGCGCGGGGCGGTCGGCGCGCGGGTGCTGGAACGCGTCATAGAGGTGGTCGAGGTCCGGGCGCAGCCCGGGGCGCCCGCCCGCCTCCCGGACCAGCCACAGCTCCTCCTGGTTGCCGATGTGGGCCAGGTCCCACACCAGGGGGGACATCAGCGGGGAGTGCTGGGCGACGAGGTCCTCCTCGGTGACCGCGTCGGTGAGCGCGAGGGTGCGGCGCCGGGCGCGCTCCAGCGCGGCGCGGGCCGCGCCGACCGGGTCGTTTCCGGGGCCGCCGTCGGCCGCGGCGCCGGGAGACAGGGTCCCCGGGTCAGAAGAGGCGGAAGGGGTGGAAGAGGCGGAAGGGGTGGAAGGGGTCGATGGGGCGAAGGGGGCTGGAGTTGCGGTGTCTCGGGCAGTGTTCCGGCTCGTACGTGGGTTGGTCACGAGATGCCTTCCAGGGGTCAGGCGCGGCTGAGCGCGTCCAACTGGTCGTGGGCGGGACATCGGCCCCGGTCCGGATAGCGCTCGGCGAAGGCCGACAGGGCCGCGCGCAGCGGCGCGGGCGCGTGGGCGCGGGCGAGCGCGCTCTCGGCCGCGGCGAAGCAGGCGCGGGCGGCCCGCCCCAGCTCCGGGTCGGCCAGGCCGTCCCGGCTGGCGCGCGCCCAGACCTCCTCGGCCGGCAGGGGCGCTCCCGCGCACAGCGGCTCGGTGGCCGCGCGGGCGGCGTCGGCGGCCAGCGGATCGTCGAGCAGGGTCGCGGCCAGCACGGTCGGCACGATCCAGCCGTCGCCGTCCTGCGCGTCGATCATCCGCAGCTCCAGCCACCCGCGGGGGCGCACCGGCGGGAAGAGCGTGCTCAGGTGGTAGTCGAGGTCGGCCGTCGTCGGCCGGCGGAGCCCTGGGTGGGCGCCGCGCAGCCAGCCGCGGAAGGTCAGCCCCGGCGGCGCCGACCAGTCCCCGCCGCCTCCCGGGCCGGTGCCGCCGGCGTCCGCGTCGGTGTCCCGTATGCACAGCACCCGCGCGTCCAGGGCGTACCGCGTCCAGGCCGCGCGGGGCTCGGCGTGGTGGCGGGGATGGCGGGTGCGGCCGGGGTCCATCCGCGCCCAGGTCGCCTGCCGGGTGGACAGCCACCCGGTGGGACGGCCGCTGCGGAAGGGGGAGTTGGCGAACGCGGCGACCAGGACCGGGCCGATCCGGTGGGCCAGTTCCCAGCGGGCGCGGTAGCCGCCGGCTCCGTCGCCCTCCTCGCCGCTGTCGAGGTTGATCTGCAGGGAGGCGGTGCGCCGCATCATCGTGCGGCCCCAGGGGCCCTCGCGGTCGAAGAAGCTCTCCATCGCCCGGTAACGGGGGTGGTCGAGCACCCGGGGCGGTTCCCTGAGCGGGTCCAGGCCCTTGCCGACCAGGACGAGTCCCGCCTCGTCCAGGGCCTGCCGCGCGGCGGCGAGGTCCGCGGCCATCGCCTCGACGCATGCGCCGAGGCCGCGGGCGGGCGGGGAACTCAGCTCCACCTGTCCGCCCGGCTCACGGGTGAGCCTGCTGCCCCTGGGAAGTGCTCCCGGGGCCTCGACCGGCGCGAGGGCCGCGTCCAGCCGGTCGACCGATATCAGTGCACGGGGGTCGGAGCGCTCCTGGACCAGCCACTCCAGCTCCACGCCGGTCCGCTCGGGCGGACCCGTCTTGAAGCAGACGCCGTGCACATGGGCTTCGGCGTCCTCCTCCGTGAGGTCGTCGAGGTCGTCGCGGCCTACCGGATGCGCTGTCATGGTCCACCTCCTCTCTCATGGGTCGGGCACAGGGTTTTCTGCTCCCGAAGCGAGGACATGTCACCTTTGGGTGGTGCTGCCGCGAGTGTAAGCGGCCCCGCTGCGGGAGCGTCTTACGTAATGATGAACCGCTCCTCGGTCAAGTATTCGAAATCGGCCCTTCATTCCCTGTGGACGTCCGGCGGCCGGATCGAGATCCTCGCGTCCGGATTTGTCACCCTTTTGAGTGAGGCAAACCTCCTCAATCGCCGTAATCAGGGTGATACGGGCGGTGGCCGCGCTCGGCTCGGCACGGCTGCCACGGGCTGGGCCATGCCCCGGCGGTGATCCACTGCCGACCGGCTACGCTGCCGGTAGGGGCAGTACCCGCTGCGCCGGAGCACGGACCGAGCACGGATTCCGCCATAAGCCAGATCAGCGACAGGAGTACCCCTCGTGACCGTCGTCGGGCCCTTCGGGTCGAGCGTGTGGGACGAGGCCCTCGAGGCCGACATCCAGGCCGGACTCGCGGCCGTGGAGGAAGGCCTGCTGGAGGCCACCAAGAGCGACGTGCCATTCATCACCGACGCGGCCCGGCACCTGCTGCAGGCGGGGGCAAGCGCTTCCGGCCGATGCTGGTGATGCTCGGCGCCCAGTTCGGCGATCCGCACGCTCCCGGCGTGGTGCCCGCCGCCGTGGTCATCGAGCTGACCCACCTGGCCACGCTCTACCACGACGACGTGATGGACGAGGCGGACGTGCGCCGCGGCGTGCCCAGCGCCAACAGCCGCTGGGGCAATTCGGTGGCCGTGCTGACCGGCGACTTCCTCTTCTCCCGCGCGTCCCACCTGCTGGCCGACCTCGGCCCCGAGGCGGTCCGCATCCAGGCCGAGGCGTTCGAGCGGCTGGTCACCGGCCAGATCATGGAGACCGTCGGCCCGCAGGCCGGCCGCGACCCGCTCGACCACTATCTGGAGGTCATCTCCGGCAAGACCAGCGCGCTGTTCGCGGTCTCCGGGCGCTTCGGCGCGATGATGGCCGGCGCCGACGAGTCGGTGGTGAACGTGCTCACCCAGTACGGCGAGCGGATCGGCATGGCCTTCCAACTGGCCGACGACGTGCTGGACATCGCCAGCGACAGCCACGAGTCCGGCAAGACCCCCGGCACCGACCTGCGCGAGGGCATCCCGACGCTGCCGGTGCTGCACGTGCGCAAATGGCACGCCGAGGGCCGCGGCGGCGACACCGCGGCCGACCGCAGGCTCAACGAACTGCTCGACGGCGACCTCACCGACGACGCGCTGCACGCCGAGGCGCTGGAACTGCTGCGCGCCCACCCGGCGCTGGAGGCGGCCCGGCGGGACACCGTCCGCTTCGCCGACGAGGCCCGCGCCGCCCTCGCCCCGCTGCCGGACGGCCCGGCGAAGTACGCGCTGGCCGGGATGTGCGAGACGGTCGTCCACCGGGCCGGCTGACCCCGTCACCGGGCCGGCTGACCCCGCCGGACCGCCCCCGGGGGCGGCTCCCCGGGGCCGAACCCCTAGGGGTCTGCGCCCTGGCGGGTACGGGTCGGGGTCGCGTCATACCGCGGGAGTACGCACGGTTGCATCCGGCGGCTGATGTGCCGCGCCGGCGGTTTTGCTGTGATGGATACGCCACTTCACGGCGGACCGGGCGACAATGGGCCCGGGGGAGTGGACGAGTGCGCAGCAGACCGACCGCCGCGACGACGGAGGTAGACAAGCAATGGCACCGATCCAACCGGCTCAGCCGGACCAGCCGGCTCAGCCGGACCAGCCGGGTCAGCCGGACCGAGCGGACCTGTCGGCGCCGTACGCCGATCACGAGCCGGCCGACGCCGCGACGCGGCGACGACGCAAGGCGGCGCGGTACGCCGTGCCCGTCGCGGTGGCGGGCGTGGCCGCGGCGACCATCAGCTTGGTGCCCGCGCTCGCCGACAGCGGCGACCCCTCGCTGCCCTCGATCACCGCGGAGCAGTTGCTGACGAAGATCGCCGCGTCCGACACCCAGACCGTGGACGGCACGGTGAAGGTCACCACCGACCTCGGCCTGCCCTCGGCCCTGTCCGGGGGTTCGGCGGCCGGCCTGTTCGGGGGCGCGGGGGCCTCCGACAGCGCGCCCGGCGGCCGGGGCGAGGGCGGCTCGGCCGCGGCGCCGCAGGCCAAGCTCACCGAACTGCTCGCCGGCACCCACACGCTGCACGTGGCCGCCGACGGCCAGGACCGGCAGAAGCTCTCGCTGATCGAGCCGGCCGCCGAGTACAGCGTGATCCACAACGGCACACAGGTGTGGGCCTACGACAGCAAGTCCGGCGACGTCTACCACCAGACCCTGCCGGCCGACGCCCGCCACCCGGGCGAGGACGGCGCCTCGCCCGGCTCCGGCGACCTCGGCGGGGTCCCGGCGACCCCGCAGGAAGCCGCCCGGCAACTGCTCAAGGCGGCCGACGGCACCGCCTCGTTCACCGTCGACGGCACGGCCCGGGTCGCCGGCCACAGCGCCTACGAACTGCTGGTCACCCCGCAGCACGCGACCACCACGACGGTCGGCTCGATACGGATCGCGGTCGACTCCAAGACCGGGGTGCCGCTAAAGTTCACGCTCGCGCCCAAGGGCGGCGGCAAGGCGGTCTTCGACATCGGCTTCACCAAGGTCGGCTTCGGCAAGCCGGCGGCCTCGACCTTCGACTTCACCCCGCCCAAGGGGTCCAAGGTCACCGAGGGCGGCACCGCGCACAGCGGCGGCGCTCAGGACCGGCCGTGGTCCGGCGGCGACCGGCGGGCCGCGGACGGCGCTGCCGGCCGGCCGACCGTGCTGGGCAAGGGCTGGGACTCCATAGCCGTCATCAGCTCGCCGGGCGGCGCGCTCGACAAGACCGGCAAGTCGGGTCCGGGCGGCGCGGGCGGCCTCTTCGGTGGCTCCCGCGACCACGGGAAGGACGGCGGTGACGCCCAGTCGCTGCTGAACAGCTTCGGCAAGCAGGTCAGCGGCGCGTTCGGCAGCGGCACGGTGTTCCACACCCGGCTGGTCAACGCCCTGCTCACCGACAAGGGCACGCTCTACGTCGGCGCGGTCACCCAGAGCGCGCTCACCGACGCGGCGAACGCGGCGGCGAAGTAGGAAGCCGGAAGTGGGAGGCCGAAGGCGGGAAGCGGGAGCCGGAGGCCGGACGTGGTGAGGGTCGGGCGCGGAGAGAGGACGGAGGTGCGGAGACGGACGCGGACGGGACGGGCGGCGCGGGGACGGGCTCGGCGCGCGGCGGGATCGCCTCGGGTGGCCCGCATGGCGCGGACGCGGTGGGCAGCGGGGACGCCGGGGACGGCGCGGTGGTGATCGAGACCCGGGGGCTGGCCAAGCGGTACCGCGGGACCCTCGCGGTGGACGGGCTGGACCTGCGGGTGCCGCGCGGCAGCGTCTTCGGTTTCCTCGGGCCGAACGGCTCGGGCAAGACCACCACCATCCGGATGCTGATGGGGCTGATCGCGCCGACCGCGGGCAGCGCCCGGGTGCTGGGCCGGCCGATGCCCCGCGCCTCCCGCAGCGTGCTGCCGAAGGTCGGCGCCCTGATCGAGGGCCCCGCGCTCTACGGGTTCCTGTCCGGCCGGGACAATCTGCTGCGGTTCGACGCGGCCGACCCCACCGCCGATCCGCGCACCCGGTCCGTCCGGGTCGGCGCGGCCCTGGACCGGGTGGGGCTCGCCGCGGCGGCGGGCAAGAAGGCCAAGGCGTACTCGCTGGGCATGAAGCAGCGGCTCGGGCTGGCCGCCGCGCTGCTCCAGCCGCGCGAACTGCTGGTGCTGGACGAGCCGACCAACGGGCTGGACCCGCAGGGCATGCGGGAGATCCGCGGGCTGGTGCGGGAGTTGGCGGCGGACGGCACCACCGTCTTCCTCTCCTCGCACCTGCTGGACGAGATCGAGCAGGTCTGCACGCACGCGGCGGTGATGGCGCGCGGCCGGCTGCTCACCCAGGGACCGGTCGCCGAACTGGCCGCGGGCACCCGTGGCAGGCTTGCGGTCACCACGCCCGATCCGGGGCGGGCGGCCGAGGTCCTCGCCGCGCACGGCGTCACGGGTCTGGCCACGGACCCGGGCGCCGGGGCGGGCGCGGGTCCGGCCGGCGCGAGCCCCCGGGTCACCGGCGACCTGCCGGCCGACCCGCCCGACCTGGCCGAGCTGAACGCGGCGCTGGTCCGCGCGGGAGTGCGGGTGCGCGGCTTCGGCGTCGAACGCGCCTCGCTGGAGGACGCGTTCGTGGCCCTGACCGGAGAGGGTTTCGATGTCGCGGGCTGAACCAGGAGCCGACGTCCCGACCCCCGAGCACGGCGGCCCCACCCCGCCCCCGCCCGCCCCGGCGCCGAACGGCACGCCCCGCCCGGCCGCCCCGCCGCCGAACGGCACCCCCCGCCCGGCCGCCCCGGCGCCGGCCGCTCCCGCGTCCGCGAGCGGCGCCGACGCGCCCCGCCCGGCCGCGCCCGTCTCCCCGTCCCCGGCGTCCCCGGCCGCGCCGGCGTCCCCGGCCGACGCGCCCCGCCCGGCCGCCCCCGCCTCCGCATCCCCGGCGTCTCCGGCAGCGGCGGCGTCCCCGGCCGCCTCCGCGTCTCCGGCGGCTCCCGCCGAGCCGGTCGCCTCCGTGCCGCCGGCAGGGGCCTCGCGGGGGCCGCGGTGGAGCTGGTCGTGGGGGCTGTTCCGGTCGGAGCTGGTCACGGTGTTCCGGCGGTGGCGGACGCTCGCGCTGTTCCTGGTGCTGGCGGGCGTGCCGCTGCTGGTCGGCATCGCGGTGAAGATCGAGACGCGGGACGGCGGCTCCGCGGGGCGCGGCGACGGGAACGGCCCGGCGTTCATCGAACAGGTCAGCAACAACGGCCTGTTCCTGACCTTCGCCGCCCTGGCCGCGACGCTGCCGTTCTTCCTGCCGATGGCGGTCGGTGTGGTGGCCGGCGACGCGGTCGCGGGGGAGGCCGGCGGCGGCACGCTGCGCTATCTGCTGGTCGCGCCGGCAGGCCGGACCCGGCTGCTGCTGGTGAAGTACGCCTCGGTGCTGGTGTTCTGCGTGGCGGCCACGCTCGTGGTCGCGGTGTCGGGGCTGGCGGTGGGGTTCGCGCTGTTCCCGGTCGGGGACGTCACGACGCTGTCCGGCACCACGATCGGCCTGTCCCAGGGCATGCTGCGGGCGCTGCTGATCGCACTGCTGGTGGCGGCCTCGCTGGTGGGCATCGCCGCGCTGGGGCTGTTCGTCTCCACGCTCACCGACAGCGGGATCGGCGCGATGGCGACGACCGTCGGACTGCTGATCACCGTGCAGATCGTCGACACGATCCCGCAGCTGCACGCCGTGCAGCCGTATCTGTTCCCGCACTACTGGCTGAGCTTCGCCGACGTCCTGCGCGCGCCCGTCCAGTGGGACGGCATCGTGCGGAACCTCGGCCTGCAGGCGCTCTACGCCGCGGTGTTCGGCTCCGCCGCCTGGTCCCGCTTCACCACCCGCGACGTCACCGCCTGACCGGCGGCCGTCCCGCCCGCCACCGTCCCGTTCCCCGCCGCGCCGCCGGACACGCCCGCCGCGCCCGCGACCCCCGCCGCCGTGGCCGCCGCGGCCGCCGCCGCGAGGGCCGCGCGTCCGCGCCGGGCCGCCCGCAGCGCGTCGGCGGTCAGCACCACGAGCGCCGCCCACACCATCAGGAAGCCGGCCCAGCGCTCGGCCGGCATCTTCTCGTGAAAGTGCAGCACACCCAGCAGGAACTGGATCACCGGCGTGAGGTACTGCGCCAGGCCGATCGTGGACAGCGGCAGCCGGTTCGCCGCCATGCCGAAGCACACCAGTGGCAGCGCGGTGATCAGCCCGCTGACGGCGATCAGCGAGGCGTGCCCGGCGCCGTGCGAGGCGAAGGTGGAGTCGCCGCGCGCGCCCAGCACCATCAGGAAGACGAAGGCCGGCACGAACTGCACCGACGCCTCCGCGCCCAGCGACTCCAGCCCGCCCAGCGCGATCTTCTTCTTCACCAGCCCGTAGAGCCCGAAGGAGAACGCCAGGGTCAGCGCGATCCACGGCAGCCGCCCGTAGCCCACGGTGAGCACCGCGACCGCGAGCACCCCGATGCCGACCGCCGCCCACTGCGCCGGACGCAGCCGCTCGTGCAGCACCACCACGCCCAGCGCGATGGTGACCAGCGGGTTGATGAAGTAGCCGAGCGCGGACTCCACGACGTGCCCGGAGTTGACGCCCCAGATGTACATGCCCCAGTTGACCGATATCAGCGCCGCGGCCAGCGCCACCAGCGCGAGCCGCCGCGGCTGCCGGACCAGCTCGGCCAGCCACGCCCAGCGCCGCACCACCAGCAGCGCCACCGCGACGACCACGAGCGACCACACCATCCGGTGCGCCAGGATCTCCATCGCGCCGGCCGGCTCCAAAAGCGGCCAGTACAGCGGGAAGAGCCCCCACATCCCGTAGGCCGCGAAGCCGTACGCCAGTCCAGCCCGCTGCTCGCTCATCGGCCCGTTCCCTCCGTGCGCCCGTCCCGGGCAACGACGGTAGCGGTCACGGGGCCGGGCTGCCAGGTCCGTATCACGGTACGGTCATGACAGCCCGGGTGCGGACGACGGCCGGAAGCCGCCCGCGGGAGCCGGACCCCGGGCCCGGCGCACTCCGCACCCCCACCCGGCGCCGGCCCCGGAGACGGCCGCGGCTCAGCCCTTCACGGCCGCGGCCACCGTCTGCGGCATCGGCGTCGTCGGGCGGCCGATCAGCCGGGCCAGGTCGTCCGAGCCGCCCGCCAGCACGCCGCGCGAGATGGCCGCGTCCACGTCGACCAGGAGGTCGGCGAAGGCCTCCGGCAGGCCCGCGCCGACCAGGATCGCCTTGTGCTCGGCGGGGGAGACGTTGCGGTAGGCGATGTCCCGGCCGGTCGCCTCGGAGACCGCCGCGGCGTACTCCGCGAAGCTCCACGCCACGTCGCCGCTCAGTTCGTACGCGGTGTTCTCGTGGCCCTCGCCGGTGAGCACCGCGGCCGCCGCCGCGGCGTAGTCGGCGCGGGCGGCCGAGGCGACCCGGCCGTCCCCGGCGCTGGCGACGACCGCGCCGTGCTCCAGCACCGTGCCCAGGTTCTGCACGTAGACCTCGGTGTACCAGCCGTTGCGCAGGAAGACGTACGGCAGCCCCGAGGCGAGGATCAGCTCCTCGGTGGCCTTGTGCTCGTCGGCCAGCTTCAGATCGGCCTTCGGGCCGCCCAGGATGCCGGTGTAGGCGAGCAGGGCGACGCCCGCCGCCTTCGCCGCGTCGATCACCGCCCGGTGCTGCGGGACGCGCTTGCCGACCTCGCTGCCGGAGATCAGCAGCACCTTGTCGCCGGCGTGGACGGCGGCCGTCAGGCTCTCCGGGCGGTCGTAGTCGGCCACCCGCAGCTCGACGCCGCGCGCGGCCAGATCGGCGGCCTTGGCCTCGTCCCGGACGACCGCCGCGATGTCGCCGGGCGCGACGCCGCGCTCCAGCAGGTCCGCGATGACCAGGCGGCCGAGGTGGCCGGTGGCTCCGGTGACGACGATGCTCATGAGGGCTCCAGTTCCAGCGGTGGGTTCAGGGTGTGCGCAGAGACATATGCGCATATGCGACGGTTGACCGTCCACGTGAGCCACCGTAACGCGAGCACTAACTTCGGGAAAGTACCCACCTTGACGTATGGTACGTACATGAAGGTAAGTGCGGTGAGGATCGCGGAGAAGCTGGAGCGCGGCTGCCCGGAGCGGGCCATCCTGGAGCACGTCACCAGCACCTGGGGCGTCCTGGTGCTCCTTGAGCTGTCCGACGGCCCCGAGGAGTCACGCCGCTTCAGCGAGCTGCGCCGGGCGATATCGGGCGTCAGCGAGAAGATGCTGACCCAGACGCTGCGGGTGCTGGAGCGCGACGGTCTCGTCAGCCGGCACGCCCGCCCCGTCATCCCGCCGCACGTCGACTACGCGCTCACCCCGCTCGGCGCGCAGGCCGCCGCGCTGGTGCGGGCGCTCACCGAGTGGACGGCCGTGCACGCGCCCGACGTGGCCGAGGCCCAGAAGACGTACGACGCCGCGCACTAGGCGTGCGCGGCGTCGCGGCGGGTCCGAAGGACGCCCCCGTCCCGGACGGGGCCCCCAGGCGGCGTCAGCCGACCACCGTCCACGTGTCGTTGCCGGCCAGCAGCTTGCCCAGGTCGCCTTCGCCCTGCCGGGTCTGCGCCTGCCGCAACTGCTCGGCCATGTCCACGTCGTAGACCGGCCGCGCGACGTCGCGCAGCACGCCCACCGGGGTGTGGAAGAGCGTGTCCGGGTCGGCCAGCCGGGACAGCGCGAAGGCGTTCGTCGGCGACGGCGCGTGCGCGTCGTGCACCAGCACCTCGTCGGCGCCCTCGGCGGCCACGTCGATCACCCGCAGGTCGCCGGTCGCCCGGTCGCGTACCACGCCCTTGCCGCCCAGGCCGTCCGCCGCGGGCGCGCCGAAGCGGATCGGCTGCCCGTGCTCCAGCCGGATCAGCGCCTCCTGCGCGCTCTCCTTGTCCTTGAGCGTGTCGAACGCGCCGTCGTTGAAGATGTTGCAGTTCTGGTAGATCTCCACCAGCGCGGTGCCCTCGTGCTGGGCCGCCGCCCGCAGCACGCTCTGCAGGTGCTTGCGGTCGGAGTCGATGGTGCGGGCCACGAACGACGCCTCGGCGCCCAGCGCCAGCGACACCGGGTTGAAGGGCGCGTCCAGCGAGCCCATCGGCGTCGACTTGGTGATCTTGCCGATCTCCGAGGTCGGGCTGTACTGGCCCTTGGTCAGTCCGTAGATCCGGTTGTTGAACAGCAGGATCTTCAGATTGACGTTGCGCCGCAGGGCGTGGATGAGGTGGTTGCCGCCGATGGACAGCGCGTCGCCGTCGCCGGTCACCACCCACACGCTCAGATCCCGCCGCGAGGCCGCCAGCCCCGTCGCGATGGCCGGCGCGCGCCCGTGGATGGAGTGCATGCCGTAGGTGTTCATGTAGTACGGGAACCGCGAGGAGCAGCCGATCCCGGAGACGAACACCACGTTCTCCCGGGCCAGGCCCAGTTCCGGCATGAAGGACTGCACGGCGGCCAGGATCGCGTAGTCACCGCAGCCCGGGCACCAGCGCACCTCCTGGTCGGACTTGAAATCCTTCATGGTCTGCGGCGCCTGTGCCTTGGGCACCAGTGCGAGTGCGTCAGACATTCCCGTGCTCCTCGTCGGCGGTGCCGAGCCCCTTGGCGGACCCGGTGGGTCCCGCGCCGAGGTCCTGGCTCAGCTCAGTGATGGCGGCGGCCAGCTGCTCCGCCTTGAACGGCAGTCCGGTGACCTGGTTGTACGACCGGGCGTCGACCAGGTACGTCGCCCGCAGCAGGTGTGCGAGCTGGCCGAGGTTCATCTCCGGCACGATCACCCGCTCGTAGGACCGCAGCACCTGGCCGAGGTTGGCCGGGAACGGGTTGAGGTGCCGCAGGTGCGCCTGCGCCACCGCGCCGCCCTCGCGCCGCACCCGCCGGACCGCCGCGGTGATCGGCCCGTACGTCGAGCCCCAGCCCAGCACCAGCGTGCGGGCGGCGCCGTCCGGGTCGTCCACCTCGACGTCCGGGACCGCGATGCCGTCGATCTTGGCCTGCCGGGTGCGGACCATGAAGTCGTGGTTCTTCGGGTCGTACGAGATGTTGCCGGTGCCGTCCTGCTTCTCGATGCCGCCGATGCGGTGTTCCAGGCCGGGCGTGCCGGGCACCGCCCAGGGCCGGGCGAGCGTCTCGGGGTCGCGCAGGTACGGCCAGAAGGTTTCGCTGCCGTCCTCCGCCGTGTGGTTCGGCGCGGAGGCGAACTCCACCCGCAGGTCCGGCAGTTCGTCGGCCTCCGGGATGCGCCACGGCTCGGAGCCGTTGGCCAGGTAGCCGTCGGACAGCAGCATCACCGGGGTGCGGTAGGTCAGCGCGATCCTGGCCGCCTCCAGCGCCGCGGTGAAGCAGTCGGCGGCGGTCGCGGGCGCGACCACCGGCACCGGCGCCTCGCCGTTGCGCCCGTACATCGCCTGCAGCAGGTCGGCCTGCTCGGTCTTGGTCGGCAGGCCCGTCGAGGGGCCGCCGCGCTGGATGTCCACCACCAGCAGCGGCAGCTCCAGCGACACCGCCAGGCCGATCGTCTCGGACTTCAGCGCCACGCCGGGCCCCGAGGTGGTGGTCACCGCGAGCGACCCGCCGAAGGCCGCGCCCAGCGCCGCGCCGATCGCCGCGATCTCGTCCTCGGCCTGGAAGGTCCGCACGCCGAAGTTCTTGTGCCGGGACAGCTCGTGCAGGATGTCCGAGGCCGGCGTGATCGGGTAGGAGCCGAGGAACAGCGGCAGCCCGCTGCGCACCGAGGCCGTGACCAGGCCGTAGGCCAGCGCCAGATTCCCCGAGATGTTGCGGTAGGTGCCGGCCGGGAAGGCGCTCGCGGCCGGCTGCACCTGGTAGGAGACCGCGAAGTCCTCGGTGGTCTCGCCGAAGTTCCAGCCCGCGCGGTAGGCCGCGACGTTGGCCTCGGCGATGTCGGGCTTCTTGGCGAACTTCGTGCGCAGGAAGCCCTCGGTGCCCTCGGTCGGCCGGTGGTACATCCAGGACAGCAGGCCGAGCGCGAACATGTTCTTCGCCCGCTCGGCGTCCTTGCGGGCCAGGCCGCTGTCCTTGAGCGCCTCCAGGGTCAGCGTGGTCAGCGGCACGGGGTGCACCGCGTACGCCTCCAGGCTGCCGTCCTCCAGCGGGTTCGCCGCGTAGCCGACCTTCTGCATCGCGCGCTTGGTGAACTCGTCGGTGTTGACGATGATCTCCGCGCCGCGCGGCAGGTCGGCCAGGTTCGCCTTCAGCGCCGCCGGGTTCATCGCCACCAGCACGTCCGGGGCGTCGCCCGGGGTGAGGATGTCGTGGTCGGCGAAGTGCAGCTGGAAGGAGGACACGCCCGGCAGGGTGCCCGCGGGCGCGCGGATCTCGGCCGGGAAGTTCGGCAGCGTCGACAGGTCGTTGCCGAACGACGCGGTCTCGGAGGTGAAACGGTCACCGGTGAGCTGCATACCGTCACCGGAGTCGCCCGCGAAGCGGATGATCACGCGGTCCAGCCGCCTGACCTCCTTCGACGGACTGCGCTGTACGCCGAGGACGTCGGTCACCACGGGTTGTGTCGCCCCGTCGACGGGGCTGCTGACCTGGCTGGTCACGGAAACGGACCTCCCATTCGAGGCGGCTTCGAGGCGGCGGCTCACCGGTCATCGTACGACGGTGAGGGTCACCTCCCCGGACGTCCCGCAATGTGGAAGTAACCGGAGTGACCCGCTGCGATCGTGCGGAGGTCGCGCTCCGGGCCGGCCGCGGGGGCGCGGGCGGCGGGACCCGCGACGGGCCCGCGCCGGCCAGCCGCTGGCCCGCGCGCCCTGCCCGCTACGAGTTCAGATAGGTGAGCACCGCGAGCACCCTGCGGTGGTCGCCCTCGCTCGGCGCCAGCCCCAGCTTCAGGAAGATGTTGCTGACGTGCTTCTCCACCGCGCCGTCGCTCACCACGAGCTGCTTGGCGACCGCCGAGTTCGTCCGGCCCTCGGCCATCAGCCCCAGCACCTCGCGCTCGCGCGGCGTCAGCCCGGCCAGCACGTCCTGCTTGCGGCTGCGGCCCAGCAGCTGCGCGACGACCTCCGGGTCCAGCGCGGTGCCGCCCTCAGCGACCCGCACCACCGCGTCGACGAACTCCCGCACCTCGGCCACCCGGTCCTTCAGCAGGTAGCCCACGCCGCGGCTGCTGCCCGCGAGCAGCTCGGTGGCGTACTGCTCCTCCACGTACTGCGACAGCACCAGCACGCCGATGCCCGGGTGGTCCCTGCGCAGCTGCACCGCCGCGCGCACGCCCTCGTCGGTGTGGGTCGGCGGCATCCGCACGTCCGCCACCACCACGTCCGGCGGCGCTCCCTGGTCGGCCAGCTCGCGCACCGCCTTGAGCAGGCCCTCCGCGTCACCGACGCCCGCGACCACGTCATGGCCGCGGTCGGTCAGCAGCCGGGTCAGCCCCTCCCGCAGCAGCACCGAGTCCTCGGCGATGACCACGCGCACTTCGTCCTCCACCGTTCTCCAGCCCCCGTCCGGCCCGTCCGGCCCGCCGGCTCTTCGCGCCGACTCTCCCAGCATCCCAGCAACGGCGGGCCGATGGGGAATACGGTTTGCCATGGGCAAGGTTGCGCCCGGCTCCGTCGCCGGAGGCCCGGTGCGCGAGCCCGTCAGCGAAGGCGCCGCGACCTGCGGCGCCCAGGAGAGGAGAGCGCGTGCGCGCGGTCGGTTTCGACGTCAACGGCGGTCCCGAGGTGCTGCGGCCCGTGGAGGTGCCGGTGCCGGTCCCGGGCCCCGGTGAGGTGCTGATCCGGGTCGCGTACGCGGGCGTCAACCACGGCGAGGTGCGGCACCGGCTGGGCGACTTCGGCGCACCCGACGGCATCGCCGTTCCCGGGTTCGAGGTCTCCGGCGAGATCGCCGAGGTCGGGCCCGACGTGGCCGGCGCGGCCCTCGGCGACCCGGTCGCCGCCTACCTCCCCGACGGCGGCGGCTACGCGGAGTACGCGGTCGCGCCCGCGGTGTTCGCCTTCCCGCTGGACGGCGTGTCGCTGCGCGACGGCGGCGGCGCGGGGCTCGGGCTCACCACCGCCTACGGGCTGCTGACCGGCGCGGCGCGGCTGGCCGCCGGCGACTCGGTCCTCATCCACGCGGCGGCCGGCGGGGTCGGCTCGGCCGCCGCCCAGATGGCCCGCGCGCTCGGCGCCGCCCGGGTGCACGGCACGGTCGGCTCGGCCGCGAAGACGGACTACGCGAAGCGGTTCGGGTACGACGCGGTGCACCTGCGCGAGGACTTCGCGGCGGCGTTCGCGGGGACGGCGGCGGGGACGTACGGCGAGGTGTCCGCCGGGTCCGCGGGGAGGTACGGCGAGGCGTCGGCCGGATCGGCGGCGGGAGCGTTTGCGCGGGCGTACGCCGGTCTCGACGCCGGCCTCGACGACGGCGGCGCCGGCTTCGACGTCGTGCTGGACCCGGTCGGCGGCCCGGCCCGGCTGGCCGGCCTGGCGGCCCTCGCGCCCTTCGGCCGGCTGGTCGTCTACGGCGAGGCGGCCCGCCGCCCCGACCTCAGCGTCCCGGTGCGCGGCCTGCGGGAGAACAACCGCTCCGTGGCCGGCTACGACATCCGCGACCTCGCCCGCCGCGCACCCGGCACGGTGCGCTCCCACGCCCTGGCCGCGCTCTCCCTGCTCACCTCGGGCGCGATCCGCGTCGACGTCACCTCCGAGCTGCCGCTGGCCGAGGCCGCGCGGGCCCACGAGGTGCTCCAGGCCGGCGCGAACGTCGGCAAGACGCTGCTCGCGGTCCGCCCCGCCTGACCGCCCGGCGAGAAGCACGCCGCGGGCGTACCGCGGGCCGGAGGCGTACCGCGCGCCGCAGGCGTACCGCGGGCCGGGGGCGTCCCGCCCCGAGAGGGGGCCGGGGGACTCGCGCGGCCGGTCCCGCGCGGGCCCCGCCGACCCGCCGGGGGTCAGGAACGCCAGGGCAGCTCGGCGGTGATGCGGGTCGGTCCGCCGCGCGGGGAGTCCACGACGAGCACGCCGTCGACGGAGTCCAGCCGCTCGGCGAGTCCCGCCAGGCCGGAGCCCGCGTCGGCGGACGCGCCGCCCCGGCCGTCGTCGCCGACGTGCAGCATCAGCCGGTCCTCGACCTGCCAGACGTCGACCCAGGCGCGCGAGCCGCCGCTGTGCTTGGAGACGTTCTGCAGCAGCTCGGAGACGGTGAAGTAGGCGATGCCCTCGATCGCCGGCACCGGCCGGGCCTGGCAGGTCGACCGTGACGGTCACCGGGACCGTGCAGCGCGCCGCGACCGCGGACAGCGCCGGGCCGAGCCCGCGGTCGGTGAGGATCGCCGGGTGGATGCCGCGGGCGAGGTCGCGCAGCTCCTGCAGGGCGATCTTCACCTCGCCGTGCGCCTCCTCGACCATCGCCGCGCCCGCCTTCGGGTCCTCCAGCAGCTTCTCCTTGGCCAGGCCGAGGTCCATCGCGAGGGCGACCAGGCGGGCCTGGGCGCCGTCGTGCAGGTCGCGCTCGATCCGCCGCAGGTCGGCGGCCGCGGTGTCGACGACCACCCCGCGGTCCGACTCCAGTTCGGTGACGCGGGAGGCCAGCCGGGACGGCCCGAGCAGCCCGCTCACCATGAACCGGTCCACGTGCGCCATGCCGCGGATCAGCCACGGCCCCGCCAGCACCAGCGCGCCGCCGACCACCACGCACAGCAGCATGTCCGCGGGGGTGTGCAGCCACCAGCCGTGCCGGCCGTCGTCACTGCCGTAGACCTGGAGGCCGTCCTGCCCGAAGTAGACCGGGAACACCCACCGCCACAGCGGGTAGGTCAGCAGCCCCCAGCCGTAGACCAAAAAACTGACCGACACCGAGAAGGTGGCGATGCCCCACGGGAAGTGCAGCAGGCAGTACGCCACGTGCCGCCAGTTCGTGCCGCTGCCCAGCTGCGCGCCGAGGCGGCCGAGCAGCCCCCGGTCCCGGCGGGCGGCCGGCCCGGCTCCTCGACGTCCAGCCAGAGCAGCGCGCGCGCCCTGGACCGCTCCACCCGGCCGACCGCGCGGCAGCCGGCCAGCGCGAGCGCCAGCAGCGGCAGCCCGACGAAGGTCACCAGCAGGCCCGCGCCCACCGCCAGCATCGTGACCGTCCAGACGAAGCCGACCAGGCACATCGGGAGGTTCAGCAGCAGGTAGCCGAACTCGCGCCAGGTCCGCGCCTCGAAGGGGGCGCGGAGCACCGGGGGCAGCCGGTGCGGGCGGGCCTCGCGGCGCGGGCCCTGGCCGGGCAGGTCGCCGTCGCGCAGGTCGCGGTCGGACAGGTCGCGGTCGGACAGGTCGCGGTCGCGCGGGTCACGGTCGCGCAGGTTCCGGCCGGTGCCGGTGCCGGTGCCGGTGCTCCCGGTGTGGCGCTCGGATGCGCGTTCCTGCGGCGAGAAGCCGTACGCCATGGTCGGGACCGTCCTTTCCGCGCTGCTCGTCATACGTCCAGGGTGGCCGGAACGCGTGCCCGTACCCATGGTGCGGATCGGCCTCTTCGGGGTGGGGTTAGCCCCACCCCGGACGCGGCGGTCCCGGCCCGCGACCGGATCGCGCCCCGGGAGCGGCGACCCCCGGCCGGCTCGCGCCGTGCCCGCGGCTCAGCGACGCGGCTGCGCGGTCTTCCGGAAGTCCCGGTCGCGCCACGGCAGTTCCGCGGTCACCACGGTCGGGCCGCCGACCGGCGAGTTGACGACGAACAGCCCGTCCACCGAGCCCAGCCGCTCGGCGAGGCCGGCCATGCCGGTGCCGCCCGAGGTGTCCGCGCCGCCCTGCCCGTCGTCCCGCACCTGGATCATCAGCCGGTCGTCGGCGCGCCACACGTCCACCGAGGCGCTGCGCGCCCTGCTGTGCTTGGAGACGTTCTGCAGCAGCTCGGAGACGGTGAAGTAGGCGATGCCCTCGATCGCCTCGGCCGGCCGCGCCCGCAGGTCGACGGTGACCGAGACCGGCACGGTGCAGCGCGTGGCCACCGACGACAGCGCCGCGTCCAGGCCGCGGTCGGTGAGGATCGCCGGGTGGATGCCGCGGGCGAGGTCGCGCAGCTCCTGCAGGGCGATCTTCACCTCGCCGTGCGCGTCGCCCACCATCTTCGCCGCGGCCTCCGGGTCCTCCAGCAGCTTTTCCTTGGCCAGGCCGAGGTCCATCGCGAGGGCGACCAGGCGGGCCTGGGCGCCGTCGTGCAGGTCGCGCTCGATCCGCCGCAGGTCGGCCGCCGCCGTGTCCACCACGACGCCGCGGTCCGACTCCAGCTCGGCGATCCGCCGCTCCAGTTCGTCCGAGGGCTGCAACAGGCCGCGGACCATCGCCCGGTCCACCGTCGTCATGCCCCGGGACAGGAACGGCAGGATCGGCCACGCCACGAACAGCGAGGTCAGCGTGATCACGAAGGTCACGATGCCCCACGGCAGGCGGGCCGCGAAGTACAGCGCGTGCCGCCACCCCACCGGGTCCTTCAGCGCCGCCCACAGCCAGCGCAGGAAGCCCATCCGGCCGCGCGGCAGCGGCGTCGGCTCCTCCACGCGCACGCCCAGCAGATCCCGGGCCCTGGCCCGCTCGACCTTGCCGAGCAGCCGGCAGCCCGCCAGGCCGGCGGCGAGCAGCGGCAGCCCGATGACGGTGACCGCCAGGCCCAGGCCCACCGACAGCATCGTCACCACGTAGACGAAGCCGACGATCACCATCGGCAGGTTCAGCAGCAGGTAACCGACCTCCTTCCACGTCGCGGTCTCGAACGCGAACCGCGGCGGCGGCAGTGGGTCGGTCGTGACGGTGGCGCGGCGGGCGGTCGGCGGCGAGGTGTTCATGGGGAGATCGTGCCGGTCCGGGGGCGGCCGGCGCCATGGGGAGCACGCTCCGGGCGGGGTGGGGTTATCCCCCCTTCGAGGGGACTCGGCGCGCCGGGGCGACGCCGCGCCGGCTGTGAGCCGTATCGCAGTGCGGTACGGCTGTCAGCGCGTTTTCGCCAGGGCCTAGACTCTCCCTCCGTATAAATCGTGCAAAGATCCATCCGGATCGAGAGGGAACGAGGGCGGACCCAGTGGACTCCCACGACCGGTTCCACGGCTACTTCCACGGTTACTCGGTGGTCGGCCTGGTCGCGGTGGTCGGTGTGCTCTTCGTGGTCGCCGCCTTCGCGGGCGGCCGGCTGCTGCGGCCGGTGGTGCCGACGCAGGAGAAGATGCTCACGTACGAGTGCGGCGTCGACCCGGTCGGCGAGGGCTGGGCGCACACCCAGATCCGCTACTACGTCTACGCGTACCTCTACGTGATCTTCGCGGTGGACGCGATCTTCCTCTTCCCGTGGGCCACGGTGTTCGCGATGCCCGGATTCGGCGGCACGACGCTGGTGGAGATGTTCGTCTTCATCGGCTTCCTGGCGGTCGGGCTGCTGTACGCCTGGAAGAAGGGCGTACTCGAATGGGCGTGAACGACAACGGGAACGATGACGGGAACGACGACGTGAGCGGGCAGGTGAACGGCGGCGCGGACGCGGGCGGCGGCGTGGCCGTCGGCGGCGGCGCGGACGCGGGCGGGCGTGGGCCCGAACTGCTGCCAGAGCCGCGCAGACTGGGCCCGCTGGCCAGGCTCGCCCCCGAGCCGATGAAGGTGGTCCTCAACTGGGGCCGCCGCTACAGCCTGTGGGTCTTCAACTTCGGCCTCGCCTGCTGCGCGATCGAGTTCATCGCCGCGTCGATGGCCCGGCACGACTTCATCCGGCTCGGCGTGATCCCCTTCGCGCCCGGCCCCCGCCAGGCCGACCTGATGGTCGTCTCCGGCACGGTCACCGACAAGATGGCGCCCGCCGTCAAGCGGCTGTACGAGCAGATGCCCGAGCCGAAGTACGTGATCTCCTTCGGCGCCTGCTCCAACTGCGGCGGCCCGTACTGGGACTCCTACTCGGTGACCAAGGGCGTCGACCAGATCATCCCGGTCGACGTCTACGTGCCCGGCTGCCCGCCGCGGCCCGAGGCGCTGCTCCAGGGCATCCTCAAGCTCCAGGAGAAGATCGCGCGCGAGTCGCTGGGCGAGCGGTACGCGGGTGCGGGTGCGGGTGCGGGTGCCGGCGCGGGCGGGGGCGGCGCGAGCCGGCGCGCCCCGGCCGCCGCGGTGACCAGCGGGCTGGTGACCCCGCCCGCCGGACCCGGCGGCACGGCCGGCCAGCCGAGGACCGTCCCGGTCCGAAGGCGGGGGAGCGATGAGCCTGTTCGACCGGCTGCCCGACGCGGCGGCGGAGGTCTTCGGCGACGGCGCGACCGGCGAACTGGCCTACGACCTGCTGACCGTCGACGTCCCCGCGCAGTCCTGGACCGCCGCGCTGACCATTGCCCGCGACGACCTCGGCTGCACCTTCTTCGACTGGCTCAGCGCGGTCGACGAGCCCGGAGCCGGTTTCCGCGTGTGCGCGCACGTGGTCGCGCTGAGCGGGCCGGGCGGCGCGGCCGAGCCGGGTGGTGCGGGCGGCGGGAGTGGGCCGGGCGGCACGGGCGGCGCGGGTGAGCCGGAGGTCTCCGGGCGTTCCGCGGGCGGTACGGCTGCCGCGGGCGATACGGCTGGCGCGGGCGGGCCGGCGCGCGTACGGCGCCTGCTGCTGCGGACGACCGTGCCGTACGAGTCCGCCGCGGTGCCGACCGCGACCGGCGTCTACCCGGGTGCGGCCTGGCACGAGCGCGAGACGCACGAGATGTTCGGCGTGGACTTCCCCGGACACCCGGGGCTGGCCAAGCTGTTGCTGCCCGAGGAGTTCGAGGGGCACCCGCTGCGCAAGGACTTCGTGCTGGCCGCGCGGGTCGCCAAGGCGTGGCCCGGCGCGAAGGAGCCGGGCGAGTCCCACGACGGCGGGCCCAAGCGGCGCCAGATGCTGCCGCCCGGCGTGCCCGACCCGAACGAGTGGGGCCCGCTCAAGGGCCAGCTGCCGCCGGCCCCGGCCCGTACGCCCCGCGCGGGCGCGGGTCCGCGCGCCGCGGCGGGCGAGCGGCCGCCGCGACGGATGCGCAGCGCGTCGGCGGGCTCCGCGAGCCAGCAGGAGCAGCAGGCCGCGCAGCCGCCGACCACTCCGCCGTCCCCGAACACCCCCGCCGCCCCGCCGGCTCCGGACGCGCCCGGTGCCTCCGGCGGCGCCGAGGCCGCGCCGCCGCGCAAACGCACCGCCGACGCCCCCTGGGAGCAGCCCCGCGAGCCGCGTGAGCCGCGTGAGGCGCGTCCAGAACGCCGCCGCCCGCCTGCCGAGCCGGGGCCCGAGCCCGCCCCTGAGCCCGGACCCGCGCCTGAGCCCGAGGCCGGGCCCGCGCCTGAGCCCGAGGCCGGACCCGCGCCCGAGCCCCCGCCTGCGACCGACCCGGCGTCCGGGACCGATCCCGAGCCGCCCGCCGACCCCCCTGCCGGAGGCACGACGTGAACGACACGCTGGACGTCGTCCTGCGGCTGGTCGCCGTGCTCGTCGTGTTCCTGGTGTTCCCGCTGCTGGTGGGTCAGACCGAGCACAAGGTGATGGCGCACATGCAGGGCCGGCTCGGCCCGATGTACGCCGGCGGCTTCCACGGCTGGGCCCAACTCGTCGCCGACGGCGTGAAGTTCGCGCAGAAGGAGGACGTGGTGCCGGCCGACGCCGACCGCCGCGTCTTCCAGCTCGCGCCGGCCGTCGCCCTGCTGCCGTACCTGCTGGTGCTGATCGCGATCCCGGTCGGCCCCGACGGCTTCGTCGGCCAGGCGCTGGACGCCGGACTGTTCTTCGTCCTGGCCGTGATGGGCGTCGGCGTGCTCGGCTCGCTGATGGCCGGCTGGGCCTCGGCCAACAAGTTCTCGCTGCTCGGCGGCCTGCGCACGGCCGCCCAGCTGATGGCGTACGAGCTGCCGATGCTGCTCGCCGCCGCCTCCGTGGCGATGGCCGCCGGCACCCTGTCGCTGCCCGGCATCGTGGAGTCGTATCACTGGTGGTGGACGCTGTGGCAGCTCGTGGGCGGCCTGGTGTTCTTCACCGCGGGGCTCGCCGAGCTGCAACGGCCGCCGTTCGACATGCCGGTCGCCGACTCCGAGATCATCTTCGGCGCGTACACCGAGTACACCGGCCTGCGCTTCGCGCTGTTCCTGCTCGCCGAGTACGCCGGCATCGTCGTGCTCAGCGGCCTGACCGCGGTGCTCTTCCTCGGCGGCTGGCACGGCCCGTGGTCCGGCAGCGTCGGCTGGCTGTGGACGCTGCTGAAGACCGCGGTGCTCTCCTTCGCGGTGATCTGGCTGCGGGTCAGCTACCCCCGGCTGCGCGAGGACCAGTTGCAGAAGCTCGCCTGGACCGTGCTGATCCCGCTCTCGCTCGCCCAGATCGCCCTGACCGGCGTCGTGAAGGTGGTGACCTCCTGACCATGGGGATCCCCGGAACCGGTCTGGCCAAGGGCCTGGCCGTCACCCTGCGGACCATGACCAAGCGGTCCGTCACCGCGCAGTACCCCGACGCGCTGCCCGAACTGCCGCCGCGCAGCCGCGGCGTGATCGCGCTGTTCGAGGAGAACTGCACGGTCTGCATGCTGTGCGCCCGCGAGTGCCCGGACTGGTGCATCTACATCGACTCGCACAAGGAGACCGTGCCGCCCGCCGCGCCCGGCGGGCGCGAGCGCAGCCGCAACGTCCTCGACCGCTTCGCCATCGACTTCTCCCTCTGCATGTACTGCGGTATCTGTATCGAGGTGTGCCCTTTCGACGCGCTGTTCTGGTCACCGGAGTTCGAGTACGCCGAGACGGACATCCTGGACCTCACCCACGAGCGCGACAAACTGCGCGCGTGGATGTGGACGGTGCCCGCGCCGCCGGCCCTCGACCCCGCGGCCGAGGAGCCCAAGGAGGTGGCCGCCGCCCGCAAGGCCGCGGAGAAGGCCGCCGCGGCCCGCCGCGAGGCGGGGGAGGACGGCACATGACCCTCTTTGCCGCCTACTCCCTCGGCGCTCCCGGCCGTCCCTCCGGCGGCGCGGCCGTCCACCTCTCGGCCGCCGCCCACCACCCCGGCTTCCTCTCGCCCACCGGCGTCGAGATCACCTTCGTGCTCGTGGGCCTCGCCACCCTCGGCGCCGCGCTGCTGACCGTCACCACCCGGCAGCTCGTGCACGCCGCGCTGTGGCTGGTCGTCGCCCTCGGCGGCCTGGCCGTCGAGTACCTGCTGCTCACCGCCGAGTTCATCGCCTGGGTCCAGGTGCTGGTCTACGTCGGTTCCGTCGTCGTCCTCCTGCTGTTCGGCCTGATGCTGACCAAGGCGCCCATCGGCCGGTCCCCGGACGCCGACTCCGAGAACCGCTGGGTCGCCCTCGGCGTCGCCGCGGCGGCCGCAATCACCCTGGTGTGGGTGGTCGTCGACGCCTTCCGCTCCACCTGGATCGACCTGCACGGCGCCGCCCAGGGCTCCTCCCGGGCGACCGGCGTGAGCCTCTTCCGGCACTGGGTGCTGCCCTTCGAGGCGCTGTCGGTGCTGCTGCTGGCCGCGCTGGTCGGCGCGATCGTGCTCTCCCGCCGCGACACCGGCGAGACCGCGAGCACCGCCGCCCCGGCCGCCCCGGGCGCGAGCCCGAGCGCCACGGCCGGCCCGAGCGTTACTGTGCGCGGCCCCAGCGCCGCCGCCAGCCGGCCGGCAAGGAGAACTGATGCACCTCGCCTATCCCGCCGTCCTCGCCGTCCTCCTGTTCTGCGTCGGCGGCTACGGGGTGCTCGCCCGCCGCAACGCGATCCTCGTCCTGATGTCCGTCGAGCTGATGCTCAACGCCGTCAATCTCAACCTGGTCGCCTTCGACGTGTGGCTGCGCGACACCCTCCACGCCGGCCAGGCGCTCACCCTGTTCACCATCACCATCGCCGCCGCCGAGATCGGGCTCGGCCTGGCCATCGTGCTGCTGGTCTTCCGCAACCGCGGCAGCTCCGACATCGACCGCCTCACCGCCCTCGCCGACCGGCCCGGGCCCGCGCACCCCGACCCGCGCGCCGACCCCGGACCGACGGGCGACGAGGAGAAGGCCGAGGCCACCGCGTGACCCTGACCGCCCTTGCCGCGCTCGTCCCCCTCCTGCCGTTCCTCGGCGCGGTCGCCGGGCTGCTGCTGGGCCGCAGCGCACCCGGCTTCGTCCGGCCGCTCGCGCTGCTGCCCACCCTCGCGTCGTTCGCCGTGGCCGTCGCGGTCGCCGCCCGGCAGGGCACCGGCGCGCCGCACGACGCCGCGCACCGGCTCACCGCCACCGGCACCGTGCCGATCGACCTCGCCCTGCACCTGGACGGCTTCGCCGTCCTCGTCGCCGTCCTGGTCGGCCTGGTCGCCACCTGCGTCCAGCTCTACTCCGTCTCCTATCTGCGCGACGACCCGCGCTACCCGTCCTACGCCGCCCTGGTCTCGCTGTTCACCTCCGCGATGCTGCTGGTCGTCTACACCGGCGACCTGATGGTCCTGCTGGTCGGCTGGGAGGTCATGGGCATCTGCTCGTACTTCCTCGTCGGCCACTACTGGGAGACCGAGACCGCCCGCGCCGCCTCGATCAAGGCGTTCCTGGTCACCAAGCTCGGCGACGTGCCGTTCCTGATCGGCGTGTTCGCGCTGGCCGCGGACGCCGGCACCTTCCGGATCAACGGCATCCTCACCGCCGCCGTCCACCACGAGCTGACCCACCCGACCGTGGTGGCGCTGCTGCTGCTCGCCGGCGTCGCCGGCAAGTCCGCGCAGTTCCCGCTGCACACCTGGCTGCCCGACGCGATGGCCGGCCCGACCCCGGTGTCCGCGCTGATCCACGCGGCGACCATGGTGGCCGCCGGCGTCTACCTGGTGGCCCGGCTGCTGCCGGTGTTCACCGCGTCCGCCGCCGCCCTCGCGGTGCTCGCCGCGATGGCCGCGGTGACCATGGTCGGCTCCGCGCTGGCCGCCCTCGCCCAGGACGACATCAAACGGGTGCT
This sequence comes from Actinacidiphila sp. DG2A-62, assembly GCF_035825295.1. NCBI lineage: Bacteria > Bacillati > Actinomycetota > Actinomycetes > Kitasatosporales > Streptomycetaceae > Actinacidiphila > Actinacidiphila sp. DG2A-62. The sequence goes on from NZ_JAYMGI010000002.1 coordinate 5,282,183, forward strand.
CGCCTACTCCACCATCGGCCAGCTCGGCTACATGGCCGGCGCCCTGGCCGTCGGCGACCGCGACGCCGCCGTCTTCCACCTCCTGTCCCACGGCGCCTTCAAGGCCCTGCTGTTCCTCGCCGCGGGCGCGGTCATCCACGCCGCCGGCACCAACTCCCTCACCGCGATGGCGCGGACGGGCTCGCTCGCCAAGCGCGCCCCCGACGCGATGTGGACGATGGGCATCGCGCTCGCCGCCCTGGCCGCGCTGCCGCCGCTGTCCGGCTTCTTCTCCAAGGAGTCGGTGCTGCGCGCCGCGGAGCACGCCTCCTCCGGCGACACCCCGCTGGTGCCGTCCGCGGTCGGCTGGACCGTCCTCGTGGCGGGCCTGGCCACCGCGGTGCTGACCGGCGGATACGCGACCCGGCTGTTCCTGCTCGCCTTCCGCGGCAGCGGCCCGCAGGCCCCCGACCACGGCAGGCAGCCGGCCGCCATGACCGGTGTGCTGTGGGTGCTGGCGGTGCCGACCATCGCCTTCGGCGGCCTGGCGTACCGCGAGCTGCCCGACTGGTTCGGCGGCGCGCCGCTCGGCCCCACCCTCGTCACCGGGGTGCTCGGCACCGGGCTCGCCCTGGTCGGCGTCGCCGTCGCGTACGTGGCCTGGCAGGCCACCGCCGCGGTGCGCCGCGCCCACCCGATGGGCGCCGTGGTCGCCGAGCCGGCCGACGCCGAGCCCGAGCGCGTCGAGGCCGAGGCCATCGAGGCCCACGCCCGGGTGTACGGCGACATCGCCGCCTCCGACGACCCGGGCGACCCCGGCCGGCTGCTGCTCGGCCCGCTGCACCGGCACGCCGCCCGCGGCTTCCACCTCGACGCCGTGTACGCGCTCCTCTTCGTCCGCCCGGTGCTCGCCGCCGCGAACCTGGTCCGCTTCCTGGACCGCGACGTCGTGGAGACGTACGTCCGCGGCGCCGGCGGCCTGCCGCGGCTGCTGGGCGCGGCCGTCCGCCGCGCGCAGACCGGAAACGTCCAGACATACCTCAGCGCGCTGCTGGCCGGTGCGGTCGTGCTCGCCGTCCTCGTCGCCGTCGGAACGTGAGATCCCGTGAACGACACCGCACTCCAGTACCTGCTCGCGGCGATCCTCGTGCTGCCGCTGCTCGGCGCGGTCGCGGCGCTGCTGCCCGCGCCCCCCGGACTGCGCGGCCGCGACCCCGGCCAGGCCGTCCTGCGGCACGGCGTGACCGTCACCGGCGCGGTGCTCGTGCTCGTGCTCGTCCTCGCGGCCGGCTTCGACCACGACCACCCGGCCCGGATGCAGGCCACCACGGACCTCGACTGGATCCCGGCCCTGCGCATCCATCTCCACCTCGGCGTCGACGGCATCTCGCTCCCCCTTCTCGTGCTGACCGCGCTCCTGACCTTCCTGTGCGCGCTCTACTCCTACTTCCACATGCCGGAAGGCCCCTCGCCCAAGGCCTTCGTGGCGCTGATCCTGCTGCTGGAATCGGGCACGCTGGCGACCTTCGCGGTGCTCGACCTGATGCTGTTCTTCCTGGCCTTCGAGACCGTGCTGATCCCGATGTACTTCCTCATCGCCCGCTGGGGCGGGGAGACCGCCCCGAGACCGCGGGCCGGGCCGCACTGCGCTTCATCCTCTACACCGTCCTCGGTTCCGTGATCATGCTGCTCGGCCTGCTCCTCATCGGCGTGAAAGCGGGCACGTTCGACATGGTGGCACTCGCCACTGACAACGGGTCGTCGCTCGGTCACTCCACGCAACTGATCGCGGTCCTCGCCATCGGCCTCGGCCTGGCCGTGAAGGCCCCGATGTGGCCGCTGCACAGCTGGCTGCCCGACGCGCACACCGCCGCGCCGACGGCCGGCTCGGTGCTGCTGGCCGGCGTCCTGCTGAAGATGGGCACCTACGGCCTGGTCCGCGTCCTGCTGCCGATGGCCCCCGACGGCATGCACACCTTCGCCCCCTACCTCGCCGCCTTCGCCGTCGTCGGCATCGTCTACGGATCGCTGGCCTGCCTCGCGCTCGCCCGGCAGGGCAACGGCGGCGACCTCAAGCGCCTCATCGCGTACTCCTCGGTCGGCCACATGGGCTTCGTGCTGCTCGGCATCGCCTCGCTCAGCCCGGCCGGCGTGAACGGCGCGCTGTTCGCCAACATCGCCCACGGCCTGATCACCGGCCTGCTCTTCTTCCTCGTCGGCGGACTGAAGGACCGGTACGGCTCCAGCGACCTCGACCACCTCGCCGGCCGCACCGGCGCCGCGCTCTACGGCCGCGCGCCCCGGCTCGGCGGCCTGCTCGCGTTCGGCGCGGTCGCCTCGCTCGGCCTGCCCGGCCTGGCCGGGTTCTGGGGCGAGATGCTCGCGATGTTCGGCGCGTTCAAGCCCGGCGGGAACCTCAGCAGGCCCGCCTACCTCACCTTCACCGCCGTCGCCGCGTTCGGCACCCTGCTCACCGCCGCGTACCTGCTGACCGTGGTCCGCCGGGTGTGCATGGGCGAGCGCGCCACCGCCGAGGCCGTGCCCGCCACCGCCGACGTCCGCGGCTACGAGTTCGCCGCGTGGACCCCGCTGGCCGCCCTCACCGTCGTGGCCGGCCTGTGGCCCGCGGTCCTGCTCGGGCTGACCGACCCCGCCGTACGCTCCCTGCTCGGAGGCAACTGATGCCGTCCCTCGTGCAGTCCGTCGACTGGACGGCGCTGACCCCGGTGGTGATCCCGGCCGGCCTGGCCGTGGTGGTGCTGGTCGCCGACCTCTTCCTGCCCGAACGGCGCAAACCGCTGCTCGGCTGGGTGACCGCGGCCGGCTTCCTCGCCGCCGGGCTGACCCTGATCCCGCTGCGTGACGGCCACCGTGCCACCTTCTGTCAGACCCCGGGTGCATCCTGTGCTCAGACCGCTTCCTACGCCGCCGATCACTTCACCCTCGTCCTCCAGGTGCTGGTGCTCGGCGGCGGGCTGCTCACCGCCCTGCTGTCGGTGACCGCCGGGTCCACCGACGCGCCCGTCGCCCCGCAGTCCGGCAGGCGCGCCCAGGCGCCCGCCGGGGAGTACTGGTTCCTGCTGCTCTCCTCAGCCGCGGGCGCCGCGCTGCTGCCCGCCTCCCGCGACCTGATCACGCTGATCGTGGCGCTGGAGGTCACCACGCTGCCCGCGTTCGCCCTGGTCGCCCTGCGCCGCGGCGACCGCACGGCGAGCGAGGCCGCGCTGAAGTTCTTCCTGTCCTCGGTCACCGCCACCGCCGTCTCGCTGCTCGGCATCAGCTTCGTCTACGCCGCCACCGGCACCGTCAACCTCTCCGGGGTCGCCGCGGGGCTGACCCACGCCCCCGGCCAGCTGGACCACCTAGCCAAGGTCGGCGCCGCCCTCACCCTGGTCGGCTTCGCCTTCAAGCTGGCCGCCGCGCCCTTCCACTTCTGGGTGCCGGAGACCTACGCGGGCGCCCCGCTGCCCGTCGCCGCGTACCTCTCGGTGGTCGGCAAGGCGGCCGGCTTCTCCGGGCTGATCCTGGTCACGGTGATCGCCTTCCGGCCCTACCACCATGTGTGGGGCCCGGCGCTGGGCGTGCTGGCCGCGCTGACCATGACGGTCGGCAACGTCGGCGCGCTGCGGCAGAGTCCGGACGCCGAGCGCGGCGCGGTCCGGCTGCTGGCCTGGTCCTCCATCGGCCAGGCCGGCTACCTGCTGGTGCCCATGGCCGCCGCCTCCTCCGCCCACGACCCGGCGCACGAGATCGGCGCCACCGTCGCGTACGCGCTGATGTACGGCGTGGTGAACCTCGGCGCCTTCGCCGTCGCCGCGCTGGTGACCCGCGGCGCCCCGGCCGGGCGGCTCGCCGACTACCGCGGCCTGTACGCCGCGCGGCCGCTCGCCGCGCTCGCCCTCGGCTTCTTCCTGCTCTGCCTGGCCGGGCTGCCGCCGGGCGTGGTCGGACTGTTCGCCAAGGTCGTCGTCTTCTCCTCCGCGGTGGGCGCGCAGCACGGCTGGCTCGCGGTGATCATGGCCGTCAACGTGGTGATCGCACTCGTGTACTACCTGCGCTGGACCGCGCTGCTGTTCACCCGACCGGGGGACGCGGACGCGGGCTCCGGGACGGCAGCGGGCGCCGGGGCGGGTGCCGAGCCCGTACGCCCAGGAGCCGCGGCGGCGGTCGCCGGCACCCCCTTCGCGCTCGGCGCGGCCATCGCGCTGACCGCCGTTACCGGACTGGTGCTGTCCGGCGCACCGCAGATCGTGCTGAGATACGCCCAGGGCACTCTGCTCTGACCAGCCGCTACGCCGGCGCCGCGGGGACGCGGGGGAACCGGCGGCGCTCAGGTGGCGTTGGCATGGGTAGGAGGTTCTCCTGAAGGGGGAGGGTCCCCCGCCGCAGAATTTTGGAGGGCGCCGTGCACAGCCGGCACAACGGGTTGAAGACCGCCGTACTGCTCGGCGTTCTGTCGGCCGTCATCCTGCTCATCGGCAGTTTCTTCGGCCGCACGGGCCTGATCATCGCGCTCGTCGTCGCCCTGGGCACGAACGCGTACGCGTACTGGAACAGCGACAAGCTGGCGCTGCGCTCCATGCGCGCCCGGCCGGTCAGCGAGATCGAGGCGCCCGGGCTCTACCGGATCGTGCGCGAGCTGTCGACCAGCGCCCGCCAGCCCATGCCGCGGCTGTACATATCCCCGACCGAGGCGCCCAACGCCTTCGCCACCGGCCGCAACCCCCGGCACGCGGCGGTGTGCTGCACCGAGGGCATCATGGAGATCCTGGACGAGCGCGAGCTGCGCGGCGTGATCGGCCACGAGCTGAGCCACGTCTACAACCGCGACATCCTGATCTCCTCGGTGGCCGGCGCGCTGGCCTCGGCGATCGTCTTCCTGGCGCAGTTCGCGATGTTCATCCCCATCGGCCGCTCGGACGACGACGACGGCCCCGGCATCCTCGGCATGCTCATGCTGATGATCCTCGGCCCGCTGGCCGCCTCCCTGATCCAGCTCGCCGTCTCCCGCTCGCGCGAGTACGAGGCGGACGCCTCCGGCGCCCGGCTCACCGGCGACCCGCTGGCGTTGGCCTCGGCGCTGCGCAAGCTCGACGTCGGCACCAAGCAGCGTCCGCTGGCGCCCGAGCCGCGACTGGAGACCACCAGCCACCTGATGATCGCCAGCCCGTTCCGCCCGGGCGACGTCTCGAAGCTCTTCTCCACCCACCCGCCCATGGCACAGCGCATCGAGCGCCTCGAGGAAATGGCCGGAGGTCCCCGGTGAGGACGATCCTGAACGTCATCTGGCTGATCCTGGCCGGGTTGTGGATGTGCCTGGCCTACCTCCTGGCCGGCCTGGTTCTGTGCATCACGATCATCGGCATCCCGTTCGGCATCGCGGCCTTCCGGATCGGCATCTACGCGCTCTGGCCGTTCGGCTACACCGCGGTCGAGCGCCGTGACGCCGGCGCGCCCTCGTTCGTCGGGAACGTGCTGTGGCTGATCCTGGCCGGCTGGTGGCTGGCGCTCGGCCACATCGTCACCGGCCTGGTGCTGTGCGTGACGATCATCGGCATCCCGTTCGGCATCGCGAACTTCAAGCTGATCCCGCTGTCGCTGATGCCGCTGGGCAAGGAGATCGTGCCCACCGACCGGCCCTTCGCGACGCGCTGACGGTCGTACGGTGTGGGTATCACCCCCACGCCCTAGGAGGCGGCGATGGCCCTGCACGTCGGCGACACGGCACCGGACTTCACGCTCCCCGACCAGTCCGGCACCCCGGTGACCCTCAGCGAGAGGCTCGCCGAGAAGGTCGTGGTGCTGTACTTCTACCCCAAGGACAACACCCGCGGCTGCACCGCCGAGGCGTGCAGCTTCCGCGACAGCTACGAGAGCTTCAGCGACGCCGGCGCCGAGGTGATCGGCGTCAGCTCCGACACGGTGGAGTCGCACGAGAAGTTCGCCGGCCGCCACGAGCTGCCGTTCACCCTGCTGTCCGACCGCGGGCGGACCGTGCGCAAGCAGTACGGCGCGACGTCGCTGGGCGTGGTGCCCGGGCGGATCACCTTCGTCATCGACCGCGGGGGCGTCATCCGGCACGCGTTCTCGTCGATGGGCAACATCGGCGCGCACGTCGACGACGCGCTCGCGGTGGTCAAGCAACTCACCTGAGCGAGCGGGCCCCGGGCGGGTACGGGGGCGGGTCCGCGGCGCCGCCTGCGGGGCGACCCGTACGCGGACCGGCCGGCCCGCCCCGTACCCCGGCGGGGGGAGGGGCGGGCGTGCGGGCGTACGCCGCCGGGGCGGCCTGTGCGGTGCGCGCGGCCTGGGCAGCCCGGGTGGCAGGGGCGGCCCCGGAATGGCCGGGCGGCCCGGAGCGGCCGGGCGGCCCCGAATCGGCTGAGCGGCCCCGGAGTGGCCGGGCGGCCACCGGCTACCGGTAGTTGACGAACTGGAGGGCGAAGTCCAGGTCCTTGCCCTTGAGCAGGGCCTGCACCGACTGCAGGTCGTCCCGGCTCTTGGAGCTGACCCGCAGCTCGTCGCCCTGCACCTGGGCCTTGACGCCCTTCGGGCCCTCGTCACGGATGATCTTCGCGACCTTCTTGGCGTTCTCCTGGGAGATGCCCTCCTCGATCGACGCGAAGATCTTGTACTCCTTGCCGGACAGCTGGGGCTCGCCCGCGTCCAGCGCCTTCAGCGAGATGCCCCGCTTGACCAGCTTGGTCTCGAAGACGTCCAGGATCGCCTTCACGCGCTCCTCGGAGTTCGCCTCCATCAGGATCTTCTCGCCGGACCAGGCGATCGACGCCCCGACGTTCTTGAAGTCGTACCGCTGGGAGATCTCCTTGGCGGTCTGGTTGAGGGCGTTGTCGACCTCCTGCCGCTCGACCTTCGAGACGATGTCGAAACTGGAGTCGGCCATTGTCAGTGGGCTCCTTGGCTGTGGTTCGTACGGATCAACGGTTCGGCGCGTCCGCCCGCGGCCCCGTCGGCCCGCCGGCTCCCGCCCGGCCGCGGCCCGCGGGCCGCGCCACCCGCCAGCCTAGTCACCCGGCCGCCCCCGGACCCTGATCAATCCGGTGGCGAACCACCCCTCCGCATCGGGTATCGTTTACGTCGTCGCCACGGACCACCGCACGACGCGGACCCCCGGGGCGTCATCCCATGGCGGTATGCCCGAGTGGCCAATGGGAGCGGACTGTAAATCCGTCGGCTTAGCCTACCGTGGTTCGAATCCACGTGCCGCCACACGCCTTGAGGGCCCCTGTCCAGCGTTCGCGCTGGACAGGGGCCCTTTGGCGTGGGGCTCACCACCCGGGAGCCGTGCGAATCCGGCCGCCCGCGGCCATGTGATCATGGGAACGGACGGCCGGAAGCCGTGATCAGGAGCCCGCGTACAGGTTGTGAACCTCGTCGGCCGTGAGCGCCGCCGGGATGGTACGGACATCTGCGATGGAGCCGTTCACCTGGTTGTACGGGGCAGTGCTGCCGGCGGTGAGGTTGGCACCGATCGTAAGAGGCGCGGTCGAGTTGTAAACGGGTGTGCGGTTGAGCGCAGCGGTGCTGGCGAGAACGCCGTTCACATAGAGTGACATGACGTCCGATTCCGCATCGTAGACCGCGGTGAGCTGGGTCCAACTCCCGGCCCTTGCCTCACCACCGCGAGCTGTGGGGTATGTCGTGCTGGCCGCATCGCTTGTCGTCGTCATGAAGTACCAGGAGCCGAGGTCGGCATTGTAACCGAGGTAAAACGCCTGGTGGTTGACGGTGCCTTGGCTGAGGACGGTCTGTGTTGTCGTCAGCGAATTGAGTTTCACCCACGCCGAGGCGGTATAGCTCTGGGTGGTGTTGAGCGCCGGATTCACGGTTCGCAGGTAGCCGGTGGTCCCGTTCACGGCGACTCCTCCTGCTGTAGCGGCCGGATGATCTGCTGCGCTGGTGACTCCACCAACCGCAATGGCCGTGTTCGTGAGGTCGACGTCCGCGGTGGCCGCCGCGCTGCTGAGCGGCCACTCGTCGGAGGCTCCTGTCGTGTTCCCGACGGTGGTCGCGGCGGCGAACGCATTGACGGCAGTGGCCCCCGTGCCGTCGGACGTCTTGCCCGGTCGGACAGTCACTGAGCCTGCGCTCGTGACGGACCAGAGGTCGGCGATGCCGTCGCCGGTGAGGTCTCCGTCCGAACCGACGAGCGGAGCGGCGGTGATGGACAGGTTGCCGATCTTGGTGCCGGCGCCGATGCCCGTCAAAGTCGGCTGCGGCGGGTCGATCGGGAATCCGTCGCCGCCGACGTCGGTAGTGCCAGTCGTGAAGGTGTAAGCAGAAATGTCACCTGTACTGCGGTTACGCACCCACAGGTCGGGTTTGCCGCTGCCGGAGGCGTCTCCTGGAGAAAGCAGGTCGAAGTTCTTCCATCCAGTCGCGGCGAGACAGACAGGCTTGCCCAGCGTGCCGTCTGCCACGGTGGGGTAGAACCAGAGTCCGGCGTCCCCAGACGAGTTTGTCTCAGTGGTGAGGATACCGGTGCGGTTCCCGAACTTGTCACTCACGAGTTGCGCGTCCGACACATCGCCGAGCGCTACGACTTGAAGTGTTGTGGACCAGTCCGGGGCGTAGCCGGTGCACTCGGCACATGACGGTCGGGTCAGCTCAGATTTCTTGTCGAAGCGGCCGTCAGTGCCGGTGTTGCCCGGGTTGTAGTAGAAGTCCAATTGCGGCGCGCCGTCCTTGTGGACGACGAGATCATCGACATTGTTGCCACTGCGCAGGCTTCCGCGGTGCGCGATGCGATAGCCGTTCCAACCGTCCGCCGCCGGCGAATCTGATGACTTGGCCGCCAACGAAACCGCGGCACTGGTGGCCTGGGTGTTTCCAGGGACGGAGTGCGCGTACAGGTTGCCGTCGCTGCCGGGCAGGACGATATCAGGTGAACCGTCACCTGTGGTGTCGCCGAACCGGGGGACGGGGCCATGAGGATTCCACGGCACATAGAACGCGTAGGAGACGACGCCGGAATAATTCCCTGCATTGTCCTCGGCCTGCGCGTAGAGGATGTTCGTGCCCCAGTGAGTGGCCGGAGTGTAAAGGCCTGTGGAGGATGGCAGCGAACTGCCGCACTGCCATCCAGCGTCAGCGAGTTCCGGGTCGAAGCTCCAGCGCATGCAAGCCAACCCCGAACTCGGCCCGTGAGGTGCTGGGTCCGCTGCGGTGAATGGCACCCAGCCGTGAGCCGGTGCGTAGAGGCCGGTGGTCTGGCCGTTGCCGGCTGGAGGGAAGGTCCAGCTGAGGTTGGAAACTTGGGCCGGCGCTGTGGGGACGGTCACCGTAGGTGGAGTCAGGTCCATGCGAAAGTGGCATGTTTCGGATGGATCGGACGACAGAAGACCGTCGTTGGCCCGGGCGTTCCAAGCGTACGCGTGGCCGTCGGAGAGGGCCCCGACCGGTACGCCGAAGGAGACCGTCGACCCCGAAGCCGCGTAGCCACCACCGCTGCTGTAACCGGACGCCACGGTCGGAAAGCCGCTGACGGAGTCGTCCCAGAGATCGAAATAACCGCGGACGGATTGGGGTGGCGTAGTGGGGCTGGTCGCCACTGCCTTCAAGCTGAGCCCCTGCGCGATTCCGGGATTTCCGATGAAAGCGCGGTCAGTGGGATTGGTGGTCGCCTCGCACGGCTGAGTAGTGCCAGCCGACGCGACACCTGGGGCAGGGGACGCCGTGGGATTATCGACTACCGGAGCGTGGTCGTACTCGATGGAGATCGTTGCTATGTTGGAAAGACGTTTGAATCCATTGGCATCGGACTCGTCGCCGCGCACGCTGAAGGTGATGTGAGGCCAGCTCGAGCCCACCGCGTTCCACAAGGCGGAGGTCACCGTGTACGCGAAATCCACATTTCCCGAGCATCCAGCCGACCCCGTGCCCCCGACATCGTCACTCAGGCCCAACGACGTGTCGGTGGGGTGGTTGTTCCACGTGGTGTCGTCGCCAATTGCGTCAGGCGATTCGTACAGGCGTAGCGAATATTTGTTGGTGCAGCTCCAGTCTGCCGAGTACGTCTGGGTGAGATGAAGCGTGGCGGAATGGATGTAGGCGTGGTGAGCGGCCAAACCACTGGTCTCGAACTGGTAGTAGGTGACTTCGGTGTCCGACGGGTTGCAACTGCCGCCGTCGGGATACGTACCGCAGACGCCCACACCGGGCTGCGCTGAGTGGGATGTTCCGTAGAGGCCGTAGTTGTCACTGCTACTGGGGTGCGCCGACTCGATCCATGTCCATGTGGGGGAGCTGTTGCTCCAGGGAAGCCAACTGGGGTCGATGTAGACCGGATATTGTGTGTTGGTCCCTCGCAGAATGCCGGCGTCAGGTGTCAGGCTGACACCGTCGTCGGTCGCAGTGACAGGGATCGGGGCGCTTTGGGCCGCCGTTCCTGGCCCTTCGGTGGTGCTGGGGTCTTGGGCCGCGGTGTCCGAGCCGGCGGCAGCCCGGTTGGCAGCCTTCACGCCAGCCGACTCGGTAGCCCCTACGCTGGTCGAGTCCCACATGGTGGGGGCCGGCGCAACGAAGCTCGCGGTGCCGGATGCGTCTACGGCTTCGAGGTTGCCGAGTGCATCGGCGTGCAGGGTCAGACCTGCCCCGGTGGTGGTCAGGTGCAGTGTCGATAGGGCTGGGTTGGCGGCGGCATCGGCAGTCTTGACGACGAGTACTTCCCGGATGCCGCCCAACTCGGTCGCTGTCACGTCGAGGTCGACGCCTGGTAGCACGTCTGCGTAGTGGGCGGTGGGCCCTGTGATGTCCGGCGTCGGCAGGTCGAACGGCATGGTTACCGACAGCGACTTGCCGTCCGCATTGGAGAGAGTCGCCAAAGGCGCATTCCCACCCCCGGAGAGCTTCAGGGGGTTGAGAGGGGCCTGCGCCGACAGCATTCCGTCGGCATCCACCTGCAAGTTGGCGTTGATCGGTACCCAAGTGCCGTTGAGTTTGACCCTCGTCGGCGACACCGTGCTGTTCTGGGTCAGGGTGCCGCTCGGGTTGGCTACGGTTTGCGAGTAGGGCGTGGTGAGCGCGTCGACCAGTACCGGACCTCCCGATGCCCGCGCCTGGGCCAATGCCAAGTCCTCGGCGCTCGCGTCGGGTGGTAGGTCCGAGACGTGCCCCGTGCTCTGCCCTTGATCGCTTCCGGTGTCAGCTCTTGCAGGGCCTGCTACGTTCACCAGCGCCGCGCCGGCCAGTACGAGCGCGATGAGAGCCTCTGTGCCTGTACGTATCGGATGCTTTCGGCGAACAGCGCGTATGGACATGCCGATGCCCCCCATCGGTTCCCTCCCCTTGCGGACGTCAGACAGCGTCCGGAACGCCGCACAGTAAGCGAAGGGGGCGGACGTCCGTCAAGCACACAAGTCCGATTCATGGCGTATGTCACTGAGTGTTCCATGTGTCGTGAGTGGAGATGAGCAAAAGTCGAGTCAAGAAGTGGTCGTGGGCTGTTCCCCAGTTCGAAGCGCCCCTTACATTCAGGTCTTCTGTGGTCGCCGGGAGTGATTCCGGCGACTTACGCATGCGAGGGGGAACTCGTGGGGGGTTGGGGACGAGTGCGTCCTGCACGAATCCGGAGCGGTTCTGTCTGGGTCGGGACAGGCGCCGTCATCGCTGTAGTGGCCACGCTTCTCGGACCGGTGTCCGCCGGCGCGACAGCACCGCTGCCTTCGGCCAACGCACGCAAAATATGGTCGCCGCCGGACACCCCGTTGCCGCGCACGGCCTCCCAGCCGGGCGAAGACCTTGCGGACCCCTCGCATCCGAAGCCGCTCTACCCGATACCTGCGGAGTGGGCTGGCCCCAAGCCCGCGGCCTCAACGAGCGGGACGGCGACGGTCACGGTTCCGGCGGATTCGGTCGGTGCGCCAGGATCCGCTCGGGTCGGGCACCTGCCGGTGTGGCTCCGCGCGGTGACAAGTCCACGGACGGCTAGCGGCGCTGATGCCAAGTCGCAGGTGAGGCCGGGCGGCCGTGGCGACTCGACGTCAGCCGTCACAAAAGCGGCTCCGACGGCAGTTGGTACGCCGATCACGGTCGACGTGCTCCCATCGCAGACGGCACTGAAAGCCGGTCTTCACGGGCCTGTGATCGCAGTTTCACGAGCCAGCGTCGGCCCCGACGGCGGCGTGGAGATCGGCGTCGACGTCAGCGCTCTTGACTCCGCTTTCGGCGGCGACGCAGCTTCTCGTTCTCGTATGGTCGCTCTGCCAGCCTGTGCGTTGACGACTCCGCAAGAGCCCGATTGCCGTAGGCAGGTCCCTCTTGCTTCCCACTTCGACCCGGCCACGGAGCGACTCGTCGCCGATGTGACGCTTCCCGCGGTGAGCGCGTTCCATAGTGCGAAGGGCAGCTCGCGCGTAGACGTGACGACTCAGGGCGTCGTGCTGGCGGCGGACGTTACCCCGAGCGGTGGCGGCGGTACTTACGCGGCAACCAGTCTGAACCCGAGCACAGCCTGGACCGCCGGAAGCAGCAGCGGAGGGTTCACCTACAGCTATCCGATTCAGGCACCGCCTGCGATCGGCAGTGACACACCTCAGGTGGCCCTGTCGTACGACTCCTCCTCGGTGGACGGCCTCACATCGTCGACCAACTCCCAGGCGTCGTGGATCGGTGACGGGTGGACATATGAGCCGGGCTTTGTGGAACTTCACTACAAGTCGTGTGACAAGGACGGCCTCGATCATTCGGGTGACGTGTGCTGGGGCGGTTACGACGCTCAACTGTCGATGGGCGGAACCTCCAGCGATCTGGTTCGAGACGACACATCCGGCGCCTGGCGGCTGAAGAACGACGACGGGTCAGTGGTCGAGTTCCTCACCGGCGCGAACAACGGCACTGCCACCGGTCAGTACGTCAAGATCAGCACGAGTTCGGGCAGCGTCTATTACTTCGGTCTCAACCACTTGCCCGGTGGAGACAACTCTGATCCGGCCTCGAACTCCGCCTGGTCAGAGCCTGTTTACTCGCCCAAGAGCAACGATCCCTGTTACGACTCCTCCAAGGGCACGGCTTCCTGGTGCCAGATGCCATGGCGGCTCAACCTGGACTACGCCGTCGATCCGCATGGGAACCTGACCACTTACACCTACAACCGCGAGACCAACTACTACGAGCGGGGTGCGGGCCAGAACTCCGGCGTTGGCACCCTGACCGCGTATACCCGGGCCGGAGCACTCGCATCGATCAACTACGGGCAGCGCCTTGCCGATCAGGTGACCGCGCACGGCGCTCTGAAACCCGCGGCGAAGATCGTTTTCACGCCGGCGCCGGAAGGCCGGTGCTCGACCGATGGCGGGTTCACCTGCAGCGGTGCCAAGCTCTCCACCGCCAATGCCTCCCACTGGCCCGATGTGCCGTACGACCAGAACTGTGGCAGCAGCGGGACATGCAACAACGCCAGCCCCACCTTCTGGTCCAACACCCGCCTGAAGACGATCACGACGCAGATTCTGTCCAACGGCGTGTACCAGGATGTCGACAAGTACGACTTGACGCAGAGCTATCCAGACCCTCGTGACGGCAACAAGCCGACGCTGTGGCTGAGCTCGATCACTCGCACCGGCGAGGACGGTTCTCCCGCAGTTTCGCTGCCTCCTGTGACCTTCACGCCCACCGAGATGCCGAACAGGGTCGACGGCACTGACCTGGTGCCCGCGCCGACGATTTTCGAGCGTCCGCGCATCCAGCAGGTCACCACGGAAACCGGCGAGCAGATCAATGTGGACTATCGGCTCCCGGCCTGCTCCCGGGTCAATCATGTGATGCCCGCATCGGCCGCGACGGACACGATGGCTTGCTACAACGTCAAGTGGTATCCGCCGGGCACGGTTGACGGCGCCCCTCCCGCCTCGGACTGGTTCAATCGGTACCAGGTCGATTCAGTCACCCAGAACGATCCCGTGGCTCATTCGAAGTCGGTTGTGACCCATTACGATTACGGGCCCGCCGCCTGGCACTACGACGACGATGAGCTCACGGACGCGGAAACCCGCACGTGGGATGATTTCCGCGGCTATGCTTCGGTCACTACCGTCACGGGTTCCGGGGAGGACGGCCCCAAGTCCCAGACAGTCACCAAGTATCTCCAGGGGATGGACCAGGACAAGGCGGCAAGCGGTACGCGATCGGTGACCATCGGGGACCGTTTGGGTGAGAGCGTCACCGACTCCGACTGGTTGGCCGGCCAGGTTCTCGAGACCGACACGTATGACAAGGCGGACGGGTCGGTCACCTCGTACACCGTCCACCGTAGTATCGGACAGTCGACCACGGCCATCCACGTACGCGGCTCGGGACTGCCCGATCTGGTGGCTGGGTACGCTGCTACGCAGACCGTCTCGACTTCCAAGGCGCTCAAGGCGGATGGGTCGTGGCGAACGACCACGACGACCACCGTCAGCGACCCGGATCACGCCAACCGCGCCGAGACGGTGGACACCCTGGCCAGTGGGCTGCCCGAGACGTGCGTCCGCACCTCGTACGCGACCGGGGCGAACCCGCTGATGAGTGGCTTGGCCGATCAGGCGATCACCGTCTCCGGAAATAACGCCTGCACCGCCACCGCCACGAAAACCAACACCGTTTCCGGCAGCCGTACGCTTTATGACAGCAAGACCTTCGGAGATGCGGGAATTGCAGGCAACGTCACCGCAGCTCAGGTGCTCGACCACTACGACTCCTCGGGCAATGCTGTCTACGTCACCACCAAAACGAACTCATACGACGTTTACGGGCGGATCGTTTCGACGACGGACCCGAATGCCACGGATTCCGAGCATGCCGGCGGGGCGACAACCAGCACCTCGTACACGCCTGCCCAAACGGGAGAACTGCCCAAGACCGTCACCGTGACCAGTCCGGCCCCGGGCAGCGCAACTGGTTGGACCACGACGGTCACCTACGACCCGGCGCGAGGCCTGGAGCTCAGTTCGACGGATCTCAACGCGGAAACGACCAACGAGGGATACGACGCGCTGGGGCGGCTGACGAAAGTCTGGTACCCAGGCCGCACTACTAGTCAGAACCCCAATCTGGTCTACGCCTACGCGCTCAATGGGTCCGGCGCTCCCTCCGCGGTTACTACCTCCACGCTGATGAGCGACACCCCGCTTTACAATGTCTCGGTCCAGATCTACGACGGATTCGGCCGGGCGCTCCAGACGCAATCCACCCCCGGTATATCTGCTTACCACGGCCGCGTTCTCGAGAACACAAACTTCTACGACTCGCAGGGACGGCTCCGAGAAACGCAGTCGCCACGTTACGACGACGGATCAGCCCCCAACGCCACGCCATCCATGCTTCCCGACGACGAGGTCGCGGGCCAGCAGACCATTCTCTACGACGGTCAGGGACGCACCACGGCGTCGGTCTTTTCTTCCTTCGCGGTCGAGCAATGGCGCACCACGACGGCGTACCCCGGTGTGGACGAAACCGATGTCAGTCCACCGGCCGGCGGCACGCCTACCACGACGATCACGGACTCACTGGGTCGTACCAGCCAGTTGTGGCAGTACAGGACTTCGACACCCACCGGCCAGGCAGCCGACGCCGATGTGACCACGTACACGTACACGCCGGATGGCAACCCCAGTACCCGCACCGATTCCACGGCCAAAGACACCTGGACGTATGGCTACGACCTGCGAGGCCGTCAAATCACCGCCGGCGATCCCGATACGGGGACCACCATCCAGACCTACGACGCCGACGGGCGGCTGGCCACAGTCACCGACGCCCGCAAGGTGACGCTCAGTTACGACTACGACCTCATCGGGCGCAAGACGGCCGAGCACAGCGTGACCGCTCCCTCGACGACGCCGAAACTCGAGGCCGCTTGGACCTACGACAGCATCAAGGGGGACCTGGGGCAGCCGGTAGCGTCCACCCGGTACGTCGACGGGGACGCGGCGAAGGCGTACACCAGCGCGATCGGGTCCTACGACGTCGGCTACCGCCCCACCAAGGTCACGCTCACTCTGCCCACCAGCGAGAAGGCCCTCGCTGGGCCATTTGTCACGCAGTCGGTGTACAACCCGATCACCGGAGCCCTCAAAGCCACACATACCGATCAGCGGGGCGATCTCGCGGCCGAGACCGTCAACTACACCTACGACGTGAACGGTGCTTTGCTCAGCTACGGAAGCGCCGGCACGGAATACGACCTGTCAACGGACTACGACGCATTCGGCCGGCCGATCCGTACCACGGTCAACCCGTGGGGCACCGAGATCGTCGCAACGGACAACTACGACAACGCCACCGGTTCGCTGCTGTCCAGTTACCTGGACAAGCAGACCTCTGCGACGGGTGCGGTCCAGCAGACCACGTATCTGCGGGACGACGCAGGACGGCTGACCGGCATACAGAACATCGCCGACAACAATCCGTCGCAGACAGACCTCCAGTGCTTCAGCTACGACTATCTCGGCCGGCTGACCACTGCCTGGACGGATACCGGCGGCATCAGCACCCAGCCACAGCCGAAGGTGCCGAACGTCGGCGGGTGCAAGAACAGCAGTCCCACCACGGGCGCGGCTGCAGGTGGCACCACCGTTGGCGGCCCGGCGGCCTACTGGACCTCCTACGCGTACGACACGCGCGGCAACCGCACCGGGCTGACACAGCACGACGTGGGCGGTGACACGGCGAAGGACGTCACGACGACGCAGACATTCCCCCCGGCAGGGCAGGTCAACGCGCCCACCACCGCCTCGGACGCCGGTGGTGGTACCGGTGGTCCGCACGCTCTGCTGTCCTCGACGAGCACCGGTCCGAACAGTCCCGGGGCCACCTCGTACCAGTACGACGCCGTGGGGGACACCACCGCCGTTACCGACACCTCCGGCACGAGCACCCTGAACTGGACGCCAGAAGACGAACTCGCCTCGGTCACTGCTACCGAGGCGTCCGGCGGCACCAGCTACGTCTACGATGCCGACGGAAACCAGTTGCTGCGGCGCGACCCCGGAATGACCACACTCACTTTCGGGGCTGACGAACTGAAGCTGGACACCAGCCCTGGGGGCACGGCCGCGGTCACTGGCACGCGGACATACAGTCTGCCCAACGGATTGACGGCGGTACGCCAGGGCAGTGCGCTGACCTGGCAGGTCGCCGACGCCCACGGCACTGCGACGATTGCCCTGGACTCCACCACGCTGGCCGAGTCCCGCCGCCCTGTCGATCCTTTCGGCAACCCGAGGGGCACACTCCCCTCCGTGTGGGCCGGCGACCACGGATTCGTCGGCGGCACTCAGGACCCGGCTACGGGCCTGACCAACCTGGGCGCGCGCGAATACCAACCTTTGACGGGGCGTTTTCTCAACCCCGACGAGATCCTTGATGCCGCGCAACCGCAGCAGTGGAACGGATATTCCTACAGCAACAACGACCCGGTGAACCTCTCGGACCCGGAAGGAACGGACCCTGCGGGAACGCAAGACGACTGTCAGTACGACCTCTCGCAATGTCATCGGGACAAGGGTGAGTGCAACGGCGTCAACTTCGCACCGTGCGGTTCGGACGGCACCACCACTGTCGGTGCACCCGGAAGCGGTGGGGGTCTCACCGTCGGAACGAATCAGGACGGTCAGCCGACCCTGGACGGTGTCCGCGTGCCCCCCAGGAAAGAGCTGATCGCCCGGCACCCGGAACGGTGGAAAGATTCCGACGCGCAACTTCTTCTGGCCTGGATACAAGAGGATGAATGCGGCGGCACCACCGCGGGTGTGCCGACGTTGGAGAAATTCTGCGCCGATGCGGGCGCAGGCGAGCTACTGCCCAAAACTCTTCCGGATCCGTTCGGTATAACAGCCGCAATTCATTGCATCAGCAAGGGGCATAATTGCGGCACGTTGGCTATCGAGCTGGTGTCTGACGCTTTGATGGCAGTTCCGTTGTTGGGCGAGGCGGACGAAGCCGCATTGGCCGGCCGGGGCGGTGCCGAGGCCGCGGGCACAGCAGGTCGGGAATCCGAGTCGACCGTGAGTGATCTGCTAGGAGAAGGCTGTCGAGCAAACAGCTTCCCCGGCAGCACTCGAGTCCTCAAGGATGACGGCACCAGTGTGCCCATCCAGAGTGTCCGCGTCGGGGACACGATCGAGGCCACTGATCCTTTGACCGGTGTCACGAAGGCGGAAAAGGTTCAGGCGGTCATCAAGACCCTGACCGATACCGACTTCACCGATCTCACGATCGCCGGCGGTGTCGGGGCCGACCCGATCGTCACCTCGACCCAGCACCACCCCTACTGGGACGTCACTCGCCACCGCTGGCTCGACGCCGCCGACATCCACCCCGGTGACACCCTCCGCACCCCCAATGGCCCCGCCGTCCACGTCACCCGCGTCCGCAACTACACCGGGCACATCGTCACCTACAACCTGACGATCTCGGAGTTGCACACGTACTATGTGCTCGCAGGGGCCACGGCGGTACTGGTCCACAACTGCCCTACTGGAAAGCTGTCGGATCCCCTGCCCAGGGGGATGAATAACAAGATTGCTTCAGCCTACGACGATGTGAAGGCGGGGCGGATTCCTTCGCACGACACGTATGGGGGGCGTGAACACCCGTGGTGGACGGGCGCCAAGGAGTATCGCGTGCCCGGTAGGCCGGACAGCGACCGAATTCTTGAAAAGGAATTGCCGAACGGCGTGAAAGTGTACGGCTGGACGTCCACTCATTACACGAAGATTCAACGCTTCAGTGCGCCTCATTTCCCTGACTCGGGGTGGTAGATCTAATGGTCGACTCCTGTTTCGACTCGATAGCGCTATTTAGCAGCGGTTCTGATTTTGGGGTTTTATATGGCTAGTGAAATTCCCGCGACGGTTGAGATGAATTTCCCGCTTTATGTGGTATCGGATGAACAATCCGAGGGTGTGCTTGTTGCGTCCGGGGCCGTTAAGGGATTTTTTGTCGATCCGAGTGAAGAGTCGTCGGAAGTGATCTTCTCGAAAATTCACGAGTTGAAATGGGGTAAGCGGACAGTCGAAGGCGCGGTACTGGAAGTTATGAATCGCCAACGGGAGAAAATAGGCGAATATCCCATTGGTCGAGCTGTGCTCGGATCGGTGGACGTAGCGGAAGCAACTGGAGTTATTTCGCGAGTCGTATGTCGGCTTTTTGGTAATCGGTGTGAGTATCCAGAAGCTGAAAGAATTTGGCCTCGTTGGGCATCAGGGGTTCCCCTGGAGAAGGGGGAGTGGTATCGATTGTCAGAGAATTATCAGGCTGCATGGCTGCATGTTGCGCAGAATTCCTGGTTTGCGTCGAGTCATAGGGCTGGTTGCTATGGAACGGACAATGTCGTCCATTTGGATGGTGCTCATATTTCCACCAGGTCAGGTTTTTTCTGTGCATTGGGTGAGGCGGTGAACGGTCCTGGTGGTTATTTCGGGTCGAATCTTGATGCGCTCGCGGATTGCATCTCCTCGGATTTTGGCGAAGGACGCTTGGTGAGGGTTGTTTGGCGAAATTTTCAGGAGTCTCAAGAATCCCTTGATGGTGCTTTTCTGGCCTCAATTGTCGAAATAATGCACGAATTTCACGTAGATCTTGTGACTTGCTGACTGCGCGCTGCTGCATATGTGCCCGAATGAACCTTTTCAGCGTTGCCTCTCCAGGGTGAGGACGGCCTTGGCGATGACGGTCATGCGGTTGGGGCCGATGCGTGACCTGTGGAAGATCTGCCAGCACTTCAGCCGTGCCATGCCGCGTTCGAAGGGGGGTGCGGGCTTGGGCGAGAGCCCGGTTGACGCTGCGCCGGGTTGGCGTGAGATCCTCGACTGGCGGGCGTCGGTGGTGACCCAGGTGCCGGCGTCTTGGTAGGCGCGGTCGGCCAGGATCGGAACGCCCTGCCGCTCGCAGATCCGGATGATCTTGTGGGTTCGGGCTGCGGTCAGGTCGTGGGTGCGGCCCGGCAGGGCGGCGAGATTTAGCACATGGTCGGCCGGATCGGTGACGACCTGCACGTTCACGCCGTGACGGCGGTGCTTGGCCGAGTAGTCTGCGCGGCTGTCGCCGACGCGGTCGCATTCTGCGAGTGTGCCGTCCAGAAGGACGAAGTCCGGGTCGTGCTCGCGCAGCGTCTTCAGCAGGCCGGGGCATGGTCGGCGAGCAGGTCGGCCACGGCGGTGACGTGGATGTCGGCGGCGTCGAGCCAGCGGTGGCGAGTGACGTCCCAGTAGGGGTGGTGCTCGGTCGAGGTGACGATCGGGTCGGCCCCGACGCCGCCGGCGCTCGTGAGATCGGTGACGCATACATCCTGCACCCCGGTGACACCCTCCGCACCTCCAACGGCCCCGCCGTCCACGTCACCCGCGTCCGCAACTACACCGGCCACATCGTCACCTACAACCTGACGGTCTCGGAGTTGCACACGTACTATGTCGTGGCGGGCGGTACGCCGATCCTGGTCCACAACTGCAATACGCTGTCGTTCAAGGCCGGAGAGGCGGACATCCGCTACCGCAAGCACGTTCTTGGCGTGCTAAAAAATGGTGCACTAAAGCCTGGCGGTGCGGATATGCCAGAGTTTTTGGACAAGGTCGATTATGTTCGTGGGGCGCGGGATCTTCTCGGTGGAGATTTAGGTGAAGGCGTCCTGGAGGCAACCCGCGGGACTGACACGCTTCGATTCGACACGAATACTGGAGAATTTGGCGTAAAGACGAGCGACGGGACCATACGTACGTTCTTCCGTCCAGGTGGCGGCGAAGGGTACTTCCGCACCCTCCCTGGCTTGACGCCAGTAAACTACTGACCCTAGGTGAAGAGTGCAGAATTTCGACCGCTTGATTGAGAAGAGAACTGCAGATAGTGGTTGGTCCAGGCTAAAAGGGCCGGGGAGTTCGTGGATGCTTGGCGGTCGTTTGTGGCGCAGTGCTCTGCCGGTTACGACATGATCATCTACGAATATGAGAACGATCTCGCCCTCAGGGCGGAGATTCAAGTATTGTTGGATGACTCCGAGCTTCAAAGGCTTGAAGGGTATAGGGAATTCTGCGACGGGATTTCAAGTGTCGATCGTGACTTCATGGCTCTCTTGCAGGAGGGAGTCGAGATTGGATCGACAAGCGACCCGTGGTGGACTAGGGGGGTCCTGCGCCAGGCATGCGCAGAGCTTGCGCGGGATTTTATGAATATCCACGGAGTCAGGATCAGAGTCGTCTGAATAGAATAATGTGCGGCCCCAACCGGGGATAGTTCCGGTGGGGCCGTTGGGGGTCTGACGGCAGCAGTTGACAGCAACGTCAGCGGACGGGCTGCCCAGCGCGTGTCAGTGTTCTCTTTCTGCTGCGCCTCCTGCTCTGCGCGGAGTGAGAGCAGTCAGGGTGCCGCGGGCAAGGCGCCGCAGCGGGGTCAGCGGTACCAGAGGGTGACGCCGCCGTGGTGGCTGCACGTGCCTCGGAAGGTGGCGGAGTAGCTGATCGTGCCGTCCGCGCACTGGGCTGTCGCGCCGGCGGGGTGGGGGGAGGACGCGGCGCAGGTGCCCACGGTGTGGGGGGCGCAGGTGGCCGCGGGCGGCGCGGCGGCGGTCGGGGCGTGGGTCGCGGGGTGCGATGCCGCGTGGGTGCGCGCCGGGGTGGGGGACGGGGGCGCCGCCGCGTGCGTCCGGTGCGGCGTCGGGGTGGGGGAGGGCTTGGGCGCGTGCGTGGTCGGGGTCGCGCTCGGCGTGGGGGTCGTCGGCGGCGTGGACGCGACCGTCGCGGTGGGCGTCGTCGGGTCCGGCGTGGGCGTCGGGGTCGGCGAGGTCGTGACCGCCGCGGCGGAGGCCGTGACCGACGACCCCGTGGCAGCCGTCTTGTCGTGCTTCGAGCCGCCCCCGGTGACCAGCACGAGCAGCGTCATCAGCACCACGAAGCCCGTGATGCCCATCGCCAGGCCCCTCCGGACCGACCAGTTCTGCGGGCGCCAGTCCGACCCCCGGCCCGAACCCGGCCCCGGCGGCGGCGTGTTGTGCGTGCTGCGTGTGTTCATCGGACCGGGTCCCCTCCCTTGCGGCGAGCGCGTGGCGCGCGCGTGAGGAGGTGAACGTATCGGGTCGGACCGTAGCCCGTGGTGACATCCCGGGAATGTGGTGAACCCGCGCATCAACGGGAGCCGCGGTGCGCATGCGGTGCGCATGCGGTGCGCATGCGGTGCGCATGCGTGCGCCGGCGCGGGACGCGCCCCTCGGAGGCGCCCACGGACACGCCCATCGGAGGCGCCCACGGACACGCCCATGGACGCGCCCACGGACACGCCCATGGACGCGCCCACGGGCTCCCGCCCATGGACGCGCCCGCGGGCTCCCGCCCGCGGGCGCCCCGCGGCTCAGGAACCCGACGCGCTCTGCGCCGCCTTCTGCACGTACTCGTCCGTGTACGTCTTCGACAGGTCGATCGTGTGGCCCTTGATCGCCGGGTCCACCGCGTTCAGCACGCGCAGAACGGTCTGCGGCGCGTCCGCCGGCATCTGGCCGGTGGGGTTGTACATGCCCATCTCGTTGGCCAGCGCCTGGGTGTACTGGTCCTTGCCGGGGCCGGAGTAGAAGTCGGCCGGGACCTGCGCGGTGATCTCCGCCGCCGAGTGCGACTCCATCCACTGCAGCGTCTGGTAGATCGCGTTGACCATCTTCTGCACGGTGTCCTTGTGGCCCGCGGCCCACGAGGACTTCACCGTCAGCGCGGTGCCCGGGTACGGGCCGCCGAGCGCGGCCTTGGTGCCGGCCAGCGTGCGCATGTCGGCGATGATCGTGCCCTGGTGCTTCTTCAGCATCGTCGAGATCGTCGGCTCCGTGGTGACGCCGGCGTCGACCCGGTTGTGCTGGAACGCCGCCACGAACGTGGCGCCCGCGGCCACCGCCACCAGGTGCGTGTCGGAGACGGCGATGTTGTTGTGCACCGCGAGGTAGGTGCCGATGGTGGCGCTGGCCGAACCCAGCGACGTCACACCGATGTTCTTGCCCTTCAGGTCCGCCGGGGACGTGATCGACGGCTCGTTGGCCCGCGCCATCTCGACCATGCCGGGCGCCTGGAGCAGCTGCACCACGGCCTGCGTGTCCTTGCCCTTGGCCTGGAGGTCGAGGTTGTGGTCGTAGAAGCCGATCATGCCCTGGGCCTGGCCTTTGAGCAGGGCGTCGGACACCTGCGGGGTGCCCTGGAGGTTGGCGATCTTGACGTTCAGTCCCTGCTTGGTGAAGAAGCCCATCCGCTGGGCGAGGATCAGCGGGAGGTAACTCTGGTTGGCCTGGTTGGACAGGGCGATCGTCACCGTCGGCAGGGAGCCCGCGCTCGCCGCGTCACTGGCGTCGGACGTGCTGTCGGAGCAGGCGGTCAGACTGCCCGTCGCCACGACGGCTGTCGCGGCTGCGATAACGATCTTCTTTTGCCACATGGTGTGCCGCATGAGCTGTGTCTTCTCCTCGGAAGCGGGCGCGCCGGCGGCCTGGTCGGGCCGCGTCGCGTGCCGCGGGTCGGTGCGGTGCGGTGGAGATGAGGGGGGCGGTTCATCGCCAGGGGGGTAGCTGGGTGCCGCATCGAGCGGGTCGCCGCGTGAGTCGGCGTCACGCGCCTCACACCTGCGCGCTCGACGACTTGTGCGGACGCGGCTGCCAGCGCAGCAACCGCCGTTCCAGAAGGGTGATCAGCCCCTCCGCGACCAGCGCGAAAACGGCCGTGATGACCAGGCCCGCGTAGACGCCGTCGGGGTCGAAGTTGGCCTGCGCCTGGAAGATCAGCAGCCCGAGGCCCTGCTGGGCGCCGAGCAGTTCGCCCACGATCGCGCCGGTGATGGCGAAGCCGAAGGCCACGTGCAGGCTGGTGGTGATCCAGCTCAGCGCCGAGGGGACCACCACGTGCAG
Organism: Actinacidiphila sp. DG2A-62; assembly: GCF_035825295.1. Classification (NCBI taxonomy): domain Bacteria; kingdom Bacillati; phylum Actinomycetota; class Actinomycetes; order Kitasatosporales; family Streptomycetaceae; genus Actinacidiphila; species Actinacidiphila sp. DG2A-62. Next base: position 5,306,031 of record NZ_JAYMGI010000002.1, read on the forward strand.
GGTCACCCGGGTGTTCCCGGCGCCGAGGATGCGGGCGTTGGCCAGGAGGTTGCGGTCCACCTCGCGGGCGCCCTGGAACGCGTTGAAGAACACCCCGAAGAAGACCAGCACCGCCGCCAGGGTGACCTTCGAGCCAATGCCGAGGCCGAACCAGATCGCGAACACCGAGCCCAGCAGGATGCGCGGGATCGAGTTCAGCGTCTTGATGAACGGGGCGAGCACGTCGGACAGGAAGCGCAGCCGGCCCAGCACGACGCCGAGGACGACGCCGAGCACCACGCCGATCGCGAAGCCGAGCAGCGTCTCCTGGAACGTCACCCACACCTGGTCCCACAGCGGGCCCTGCGACGTCCCGTGCCGCGCCCAGTCCCAGAGCTTGGAGCAGATGCCGGAGGGCTTGCCCGTGTAGAACACGTCGACAGCCCCCGTCGAGGCCGTCACCTGCCACAGGCCGATGAACAGCGCGAGCAGGGCGACCCGTACGGCGTTCACCAGGACGCGGCGCCGGGTCCGCGCCCGGCGCACCCGCTCCACCCGCAGGACGCGCGCGTCGCGCTCCGGCGCACCGCCCTTCCCCGGCGCGGCGTCGCCGCCCGTGGACAGGGCGGCGGTCGAGGAATCGGTGGTCATGCTTCCACACCTCGTCCCGCGTCCGCACCGGAGGTCACGCGCCGGTACGCGAGCTGCACCTCGTCGCGCAGCGACTCCCAGATCCGCTCGTGGAGCTTGACGAACTCCGGGGTGTGCCGGATCTCGCGCGGGTTCCTCGGCCGCGGCAGGTCGATGTCGAACGACTCCTTGACCGTGGCCGGCCCGGCGGTCAGCACCACGACCTTGTCGGCGAGCGAGATCGCCTCCTCCAGGTCGTGCGTCACGAACACCACCGACGGACGGGTCAGGTCCCACAGCGAGAGCAGCTCGTCGGACATGATCTGCCGGGTCTGCACGTCCAGGCCCGCGAACGGCTCGTCCATCAGCAGCACCCGCGGCCGGTTGATCATGGTCTGCGCGAGCGCCACCCGCTTGCGCATCCCGCCGGACAGCTGGTGCGGGTGGTAGCGCTCGAACCCGGTCAGGCCCACCCGGCCCAGCCAGTCGGCGGCCTGGGCCTGCGCCTCCTTGCGGGAGGCGCCGCGGAAGCGCGGGCCGGCCGCGACGTTGGCGATGACGGTCTTCCACGGGAACACCGCGTCCGTCTGGAAGACGAAGCCGACGTCCTTGGTGATGCCGTCCACCGGCAGCCCGTCGACCAGGACCTCTCCGGCGTCGGGACGCTCCATGCCGGAGATCAACGAGAGGGTGGTCGATTTTCCGCAGCCGGTCGGGCCCACCACCGCGGTGAACTCGCCGGCCGCGACCGAAAAATTGATGTTGCGCAGAACATCATGATTTCCGCCCTGCGGCGTAGTGAAGGATTTGGTCACGTCGCGCAGCGCGATAGGCGGCGTCGTCGTCGCTTGCCGCGTTGTGACCGGCGCATTGCTGTGCCCCTGCTGGGATTCGCTTGTCACGCGAGGGAGGCTGCCAGAAGCCGGGGCAGAGCACCAACCTCTTCGAACAGGGGTCCATTGACTTAAGCGCCCGCCGTGCGCCGGATGCGCCGGTCATGCGCCCGCCGGTCATCCACCCTGTCGCCGGTTGTCCCGAGAAGTCGCTGAAAACATGCTTCTTCCGTCTTCAGCCGGTCGTGCCGGAAGGGTTAGACGCCGATGGTTTTCAGAGGTAACTTCTGCCGATGGCTTTGCGCTCTCCCGACTTACCCTCGACCACCCGACTTGCCGACCGACTCGCTTTGCGCATGCTCGTTGATACGTTCCAACCGGAGCTGATGGACCGGCTCCTGGACGACGCGGAACGGCGCGAGCGCCGGCGCCGGCTGCTGCCGGCGCAGCTCATGATGTACTTCGTGCTCTCGATGTGGCTCTTCGGGGCGTCCTCCTACGAGGAGGTGCTCGCGAAGCTGACCGGCGGGCTGCCCGAGATGTTCCAGCCGGCGGAGGAAGTGGCCACCGCGGCGGCGATCGCCAGGGCCCGGATGCGGCTGGGGACCGAGCCGCTCAAGGCGCTCTGGGGGCACGTGGCCGCGACGGCCGCTCGCCGCGAACAGCCCGGCCGGCAGCGGTCGTTCATCTACGAGAGCGTCGCGATGGAAGTGCCGGACACGGCCGCGAACCGGATCGCGTACGCCCCCGCGGCCACCGCCACGCCCTGCGGCGGCGAGCCGCAGGGCGTGGCGGCGGGCGACACCCGGCGCACCCTGGACGTCTGGCTGTCCTCGCTCACCGACTGCCGGCAGCGCGTCGCGCCCGTCGCCGCCATCGCGCCGGACCGGGCGAGCGGCGTCGAGGCCGTCGTCGCGCAGTGGCCGCACGACGCGTTCGGCGAGCGGACGGTGGTGGTCGGCGACGGGCAGCCGCTGTCCGCGGCGCTGTGGTCGGTGCTGGCCGAGGCGGGCGCCGACCAGATCTGGCGGGCGGCCGACCGGGCGAAGGCCGCGCAGCCGCTGCCGGTGGAACACCGGCTGGCCGACGGCTCCTTCCGGTCCACGCTCCGGCCGGCCCCGGCGACCCCGGGACGCGGGGCCTCGCCGTCCGGGTGGTGCCGCACGCCGCGGCCCTCCTGGTCACCTCGTTCCTCGACCCGGCGCTGCCGGCCGCCGAGATCGCCGCGCGCTACGAACGGGCCGTGCTGGACCGCGCGGACGGCGTCGGGCACTTCGCCGGACGGATCGCCGGACCGCGGGTGGTGCTGAGATCGAAAAGTCCTGAACTCGTCCGTCAGGAGATATACGCGATGCTGTGTACCTACCACGCAGTAGGGCATCTGGTGTCTCCCGTACACGGGGGTGCACATATTTCGGACGGGCTGTCCGCAGGCCGGAACGGATGGAGTGCCGTCGGGCGGCCTTAAGTCAGTAAGGCAATCCTTTGCTCTCGCGGGCGCGCGTGTGCTGCAATTAGGGCCCCCGGCGAAGGCGTCGAACGCAAGCGGACGCGCGAGATGACAAGGGGGAGCATCGGCGGTCGGAGCGGTATGACACCCGCGCTCCGGCGCGAGCCGACCATTGTGTACGAACGCGGACCGAGCCTTGTGTACAGAAGCCGGGGTTTCGTCGTGGATGAACCGGATGACCAGGCGTCGTCGCGTCATGCGACGGCGTTAATGAAGGTTAAGGGTTTAGTTGAATGGAAGACCAGCGGTCCCGTGGAACCGGACGTCCGATGACGTGCGGAAACCGCCCGCCGCGCCAGGGGGAGCACGGAGCGGCGACATGACAGGCGCGACGGAGCCGGCGAAGGAGCCGGGGGGGCCGGGGGCCGCCGCACCGCGGGGACGGGGAGCCGCGCTGATCGGGCGTCTCGCCGCCGGGCTGCGGGCCAAACGCAGGGTGGGCGACTGGCGGTTGCGCAACCGCATGCTGCTCCTCGTGCTGGTCCCGCTGGTCGCGATCATCCCGCTGGGCGGCGTGCGCGTGGTGTCCGAGGTCGGCAGCCTGCGCAACGCCTCGCACATCCAGGGCCAGACGCAGCTGGCCCGGCAGATCGCCACGCTGGTCAGCGCGCTGGACGACGAGCGGGACCTCACCGAGGTCGCGCTCACCGGGTCCGGCGTCCTGGGCGACCGGAAGCTGGCCGCGGCGCAGCAGGCCACCAACGCGCAGGTCACGGCCTTCGACGCGGCGCTGCACGAGCACCGGGGCAGCGTCGACGCGCTGCCCGCCGCCGTGCGGCAGCTCGGCGCCCGCGCCGAGGCCCGGCTCGGCGACCTCGCCCCGCTGCGCGCCTCCGCGCAGGGCCTGGCGCCCGGCGCCGGCACCCCGACCTTCAGCGCCTACAGCACGATCGTCGGCGACCTGCTGGACTTCAGCGACCAGCTGGGCGCGGTCAGCTCCGACCACACCCTGATCAGCCTGGTCTCGACGCTGGCCTCGATCCAGCAGATCGAGCAGCAGACCTCCAGCGAGCGCGGCTTCATCGCCGACGTGCTGGACCGCGGCGGCTTCACGCTGGAGCTGAAGGAGAACATCGAGCAGGCGCAGTTCGAGACGGCCAACGACGAACTGGCCACCAACGCGCCCACCTCGCTGCTGAACCTCTACCAGTCGACGGTCAGCGGCGACAAGGTCGGCGCCGCCGACGGCACGGTCCAGGCGGTCGCCACGGCCGCGCAGGAGGACACCTCGGTCGCGGGTCTCGGCATCGCCAAGAGCACCGCCTTCGGCCAGTTGACGGACAAACTCGACGCGGTGCGCGTGGTCGAGCGGCAGGCCGTGGCGGACATGAACGCCCGCGCCTCGCACCTGCTGTCGTCGGTGCGGACCCAGCTGTACCAGAACCTGGCGATCATCATCGTGGTGGTCGCGCTGTCCCTGCTCGGCGCCGTGGTGCTGGCCAGGTCCGTGGTGCGGCCGCTGCGCCAGCTGCGGGTCTCCGCGCTGGACGTCGCGGACAACCGGCTGCCGGACGCGGTGCGCCGGCTGCGCGACGTCCAGCCGTCGGACGACGAGGAGCCGGTGCGGGTCGAGCCGATCGAGGTGCGGACGCAGGACGAGGTCGGCCAGGTGGCCCGCGCCTTCGACCGGGTGCACGTGGAGGCGGTGCGGCTGGCCACCGAGCAGGCCCGGATGCGCAGCAACGTCAACGCGATCTTCACCAACCTCTCGCGCCGCAGCGAGAGCCTGGTGCTGCGGCAGCTCCAGCTCATCGACGACCTGGAGAACAGCGAGCAGAACCCCGGCCAGCTGGCCAGCCTGTTCCAGCTCGACCACCTCGCCACCCGCATGCGCCGCAACAACGAGAACCTGCTGGTGCTCGCCGGCGAGGAGCAGAGCCGCCGCTGGAACCAGCCGGTGTCGCTGTTCGACCTGGTCCGCGCCGCCACCGCCGAGGTCGAGCAGTACGAGCGGGTGGTGCTCTACGAGCTGCCCGACGTCGCGGTGGCCGGCCACGCCGCCACCGACCTGGTGCACCTGGTGGCCGAACTCGTGGAGAACGCCACCTCGTTCTCCGGGCCCGAGACACAGGTCCTGGTGGGCGCCAAGATGCTCACCTCGGGCGAGGTGGTGCTGGACATCGCGGACGCCGGCATCGGCATCCGCCCCGAGGAGCTGGACCGGATCAACCGCCGGCTGGCCGAGCCGCCGGTGCTCGACGTGGCGACCTCGCGCCGGATGGGCCTGTTCGTGGTCGGCCGGCTGGCCGCCAAGTACGGCATCCAGGTGCGGCTGACGAACACCGGCAGGACCGGCCTGAACGCGCTGGTGCGCATCCCGCTGACTTTGCTGCTGCCCGCCAGCGAGCTGGAGGCGATCGGGGCGCCGGCGTTCGACCAGGCGGCGCTGCGGCCCGGTCCGTACGAGACCGGCGAGTTCGCCGCGGTGGGCGGCGGGTACGCGGCCGGGCGCGGCGGCGACCCGCGCTTCGACGGGGCGTACGGCATGCCGCAGGCGGACCGGTACGGCGGTCGCGGCTACGGGGAGTCCTCGCCGGGACGCCACTCCGGTCCGCCCGACGGCGGCTTCCCGTGGTTCCACGAGGAGCAGGAGGGCCAGGGGCCGGGCGGCGGGGACTTCTCGTGGTTCGCGCCGGGCCCCGAGGACCCCGCGGACGAGGCGGGGGCGTACGGGCTCGCGCCGGGGCAGCCCCCGGCCGCGGCAGGGCAGCCCGGTCCGTTCCCACCGTCCGCCCAGTCCGTACCGCCCTCGCCGTCCGCGCAGCCCGCCCGGTCCGCGCCCGCCGCGCTGCCCGTGCCGCCCGACTCGCCCGCGCTCCCCGCGGCCGGCCGGCACGCGTACCCCGGCCAGATGCAGCAGCCGCGGACGCAGCCCCACCCGCAGCCGCAACCCCAGGCGTACGCGCCGCCGCAGAGCCCGTACCAGCAGCCGGCCCAGCACCAGCCCCGGCCGCAGGCGCAGCAGCAGCCGCACTCCCACGTCCAACCGCACTCCCACGTCCAGCCGCAGTCTCACGTCCAGCCGCCACCCCCGTCGCCGGCCCAGCACCAGCCCCGGCCGCAGGCGCAGGCCGGCGCGCAGTCGCCGCCGTCGGGACTGCCGCGGCGCGTGCCGTTCGACAACCTCGCGCCGGACTCCCGGCTGCGCCGCGCCGCGCCGCAGCCGAACCCCGCGCCGAGCGCGCCGCGCTCGGCGGGCCAGATGCGGGACCGGCTGTCCAACTTCCACCAGGGCGTCCGGCGCGGCAAGGACGGCGGCGACCGCGACGGCCGCGGCCGGCCGCCGGGCGGATCGGGTCCGCTATGAGGAGGCTGCGCTCTCCCCAGTCCCCGTCCCGGGCGCGCGCCGCCGCACCGTTCGCAGCGCCCACCCCCGGAGCGCCCCCGCCCGCGGCGCCCTCACCCGCGGCGCCGTCGGAGGTCGACTCCAGCAGCAGAGGAAGCAGCCACAGCCATGAGCGATCTGAGCAACGCAGCGCAGAACCTGAACTGGCTCATCGCCAACTTCGTCAAGCAGGTGCCGGGCGTCGCCCACGCGGTGGTCGTCTCCTCGGACGGCGTCCAGCTCCTGGCCTCGGCGTCGATGCCGAAGGAGCGCGGCGACCAGCTCGCCGCGCTGGCCTCGGGCCTCGCGAGCCTGACGCAGGGGGCGGCGACGCTCTTCGAGGCCGGCACGGTCACCCAGACCATCGTCGACATGCAGAACGGCTTCCTCTTCCTGACCTCGATCAGCGACGGGTCGGTGCTCGCGGTGCTGGCGGCGCCCGGCTGCGACATGAAGATCGTGGGGTACGAGATGACCTTGCTGGTCGAGCGGACCGGCGACGCGCTGACCCCCGCCGTGCGCAAGGAACTGCAGAAGGCGCTGGCGGGCTGACGGCCGGCCCGGCCGTCCGCTGGCCACACACCCGGAAGGACGTGCGTACGTGAGTGCAGACCGCAGGCGCAGCTCGCCGTTCGTACGCCCCTACGCCGTCACCCGCGGCAGGACCACGGCGCGCACCGACTTCGCGCTGGAGGCCCTGGTCAGCACCACCATGCTCGCCTGGGAGAGCGGGGTGAGGTTCTTCCCCGAGCAGCAGGCGATCTGCCGGCTGTGCATGAACCTCACCTCGGTCGCCGAGATATCCGCGGTGCTCACCATCCCGCTCCAGGTCACCCGCGTGCTGGTGGGGGACCTGGCCGAGAGCGGCTACGTCAGCGTCCAGCAGCCGGCCTACACGGGCGGACGGCCGGACGTCACGCTGCTGGAACGGGTGCTCACCGGGCTGCGCGGCCTCTGAGCCGCCCCGACGACCTACGGAGTGTCATGCCTGACCCCTCGCCGCTCGCCGTGTCCTTCGGGGTCGCGGCGCAGGAGTACGACCGCTACCGCTCGGGGCCGCCCGCGCAGGCGCTGGACTGGCTGCTGCCGGCCGGCTGCCGTTCGGTGCTGGACCTGGGGGCCGGCACCGGGCTGCTGACCCGTCAGCTCGCCGACCGGGTCGAGGACGTCGTGGCGGTCGAGCCGGACGCCCGCATGCGGGAGGTGCTGACCGCTTCCTGTCCCGGGGCGGCGGTGCTGGAGGGGACCGCCGAGGCGATCCCGCTGCCGGACCGCCGGGTGGAGGCCGTCACGGTGTCCGCCGCGTGGCACTGGATGGACCCGGCCGCCGCGCTGCCGGAGATCGCGCGGGTGCTGACCCCGGGCGGCACGCTCGGCATCCTCTACACCCGCAGGGACCGGCGGGTGCCCTGGCTCGACGGCCTGGACGCCTTCGTGCACCGGGAGATGGGGACCGACGACCGGGTCGGCGCCCTGATCCGGCGGATGAACGACGAACCGTGGCTGCCCAGGGACGCGCCGTTCGGCGAGACCGAGACGCACGCGGTGACCTGGACGGCGGTGATGACCGCCGAGGAGATCGTCGCGATGTTCGGCACCTACAGCAGGTTCATCACGCTGCCGGAGGAGCGGAAGCGGGAGCTGGCCGAACGCATCGGCGCGGAGGTCCGCGCCACCGCGCCGACCCGGGACGGCCAGGTCCTGATGCCCATGGTCTGCTACTGCTGGCGGGCCCGGCGCACCGCCCGCTGAGCCGCCGGCAGCGAGCCGGGCCGGGCCGCCCTCACACGTCGCGGACCCAGCTGCCGTGGAAGCCCAGCGGCACCCGGCCCGGCAGATGGACGCGGGCCAGCGGCGGCGCGGTGAAGTCCTGGGCGGCCAGGACGACCAGGTCCGACGCGCCGCGGTCCGGATTGTGGACGTACGCCAGCGCGTAGCCGTCGTCCTCCGCGCCGCGGCGGGGATCGGCGCCGCCGTGCGGGCCGTGTCCGGGGCGCCACTGGTCGCCGTCCGGGTCGCGCGGCACGAACACCGCCTCGCCGGCCGGTGAGTTCCTCGGGAAGCGGTGCACCTGCGTGGTGCCGCGCAGCAGGTCGTGCTTGATCAGGGCGTCGCCGAAGTTCCGGTCCGGCGGGACGCCGTCCACCGTCTCGTAGGCGCGCCACATCTCGCCGGCGCACGCCGCGTAGCCGTAGCGGTGCCGGTGGGCGACCAGCCCCTCGCGGACGCGCGGGAACTCCTGCGGCCGGTCGTCGATCCGCCGGGTGCGCAGCCGCCCGTGCTCCAGGTCGATGGTCCACCGCTCCAGGTACGGCGTGCCGGTCGCGGTCGGGCCGTCGCTGCCGCGTCCGGCGGCGAAGAACGGCGCCGGCATGCCGGCGAAGTCCACCACCACGGTCCGGCCGTCGTCGTAGGCGTTCAGGGTGTGCGAGTAGTACGTCGAGGGGTCGCCCTCGAACCAGCGGACCGGGCCGCCCGCGCGCGGCATCACGCCGACCCGCGAGGGGTGCCGGTCGTTCCACACGTACGGCACCATGGCGCCGGCCTCGGCCGCCGCCATGTCGAAGGTGACCGGGGTGTCGAAGACCACGACGTACCGCTCGGTCAGCGCGAAGTCGTGCATCATCGGACTGTCCGCGACCGGAATGCGGGTGGTCCTGGCCACCGTGCCGGTGTGGTCGACCACCAGGTGCCGGACGTGGTCCCAGGTCGGGTAGTACGTGATCGCGTGCAGCTCGTCGGCCTCCGCGTCGTACTTGGTGTGCGCGGTGAACGCGTCCTTCAGCGAGCCGCCGAAGTCGAACGCGCCGACCGTGTTCAGCTCCTCGTCCAGTTGGTACGGCATCGGGCCGCTCTCCTGGCAGGCGAGCACCCGGCCCTTGTACGGGACGACGTGGGTGTTGGCCGCGAAGTCGTTGTCCGGGACCGGCCCCCGGTACGGCTCGCCGAGCTTCGCGGCCACGTCGGAGGAGCGCACCCAGCGGTTGCGGTACCACTCGGCGCGGCCGTCGCGCAGCCGGACGCCGTGCACCATGCCCTGGCCGAGCATCCAGTGGTGGGCGCGGGGGTCCTCAAGGCCCAGCACGTTGGGGCCGTTGCGCAGGTAGCGGCCGTTCAGCTCGCGCGGGATCCGACCGGTCACCGGCAGGTCGAACGCGGTGACCTCCTCGGTCGCCGGGGCGAACGCCCCCCGCAGGAAGGGGAACCGGTTCGTCGCGGCGGCCGGCCCGCCGCCCGGCGCGGCGGCGCGGCCCGCGGCCGGCCCGCCGCCGGCCGCCCACGCGGAGCCGCCGCGCAGCGCCGCGAAGCCGCCGGCCGCGGCGACCGCGCCGCCGCGCAGCATCCGCCGCCGGGTCGGCCCGGAGCGCCCGGTCCCCGCGGAAGCCCCGCCGCCGAAAGCCCTCCCGGCCGCGCGGGCCGCGCCTGCCGCGCCCGCCGCCCCGGCCGCGCGGGCCGTCCCCGCGGCGTCCGCCGTTCCTGCCGCGTTCGCCGTTCCTGCCGCGGCGTCCGCCGTCCACGCCGTTCCCGCCGCGGCCTCCGTGCCGCTCGCGCGGTCTCCTCCGGTGTGCGCCATGCCGTCCACTCCCCGTCCCGCCGTTCGGTCCTGGTGCCGTTCTGCGTGCACCACGACCCTCTCCCGGCGCGCGGGCCGCGGTCATTGCGGACCGCACCCATGTCGGGGGCGGGGACAACCCCCCCGGTCCCGGACCCGCCCTACGGCGTCGGCGCGTGGGCGACCGCGTCCTCCACCGAGGTGTCGCCGGAGACGAGTTCGAGGGTGAGGCCGGCGGTCTCGGGCGCGGTCAGCAGCGCGGCGAGGACGGCCGCGACGTCCTCGCGCGGCACCGAGCCGCGGCCGGTGGCGGCGGCCAGCCGCACCCGGGAGGTCCCGGGCACGTCGGTGAGCGCGCCCGGCCGCAGCACCGTCCAGTCCAGCGCGTCGCGCGCGCGGATCGCGTCGTCGGCGGCGCCCTTGGCCCGCAGATACGCCTGGAACACCTCGTCGGAGTGCGTCGCGTCGGCGTCCGCGCCCATCGAGGAGACGATCAGGAAGCGGCGCACGCCGGCGCGTTCGGCCGCGTCCGCGAGCAGCACGGCCGCGTCGCGGTCCACCGTGATCTTGCGTTCCGCGCCGCTGCCCGGCCCCGCGCCCGCCGCGAACACCGCGGCGTCCGCGCCGCGCAGCACCGCGGCCACCTCGTCCACCGACGCCGACTCCAGGTCCAGCACGACCGGTTCCGCGCCGACCGCCCGCAGGTCCGCGGCCTGGGCCGGATCGCGGATCAGGCCCACCGCCTCGTCGCCGCGCGCCGCCAGCCGCCGCTCCAGCCGCAGCGCGATCTGCCCGTGTCCACCAGCAATCACCGTACGCATACCCCGACGCTACGCCCCGTCCGCCGCTTCCCCGCGCTTCCCCGCGCTTGGGCGCGCCCGGCGTCCCCGGCGCCTGACGCAGCGCCGGCCGGGCGCGCGCCGTCCCCGGACGGTGCTCAGGTCTGGCGCGGCGAGGACTGCCGGGGCAGGTCCAGGGGCGCGCTGCCGGCGGAGTCGCAGTACTCGCGGACCGCGCTGGTGCGCGAGACGACGCGGCCCCGGTGGATGACCAGGCGGCTGTACGCGTGGGAGAGGACGCCCTCGACGCTGTCGCCGCGCACCGCGAGCAGTTCCGCGGGGAAGCCGGCCTCGACCCGGACCCGCGGCAGGCCCAGCACCGCGCGGGACTGCGCGGCGACCGCCTCGTACGCGGCGCCGGCGTCGCAGTGCCCGTGGGAGGCCAGCAGGAAGGCCGCCTCCAGGGGGTCGCCGCGGCCCACCGGGTTGGCGAGGTCGGCGAGCGAGCCGCTGCCGGCGCACACCCGTACCCCGGCCGCGCGCAGCGCCCGCACCGGCGCGACCCCGCCGCGCTCCAGCGCACCGCAGCCGCCCTGCGGCAGCGCCGCGACCGAGACGCCCGCGGCGGCCAGCCGCTCCGCCGCCGCGGCCACCGCCTCGGGCGGCAGCGCCGCCAGGCCGTGGCACGGGCCGAGCGTCACGCCGGGCCGCATCCCGCCGGCCATCGCGGCCAGCCGCGCCAGCCGGGCCGGGTCGCCGGCCGCGGTGTGCAGGTCCACCGGCACGCCGAACTCCGCGGCCAGCGACAGCACCGCCTCCGCGTAGCCGCTCGGGTCCGGGTCCAGGTCCGGGCAGCCGCCGGCCACCGCCGCGCCCATCTTCAGCGCGTCGCGCAGCATCGCGTACCCGTCCGCGCCGGCCACGCCGGTCAGCAGCCGCGGCGCGGCGACCGGCTGCACCTCGACCAGACCGGTCAGCGTCCTGGCCGCCCGCAGCACCGCCTCCAGCGCGTGCAGGCCCTGCACCCCGCCGATCCGCACATGGGTGCGCACCGCGGTCGCGCCGTGGCCCAGTTGCAGCAGCGCGGCCTCGGTGACGCGGCGCTGCACGTCCTCCGCGTCGCCGGCCGGCGGACCGCCCGCGGTCAGCGCCTGGTCCAGGTGGGCGTGCGGCTCCGCGGGCGCGGGCAGCAGCAGATAGCCGCGCAGGTCGATCCGGGCGCCCTCGGCGAGGCTGCCCGCCGTGCCCACCGCCTCGATCCGCGCGCCGCTCAGCCGTACGTCGACGGTTCTGCCGTCGGTCAGCCGGGCCCCGCACAGCAGCAGGGAGGCGGCCTGGGCGGCGTCGCGGTGGGAGCCGTGCGAGCCGTGTGAGCCGTGGGAGTCGTGGGAGCTGTCGTGCGGGGCGTCGGACATCGCGCTCCTCCGGTCCTGGCAAGCGGGGGCGGCGGTACAACAAGACGGGCGGGGTGGACGAGACGGGCAAGATCACCTGTTCCGACCCTAGGACCACCGGCGGCCGACACCTCGCAGGAGAGCATTAGTCGTACCGGTGAGGGTCGCGCGCGGGGCGTCCAGGAGGCGCGCGCGGGGCGCCCGTCCGGCCCGGTGACGCGGGCGGCTCGTGCCCCGCCCGTGCCCGATGTGCCCCGCGGGATACGGATTTCACGTATCGCTGCGGACCGTGTAATGTCTTCCTCGCTCGCCCCAATAGCTCAGTCGGTAGAGCGTCTCCATGGTAAGGAGAAGGTCTACGGTTCGATTCCGTATTGGGGCTCTGGTGGATCGGTTCCCCGCCGCGACCGGCGGGGGCCAGTTCATCGAAGCGGCGTAGCTCAGTCGGTAGAGCAAGCGGCTCATAATCGCTGTGTCACCGGTTCAAGTCCGGTCGCCGCTACTCTCCGTAGCCGATTGCGGGTTCGGTCCCTCGGTCGGCTACTCTTCCTGTGTTCATTTCACCCGTTCGTCAAGGAGCACTCACGTGGCCGCCACCGACGTCCGCCCGAAGATCACGCTGGCCTGCGTGGAGTGCAAGGAGCGGAACTACATCACCAAGAAGAACCGGCGCAACGACCCGGACCGTCTTGAGATGAAGAAGCACTGCCCGCGATGCAACGCGCACACCGCGCACCGCGAGACCCGCTGACGCTCCGCAGGCTCCACGCCGTGTGCGCCGGGCGCCCGCGCCTTGCCCGCACACGTCAGGAAACAGCTCCACAGCCACCGCCACGAGGCCGTACCCGTGTTCACCGCCGGGGACGGCCTCGCGGCATGTCGTGATCCTTTTCCCCGGAGGTGCCGATGGCCCTGGACCAGTCCTTCGTCGGGCGCAGTTATCCGCCCACCGACCCCTATGAAGTGGGCCGGGAGAAGATCCGTGAATTCGCCGAGGCGATCGGCGACCCGAACCCGGTCTACCGCGACGCCGACGCGGCGGCGTCGCTCGGCCACGCCGATGTGATCGCGCCGCCGACCTTCGCCTTCTCGCTCACCTACAAGGCGGCCGGCGTGGTCGTCATGGACCCCGAACTCGGGCTCGACTACAGCCGCGTGGTCCACGGCGACCAGCGGTTCGCGTACACCCGCCCGGTGCGGGCCGGCGACCGGCTGACCGTCGTGTCGACCATCGAGTCGATCAAGTCCCTGGCGGGCAACGACATCCTGGACATCCGCGGCGAGGTCCACGACGCGTCCGGCGAGCACGTGGTGACCGCCTGGACGAAGCTCGTCGCCCGCGCGCTCAAGGACGGCGACGGCGGTTCCGCGGGCGGCACGGACGGCACGACGAGCGCCACGACGGACGCCACGGCGAGCGCCACGACGGACGGCACGACGAGCGGCAAGGGGGACGCGTGATGGCCGCGGCGATCGCCTACGACGACGTGGAGGTCGGCGCCGAACTGCCGGCCGCCTCCTTCCCGGTCACCCGCGCGACGCTGGTGCAGTACGCGGGCGCCTCCGGGGACTTCAACCCGATTCACTGGAACGAGCGATTCGCCCGCGAGGTCGGACTGCCCGACGTGATCGCCCACGGGATGTTCACCATGGCGTCCGCGGCGCGCGTGGTCACCGACTGGGTCGGCGACCCGGGCGCGGTGGTCGAGTACGCCGTGCGCTTCACCAAGCCGGTCGTGGTTCCGGACGACGACAAGGGCGCGGTGATCGAGGTGACCGCGAAGGTCGCCGCCAAGCTGGAGGACCACCGGGTCAGGGTCGACCTGACCGCGACCTCCGCCGGCCAGAAGGTGCTGGGCATGGCCCGCGCGGTGGTGCGGCTCGGCTGAGCGCCGGGCGCGGCCTGCGAGAGTCGTACAGATGTGCGCGTAAGGGGCGCCCACCCGGGGTGGGCGCCCCTTACGCGTCGCCCGCCCGCCCCCCGCTTGACGTAGATAGTGATTGGCCACTAACTTAGCTGCCATGGTCAGGATGAGCGCCGAGGAGCGGCGTGCCAAGGTCGTCCAGGAGGCGGTCCACGCCTTCGCCTACGGCGGATACGACGGCACGTCCACGGAGGAGATCGCCCGCAGGGTGGGCGTCTCGCAGCCGTACCTCTTCCGGCTCTTCCCCAACAAGCAGGCGATCTTCCGGGCCGCGGTCCGCGACTGCATGATCTCCACCCGCGACGCGATGACGGCGGCGGCCGAGGGGCTGCCGGCCGAGGAGCGGATGGCGGCGATGGCCGCGGCCTACTCGGCGCTGATCGAGCAGCACCCCGAGCGGCTGCTGCTGCAGATGCAGACGTACGCGGCCACGGCCGCCGCCACCGCCTCCGGTGACCACGCGTTCGGCGAGGTCGTGCGGGAGCAGTGGCAGGAGCTGTGGGACGCGGTGCACGAGCAGCTGGGCGGCGACATCGAGGAGACCACCGACTTCCTGGCGCACGGGATGCTGATCAACACCCTGGTCTCGCTCGGCTTCCCGCCCGAGCACCGCAACTGGCGGGGCTTCGACGAGGGCAAGCCCGACAAGACGCTGCCGCGCGGCCTCGGCGCGGGCGGCCGGAAGCCCGGCGTGTCCGGGGAGTCCGCCCCGTCCGCCGGCATGAAGGAGTCCGCCGGCGCGAAGGAGTCCGCCGCGTCCGGGGAGCGGGACGGCTCCGACCTCGCGTAGTCCCGTGGCCCGGGCCTGGTCCGGGCTTTTTTCACGGCCTGAAAAGTTAGTAAGCAATCACTAAACGAGCTGGGGGAACCGATGAGCACCGACACCGGAATCGACACCGACACGGGCGCCGACGCCGGCCCGACACCCGCAAGGGGCTGGGCGGCGGCGCCGTCTGGGCGCTGGTGATCACCAGCGTCGCCGGCTTCATGGCCGCCCTGGACAACCTGGTCGTCACCACCGCCCTGCCGTCCATCCGCGCCGACCTCGGCGGCGCGCTGTCGGACCTGGAGTGGACGGTCAGCGCCTACACCCTCACCTTCGCCGTGCTGCTGATGTTCGGCGCGGCGCTCGGCGACCGCTTCGGCCGCCGCCGGCTCTTCCTCGGCGGGCTCGCGCTGTTCACCGCCGCGTCCGCCGCCGCCGCGATGGCGCCCGGCATCGGCGAGCTGATCGCGGCCCGCGCGGTGCAGGGCGTCGGCGCCGCGGTGATGATGCCGCTCACCCTGACCCTGCTGACCGCCGCGGTCCCGGCCGAGCGGCGCGGGATGGCGTACGGGATCTGGGGCGGCGTCAACGGCCTCGCGGTCGCCAGCGGCCCGCTGATCGGCGGCAGCCTGACCGAACACGTCTCCTGGCACTGGATCTTCTGGCTGAACGTCCCGCTCGGCCTCCTGCTGCTGCCCGCCGCCCGGCTGCGGCTGGCCGAGTCCCGCGCCGACGACGCCCGGCTCGACGCCCGCGGCACCGCGCTGATCAGCCTCGGGCTGTTCGGCATCGTCTACGCGCTGGTCAGCGAGACCGGGCACGGCTGGACCAGCGCGCGGGTGCTGGCCGGGCTGATCGGCGGCGCGGTGCTGGTCGGCGCGTTCGTCCGGCACGGGATGACCGCGCAGCGGCCGATGCTGCCGATGCGGATGTTCCGCAACCGCGGCTTCACGGCGGTCAACGCGGCCAGCCTGCTGATGTTCACCGGCATGTTCGGGTCGATCTTCCTGCTCAGCCAGTTCCTGCAGAACGTGGTGGGCTACGGACCGACCGAGGCGGGCCTGCGGATGCTGCCGTGGACCGGGATGCCGATGATCGCCGCGCCGATCGCCGGCGCGCTCTCCGACCGGATCGGCGGCCGTCCGGTCGCGGCCACGGGACTCGCGCTCCAGGCGTTCGGCCTGGGCTGGTTCGCCGCGGTGGTCTCCACCGACGTCTCCTACACCGTGCAGCTCCCCGGGCTGATCGCCGGCGGCATCGGCATGGGCCTGTTCTTCGCGCCGGCCACCAACCTCTTCATGTCCGCGGTGCGGCCCGAGGAGCAGGGCATCGCCTCCGGCACCAACAACGCGCTGCGCGAGATCGGCGGCGCGCTCGGCATCGCGGTGCTCGGCTCGGTTTTCGCCGCGCGCGGCGGCTACGGCTCCGGCGCGCAGTTCGTCGACGGGCTCGTCCCCGCGCTGTGGATCGGCGCGGCCGTCGTCGCCGCGGCGTGCGTCGCGGCGCTGCTCTATCCGCGGCGGCGCGCCGCCGCGGACGGCGGGGCGACGGCGGAGGCCGCCGGCACCCCGGCGGCGGACGGCCGCACCCTGGAGCGGGTGGGCTGAGCCCCGGCCCCGGCCCCGGCCCCGGTCCCGGGACCGCCGACGTCGACCCCGGCACTCGGCCCCCGGCACTCGGCCCCCGGCCCCGCCCGCGCCCGCCCCGCGCCCCGCGGCCCGGACCCCCGCCTCCCACGGCGCGGGGTCCGGGCCGCGCGGCTGCGCGGGGGAGCGGGCCGGCCGCCGGCCCCGCCTCCGGGGGCGGCGGAGCCGCGGATGGGAGAATGACGGCGTGCACGTAATGGAAGACGTTCCGCTCGCCCCGTTCACCACCCTCCGTCTCGGCGGTCCCGCGGCGCGCCTGGTGACCGCGGTCACCGACGCCGAGCTGATCGAGGCGGTCCGCGCCGCCGACGCCCGCGGGGAGCCGGTGCTGCTGGTCGGCGGCGGGAGCAACCTCGTGATCGGCGACGACGGCTTCGACGGCACCGCCGTGGTGATCGCCACCCGCGGCGTGCGCCTGGCCGGCCGCACGCTGGAGGCCGCGGCCGGCGAGAACTGGACCGAGGTGGTCGCCGAGACGGTCAGGGCGGGCCTGGCCGGGATCGAGTGCCTGGCCGGCATCCCCGGCTCGGCCGGCGCCACGCCGATCCAGAACGTCGGCGCGTACGGCCAGGAGGTCTCCAGCACGATCACCGAGGTCGTCGCGTACGACAGGGCGGCCGGCGAGACCGTGACGCTGCCCGGCGCCGAGTGCGGCTTCGCCTACCGCACCAGCCGCTTCAAGCAGGAGCCGGAGCGGTACGTGGTGCTGCGGGTGCGCTTCGGGCTGGAGGACGCGGGCGGGCTGTCCGGGCCGGTGAAGTACGCGGAGACCGCGCGGGCGCTGGGCGTCGAGCCCGGCGACCGGGTGCCGCTGGCCAAGGCGCGCGAGACGGTGCTGGCGCTGCGCGCGGGCAAGGGCATGGTGCTCGACGCGGAGGACCACGACACGTGGTCGGCCGGGTCGTTCTTCACCAACCCGGTGCTCGGCGCGGAGGCGTACGCCGCCTTCCTGGACCGGGCGCGCGAGCGGCTCGGCGCGCAGGCGGCGCCGCCGGCGTACCCGGAGCCGGGGGAGCGGACCAAGCTCTCCGCGGCCTGGCTGATCGACCGGGCCGGCTTCACCAAGGGCTACGGCCGGGGCCCGGCGCGCATCTCCACCAAGCACACGCTCGCGCTGACCAACCGCGGCGGAGCGACCACGCGCGATCTGCTGGCGCTCGCCCGCGAGGTCCGCGAGGGCGTCGCCGAGGCGTTCGGCGTCACGCTCGTCAACGAGCCGGTCATGGTCGGCGTAGCCCTTTAGGAGCCCTCCAGAAGCCCTTCAGGACTCCCCGGCCAGCCACGCGTCGATGCCCGCCAGCATCCTTGTCCTGATGTCCTCGGGCGCGCGGGAGGCGCGGACGGACTGGCGGGCCAGCTCGGCCAGTTCGGCGTCGGTGAAGGCGTGGGCGGTGCGGGCGATGTCGTACTGCGCGGCCAGGCGGGAGCCGAAGAGCAGCGGGTCGTCGGCGCCGAGCGCCACCGGCACGCCCGCCTCGTACAGGGTGCGCAGCGGCACGTCCTCCGGCTTGTCGTAGACGCCGAGGGCCACGTTGGACGCCGGGCAGACCTCGCAGGTCACGCCGGACTCGGCGAGGCGGCGCAGCAGCCGCGGGTCCTCGGCGGCCCGCACACCGTGGCCGACCCGCTGCGCGTGCAGGTCGTCCAGACAGTCGCGGACGCTGGACGGCCCGGCCAGCTCGCCGCCGTGCGGGGCGGCCAGCAGCCCGCCGTCGCGCGCGATGGCGAAGGCCCGGTCGAAGTCCCGGGCCAGGCCCCGGCGCTCGTCGTTGGACAGCCCGAAGCCGACCACGCCGCGGTCGGCGTAGCGGACCGCGAGCCGGGCCAGGGTGCGGGCGTCCAGCGGGTGCTTCATGCGGTTGGCGGCGACCACCACGGCCATGCCGAGCCCGGTCTCGCGCGAGGCCGCGTCGACCGCGTCCAGGATGATCTCCATGGTCGGGATCAGCCCGCCGAGCCGGGGCGCGTACGAGGTCGGGTCGACCTGGATCTCCAGCCAGCCGGAGCCGTCCGCGACGTCCTCCTGCGCTGCCTCGCGCACCAGCCGCTGGATGTCCTCCGGCGTGCGCAGGCACGAGCGCGCGATGTCGTAGAGCCGCTGGAAGCGGAACCAGCCGCGCTCGTCGGTGGCGTGCAGCTTCGGGGGCGTGCCGGAGGTCAGCGCCTCGGGCAGCCGGACGCCGTGCCGGTCGGCCAGCTCCAGCAGGGTGGCGGGCCGCATGGACCCGGTGAAGTGCAGGTGCAGATGCGCTTTGGGGAGCCGACGTACTTCGCGTGCCATCCCAAGATCCTGCTATACGACGGCCCCCGTCCGGAACCGTTTTCTCCGAACGGGGGCTTGCCCGAAAAGGGGAGCGAGCGCCGGGACGGCCGGCGCGCGCGGGCGCGGACGCCGGCGGACGTCAGTCGGCTGCCTCGCCCAGCAGCTTCTGCAGCCGCGAGACGCCCTCGACCAGGTCCTCGTCGCCCAGCGCGTAGGACAGCCGCAGGTAGCCGGGGGTGCCGAAGGCCTCGCCGGGGACGACCGCGACCTCGGCCTCGTCCAGGATCAGCGCGGCCAGGTCCACGGACGTGGCCGGGCGCTTGCCGCGGATCTCCTTGCCGAGCAGCGCCTTCACCGACGGGTAGGCGTAGAAGGCGCCCTCGGGCACCGGGCAGACCACGCCCGGGATCTCGTTGAGCATCCGCACGATGGTCTGGCGGCGGCGGTCG
Source organism: Actinacidiphila sp. DG2A-62 (assembly GCF_035825295.1). Classification (NCBI taxonomy): domain Bacteria; kingdom Bacillati; phylum Actinomycetota; class Actinomycetes; order Kitasatosporales; family Streptomycetaceae; genus Actinacidiphila; species Actinacidiphila sp. DG2A-62. Next base: position 5,325,083 of record NZ_JAYMGI010000002.1, read on the forward strand.
AAGGCGGTGCGCATCTGCGCGACCGCGTCCAGGTCGCCGGTGACGGCGGCCAGCGCGGCGACCTGGGCGACGTTGGAGACGTTGGAGGTGGCGTGCGACTGCAGGTTGGTCGCGGCCTTGACGACGTCCTTCGGACCGACGATCCAGCCCACCCGCCAGCCGGTCATGGCGTACGTCTTGGCGACGCCGTTGACCACCACGCACCGGTCGCGCAGCTCGGGCACGATGGCCGGCAGCGAGGTGAAGGTCGCGTCACCGTAGACCAGGTGCTCGTAGATCTCGTCGGTGAGCACCCACAGGCCGTGCTCGACCGCCCAGCGGCCGATCGCCTCGGAGTCGGCCTCGGAGTAGACCGCGCCGGTCGGGTTGGACGGCGAGACGAACAGCAGCACCTTGGTGCGCTCGGTGCGGGCCGCCTCCAGCTGCTCGACCGAGACCCGGTAGCCGGTCGTCTCGTCGGCGACCACCTCGACCGGCACGCCGCCGGCCAGCCGGATCGACTCGGGGTAGGTGGTCCAGTACGGCGCGGGCACGATCACCTCGTCGCCCGGGTCGAGGATCGCGGCGAAGGCCTCGTAGATCGCCTGCTTGCCGCCGTTGGTGACCAGCACCTGGGAGGCGTCCACCTCGTAGCCGGAGTCGCGGAGCGTCTTGGCGGCGATCGCGGCCTTCAGCTCGGGCAGCCCGCCGGCCGGCGTGTAGCGGTGGTACTTCGGGGTGCGGCAGGCCTCGACGGCGGCCTCGACGATGTAGTCGGGCGTCGGGAAGTCCGGCTCGCCGGCGCCGAAGCCGATCACCGGGCGGCCGGCCGCCTTGAGGGCCTTGGCCTTGGCGTCGACGGCCAGCGTCGCGGACTCCGAGATCGCCCCGACGCGGGCCGACACGCGGCGCTCGCCCGGCGTGCCGGACGGGGTCGCGGGGGCGGCTGCCGGGGTGGTTCCTGAGGGGGTGGCTGAGGGGGTTGCTGCGCTCATGAGGGCATCGTCCCACCGGCGGCGGCGGCCCGGCACCGGGTTTGGCCGGCAATCGCCCCCCTGCTGGCCGCTCCCGGCCTCTTCCGGGTGCAAGGCGTTCGACGCGCAGCCTGAGAACCCGTACACTCCTACGTCGGCGGCCCTCCCGTCTGCCGTACTGCTGGTAGGTTGGGGGGAGTCGGCAAAGGGTCGTAGCTCAATTGGTAGAGCACTGGTCTCCAAAACCAGCGGTTGGGGGTTCAAGTCCCTCCGGCCCTGCTCACACGCCTGAAGGTGGGCGTGGGCAGGAAAACAGCACTCGCCGTACCGCGCGACGGGCGCGGCATGGCCACGACCGGAGTCAGGTGAGGACGAGTGACCGAGATCACGGACTCCATCGACGTCCCTGAGCCTGGCACGACTCAGGATGACAAGGAGACCGACAGGAAGCCCCGCCGCGGCGGCAAGCGCGGAAAGAAGGGCCCTCTCGGTCGTCTCGCTCTCTTCTACCGCCAGATCGTGGCGGAACTGCGGAAGGTCGTCTGGCCGAACCGCAACGACCTGATGACGTACACCACCGTGGTGATTGTGTTCGTTGTCGTCGTCATCGCCTTCGTAAGCGTGGTTGACTGGGGTTTCTCGAAGCTCGTCTCGTACGTCTTCGGCTGATCCCGCGGCGGGTGCCGGCTCCACGTCCACGGCGCCTGTCCGTATGTCCCACCCTTTGAAGTCAGGAAGAAGCAGTCACCGTGTCTGACCCGAACGTGTACGACGGCGCCGCCACCGACGAGTCTGCCGAAGGCGACGACACCGCACTCGACGCCGCCGAGGCGGCTGCGGGCGCCGACGGTGACGAGACCGAGGTCGCGGCGGAGGCCGCGGAGGACACCGAGCACGCGGAGGATGCCGAGGCCGGCGACGACGCGGAGGAGTCCGCGGAGGCTGTCGAGGCTTCCGACGAGGAGTCCGCGGCGGACGGCGCCGAGGACGGCGAGGCCGAGGCGTCCGGTGAGGTCGAGGCGTCCGGTGACGCCGACGAGGCCGAGGACTCCGGCGAGGACGGCGCGGCCGCGGCCGAGCCGGTCGACGCGGTGGCCGCCTTCCGCGAGGAGCTGCGGACGCTGCCCGGCGAGTGGTACGTGATCCACACCTACGCCGGCTACGAGAACCGCGTGAAGTCCAACCTGGAGCAGCGCGCCGTCTCCTTGAACGTCGAGGAGTACATCTACCAGGCCGAGGTTCCGCAGGAAGAAGTCGTCCAGATCAAGAACGGCGACCGCAAGACGATCCGGCAGAACAAGCTCCCCGGCTACGTCCTGGTCCGCATGGACCTGACGAACGAGTCGTGGGGCGTAGTCCGCAACACCCCCGGCGTCACCGGCTTCGTGGGCAACGCGTACGACCCGTACCCGCTGACCCTGGACGAGATCGTCAAGATGCTGGCCCCCGAGGTGGAGGCCGCGGCCGAGGCCGCCGCGATCGCCGAGGGCACCGCGCAGCCCCGCAAGGTCGAGGTCCAGGTCCTGGACTTCGAGGTCGGCGACTCGGTCACCGTCACCGACGGCCCCTTCGCCACCCTCCAGGCCACGATCAACGAGATCAACCCCGACTCCAAGAAGGTCAAGGGCCTGGTGGAGATCTTCGGCCGCGAGACCCCGGTCGAGCTGAGCTTCGACCAGATCCAGAAGAACTAGGCTTTGCAGCTTCCGAAAGAGCCCCTGACCAGCGGTTTTCCGTTGGGCGGGGGCTCTGTCGTATCGCAGGGGCCGTCCCGGGGCCGTTCAGCGCTTCCGGGACTTCCCGAAGGCGGCATCGACCGCCTTCCGGGTCCGGGTCTCGCTGGCCGGCATCAGGTGGCGCAGCTCCCGCAGAACCTTCGGGACGTCCTGGGGGCGGCAGCGCATGAGCGCGATCACCCCGAAGAGGGATCGGCAGAACCGCACCTTGAAAAGGAGGATATACCAAGTCAATTCGGACATTGTTGCGTAGCCTCTCGAAAGAGGCGCAGCCGGTCCGAGTACAAGGCGGGCCCGCTAGGTGTTCTGTCTCGGGAGGTTGTGGACGGTGACGGAGATCATCACTCGCTGATCTTGAAAAGGGTGAGGGCCTTCTGGCCTGGTGTGGATTGCGACATCTGCACCGGCGACCAGAAAGGCCCTCGTGCCTCACCGTAACGCACCCCTGACCGAGACCGGACGTCTGCGTCTGGCACGCTGCGTGGTGGACGACGGCTGGCCGCTGCGGCGGGCGGCCGAACGCTTCCAGGTCTCGCCGACCACCGCTCAGCGCTGGGCCGAGCGCTACCGGCAGTTCGGTGAGGCCGGGATGGGCGACCGCTCCTCCCGCCCGCGCACAAGCCCCCGCCGCACCCCGACCCGCACCGAGCGCCGGATCATCAAGGTCCGCGTCCTGCGCCGCTGGGGACCGGCCCGTATCGCGCACCTGCTACGGCTGGCGCCCTCGACCGTGCACCGGGTCCTGACCCGCTACGGCCTGGCCCGTCTGGCCCACCTGGACCGGGCCACCGGCCGCGTCATACGCCGCTACGAACGCGACCGGCCCGGCGAACTCGTCCACATCGACATCAAGAAGCTCGGCAACATCCCCGACGGCGGCGGCCACAAGGTCCTGGGCCGCCAAGCAGGCCGCAAGACCCGCTCAAACGCCGGCTACAGCTACCTCCACACCGCCGTCGACGACCACTCCCGCCTGGCCTACAGCGAAATCCTGCCCGACGAGAAGAAGGAGACCGCCACCGGCTTCTGGACCCGCGCCCACGCCTTCTTCGCCCAGGCCGGCATCACCGTCGAACGCGTGCTGACCGACAACGGCTCCTGCTACCGCTCACGCGACTGGCGCGACCTGCTGACGGCAGCCGGGATCACCCACAAACGAACCCGGCCCTACCGGCCCCAGACCAACGGCAAGGTCGAACGCTTCAACCGCACCCTGCTCGACGAGTGGGCCTACGCCCGCCCCTACCGCTCCGAGGCCGAACGCCGCAACGCCTTCCCCGACTGGCTCCACACCTACAATCACCACCGCGGACACACCGCGCTGAAAGGCCAACCACCCGACAGCCGCGTCCCCAACCTCACAGGGCAATACACCTAGGCCCAGGGCTTCGGGTGGCTTCTGCGCGCCAGTGGGTGCAGCCGAGAAGTAGGCGGGCGCCCAGTGTACTCGCGCGGGTGCCATGGCTGTTGTCGCGTACTTGGACCGTCCCCGCTGAGCGCGGCCCTTTTCGACGAGCCGCCCATCGGTGCTTCGGCCGGCAGAGGATCTGTCGTTGAGCCGGGTGTTCCGAGTACGGTCCCGGAGGACGCCGACGAAGGAGAACGATTGTGGCTGAGTACCTGACCGTTCTGACCACGACCGACGCCGCCGAGAAGGCTCAGGCATTGGCCGCCGGTGCGGTGGAGGCCAAGGTGGCGGCCTGTGCGCAGATCGAGGGGCCGATCACCAGCGTGTACCGGTGGGAGGGCGTGGTGCAGACGGACCGGGAATGGCGGGTGCTGTACAAGACGACCGCCGAGCGGTATCCGGAGCTTGAGGCGCACATCAAGCAGATGCACGATTACGACACCCCGGAGATCATCGCCACCCCGGTCACGCACGGCAGCGGCGCTTACCTCTCGTGGGTGAGCCAGGAGACGGCCAGGGGCTGATCACGTGGCGAGTGCGGCGCGGATGTCCTCGGCGAGGTCTCGCGCCGCGCTGTACTGCGGGGGCAGCAGGGCTGCCATGGACACCAGGCGCTGACGTCCCATGGTCGTAGGTGTTGCGACAGCGGCGTCCATGAACCGGCGTCCGACCTCCAGGCCCCGGTCCACGTTGCCGGTCATCAGATAACCCGTGGCCGCATCCGACAGGATCACGATGGACACCTTCGAGTCGTCGTCGCCCAGGTTCGTCAGGGCGTTCTCGGCGGCTTGGCCCAGGTCGGGGTGGCTGAGCTTGGAGTAGGTGGCGACGGTCAGGGAGTCGAGGCGGGATCGCTGGTAGAAGCGGATCCACGCCTGTCCGGCAGCGGGATCGGCATAGTCGAATGCGGTGACTGCCCGATCCAGCGCGCGTACCGCCCCCTCCCGGTCTCCGCACCCGGCGGCTTCTTCGGCCTCTCGGGCGGCCAGCCAAGAGCGGGCGGCAGCGTACCCGGCGCCGCGTACATGTTCCTGGGCGGCGGCCAGCATCTCCCGAGCCTTGCCCGCCGGTGCGGCGTAGGACGCATAACCCATGGCCAGGGCCACGACTGCCGGGTGCCCGCCTTCCCTTCCGGCCAGCGCCGCGGTGGCGTAGTAGTGCCGTGCCGTGTCCATGTCGCCGATGTCGTAGGCCACCCAACCCGCGAGGGCCGCTGTCTCTCCGGCGGCGACGGTGAGCGCGCGGCGATGGGGGCCGGAACGGGGAATCAGCGCGGTCAGGGCCTCCAGGTGGCTACCCAGACGACCCACTAGCAGCTCAGCGGGCAGATGGTGCTCGCTGACGAACAGATTGGCGGTGGCCTCCACCAACTGGTCGGTCAGCTGCCGGTCCACGGTCGGTCCGGCCAGTGCCGCCGCCAGCCGTCCCCAGGGTTCGGTGGCGATTCCGGCGGCCAGCATCGAGACGCCAAGAAATTCACGTCGCTCCACGCGGGTGATGTCCTCCCGGTCCTCTGACAGCCGCGATGCCGATGCGAGCCTGCGGTAGCGACGGCTGGCGGCAACTGCCTGTCGGACTTCCTCCACTGGGATGCCGTACCCTCGGGCGATCGTCTCGTGCAGGTGGGGGACGGGGAGCCGTTTCTCCGTCTCCCAGCGCTTGATGTTCTCCGGGTCGACGAACCGGCTGCTGACAGCCCCCAGGTGTTCGGCCTGGTCGCGTCTGGTGCGTCCCGCCTGTTCCCGAAGCCCGCGCAACAGGTGGCCGATGCCGTTCGGACTCGTCATGCGCGCCCCCGTGTTCGGTTCGCCGTCCTGCTTCTCATCCTGGCCCCCCGGACCGGCCCCCTGCCGGAAAACGCACCCTTTTCCGGCCCTCGCAGACCGAAGCGAAGCGTCGTTGGCTAGGTGTATGCCCACTGCCCAGCAGATGGACACGGCCTCACGCAGACGCCAACGACCAAGGAGGGGCACGGTGTTCAACCACTCCGACAGGTTCCCGACCGGCACCCCGTTACCGTCCGGAGCCGACACCCCCACGCCGTGGGGGCTCCGGCGCATGGCTCCGTATCCCGTCCTCGCACCCGGCTACGCCCGCACAGAGCTGGACCCGGTGACCCAGACCGCTCGGTACTTCGACGCCGCGGGGCGGGTGGTGGAGATGCCAGGCCACGGCACCAGCACCGGTACGCACCCGCCCACGGGCACCGGCAACCCGTCCGATGGCTCGGGGCCGGGCGGCAACGGCGCCGGGGATCAGGACACCGGGAACGACTCCGACCAGTGAGCCGTGCGCGTCCGGTTCTGGTCGTCACCAACTTGGACGACCCCACGACGGATGTCGTGATCGACGAACTGCATGACCGGGGTGTCCCGGTCGTGCGTTTCGACTCCGGGGACTTCCCCGCCACCCTGTCGATCGCGGCTGCCATTACGCCGAAAGGCATAGAAGGAAGACTGTTCACGCCGTCCCGGGTCGCCGACCTCTCCCGGGTCCGGTCGCTGTACTACCGCAGGCCCTCCGGGTTCGTCTTTCCGCGCCTGGACGAGCAAGCGGCCCGGTTCGCTGTCACACAGGCTCGATACGGCCTCGGGGGTGTCCTTGCCGCTCTCCCCGGATGCCTGTACGTCAACCATCCCCACCGCATCGGTGACGCCGAGTTCAAGCCGTCCGGCCTAGCTGCCGCCGTCGAGGCAGGCTTCAGGGTCCCGCCGACGCTCATCACTTCGGGTCCAGACGCGGCCCGGGCGTTCATCAAACGAAACGGGCCGGTGATCTACAAGCCGTTGTCCGCGCCCCTCTACCAGATCGACGGGGTGTCGTGCACGGTGCAGGTGGCCGAAGTCACGGCGGACGAGATCGACGAGACGGTGGCCGGCACCGCGCATCTGTTCCAGCAGCGTGTGGAAAAGGTGGCGGACATCCGCGTCACGGTGATGGGCGACAAGGTGTTCTGCGTTCGTATCGACTCCGGCCTGCTGGACTGGCGCACCGACTACGGTCGCCTGACGTACTCCGTGGTCCGACCGCCCGACGGCATCACCGAGTCTCTCCACGCCTACCTGTCGCGCTTCGGTCTGGTCTTTGGCGCTTTCGACTTCGCCGTGGACCATGAGGACCGGTGGTGGTTCCTGGAATGCAACCCGTCCGGCCAGTGGGCCTGGCTGGAACCGGAAACCGGGCTGCCGATGGTGGCGGCCATGGCCGACCTTCTGGAGGGAAAACCGAGGTGAGGGATCCCGAAGAGCTGCGCTGGGCGCTCGTGGGCCGGCTGGCGGGCGGAGGCTTTCTGCGCACGCCGTCGTGGCGGGAGGCAGTGGCGGCCGTTCCGCGACACGAGTTCCTGCGCGGCGGGTTCTTCGAGCAGGTCGCCGGGTCGGCGCCCACGGCCTGGCGGCCGGTGATGCCGGAGGACGACAGATGGCTAGAGCGTTGCTACGCGGATGATTCCCTGGTCACCCAGATCGCGGGCACGGTGGTGCCGGGGGACCTTCGGGGAGAGATCATGCGCGCGCCCACCTCGTCGAGCACCATGCCTGGCCTCGTGGTTCGGATGTTGGAGGACCTCCTGGTGGAGGACGGACACCACGTGCTCGAGATCGGCACCGGCACCGGCTACTCCACTGCCTTGATGTGCCACCGGCTCGGCGACGACCTGGTGACCTCCGTCGAGGTGGACGGGGACGTCTCCGGCCGCGCCGGCGCTTCGCTCGGTGCCTGCGGCTATATGCCTGAGCTTGTGGTGGGCGACGGGTTGGCCGGGCATAAGGACCGTGCCCCGTACGACCGGGTGATCGCCACCTGCGGGGTGCTCACCGTGCCAGGCACGTGGATCGACCAGACGAGCCCCGGTGGAATCGTCCTGGCCACCGTGTGCGGCTGGTTGTACTCGTCAGAGCTGGCTCGGCTGACCGTCCACGGGGACGGCACGGCCTCCGGGCGGTTCCTGGGGGGTCAGATCTCATTCATGCTGGCCCGCCCCCACCTTCCGCCTCCGCTGGGGCTGCTGCCCGACCTCATGGACGGTGAGGAGCGCCCCGCCGTGCTGGGCCCCGATGAGCTGGCCATGGACTGGACCGCCCGGTTCGTCGCGCAACTCGCCGCCCCCCATGCGCAGCAGATCAGCATGACCAACGACGGGCGTACGGAACGGGTTTTCATCGATGTGGGGTCCGGGGCCTGGGCGACGCTGTGGCGCGTCGGCGAACACTGGATGGTGCGGCAGGGCGGCCCGGCTCGCATATGGGACGAGGTGGAGGAGCGGGTGGGCCGCTGGCGTGCGGACGGCGCTCCGGACGTGGAGCGGTTCGAGATTCGGGTAACGCCGGATGAGCAGGTCATCACCTGGCCCAGTCGGTAGGTGGGGAGCCGGGACGCGGCGCACAGCCGACGTCGTCCACGACGGCCAGTCAGCTCCCCTATGGAGCGGCCGGTCCGACACGCGACCGGGTGCCGCATCGGCAGGGCCCCCGCGCCGGGTGGGCGGGGGCCCTGCCGTGTGTGTGGGGGGTGGGGGGATGGGGCCGGGAAACGGGATGGTTCGGGGTCGGCAGCGGGTCAGTCGTTGGCGTTCAGGACCGGCAGGTAGCCGGCGGAGTGGCCGGTGGCCGTGGGGTGGTAGGACTCCCAGCTCGGCGAGATGACCAGCGAGTGCAGGTAGTCGTCACCGGAGCACAGCTCGTGGCCCTTGAAGGTGCTGCGCACGTCGCCGAAGGTGAAGCCGTGCGCGGCGGCGCGGGCGGCGGTGGTGGTGTCGATCAGGTCCGCGGCCTCGTCGATCTTCTGGTGCTTGGTGGCGCTCATGCCGATGCAGAAGACGTTGAGGGTGTACATGTCGGGGTAGCCCAGGACCACCACGTGGGCGTTCGGCGCCTTGGCGTGGATCGCGTTGTACACGGTGTCCAGCCGCCCGGGCAGGGTGTTGCGCACGAACGTCTCCGCGGTGTTGACGCGGTTGACGCAGTCGGTGTCGGAGCCGGTCACACAGGTGGTCATGACGTCGGAGAACCCGGCGTCGTTGCCCCCGATGGTGATCGTGACCAGGCCGGTGGAGGAGTTGAGCGGACCGAGCTGGTTGTTGACGACGTCCGCGGTGACCGCGCCGGAGCACGCGGTGTCCGCGAACGAGGAGGGCGCGTGCGCGTTCTTCCACAGGTACGGGTACGCGTTCAGGCTCCGGTGGCAGTCGCCGCTCGAACTGTCGTAGTTCCCCGCGCCGTTGCCGGCCGAGTACGAGTCCCCGAGGGCCACGTACGCGGGCCCGGCCGCCTGGGCCGGCCCGACGAAGACGACGGACAGCGCGAGCGCGAGGGCGAACGTGCCGATCGCTGCGAGGTACTTGGCGAGGTGCTTGGTCGATCTCACGGGACCTCCATGGGGGGCAGGATCGCTGCTTGCTACCACTTGGTAGCAAGCAGTTCCCCTCCATGGGAAGTGTTCATGCCAAGAATTCTCTGCGCGTAGACCACGAATTTGCCGGGCGTCAGCGGGAGTTCGGAGGTTTGCGCCCGGGCCCCGGATGGGTATCGCGCGAGGCCCTCGCTACGAGCAGCGGGTCAGTTCGAGCACCGCCTGCGAGGCGAGGAACCAGGGCGAGCCCGCGGCGCCGTAGGGGTGGTACGCGTCCTGTGACGCGCGCAGGGTGCGGCCGTCCTCCGCGGGGGTGCAGTAGCCGCCGAACACGCCCCACACGCGCGGCTTGCGGCTGTGGATGAGCAGCGGCTCCCCGAGGTGCGGGCACAGGCGGATCGCCAGCTCCGCGCAGGGCCGGCAGACCGGCGGCTTGGTGGTGAGCGTTCCCTCGGCGTCCCGCCCGGTCTCGCGCTCCGGGGACTGCGGGGAATCGTGCGCGGGCACGAGGAAGAGCCAGCCGCGCGCCGTACGGGCGGCCGGTCCGCCGCACACCTGGCAGCGCAGCCCGAAGACCGCTTCGCGCTGGCGGTAGGCGTGCATCGCGCGGTAGTCGGGCCGCCCGGCGCCCGGCGCGTCGCCGATGCGCGCCCAGAGCACGCCGTGCCGGTCCCGGTCGCGCGGCGTCTCCCGCTCGTACGTCAGCCCGGAGCCGTCCGGCTTCACCCGCAGCCCGGCCATGGAGGTCGCCTCCCCGGTCCACCGCGCGGCATACGGCACGGGCAGCGCTTTGGGTCCCCAGGTCAGCGGGGTCGGGGTCGCGGCCCCGGTCGCGGTCACGGTCGCGGTCGCCTTGGCGGGCGCGGGGGTGCAGGTGGACATGGCGAGGGGTCCCTTCGGGCGGGGGCGTTGGACGAGGCCGCGCCGTCGGCGGCCGGTTCAAGCTTGGTCGGCGTGCCCGATGCGCCGCAACGCATAGTGAAAATTCCGCCGCGTATGGCATAGTCCGTAACGTACGCTGTCAGTCACGTGATGGAGACTGTCCGTTAATGCACCGGGGCTCTCGTAGCGGGCCCCTACACTCGACCTCTGGGGAGGCAGGCTCATGGCAGCACCGACGGGACCCACGGTCCGGCGCATGCAACTCGGCGCGGAGTTGCGCAGGTTGCGCGAGAAGGCCGGTCTCACGCTGGTCGAGGCGGTCGACGGCCTCGCGCTCTCCACCACCAAGGTCCACCGGGTGGAGAACGGCCTGACGGCCTTCAAGTCCACCGCCGAACTCCGCCTCCTGCTGGAGCGCTACGGCGTCGAGGACGAGGAGGACATCGAGTTCCTCACCGAGATCCAGCGCGACTCGCTCAACCGTGGTTGGTGGTCGCAGTACCGCAGTGTGATGCCGTCCGGCATGGAGATGTACGTCGGCCTGGAGGCTGGCGCGAAGGCGGTCCGCGCGTGGCACCCGAGCGTGGTGATCGGTCTGCTCCAGACCGAGCGCTACGTGCGCGCGATGCTGGAGGTGGCCAAGCCGGTCGAGGAAACGACGACGGAGTTCGTCGAGCGGATCATTCAACTGCGGATGGAGCGCAAGGATCAGTTGGTCCGGCGGAAGCCCAGCCCGGAGCTGTGGGCGATCCTCGATGAGGCGGCCCTGCGCAAAATGGTCGGCAGCGCTGACGTGATGCGCGAGCAGTACGAGGAGATCATCCGCCTGACGAAACTCGACAACGTGACCGTGCAGATCCTGCCGATGGCCAGCTCGATCTACCGGTCCAGCTTCAATTTCAACTTGCTGGACTTCGAAGCGCCTGCGCTCACCGTCGTTCAGACGGATCTGCCCGACGGCTCGAACGTCAGCGACAAGCAGACGACGGTCTGGGCGTTCACGCGCCGGTTCGACGCCCTCCGCGCGGGCGCGCTCGCGCCGGGCGAGACCCCCACCTTTCTGCACCGACTAGCGGGAGAGATCTGATCCACATGACCTACCGAGCGGCCCCCGACCTCGCTCCCGAGAGCGCCTGGTTCAAGTCCTCGTTCAGCGGCGAGCAGGGCAACAACTGCATAGAGGTCGCGCCCGAGAGCGCCTGGTTCAAGTCGTCCTACAGTTCCGAGAACGGCACGGCGTGCGTGGAGGTCGCCGACCTCAGCACCGCGGGCCGGGTCGCCGTGCGGGACTCGAAGGACAAGGCCGGCCCCGCGCTCGTCTTCTCCGCGGCCGCGTTCGCCGACTTCGTGGCCGCCGTCCGCGAGGGCCGCTTCGACGGGTGATCATCGATCTCGTCCAGCGAGGTCGTGGTTTCCGCGGCGGCCTGTCGTATCCGTGCGGCAAGGTTGGTTGTGCGGTGAGTCCCGTTCCGCTGCCGAAGCGAGGAGAAGGCGACGTGGTGAAGGAAGACCCGTGGACAGCTGCCGTCCGGCAGGCGCGCGAAGAGCTGGGCTATCACGGCGCGGAGATCCCGAGAACCGTCGCCGGGATTCTGGGCGCCCTTCGAGCCAAGCACCGTGACGCCTTCCACGCGGACCTGGCCACGCTCTCGCAGGGGATCGCGTTCGAGGTCTTCCTGGACCAGTGGTGGACGCAGGCCGTGGTCGACGCGGCGCGGGACGACGACGGGCGGGAGGCCGCCCTTGAGTTCGCCGACCTTGCGGTGGCCCTGCGCATCAGCGCGGGAGACGGACCCACGCTGTCCACCGCGGAAGTGGAGCAGATGATCGGATTGCACATCTCGGCGGAGGCGCAGTGACGTACACGCTCATCTGGGAGCCGGCCGCCCTGGAGGCGCTTAAGCGCTTACGCCAGCGCGACGGCGACAGGGTCCGTCCCCTGATGAGGGCGATCAACAGCCTGGCCGCAGACCCTGAACCGGCGGAGAGCAGCAAGCTCGGCGCGACGAACAAGCGTCGCCTGCGCATCGGCGTCTACCGGGCGCTGTACGAGATCGACGGTGACCGGGTGGCCGTCAAGGTGCTCACCGTCGGGAGTGCTCCCCAGCGCTGATCCGTGCGCGCGGTCTCTCTTGCGGGGGACCCGCGATTTCAGGGCCGGGGACGTTACCCGCTATCGTGGTGCGGTATGCCTGTCCGCAGGCATGGACACTCTCAACAAGACCCGGAGAGAGCAAATGCCTCCCAAGAAGAAGAAGGTCACGGGGCTGATCAAGCTCCAGATCAACGCCGGTGCGGCCAACCCGGCGCCGCCGGTCGGCCCCGCGCTGGGCCAGCACGGCGTGAACATCATGGAGTTCTGCAAGGCCTACAACGCGGCCACCGAGTCGCAGCGCGGCATGGTGATCCCGGTGGAGATCACGGTCTACGAGGACCGGACCTTCACGTTCATCACCAAGACCCCGCCGGCCGCGAAGCTCATCCTGAAGGCCGCGGGCGTGGAGAAGGGCTCCGGCGAGCCGCACGTGAAGAAGGTCGCGAAGCTGACCCGCGACCAGGTGCGGGAGATCGCCACCACCAAGCTCCCCGACCTGAACGCCAACGACCTGGACGCCGCGGAGAAGATCATCGCGGGTACCGCCCGGTCCATGGGCATCACGGTCGAGGGCTGACGCGCGAGCCCGCGTAGCCCCCGTACCACCACCAGCAGCTGTGGCAGGGCCTGCTCGGCCCGGACCACGACTCCGAAAGAAACGTAGGAGCAGCACGTGAGCAAGCGCAGCAAGTCTCTCCGCGCTGCGGACAGCAAGATCGACCGGGAGCGCCTGTACGCGCCCCTGGAGGCCGTCCGCCTCGCCAAGGAGACCGCGACCACCAAGTTCGACTCGACCGTCGAGGTCGCCTTCCGGCTGGGCGTCGACCCGCGCAAGGCCGACCAGATGGTCCGTGGCACCGTGAACCTCCCGCACGGCACCGGCAAGACCGCCCGGGTCCTGGTCTTCGCGACCGGTGACCGTGCCGCGGCCGCGGAAGCCGCGGGGGCCGACATCGTCGGCTCCGACGAACTGATCGACGAGGTGGCGAAGGGGCGGCTGGACTTCGACGCCGTCGTCGCCACCCCGGACCTGATGGGCAAGGTCGGCCGGCTGGGCCGGGTGCTCGGTCCGCGCGGTCTGATGCCGAACCCGAAGACCGGCACCGTGACGCCCGACGTGGCGAAGGCGGTCACCGAGATCAAGGGCGGCAAGATCGAGTTCCGCGTCGACAAGCACTCGAACCTGCACTTCATCATCGGCAAGGTGTCGTTCGACGACACGCAGCTGGTGGAGAACTACGCGGCGGCGCTGGACGAGATCCTGCGGCTCAAGCCGTCCGCGGCGAAGGGGCGCTACGTCAAGAAGGCGGCGGTCTCCACGACCATGGGTCCCGGCATCCAGGTCGACCCCAACCGCACCCGCAACCTCCTCGTCGAGGAGGACCCGGCGGCCGTCTGAGCCCCCGGGTCACGCCTCGCGGCCTCCCGCACCACGGGCCCGCCCCCACCGTCTGGGGCGGGCCCGCTCGCGTACTGTGCTCCGCACAGGTCAGGGGATTCAGCGGCCGGGGGGCCGGGGCGGGGGGACGTACGTGCGTACACGCGTGCTCGCGGTGGGGATCACGCTCGCGGCGGCGATCACCGGGGTGTCCGGCTGCGGCGGGGACGAGGATGGCACGCATGCCGCTGCCACGCCGAAGTCCGTGCGCTGGTCGGCCGCCCCGCCGCCGGCCACCACCGCCGATCCGCGGCTGGGTGCGACGATGAAGCGGCTGTCCACGTGGAGCGACGGCAAGCGCTCCGCGGTCGCCACCATGGTCATGACCACCGGCGGCCGGGACCTGCGGTTCGACGGCGTATTCAGCTGGGGAGAGCACCCGGGCATGCAGGTGCAGGCACCGACCGCCCAGCTGGGCATCCAGAAGCTGAACTCCGCGGCCACGACGCAGATACGGATGGTCGACGGCACGTACTACTACCGCGTCGACACCCGGCCGAGCGGGCCGCTGAAGGGCAAGCACTGGATGAAGGCGGCGCTCTCCGACCTGCCCGGCGGCACCGCCGCCCAGCCGGCCGACCCGGTGCTCCAGGACAACCCCACCGTCGGGCTGATGATGCTCGCCGACATCACGGGCGTGACCGACCTCGGGACCGAGAACCTCGACGGCACGGTGGGCACGCACTACCAGGGCACCGTCACCCGCGCCCGCCTGAGCGGAGACCGGCGGTTCGCGGGCGCGGCCGGGTCTCCCGGCGGCATCCTGGGCGGCGCCGACAGCGCGCAGCTGGACGTGTGGGCCGACAGCCACGGGAAGCCCTTGCGGTGGGTCGCGACCATGCAGGACCCGAAGCGGTCCGTCGCCGTCGACCTCTACAGCTTCGGGGGCCCGCGGACCGTGGCAGTGCCCGCGCCGGGGGACACCGTCGACGCGGCGGCGCTGGCACGCGGGCGGTCGGGTGCTTGAGGCCGGCGGGGCCGGGGCCGGGGCCGGCGTCGGACGGGCCGCGCCGGGGGCGATTTGCTCCGTGGGGGGCCGGGCCCGTACTCTGAGCGGCGAAGCCAAAGACCGCAGGTTGTCGTCGTGCCCTGACGCCAGGGCGGGGCGGCCGAAGGTTCCGCTGGGAGCGGACGGCCCGCGCAGGTGACCGTGGAAGATCTCCGGAAAGCGTCGGGCGCGCGTGAGCGTGCCGCGTGATCCGTCGAGTCCGCCCCGTGCGCCTGCGCCCGGGGCGTTCGTGTGTCCCGAGTCGAGTCCCCTTCACGCCGGGCGGTCCGCAATCACCCGGAAGGAGGCCGAGACTCATGGCGAGGCCTGACAAGGCTGCCTCGGTTGCCGAGTTGACGGACCAGTTCCGCTCCTCGAACGCCGCTGTGCTGACCGAGTACCGCGGTCTCACCGTGGCGCAGCTCAAGACGCTGCGCCGTTCCCTCGGTGAGAACGCCACGTACGCCGTGGTGAAGAACACGCTGACCAAGATCGCGGCCAACGAGGCCGGGATCAGCACGCTCGACGACCTGTTCGCGGGTCCGTCGGCCGTCGCCTTCGTCACCGGTGACCCGGTCGAGGCGGCGAAGGGTCTGCGCGACTTCGCCAAGGAGAACCCCGCTCTCGTCATCAAGGGCGGTGTCCTTGACGGCAAGGCGCTGTCCGCCGACGAGATCAAGAAGCTTGCGGACCTCGAGTCCCGCGAGGTTCTGCTCGCCAAGCTGGCGGGCGCCATGAAGGCCAAGCAGTCCCAGGCTGCCGCGGTCTTCCAGGCGCTCCCGTCGAAGTTCGTCCGCACCGCGGAGGCACTTCGGGCCGCACGGGCCGAGGCAGAGCAGGGCGGTGCCGAGTAACTCGGCTCGCACCCTGACCGTCGCCCGCCCACCGCGGGCCCGGTCGCCGCGGGCCACACGTACGCCCGCCGATATGTACATCCGGCACCAGCCGATCGACACGGAAGGACCGCCACCATGGCGACCAAGCTCAGCACCGAGGAACTGCTCGCCCAGTTCGAGGAGCTCACCCTGATCGAGCTCTCCGAGTTCGTGAAGGCGTTCGAGGAGAAGTTCGACGTCACCGCCGCCGCGCCGGTCGCCGTCGCGGGCGTCGCGGGCCCGGGCGCCCCGGCCGCCGAGGCCGTCGAGGAGAAGGACGAGTTCGACGTCATCCTCACCGCCGCGGGCGACAAGAAGATCCAGGTCATCAAGGTCGTGCGCGAGCTGACCTCGCTGGGTCTGAAGGAGGCCAAGGACCTCGTGGACGGCGCCCCGAAGCCCGTCCTGGAGAAGGCCAACAAGGAGGCCGCGGACAAGGCGAAGGAGGCGCTCGAGGGCGCCGGCGCCTCGGTCGAGGTCAAGTGACACCAGCTCCACCCGTGCACCACGCGCCGCGGGGCGGTCACCCATCCGGGTGGCCGCCCCGCGGCGTTTTCGATCTCCACCGGCCTCGGGGCCTTGACGTATGCGACGCTTCGCGCAATTCTCAGGACGGCCGCCGCGCCGTTCAGGTGCAGCCCGCAGGCACTTCTTCGCCTGCGGATGCATGGATCGGCGGCGATGCGGGAATGCATGGCTGTGCAGCGTGACGGATGCCGGTCCGGTTCCACTCCGAGGGGGAACCGGGTCGCGAGACGGGCGAGGGGGCGACGATTCGGTACTCCGAATCTCAGCTCTGGACATCAGTGGGCCAAGTGGCTACACTGACCCTTTGCGCTGCCTGTTAGCTGCTGCCTGGCCCGTCACCAGTGGCATGTCCCTATCCGAGCTTCCGGTCGTAAGCCCCCCATCAGGGCTTATGCCCCGGCTCAGGGGCAGACCGGCACGCGCGTAGTGAGTCCGAGCCCTCGGAAGGACCCCCTCTTGGCCGCCTCGCGCAACGCCTCGACTGCCAATTCGAACAACGGCGCAAGCACCGCACCGCTGCGCATCTCTTTCGCGAAGATCCGTGAACCCCTCGAAGTTCCGAACCTCCTCGCGCTCCAGACCGAGAGCTTTGACTGGCTGCTCGGCAACGCCGCGTGGAAGGCCCGGGTCGAGGCGGCCCTGGACAGTGGGCAGGACGTCCCCAGGAAGTCCGGTCTGGAGGAGATCTTCGAGGAGATCTCCCCGATCGAGGACTTCTCCGGGTCGATGTCGCTCACCTTCCGCGACCACCGCTTCGAGCCGCCGAAGAACTCGCTGGACGAGTGCAAGGAGCGCGACTTCACCTACGGCGCGCCGCTCTTCGTCACCGCCGAGTTCACCAACAACGAGACCGGCGAGATCAAGTCGCAGACCGTCTTCATGGGCGACTTCCCGCTGATGACGTCCAAGGGCACCTTCTGCATCAACGGCACCGAGCGTGTCGTCGTCTCGCAGCTGGTCCGCTCCCCGGGCGTGTACTTCGACAGCCAGATCGACAAGACGTCCGACAAGGACATCTTCTCCGCCAAGATCATCCCCTCCCGGGGCGCCTGGCTGGAGATGGAGATCGACAAGCGCGACATGGTCGGCGTCCGCATCGACCGCAAGCGCAAGCAGTCGGTGACCGTGCTGCTCAAGGCGCTCGGCTGGAGCACCGAGCAGATCCTTGAGGAGTTCGGCGAGTACGAGTCGATGCGCGCCACCCTGGAGAAGGACCACACCCAGGGCCAGGACGACGCGCTGCTGGACATCTACCGCAAGCTGCGTCCGGGCGAGCCGCCGACCAAGGAGGCCGCCCAGACCCTGCTGGAGAACCTCTACTTCAACCCCAAGCGCTACGACCTGGCCAAGGTCGGCCGCTACAAGGTCAACAAGAAGCTCGGCAGCGACGCGCCGCTGGACGCCGGCGTGCTCACCACCGAGGACATCATCGCCACCATCAAGTACCTGGTGAAGCTGCACGCCGGCGAGACCGAGACCAGTGGCGAGAACGGCACGACCATCGTGGTCGAGGTGGACGACATCGACCACTTCGGCAACCGCCGCCTGCGCAACGTCGGCGAGCTGATCCAGAACCAGGTCCGTACCGGCCTGGCCCGGATGGAGCGCGTCGTCCGCGAGCGGATGACCACCCAGGACGTCGAGGCGATCACGCCGCAGACCCTGATCAACATCCGGCCGGTCGTCGCCTCCATCAAGGAGTTCTTCGGCACCAGCCAGCTGTCGCAGTTCATGGACCAGACCAACCCGCTGTCCGGCCTGACCCACAAGCGCCGCCTGTCGGCGCTGGGCCCCGGCGGTCTGTCCCGTGAGCGGGCCGGCTTCGAGGTCCGCGACGTGCACCCCTCGCACTACGGCCGGATGTGCCCGATCGAGACGCCGGAAGGCCCGAACATCGGTCTGATCGGCTCGCTCGCCTCCTACGGCCGGGTCAACGCGTTCGGCTTCGTGGAGACCCCGTACCGCAAGGTCGTCGGCGGCGTCGTCACCGACGAGGTGGACTACCTGACCGCCGACGAGGAGGACCGCTTCGTCATCGCGCAGGCCAACGCGCCGCTGACCGAGGACCTGCGGTTCGCCGAGTCCCGCGTGCTGGTCCGCCGCCGCGGCGGCGAGATCGACTACATCCCCGGCGACGACGTCGACTACATGGACGTCTCGCCGCGCCAGATGGTGTCGGTCGCCACCGCCATGATCCCGTTCCTCGAGCACGACGACGCCAACCGCGCGCTCATGGGGTCGAACATGATGCGCCAGGCGGTGCCGCTGATCAAGTCCGAGGCGCCGCTGGTCGGCACCGGCATGGAGTACCGCTGCGCGGTCGACGCCGGCGACGTGATCAAGGCCGAGAAGGACGGCGTGGTCCAGGAGGTCTCCGCCGACTACGTCACGGTCACCAACGACGACGGCACGTACACCACCTACCGCGTCTCCAAGTTCTCCCGCTCCAACCAGGGCACCTCCTTCAACCAGAAGGTCGTCGTGGACGAGGGCGCCCGCGTGGTGGCCGGCCAGGTGCTGGCCGACGGCCCGTCCACCGAAGAGGGCGAGATGGCCCTCGGCAAGAACCTGCTGGTCGCGTTCATGCCGTGGGAGGGCCACAACTACGAGGACGCGATCATCCTGTCGCAGCGCCTCGTGCAGGACGACGTGCTCTCCTCGATCCACATCGAGGAGCACGAGGTCGACGCCCGCGACACCAAGCTGGGCCCCGAGGAGATCACCCGGGACATCCCGAACGTCTCCGAGGAGGTCCTCGCCGACCTCGACGAGCGCGGCATCATCCGGATCGGCGCCGACGTGGTCGCCGGCGACATCCTGGTCGGCAAGGTCACCCCCAAGGGCGAGACCGAGCTGACCCCGGAGGAGCGGCTGCTGCGCGCGATCTTCGGCGAGAAGGCGCGCGAGGTCCGCGACACCTCACTGAAGGTGCCGCACGGCGAGACCGGCAAGGTCATCGGCGTGCGCGTCTTCGACCGCGAGGAGGGCGACGAGCTGCCGCCCGGCGTCAACCAGCTGGTGCGCGTCTACGTGGCGCAGAAGCGCAAGATCACCGACGGCGACAAGCTGGCCGGCCGGCACGGCAACAAGGGCGTCATCTCCAAGATCCTGCCGGTCGAGGACATGCCGTTCCTGGAGGACGGCACCCCGGTCGACATCATCCTCAACCCGCTCGGCGTGCCCTCCCGGATGAACCCCGGCCAGGTGCTGGAGATTCATCTGGGCTGGCTGGCCAAGCAGGGCTGGGACGTCTCCGGTATCGCCGAGGAGTGGGCGCGCCGGCTGGACGGCATCGGCGCGGGCCAGGTCGCCCCGAACACCAACGTGGCGACCCCGGTCTTCGACGGCGCCCGCGAGGACGAGATCGCCGGCCTCTTCGAGGCGACGATCCCCAACCGCGACGGCGACCGCATGGTGCAGTCCTCGGGCAAGGCCCGGCTCTTCGACGGCCGCTCCGGCGAGCCGTTCCCGGACCCGATCTCGATCGGCTACATGTACATCCTCAAGCTGCACCACCTGGTGGACGACAAGCTGCACGCCCGCTCCACCGGTCCGTACTCGATGATCACCCAGCAGCCGCTGGGCGGTAAGGCGCAGTTCGGCGGGCAGCGGTTCGGCGAGATGGAGGTGTGGGCGCTGGAGGCGTACGGCGCCGCGTACGCCCTCCAGGAGCTGCTGACCATCAAGTCCGACGACGTGCTCGGCCGGGTGAAGGTCTACGAGGCCATCGTCAAGGGCGAGAACATCCCCGAGCCCGGCATTCCCGAGTCCTTCAAGGTGCTCATCAAGGAAATGCAGTCCCTCTGCCTCAACGTGGAGGTGCTGTCCTCGGACGGCATGTCCATCGAGATGCGCGACACCGACGAGGACGTCTTCCGCGCGGCGGAGGAGCTCGGTATCGACCTGTCCCGGCGCGAGCCGAGCAGCGTCGAAGAGGTCTGACGGGCCGGCCGCCCGGTTTCCGGTCCCCCGCGACCGCGGGCCGGGCGGCCTCTCCCAGGACCGTCCAGACCATGTTTGACATTCGACGACCCCGAAAGAGGGATTGACGACAAGTGCTCGACGTCAACTTCTTCGACGAGCTGCGGATCGGCCTGGCCACCGCGGACGACATCCGGACCTGGTCGCACGGCGAGGTCAAGAAGCCCGAGACCATCAACTACCGCACCCTCAAGCCCGAGAAGGACGGACTCTTCTGCGAGAAGATCTTCGGCCCCACCCGGGACTGGGAGTGCTACTGCGGCAAGTACAAGCGCGTCCGCTTCAAGGGCATCATCTGTGAGCGCTGCGGCGTCGAGGTCACCCGTGCCAAGGTGCGCCGCGAGCGGATGGGCCACATCGAGCTCGCCGCGCCGGTCACCCACATCTGGTACTTCAAGGGCGTCCCGTCGCGCCTGGGCTACCTGCTCGACCTGGCCCCGAAGGACCTGGAGAAGGTCATCTACTTCGCGGCCTACATGATCACGTGGGTCGACGAGGAGCGCCGCACCCGCGACCTGCCCTCCCTGGAGGCCCAGGTCTCCGTGGAGCGCCAGCAGATCGAGCAGCGCCGCGACGCCGACGTGGAGGCCCGGCAGAAGAAGCTGGAGGCCGACCTCGGCGAGCTGGAGAACGAGGGCGCGAAGGCCGACGTGCGCCGCAAGGTGCGCGAGGGCGCCGAGCGCGAGATGAAGCAGCTGCGCGACCGCGCCCAGCGCGAGCTGGACCGCCTCGACGAGGTGTGGGCCCGCTTCAAGAACCTCAAGGTCCAGGACCTGGAGGGCGACGAGCTGCTCTACCGCGAGCTGCGCGACCGCTTCGGCACCTACTTCCAGGGGTCGATGGGCGCCGCCGCGCTGCAGAAGCGGCTGGAGTCCTTCGACCTGGAGGAGGAGGCCGAGCGCCTCCGCGAGATCATCCGCACCGGCAAGGGCCAGAAGAAGACCCGTGCGCTCAAGCGGCTGAAGGTCGTCTCCGCGTTCCTGCAGACCACCAACAAGCCCAACGGCATGGTGCTGGACTGCGTCCCGGTGATCCCGCCGGACCTGCGTCCGATGGTGCAGCTGGACGGCGGCCGCTTCGCGACCTCCGACCTGAACGACCTGTACCGCCGCGTCATCAACCGCAACAACCGGCTGAAGCGCCTGCTCGACCTCGGTGCCCCCGAGATCATCGTGAACAACGAGAAGCGGATGCTCCAGGAGGCCGTCGACGCGCTCTTCGACAACGGCCGCCGCGGCCGCCCGGTCACGGGCCCCGGCAACCGTCCGCTGAAGTCGCTGTCCGACATGCTCAAGGGCAAGCAGGGCCGCTTCCGGCAGAACCTGCTCGGCAAGCGCGTCGACTACTCCGCCCGTTCGGTGATCGTCGTCGGCCCGCAGCTGAAGCTGCACCAGTGCGGCCTGCCCAAGGCGATGGCGCTGGAGCTGTTCAAGCCGTTCGTGATGAAGCGCCTGGTGGACCTGAACCACGCGCAGAACATCAAGTCGGCCAAGCGGATGGTCGAGCGCGGCCGCACGGTCGTGTACGACGTGCTGGAAGAGGTCATCGCCGAGCACCCGGTGCTGCTCAACCGGGCGCCGACGCTGCACCGCCTGGGCATCCAGGCCTTCGAGCCGCAGCTGGTCGAGGGCAAGGCGATCCAGATCCACCCGCTGGTCTGCACCGCTTTCAACGCGGACTTCGACGGCGACCAGATGGCCGTGCACCTGCCGCTGTCCGCGGAGGCGCAGGCCGAGGCCCGCATCCTGATGCTGTCCTCGAACAACATCCTCAAGCCGGCCGACGGCCGCCCGGTCACCATGCCGACCCAGGACATGGTGCTCGGCCTGTTCTTCCTGACCACGGACTCCGAGGAGCGCCAGGTCAAGGGCGAGGGCCGGGCGTTCGGGTCGACCGCCGAGGCGATCATGGCCTTCGACGCGCGCGAGCTGTCGATGCAGGCGCCGGTGGACATCCGCTTCCCGGTGGGCACCGTCCCGCCGCGCGGCTGGACCCCGCCGGAGCCGGCCGAGGGCGAGGAGCCGTACCAGGTCGGTGACAGCTTCCGGCTGCGCACCACCCTGGGCCGGGCGCTGTTCAACGAGCTGCTGCCCGAGGACTACCCGTTCGTGGACTACGCGGTCGGCAAGAAGCAGCTCTCCGAGATCGTCAACGACCTCGCCGAGCGCTACCCCAAGGTCATCGTGGCGGCGACGCTCGACAACCTGAAGGCGGCCGGCTTCCACTGGGCGACCCGCTCCGGCGTCACCGTGGCCATCTCCGACATCGTGGTGCCCGAGGCGAAGAAGGGCATCATCGCCTCCTACGAGGCGCAGGACGAGAAGGTCCAGAAGCAGTACGAGCGCGGTCTGATCACCAAGCAGGAGCGGTCGGACGAGCTGATCGGCATCTGGACCAAGGCGACCAACGAGGTCGCCACGGCCATGAACGCCAACTTCCCGAAGACCAACCCGATCTTCATGATGGTCGACTCCGGGGCCCGCGGAAACATGATGCAGATGCGTCAGATCGCGGGTATGCGCGGCCTGGTCTCCAACGCCAAGAACGAGACCATCCCGCGTCCCATCAAGGCGTCGTTCCGCGAGGGCCTGTCGGTGCTGGAGTACTTCATCTCCACCCACGGCGCCCGCAAGGGCCTCGCCGACACCGCGCTGCGCACCGCCGACTCGGGTTACCTGACCCGACGCCTGGTGGACGTCTCGCAGGACGTCATCATCCGCGAGGAGGACTGCGGCACCGAGCGCGGTCTGAAGCTGCGGATCGCCGAGCGGCAGCCGGACGGCTCGCTGCGCAAGGCCGACGACGTCGAGACCAGCGTGTACGCGCGGATGCTCGCCGAGGACGTGGTGGTGGACGGCAAGGTCGTCGCGCCCGCCAACGTCGACCTCGGCGACGTGCTGATCGACCAGCTGGTGAAGCTGGGGGTCGAGGAGGTCAAGACCCGCTCGATCCTCACCTGCGAGTCGGCGGTCGGCACCTGCGCCTACTGCTACGGACGCTCGCTGGCCACCGGCAAGCTGGTGGACATCGGCGAGGCGGTCGGCATCATCGCCGCCCAGTCGATCGGTGAGCCCGGCACCCAGCTGACCATGCGTACCTTCCACACCGGTGGTGTGGCCGGTGACGACATCACGCAGGGTCTGCCGCGTGTGGTCGAGCTGTTCGAGGCGCGCGTCCCCAAGGGCGTCGCCCCGATCTCCGAGGCGGCCGGCCGGGTGCGCATCGAGGAGACCGAGAAGACCAAGAAGATCGTCGTGACCCCGGACGACGGCGCCGACGAGATCGCCTACCCGATCTCCAAGCGCGTCAAGCTCCAGGTCGGCGAGGGCGACCACGTCGAGGTCGGGCAGAAGCTCACCTACGGCGCGACCAACCCGCACGACGTGCTGCGCATCCTGGGCCAGCGACAGGTGCAGATCCACCTGGTGCAGGAAGTGCAGAAGGTCTACAACTCGCAGGGTGTGTCGATCCACGACAAGCACATCGAGATCATCATCCGGCAGATGCTGCGCCGGGTGACGATCATCGAGTCGGGCGACGCGGAGCTGCTGCCCGGCGAGCTGGTCGAGCGCGGCCGGTTCGAGACCGAGAACCGCCGCGTGGTGTCCGAGGGCGGTCACCCGGCCTCGGGTCGTCCGCAGCTGATGGGCATCACCAAGGCCTCGCTGGCCACGGAGTCCTGGCTGTCGGCGGCCTCCTTCCAGGAGACGACCCGGGTGCTGACGGACGCGGCGATCCACGCCAAGTCCGACTCGCTGCTCGGCCTGAAGGAGAACGTCATCATCGGCAAGCTCATCCCGGCCGGTACGGGCCTGTCCCGCTACCGCAACATCCGGGTGGAGCCGACCGAGGAGGCCAAGGCCGCGATGTACTCGGCCGTGGGCTACGACGACATCGACTACAGCCCGTTCGGCACGGGCTCGGGCCAGGCGGTCCCGCTGGAGGACTACGACTACGGGCCGTACAACGGCTGAGGGTCGCCCTCCGGGCAGGTAGCACGAGAAAAACGGGCGGCGCCCCGGGTTCGCGAGAACCCGGGGCGCCGCCCGTTTTCTCGTGGGGGTCAGCGGGAGGCCAGTTCGAGGGCCGTGACGACCACCGTCGCCAGGGCGGCCAGGGCTCCGATGCTGGCCAGCGGCCAGCGGGCGCGTTCCAGGGAGTCCAGTCGGCTCTCGTGGTCGGCGAGCTGGCGGTCGGTCTGGTCGCTGCGCTGGACGAGCAGGGCCAGCGCCCCGTCGACCCGGGCGAAGCCGGCCTCCACGGTGCCGCGCAGCCGCTCCAGCTCCAGTGCGACGGCGGCCGGGTCGGACAGGCTCGGCTCGCTCATGCACCACCGTCTTCCGGGACGTCGGTGCGCAGCCAGGGCGGCAGCGCGGCCTGCACCGCGGGCAGCGCCATCAGCCGGCTGAGGGCGCCGGCCACGGCGACCGCGCCGGCCGCCCACGGCAGCGTCGCGGTCAGGCCCGCGGAGTCGAGCACCGGCGGCAGCAGCACGCACAGGCCGACCAGGCTCTGCACGGCGGTGCGCAGGGCGCGCCTGGCGGCATCGGACAGGGCGGCATCCGGTGTGTCGGGCATGGTGGGTGCACCTCTCTTCCTCGCGTCTTCCTCGCGTCTTCCTCGCGCGGGCGCGCGGTCAGCCGGTGTAAGGGACGTTCAGGGCCGCCCAGGAGGCCGCGCCGGGCCAGCCGTCCGCATCCGCGCCGGTGTACCCGAGCTTGCGCTGCCAGCGGGCGTAGCTCTCCCGGTCGGCCTCGGTCCACTGCGGTCCCGGCCCCTGCCGGTACGCCGAGCAGCCTTCGGCGACCAGCCGCCTGCCCATCGCGGTGACCACCGGGGAGTGCGGCCGCGCGTGGAACCAGGCGGCGCCCGGGAAGGGCTGGTGGACCGGGTGCGCCGGCGGGTTCGGCGCGGACGGGGCCGACGCCGAGGGGCCGGAGGCCGGGTTCGAGGGGGACTGGCGCAGCCGGACCGCGATCTTGGCGCGGAGGCTGTCCATGGTGAAGCCGACCGGGTCGATCTTCGCGCTGGTCCACTCCTTGTGGCCGATCACCGAGGGCGCGTGCCAGCCGTGCGCGCGGCAGATCGCGGCCGACACCCGGACCATCGCGTCGAGTTGGGCGGCCGGCCAGGGGTCGCGCCCGTCGCCCATGTTGACGCACTCGAAGCCGTAGAAGCGGGTGTTGCCGTCGGCGGTGCGCTGCCGGGGCGGCGGCAGCGGAGAGCGCTCGGCGACGACCGCGGCCAGCACGTCGGGGTCGCCGGCGCCCGCGTGGTTGGCGCGGCCGTTGCCGACCAGGTGCACCGAGCCGTCCTTGGCGATCACGCCGTGGCACAGCGGTCCCGGCAGGTCGGAGCGGCCGTCGTAGCACAGGGCGACCGAGGCGTCGGTGCCGGTGGTGACGGTGTGGTGGATCACCACGCCGTTCACCGGCCCCCAGGCGCCCTTGCTGTTGCGGTTGTGGGTGCGCCAGCCCTCGTGTTCGACGACGGTGACGCCCTCGGCCCGCAGCGCGGACACGAGGGCGTCGGCGGACAGGGGGTTCGCCATGGTCCTCCCCAATCGTGGCAGGTGGAACGGGGGGTCGAAGGGGTACGGTCAGCCGCCGGAGGGGTCGGTGTCCTGCGGGGGCGCCCACTGCGCGCACAGCGCGGTGTAGCGGTCGGCGCGGTCCCGGAAGTCGGCGACGGCCTTGGCGACCGCGGCGGGCACCGAGGTCTGGTCCGGCGGGACCGGGTCGGTGCCGGCGGGGTTGACGATCACGTCGCCGAAGCCCTGGAGCACGGCGTCGCCGGTGCCGTACTCGCGGATCTGCGCGCTGACGTAGACCGCCGGGTACTGGCCGGTGATCGGGTCGGGTGCGAGCGGGCTGCCGAGCGTCTGGTCGTAGACGCGGATCACCACGGTGTGGCCGGAGTCGGTGACGGTCGCGCGGCCGTAGTAGTCCAGGGCGACGCCCCAGGGCTGCGCCGGGTCGATGTCCATGCGGGGTCCTTCGCGGGAGGTAGCGGTGAGGGGGAGCCGGGAGGGGGCCGGGGAAGAGACGGAAGGGGGCGGGGGCAGAGCGGGGGCGGGGGCAGAGCGGGGGCGGGGCGAGGGCAGAGCGCGGCCGCGGGTCAGCTCTGCGCGCCGTGCGCCATCAGCGGCTGCGCGTACACCGTGCCGCTCGCGCTGGTGACCTTCGCCTGCAGCTCGACGGTGATCTTCTTGCCGAACAGCGAGGGGAAGTCCGCCTTCGGGCAGACCGGGGCCATCACGTCGAGCAGCGCGCCGGCCGACACGACGTCGCCGAACGGCTTGCCGTCGACCAGCACCTGGACCTGCCCGGTGGCCCCGGCGGAGACCGCGGTCTGCACCACGATGTGCATCTGCGGCTGCCACACGACGTTGTAGGAGGAGGCGATCGGGGTCCAGCCGGTCGCGCTGGTCTGCGGCCAGTGCGCCTGCGTCAGGTCGGCCGGCGGCGTCATGGCCAGCCACGGCCGGCCCAGGCCGCCGGTCGACGCGTCGTCGGCGATGATCAGCTCGCCGTTGACGTCGTAGATCCGGATCGCCGAGCCGCCGACGCGGATGAGCGCCGGGCGGGTGTTGACCGCCGTGGACAGTTGCTTGATGCGGCGTTCCATCGCGGTGATCCGGTCGATGATGTCCTCGGGCAGCTGGGCCATCAGACGGCCTCCTCCAGATAGAGGTCGGCGGTGTCGGGGCGCCCGCGCTGCGGCGGGGTCACCTTGACGCCGATGATCCGGTAGCGCGCGTCGAGCCCCTCGGCCCACCACGCGTCGTGGATGCGCAGCCGCACGGTCCGGCCCAGCAGCGTCGGCGGCACCAGGTCGTCCAGCCGGATGGTGATCTCCGGGATCACCACCGCGCCGCGGGAGGCGGCGAGTTCGGCGGTGGCCAGCGAGTTCAGCGTCGGCACGTCGGTGACCGTGTTGTAGTCCGCGGTCAGGTCCACCCGCGGGTAGCCGGCCGAGATCAGGTCCTCGGCGACCTGCACGTCCGAGACCAGCGGCCGGGACTCCTCGGCCTGGTCGTCGTTGACCGACGCGCCGCGGGCCCTAGCGGTGGTGCCGCCGCGGGTGGCGTCGGCGGGGAAGGAGTAGGCGAGGATCGAACCCGGCATGTCCAGCACCAGGTCGGTGCTGCCGGTGGTGATCCGCGGGCTGCCCAGCCGCAGCCGCCGCACCCGCCGGGCGCTGACCGGGTCCCGGTAGACGGTGATCTGGTGCTCGAAGCCGTCGTCCAGCGCGGCGAGCTGGGTGATCGCGTCGTAGAAGACGGTCTCGTCGCCGTCGCGGTAGGCGACCTCGCGGGTGACGCCGGAGGTCTCGTCGCCGAAGGTGACGCCGATGTCGCCGCCCTCGTCGTGCTGCAGCGAGGCCCACAGCCCGCGCACGATGTCCAGCTGGTCGGCGCTGTGGGCGCCGGTCCAGTCCAGCGCGGTGCGGATGATGCGGCGGTTGGCGTAGGAGTCGAAGGTCGCCGCCTGGATCTCCAGGGTCAGCACGCCCCGGTCGGTGCTGGCCAGCGTGCTGGTCCAGACGATGCCGCCCCACCACAGGTCGCCGCCGCGCTCCAGGTACACCGAGGTGCGGCCCTCGTGGACCTGCCGGGCGCGGGCCGCGAGCGCCTCGTCCGGCAGCGGCACGGTCCCGGTGAGCGAGCCGGGCTTGCCGATGTAGTCGTCCAGCGTGACGTCGCGCAGCGGCAGGATGTCGAAGACGGTGTCGCTGCGCAGGTCGCAGAAGATCGCCCGGTACGGGGTGGTGGCCGCGGTGGTCATACCGCCGCCTCGTAGGTTCCGCTGCCGCTCAGGGAGTGGCCGGCCGCCCACACCCACGGGCTGACCGAGTCGGTGAGCCCGGTCACCGGCGCGGTCACGCCGGGCATCGTCGCGCTGATCTCCAGCTCGAACTGCGTGGTGGACGCGCAGCGCAGCCGCGCCACCGCCCGCTGCTTGACGTCGTTCGGGTACAGCTCGGCGAAGCCCATGCACGCCGGCACGCCGGCGGCCGGGACGGGCAGCGAGAACAGCCAGTTGTCCGAGGTGCCGGCGCCGGTGCCGAAGGCGGTCGTGGTGCCGAAGCCGATCTGGAAGGTGAAGTGCACGGTGGGGCCGTGCTGGACGTACCGGCAGGTGAGCGAGGCGTTGCCGAACGACGGCAGGTGCAGTCCCGAGGAGGTGGTCCACACCGGGGTCCAGTTGCGCCACACCGGGTCGGGGTAGGCGGGATAGCGGGCCCAGGCGTGGCCGTTCCAGCGCTCCAGGTGGCCGGTGGCCGAGGACTCGGCGACGTCGCGGAACTGGCCGGGGTAGGCGCCCGGCGCGGTGTCGGTGGACACCGGCAGGATGCCGCCGGCGGCGACCGTGGCGTTGCGCACGCCGGTGAGCGCGGTGGCCCACTGGATGCCGTTGCTGGCGCTCGCGTTGACCGGGACCTGCACCTGGTACAGCGCGATGGCCTGGGCGGGCACGGCCGGCGCCGCGGGGGTGGCGGCCGGCGTGCCCTTGATGATCTCCACGGTCGCCTCGTTGCGGCCCGAGGCGTCGAACTGGTCGTCGTAGACCCGCAGGACGACGAGGTCGATCCGGCCGTACTGGGCGTCGCCGTCGTCGAAGGACAGCGTCAGGTTCTCGGTGAGCGAGACGGCGTAGGCGCCCTGGGCGTCCAGGCCCTGGACCACCGCGCGCCCGGGGTAGACCTGCGCGGTCATCGCGGTGACCCCGACCACGGTGAAGCCGGAGATCCGGGAGGTCCCGTCGGCGGAGCCGGGCACCACGCCGGAGCGGGTGGCCATCGCCGAGGTGGGGGTGAAGGTGCCGGTCGGCGACACGCGGGTGTCCTGCGGCTCTGGCCGTTGTCGAGCAGCCAGGCGGAGTGGAGGGGCATGGTGGGAGTCCTTTGCGGGGCGGGATGGTCGGCTACACCGCGGGTTCGATGCGGATGAAGCGGTTGTCGAACCAGGTCTTCTTGGTGGTGTCGGTGGCGCGGTAGGCGCACGTCGCGGTGCACGAGGCACCTGGGGTGAGCCCGCCGACCCGGTAGGTGAACACCACCGAGTTCTGATAGCTGTAGGTGCCCGTCGCGGCCCGGTCGTCGCCGGCGTCGGAGATCACCGTGCTGCCCTGGGCGATCACCGCGCTGATGTAGCCGGTGGTGGTGGCGTCGCCGGTGGTGTGGACGGCCGCGCCGACCGTCACCAGGACCGCCCCGGTGGGCGGCGCGACGAAGCCCACGGCCATCGGCAGTCCCGAGGTGTCGCCGAGCGTCTTGACGTAGGTGGCGGACGACGTGCTGCCCGCGTCGGCGGAGGACAGGAACGCCGAGACGGCGGGGAAGACGGTCTGCCAGGCGGCGCCGTTCCACCGCTGCAACTGCCCCGCGTTGTCGCGGTACTGGCCGACGTAGCTCGCGGCGACCCCCGAGCCGCTGGGCACGATGCCGCCGATGCCCTGCGGGTAGGCCACCCACGCGGTGCCGTTCCAGCGCTGCAGCACGTCGCCGACGTCACGCAGCTGGCCGACGTACGAGCCGGGGACCGCCGCGTTGCCGTAGACCGGCAGCACGCCGCCGACGGCGACCGTGGTGGTGCGCAGGTCGGCCGCGTTCGCCCAGTCCACCAGACTGTTGGCGGCCGAGGCGTTGGCGTGCACGGTGACGGTGTACAGCGGCAGCGCCAGGTCGGGGACGTCCGGCGGCTGCGGAGTGGGGTTCGCCTCGCCCTCGACCACCGTGAGCACGGCCTCGGCGGTCCCGGTGTCGTCGTAGGAGCCGTCGCGGACCTGGAGGCAGATCAGGTCGATCCGGTCGTACTGGGCGTTGCCGTCGGAGAGCGTGACCGGCGTGGTCTCCGCCAGGGTGACCGGGTACGCGCCCTGGGTCGCCATGCCCTGGACGACCGCGCGGCCGGGTTCGATGGTGGCGGACATGCCGGAAGTGTTCTTCAGCCAGAACCCGGCGACCTTGGCGGTGCCGTCGGGCGAGCCGGGCAGGATGCCGGACCGCACCCTGAGCGCGTCGGCGGGCAGCGTCGCGCCCAGCTGCGTCAGCCGGGTGTCCTCGCGCGACTGGCCGGTGGGGGTGAGCCACGAGGAGCGTACGGTCATGGGAACTCCGTTTCGGAAGCGGTGGGTCGGGCGGAGGCGGGCCGAGGCGCGGGTGCGAGCCGGGTTCGGCGCGGGCCGGGGGCGCGCGGGCGGGGCCGGCGGCTCACCACTCGGCGCTGCGCCAGCTCACCGCCATGCGCGCGTCGGGCGTGGAGATCTCCGGCCGGAAGGACAGCTCGAAGCGGCCCGGCGCGAAGGCGAACAGCTCCTCGGGGCTGCTGTCGGCGCCCGCGGTGTGGCGGCGCGAGGCGGTGCCGTTGAGAGTGACCGTGCCGGCCGCGGTGTCGACCTCCAGCTGGTCGCCGGG
Organism: Actinacidiphila sp. DG2A-62; assembly: GCF_035825295.1. Taxonomy (NCBI): domain Bacteria; kingdom Bacillati; phylum Actinomycetota; class Actinomycetes; order Kitasatosporales; family Streptomycetaceae; genus Actinacidiphila; species Actinacidiphila sp. DG2A-62. Next base: position 5,355,735 of record NZ_JAYMGI010000002.1, read on the forward strand.
CGCGAGCTCGATCTCGTAGCGCAGCCGGCGCCCGCCGGTGTGCTCGGTGACCGCGGGGTTGGTGCACGGTCCGGTGAAGGTGATGACCGGCTGGGTGGGCGCGGAGCCGTTGTTCTCGGCGCTGACGTCGCCGGTGCTGGTGGCCGGGCCGAAGTCCAGCGGCCAGCTCAGCGGCCAGGTCAGCCCGGTCTCGGGCTCCGGCGGCGCGGTGCTCAGGGTCTGCTGGTCGGCGGAGTAGCGGCGCGGGTCGTCGGACTGCCACTGCACCGCGGCGCGGGCCACCCCCTGCGTGGCGTACGCGCGGTCGGCGGGCAGCACCCGCTGGTTGACGCGGGCACGGGTGACGAGGGTCTCGCCGTGCAGCCGCACCGACAGCCAGCGCTCGTCGTCGCTGAGCGACAGCGCCTGGCGCAGCGCCCGGATCGCGGTGACGGTGGCGTCGCCGGCGGCGGACGGCAGCACCCAGATCTGGCCGGAGACCTTGCGCGGCTTGGCGTAGCGCGAACCGGGCCAGGCGCCGTGCGCGGTCGGCCGGTCCGCGTCGCTGGTGTCGAAGTCGGGGATGTCCTCCCAGCCGGACAGCCCGTTGCTGTCGATCTGGTAGGGCGTGCCGGGGCCCATCAGCAGCCCGGCCCACTGGAGTTGGCCGTCGCGGGTGATCAGGGAGCCGGGCGCCAGGTCGTCGGTCGGCCCGGCTGCGGGCTGGTCGTCGCCCGGCGGGGTGTCGGTGTCGGCCATCGGAGACGTCTCCTGCCTGTCGTGACTGTTCGGAAGGTCGTGCGGACGCGGGGCCCGCCGGGCCTGTGGGATCTGTGGGGCCCGGCGGTCACAGCGGCGCCGCCGCGGCGCGGGCGGTGCGCGCCGGCCGTCATGCCGGCGCGGTCGCCGCGGCCGTCGCCGTCGCCGTCGTCGCGGCGAGGAAGAGCAGGTCCTCGGCGATACCGCGGGCGCCGTCGCCCGGCCGCTCGTGGAAGGCCGCGATCCGGTACGGCCCGCCGGCCGCGCCGGTCCGGCCGGCGGGTCCGGCCGCCGCGGCGGAGCGCAGCCGCCGGTCCAGCGCGGTCAGCGGCAGCACCCGGCGGGCGGCGCGCGCGGTGGCCGGGAGCACCACGCCGCCGTCGGCGAGCATGGGGATCGTGTCGATGTGCACGCCGAAGTGCTTGCCGAGGAAGGAGAAGCCGAGCGAGTTCAGGCCCTCGATGACCCAGTTGGCGAAGCCGATGATCCCCTCCAGCGGCGCCTTCATGACCGCGACGACCGCCTGGAGCCCGGTGCGGACGAAACCGCCGATGCCGCCCAGGGCGCTCGCCACGGCGTCCTTGACGTGCTGGAAGGCGCGCGGAAGGTCCCGGGTGAGGAAGTCCAGCACCGGCCTGACCGCGTTCCGGAAGGAGGTCCACAGCCCGGAGACCGTGCCGCGCAGCGGTGCCACGGCGCTCGACACGGCGGCCCGCATGCCGGGGAACCCCTTGGTCAGCAGGGCGCTGACCACCGTGAGCACGTCGACCACCACCGTCAGGTAGGCGGTGAAGTAGGTCGCGACCACCGTGCCGATCACCTTCAGCGCGGGTGCGAGGTAGGTCGCGACCTGGAGAAGGCCGCGCGCCGCCTGGTCGAAGACCTGCTGGATGATCCGCTGCCCGGTCTGCGAGGTGACCGCCAGGTCGATCAGCTGCGAGGCCAGCGGCAGCAGCAGCCCGGTCACCAGACCGATCGGCGTGGTCCTCGACAGCAGGTCGATCGCCGTCATCACCGCGGACGCCACCGTCGCGGCCTTGCCGAACAGGTCCATCAGCCGGGCGATCTGCGGCACCGCGAGCAGCATCCCGCCGACCAGCGAGAGCAGCCCGCCGAGCGCCGAGTCGAGCCTGCCCAGGCTGCTCCTGATCCGCCGGGCCGCCGCGGTCACCGCCGCGAGGCCGGTGGCCGCCGAGGCGGCGCCGCGCGCGGTCCGGGTGATGGCGCGGGCCCCGGCGTCCGCTTCCGCCCTGATCTGCCGCAGGATGCCGGCGGCCTGCGCCGCCGAGCCGCGGATCCGGCCGGCCGCCGCCCTGGCGGCGGACGTGCCCGCGGTGACCGCGGCCAGCGGCGCGCGCACGGCGGCCGCGGGGAGCAGCAGCAGCTCCACGGCGGCGCCGACGCCGGCCAGCGCGGCGCCGGAGGCGTCGGCGGCGCTCATCCGCGGGCCTTCGCCAGGAACATCAGCGCGTCGGCGGTGGCCTGCGGGCTGGTGGTGGTCGCGGCGTAGTAGTTCTCGATCCGGAAGCCCGCGGCGCTCGCGCCGTCACCGCCGCCGAGCCGGGCCTGCGCGGCGGTGCGCGACAGCAGCCGGTCCAGGGTGCTCAGCGGCAGCACCGCCTCGGCCTCGCCGGCCTCGGCGAGGATCGCCGGCACGCCGCCGGACCGCGGCATCACCAGGCCGCCGGTGGCCAACTGCGGGATGGTCGGCAGGTGCACCCCGAAGGACTTGCCGCCGACGCCCGGCACCCAGCCGGGGATCGACACGTGGATCGCGTTGATGCGGCCGATCGCGGAGTTGATCAGTCCGATCACCGAGTTGATCGGACCGGTGACCGCGCCGCGGATCGCGCCGAACGCGTTCTGCGCGATGCCCTTCAGACCGCCCCAGATGCTGGACAGCTTGTTCCGCACCGCGGTGAACGCGTCGGGGATCGCGGACCTGATCCAGGTGACCACCGGGCTGATCACGGCCTTGACGCCGTTCCAGACGCTGCTGACCACCGCCTTGATCGCCTTCAGCGCGGTGGTGATGACGGCCTTCCACAGGTCCACGTAGGTTTTGACGACGGTGGCGACGGCCTTGACGACGGTGGTGACCGCCGTCCTGATGCCGTTCCATACCTCCTTGAACAGGGCGCCGGCCTTCTGCATGATCGGGCCGACGGCCTTCATCACGGCGGCGATCACCTGGTGGATGACCTGGAACGCCTTCTGCATCACCGCCTGCATGGTCTTGGAGCGGGTCGCCATGTCGACGACCTTCTGGATCAGTGGCGCGAGCAGCTGCATCAGCAGGCCGAGCAGGTTGCCCTTCATCGACTTGTTGAGGCCGTCCATGCCCTGGCCGGCCTTCTTGGCGCCGGACTCGAAGCCGCCGAGGCTCTTGCCGCCGGTGGTGCCGGTCCGGCCGGCCTTCGTCATGGACCGCTCGGCCTGGTCGGCGGCGCTCTGCACGGACTTCAGGCCGCTGGTCGAGCCCTGCGCGGACGACCTGAGCTTCTTCAGCTGTCCGTCGGCGGAGCCGGTGCCGTCGCCGAGGGTCTTCACCGAGCGCCCGGCGGCGGTGGCCTGGGCGGCGAAGTCCCGCAGCGAGGTGACGGCCTGCCGAAGAGAGCCGGCGAACGTCACCACGTCACGGCCGAGTTGGACCAGCGCCCGGCCCAGCGTCAGCAGTGAGGAGGCCAGCGACTTCACGTTTCTGCCGGTGCTGCCGAACGCCTGGCCGAGCGAGCGCAGCGAGGCGCCGACGTCGCGCACCGAGCCGGCGACCGAGCGGATGCCGTCGCCGATGCCGCGGATCGCGCCGCCGATGCCGTCGATCGAGGAGACGACGTCCTTGACGCCGGTGGCGATCTTGCCGATCGCGTCGCCGACCGAGCCGATGGCCTCGGCGACGGTCCTGATCGGCTTGGCGACGGCCTCGCCGACGTCCCCGCCCAGGCCCTTGATCGCGGTGCCGATCTTCCCGATCGCGCCGGAGACGTCGGTGGCGATCTGCCGCGCGACGCCGCCGACGGCCTTGCCCGCCTTGGTGATCGCGGCGGTGACGGTCGCCAGCGGCTTGCTGACGGCGGAGGCGATCGAGGTGCCCAGGCGCTGGATCGACGTCCCGACGCCGGTCAGCGTCCGGTCCACCTCGGCGGTGATCGCCGAGCCGATGCCGGCGGTGATCTTCCTGATCTGCGCGGTGACGGCGGCGCCGATCCGCGCGAGCGGCTTCTCGATGTTCGCGGCCAGCGACGCGGCGATGGCCGCGACGGACCTGGCGAGGGCGCCGGTGGAGCCGGCCAGCCGGGCGACGGCCCGGTCCAGGCCGTCGACGGAGCGGGCCACGCCCGTCACCGCCTTGCCGATGCCGGTGATGGACTTCTCCACCGAGCCCAGGGACTGCTGGAGTCGGGCGGTGGTGCTCGCCACCCCTTCCCTGAAATCGGTGAGCACCTGTTCCGGGGGTGCAGCGGTCATGTTCGGCCTCCTTCGGCCGCGGGCGGCCGGGGGTCTGCCGCGGCCCTGCGGCGCGGCCGCGGCCGCCGCTCGGCGGACGGGCCACAGCTGCCGGACGGCGGCGGGAGGTATGATTCAGCGTTTGCCCACTGGTAAACGCGCAGGTCAAGTCCCCATTGGAGGGGACATTCCGGTCGATGGGGCCGGGCCTGGAGGAACGGCCGACCGCGTGGCGAGGGGGCTCCGCGGAGGTTGTCGCACCGGTGCGCTGTAGTGGTACGCGGGGGGACGAGACGTCCAGGGAGATGTCGGTGGGTGGGGATGACAACCAGGGGGGAACCGTCGACCCCGCGGGCGGCGGCGCCGTACCGCGGGAGCACGGCGCGGGCGAGGACGCGGGAGCGGCGGCCGGCCTCGTGCCGGGAGCGCTCCCGGCGCCGGGCGCACCGACCCGGCCCCCGGCGGCGGCCGGTACCGGGCTGCCCCGGCTGATGGCGCGGCTGGGACGGCTGCTCGAACGGCACGGGCCCGAGGGCGTCGTGGTGATGTCGGAGGAGGAGTACGAGCGGGTCCAGCACGCGACGTACGCCGCCGGCTGGCAGGACGCGGCGCAGGAGTACGGCCCGCGGATCGCCGCGGCCCGCTGGGAGGGCTGGCTCGGCCGGTGGCGGCCGATGCGGGTGATGGACGCGCCGGGCGAGGTCATCGCGTTCCCCGCGGGACAGCGGGGTGGCGAGCCGGGCGACCCGGCCGGGGAGGCGGGGCCCGCCCCGGAGGCGGGGCGCGACTCCGGGGCGGGTGGGGTGTCCGGCGGGGCATCGGGTGGGGTGCAGGGTGGGGTGTCCGGCGGGACGTCGGGTGGGGTGCCGGGTGCGGTGTCCGGCGGGACGTCGGGTGGGGTGCAGGGCGGCGTGCCGGGTGGGGTGTCCGGCGCTGCGTCGGGTGGGGTGCAGGGTGGGGTGTCCGGCGGGACGTCGGGTGGGGTGCCGGGCGGCGGTTCCGGCTCCGCGCGGGGGCGGCCCCGGGGCGGGACCCCGGTGCCGCGGCCGTTCCTGTCGCCGAAGAACCGCCGCTCGAAGTCGCCGACGATCCCCCGGCTGCCGGCGAAGGAGCCGCACCGGCCGCGCCGCGCGGCGGACGCCGCGGACGGCCCGGCGCAGGCCCGGGGCCAGCAGCAGCCGGGCCCGTCGCCCGCGTCGGCCCCGGACGAGCCGGGGGAGTGAGGCCGCGGGCGCTCGGCGAGCGCCCGCGGCGACAGCCCCCGGCCGCCGTCCGATCAGCCGAAGAAGCTCAGCAGCTCCGCGGCGGAGGGGCGGTGCGGGTGCGGGTCGGCGTCGGGGTCGGCCTCCGGGTCGCGGCGGGTGCCGTCCGGCCGGGGGAGCGGGGCCGGCGGGTCGGTCGCGTCGGCGTCCTCGTCGCTGTTGACGCGCGCGAACATCCAGTTGGCGGCGGTGAGATGGTCCACGGCGGCGGCCAGCAGGTGGTCGGTCACCGTCCAGTCGGCGGCCTCCCCGTACAGCTCGCGGTGGACCGCGCTGTCCCGCGGCAGGTGCCGGACCAGCACCGCGAGGCGCCGGCTGGAGAGCCGGCCGCGGTGCCGGTCGAGCAGGTCCACCCCGTAGAACCTGAGCAGGTCCGCTTCCAGGGCCTCGGCGTGTTCTTCGGCGAACTCGTCGAGGCTCAGCCTTCCCCCAGGCCGAGCCCGGTCTCCTTGCCGTAGGCCTCCAGGATGGCGGCGACGTCCTGCATGGTCAGCTCGTGCTGCTCGAAGCGCGGGTACTGCTCGTCGCCGAGGAGGAGCCGGAGCAGCCCGTCCACGTCGTTGTCGTCGAGCGCGCGCAGCTGCCGGGCGACGGTGCGCGGCAGCTCGGTGGGCAACTCGAAGGACTCGTCGTCCAGTTCGAAGGACCAGGTGCGGCCGAGCGCCTCCTGGCGCTGGGCGCGGGCGGCGTTGACGTTGAAGGACATGGCTTCCTCTCGGGAATGACGGGTGGGTGCGCGGATGCGGCGGACGGTGCGCGGGGCGGCGGGAGTGCCGCCGCCCCGCGCCGGGCGGTCGGTCAGGCGGCCGGCGCGGCGTAGGCCGCGTCCTTCATGTAGAAGGTGGCCAGCGGGTCGGTCCCGTTGTTCAGCGCGGTGAAGGTGACGCCGAGCTGGGCCGCGGCCTTGCGGGCCAGCTTGATGTCGTCGCTCGCGGTGACCTGGCCGCGCGGGATGACGAAGCGGTACGTCACCGCGCCGCCGTCGGTGAACTCCAGGCCGAGCGCGCGCTCGTCCGCGCCGGGGCCGTCGGCCAGGTCGTAGCGGTAGACGTCGCCGGTCGCGCCGGAGACCGCGGCGACCTTGCCGCCGCCCATGAACAGCGGCAGCGTGTCGGCGTTGAACTGGAGCAGCGAGAACTTCAGCGTCAGGTCCCGGTCGGAGTAGACGAAGCGCACCGGGCTGACCGCCTGCCAGGTGTCGACCGGGTCGAGCTTGTCCTTCTTGCTGAAGGTCACGCCGTCGGACGAGGTGAAGCCGAGGTCGGTCCAGCCGGTCCAGTCGGCGCTCCCGTCCGCGCTGAACGTGCTCGGCGCGGTGGCGCCGATGGCCCCGACCAGGACGCGGCCGGTGCCGGCGATGCGGATCTCGGAGGAGTTGTTGCTGTTCGCCATGGTGTTCTCCCAGGGGTGGTGGATACGGCAGAGGCCCCGCCGGGCGGCGGGGCCTCGTCTGTGGGGCGCGGGGGTCGCGCCGGGGCGCGCGGTGGGCCTTCGCGGCCCGCGCCGGCGGTCAGCGGACGTCGAGCGCGAGCTTGATCACGCACACGTAGCGGTTGGCCGCGCGGTAGAGGTAGTCGGGCATCCAGCGCGGCCCGTCCTGCTCGACGACGTCGGTGAACGTGGTCCCGCCGTACGTGCCGCCGAGGGTGGCGAGCAGCGCGTGGCGGGCGGCGTTGGCCAGGATCGAGGCGCTGGCCTTGTCCGGGCCGTAGACCTCCAGCTGCATCATCGGGTTGTCCAGGTACAGGTCGCCGACCCAGGTGCCGCCCAGCCGGCTGACCAGCACGGCGCTCTGCGTCCCGTCGAACCCGGCCGGGGCGTCCCGGCTGACCTCGGCGGCGCCCAGGGACGGGTCGCTCTTCAGGATGTCCACGACGAGCTTCTCGACGTCGGGGAAGGCGATCGGGGGGGTCGTCATGACGGTGTCACCTCGTGGAGGGTGGTCGCGGTGTCGCGGCGGACTCGCGCCCGGTCGCGACGGTGGCGTGGCCCCGTCCCGCGGCGGGGGCTCGGTCGCGGGGCGTGCCGGGCCGGGGCCCTCGCCGGAGGGAGCGGTACGGCCTGCGGCCCGGCACGCGAAGACGGCGGGCCCCGCCCTTGCGGGCACAGCTCCGCCGTCCCCTCAACTGTTCCTCATTTCGCGCGCGCACGCAACCACTCTCGGATCGGGCCTCCCGAGACCCCGGCGCAGCCCCCCGCGACACGGCTGCGCCGGGCGTCGAGATCGGGGGCGCGGGGAAAGCCGTACTGCCCGTTCGGGGCGGGGCATGGCGACGGCCCCCGGGGGAAGACCGGGGGCCGGGAGCGGAGCGGTGGTCAGGGCGGTGGGTCAGGACAGCGGGTCAGGGCGGCGGGTCAGGCCGGCGGGTCAGGACGGCGCCTTGGGGGACGAGGGGCGCCGCGTTCCGCCGTGCGCGGCACGTTCCGCCGCGAAGACGTCCTCCAGCCGGAACACGTGTGCCCGTCCCACCTTCCCCGCCGCGGTCAGATACCCGAGACGCACCCACGTGCGAAGCGTCGCCGGCGCGACGCCGACCTCCCGCGCGGCCAGCGCCGCGGGCAGCATCACGGCCCCACCTCCATCGCCCGCGCGAACCGCGCCATCTCCGCGGGCCCGACCCCGAGCGCCGCCCACTCGCCCTCCGGCCAGACGTGGCGGTACGCCGGATCGTCCCGGCACCCGCACTCCGCGACCGCGCACCTGCACCCGGGGTTCACACACAGCACCGCCCGCCGCGCGGGGAACGCCCGCAGCGACACCGAGGCGCACCAGGGACACCGCCCCGGCACCCGTACGATCTGCTCCGCGTCGCCCAGCGCCCGCGCGCAGCGCCGCGCCATCCGCCGCGCCTCGTCCCGCACATGGCGGGCCAGCACCGGGTGCGCCGCGACCGCGTCCAGCAACGCGCCGATCCGGCGCAGCCGTTCGGGCACCCGCGCCCGGCGCGGCAGCGGCAGGCCGAGCTTCGCGTGCACCGCCTCCTCCAACTCCACGACGCCGTCGGTGATGTCGCGGATCGCGTCGGAGACGTGCAGCCGCAGCGGCGCGGCGCTGTGGCCGGGCACGGCCAGTCCGTGCCGCTGCCGCACCAGCAGCGCGTCCTGGCGCTCGGCGCGCAGCAGGGCGGCCTCGGCGGCCCTGGCCCGTTCGCCCTCCCGGCCGCCGCGGTCGTCCGCGCCGCGCTCCGGCTCGCGTGGCCGCGCGCCGCGTCCGGGCGCCAGCTCCTCGATCAGCTCCGGGAACTGGCGGACCAGCATCCCGATCCACAGCGCCGCGTCGCCGACCGTGCCGGCCGACTCCGCCGTGCCGCCCGCCTCGTCACCTTGCTGCTCAGACATCCGTACCCCTTTCACCCGCACCCCTCTCGCCTGTGGTCGCGCCGACGCCGACCGCCGCGCCCGCCGTGCCGCCCGCGCCCGAGGCGCGCCTCGCGCGCACCGCGCCCGCCGCGCCCGCCGCCTCCGTACGCACCGAACCGGCTTGCGCCGCGCGGCCGTTGCGCCACAACCGGCCGGCGCACACGCCGTCGAACCAGGACGCCGCCGGCGCCACCGTCTCCTCGCACTCGCGCCGCACCGTGCACACCGCACACGCGCGCAGCGCGGGCTCGGCGTCGGCGGCGCGGCGGGCGAAGACCGCGGCCGCGGGGAGACCTCGGCAGGCGGCGGCGGCCTGCCAGGACAGAGCAGGGAGGGACATGGAACCTCCGGATGGGTCCGCCGTCGCTGTGCGCGACGGGGCAACCACGGTGACATCATGCGTGCGAGCGCGCAACTAATTGGCCGTCCGCGCGGCGCGGCGGACGTGCCCAGCGCGCCCCGGGGTCCCGCCCCGCGCGCCCCAACGCACCCCTGCGCACCCCCGGCGCGGGTCCCGCGCGCACCGGCCGCGCGCTCCTTCCCGGAATCCCGCGCGCTCCCGCCCCGCGCGCCCTCCGGGATCGCCCGCCGCACCTCCGCCCCCTCGCCGTCCCACCGATCGCGTGCGCCCCGCAGGTAAACGGAACGGGTCCGTCTCCAGAGAACCTCCACGAATTGCGTGCGAGAAGGCACGTAATTCCGTGCGCGCAAGCGCGCTAAGCTGGATGCCCCTGGAGGGAGCAGGTGCATGACCACCACCCAAGAACTTGACGCCTTCGCGAGCTGGGTCGAGGACCTGATGCGCAGGCGCGGATACGACATCGACAGCCCCCGCGGCGGCGGCAAGTCGCGCATCGCGGACGAGGCCGGTGTGCACCGCGCCGCGGTCACCCGGCTGCTGCAGCGGCAGAGCATGCCGGACCTGGAGACCACCCGGCGGCTGGCCCGGGTGCTCGGCGTGCCGGTGCGCGACATGCTGATCCGCTCCGGCCGGCTGACCGCGGAGGAGCTGCCGCTGCCCGCCGCCGGCTCCGCAGGCGACGCCGCGGACCTCGACGCCGACGGCCCGCCCACGCTGGAGGAACTGGCCGAGGTGCTCGGCGTGCCCGCAGACCGGCGTGACATGTTCGTCAAGGTGATCGGCCAGTTCCTGCCGGCCGAGGCCGGGGAGCCGCCGCGCGAGGGCACCGCCCCGGCCGGCCACCGTCCCTGAGCCGGCCCTGAAACGTCCCTGATGTCTGCCCGCACACCGCTCGCACCGCCCGCCCCCCGGGCATGATGGAAGCATGCTGGCGGGTGACGCGGACCGGGAGCGCGCGGTGGACGTCCTCAAGGACGCCTTCACCGAGGGGCGGCTGACCCGGGACGAGTACGACGAGCGGCTCGGCCGCGCTTACGCCGCGCGGACCCACCAGGACCTGGCGCTGCTCACCGGCGACCTGCCCGGCCCGCCGCCGCGCGCCTTCCCGCCGCCGCGCGCCTTCCGGCCGCCGCTGCCGCCGCGCACCAACTCCTACGCGGTGGCCTCGCTCAGCTGCGGGATCGCCGGGACCTTCCTCGGCCTGCCGGCCGTCCCCGCGGTGGTGCTCGGCCACATGGCCAGGCGCCGGATACGGCAGACCGGCGAGCAGGGCGACGGCCTCGCGGTCGCCGGCCTCGTCCTCGGCTACACCGTCTGCGCCCTGCTGGCCGCCGTCCTCGCCCTCCTCGTCGTGGTCGCGGTCCTCGTCGCGACCTGAGACCCTGGGACGCGGGAGCGTCGCCGCGCGAGCCCGCCCCCGGCGGGCCCGGCCCGGCCGCCCGGCCCGGGGTTCCGGCCGGATCACGGGCGTGTCCGGCCCGTACGCATTTGTTTTGACCCCAGCGAATGCGATAGGTACGCTCTGACCTTGTGCCTGGGGTGTGCCCGGGTTCTTGTGCGTGCCATCGGGCCGCACGGGAGCGCCGAGGCCGTGACACCCGCACCTCCGCACCTTTCCGGACGCTTCGGATACGTGTGGGGTGTGCGACACACCCGACCGCGTGGGTCGGTCCCCAGGTTAGTTCCATCGAGATCGGCACACAGAAACCGGAGAAACGGTGCCTACGATCCAGCAGCTGGTCCGCAAGGGCCGGCAGGACAAGGTCGAGAAGAACAAGACGCCCGCGCTGAAGGGCTCGCCCCAGCGCCGCGGCGTCTGCACGCGTGTCTACACGACCACCCCCAAGAAGCCGAACTCGGCGCTGCGGAAGGTCGCACGTGTGCGTCTGACCAGCGGTATCGAGGTCACCGCTTACATCCCGGGTGAGGGTCACAACCTGCAGGAGCACTCGATCGTGCTCGTGCGCGGCGGTCGTGTGAAGGACCTGCCGGGTGTTCGCTACAAGATCATCCGCGGCTCGCTCGACACGCAGGGCGTCAAGAACCGCAAGCAGGCCCGCAGCCGCTACGGCGCCAAGAAGGAGAAGTAAGCATGCCTCGTAAGGGTCCTGCCCCGAAGCGCCCGGTCATCGTCGACCCGGTCTACGGCTCTCCTCTGGTGACGTCCCTCGTCAACAAGATCCTCCTGCACGGCAAGCGGTCCACCGCCGAGCGCATCGTGTACGGCGCCCTGGAGGGCCTGCGCGAGAAGTCCGGCACCGACCCGGTCATCACGCTCAAGCGCGCGCTGGAGAACATCAAGCCCACCCTTGAGGTCAAGTCCCGCCGCGTCGGCGGCGCGACCTACCAGGTGCCGGTCGAGGTCCGCCCGGGCCGCCAGAACACCCTGGCGCTGCGCTGGCTGGTCGGCTACTCCCGCGCCCGTCGCGAGAAGACCATGACCGAGCGGCTGATGAACGAGATCCTCGACGCCAGCAACGGCCTCGGCGCCTCCGTGAAGCGCCGCGAGGACACGCACAAGATGGCCGAGTCCAACAAGGCCTTCGCGCACTACCGCTGGTAGTCGTACACCCCATCGAGAACCGAGAGAAGACTGAGCCACATGGCCACCACTTCGCTTGACCTGGCCAGGGTCCGCAACATCGGGATCATGGCCCACATCGACGCGGGCAAGACGACGACCACCGAGCGGATCCTGTTCTACACCGGTGTTTCGTACAAGATCGGCGAAGTCCACGACGGCGCCGCCACCATGGACTGGATGGAGCAGGAGCAGGAGCGCGGCATCACGATCACGTCCGCCGCGACGACCTGTCACTGGCCGCTCGAGGACGTCGACCACACCATCAACATCATCGACACGCCCGGCCACGTCGACTTCACCGTCGAGGTCGAGCGCTCGCTGCGCGTCCTCGACGGCGCGGTCACCGTGTTCGACGGTGTCGCCGGTGTGGAGCCGCAGTCCGAGACGGTGTGGCGCCAGGCCGACCGCTACGGCGTGCCGCGCATCTGCTTCGTCAACAAGCTCGACCGCACCGGCGCGGAGTTCCACCGCTGCGTCGACATGATCGTGGACCGCCTCGGCGCGACCCCGCTGGTCATGCAGCTGCCGATCGGCGCCGAGGCCGACTTCAAGGGCGTGGTCGACCTCGTCCAGATGAAGGCCCTGGTGTGGTCCGCCGAGGCGACCAAGGGCGAGATGTACGACGTCGTCGACATCCCGGCCACCCACACCGAGGCGGCCGACGAGTGGCGCGGCAAGCTGCTGGAGGCCGTCGCCGAGAACGACGACGAGATGATGGAGCTGTACCTGGAGGGCACCGAGCCCACCATCGAGCAGCTGTACGCGGCGATCCGCCGCATCACCATCAACTCCGGCAAGGGCGGCGGCACCACCGTCACCCCCGTGTTCTGCGGCACCGCGTTCAAGAACAAGGGCGTGCAGCCGCTGCTCGACGCGGTCGTGCGCTACCTGCCCTCCCCGGTCGACATCGAGGCCATCGAGGGCCACGCGGTCAACGACGCGGAGCAGGTCGTCACCCGCAAGCCGTCGGACGACGAGCCGCTCTCCGCGCTCGCGTTCAAGATCATGAGCGACCCGCACCTGGGCAAGCTCACCTTCGTCCGGATCTACTCCGGTCGCCTGGACGCGGGTTCTTCGGTGCTGAACTCGGTCAAGGGCAAGAAGGAGCGCATCGGCAAGATCTACCGCATGCACGCCAACAAGCGTGAGGAGATCGAGTCGGTGGGCGCCGGCGACATCGTCGCCGTGATGGGCCTGAAGCAGACCACCACCGGTGAGACGCTCTGCGACGACAAGAACCCGGTGATCCTGGAGTCGATGGACTTCCCGGCGCCGGTCATCCAGGTCGCGATCGAGCCCAAGTCCAAGGGCGACCAGGAGAAGCTGGGTGTCGCCATCCAGCGGCTCGCGGAGGAGGACCCCTCCTTCCAGGTCCACTCGGACGAGGAGACCGGCCAGACCATCATCGGCGGCATGGGCGAGCTGCACCTGGAGGTGCTGGTCGACCGCATGCGGCGCGAGTTCCGGGTCGAGGCCAACGTCGGCAAGCCGCAGGTCGCGTACCGCGAGACCATCCGCAAGGCGGTCGAGCGGGTCGACTACACCCACAAGAAGCAGACCGGTGGCACCGGTCAGTTCGCGAAGGTGCAGATCGGCATCGAGCCCATCGAGGGCGGCGACGCGTCCTACGAGTTCGTCAACAAGGTCACCGGCGGCCGCATCCCCCGCGAGTACATCCCCTCGGTGGACGCGGGCGCCCAGGAGGCCATGAAGTTCGGCATCCTGGCCGGCTACGAGATGGTCGGCGTGCGGGTGATCCTGATCGACGGCGCCTTCCACGAGGTCGACTCCTCGGAGCTCGCCTTCAAGATCGCCGGCTCGCAGGCCTTCAAGGAGGCCGCGCGCAAGGCCAGCCCCGTGCTCCTCGAACCGATGATGGCCGTCGAGGTCACCACCCCCGAGGACTACATGGGCGACGTCATCGGCGACCTCAACTCCCGCCGTGGCCAGATCCAGGCCATGGAGGAGCGCAGCGGCGCCCGGGTCGTCAAGGGCCTGGTGCCGCTCTCGGAGATGTTCGGCTACGTCGGCGACCTGCGGTCGAAGACCTCGGGCCGGGCCAGCTACTCCATGCAGTTCGACTCCTACGCCGAGGTTCCGCGGAACGTCGCCGAGGAGATCATCGCGAAGGCCAAGGGCGAGTAGTAACTCGCCGTAGGCTTGAATTCCAGCAAAGATCACCTGGCGCCGATGAAGCAAGGCGTACAGATCCACTCCCAGGAGGACCCCAGTGGCGAAGGCGAAGTTCGAGCGGACTAAGCCGCACGTCAACATCGGCACCATCGGTCACATCGACCACGGTAAGACCACGCTTACCGCGGCGATCACCAAGGTGCTGCACGACGCGTACCCGGACCTGAACGAGGCCTCGGCCTTCGACCAGATCGACAAGGCTCCTGAGGAGCGTCAGCGCGGTATCACCATCTCCATCGCGCACGTCGAGTACCAGACCGAGTCGCGTCACTACGCGCACGTCGACTGCCCCGGTCACGCGGACTACATCAAGAACATGATCACCGGTGCCGCGCAGATGGACGGCGCGATCCTGGTGGTCGCCGCGACCGACGGCCCGATGCCGCAGACCAAGGAGCACGTGCTGCTGGCCCGCCAGGTCGGCGTGCCGTACATCGTGGTGGCCCTGAACAAGGCCGACATGGTGGACGACGAGGAGATCCTGGAGCTCGTCGAGCTCGAGGTCCGCGAGCTGCTCTCCGAGTACGAGTTCCCGGGTGACGAGCTCCCCGTCGTCCGCGTCTCCGCGCTGAAGGCGCTGGAGGGCGACAAGGAGTGGGGCGAGAAGCTCCTCGGCCTGATGAAGGCCGTGGACGAGTCGATCCCGACCCCCGAGCGCGACGTCGACAAGCCGTTCCTGATGCCGATCGAGGACGTCTTCACGATCACCGGTCGTGGCACCGTCGTCACCGGTCGTATCGAGCGCGGTGTGCTGAAGGTCAACGAGACCGTCGACATCATCGGCATCAAGCAGGAGAAGACCTCCACCACGGTCACCGGCATCGAGATGTTCCGCAAGCTGCTCGACGAGGGCCAGGCCGGTGAGAACGTCGGTCTGCTGCTCCGCGGCATCAAGCGCGAGGACGTCGAGCGCGGCCAGGTCATCATCAAGCCGGGTTCGGTCACCCCGCACACCGAGTTCGAGGCGCAGGCGTACATCCTGTCCAAGGACGAGGGCGGCCTGGCACACGCCGTTCTTCAACAACTACCGTCCGCAGTTCTACTTCCGGACCACCGACGTGACCGGCGTCGTGTCCCTCCCCGAGGGCACCGAGATGGTCATGCCGGGCGACAACACCTCCATGACCGTCCAGCTGATCCAGCCGGTCGCCATGGAGGAGGGTCTGAAGTTCGCCATCCGCGAGGGTGGCCGGACCGTGGGCGCCGGCCAGGTCACCAAGATCGTCAAGTGACCTCGGCCCCGCGGCGGGCTTGAGCCGTTGCAGGAACCGAAGGGCCCCGGGTGCGCCAGCACCCGGGGCCCTTCGGCATGTGTGCGGACACCGGTCACAGCCGCAGCAGCGCCTCGTGCGGGCGGGCGGAGGCCGGGCGGGGGTAGGTCAGGCGGATCGCGCCCCGCGGGGTGAGCACGGCGGACGGCGGGTCGCTGGGGCGGGGGAGCGCGACCGGCAGCGGGCGGAACTCCACGTCCGCGCCCGGGCGGGACTGCCCCCAGTGGTGCACGGTGTCGCGGCCGGAGGCGAAGACGTGCACCCGGCCGGACGCGTCGGCCAGCACCGCCAGGCCCTCCTGGACCTCGGCGCCGCCCAGGTCGCGCCAGCGGCTCCAGCGGCCGGAGGCGTCGCGGACCCGGGTGCT
This sequence comes from Actinacidiphila sp. DG2A-62, assembly GCF_035825295.1. Taxonomy (NCBI): domain Bacteria; kingdom Bacillati; phylum Actinomycetota; class Actinomycetes; order Kitasatosporales; family Streptomycetaceae; genus Actinacidiphila; species Actinacidiphila sp. DG2A-62. The sequence goes on from NZ_JAYMGI010000002.1 coordinate 5,371,318, forward strand.
GACGCCCTTGGCGGCGTTGCGCGCGAACAGGTGCACCCGGCCGTCCGGGGCGGTCACCGCGACCGGCGAGCCGGTGCGCCGGCCGCGGTCGCCGGCCCGGTCCGGGGTGCCCAGCGGGGTCCAGCCGCGGCCCTCCTCCCACACCACCAGATCGCGCAGGTCGCCCCCGCCGTCGCCCTCCAGCACCGAGAAGCGCAGCGCGAGCAGCAGGGTGCGGCCGGCGCCGTCGCGCACCGCGGAGATCGCCGGGGCGAGCGGTCCGCCGCCCAGGTCCTGCGGCGGCCCCCACACGCCCGGCGCGGTCTCGGTCCTGCGCACCGCCCGCAGGCCCAGCACCTCGTACGCGACCCGCGCGCCGCCTGTCCCCGTCCCCGCTCCCTTTCCCGTCCCCGTTCCCGTCCCCGCTCCCGTTCCCGTTCCTGTCCCCGCTCCCGCTTCCGTCCCGCCTGGGGCGCCGCCGGACGGGCCCGCCGCGGGCAGCACCACGCGGCGCGGCCCGGGGTGGCGGACCCGGGTGGAGCGGATCCACCCCTTGGGGTTGTGCAGCGGGAAGTTCCTGCCCTGTCCGTAGTCGCCGCAGCCGCCGGGGTTGCCGCAGGCCCACGTCTGGTCGCCGCCGTACTGGAACAGGAAGCGGCCCTTGAGCGCCACGGTGGCCGGCGGCAGGTTGAACGGCCAGCGCTGGTTGTAGTAGCCGCGGTAGGCGGTGACGGTGAAGGCCGGGACCGTGCCGTCGCGCTCGGCGCGCCGCGCCACCCAGTGGTCCAGCGCCTTCCACGCGAACAGCGCGGTGGCGGTGTGGTCGCGGTGGTCGGAGTAGCCGGGCTGGTCGCTGCTGGTGGGGTGGGTGCGGTCGTGCACCTGGACGTCGGGGTCCGGGTCCAGCGTCCTGACCTCGGTCGGCCGGTACTGCTCGAACAGTCCGGCCAGCGCCGTCACCAGTTTGTCGTGCGTCCACACCGCCCGGCCCGCGGCGCCGGCCGGGGCGCCCTCGGCGTCGACGTACGGCAGCGTCGCTCCGGCCTGCTGCCACATGATCGGCAGGCTGCCGGTCGCGCTCAGCTCGTGCATCGAGACCTGGAGGAAGACCAGCGTGGCGTGGTCGAGGGTGTCGACCTCCACGCGTATCCCGCAGGCCAGGTCGAGGGTGTCGCGGCGCCACGGCGTGAAGTGCGGGCGGCCGAGCATCGTCGCGTACGCCTGCCGCAGGCCCTGGTGGCGGGCCGAGGAGTAGGCGGGCCGGTCGTGCCGGTGGCGGTGTCGCGGCTCGTACGGCTCGTGGTTGACGCCGGTGGACTCGCCGGCCGTCACGTACACCGACACCACCGGCACGCCGGCCTGCAGCGAGTGCAGCGTGTCGGGGTTCATGAAGTACAGGTCGTCGTCCGGGTGCGCGAGCACCTGCACCACCCGCGCGGGGGCGGCGCCCGCGTCGTACGGCTGGGTGGCCGTGGGGTCCGGCGCGCCGCCGTGTCCCCGCTCGGCCGGGGCGCAGCCGGTCAGCCCGGACAGCGCGCCCAGTCCCGCGAATCCCGCCCCCATCGCCGCCAGCAGCCCGCGCCGCGACGGCCCCCCGCCGATCTTCCGTTCCACACGCGTCAAGAGCGCGGCGGACGCGGACGCGTTCCCTCCAGACGATGTGACACGGAGCACGTGACCGTGCGGTCATCCGGCTGGTCGGGCGGCGCGGTCAGGAGGGCCGGCCGCGGCGGGGCCCCGGCCGCGACGCGGGCTCTACCGGGCGAGGAGCGCGGAGCCTCGGCCGCCGGCGGTCACAGCGGTCCGACGGTCAGCCGCATCGCGGTCGGCTTCGGGTCCTGGATGTACGAGGCGAAGCCCGCGACGTCGTCGAAGGCGAAGCCGTACGCCTTGGCGTCGACGGTGGCGGCGTGCAGCGCCTTCGCGTAGTGGTTGGTGACCGGGTCGGCGTAGAAGGTCGCCGGGTCGGTCGAGGGCTGGTCGGGCCGCGTCAGCAGCGTCGAGCGGTTGAAGCCGGCGCCGAGGACCGCGGCGACCGGGCCGCTCGTCCCGTCGTTGGGCGCGGCCAGCGCGCCGTCGCAGAACAGCACGTCGCGCGTGGAGGGGCGGGCGAAGGAGACGGACGCGGGCCCGGTGAAGGCGAGCCGGTCGCCGCTGACCCGCCCGGTGAAGGCGCCGGCGTACGTGGTGACGGTGAGGTCCCGGCCGGCGTAGGCGCTCCACACCTCGTCCACCGCGTCGTCGAAGTAGTCGGCGGCGAACAGCCCGGCATCCAGGCCGTGGCCGGGCGCGATCACCCGCAGGTCGTCCACCACGAGCTTCGCGAACTCCGGCACCGCCCGGACCGCGGCGAAGACCCGCGCCCGGCCGCCGTCCTTGAGCGCGCCGGTGCTCTGGTCGGCCGCGCCGGTCAGCCGGATCGCCAGCGGCACGCTGAACATGTCCACCATCGTGGCGTTGCAGTACAGGCCCGAGGCGTCGTACGTGAACTCCGCGCAGTCGTGCAGCACCCGGTACGAGGGGTCGGCGGAGACCCAGCCCGCGGGGTACTGCAGCGCGGGCCGCCCGTCGCCGTCGGCGACCGCCTTGAACGTCAGCTTGCCGCCCAGCGAGACGTAGATCCGCCCCGACAGGTACGGCAGCTTCAGCACCGTCTCGCCGCTGCCCGCGAGCGGGATCGCGTAGTCGGTGAAGCCGTCGGGGCCGTTGTCGGCGAGCGCGACCGGCGCGAGGCCGCCGTCCGGGGTGACCCGCACCTGCGTGCCGTCCTTGGTCCCGACGATGTACACGTACACCGACGCGTTGTCGTAGCCCCCGGTGGCGTTGGCGATGGTCAGCGGCAGACCGCCGGCGTCGGCGGCGGTCTGCGCGGAGGGCTCGGCCCTGCTGCCGCGGGCCAGCGCGTCCGGTGCGAGCACGGAGGCCACCGGGCCCGCTACCGCCGCGCCGCACAGCGCGGTGAACAGCCGGCGCCGGGTCATCGGCCGCTGGTGGCGGGACGTGCCGCGGGGGATCGGGCGGGTCATGCGGGTACCTCACTTCCGAGCGGTGGCGCGCGGCGGGATGGATGGGGGGCGCCGCGCGCCTGCGTGGGGTCCGGGCCGCGGACGGGCGGCTGGGGGGTACCGGTCCGCCCGCGACCCGGTGCGGAGGGCCGTCAGGCGGCCGTCCACTTCTGGTTGGCGCCGCCGGAGCAGGTCCAGGTCTGCAGCCGGGTGCCGTCCGCCGAGGAGTTGTCCTTGGCGTCGAGGCACTTGTCGGCGCCGGTGTTGGTCAGGTCGTGCGCGGCGGTGTACGTCCACTGCTGCGCCTTGGTGCCGTTGCAGGTGTAGAGCTGCACGACGGCGCCGTCCGCGGTCGAGGCGCCGTCGACGTCCAGGCACTTGCCGAGCGCGCGGACCGTGCCGTCGGCGCCGATGGTCCACTGCTGCGCGGGGTTGCCGGTGCAGTTGTGCAGCTGGATCGGGGTGCGGTCGGCGGTCGAGGCGCCCGCGACGTCGACGCACATGCCGCCGATGCCGGTGATGGGTCCGGTGTGCCCGGCGCCGGAGCCGCCGGTGGAGCCGCCCGAGGCCGAGCCGCCGGACGTGGCGCCGGTCGAGGAGCCGCCGGACGTGGCGCCGGTGGAGGAGCCGCCGGACGTCGAGGAGCCGCCGTCGGAGGCCGAGACGCGGACGTAGTCCACGACCATGCTCTGCGGGAAGGCGGTCGCGCCGTCGGGGCCGCCCGGCCAGTCGCCGCCGACCGCGAGGTTGAGGATCATGAAGAACGGGTGGTCGAACACCCACTTGTTGCCGCCCGCGTCGGCCGGCGTCCGGGTCTCGTACGCGGTGCCGTCCACCGACCAGGTGATCGCGCCGGGGGTCCAGTCCACCGCGAAGGTGTGGAAGTCGTCGGCGAACGCCTTGCCGCCGGGCAGCGTGGAGGGCGCGCCGAGGCCGTTCGCGCCGGAGTAGCCGGGGCCGTGGATCGTGCCGTGCACGGTGCCGGGCTCCTTGCCGATGTTCTCCATCACGTCCAGCTCGCCGTTGTCGGGCCAGCCGACCTTGCCGATGTCGTCGCCCATCATCCAGAACGCCGGCCACATGCCCTGGCCGCGCGGGATCTTGATGCGCGCCTCGAAGTGCCCGTAGGACTGGGTGAAGGTGCTCGCGGTGTTCAGCCGCGCGGAGGTGTACTGGCAGGGGCCGTTCCAGCAGCTGAGGCCGGGGTCGGTGTTCTTGCGTGCGGTGATCACCAGGTGGCCCTGGCCGTCCAGCGAGGCGTTGGACGTCGAGTCGGTGTAGTACTCCAGCTCGTGGTTGCCGTTGCCGCTGCCGCCGGTCTCGTGGGTCCACTTGGCCGGGTCGGGCGCGCTGCCGGCGGCGCCGTCGAACTCGTCCGACCAGGTCACCGTCCCGGCCGCGTGCGCCCGGCCGGAGGCGGGGCCGGTGGTGGACACCAGGACGGCGCTGACGAGTGCCGCGGCGGCCAGCAGGACGAGTCCGCCGAGCGAGTACCGGCGTGCGCGATGTGCTGCCATGGGGTGGGGCCCCTTGTCGTGTGGTGAGGGCGGGGTTCAGGTGGGGGAGTGGTGTGGGGGGATGCGGGGGGATGGTGTGTGTGGGGGGATGCGGGGGGATGGTCGTGGGGGGATGTGGGGGTGGCGGCGGCCGGGCGCGAACCGTGCGGGAGCACGGCGTGTGAGCACGCACCCACCGTCTTCGAGAGCGCTCTCAAAGACGCTGCCGGTCGCCGCCGGTGAGCAAGGATGCTAACCACCCCACCCGGGTCCGCCAACCCTCGCCAAACCGCCCACGCGCCGCTGACCTGCGGTGATGCCGAAACGGGCGGCACTCTGACCCACGCCTAACGTTTGCTTAACCCCCGCTTAAGCCTCGCTCGCGGCCATGGACCGTCGCGGGCGCCGCGGCGGGCGCCCGCCCGGCCCGGTCTCAGACGAAGAAGCGGTCCAGCTCCTCCAGCACCGCCGCCGGCTGCTCCTCGACGAAGTAGTGGCCGGCGTCGGGCAGCCCCACCACGGTCGCGTCGGTGGCCAGTTGCTCCAGTTGCGCGCGCATCCGCTCGGCGAAGGAGCCGTCGCCGAGCGCGGAGGCCAGGCCCAGCACCGGCGCGGTCACCTTCACGTCGCCGTAGCCGGCCAGGTCGCGGATGTCCTGGTTGAAGGACTGGTACCACCCGTTGCCGCCGCGGATGCCGTCGGCGGTGTCGTACGCGCGGGCGTAGATCGCCCGGTCCAGCGGCGAGACCGCGTCCGGGTGGACCAGCGCGTGGTCGAACAGCCAGTCCACCAGGTGCCGGGCCCGCCCGGCGAGCAGCTCCTCGGGCAGCTCGCGTACCTGGTTGAAGGCGAACCACCAGGGGAAGAACGGCGCCCCGGGCCGCGGCAGCATCGGGATCTCGTACAGCATCGGGTCCGGGTGCACGGCGTCCATCAGCGCGACCCGCCGGGTGGCCATCGGGTGGTTGACGGCGAAGCTGAAGGCGACCTGGGCGCCGATGTCGTGGCCGGCCAGGCTCACCTGGCGGTAGCCGAGGCCGCGGACCAGGCCGTGAATCAGCCCGGCCATGGTCTTCTTGTCGTACCCGCCGGCCGCTTGTCCGAGCCGCCCATCCCCGGCAGGTCGACGGCGATGACCCGGCGGCCCGCGGCGGCCAGCGCGGGCATCACCTTGTGGAACTCCCACCACGTCTGCGGCCAGCCCGGTAACACCACCAGCGGGCGGCCGCGGCCGCCGGCGACGTAGTGCAGCCGGACGCCGTCCACGACGGCGTGCCCGCTGCGGAAGTCGCCCTCCAGGGAGCGGGCGAGCGCCTCGTCGCCGGGTACCCGGCCGCCGCCCGGTTGGTCGGCCGACCCGTGCAAGGGCGTCACGGAGGCGCCGCGGGTTTCCTCGCCGGGGCGGGACGGGTGCGCGCTGCAGGCGGTCATGGATCTCACTCCTCGTGCTCGAACGCGGACTTTCCGCTATTGTCCGCGGCCGGTGAGGGGCGATTTCGCCTCGGATCGTGCGGTGCCCGCGCGACCCCCGGTTTTGCGCCACTCCCGCGGCGGCCGGAAGGCGTCCACCGCGGCCGGAACGCACCGGTCCGACCCCCGGGTTTGGGCCACCCCGCGGCGGGGGTAAGGTATCCGGCTCGATTGGCGTCGGACCTGGGTCGTATGGCAGACTGCTCAAGTTGCTCGGTCGAGCGCCGATGCTGCGCGCCTCCCGTCGGGAGGACCGGAAGCGAGTCCCACAGTACTCGTCGCCCTATCTGCCCTGGTGGGCAGCGCTGGGGCGGACGTACGGGAATCTTCCGGGAAGCGTCAGTGCGGGGCCGGCCAGGCATCCGGTGGGTGACTTCTCCCACGCCAACCCTTTGACCAGGGATTTCCGCATGCGGAAAGCCATGTGCGAGGGGAGCGACACGCCCGACCGCGTGGGTCGGTGGGTGCGGATGCCGGAGCGAGAAGAGACAAGGACTACGGAGTAGCCATGGCGGGACAGAAGATCCGCATCCGGCTCAAGGCCTACGACCACGAGGTCATCGACTCCTCGGCGAAGAAGATCGTCGAGACGGTGACCCGCACTGGTGCGCAGGTCGCGGGCCCGGTGCCGCTGCCCACTGAGAAGAACGTGTACTGCGTCATCAAGTCGCCGCACAAGTACAAGGACTCGCGCGAGCACTTCGAGATGCGCACGCACAAGCGCCTGATCGACATCCTCGACCCGACGCCCAAGACCGTTGACTCGCTGATGCGCCTGGACCTGCCGGCCGGCGTCGACATCGAGATCAAGCTCTGAGAGGCGCGGAGAAGATGGCTAAGCAGATCAAGGGCATCCTGGGCGAGAAGCTCGGCATGACCCAGGTCTGGGACGAGAACAACCGTGTCGTCCCGGTGACCGTCGTCAAGGCCGGCCCCAACGTCGTGACCCAGGTGCGCACCAACGACACCGACGGCTACGAGTCGGTCCAGCTCGCCTTCGGCGAGATCGACCCGCGCAAGGTGAACAAGCCCCTCAAGGGCCACTTCGCCAAGGCCGACGTCACTCCGCGCCGCCACCTGGTGGAGCTGCGGACCTCCGACGCCGCCGAGTACAGCCTCGGCCAGGAGGTCACGGCCGAGGTGTTCGAGGCCGGCGTGAAGGTCGACGTGACCGGCAAGAGCAAGGGCAAGGGCTTCGCCGGTGTCATGAAGCGGCACAACTTCGGCGGCCTCGGCGCCGGTCACGGCGTGCAGCGCAAGCACCGCTCCCCGGGCTCCATCGGCGGCTGCGCCACCCCGGGCCGGGTGTTCAAGGGCCTGCGGATGGCGGGTCGCATGGGCAACGAGCGGGTGACCACCCAGAACCTGACCGTCCACGCCGTTGACGCGGAGAAGGGCCTGCTCCTGATCAAGGGCGCGGTTCCTGGTCCGAACGGCGGCCTCGTCCTGGTCCGCACCGCGGCCAAGGGGGCCTGAGGGATATGAGCACCTCGAACACCATCGACATCCTGTCGCCTGCCGGCGACACCGCCGGGACCGTAGAGCTCCCGGCCGAGATCTTCGACGCCAAGGTCAGCATCCCGCTGATCCACCAGGTCGTCGTCGCGCAGCTGGCCGCCGCCCGCCAGGGCACGCACAAGACCAAGACGCGTGGCGAGGTCCGCGGTGGCGGCAAGAAGCCGTACCGCCAGAAGGGCACCGGCCGCGCCCGCCAGGGCTCGACCCGCGCGCCGCAGTTCGCCGGCGGTGGCGTCGTGCACGGCCCCGTGCCGCGTGACTACTCGCAGCGGACCCCGAAGAAGATGAAGGCCGCCGCGCTGCGCGGAGCCCTCACCGACCGGGCCCGCCACAACCGGATCCACGTCGTGACCGGCGTCGTCGAGGGCGAGACCCCGTCGACCAAGGCCGCGAAGAGCCTGCTCGGCAAGATCAGCGACCGCAAGAACGTGCTGCTGGTCGTCGAGCGCGCCGACGAGGCCGGCTGGCTGTCCGCGCGGAACCTGCCCCAGGTGCACATCCTGGACGCGGGCCAGCTCAACACCTACGACGTGCTGGTCTCCGACGACGTGGTCTTCACCAAGGCCGCCTTCGACCGCTTCACCGGTAACGGCGCCGCCGAGACCGAAGGGAGCGACGCCTGATGGCCGAGCTGAACGAGCCCACCGTGACCGAGACCCTGCCGACCAGCAAGACCTTCACGGACCCCCGTGACCTGCTGATCAAGCCGGTGGTCTCGGAGAAGAGCTACGCGCTGCTGGACGAGAACAAGTACACGTTCGTCGTCGACCCGCGTGCCAACAAGACCCAGATCAAGCAGGCCGTCGAGGCGGTCTTCCAGGTCAAGGTCACCGGGGTCAACACGATCAACCGGCAGGGCAAGCGCAAGCGCACCCGCACCGGTTTCGGGAAGCGCGCCAACACCAAGCGCGCCATCGTGACCCTTGCCGAGGGCGACCGCATCGACATCTTCGGCGGCCCGGTCTCCTGACGGGGACTGGGACGTTCAGAAGTCCGGAATATTCCGAGGACTGAGAAATGGGTATCCGCAAGTACAAGCCGACGACCCCGGGCCGTCGTGGCTCATCCGTCGCCGACTTCGTCGAGATCACGCGGTCCACGCCGGAGAAGTCGCTGGTCCGCCCGCTGCACAGCAAGGGCGGCCGTAACAACGCCGGTCGTGTGACCGTTCGCCACCAGGGCGGCGGCCACAAGCGCGCCTACCGTGTCATCGACTTCCGTCGGCACGACAAGGACGGCGTGCCCGCCAAGGTCGCGCACATCGAGTACGACCCCAACCGCACCGCGCGCATCGCGCTGCTGCACTACGCCGACGGCGAGAAGCGCTACATCCTCGCCCCGGCCCGCCTGCAGCAGGGCGACCGGATCGAGAACGGTCCGGGCGCCGACATCAAGCCGGGCAACAACCTGCCGCTGCGCAACATCCCGGTCGGTACCACGATCCACGCGATCGAGCTGCGGCCCGGCGGCGGCGCCAAGATCTCCCGCTCCGCGGGCGCTTCGGTGCAGCTGCTGGCGAAGGAGGGCACCATGGCCACCCTTCGCATGCCGTCCGGCGAGGTCCGGATGGTCGACGTCCGCTGCCGCGCCACCATCGGCGAGGTCGGCAACGCCGAGCAGTCGAACATCAACTGGGGCAAGGCCGGCCGCATGCGCTGGAAGGGCGTCCGCCCGACCGTCCGCGGCGTCGCCATGAACCCGGTGGACCACCCGCACGGTGGTGGTGAGGGCAAGACCTCCGGTGGTCGCCACCCGGTCTCCCCGTGGGGTCAGAAGGAGGGTCGTACTCGTGCTCCCAAGAAGGCGAGCAACAAGTACATCGTCCGCCGCCGCAAGACGAACAAGAAGCGCTAGGAGCGGGTGTAGATGCCGCGCAGTCTCAAGAAGGGGCCCTTCGTCGACGACCACCTGATCAAGAAGGTGGATGTCCAGAACGAAGCCGGCACCAAGAACGTCATCAAGACCTGGTCCCGCCGCTCGATGATCGTCCCGGCGATGCTGGGCCACACGATCGCGGTGCACGACGGCCGTAAGCACGTCCCGGTGTTTGTCACTGAGTCGATGGTCGGCCACAAGCTCGGCGAGTTCGCGCCGACCCGCACCTTCCGCGGCCACGAGAAGGACGACCGCAAGTCGCGTCGTCGCTGATCAGCGGAAAAGTGAAGACCACAGACACCGAAGGGACAACCATGGAAGCCAGGGCCCAGGCGCGGTACATCCGCGTCACGCCCATGAAGGCCCGCCGCGTGGTGGACCTCATCCGTGGCATGGACGCCACGGAGGCTCAGGCGGTCCTGCGTTTCACCCCGCAGGCCGCGAGCGAGCCGGTCGGCAAGGTGCTCGCCAGCGCCATCGCCAACGCCGCGCACAACTACGACCACACGGACGCCGAGTCGCTGTTCATCAGCGAGGCGTACGTGGACGAGGGCCCGACCCTGAAGCGGTTCCGCCCGCGTGCCCAGGGCCGCGCCTACCGCATCCGCAAGCGGACGAGTCACATCACCGTGGTCGTTGCCAGCAAGGAAGGGACCCGGTAATGGGCCAGAAGGTTAACCCGTACGGGTTCCGGCTCGGTGTGACCACGGACTTCAAGTCCCGCTGGTACGCCGACAAGCTGTACAAGGACTACGTCAAGGAAGACGTCGCCATCCGCCGGATGATGACGCAGGGCATGGAGCGGGCCGGCATCTCCAAGGTGGAGATCGAGCGCACCCGCGACCGCGTCCGCGTCGACATCCACACCGCCCGGCCGGGCATCGTCATCGGCCGCCGCGGCGCGGAGGCCGACCGCATCCGCGGCGACCTGGAGAAGCTGACCGGCAAGCAGGTCCAGCTGAACATCCTCGAGGTCAAGAACCCGGAGATGGACGCGCAGCTGGTGGCCCAGGCGGTCGCCGAGCAGCTGTCCTCCCGCGTCTCCTTCCGCCGTGCCATGCGCAAGAGCATGCAGGGCACGCTGAAGGCCGGTGCCAAGGGCATCAAGATCCAGTGCGGCGGCCGCCTCGGCGGCGCCGAGATGTCCCGCTCGGAGTTCTACCGCGAGGGCCGGGTCCCGCTGCACACGCTGCGCGCCAACGTGGACTACGGCTTCTTCGAGGCCAAGACCACCTTCGGCCGGATCGGCGTCAAGGTGTGGATCTACAAGGGCGACGTGAAGAACATCGCCGAGGTCCGCGCGGACAACGCGGCCGCCCGCGCCGGCAACCGCCCGGCCCGCGGCGGCGGCAACGAGCGTCCGCAGCGCCGCGGCGGCGAGCGCGGCGGCCGTGGCCGTCGTCCCCAGGGCGAGCCGGCCGCCGCTGCCGCGGCCCCCAGGGGCGACGCGGCTCCTGCCGCCGCCGAGGCCCCGGCCGCGGCCGAGACCCCCGGAACGGAGAGCTGAGTACCATGCTGATCCCCCGCAGGGTCAAGCACCGCAAGCAGCACCACCCCAAGCGCGACGGCATGGCCAAGGGCGGCACGGAGCTGGCGTTCGGCGAGTACGGCCTGCAGGCCGTCACGCCCGCCTACGTGACCAACCGGCAGATCGAGTCCGCTCGTATCTCCATCACCCGTCACATCAAGCGCGGCGGCAAGGTCTGGATCAACATCTACCCGGACCGCCCGCTGACCAAGAAGCCGGCCGAGACCCGCATGGGTTCCGGCAAGGGTTCGCCGGAGTGGTGGATCGCGAACGTCAAGCCCGGTCGGGTGATGTTCGAGCTGTCCTTCCCGAACGAGAAGACTGCGCGCGAGGCGCTCACCCGCGCCGCGCACAAGCTTCCGATGAAGTGCCGCATCGTGCGGCGCGAGGCAGGTGAGTCGTGATGGCGGCCGGTACCAAGGCGACCGAGCTGCGGCAGCTCGGCGACGAGGAGCTCGTCGGCAAGCTGCGCGAGGCCAAGGAGGAGCTGTTCAACCTCCGCTTCCAGGCGGCCACCGGACAGCTGGAGAACAACTCCCGGCTCAAGACCGTCCGCAAGGACATCGCCCGGATCTACACGCTGATGCACGAGCGCGAGCTGGGCATCGAGACCGTGGAAACGGTGGAGAACGCCTGATGAGCGAGAACAACGTGACTGAGACGACCGAGCAGCGCGGCTTCCGCAAGACCCGCGAGGGTCTCGTGGTCAGCGACAAGATGGACAAGACCGTGGTGGTCGCCGTCGAGGACCGCGTCAAGCACGCCCTCTACGGCAAGGTCATCCGCCGCACCAACAAGCTGAAGGCCCACGACGAGCAGAACGCCGCGGGCATCGGCGACCGCGTCCTCCTGATGGAGACCCGGCCGCTGTCCGCGACGAAGCGCTGGCGCGTCGTGGAGATCCTGGAGAAGGCCAAGTAAGCAGGGCCTGCTCCGCGCAATTCCTGCGGGCAATCGCCCGCAGGACAGTTCCGCCAGGCTCGGCGGGGTCCGCGAGTCAGCTCACGGACCCCGCCGGGAACCGGCAGACGATCAGGAGAAAGACGTGATCCAGCAGGAGTCGCGACTGCGCGTCGCCGACAACACTGGTGCCAAGGAGATCCTTTGCATCCGTGTTCTCGGTGGCTCGGGTCGCCGCTACGCGGGCATCGGTGACGTCATCGTCGCCACCGTCAAGGACGCGATCCCCGGTGGCAACGTGAAGAAGGGCGAGGTCGTCAAGGCTGTCGTCGTGCGCACCGTCAAGGAGCGCCGCCGTGCCGACGGCTCGTACATCCGCTTCGACGAGAACGCGGCGGTCATCCTCAAGAACGACGGTGACCCGCGCGGCACCCGCATCTTCGGCCCCGTCGGCCGTGAGCTGCGCGAGAAGAGGTTCATGAAGATCGTCTCGCTCGCGCCGGAGGTGCTGTAACCGATGAAGATCAAGAAGGGTGACCTGGTCCAGGTCATCACCGGCAAGGACAAGGGCAAGCAGGGCAAGGTCATCGTGGCCTACCCCCGCGAGGACCGGGTCCTGGTCGAGGGTGTCAACCGGGTCAAGAAGCACACCAAGACCGGCCAGACCGACCGCGGTTCCCAGACCGGCGGCATCATCACCACCGAGGCGCCGATCCACGTCAGCAACGTGCAGTTGGTCGTGGAGAAGGACGGCAAGAAGGTCGTGACCCGCGTCGGCTACCGCTTCGACGACGAGGGCAACAAGATCCGCGTTGCCAAGCGGACCGGTGAGGACATCTGATGACTGCCACCACGACCGCGCCCCGGCTGAAGGCGCGCTACCGCGACGAGATCGCGGGCAAGATGCGTGACGAGTTCAAGTACGAGAACGTCATGCAGATCCCCGGCCTGACCAAGATCGTGGTCAACATGGGTGTGGGCGACGCCGCCCGCGACTCCAAGCTGATCGAGGGCGCGATCCGCGACCTCGCCACGATCACCGGCCAGAAGCCGCAGGTCACCAAGGCCCGCAAGTCCATCGCCCAGTTCAAGCTGCGCGAGGGCCAGCCGATCGGCGCCCACGTCACGCTGCGCGGCGACCGGATGTGGGAGTTCCTGGACCGGCTGCTGTCGCTCGCGCTGCCGCGCATCCGCGACTTCCGGGGCCTGTCCCCGAAGCAGTTCGACGGCCGCGGGAACTACACCTTCGGTCTGACCGAGCAGGTCATGTTCCACGAGATCGACCAGGACAAGATCGACCGGGTCCGGGGCATGGACATCACCGTGGTCACCACGGCGACCAACGACGACGAGGGTCGTGCCCTGCTGCGTCACCTCGGCTTCCCGTTCAAGGAGAACTGACGTGGCCAAGAAGGCACTGATCGCGAAGTCCTCGCGCAAGCCGAAGTTCGCGGTGCGGGCGTACAACCGCTGCCAGCGCTGCGGCCGGCCGCACTCCGTCTACCGCAAGTTCGGCCTGTGCCGTGTGTGCCTCCGCGAGATGGCGCACCGCGGCGAGCTGCCGGGCGTGACCAAGAGCTCCTGGTAGTCCCAGCAGGGACACGTACATCCCGTACGCGTACAACCCCGTACACCAGGACCGAACCACTACGCCGTAGGTCCCCGCTCCACACCCGCCCCCGGCTCCGGCCGGGGGAGAGGGACGGAGCAGACAGGAAACCCCGGCGAGAGAGGCCCAGGGCCACCTCATGACCATGACCGACCCCATCGCGGACATGCTGACGCGTCTGCGGAACGCGAACTCCGCGTACCACGACGACGTCACCATGCCGTACAGCAAGATCAAGTCGCACATCGCGGAGATCCTCCAGCAGGAGGGCTACATCACGGGCTGGCGCGTCGAGGAGGCCGAGGTCGGCAAGAACCTCGTCCTCGAGCTGAAGTTCGGCCCCAACCGCGAGCGCTCGATCGCCGGCATCCGCCGCATCAGCAAGCCGGGTCTGCGGGTCTACGCAAAGTCCACCAACCTGCCGAAGGTGCTCGGCGGCCTGGGCGTGGCGATCATCTCCACGTCGCACGGTCTGCTCACCGGCCAGCAGGCGCAGAAGAAGGGCGTGGGTGGGGAAGTCCTCGCCTACGTCTGGTAACCGGGAAAGCGAGGTATAGCAATGTCGCGCATCGGCAAGCTGCCCATCTCGGTTCCCGCCGGAGTGGACGTCACCATCGACGGCCGCACGGTCTCGGTGAAGGGTCCCAAGGGCTCGCTCACCCACACCGTGGCCGCGCCGATCGAGATCGCAAAGGGCGAGGACGGCACGCTGCTCGTCACCCGCCCCAACGACGAGCGTGTCTCGAAGGCCCTGCACGGCCTGTCCCGCACGCTGGTGGCGAACATGATCACCGGCGTGACCACGGGCTACAGCAAGCAGTTGGAGATCAGCGGGGTCGGCTACCGCGTCCAGGCGAAGGGCTCCAACCTGGAGTTCGCGCTCGGCTACAGCCACCCGATCCTCGTCGAGGCCCCCGAGGGCATCTCCTTCAAGGTCGAGAACCCGACCAAGTTCTCGGTCGAGGGAATCGACAAGCAGAAGGTCGGCGAGGTGGCGGCGAACATCCGCAAGCTCCGCAAGCCCGACCCGTACAAGGCCAAGGGCGTGCGGTACGCCGGCGAGGTCATCCGCCGCAAGGTCGGAAAGGCTGGTAAGTAGCCATGGCATACGGTGTGAAGATCGCCAAGGGCACGGCGTACAAGCCCACCGCGCGCAAGCGCCGGCACATCCGCGTGCGCAAGCGCATCTCGGGCACCGCCGAGCGTCCCCGCCTGGTGGTGACGCGGTCCAACCGCGGCATCGTGGCCCAGGTCATCGACGACCTGGCCGGTCACACGCTCGCGTCCGCGTCGACCCTCGACGCGTCCATCCGCGGCGGCGAAGGCGACAAGAGCGCCAAGGCCCAGCAGGTCGGCCAGCTCGTGGCCGAGCGTGCGAAGGCCAAGGGCATCGAGGCCGTCGTGTTCGACCGCGGCGGCAACCAGTACGCGGGGCGCATCGCCGCCCTCGCGGACGCCGCCCGCGAAGCGGGTCTGAAGTTCTGACCCGCCCGTCGCCGCAGCGGCCCCGGTCGCTGTGTGCAGCTGCGGACAACGCGATCAACGAGGAGAGGTAATTCCAATGGCTGGACCCCAGCGCCGCGGAAGCGGTGCCGGTGGCGGCGAGCGACGGGACCGCAGGGACCGGCGGGACGGCGGCCAGCAGGCCGAGAAGACCGCTTATGTCGAGCGTGTCGTCGCGATCAACCGCGTCGCCAAGGTAGTGAAGGGCGGTCGCCGCTTCAGCTTCACCGCGCTCGTCGTGGTGGGTGACGGCGACGGCACCGTCGGTGTCGGCTACGGCAAGGCCAAGGAGGTGCCGGCCGCCATCGCCAAGGGTGTGGAGGAGGCCAAGAAGCACTTCTTCAAGGTCCCCCGCATCCAGGGCACCATCCCGCACCCGATCCAGGGCGAGAAGGCCGCGGGCGTCGTGCTGCTCAAGCCGGCGTCCCCCGGTACCGGTGTGATCGCCGGTGGCCCGGTGCGCGCCGTGCTGGAGTGCGCGGGCATCCACGACGTGCTGTCCAAGAGCCTCGGCTCGGACAACGCGATCAACATCGTGCACGCCACGGTGGCGGCGCTCCAGGGCCTGCAGCGGCCCGAGGAGATCGCGGCCCGCCGCGGCCTGCCGATCGAGGACGTCGCGCCGGCGGCCCTGCTGCGTGCGCGTGCCGGGGTGGGTGTGTGATGGCTCGTCTCAAGGTCACGCAGACCAAGTCCTACATCGGCAGCAAGCAGAACCACCGTGACACCCTGCGTTCGCTCGGGCTCAAGCGCCTGCACGACGTCGTGGTCAAGGAGGACCGCCCGGAGATCCGCGGCATGGTCCACACCGTCCGCCACCTCGTCACGGTCGAGGAGGTCGACTGATCATGGGTGACAACCCGATCAAGATCCACAACCTCCGTCCCGCCCCGGGCGCCAAGACCGCCAAGACCCGCGTGGGTCGCGGCGAGGCGTCCAAGGGCAAGACGGCCGGTCGTGGCACCAAGGGCACCAAGGCCCGCTACCAGGTTCCGGAGCGCTTCGAGGGCGGGCAGATGCCCCTCCACATGCGGCTCCCGAAGCTCAAGGGCTTCAAGAACCCGTTCCGCACCGAGTACCAGGTCGTCAACCTGGACAAGCTCGCCTCCCTCTACCCCGAGGGCGGCGAGGTGACCGTGGCCGACCTGGTCGCCAAGGGCGCCGTGCGGAAGAACCAGCTCGTCAAGGTGCTCGGCACCGGCGAGATCTCCGTCGCGCTGCAGGTGACCGTGGACGCGGCCTCCGGCTCCGCCAAGGAGAAGATCGCCGCCGCCGGCGGCACCGTCACCGAGCTCGTCTGAGCCCGGTGCGACACCCGACCGGGGACGCCCAGTACCAGGGGGCGTCCCCGGTCGTTCTCTGTCCGAGAGGGCTGTGACCGGTCTCTCCCGACCGGATCGGCAGCCGGGGGAGACGCGTCATTCCACCCAGGGCCGCCTCGCCGGTAAGGTGGCTCACGCTGCTCGTTTCCCAACCCCACCAGACCGTCCTTCCGCCGTGGCGCGGGGGGTGCAGGAGGCACCGTGCTCACCGCGTTCGCCCGGGCGTTCAGGACGCCCGACCTGCGCAAGAAGCTGCTCTTCACGCTGAGCATCGTGGTGGTCTACCGCCTGGGCGCCCATGTGCCGGTGCCCGGCATCGACTACACCGTGGTCAACCAGTGCATCAAGGACACGAAGGGCAACAACAGCCTCTTCGGCCTGGTGAACATGTTCAGCGGCGGCGCGCTGCTCCAGCTGACGATCTTCGCGCTGGGCATCATGCCGTACATCACGGCGAGCATCATCCTCCAGCTGCTGACGGTGGTCATCCCGCGCCTGGAAGCCCTCAAGAAGGAGGGCCAGGCCGGCACCACCAAGATCACCCAGTACACCCGGTACCTGACGGTCGCGCTGGCCGTGCTGCAGGGCACCGGCCTGGTGGCCACCGCCCGCTCCGGCAGCCTCTTCTCCACCTGCCAGAGCTCGGACCAGATCGTGCCCAACCAGTCGATCTTCACCACCGTGACGATGGTCGCCACCATGACCGCCGGCACCGTGGTGATCATGTGGCTCGGTGAGCTGATCACCGACCGCGGCATCGGCAACGGCATGTCGATCCTGATGTTCGTCTCCATCGCGGCCGGCTTCCCCGGCTCGCTGTGGGCGATCAAGGTCTCCGGCAAGATCGCCGGCGGCTGGGTGGAGTTCCTCGCGGTGATCGCGGTCGGCCTGGCCATCGTCGGCCTGGTGGTCTTCGTCGAGCAGGCGCAGCGCCGCATCCCGGTGCAGTACGCCAAGCGCATGATCGGCCGGCGCTCCTACGGCGGCACCTCCACGTACATCCCGCTGAAGGTCAACCAGGCGGGCGTGATCCCGGTGATCTTCGCCTCCTCGCTGCTGTACATCCCGGCGCTGATCGTCCAGTTCTCCGGGTCGACGGCCGGCTGGGCGCAGTGGATCAGCCGGAACTTCACCAAGGGTGACCACCCGATCTACATGGCGGCCTACTTCCTGCTGATCGTCTTCTTCGCCTTCTTCTATGTCGCGATCTCCTTCAACCCCGAGGAAGTATCGGACAATATGAAGAAGTATGGTGGGTTCATCCCGGGCATCCGGGCAGGCCGTCCCACCGCCGAATACCTGAGTTACGTGCTCAACCGCATCACGTGGCCGGGCTCCCTCTACCTGGGTCTGATCGCCCTCGTGCCGACGGTCGCCATCGCGATCTTCAACGGGAGCAACGGCAACTTCCCGCTGGGCGGCACCAGCATCCTCATCATCGTGGGTGTCGGCCTGGAGACCGTGAAGCAGATCGAGAGCCAGCTCCAGCAGCGTAACTACGAAGGGTTCCTCCGCTGATGCGAATCGTCCTGGTCGGGCCGCCCGGCGCCGGCAAGGGTACGCAGGCCGCGTTCCTCGCCAAGAACCTGGCCATCCCGCACATCTCCACGGGCGACCTGTTCCGCGCCAACATCAGCCAGGGCACCGATCTCGGCCGCAGGGCCAAGGAGTACACCGACGCCTGCGCTGGTGCCCGACGAGATCACCATCGGCATGGCCACCGAGCGGATGCGCCGGCCCGACGCCGAGGGCGGCTTCCTGCTCGACGGCTTCCCGCGCAACGTCGGCCAGGCCGAGGCGCTGGACGCCTTCCTGGCCGAGAACGGCATCGGCCTGGACGCGGTGCTGGACCTGGAGGTCCCCGAGGAGGAGGTCGTCAAGCGGATCGCCAGCCGCCGGCTGTGCCGCAACGACGACAAGCACCTGTTCCACGTCGACTACAGTCCGCCCGCGGTCGAGGGCGTCTGCGACATCTGCGGCGGACAGCTGTACCAGCGCGCCGACGACACCGCGGAGAAGGTCCGGGTCCGGCTGGAGGAGTACCACAGCAAGACCGAGCCGATCATCGACTACTACAAGCAGCAGGGCCTGGTGCAGACGATCTCGGCCCTGGGCAAGGTCGGCGAGGTGACGGCACGCGCCATGGAGGCGCTGCGGGCCGGCGAGCGGCAGTAGGACGCGGGCAGCGGCAGCGGCGGGGGCGGCAGAGCGACGGCCGAGGGGCCGGCAGTACGGCAGGGCAGGGACGAGGAGGGCTTCGGCCGCGATGGTGCAGATCAAGACCCCCGAGCAGATCGCGAAGATGCGTGAGGCCGGGCTGGTCGTCGCGGCGGTCCACGAGGCGACCCGCGCGGCGGCGGTGCCCGGCGCCACCACCAAGGATCTGGACGAGGTGGCCGCCGAGGTCATCGCCGCGCACGGCGCCAAGCCGAACTTCCTGGGCTACGGCGGCTTCCCCGGCACCATCTGCACCTCGGTGAACGACGTGGTGGTGCACGGCATCCCGGATCGCGCGACGGTCCTCAAGGACGGCGACATCCTCTCCGTCGACGCCGGCGCCATCGTGGACGGCTGGCACGGCGACGCGGCCTTCACCTGCTTCGTCGGCACCGGCCACGCGCCGGAGCTGATCGAGCTGAGCCGGGTCACCGAGGAGTCCATGTGGGCGGGCATCGCCGCCATGCGCAAGGGCAACCGGCTGGAGGACGTCTCCCGCGCCATCGAGTCCTACATCCGCCGCCAGCCCCGGCCGTCCTCGGGCAAGTACGGCATCGTGGAGGACTACGGCGGCCACGGCATCGGCACCGAGATGCACATGGACCCGCACCTGCTGAACTACGTCGCCAAGAAGCGCGGCCGCGGCATCAAGCTGGTGCCGGGCGTGTGCCTGGCCATCGAGCCGATGGTCACCCTCGGCTCGCCGCGCACCCACGTGCTGGACGACGAGTGGACCGTGAAGTCCGACGACGGCTCCTGGTCCTCGCACTGGGAGCACTCGATCGCCCTCACCGAGCAGGGTCCGCTGGTGCTGACCGCGCCCGACGGCGGCCGGGCCAAGCTCGCGGAGCTGGGCATCACCGCGGCGCCCGACCCGCTGGCCTGAGACCGCCGCATAATGATCACCCAGCGTGGGCATACTCCCTGATTTCGTGTTTCCGGCAGCGGTGCCGTAGACTCATACGTCGGCCCCGCGTGTCTTCCGGCATGTCCGGAGCCGACCCCGGTAGCCGATCCCGAAAGCAGGACATGGCAAAGAAGCAAGGAGCCATCGAAATCGAGGGCACCGTGATCGAGTCTCTGCCGAACGCGATGTTCAAGGTGGAGCTGCAGAACGGTCACAAGGTCCTCGCGCACATCAGCGGCAAGATGCGGATGCACTACATCCGTATCCTCCCCGATGACCGGGTCGTGGTGGAGCTGTCTCCCTACGACCTCACGCGCGGACGGATCGTCTACCGATACAAGTAGATCTCACGACCCGGAGAACCTTAAGTCCATGAAGGTCAAGCCGAGCGTCAAGAAGATCTGCGACAAGTGCAAGGTGATCCGCCGCCACGGCAGGGTCATGGTCATCTGCGACAACCTGCGCCACAAGCAGCGCCAGGGCTGACGCACGCCGACCTCCTGCACTCCCGCAGACTTCGCGCGACGCACACACGTACATACGCAGCACCCGTCGTCCCACCCGAGCACCACCGGGGCGACGACACCCCCGGAGGAGGCCGGGGACCCGTGCCGTACCTGATACGGCGGCCGGGAGCCGGTGCTGCGGAAGACCTCCGCAACCATCAGGAGCCAAGGAAATGGCACGCCTTTCAGGCGTTGACCTCCCGCGTGAGAAGCGCGTGGAGATCGCCCTCACCTACGTCTTCGGCATCGGGCGCTCGCTCTCCCAGCAGGTGCTGAAGGAGACCGGTGTGAACCCGGACACCCGCGTCCGCGACCTTGCCGAGGAAGACCTCGTCAAGCTGCGCGAGTACGTGGACGCCAACCTCAAGACCGAGGGCGACCTCCGTCGTGAGATCCAGGCCGACATCCGCCGCAAGGTCGAGATCGGCTGCTACCAGGGCCTGCGCCACCGCCGCGGCCTGCCGGTCCACGGCCAGCGCACTCACACCAACGCCCGCACCCGCAAGGGCCCGCGTCGCGCCATCGCCGGCAAGAAGAAGCCGGGCAAGAAGTAGTCCTCAGCGGACCACCCATCAGCGGTCTTCGCTGTAGGACCGACCACCTCCACCGGGAGAAACCAGGACATGCCTCCTAAGGGCCGTCAGGGCGCAGTCAAGAAGGTGCGCCGCAAGGAAAAGAAGAACGTCGCTCACGGGCACGCCCACATCAAGAGCACGTTCAACAACACCATCGTCTCGATCACCGACCCGCAGGGCAACGTGATCTCCTGGGCCTCCGCCGGCCACGTCGGCTTCAAGGGCTCGCGCAAGTCCACCCCCTTCGCCGCGCAGATGGCCGCCGAGTCGGCCGCCCGCCGCGCGCAGGAGCACGGCATGCGCAAGGTGGACGTCTTCGTGAAGGGTCCCGGCTCCGGCCGCGAGACCGCGATCCGCTCGCTCCAGGCCACCGGCCTGGAGGTCGGCTCCATCCAGGACGTCACCCCGACCCCGCACAACGGCTGCCGCCCGCCGAAGCGCCGCCGCGTCTGACCAGCTGAAACAGGAGATACACGACAATGGCGCGTTACACCGGGGCCGACTGCAAGCGTTGCCGTCGGGAGAAGCAGAAGCTCTTTCTCAAGGGAGCCAAGTGCGAGAGCGCGAAGTGCCCGATCGAGATCCGTCCTTACCCCCCGGGTGAGCACGGACGCGGGCGCACCAAGGACAGCGAGTACCTGCTCCAGCTTCGCGAGAAGCAGAAGTGCGCGCGGATCTACGGTGTCCTCGAGAAGCAGTTCGTGAACTACTACAAGGAAGCGAACCAGAAGACCGGCAAGACCGGTGAGAACCTTCTGCGCATCCTTGAGACCCGCCTCGACAACGTGGTGTACCGGGCCGGCTTCGCCAAGTCCCGCGACCACGCCCGTCAGCTGGTCCGGCACGGACACATCACCGTCAACGGCCGCAAGACCGACATCCCGTCGGCCCGCGTCGCCGTGAACGACATCGTCGAGGTCCGCGAGTCCTCCCGCAACCTGGTGCCCTTCCAGGTCGCCCAGGGCGAGGCCGGCGAGAAGACCGTGCCGGCGTGGCTGGAGGCCAACGCGGGCAAGCTGCGGATCCTCGTGCACAGCCTGCCCGAGCGCCAGGTCATCGACACCCAGGTGCAGGAGCAGCTGATCGTCGAGCTCTACTCCAAGTGATCTCGGCGTAGCCTCGTAGTACAGGGGGCGTCATATAGCGGGCGCCCACGACTGAAGGAACACAACCATGCTGATCGCTCAGCGTCCCTCGTTGACCGAAGAGGTCGTCGACGAGTTCCGCTCCCGGTTCGTCATCGAGCCGCTGGAGCCGGGCTTCGGCTACACCCTCGGCAACTCCCTGCGCCGTACGCTGCTGTCCTCGATCCCGGGTGCGGCGGTCACGTCCATCCGCATCGACGGCGTCCTGCACGAGTTCACCACCGTGCCGGGCGTCAAGGAGGACGTCACCGACCTCATCCTGAACATCAAGCAGCTCGTGGTCTCCTCGGAGCACGACGAGCCGGTCGTGATGTACCTGCGCAAGCAG
Source organism: Actinacidiphila sp. DG2A-62 (assembly GCF_035825295.1). Lineage (NCBI taxonomy): Bacteria > Bacillati > Actinomycetota > Actinomycetes > Kitasatosporales > Streptomycetaceae > Actinacidiphila > Actinacidiphila sp. DG2A-62. The sequence goes on from NZ_JAYMGI010000002.1 coordinate 5,393,201, forward strand.
GGTCCGGGTGTGGTCACCGCGGCCGACATCGCCCCGCCGGCCGGCGTCGAGGTGCACAACCCCGACCTCGTGCTGGCGACGCTGAACGCCAAGGGCAAGCTGGAGATGGAGCTGACCGTCGAGCGCGGTCGCGGCTACGTCTCCGCGGTGCAGAACAAGCAGCAGGGCCAGGAGATCGGCCGCATCCCGGTCGACTCCATCTACAGCCCGGTGCTCAAGGTCACCTACAAGGTCGAGGCGACCCGTGTCGAGCAGCGCACCGACTTCGACAAGCTGATCGTCGACGTCGAGACCAAGCAGGCGATGCGGCCGCGTGACGCCATGGCGTCGGCCGGCAAGACCCTGGTCGAGCTGTTCGGCCTGGCCCGCGAGCTGAACGTCGACGCCGAGGGCATCGACATGGGCCCGTCCCCCACGGACGCCGCCCTGGCCGCGGACCTGGCGCTGCCGATCGAGGAGCTGGAGCTGACCGTCCGCTCCTACAACTGCCTCAAGCGCGAGGGCATCCACTCGGTGGGCGAGCTGGTGGCCCGCTCCGAGGCGGACCTGCTCGACATCCGCAACTTCGGCGCCAAGTCGATCGACGAGGTCAAGGCGAAGCTGGCCGGGATGGGCCTGGCGCTCAAGGACAGCCCGCCCGGATTCGACCCGACCGCCGCGGCCGACGCGTTCGGCGCGGACGACGACGTCGACGCCGGCTTCGCGGAGACCGAGCAGTACTGACCCCCTCGGGGGTGAGTTCCCCGCGCCCCCTGGGGCGCGGCCCATTCCGGGCCGGCGGCCGCCGGCCCGGACACTGACACCGGTACCTGACACGGCCGGTGCAGCGGAGAAGGAGAAAGATCCATGCCTCAGCCCGCCAAGGGCGCCCGTCTGGGCGGCAGCGCCGCGCACGAGAAGCTGCTCCTCGCGAACCTCGCGAAGTCGCTCTTCGAGCACGGCCGCATCACCACCACCGAGGCCAAGGCGCGCCGTCTGCGCCCGGTCGCGGAGCGCCTGATCACCAAGGCGAAGAAGGGCGACATCCACAACCGTCGCCAGGTGCTGCAGCAGATCACCGACAAGGGGGTCGTGCACACGCTCTTCACCGAGATCGCGCCGCGGTACGAGAACCGCCCGGGTGGCTACACCCGCATCACCAAGATCGGCCCCCGTCGCGGCGACAACGCCCCGATGGCGGTCATCGAGCTGGTCGAGGCGCTGACCGTGCAGCAGACCGCGGTCAACGAGGCGGAGGCCGCCACCAAGCGCTCCGCCAAGGACCGCGCCGGCGACGAGGCCCTCGCGGACCTGAAGAAGGACGCGGAGCCCAAGGACGCCGAGCCCGAGGACGCCAAGCCCGAGGCCGCCAAGCCCGAGGCCGCCGACGCGGCCGAGGACGCGGCCCCCGCGGACGAGGAGTCCAAGGACGCCTGAGCGTCCTCGTCCTGAACGACGGCAGGAGCGGGCCCGCACCCTTCACCAGGGGGTGCGGGCCCGTTCCGCGTGACGAACCATCGGCAGCGAAGCGGTGAGGACAGGCGTGAGCGACGACCCCGCCCCCGGGTACGTACGGGTCCGGCTGGACCTGGGGTACGACGGGGGGACTTCTCCGGGTGGGCCAGGCAGCGTGAGCGGCGGACCGTCCAGGGGGAGCTGGAGGACGCGATCCGCACGGTGCTGCGGCTGGCCGAGCCGGTCGAGCTGACCGTGGCCGGACGCACCGACGCCGGTGTGCACGCCCGCGGCCAGGTCGCGCACGTCGACCTGCCGGCCGGGGTGTGGGAGGCCGAGGGCGGCCGGCTGCTGCGGCGGCTGGCGGGCCGGCTGCCGTGGGACGTACGGGTCTGGGACGCCACCCGCGCGCCGGCCGGCTTCAACGCCCGGTTCTCCGCGGTGTGGCGGCGCTACGCCTACCGGGTCGGGGACCACCCCGGCGGCGTGGACCCGCTGCTGCGCGGGCACGTGCTCTGGCACGACCGGCCGGTCGACGTCGAGGCGATGAACGCCGCCGCGCAGCTGCTGCTCGGCGAGCACGACTTCGCCGCCTACTGCAAGAAGCGCGAGGGCGCGACCACCATCCGCACCCTGATCGACCTGCACTGGCGGCGCACCCCGCAGGGGCTGGCGGAGGCGACCGTGCGGGCCGACGCGTTCTGCCACAACATGGTGCGCGCGCTGGTCGGCGCGATGATCCTGGTCGGCGACGGGCACCGTCCGGTGGGCTTCCCCGCCGAGGTGCTGGCCGGGCGGGTCCGGCACTCGGCGGTCAACGTGGTGCGGCCGCACGGCCTGACCCTGGAGGAGGTCGGCTACCCGGCCGACGCGGACCTGGCCGCGCGCAACCGCGAGGCGAGGAACCTGCGCACCCTGCCCGGCGCCCTCCCCGCCTGCTCCTGACCGCTCCTGATCCCTCCTGATCGGGGGCCGCGCGGCCCCCGGCGCGTTCAGTTGCGGGCCGGGTCGGCCGCCGCGGCGTCCTTGCCGCGCTGGATGATCCGCTGGAAGGCGAAGTTCGACGCGTCGTTGGCGGCGGTCAGCGCCGCGGTGTCGGTCGCCGTGATGGTCTTGCCGTTCTTCAGCCCGGCGATCGCGAAGTAGGCGTAGCGGCCGACCGAGTTGGAGGTCATCCGGCACGCCACCGCGTGGCAGAAGTCCTTGACGCCGCCGCCGTTGAGCGGGGCGAGGTACTGGGCGGTCTTGCGCAGCTTCGCCGCGTGCGCGGTGTCGTCGAAGACCGCGACGCCCACGGTGACCGCGACGCCGCCGGCGGTGTACGTCGTGCGGATCAGCCGGCGGCAGCCGTTCGCGGCGAGCGCCTGGGAGAGGGCCGAGCGCGCGCCGGCCGCGCAGGAGGTGGTGGTGCTCGCGGCGGTCTTGGCGTAGGGGTGGCCGTTCCACAGGAACTGCTTGCCCGGGAAGAGGGTGTTCGGCGTCAGCGGCGCCTTGTCCTTGGCCGCGGTGCCGATGTAGTCGAGCGGGTTCGCCGGGGGCGGCGGGGCGACGGAGGAGAACGTCGGCTCCGGCGGCAGCGACGCCTGGCTCGTGCCCGCGCCGGTGGAGCCGCTGGGCGAGACGGTCGCGGTGTCGGAGCTCTTGCCGGAGACGACGACGGCGGTGGCGACGCCGCCGGCTATCACGACCGTCGCGACTATGCCGCCGGTCAGCATCATGATCTTGCGCTTGCGGCGGCCCGAGGCCTCCTGCGCCTCGGCCAGCGCGCCCCAGTCCGGCGTGCCGGGGGAGGGGGCGCCGGGGCCGGCGGGGCCGCCGGGACCGGCGGGGCCCGCGCCGGGCGGGGTGGGCGGCGGGCCGGCCGGGGGCGGGGTCTGCGCGGCGGCGGCCGGCGGGCGGGCGGTCCAGGGCGCGGCCTGCGGCGCGCTCTGGGGCGCGGGGGCGGCCTGTGCGGGCGGCTGGGCGCTCTCGGGCGGCGCGGCCGGTGCCGGAGCCTGCTGCTGGGCGGCGCGCGCCGCCTGGGCCGCCTGAGCCGCTTGCACGGCCTGCTGGGCGCCCTCGCCGCGCGGGATCTGCGGGCGCTGCACGGCGTCCGCGGGGAGCCGCTGGGGGAGTCCGCCGGGGGTCTGCGGGGGCTGCGCCGCGGGGGGCTCCGGTGCCTGGGCCTGCGGCTGGGCCGGCCCTGCGGCTGGGGCTGACCTTGCGCCTGGGCCTGGGCGCTCTGCACGGACCACGCCTCGCCGATCTCCGGACCGGTGCCGGGACGCTGCGGGGTCGCGGGGGCGTTCCGCGCGGCCTGGGGCGACCACGCCTGGCCCTGCGCGGGTGCGGGCGGCGGCTCGTCCGCGGCGGGGGGCTGCGCGATGTACTGGCGCCGCGGGTCGTCCTGGGGCGAGGCGTGGCGTGGCTGCCGGCGGGAGGGGATGACGAGGCCCTCCAGGACCTCGCGGCTCTCCTCGGGGGCGCGGTCACGCGGTTCCTGCGGGGGCTGCGGCCCCGGCCCTTCACTCATGCCGCGCATCATAGTGACCCCCGGCCCACCTCACGCTGGGCGCTCCGCTCCCCGCTTCCCGGCCCACCTCACGCTGGGCGCTCCGCTCCCCGCGTCCCCACGCTCGGCGTTCCCCCGACGCCCGACGTCGAGTCACCGGAGCCCGGCCCCCTTTCCCCCGGCACGTCAGCGCCGGACGCTGCCCCTCCGCGGCCCGGCTCCTCGTCGTCAGCTCGGCGCTGGGCGTGTTTATCAGGGGCGCGGGGAACTGCGCGAGCAACCCACCACCGGGCCGGTGGTCCGGAGCGAACCGATCTGCCCCTTCGGGCCGGTGACGACCTGCGGGCCGCTGGGGGTGCCTCCCAGGCGAAGCTCTGGGGGAGGCTGGTCGCGCAGTTCCCCGCGCCCCTGGGGTTGAGGTCCAGCGCCGAGCTGACGTACAACCGCGCACCAGCCAGCGCAGCGCCCAGCGCCGAGCTGACGTACAACCGCGCACCAGCCGGCGCAGCGCCCAGCGTCGTGCTGGGGAAAACGGGTTGGGGTGGGGGCGGCCCGGAGGGAGAATTCGGCGTATGGGACATGTCGAGGCCGCGCACGCGGAGTACTACCTGCCCGACGGGCGCGCGCTGCTGGGCGACGTGACCTTCCGGGTGGGAGAGGGCGCCGTCGTCGCCCTGGTCGGCCCGAACGGCGCCGGCAAGACGACCCTGCTCCGGATGATCTCCGGCGAGATCACCCCCCACGCCGGCACGGTCACCACCTCCGGCGGCCTCGGCGTGATGCGCCAGTTCATCGGCAGCGTCCGGGACGACAGGACCGTCCGCGACCTGCTGGTCTCCGTCGCGCACCCGCGCATCCAGGCCGCGGCCAAGGCCGTCGACGCCGCCGAGCTGGCGATCATGGCGCAGGACGACGAACCGGCCCAGATGGCGTACGCGCACGCGCTCAGCGAGTGGGCCGAGGCGCGCGGCTACGAGGCCGAGACGCTGTGGGACATGTGCACCGTCGCCGCGCTGGGCGTGCCCTACGAGCGGGCGCAGTGGCGCGAGGTGAAGACGCTCTCCGGCGGCGAGCAGAAACGCCTGGTGCTCGAAGCCCTGCTGCGCGGCCCCGACGAGGTGCTGCTGCTGGACGAGCCGGACAACTACCTGGACGTCCCCGGCAAGCGCTGGCTGGAGGACCAGCTCGCGCAGACCAAGAAGACCGTGCTGTTCGTCAGCCACGACCGGGAGCTGCTGACCCGCAGCGCCGAGAAGATCGTCAGCATCGAGACCGGCCCGGCCGGCGCCACCGCCTGGGTGCACGGCGGCGGCTTCGACACCTTCCACGCCGCCCGCAAGGAGCGCTTCGCCCGCTTCGAGGAGCTGCGCAGGCGCTGGGAGGAGGAGCACGCCAAGCTCAAGGCGATGGTGCTGCGGCTGCGGCAGCAGGCCGCCAACAGCCCCGAGATGGCCTCGCGCTACCACGCCGCGCAGACCAGGCTGCGCCGCTTCGAGGAGGCCGGCGCCCCGCAGGAGCCGCCGCGCGAGCAGGAGATCACCATGCGGCTGCACGGCGGCCGTACCGGCGTCCGCGCCGTGACCTGCGAGAAGCTGGAGCTGACCGGCCTGATGAAGCCGTTCGACCTGGAGGTCTTCTACGGCGAGCGGGTCGCGGTGCTCGGCTCCAACGGCTCCGGCAAGTCGCACTTCCTGCGGCTGCTGGCCGGCGACGGCTCGGTCGCGCACACCGGCGCGTACAAGCTGGGCGCCCGGGTGGTCCCCGGCCACTTCGCGCAGACCCTCCCCCTACCTTCGGCGGGGGGACCCCCACACCCCGAGCTGGCCGGCCGCACCCTGGTCGACATCCTGTGGACCGAGCACGCCCGCGACCGCGGCCGGGCGATGTCGGTGCTGCGCCGCTACGAGCTGGAGCGGCAGGGCGACCAGCCCTTCGACCGGCTGTCCGGCGGCCAGCAGGCCCGTTTCCAGATCCTGCTCATGGAGTTGCAGGGCACCACCGCGCTGCTGCTGGACGAGCCGACCGACAACCTCGACCTGGAGAGCGCCGAGGCGCTCCAGGAGGGCCTGGAGTCGTACGAGGGCACGGTCCTCGCGGTCACCCACGACCGCTGGTTCGCCCGGTCCTTCGACCGCTTCCTGGTCTTCGGCTCCGACGGCGTGGTCCGCGAGACGCCCGGACCGGTGTGGGACGAGCGCCGGGTGGAGCGCGAGCGCTGAGCCCGGCGGCGGGCCGGAGGAGCCCCGGCCGGGGGCCCGGCGGGGGCGGCGGCCGGGGCACGGGGGCCGCGTTTTGACCCCCGTGGGCGTCGAACGGTACCCTTCAGGTCTGTTATGCGTATTGGCTTGCTCTGTCTCACGTGAGGGGCCCTTACGCCGGTCCACCGGGCCGATGACCAGCGGCAGGCACACGGGTTGCGTCCCCGTGCGCCGCCAAGGCTGTCGTGATCGTCCGGGTGGCCTTGTCAGGACCCCAGTCCCGCGGTCCGCGCGACCCCGGGGCGACACCGACTGAGAAGAAGCGAAGGCTACGACCGTGCGTACGTACAGCCCCAAGCCCGGCGACGTCCAGCGCCAGTGGCACATCATCGACGCGCAGGACGTCGTCCTGGGCCGCCTGGCCAGCCAGGCCGCGACCCTCCTGCGGGGCAAGCACAAGCCCATCTACGCGCCCCACGTCGACACCGGCGACTTCGTCGTCGTGATCAACGCGGACAAGGTGCACCTGTCCGGGAACAAGAAGACCCAGAAGATGGCGTACCGCCACTCCGGCTACCCGGGCGGTCTGCGCTCGGTGCGCTACGACGAGCTGCTCGCCAAGAGCCCCGAGAAGGCGATCGAGAAGGCCGTCAAGGGCATGCTCCCCAAGAACTCCCTGGGCCGGCAGATGCTCTCGAAGCTCAAGGTCTACGCGGGCGACCAGCACCCGCACGCTGCGCAGCAGCCGGTCCCGTTCGAGATCACCCAGGTCGCGCAGTAGTCCCGGCCACCAGCTACCAGAAAGAATCTGAGGAGAACCGTGGCTGAGACCACCGCCGAGACCCCCCTCGAGGGCGAAGAGTCCTACGACGAGATCACGACCTTCGAGTCGGACGCCGTCGAGGGCGAGTACACCTCCGAGTCGCTCGCCTCCCGCTTCGGCGACCCGCAGCCAGCCGCCGGCACCGGCCGCCGCAAGCGCTCCATCGCCCGCGTCCGGATCATCCCGGGCTCCGGCAAGTGGAAGATCAACGGCCGCACCCTGGAGGGCTACTTCCCCAACAAGGTGCACCAGCAGGAGGTCAACGAGCCCTTCAAGGTGCTCGAACTGGACGGCCGTTACGACGTCGTCGCCCGCATCAGCGGCGGCGGCATCTCCGGCCAGGCCGGCGCCCTGCGCCTGGGCGTGGCCCGCGCGCTCAACGAGGCGGACGTGGACAACAACCGCGGCCCGCTGAAGAAGGCCGGCTTCCTGACCCGCGACGACCGCGCGGTCGAGCGGAAGAAGGCCGGTCTGAAGAAGGCGCGCAAGGCGCCGCAGTTCAGCAAGCGCTAGCCGCCCTCCGGCGGGGCGGGCCGATGCCGATATCGGCCGGTTCCCGCCGCGGCGCGACGAACGCCCCGGAGACACACTGGTGCCTCCGGGGCGTTCGTCGTACCGGCGCGGTCCGCGGGTTACCGTCGGGTGACGAGCAGACGTCGTACGGCCGTCGGAACGGCCGTACAACCATTCGGCGCTCCCGGGGCGTCATCAGCACGTACGGCCAGGCACCAATCGGAGGAACGACTGTGGGACGACTCTTCGGCACCGACGGGGTGCGGGGCGTGGCGAACGCCGACCTGACCGCCGAGCTGGCGCTCGGCCTGTCGGTCGCGGCGGCGCACGTCCTGGCCGAGGCGGGCAGCTTCGCGGGGCACCGGCCGGTGGCCGTGGTCGGCCGCGATCCGCGGGCCTCGGGCGAGTTCCTGGAGGCCGCCGTGGTGGCGGGCCTGGCCAGCGCGGGCGTGGACGTCCTGCGGGTCGGTGTGCTGCCCACCCCCGCGGTGGCGTATCTCACCGGCGCGCTGGGCGCCGACCTCGGCGTGATGCTCTCCGCGAGCCACAACCCGATGCCCGACAACGGCATCAAGTTCCTCGCCCGCGGCGGCCACAAGCTGGACGACGTGCTGGAGGACCGGATCGAGGCGGTGTACGAGGAGCACCGCACCGGCGCGCCCTGGAACCGCCCGACCGGCGCGGGCGTGGGCCGGGTCAAGGACTACGACGAGGGCTTCGACCAGTACGTGGCGCACCTGGTCGCGGTGCTGCCCAACCGGCTGGACGGCCTGCGGATCGTGCTGGACGAGGCGCACGGCGCGGCCTCCCGGGTCTCGCCCGAGGCGTTCTCGCGGGCCGGCGCGACCGTGGTCACCATCGGCGCGCAGCCCGACGGCCTCAACATCAACGACGGCTGCGGCTCCACCCACCTGGACCTGCTCAAGGCCGCGGTGGTCGAGCACGGCGCGGACTTCGGCATCGCCCACGACGGCGACGCCGACCGCTGCCTCGCGGTGGACGCGGCCGGCCAGGAGGTCGACGGCGACCAGATCCTCGCCATCCTCGCGCTGTCGCTGCGCGAGCGCGGCGCGCTGCGCGAGAACACGGTGGTCGGCACGGTGATGTCCAACCTCGGCTTCAAGCTGGCGATGGAGCGCGAGGGCATCCAGCTGGTGCAGACCGCGGTCGGCGACCGCTATGTGCTGGAGTCGATGAAGGAGCACGGCTACGCGCTGGGCGGCGAGCAGTCCGGGCACGTCATCGTGCTCGACCACGCCACCACCGGCGACGGCACGCTGACCGGGCTGCTGCTGGCCGCCCGGGTCGCGCAGACCAAGCAGCCGCTGGCGGAACTGGCCGCGGTGATGGACCGGCTGCCGCAGGTGCTGATCAACGTGCGCGACGTCGACAAGAGCCGGGTGGCCACCTCGCCCGAGCTGGCCACGGCGGTCGCCGAGGCCGAGGCCGAGCTGGGCGCGACCGGCCGGGTGCTGCTGCGCTCCTCGGGCACTGAGCCGCTGGTACGGGTCATGGTGGAGGCCGCCGACATCGACCACGCGCACTCGGTGGCGGCGCGGCTGGCCGACACGGTGAAGTCCGCGCTGGGCTGAGACCGCACGCGCCGTCGCGGCGCCGAGACCGTCCGCGGGCGGTCGCGGGGCCGAGACCGTCCGCGGGCGGGCCGGCGCACGCTCAGCGCGCGACGGCCCGCCGGCGGTCCCAGAACCACTTCTGCGCGAGCAGGGTGAGGGAGCCGGCCAGCGCGATGCCCGCGAGGTTGAGCGCGAGCTGCGCGAGGGAGCCCCAGACCTCGTGCCAGGCGGTGTAGGACACGGCGAGCGCGGCGTTCGCGGCGGCCGGCACGGTGGTCACCGAGATCGCGACGCCGACCAGCGCGCCGGACTTGGCGGAGGTCAGCGAGAGGATGCCGGCGATGCCGGCGAGGAAGGCGACCACGAAGGAGTCCGCCGTCGGCTGCCAGATGAACTGGGTGGCCGGGTGCGGCGCGCGGAACTGGTGCCTGCTGAACAGCCCGAAGGCGTCGAGGAGTTCGGCGAACGCCCCGGTGATCAGGACCGCGGCGAGGAAGCCGGCCACCAGCGCCACCAGCGAGCGCCGCAGCAGCGCCCGGTCCCGCCGCACCAGGCCGGTGCAGAACGCGGCGAGCGGTCCGAACTCCGGGCCGACCACCATCGCGCCGACGATCAGGATCGAGCTGTCCAGCATCACGCCGTACGCGGCGAGCATCGTCGCCACCGACAGGAACACCAGGTAGGTGACGGTGAGGGTGGACTCCTCATGGGTGGCGTCGGCGAGCGACTCCCACACCACGGCGTCCGCGCCCTCGCCCGGGGCCTCCGTCTCGGCCCGGTCGGCGCTCGCGGACAGCGAGAGGTCGACCGACTCCACGGCGATCGACCCGGACTCGTCGATGCCGAGCGCGCGCAGCCCGGCCAGCAGCGGGTCGGCCGCCTCCCGGGCCACGTCGCAGGTGAGCAGGTCGCCGGGCGGTTCGACGGCGGCGCCCCTGAGCGCCACGAGATGGGTGGCGCCGACGGTCCGCGCCACCAGGGCGGTGACCGCGTCGGTGCGGTCGGCCGGAACGATCATCCGCAGATGGAGCACGGTGCGGGTCTTCTCCTCGGGTCCGGTGCGGGGATACGGGTTCTGGTCGGAGGCGGACGCGGATTCCGGTCGGGGGCGGGACGCGGGTTCCGGTCGGCGGCGGGACGCGGGTTTCCGGTCCGGGCGGGCTCACAGCTTGCGCAGGCTGAGCCTGCGCACCTTGTGGCCGGGACCCTTGCGCAGCACCAGGGTGGCCCGGCCGCGGGTGGGCAGCACGTTCTGCTCCAGGTTCGGCCGGTTGACGGTCCGCCACATCAGCCGCGCGTAGTCCAGCGCCTCGTCCTCGGGCACCAGGGTGTACTTGCGGAAGTACGACTCCGGGTCCTGGAACGCGGTCTGCCGCAGCTTGCGGAACCGGTCGAGGTACCACTGCTCGATGTCCTCGGTGCGCGCGTCAACGTACACGCTGAAGTCGAAGTGGTCGGCGAGCGCGACCCGGGTGCGGCCGTCCTTGCCGGGCAGCGCGGGCTGCAGCACGTTCAGGCCCTCGACGATGAGGATGTCGGGGCGGCGCACGGTCAGCCGCTCGCCGGGCACGATGTCGTACACGAGGTGCGAGTAGACCGGCGCGGTCACCTCGGGCCTGGCCTTCACGTCGGCGACGAAACGCGTCAGCGCGCGCCGGTCGTAGGACTCCGGGAAGCCCTTGCGCGACATCAGGCCGCGCCGGGTCAACTCCGCGTTCGGGTAGAGGAAGCCGTCGGTGGTCACCAGCTCCACCCGGGGGTGCTCGGGCCAGCGGGCGAGCAGCGCGCGCAGCAGCCGCGCGGTGGTGGACTTGCCGACCGCCACGCTGCCCGCGACGCCGATCACGAACGGCGTGCCGGGCTGCGCGCCCTCGCCGAGGAAGGTGTTCAGCGCGCCGCGCAGGCCGCTGTGCGCGGCGACGTAGAGGTTCAGCAGCCGCGACAGCGGCAGGTAGACGTCCTCGACCTCCGCGAGGTCGACCACGTCGCCGAGGCCGCGCAGCCGCTCCACCTCGTCCGCGGTCAGCGGCAGCGGGGTGCGGTCGCGCAGCGCGCTCCACTGCTCGCGGGTGAGGTCGACGTACGGGCTCGCGGGCGCGGCGGCCGGGCTGTCCGCGGACGCCGCGGTGGCGGCGGGGGTGGATGAGGGCACGGGCCCATTGTGCGGGCCGCCGTCCGGCGCGGGCCCGGGGGGTGCGGCGGGGCGCGGCGCGGCGGTGCGTCGGGCGCCGCCGCGCCGCGCGGCGCAGACCCTAAGCTGACCGGCATGTGCGCGACCGGGAGCCGGACAGGGACGACGGGGGTGGCCGGGTGATCGTCGGGGTGGGGATCGACGTCGCCGAGATCGAGCGGTTCGGGGCGGCGCTGGCCCGCACGCCCGGGATGGCGGAACGCCTCTTCACGCCCGCGGAGTTGCTGCTGCCGTCGGGCGAGCCGCGCGGCACCGCCTCGCTCGCGGCCCGGTTCGCGGCGAAGGAGGCGCTGGCCAAGTCGCTGGGCGCGCCGTCCGGGATGAGCTGGCTGGACGCCGAGGTGCACACCTCGCCGTCCGGGCAGCCCTCGTTGACGGTGCGCGGCACGGTCGCCGCGCGCGCCGCGGCCCTCGGCGTGACCTCGTGGCACCTCTCGCTCTCCCACGACGCGGGCGTGGCCTCCGCGGTCGTCATCGCCGAGTCGGCCGGCTGAGCCGCGCGCGTTCCCGTACCGCCGGACCGTCCGCGGGCCGCGCGCGTTCCCGTACCGCCGGACCGTCCGCGGGCCCGCGCGGTGGGACGCATCGCACACCGGGCAGGTGCGGCGTCGGGCTGCCGGGACCGGCCCGGGAGTGGAGGATGGGCGGGAAGGACGCGGCCGGGACCGGAGCGAGGGGCAGCGCATGAGGTACGGGCACGACGTGGCGACCGTCAGAGCCGCGGAGGCAGCGGTGATGGCACGACTTCCCGAGGGCGCGCTGATGCAGCGCGCCGCGACCGGCCTGGCCGCCGCCTGCGCCGACGCGCTCGGCCGTACGTACGGCGCCCGTGTCGCCGTCCTCACCGGCAGCGGGTCCAACGGCGGCGACGCGCTGTTCGCCGCGGCCCGGCTGGTCCGGCGCGGGGCCGGCGCGACCGCCGTGCTGCTCGCGCCCGACCGCGCGCACCCGGGCGGCCTGGCGGCGCTGCGCGCGGCCGGCGGCCGGGTGGTCGACGCCGTGGCGGAGCCGGCCGAGGCGCTGGCCGCGGTCTCCCGCGCGGACCTGGTGCTGGACGGCATCACCGGCATCGGCGGCAAGGGCGGGCTGCGCCCGGAGGCCGAGGAGCTGGTGGAGGCCGCGCACGACGGGCCCGGCGCGGTGGTCGCCGTCGACCTGCCCAGCGGCGTCGACGCGGACACCGGCGAGGTGCCGGGCGCGGCGGTGCGCGCGGACGTGACGGTCACCTTCGGCACGTACAAGCCGGCGCTGCTGGTGGACCCGGCGGCGGAACTGGCCGGCGCGCCGCGGCTGATCGACATCGGCCTGGGCGCGGACCTCGGGCCGCCGGTGCTGGAGGCGCTGCAGCACGCCGACGTGGCCGCGCTGCTGCCGCGGCCCACCGGCGAGAGCGACAAGTACCGGCGCGGTGTGGTCGGCGTCGCGGCCGGCTCGCGCCGCTACCCGGGAGCGGCGGTGCTCGCCGTGTCGGGCGCGCTGCGCGGCGGCGCGGGGGCGGTGCGCTACGCCGGGCCCGGCGGCGAGGCGGTGCTCGCGCGGCATCCGGAGACGCTGGTCACGCCCGGGTCGCCGCACGGCGCGGGCCGCGTCCAGGCGTGGGTGGTCGGCCCGGGCCTGGGCGACGGCGCGGACGCGCGCACCGCGGTGGAGGAGGCGCTGGACACGGACGTGCCGGTGCTCGTCGACGCGGACGGGCTGCGGATGCTGGACCCGCGGGCGGTGCGGGAGCGGACCGCGCCGACCCTGCTCACGCCCCATGCCGGCGAGGCGGCGGCGCTGCTCGGCCGGGTCCGCGAGGACGTCGAGGCGCACCGGCTGGATTCGGTACGGGAGTTGGCGGCGCGGTTCGGGGCGACGGTGCTGCTGAAGGGGTCGACCACCCTGGTCGCCGACCCGTCGGCGGGGGTGCCGGTGCGGGTCAACTCCACGGGGGTCGCGTGGCTGGCCACGGCCGGGAGCGGCGACGTCCTCTCCGGCCTCGCCGGGTCCCTCCTCGCGGCCGGCCTCGCGCCCCGCGACGCCGCGTCCGTCGCGGCCTACCTCCACGGCCTGGCCGCCCGCCTCCTCGACCCCCCGCTGACCGCCCTCGACCTCGCGGCAGCCCTCCCGTCCGCGTGGAACAACGCAGCGCGCTGAGCCCGCTGGGGGCGCGGGGCTGACGCCCGGCGTCAAGGTGCCCTTTTTGGGGGTGGGTCAGCGTGACGCCGAGCGTTGCCTTGCAGGGGCGCGGGGAACGGCGCGACAAGCCCTCGCGGCGCGGCAGGTCGTCACCGGCCCGAGGGGGCCAACGGGGTCGGCCCGCACGACGCCGGGCCTCGCGTCACCCCCCGTCGGCTCAGCGCCCAGCGTGGTCGCGGCCCGCGTCGTTGCGAAACACCAGCGCCGTGGCCGCGAGGCCGATCGCGAAGATGGCCGCGGACCACCAGAACGCCGTGGTGTAGCTGTGCAGCTGCGCGTGCGCCGCGGTGAGGGGCGACCGCGGGCGCCCGTGCGCGTAGTGTGTCGCCGCGTTGGTCGCGATCGTGTTGAGCAGCGCCGTCCCGATCGACCCCCCGATCTGCTGCATCGTGTTGACCGTCGCCGACGCGGCCCCCGCCTCCCCGGCGTCGACGCGCGCCGTCGCCTGGTTCATCGCGGGCGGCAGCACGTGTCCGAGGCCGAGCCCCATGACCAGCAGCGGCGGCAGCACCTGCCCCGCGTAGTCGGAACTCAGGCCGATCCCGGTCAGCCAGACCATCCCGCCCGCGGCCAGCGCCATGCCGACGGGCACGGCGATCCGCGCGCCGACCCGCGGCACCGTGAGGTTGACCGCGAGCTGCGCGGAGACCATCAGCGCGCCGATCATCGGCAGGAACGCGAGCCCGGTCTCCACCGGGCTGAACCGCAGCGTGGCCTGGAGGTAGTAGGTCAGGAAGAGGAACACGCCGAACATCCCGGACGCCGCCACGATCACCGCGGCCAGCGACGCCGCGCGGTTGCGGTCACGGACGATGCGCAGCGGCAACAGGGGGTGCGCCGCCCGCGTCTGCCACGCTCCGAACAGCGCGACCAGCGCGGCCCCGCCGATCAGGAAGCCCCAGGTCATCGCCGAGGACCAGCCGTGCGAATCGGCGTTGGACAGGCCGTAGACGACGCAGAACAGGCCGCCGGAGACGAGCACCGCCCCGGGCAGGTCCAGCCGCGCGTCGCGGTCCCGGCCCGAGCGGGCGAGCAGCACCAGGCCGCCGGCGAACGCGAGGACGGCGAAGACCAGGTTCACGTAGAGGGTCCAGCGCCAGCTGAGGTGCTCGGTGAGCAGCCCGCCGAGCAGCAGCCCGATCGCGCCGCCGGTGCCGGCGATCGCGCCGTAGACGCCGAACGCGCGGGCCCGGTCCTTGCCCGCGGCGAAGGTCGTGTTCAGCACGGACAGCGCCGCGGGGGCGAGCAGCGCGCCGAACATGCCCTGCAGCGCCCGGCCGCCGATCAGCACGCCGAAGCTGCCGGCCGCGCCGGCCAGGGCGGAGGCGCCGGCGAAGCCGACCACGCCGGTGAGGAAGAGGAGCTTGCGGCCGAGCAGGTCGGCCAGCCGGCCGCCGAGCAGCAGCAGGCTGCCGAACGCCAGCGAGTAGGCGGTGACCACCCACTGCCGGTCGCTGTCGGAGAAGCCCAGGTCGCGCTGGGCCGAGGGCAGCGCGATGTTCACGATCGTGGCGTCGAGCACCACCATCAGCTGGGCCAGGCCGACGACGGCGAGCACCCACCAGCGGTGGGCGGCCGGCCGGTCGGCGGTGGAGGCCGGGGAGGTGGTCAGGGAGGTGTCCGCGCTCATGGCTGGCGCTCCGTTCCCGTGGACGTCGGTGAATTCAATGCCTGTTGAATTGATACGGATAGAATTCTGCACGTGTTGAATTCCCGCGTCAACCGCCAGCGACGCGGCGGCCGTGCGACGCGCGACGCGGCGGCCGGGTGGCCCGCGGCGCGGCGCGGGCGGGCGCACGAGGCGGTGCGTGCGACGCGCGACGCGGCGGCCGGGTGGCGCGCGGCGCGGCGCGGGCGGGCGCACGAGGCGGTGCGTGCGGCGCGGGGCGCGGTGCGGGGGGCGTGCGGCACGGCGCTGTGCGGGCTGCCGCGGGCGGCGCGGTGCCCGCGGGCGGCGCGGTGCCCGCGGGCGGCGCGGTGCCCGCGGGCGGCCGGGGGGCGACACGGCTGGCGGGCGGCGCACGAGGCGGCGCGGGCGGCCGGAGACGGCGCGGTGCGGTGCGGATGGCGCATAGCGCGGCGCGGCTGGGCGCACGAGGCGGTGCGTGCCGCGTGCGGCGCGGTGCGGGTGGCCGGGGGCGGTGGTGTGCGGGCGGCGCGGTGATGGTGGTCGGGGTGGGCGTGCGGCGCGGTTGTGGTCGCGCGCGGGGTACCGTTCGCGAGAGGGCCGGGTGCCGGGCGGGCCGGCGGCGACGACGGGAGCGGATGTGACGGAGATGGCGTCGCGGCGGCGGGCCGGCCGCCCGGCCGGGGAGAGCCGGACCCGCGAGGACATCCTCGCGGCGGCCCGCGTGCGCTTCGCGGAGACCGGCTACGACCGCACCTCGCTGCGCGGCGTCGCCGCCGCGGCCGGCGTCGACGTCGCGCTCGTGTCGCACTACTTCGGCAGCAAGCAGCGGCTCTTCGCCGAGGCCGCCGAGCTGCCGGTGGACCCGGCGGAGGCGGTGCCGCGGGTGCTGTCCGGGCCGCGCGAGGAGATCGGGCGGCGGCTGGCCGAGCGGGTGCTCGACGTGCTCGGCACGCCCGAGGGGCAGCGCCGGGTCGTCGCGCTGATCCGCGCGGCGGCCTCGGAGGAGGACGCGGCGGCGATCGTCCGCGAACGCATCACCCGCGAGCTGCTCATGCCGCTCGCCACCGGCCTCGGCCTGCCGGACGCGCCGCTGCGCGCGGCCCTGATGACCACGCAGGTCGTGGGGCTGGTGATGAGCCGGCACATCGTCCAGGTCGACCCGCTGCCCGGCACCGACCGCGCCGTCCTGGTCGACGCGCTCGCCCCCACCCTCCAGCGCTACCTGGCCGGCGACCTGACCGCGGGCTGACGGCGACCTGACCGCGGGCTGACGGCGGGCCGACCTCGGGCCGACCTCCGGCGGGCCTCGCCCGGGTCCCCGGGGGCGACCGCGGGCTGACCCCGCCCCGACCGCGCGGTCCGCGGGCCCGCCGGCCCGCCGCCGCGCGGGTCCCCGCACACCCGCTCAGGGGCAGTGCTCGCCGATCTTCACCGCGGTGAACGTCACCGCCTGCCCGTGGTACGCGGCGCCCGGCTCCGGCGACTGGGAGCAGACCGTCCAGTCGGAGCCGAGCAGGACCACGCGGCCCCGGCTGCTCGCGTCCTTCTCGGTCACCTTCGCGTCCCGCGGCAGGCTGTTCCGCGCGGCCAGCAGGCCCTTGCCAGTGAAGTCGGGCATCGTCGCGCCGACCTTGGCGGGCGGCTTGCGGTCCGTCGCCGGGCAGTTCTCGGAGCGCTTCACGGCGGCCAGGTCGACCGTCGTGCCCGTGGACGCGGTGGCGCCCGCCGCGGGCGTCTGGAAGCACACCTTCCAGTCCCGGTCGAGGATCTGGTGCCGCAGGCCGCCCGTGGCGTCGTGGGAGGTGAGGTGGCGGAACCCGGCCGCCTGGGCGGCGTCCTGGGCGCTCTGCAGGCCCTTGCCCACCAGGTCCGGCACGGTCCTGTCCACCCCGGACGCCGAGGGCGCGGCGCCGGCGCCCGAACCGCCGGAGCCCGTGCTGTGCGGATCGCAGGCGCCGACGGCCACGAGCGCCGCCACGGCGAGGCCGAGCGCGGCGCGGGCCCCGCGGTTCTGATGCGTCGTCATACCGGAAGCCTGCTCGCCCCCGCGCGATCAACTCCCCCTTTCCACGGACGATTCGGACGCACGCACCCCCGATACGCCGCCCCGCCCGCCGCCCGCCGCCCGCCGCGTCCGCCGAGCGCCGCGTCCGCCGCCCGCCGCGGTGTCCGTCGCCGTCGACGGGGAAGGCAGGCCCCCATGGGTGACGTCAGGGTAGGCACGTGCTCGTGGACCGACCGCGCGCTGGTCGCCAGCGGCTGGTACCCGCGCGGACTGCGCGACGCGGCGGGGCGGCTGAAGCACTACGCCGGGCAGTTCGCCGTGGTGGAGGCGGACGCGACGTACTACGGCCTGCCCACCGCCCGCAC
This sequence comes from Actinacidiphila sp. DG2A-62, assembly GCF_035825295.1. Classification (NCBI taxonomy): domain Bacteria; kingdom Bacillati; phylum Actinomycetota; class Actinomycetes; order Kitasatosporales; family Streptomycetaceae; genus Actinacidiphila; species Actinacidiphila sp. DG2A-62. Next base: position 5,410,603 of record NZ_JAYMGI010000002.1, read on the forward strand.
CAGCGCCCTGTGGGCCGAGCGGACGCCGGCCGGCTTCCGGTTCGACGTCAAGGCGTTCTCCCTGCTGACCGGCCACCCCACCCGCCCGCAGGCGCTGCCCGCCGACCTGCGCGACGCGGTCGCCGCGCGCGGACGCGCGGCGGCGGACGACGACGCCCTGCTGGACGAGGTGTGGCGGCGCTTCGCCGCGGCCCTCGCGCCGCTGCGCGCGGCCGGCCGGCTGGGCGCGGTGCTCTTCCAGTTCCCGCCCTGGCTCGCGCCCGGCCCCGCGGCGGCCGAGCGGCTGCGGCGCTGCCGGGAGCGGACGGCCGGGTGGCCGGTGGCGATGGAGTTCCGGCACCCGGGGTGGTGGCAGGGCGAGCAGGCGGCGCGGACCGCCGAACTGCTCACCGCCTGGGACGTGCCGGCGGTCGCCGTCGACATGGCGCAGGGCCTGCCGGCGTCGGTGCCGCCGGTCGCCGTGGCCACCTCCGCGCGGCTCGCGGTCGTCCGCTTCCACGGCCGCAGCACCGCCTGGGGCTCGGGGACGAAGGAGGACCGTTTCCGCCACCGCTACACCCCGGCGGAGCTGGCGGAGTGGACCCCGCGCGTCCGCGCCCTGGCCGAACGCGCCGACGAGGTGCACGTGCTGTTCAACAACTGCTGCGCGGACGCGGCCGTCACCGCCGCCCGGACGATGGCCGACCTCCTCGACGCGGCGCCCGCGTAGCCCGTACGACACGCGGGGCCCGCGGACCCCCCCGCGGACCCCCGTGACGTCCGGACGCCGGACCGGCCCGCTCCGGCCGGACGGCGCCACCACCAGGCCGGTCCGCTACCACCTGGCCGGTCCGGCGTCACCCGGCCGGTCCGGGACCCGCGCCACCGGACCGACAGCCGCGCCGCCGGTCCGGCACCCGCGCCGGTCCCGGCTACGACCTGTCGTCGACCAGGGCCGCGGTGAGCGCGGAGAAGTCCTCCTGGGCCCAGCGCGGACCGATGCCGGTGATCGTCACGTCGCGCACGTCGTCGCCGCTGCCGTCCTCGCCGGCGTCGCCGTCCCCCGCGCCGGGGAAGCCGTTCCCGGACGCACCGGCCGCACCGGCCGCACCGGCCGCACCGGACGCACCGGACGCACCGGACGCACCGGACGCACCGGCCGCCGGGGTGCCGAGCGCCGGGTCCGCGGGCGTACCGCCGACCGTGCGGCCGATGACGACCTGGAGGCGGGCCTCGGAGAGTTCCTCCACCTTGCCCTCGCCCCACTCCACGACCACCACCGACTCCGGCAGCGACACGTCGAGGTCGAGATCCTCCATCTCGTCCAGCCCGCCGCCCAGGCGGTACGCGTCGACGTGCACCAGGGCCGGGCCGCCGACCAGCGAGGGGTGCACGCGGGCTATGACGAAGGTCGGCGAGGTGACCGCGCCGCGGACCTGGAGGCCCTCGCCGAGGCCGCGGGTCAGCGTGGTTTTGCCGGCCCCCAGCTCGCCGGTGAGCAGGACCAGGTCGCCGGGGGCCAGCAGCCCGGCCAGCCGCAGCCCGAGCCGGTGCATGTGCCCGGCGGTGCGGACGGTGAGGCGGACGGCGGGCGCGTCCTGCGCGGTACCCGTGGAGTACCGGTCGTGCGGTGTACCCATATCGGCGAATGCTACGCGTCGAGCGCGGGTGCCGTGAGCGCTCGCAGCGGAGCGGACACCGGCGCGCGCACCGCGTCGGCCGCGGCCGCGATCAGCCGGGCCAGCGCGGCGTTCACCAGCTCGGCCCGTTCCATGATCACCAGGTGGCCGGCGCCCGGCACCACCACCAGCGTCGCCTCCGGCAGCCGCTCGGCGATCTCCGCGCTGTGCGCGCTGGGCGTCAACAGGTCCTTGTCGCCCGCCAGTACGAGCGCGGGCAGGCCGTCCAGCACCGCCAGCGCGTCGCCCTTCTCGTGCTCGGTGAAGGCCGGGTAGAACTCCGCGACCACGTCGATCGGGGTGGCCTCGATCAGCCGCTCGGCGAACCGCTCGACCGCGGGGTCCACGTCCTGCGCGCCGAAGGAGTAGCGCTTGATGACGCCCGCGAAGAGGTCGGCGGTGGCCCGGCGTGTCCGCTCCACCAGGTCGACCTGGCTGCCCAGCATCCGCAGCAGGCCGGGCGCGACCGCCCGGAAGGCCCGTGCGCCTGCCGCTGGCAGCCCCAGCGTGACCGCGGCGAGCTTGCCCGCGGAGGTGGACAGGAACGCGACGCCGGCGACGCGCTCGCGGACGTAGTCCGGATACTGCTCGGCGAACGCCATCACCGTCATGCCGCCCATCGAGTGCCCGGCCAGCACCACCGGGCCCTCGGGCGCCGCCGCGTCCAGCACGGCCTTCAGGTCGCGGCCGAGCTGGTCGATGGTGGCCAGGCCCGCGGCCTGGTCCCGGCCGCGCTCGCTGCGGCCGTGGCTGCGCTGGTCCCAGTAGACCGCGCGCACGCCGCCGCGCAGCGCCGCGCGCTGGAAGTGCCAGGAGTCCTGGCTGAGGCAGTAGCCGTGGCAGAACACGACGGTCAGCGGCTGCGCCGGCGGCGCCGGGCGGGAGCGGCCGCGGCGCAGCAGCCGGCCGCGCCTGGCCGGCGCGGGCGGGCCGGTGTCGGCCGGCGCGGCCTCCTCGACCTCGTAGTACAGCGCGGTGCCGTCCTCGGCGACCGCGGTGCCGGGCGTGCCGCGCAGGGTGCCGTACGGGCCCGCGGCGTCCAGTGCGAGCCGGGCGCGGCGGCGCATCCCGCGGCCCACGGTGACGCGCTCGATGGCCACGCCCGCGGCGGCCCCGGCCGCGAGGACGCCGACGGCCGCGCCGACCAGGCCGGCCCGCTCCCAGGGAGAGTTCTCCGCCACGCCGGTCAGCCGTTTCCGGCGACCGGGCCCGCGCCCGCGTAGACGCGGGGGACGCGGGCGCCGACGCGGGTCACGATCTCGTACGCGATGGTGCCGGCCGCGCGGGCCCAGTCCTCGGCGGTGGGCTCGCCGTCGTCGCCGGGGCCGAACAGCACCGCCTCGTCGCCGGGGGACGCGGCGTCGCCGCCGAGGTCCACCACGAACTGGTCCATCGCCACCCGTCCCGCCACCGTCCGCCATTTGCCGGCCACCAGCACGGGGCCCGCGCTGGAGGCGTGCCGGGGCACACCGTCTGCGTACCCCAGCGGGACCAGCGCAAGCGTCGTCTCGCCCGGCGTGACGTAGTGGTGGCCGTAGCTGACGCCGTGGCCGCCGGGGACCCGCTTGACCGAGGCCAGCCGGGCGGCCAGCGTCATCACCGGCCGCAGCCCGAAGTCCGCGGGGCCGCCGAGCTGCGGCACCGGCGAGATCCCGTACATCGCCACGCCCGGCCTGACCAGGTCGAAGTGCGACTCGGGCAGGGTGAGGGTGCCGGGCGAGTTGGCGATGTGCCGGACCTCGGGGGTCAGCCCGGCGTCCTCGGCCTGGCGCAGCGCGCGGCGGAAGACGGCGAGTTCGCGGTCGATCGACGGGTGGCCGGGCTCGTCGGCGCAGGAGAAGTGGGCCCAGACGCCGGTGACGCGGATCAGGCCGTCGCGTTCGGCGGCGCGGGCGGCGTGGACCAGGTCGGGCCAGTCGGCGGGCTGCGCGCCGTTGCGGCCGAGGCCGGCGTCGATCTTGAGCTGGACGCGGGCGGGGCGGCCGGCGGCGCGGGCGGCGAGGGTGACCTCGGTCAGCGCCCAGCGGGCGCTCACGGTGACGTCGATGTCGGCGTCGACGCAGGCGCGCCAGGGGCCGCCGGGGGTCCACAGCCAGCACAGCACCCGGCCGCCGAGGCCCGCGGCGCGCAGCGCGAGCGCTTCCTCGGGCGTGGCCGTGCCGAGCCAGTCCGCGCCGGCCTCCCGCGCGGCGCGGGCGCACGGCACCATGCCGTGGCCGTACGCGTCGGCCTTGAGCACGGCCATGAACGCCGCGCCGGGCGCCTTGGCGCGCAACGTCCGCACGTTCGCGCGCAGGGCGTCCAGATCGATCCCCGCGTAGGCCCTCAACATCCCGCTGTCCTCGTACGTCATCCTCCCCATCCTCTCAGCAGGACGCCGGGCGCTGGGCGCTGGGCGTTGGGCTGTGAGGGGCGCGGGGCTGCGTGGGCGCCGGGCGCTGGGCTGTGAGGGGCGCGTGGTGTCGCGCGGGCGCTGGGCGTTGGGCTGTGACCACCCCTTCGGGGCGGGGCGGGGTCTCGGGCGTGTCGCGTCGCGTGGGCGCTGGGCGCTGGGCTGTGAGGGGCGCGGGGAACGGCGCGGGCGACGGGTCGCCGGGGGAGGGTCCGGGTGCGGACGGGAACCACCCCTTCGGGGCGGGCCCCAGACACGACATCGCGAAGCTTCGCCGACACGATGTCGGGAAGATGTTGCGCCCCACGGCCGAGACGTGGTGTGCTGGGGTGGACACACCAGTTAGGTGAACCTAACTTCGTCCGCATGGGGAGGCGCACACATGTCGTCCCACGACCCGCAGGTCCCCGAGAACGCCCAGGCCCGGCAGCCGTCCCCGCGCCCAGCGGCACCGCTGACCGCGCCCGCGACCACGTCCGTGTCCGCGCCCGGAAGCGCGGCCCCGTCCATGGGCGACCTGCTCGCCACCTGCGCCGCGGCCCGCGCCGTCTCGACGCCCCCGTCCGAGTCGACGGAGCACGCCGCCCCGGAATCCGCAGCGCCGCGCGCGACCCCCGTGCGGGACGCGCCGCCGCGCCGTGACGCCGCCTGAGCCCCCACCCGAATCCCCACCCGAACGGGTGATTTGGCGCGGCGCCCCCTGATGAGCACCCCGCAGGGGACCGCGGCTACGTGACGACGTCCACCGTCCGGCCCAGCGTCGCGAAGACCCAGAGCGCGCGCCCGTCCGCGCGCTGCTCCCGGATCGCGGTGCCGAGCTTGGCCGGATCGGGATCGCGGGTGGCCGCGGTGTCGCGCATCGGCGCGCTGAAGCCGACGTTCGAGCCGTCCACCTTCGCGAAGAACACCGCGTGCTCGACCTGGACGCCGTCCGCGCCGACGCCCTGCGCGCGCCGCGCGAACACCTGGTAGACGCCCAGGGGAGCGGGCGTGCCGCCCGGCGTGACGTCGAAGCGCCGCCGTACCCGCCCGTCCGGGCCGACGAGCCAGACCCGCTGCTGCGCGAGGCTGTAGACCACCCGCGCGCCGGTCGCCGCGCCGCGCGGCAGCCCCGCCCGGTCGGCCGGGGATCGCTCGTGCGCCGCCGCCCCGCGGGTCGCCGCCGCGGCTTCCCCGGCCGCGGCGTCCGAGGCGTCGGCGGCCAGCGAGCCGAGCGTGATGAACGCCGCCGCGAGCAGCGCCGCGACCAGCACTCCCGCGGGCGCGCGCGGCACCTCCAGTCCCGCCCACCCCTGCCGCGCGGCCTCCACGCCGCGCCGACCCCACGCCGCCGCCCTGCGCGCGACCCCGCTCCCCACCTCCCGAGCCCGCACCCCGATTCCCACGCCCGCCCCGGCAAAGCTTCCCGCCCCGCCCGCCTCGGCCTCGCTGCTCGGGCGGCCCGCGCTGCCCGCCGCCGTCCGGCCGCGCCCGTCCCGCGCCCCCGGTTCCGCCGGTCCGTCCGACCCCGCTGCCTCGCCGGCGCTTCCCGGCTCACCCCGCACCGCCGGGTTCCCCGGCTCATTCGGCGTCGGCGAACTCTTCGGCCTGCCGGCCCCGCCCGGCTCGGACACTTCGGCTTGCTTGGCCCCGCGCCCTGCGGCTGTCGTCCGGCCGCGCGCGCCCCGCGCCCCCGGTTCCGCCGGTCCGTCCGACCCCGCCGCCTCGCCGGGGCTTCCCGGCCCACCCCGCGCCGCCGGGTTCCCCGGCCCACCCGGCGTCGGCGAACCCTTCGGCCCGCCTTGCTCGCCTTGCTCGCCTTGCTCGGGCATCTTCGCTGATCCGCTTCCCACCGCGTGCTCCCCGTGGGTCGGGCTCTCCGTGCCGGTCGCGCCCGACCGGCCGCCGGCCGTCCGGTCGCGAGAGGCGCCCGGCCGTACGGCCGGTTCGGCCCCCAGGGCCCGGTGCGGGCCGCGCGCGGGCGGGCTCCGGTCTCGGGAGAGCGCATGGTCCGGTCTGCCGAAAAGTCTGTAATGCGCGCTTTGTGAAGATCGACGGTAGCAGCGAACCCCGCCGCCGCCGCGGCGGCACGCGCCCGCGCCGTAGGCTTGGCGCGTGCTGCTGCTTGCCTTCGACACCGCCACGCCCGCCGTCACCGCCGCCCTGCACGACGGGCAGCGGGTGCTCGCCGAGTCCACCGTGGTGGACGCGCGCCGGCACGGGGAGTTGCTCGTTCCCGCCGTGGACCGGGTGCTCGCGACCGCCGGGCGGGAGATCGGCGAGGTGACCGGCGTGGTCGTCGGGACCGGGCCGGGGCCGTACACCGGGCTGCGGGTCGGGCTGGTGACCGCCGCCGCGTTCGGCGACGCGCTGGACGTGCCGGTGCACGGCGTCTGCACGCTGGACGGGCTGGCCTGGGCGGCCGGCGAGGCCGGGCTCGCGGGACCGTTCGTGGTCGCGACCGACGCCCGCCGCAAGGAGGTGTACTGGGCGCGCTACGACGGCCCGCTGCACCGGACCGCCGGGCCCGCCGTGGACCGTCCCGCCGAGCTCCCGGTCGAGGTGACCGACCTGCCCGCGGTCGGCGCGGGCGCCGCGCTCTACCCCGAGGTCTTCACCGCCCACCGCCCCGACCCCGCGCACCAGTCGGCCGGCTCGCTCGCCGCGCTGGCCGCCCGCCGGCTCGCCGACGGCGCTCCCTTCGACCCGCCGCTGCCGCTGTACCTGCGGCGGCCCGACGCCCAGGTCCCGGCCGGCTACAAGGCGGTACTGCCCAAGTGACCGGCGGAGCGACCGGCGGCGCGGCGGGCGGCGCGACCGGCGCGACGCCCGCGGCGGGCGTCGCGCTGCGGCCGATGCGCTGGTGGGACATGGACGCGGTGATCGCGCTCGAACACGACCTCTTCCCCGAGGACGCCTGGTCGCGCGGCATGTTCTGGTCCGAGCTGGCCGACACCCGGCACCCGGGCGCGACCCGGACCTACGTCGTCGCCGAGGAGGCCGCGACCGGCCGGCTGGCCGGCTACGCCGGGCTCGCCGCGGTCGCCGGCACCGGCGACGTGCAGACCATCGCCGTGGCCCGCGACCACTGGGGCACCGGCCTCGGCGCCCGGCTGCTGACCGCGCTGCTGCGGGCCGCGACCGCCGCCGAGTGCCACGAGGTGCTGCTGGAGGTACGGGTCGACAACGCCCGCGCCCAGCGCCTCTACCGGCGCTTCGGCTTCGAGCCGATCGGCCTGCGCAAGGGCTACTACCAGCCCGGGAACGCCGACGCCCTGGTGATGCGCCTCGCCGACCCGGCCGCGGCCCCGGCGCACGACCCCGTCGTGGCCCCGGCACACGACCCGGCCGCGGCCCCGGCGCACGACCCCGCGGCGGACCCCGGCGATCGGGCGGACCCCGCCGACCCCGCCGACCCCACCGCCACGGCCCCCGCCCCCGACACCGCCCGACCCGAACCGTCCGAGGAAAAGCATGGCTGACGAACCCCTTGTCCTGGGCATCGAGACCTCCTGCGACGAGACCGGCGTCGGCATCGTGCGCGGGCACACCCTGCTGGCCGACGCCGTCGCCTCCAGCGTCGACGAGCACGCCCGCTACGGCGGCGTCGTCCCCGAGGTGGCCAGCCGCGCACACCTGGAGGCGATGGTCCCCACCATCCGCCGGGCGCTGGCCGAGGCCGGGGTCAGCGCGCGCGACCTCGACGGCATCGCGGTCACCGCGGGCCCCGGCCTGGCCGGCGCGCTGCTCGTCGGCGTCTCGGCCGCCAAGGCGTACGCCTACGCGCTCGGCAAGCCGCTCTACGGCGTCAATCACCTCGCCTCGCACATCTGCGTCGACCAGCTCGAACACGGCGCGCTGCCGGAGCCGACGATGGCGCTGCTGGTCTCCGGCGGCCACTCCTCGCTGCTGCTGGCCCCCGACATCACCAGCGACGTACGGCCGCTGGGCGCGACGATCGACGACGCGGCGGGCGAGGCGTTCGACAAGGTCGCCCGGGTGCTCGGGCTCGGCTTCCCCGGCGGCCCGGTCGTCGACCGCCGGGCCCGCGAGGGCGACCCGGCCGCGATCGCCTTCCCGCGCGGCCTGACCGGCGGGAAGGACCCGCTGTACGACTTCTCCTTCTCCGGCCTGAAGACCGCGGTGGCGCGCTGGGTCGAGGCCCGTCGCAGGGCGGGCGAGGAGGTGCCGGTGGCCGACGTCGCCGCGTCGTTCCAGGAGGCCGTGGTCGACGTGCTGACCCGCAAGGCGGTCCGCGCCTGCAAGGACAACGGGGTCGACCACCTGATGATCGGCGGGGGAGTGGCCGCCAACTCCCGGCTGCGCGCGCTGGCGCTGGAACGCTGCGAGGCCGCCGGCATCCGGCTGCGGGTGCCGCGGCCCAAGCTGTGCACGGACAACGGCGCGATGGTCGCCGCGCTCGGCGCCGAGATGGTCGCGCGGGGGCGGGCCGCGTCGACGTTCGACCTGCCCGCGGACTCCTCGCTGCCGGTCACCGAGATCTCCGTGCCCGGCCACACGCACGACGACGCCCACGGCCACGACGACGGCCACGATCACGGGCGCGGCCACGGCCACGGTGGCGGCCACGGCCGGGCCCACGACCACGACCATGTGCACGAGTTGAGCAAGGACAACCTCTACGGATGACCGTCACGCTGATGTGGGAGGCCGCCGCTGCCGAGGGACGCGGCGGCGAACTCCTCGACTGGGCGCGGGAGTCGGCGACGTCGCTGCCCGGCGTCCCGCGCCGCAGGGAGTTCCTCACCGCGCCCGGCGACCGGGTCCTGGTGCTCACCTGGTGGGACGCGCCCTACGCCGCGGAGCTGCCGGAACTCGCCGACCCGCCGGCCGAGTTGGTCCGCCGCGAGGTGCACCGCTGGCGCTTCGTCTCGGTGTCGGTGGAGAACTGACCGTCGGACGCCCGGCCGTGGGCGGGGAACCGGCGAGGCGTCAACTTCCTTGGAGCGGGCCGCCGATCAGCATCGACGGCGCGCCCGCGACCCGGGTCAGGAAGACCGTCGCCGCGTGCGGGCCCTTCGGCCTGACCCGCCGCCTGACCTCCTCCGGCTCCACCGCCGAGCCCCGCTTCTTCACCGTCAGCGTGCCCACCTCGCGTTCGCGCAGCAGCGCCTTGAGCCGCTTGAGGTGGAACGGCAGCACGTCGTGGATCTCGTACCCGGTGGCGTACGGGGTGGGCAGCGGCTCGTCCGCGGTGACGTAGGCGATGGTCGGGTCGATCAGCCCGCCGCGCAGCCGTGCCGCCACCTCGCCGACCAGGTGGGCGCGGATCACCGCGCCGTCCGGCTCGTACAGGAACCGGCCCGGCGCGCGGACCGGCGGGATCTCGGGGGCGGCGGCCCGGCCGGCCAGGTGCGCGCCGGACGGCAGCAGCGTGGCGCGCACGGAGCCGGGCCCGGTGCCGAACCACAGCGCGGCCTCCTTCACGTCGCCGCCGTCCGACACCCACTCCGCCTCGGCGTCGTGCGGCACCGCGTCGTGCGGGACGCCGGGGGCGACCTTCACCGCGGCGTACCGGACCGCGCGGGCGGCGGCCACCGCCCAGGACAGCGGCGGCTGGTACGCCTCGGGGTCGAAGGTGCGGCCGCGGGCGGTGCGGCGGGCCGGGTCCACGAACACGGCGTCGTAGCCGGCGGTGTCGACGTCCGCGACGTCGGCGCAGCGCACCTCGACGCGGTCGGCCAGGCCGAGCGCGTCGGCGTTGGCACGGGCCACCGCGCAGGTCAGCGGATCGCGGTCGACCGCGAGGACCTCGATGCCGGCGCGGGCCAGGGCGAGGGCGTCACCGCCGATGCCGCCGCAGAGGTCGGCGAGGCGGCGGACGCCGAGGGCGCGGAAGCGGTCGGCGCGGTGGGCGGCCACGGTGGCGCGGGTCGCCTGCTCGGCGCCGTGCGGCGTGAAGTACATGCGGGCCGCGTCCGCGCCGAACTTGGCGCTCGCGCGGCGGCGCAGGAGGGCCTGGGTGAGGGCGGCGGCGACCAGCTCCGCGTCGTGCGTGCGCCGCAGCCGGGTGGCCGCGCCGAGCTCCTCCCCGGCGCGCAGGTCGCGCACCTCCTCCAGCACGGCCTGCCCCTCGGGCGTGAACAGCCGCCCGAACCCCTCAACGTCCATCCCGCCATTCTCCCGGTGTCCGCGCGTGCCCTGGCCCGGGCGTGCCCTGGCCCGGGCGTGCCCGACTCGCGCGTGCCCCCGGCCCGGGCGTGCCCCGGCCTACGCCGCCGACGTGCGCGCCGCGCGTCCGGCGCGCACCCGCTGGCCGAGGAAGAGCGCCGCGCGCTCCAGTGCCTCGTCCGCCTCGTCCAGGACGCCGGCGAACGCCTGGAACACGTGCGGCACGTCGGCGGTGACGTCCAGGATGACGTCCACCCCGGCCGCCCGCGCACGCGCGGCGAGGCGGGTGGAGTCGTCCAGCAGGATCTCGTTCGTGCCCACCTGGATCAGCAGGGGCGGAAAGCCGGTCAGGTCGGCGAGGACGGCCGGGCTGAGCAGGGGCTGGCGGGGGTCGGCTCCGGCGAGGTACATGGCCCCGGTGTGCTCGACGGCCTCGCGGGTGAAGACCGGGTCGACGCCTTCCTTGGTGTCCATGCTCTCGCCCGTGCGGGTGGCGTCGAGGCCCGGGGAGAACGCCACGAGGGCGGCGGGCAGGGGGAGGCCGGCGTCACGGGCGGCGAGGCAGGTGGTGACGGTGAGGCCGCCTCCGGCGGAGTCGCCGGCGAACACGACGGCCGAGGGGTCCGCGCCGGCGTCCAGGAGGGCGCGGTAGGCGCTCAGGGTGTCCTCGATCGCGGCCGGGAAGGGGTGCTCGGGGGCGAGCCGGTAGTCCGGCGAGTACGCCCCGAAGCCGGTCCTGGCCACCAGGTGGCCGGTCAGCGACAGGGCGGTCTCGGGGGAGCCGAACACGAAGCCGCCGCCGTGGAAGTACAGGATCGTCCCGGCGCGGGGCCCGCGCGCGGGCTCGACCCGCAGGGCGGGCCGGCCGCCGAGCGTCGTGCGCGTGGTGTCGATGGTGTCGGGCACGGTCATCCGCGCCATCAGCGCCGCGAATCCGGCGCGCAGCTCCTCGACCGGCCGGGGGCCCGCGGGCCGTGGCTGTCGCAGCATCGCGTCGATCCGGGCACGCTGTTCCCTGCTCATGGGGCACTCCTGGCACACATATCTTCCACGGCACTAGCTTCCACTACACTATATGCCATGGAATCTAAGTCGAGCGGTGGCGAGGTCGACCTTCCGGGCTTCTTCGACGATCTGGTCCGGTGCGAGACGCGTCTGTACAACGCCCTCAACGACCGTCTGCGGGAGCGGCACGGGATCGTCACCTCGCAGTTCGAGTGCCTGCGCTTCCTGCGGGACCGTCCCGGCGCCCGGGTGGCGGACGTCGCCGCCGAGTTCGCCATCGGCGTCGGGGCGGCCAGCAAGGGCGTGGACCGCCTGGAGACCCGGGGATGGGTCGTCCGGCAGCCCAACCCCTCCGACCGGCGGTCCTCCCTGCTGGCCCTGACCGACGACGGCTCGCGGCTCGTCGACGCGGCGGCGCGGACCTTCGCCGACGGCCTCGCCGCGCTGATCGGCGGCACGCTCGACGGCCCCTCGACCGCGGCCGCCGCCCGCGCCGTCGCGACGCTGCGCTCCGTGCTCGAACGCGACCGGATCGGCACGCCCACCGGCTGACCGGACCCGGCCGGGACTCCTAGCGCGAGGCGTAGGCCGCGATGTCGGCGAAGAGGGTGGGGCGGGTGGGGCGCCAGCCGAGCAGCTCGCGGGTGGCCGCGCCGGACGTCGGGTTGTCGACGCCGACCAGCGCGCCGAGGAAGCCGAAGTGCGCCGCCGCGTCGGCCGCGGCGACGGGCCGGACCGGCACGCCGACGCCCCGCCCGATCGCCTCCGCGATCTCGCGGAACGCCACCCCCTCCTCCGCCACCACGTGCAGCCGCGTCCCCGCCGGCGCCGACTCCAGCGCGAGCCGCAGCAGCCGCGCCGCGTCGAGCCGGTGCACCGCGGGCCAGCGGTTGGCGCCGTCGCCCACGTACCCCGAGAACCCCTTCTCGCGGGCGATCGCGACCAGCCGCGGCATGAACCCGTGGTCGCCCGTGCCGTGCACGGTCGGCGCGAACCGCGCGATCGACGTGCGCACCCCGCGCCGCGCCAGAGCCAGCGCCGCGTTCTCGCTGGCGATCCGCGGCTCCGTCGACGCCGGGTCGGCCACGACGTCCTCGGTGGCCACCACCCCGGGCCCGGTGATCCGCGCGGCCATCAGCGTCCCCGACGCGATCACCAGCGGCCGGCCCGACCCTTCGAGCACCCCGCCCATCGCCTCGATCGCGGTGAGGTCCTTGCGCGCGTTGGCCGCGAAGGTGGCCTCGAAATCGCTCAGGTCGTGGTTGTAGGCGAGGTGCGCGACCGCCTCGGCGGACGCCGCGCCCGCGCGCAGGGCGTCGAGGTCGTCCAGGTCCCCGCGGTGCGGCCGCGCCCCGGCCTCGGTCAGCGCCTTCGCGCCGGCGTCGGAGCGCGCCAGCGCGAGAACCTCGTGCCCGGCGTCGAGCAGCTCGCGGACGAGGGCGGAACCGATGAAACCGGTGCCGCCGGTGACGAAAACACGCATGGTGCGGTCCTTCGCGGAAGATGCGGGCGGGATACGCGGCAGGCGGGCGCCGAGCCCGCGCCCGGGCCCCGCCGCCGTCTCCTCCATCGTCGGAACGCGCCCGGTCCCGCGTCCAATGCCTGGTGCGTACGGCGCAATACGGATCGGGCAACACCCCAGCTCGTACGGCATCGCCCGGCTCCGTACCCGCCGGGCCGTGATTACGCTGGAGGCATGACGGCACCCGTCCCGCCCGCCGCGGACCTCGACCTGCGGCTGGTCCGCTACTTCACCGTCGTCGCCGAGCACCTGCACTTCGGCCGCGCCGCGCAGGCGCTGCGGGTCGCGCAGCCGTCGCTGAGCCGGCAGGTCCGCCGGCTGGAGGAGCAACTGGGCGCGCGGCTGCTGGAGCGCACCCCGCAGGGCAGCCGGCTGCACCGAGGCCGGCGAGGTCTTCCTGCCGCGCGCCAGAGCGCTGCTGCGCGCGGCCGCGCAGGCGTCCGCGGCCACCCGGGCCGCCGCCGAGCCCGGCCGGTTCGTGATCGGCTACACCACCGGCCTGATCGTCACCCCCGCCGTCCGCGAACTGCGCCGCCGGCACCCCCAGGCGCAGGTCCAGAGCACGCACGTCAGCTGGCGGGAGGCCCGTACCGCGCTGCGGGACCGCCGGGTCGACGCGCTGGTGACCCGGCTGCCGTTCCCCACCGAGGGCCTGGACGTCACGGTGCTGTACTCCGAGCCGCGGGTGCTCGTGGTGCCGCTCGACCACCGGCTGGCCGGCCGGGAGTCGGTCACCCTCGACGACATCGCCGACGAACCGCTGCCGCGGATACGGGACTTCGACCCGGACTGGAGCGCCTTCTGGCGGATCGACCCGCGCCCGGACGGCCGGCCCGCGCCCGGCGGCCCGGTGATCGACGCGCTGGAGGACAAGTTCGAGGTCGTCGCGGCCGGCGAGGCGGTGGCGATCGCGGCCCGGGTGCGCGGGGTGGGCCTGCGGCCCGACCTGACCTCGGTGCCGCTGGAGGGCGTCGAGCCGAGTCATGTGGTGCTGGCCGTGCGGTCCGGCGAACGCGGCCGGCTGCTCGCCGACTTCCGCACCCTCGCCCGCCGCCTCGCCGACGACCACCGGGACCCGCCCGCGCCCGCCGCGCCCGGCGGCTGAGCCCCGGCGCGAGGCCCGCGCCGGCCCCGCGCGGGTGCGGTCCTGCGCGCGGCTCCGTGTCGCGACTCTGGCACTCCGCTTGACCGAGTGCTAAGCGCGTCCTAGTCTCGGTCCTGGCACTCGGCGCCGCTGAGTGCCAGACTGAAGCGACGGGCAGGTCCGGCACCCGCGACGACGGGCCTACCAGGTCGCCGACCCAGACAGACACTCCCGTGAGCCCTTTGAAGGGGGAGGTCGGATCGTGACGACCGCCAGCACCAAGGTTGCCATCAAGCCGCTCGAGGACCGCATCGTGGTCCAGCCGCTGGACGCCGAGCAGACCACGGCCTCGGGCCTGGTCATCCCGGACACCGCCAAGGAGAAGCCCCAGGAGGGCGTCGTCCTGGCCGTGGGCCCGGGCCGCTTCGAGGACGGCAACCGGCTGCCTCTCGACGTCGCCGTGGGCGACGTCGTGCTCTACAGCAAGTACGGCGGCACCGAGGTGAAGTACAACGGCGAGGAGTACCTCGTCCTCTCGGCTCGCGACGTCCTCGCGATCATCGAGAAGTAGTCCCCGGCTCTTCTTCACCCACAGCCGTGATCCCGCCCCGGGAGTCCGAGTCCTTGAGGCCGGGACCCGGGGCGGTGTCGTTGACCGTCCTTGACGACGCGCGCCGGCCGCCGTCCGCCCTCCGCGACACGACAGCCGACGACCACTGACGATTAGACGAGGTAGTTCGCAGGCATGGCCAAGATTCTGAAGTTCGACGAGGACGCCCGTCGCGCCCTGGAGCGCGGCGTCAACAAGCTCGCCGACACCGTGAAGGTGACGATCGGCCCCAAGGGCCGCAACGTCGTCATCGACAAGAAGTTCGGCGCCCCGACCATCACCAACGACGGTGTGACCATCGCCCGCGAGGTGGAGATCGAGGACCCCTACGAGAACCTGGGCGCGCAGCTCGTCAAGGAGGTGGCGACCAAGACCAACGACATCGCGGGCGACGGCACCACCACCGCGACCGTGCTGGCCCAGGCGCTGGTCCGCGAGGGCCTGCGCAACGTCGCCGCCGGCGCCTCTCCGGCCGCCCTGAAGAAGGGCATCGACGCCGCCGTCAAGGCGGTCTCCGACGAGCTGCTCTCCTCCGCCCGCGCGATCGAGGGCAAGGAGGACATCGCCGCGGTCGCCGCGCTGTCCGCCCAGGACAAGCAGGTCGGCGAGCTGATCGCCGAGGCGATGGACAAGGTCGGCAAGGACGGCGTGATCACCGTCGAGGAGTCCAACACCTTCGGGCTGGAGCTGGACTTCACCGAAGGCATGGCGTTCGACAAGGGCTACCTGTCGCCGTACTTCGTCACCGACCAGGAGCGGATGGAGGCCGTCCTCGACGACCCGTACATCCTCATCCACCAGGGCAAGATCTCCTCGATCCAGGACCTGCTGCCGCTGCTGGAGAAGGTCATCCAGGCCGGCGGCTCCAAGCCGCTGCTGATCATCGCCGAGGACGTCGAGGGCGAGGCCCTGTCCACGCTGGTGGTCAACAAGATCCGCGGCACCTTCAACGCCGTCGCGGTCAAGGCGCCGGGCTTCGGCGACCGCCGCAAGGCCATGCTGGGCGACATCGCCACGCTGACCGGCGCGACCGTCATCGCCGAGGAGGTCGGCCTCAAGCTCGACCAGGCCGGCCTGGACCTGCTGGGCACCGCCCGCCGGGTCACCGTCACCAAGGACGACACCACGATCGTCGACGGCGCCGGCGACAAGGCCGAGATCGAGGGCCGGGTCGGCCAGATCAAGGCGGAGATCTCCACCACCGACTCCGACTGGGACCGCGAGAAGCTGCAGGAGCGCCTGGCCAAGCTGGCCGGCGGCGTCTGCGTCATCAAGGTCGGCGCGGCCACCGAGGTCGAGCTGAAGGAGAAGAAGCACCGCCTGGAGGACGCGATCTCCGCGACCCGCGCGGCGGTCGAGGAGGGCATCGTCTCCGGCGGCGGCTCCGCGCTGGTGCACGCGGCCAAGGTGCTCGGCGAGGGCCTGGGCAAGGACGGCGACGAGGCCACCGGTGTCGCGGTCGTCCGCCGCGCCGCGGCCGAGCCGCTGCGCTGGATCGCCGAGAACGCCGGCCTCGAAGGCTACGTGATCACCTCCAAGGTGGCCGAGCTGGACAAGGGCCACGGCTTCAACGCGGCCACCGGCGAGTACGGCGACCTGGTCAAGGCCGGCGTCATCGACCCGGTCAAGGTCACCCGCTCCGCGCTGGAGAACGCGGCCTCGATCGCCTCGCTGCTGCTCACCACCGAGACGCTCGTGGTCGAGAAGAAGGAAGAGGAGCCCGAGGAGGCCGCGGGCCACAGCCACGGCCACTCCCACTGACGCGACCGCCCTCCTCCCGGAGGACGGCAGTCCGGCAGTACCGCGGCGCCGCGGCGCGCGGCGCACCGCTCCACGGCCGAGGCCCGGCCCCCACCCCGGGGGCCGGGCCTCGGCCGTGCGCGCTCCTCTGCCGCGGTGTCTGCCGTGGTGCCTGCCGCCGCACGGGGACGCCGCACCCGTACGCCGTGCGCGGTCGCCGTGCGCGGGCGCCGTTCGCGGTCGCCGTGCGCGGGCGCCGTACGTCAGCCCCGGGGGTCGTAGCCGCGGCCCGCGCGGGTGGAGGCCGCGCCGAAGACCGACGTCGGCAGGTGCCGGGCCAGCGCGACGGCGACCTTGTAACGGGCGGACGGGACCGAGACCGTACGGCCGCGGGCCAGGTCGCGCAGCGCCGCGGCGACCACCCGGTCCGCGTCCAGCCAGGCGAACGACGGCAGCCGCGAGGCGTCCATGCCGGCCCGCGCGTGGAACTCGGTGCGGACGAACCCCGGGCACAGCGCGAGCATCCGCACGCCGCTGCCGCGCAGCTCCCGCGCCGCGTTCTCGGTGAAGCGCACCACCCACGCCTTGCTCGCGCCGTAGGTGCCGCGCGGCATGAACGCCGCGACCGACGCGACGTTGATCACCGTGCCGCGGCCTCCGCCGCGCATCGTCTCCGCGGCGGCCGAGGTGAGCCGCAGCACCGCCTCGCAGTGCACCCGCAGCATCCGCACCTCGTCCTCGACCGGGACCTTCAGATAGGTGCCGCGGTTGCCGAAGCCGGCGTTGTTGACCAGCACGTCGACCGGCCGCGCGGTGTCCCGCAGCCGCGCCTCGACCGCGGCCACGCCGGCGTCCCGCGCGAGGTCCGCGGGCAGCGTCTCGACCTCGACGCGGTACCGCTCGCGCAGCCGCGCCGCGCTGTCCGCCAGCCGCTCGGCGTCCCGCGCCACCAGCACCAGGCCGTGCCCGTCGGCCGCCAGCCGCCGGGCGAAGGCCGCGCCGATCCCCGCCGTCGCACCCGTCACGAGTGAAGTCGTCATGCGCGCCAGCCTAGGGTGCCGCGGACGCGCGTCCAGGGCGTCCCGCGCGGCGTCCCGTGCGGGCGTCCCGTGCCCGGCGCCGCGGCGGGGGCCCGCGGGCGCGGACGGGCTCAGGCGCCCGCGGGGTCGGGTGCGGCCAGGCGGTGCCTGATGACCTCCGCGTAGGTCGCGTTCATCGCGTCGCCGGCCGCCTCCAGCGCGCGCGGCAGCAGCTCCGGCGCGGTGGTCATCGCGCGGAAGAGGTAGGCGACGCTGACCTCGTGGCCGGGGCGGGACAGCACGGTCAGCGGGTCGCCCGCCGCGACCGGCCCCGGTGTGACCACCCGCAGGAACGGGCCGGGCCGCGCCGCGTGCGTGAACCGCTTCACCCAGCCGGTGGCGTCCGCGCCGTTCTCGTCCAGCCAGCCGACGAAGGTGCGGCACGGGATGCGCCCCGAGGTCACTTCGAGGACCAGTCGGGCGCCGATCCGCCAGCGTTCGCCGATCAGCGCGGAGTTGAGGTCGTAGCCGGTGGTGGTGAGGTTCTCGCCGAAGGCGCCGTCGGGCAGCGGGCGGCCCAGTTGCCGCTGCCAGTGGTCGAGATCCTCGCGGGCGTAGGCGTAGACCGCCTGGTCGTCCCCGCCGTGGAAGCGCAGGTCGCACACCGCGTCGCCGGCCAGCCCGCTGCCGCCGGCGCCGCGCGGTCCGGG
The DNA here is from genome assembly GCF_035825295.1 of Actinacidiphila sp. DG2A-62. NCBI lineage: Bacteria > Bacillati > Actinomycetota > Actinomycetes > Kitasatosporales > Streptomycetaceae > Actinacidiphila > Actinacidiphila sp. DG2A-62. The sequence continues at coordinate 5,428,454 of NZ_JAYMGI010000002.1, forward strand.
CGCCGCGACCTCGACGGGCCCGGCCACCGGACGCTTGCCGATGCCGGTGAGGCCGCCCGCGGCGTCGGTGTACGGAACGACGCGCGGGCGCGAGGTGTTGACGGAGATCACGCGGGCCGGGGCATCCATGCGCGCAGCCTAGGCCGTCCCCGACGTCCCGCGCCGCCGGTCACGCGCCGCGGGTCAGCCGGCGGCGGATCGCCTCGCGGTCGGCGGCGGGGAACGCGGCGACCTCCAGCAGGGCCGGCAGCAGCTCCGGCTCGGTGGTCAGCGCGCGGAAGCTCGACGCGACGGTCACCGCGTGCTCGGCGGGCCGCGACACCACCTCGATCCGGTCGCCCGCGGCGACCTCGCCGGGCTCCACCACCCGCAGATAGGGCCCGGGCAGCGCGGCCCGGGTGAAGGCCCGCGTCCAGCCCTTCTCGCCGAGCCAGCCGGCGAACGTCGCGCACGGGATGCGCGGGCAGGAGACTTCGAGGACCAGCCGGGCGCCGATCCGCCAGCGTTCGCCGATCAGTGCGGAGTTGAGGTCGTAGCCGGTGGTGGTGAGGTTCTCGCCGAAGGCGCCGTCGGGCAGCGGGCGGCCCAGTTGCCGCTCCCAGTGGTCGAGGTCCTCGCGGGCGTAGGCGTAGACCGCCTGGTCGGCGCCGCCGTGGTGCTTCACGTCGTACGCCCGGTCGCCGGCCAGTCCGACCGCGCCGTCGCCCTTCGGCCCGGGCGCGGTCACGGCCACCGGCCCGGCCACCGGGCGCTTGTCGATGCCGGTCGCCGGCAGCCGCTTCCACGGATTGGGCCGTGGACGGCCGATGTTCACGCTGCGCACGTGGCCCTGATGCATCCCGGCATCCCACCACGCGGCGGCCTCGGCGCCAACGCGTTTTTCCCGGCGGCGCCGCCGCCGGCGTGCCGTCGCCGGCCGCCGGCGTGCCGCCGCTCCCGAAGCGCCGGCGTGGCGCCGCTCCCAAAGCCCAGCGGCAGGTTCGCCGCCGTGCCCCAAGCCGCGCTTATGGTGGGGGGATGATCGAGGCCCGCCACCTGCGCGTCCTGCGCGCCGTCGCCCGTACCGGCTCCTTCTCCGCCGCGGCCCGTGAGCTGGGCTGCACGCAGCCCGCCGTGAGCCAGCAGATGAAGGCGCTGGAGAACAGCGCCGGCACGCCGCTGCTGGTCCGCGGGCCGCGCGAGATGCGGCTGACCGAGGCGGGCGACGCGCTGGTGCGGCACGCCGCGGGCATCCTCGCCGGGCTGACCGCCGCGGAGGAGGAGATCGCGGCGATCGCCGGGCTGCGGGCCGGACGGGTGCGGCTGTGCTCGTTCCCCTCCGGCAGCTCCACGCTGGTCCCGCGCGCCGTCGCCGACATGCGCGCGCACCACCCGGGCACCAAGGTCTCGCTGGTCGAGGCCGAGCCGCCGCACTCGGTCGACATGCTCAGGGCCGGCGACTGCGACATCACGCTCGCCTTCCGCTACGTCGACCTGCCGACGCCGGCCGAGGAGTCCTGGGACGACCTGGTGGTCCGCCCGCTGCTCACCGACCGGCTGGTCGGCGTGGTGCCCGAGGACCACCCGCTGGCCGGGCGGTCGGGGCCGACGGCGATCGAGGAGCTGGCGGACGAGCAGTGGATCGCGGGCTGCCCGCGGTGCCGGCGGCACCTGGTGGAGGTCTGCGAGCGGGCGGGCTTCACGCCGCGGATCGATTTCGCCACGGACGACTCGCCGGCCGTGGTCGGCCTGGTCGCGGCGGGGCTCGGCGTGGCGGTCCTCCCCGAGCTGGCGCTGGGCCCGGTGCGGGCGGCGGGCGTCGCGGTGCTCGACGTCCGCCCCGCGGTGGAACGTGAGGTGGTGGCCCTCACGCTCCCGGACCTCGCGCACGTCCCCGCGGTCAGCGCGATGCTCGGTCGCCTCGCGCTGAGCGTTGCCCCGTAGCGGTCGCGCCCCCTGCCCGTCAGCCCCGCGCTGGGCGTCAGCCCGTCTTTCAGGGGCGCGGCCCCTGCCGTCAGCTCGACACCGAGCTTCAACCTCAGGGGCGCGGGGAACTGCGCGAGCAACCCACCACCGGGCCGGTGGTCCGGAGCGATTTGAACAGCCCCTTCGGGACGGTGACGCACCGCGGACGCGCGGTGGCTAGTGGGGGTACCTCCCGGACGGAGTCTGGGGGAGCAGTTCCCCGCGCCCCTTGGGTCAAGGCTCGGCGTCGAGCTGACGGCAGGGGCCGCGCCCTGAAAGACGGGCTGACGCCCAGCGCGGAGCTGACCGGGGCGGAACGTTTCAGCGGCTGTGGGCGGCCGCCGAGTGCCGCGCATCCTCGTGCTCGGAGTCGACCTCCGGCGCGTCGTCGTACTCCGCCACGTCGTGATCCCGGGAGCGGGACCGCCCCATCATCGCCTCGCGCTCGTCCTCCGTGAGCCCGCCCCACACTCCGTACGGCTCGCGTACGGCCAGCGCGTGCGTCGCGCACTCCGCGCGGACCGGGCACCGCATGCACACCTCTTTCGCGGCGGTCTCGCGCGCGCTCCGCGCGGCCCCCCGCTCGCCCTCGGGGTGGAAGAACAACGAGCTGTCGACGCCGCGGCAGGCGGCCACGAGCTGCCAGTCCCAGAGATCGGCGTTCGGTCCGGGAAGGCGGGAGAAGTCTGCCATTGCTCATCCCCTCGAAGCGGGCGTGAAGGTCGACGGGCCGATCTTCCGATCGTCTCCGACGGTACATCTACTGTCGTAGTAGATGTAAATATGACTCATCGCCAATCTAGCGATGATTAGCCCACGGAACAGAAAAGAGCCGCCAAACAGTGCAAAGCGCGGCATAACACCCGATCGGCAGCACCCTCCGCACGCCGAGTGGCGTTCCGGGCCGTGCCGCACCTTCGAAATTGCTCTCCTCTCACCCGTCTGACCTGCGGCGTAGTCGACTCGTACGCGCATGATCACGTAGAGTGCCGAAAGTGGCGTCCCGGCTCCGTAACTCTTTCGGGTGAGGGTCGTTGAGTGTGGCGGAAGCGGTTGGCGGAGCAGGAGAAATCGGGCAGGCGCCCGAGGCCGTCCGCCGCAACGGTGAAGATCTCGTACTTCGTACAGCCTGGAGGCACAACGTGACGCGGTTCTGCTGCGGGGGGCGGTCATGACTTCCGTCCTCGTCTGTGACGACTCCCCGCTCGCCCGAGAGGCCCTGCGCCGCGCGGTGGCGACCGTGCCCGGTGTCGAGCGCGTAACCACCGCTGCCAACGGCGAGGAAGTGCTCCGCCGCTGGGGTGCCGACCGCTCGGACCTCATCCTGATGGACGTGCGGATGCCCGGCCTCGGCGGGGTGGAAACGGTGCGGCGGCTGCTGTCCGCCGACCCCGGCGCCCGCATCATCATGCTCACCGTCGCCGAGGACCTGGACGGCGTCGCTCTCGCGGTGGCCGCCGGCGCCCGCGGCTACCTGCACAAGGACGCCTCCCGCGCGGAGTTGCGGGCCACCGTCACCCAGGCGCTGGCCGACCCCACCTGGCGGCTGGCCCCGCGCCGGCTGCGCTCGGCCGAGATGGGTGCCGCGCCCACCCTGACCGCGCGCGAGATCCAGGTGCTGGAGGGGATGAGCCACGGCCGGTCCAACGCGGAGATCGGCCGCGAGCTGTTCCTGTCGGAGGACACCGTGAAGACGCACGCCAGGCGGCTGTTCAAGAAGCTCGGCGCCTCGGACCGGGCCCACGCGGTGGCCCTGGGCTTCCGCTGGGGCCTGGTGCGGTAAGCACTCCGGTGAACTCCCGCGGTGCGGCCGGCGTCGCCCGCGAGTCCTCGGTTTCCCGGGGGAGGACGCATGCTTGAAGGTATGGACTTCCTCGGGGATCGGCGGGGGCCGCACGTGGCGGAGACGGCGGAGGCTGTGGAGGCGGCAGAGACCGCAGGGGCCGCAGGGGTCGCGGAGGCGACGGCCGGACCACCGGCGCGCCGCGCCGCGGATAACGCTTCGATGCAGAAGTTCGGCCGCGATGCCGCGGATCGTCCCGCGGCGAGGCACCATGGGTGGATGCGTGACGACGAGACCTCGCCCATCGGTGCTCTCGTCCGCCGCGCGGCCGACGGCGATCAGCGGGCCGTGCACGACCTGCTGGCGCACGTCCACCCGCTGGCCGAGCGCTACTGCAGGACCCGGCTGTCCCGGCTGCCCGGCGAGGCCCGGCACTTCGTCGACGACCTCGCGCAGGAGGTGTGCCTGGCGGTGCTGTGCGCGCTGCCGCGCTACCGCGACCTGGGCCGGCCGTTCGAGGCCTTCGTGGTCTCCATCGCCGCGCACAAGGTCGCCGATCTGCAGCGCGCCGCCATGCGCGGCCCCGGCAGCACCGCGGTGCCCTCCGACGAGATGCCGGAGAAGCCCGACGACTCGCTCGGCCCCGAGGAGCGCGCGCTGCTCAACAGCGACGCCGCCTGGGCCAAGAAACTGCTCGAACGGCTCCCCGGCCACCTGCGCGAACTGGTGCTGCTGCGGGTCGCGGTCGGGCTGAGCGCGGAGGAGACCGGGCAGGTGCTGGGCATGTCGCCCGGGGCCGTACGGGTGGCGCAGCACCGCGCGCTGAGCAGGCTGCGGGCGATCGCCGAGGAGACCGCGGGCGCGCGGGCCGGCGAGGGCCTCACCGCGTAGCCCCCCGGCCTACGGCTGCGGCCCACGGTCGACGGCCGACGTGCGCCGGCCTCCCCCGGCTCGCACCGACGTGCGCCGGGCCCGCACGTGCGCCGGGCCCGCACCGGTCCGCGCCGGGCCCGCACCGGTCCGCGCCGCCCCCGCACCCGCGCCGACCTGCCCGCGCCCGCCCGGCCCCTTCGCCGTGGCGGGGGAATGCCGGCGCAGCCACTACCATTGAACAACTCGCCGGGCAAGACCATTCGGGAAGGTGCCATGTCGCTCAACGCCGACGGAGTAGCCGAGAAGTTCGCCACGCTCGGACTGACCTACGACGACGTCCTGCTCCTGCCGGGCGCCTCCGACGTGCTGCCGAACCAGGTGGACACCTCCTCGCTGGTCTCCCGCAACGTCCGGGTGAACATCCCGCTGCTGTCCGCGGCGATGGACAAGGTCACCGAGGCGCGGATGGCCATCGCGATGGCCCGCCAGGGCGGCGTCGGCGTGCTGCACCGCAACCTGTCGATCGAGGATCAGGTCAGCCAGGTGGACCTGGTCAAGCGGTCGGAGTCCGGCATGGTCACCGACCCGATCACGGTCCGCCCGGACGCCACCCTCGCCGAGGCCGACGCGCTGTGCGCGCGGTTCCGGATCAGCGGTGTGCCGGTCACCGACGAGTCCGGGCGACTGCTGGGCATCGTCACCAACCGCGACATGGCCTTCGAGTCCGACCGCGGCCGCCGGGTGCGCGAGGTGATGACGCCGATGCCGCTGGTCACCGGCAAGGTCGGCATCTCCGGCGTGGACGCGATGGCGCTGCTGCGCCGCCACAAGATCGAGAAGCTGCCGCTGGTCGACGACGAGGGCCGGCTCAAGGGCCTGATCACCGTCAAGGACTTCGTCAAGGCCGAGCAGTACCCGCACGCGGCCAAGGACGCCGAGGGCCGGCTGGTGGTCGGCGCGGCGGTCGGCGCCAGCCCCGAGGCGCTGGAGCGGGCCCAGGCGCTGGTCGGCGCGGGCGTGGACTTCCTGGTCGTGGACACCTCGCACGGCCACAACAGCAACGCACTGGACTGGATGGCCAAGATCAAGTCCAGCGTCGGCGTGGACGTCGTCGGCGGCAACGTGGCGACCCGCGACGGCGCCCGGGCGCTGATCGACGCGGGCGTGGACGGCGTCAAGGTCGGCGTCGGCCCCGGCTCGATCTGCACCACCCGGGTGGTCGCCGGCATCGGCGTCCCCCAGGTCACCGCGATCTACGAGGCCGCGCAGGCGTGCGCGGACGCGGGCGTGCCGGTGATCGGCGACGGCGGCCTGCAGTACAGCGGCGACATCGGCAAGGCGCTGGCGGCCGGCGCGAGCACGGTGATGCTCGGCAGCCTGCTGGCCGGCTGCGAGGAGTCCCCGGGCGAGCTGCTGTTCATCAACGGCAAGCAGTTCAAGTCCTACCGCGGCATGGGCTCGCTCGGCGCGATGCAGTCCCGCGGCCAGGGCCGCTCGTACTCCAAGGACCGCTACTTCCAGGCCGAGGTCGCCTCCGACGACAAGCTGGTGCCCGAGGGCATCGAGGGCCAGGTGCCCTACCGCGGCCCGCTGTCCGCCGTGCTGCACCAGCTGATCGGCGGCCTGCGCCAGACCATGGGCTACGTGGGCGCGGCGACCATCGCCGAGATGGAGACCAAGGGCCGCTTCGTCCGGATCACCGCGGCCGGCCTCAAGGAGTCCCACCCGCACGACATCCAGATGACCGTGGAGGCCCCGAACTACCACGGCTGACCTGCGCGCGGCCGCCGCGGCCGCGGTAGGGGATGATGGGGGCGCAAGCCGGACAGAGAGGCGCGGGTGCTGTGACTGAGATCGAGATCGGACGGGGCAAGCGGGGCCGCAGGGCGTACGCGTTTGACGACATCGCCGTGGTGCCCAGCCGGCGGACCCGGGACCCCGAGGAGGTCTCGATCGCCTGGCAGATCGACGCCTACCGGTTCGAGCTGCCGTTCCTGGCCGCGCCGATGGACTCGGTGGTCTCGCCGGAGACCGCCATCAGGATCGGCACCTTCGGCGGCCTGGGCGTGCTCAACCTGGAAGGGCTGTGGACCCGCTACGACGACCCCGAGCCGCTGCTCGCGGAGATCGCCGAGCTGGACGACGCGCGGGCCACCGCGCGGCTGCAAGAGATCTACGACGCGCCGATCCGCGAGGAGCTGATCGGCCAGCGCATCAAGGAGGTCCGCGAGGCCGGCGTGGTCACCGCGGCCGCGCTGTCGCCGCAGCGCACCGCGCAGTTCTCCAAGGCCGTGGTGGACGCGGGGGTGGACCTGTTCGTGATCCGCGGCACCACGGTCTCCGCCGAGCACGTCAGCGGGTCGCACGAGCCGCTGAACCTCAAGCAGTTCATCTACGAGCTGGACGTGCCGGTCATCGTCGGCGGCTGCGCCACCTACACCGCGGCGCTGCACCTGATGCGCACCGGCGCGGCCGGCGTGCTGGTCGGCTTCGGCGGCGGCGCGGCGCACACCACCCGCAGCGTGCTGGGCATCCAGGTCCCGATGGCGACCGCGGTGGCCGACGTCGCCGCGGCCCGCCGCGACTACATGGACGAGTCCGGCGGCCGGTACGTGCACGTGATCGCCGACGGCGGCTTCGGCGTCAGCGGCGACCTGCCCAAGGCGATCGCCTGCGGGGCCGACGCGGTGATGATGGGCTCCCCGCTGGCCCGCGCCACCGACGCGCCGGGCCGCGGCTTCCACTGGGGCATGGAGGCGGTCAACCCCGAGCTGCCGCGCGGCAAGCGGATGAACCTCGGCACCACCGGCACCACCGAGGAGATCCTGCTCGGCCCCTCGCACGCCCCCGACGGCTCGATGAACTTCTTCGGCGCGCTGCGCCGCTCGATGGCCACCACCGGCTACTCGGACCTGAAGGAGTTCCAGCGCGTCGAGGTCACGGTCTCCCCGACCCACCACCGCTAGGCCGCTCCGCGGGGACATGCGTCAGGGCCCGTACCCCGCCCGGGGTACGGGCCCTGACGCATGTCCCATCAGCGGACGGCTCCGCGTCAGTTCGCGACGCGCTTGGTGATGAGGAAGCCCTCCAGCCCGGCGATGCCGAAGAACAGGATGTCCTTCGCGTCCATCGCGTCCTTCCAGGAGTCCTGGAGGAAGGAGTAGTGGTCGGTGAGTGCCGTCGTCACGCTGACGTCGTTCACGGACGCCGCGATCAGCGCGAGGCCGAAGATCTGCCCGAAGTAGACCCCGAGCAGCGCCAGCGGCACGCCGACGAACGGCAGCGCCGGGTGGCGTCCGCCGATCTTGCCCAGCGCGAGGCCGACCAGCGCGCCGACGCCGAGCGCCGCGTACCCGATCTCGTGCTTGGTGCCCTTGATCAGCAGGCCGTAGAGCACCGCGGCCACGAGCATCGCCCCCACCCCGACCAGGATGCCGAGCGCGGGGTTGCCCGCGGCGCGGGCCATCGGGCCGCCGGGCGGCGGGTAGGCGGCCGGGTCGAAGCCCTGGGGCTGCGGGCCGCCCCAGCCGCCCTGGGGCTGCTGCTGGCCGCCCCACCCGGCCGGGGGCTGCTGTCCGTACGGCGCCTGCGGCTGCTGCGGGGCGTACGGGTTCTGGCCGGGCGCGGGCTGCTGTTGCGGCGGCGGGTAGTTGGCGCTCATGAAGGGTTCCCCCGAGGACGCGTGCGGACCGGCGCGGACGAGCGGCGCCGGTGCGGATGAGTGACGCCGAAATCTAGCAGGGGGGCATGACAATAGGACAAGCTCGTTCATACGGTCGTTACAGGACCACTACAGCCGGACAGGACCACTACAGCCGGACGGGACCACTACAGCCGGGCCGCCGCGCCGGCGGGGGTCGCGCCGCGGGTGTCCAGCAGCAACTGCGCCTTGACCGCCAGCCCTTGCAGGTCGTACGTGCGGTGGTGCTGGAGCAGCAGCGTCAGGTCCGCCTCGGCGGCGGCCTCCCACAGCCCCTCCGCGCGCGGCACCGGCCGGTCCAGCACCCGCCAGCCGGGCACGTACGGATCGTGGTAGCACAGCTGCGCGCCCAGTTCGATCAGCCGCGCGCCGATCTCCCGCGCCGGCGCGCCCTGCTGGTCGGCGGTGTCGGCCTTGTACGTGACGCCCAGCAGCAGCACCCGCGCGCCGCGCAGCGACTTGCCGTGCTCGTTGAGCAGCGCGGCGGCGCGCTGGACGACGTAGCGCGGCATCCGGGCGTTGACCTCCTGGGCGAGTTCGACCATCCGCAGCGGGTGGCCGGGGGTGCGGGCCCGCCCGTCCAGCAGCCCGGGGGCGGCGAACGGCGGCGCGGCGTTGGGGTCCAGGGCCGGCGCGTGGCCGCCGACGCCGGGCCCGGGCCGGAACGCCTGGAAGCCGAACGGCTTGGTCTCCGCGCAGCGCACCACGTCCCACAGGTCGACGCCCAGGTCGTGGCAGAGCACCGCCATCTCGTTGGCGAAGGCGATGTTGACGTGCCGGTAGTTGGTCTCCAGCAGCTTGACCGCCTCGGCCTCGCGCGGGCCGCGGGCGCGGACCACCCGCTCGGTCAGCCGGCCGTAGAAGGCCGCCGCGGCCTCGGTGCACGCGGGCGTGCACCCGCCCACCACCTTGGGGGTGTTGGCCAGGTGGAAGACCCGGTTGCCGGGGTCGAGGCGGCTGGGGGAGTAGGCCAGGTGGAAGTCCCGCCCGGCGCGCAGCCCGTGCGACTCCAGCAGCGGGCGCAGGTACTGCTCGGTGGTGCCCGGGTAGACCGCCGACTCCAGCACCACCGTGGTGTGCGGGCGCACATGAGGGGCGAGCGCTCGGGCGGCGGCGGCGACCGCGCCGAGGTCCGGCGCGTGGTCCTCGCCGAGCGGGGTGGGCGCGCAGATCACCGCGGTCCGCACCCGGCCGAGCACCGCGGGGTCGGAGGTGGCGCGGAAGCCGCAGGCGAGCATCCGGCGCAGGTCGGCCGCGGCGAGCGCGCCGGGCGGCACCCGGCCCGCGGTGATGTCGGCGACGACGGCGGGGTCCGGGTCCCAGCCGATCACGCCGATCCCGGCGGCGGTGGCCGCCTGCGCGAGGGGAAGACCGGCATGGCCGAGTCCGAGTACGGCGAGGTCTGCTGGCATGGCTGTCCGCCCTCCGCTGGGCCCACCTCATGGCTGCTAAAACAGGCTAACCAGACAAATCACTGATATGACCGCGCGGCGCGCCGACGACACCGCGCGGACCTCTCGGCAGGACCACCCCCGCGCGCCCGGACCGCCGGGCCTGGCCGGACCACCCGGGCTGGCCGCTCGCCGCCGATCCGGTCACTATCGAAGAGGCGCGGACATCACCATGAGCGCCGCACCGGCACTGAACGCACCGAGACCGCAGCACCGACGCAGCCACGGAGGCACGGATGCGCACCACCACGCTCAGCCCCGCCCAGCGAGCCGAGGACCTGGCCCGGATGGCCGAACAGGAACTCGACATCCTCGTCGTCGGCGGCGGCGTGGTCGGGGCCGGCACCGCCCTGGACGCCGTCACCCGGGGCCTTTCCGTCGGCATCGTCGAGGCCAGGGACTGGGCGTCCGGCACGTCCAGCCGCTCCAGCAAGCTCATCCACGGCGGCCTGCGCTATCTGGAGATGCTGGACTTCGCGCTGGTCCGCGAGGCGCTCAAGGAGCGCGGCCTGCTGCTGGAACGCCTGGCCCCGCACCTGGTACGGCCCGTGCCGTTCCTCTACCCGCTGCAGCACAAGGGCTGGGAGCGGCTCTACGCGGGCTCGGGCGTCGCGCTGTACGACGCGATGTCCGTCTCCTCAGGACACGGCCGCGGCCTGCCCGTGCACCGCCACCTCAGCCGCCGGCACGCCCTGCGCGTCGCCCCCGCGCTGCGCAAGGACGCCCTGGTCGGCGCGCTGCAGTACTACGACGCCCAGGTGGACGACGCGCGCCTGGTGGTCACGCTGGTGCGCACCGCCGTCGCCTACGGCGCGCTGGCCGCCAACCAGGCCCGCGTCACCGGCTTCCTGCGCGAGGGCGAACGAGTGGTCGGCGCGCGGGTGCAGGACGGCGAGCAGGGCGGCGAGTACCAGGTCAGGGCCCGCCAGGTGGTCAACGCCACCGGCGTGTGGACCGACGACACGCAGGCGCTGATCGGCGAGCGCGGCCAGTTCCACGTCCGCGCCTCCAAGGGCATTCACCTGGTGGTGCCCAAGGACCGCATCCACTCCACCACCGGGCTGATCCTGCGCACCGAGAAGAGCGTGCTGTTCGTCATCCCCTGGGGCCGGCACTGGATCGTCGGCACCACCGACACCGACTGGGACCTGGACAAGGCCCACCCGGCCGCCTCCAGCGCCGACATCGACTATCTGCTCGAACACGTCAACTCGGTGCTGCACACCCCGCTCACCAGGGACGACGTGCAGGGCGTGTACGCCGGGCTGCGCCCGCTGCTGGCCGGGGAGTCCGACGCGACCAGCAAGCTGTCGCGCGAGCACACCGTGGCCCATCCGGTGCCCGGCCTGGTCGTGGTGGCCGGCGGCAAGTACACGACGTACCGGGTGATGGCCAAGGACGCGGTCGACGAGGCCGTGCACGGCCTGGACCGCCGGGTCGCCGACTGCTGCACCGAGGAGGTGCCGCTGATCGGCGCCGAGGGCTACCACGCGCTGTGGAACGCCCGCGCCCGCATCGCCGCCCGCACCGGCGTGCACGTCGCCCGGGTGGAGCACCTGCTCAACCGCTACGGGTCGCTCGCCGAGGACGTCCTCGACCTGGTCGCGCAGGACGCCGAGCTGGGCCGCCCGCTCACCGGCGCCGACGACTACCTGCGCGCCGAAGTGGTCCACGCCGCCTCGGCGGAGGGCGCCCGCCACCTGGACGACGTGCTGGCCCGCCGCACCCGCATCTCCATCGAGACCTTCGACCGCGGCACCCGCTGCGCCCGCGAGTCCGCCGAGCTGATGGCGGGCGTCCTGGGCTGGGACACGGCGCAGATCGACAAGGAAGTCGCCTACTACGAGAAGCGCGTGGAGGCCGAGCGCGAGTCCCAATTGCAACCTGACGACCAGACCGCGGATGCGGCCAGGCTCGGCGCGCCGGATATCGTGCCCCTCTAGGCGAGATTGCCTGGGCGCGGGAGCGGACGCGCGGGCGGGGGAGCAGGCGGAGGGCACGTAATGGTCGGACAGGTGGACGAAGGGCGGTTGGTCGCGGGCCGCTACCGACTGCTCGAACGCATAGGGCGCGGTGGCATGGGCACCGTCTGGCGGGCCGAGGACGAACTGCTCGGGCGGCTCGTCGCGGTCAAGAAGCTCCACCCGCCGCAACCGCACATGGACGACGACGAACTGGCCACCCTCTTCGAGCGCACCCGCCGCGAGGCCCGGGCCGCGGCCAGGATCAGCCACCCCAACGTCATCGTGGTGCACGACGTGGTCGACGACGACGGGCTGCCGTCCATCGTCATGGAGTACGTCCCCTCGCTGACGCTGGGCGAGCGGCTGAAGCAGCAGGGCGCGCTGCCGGTCCCCGAGGTCGCCAGGATCGGCCGCGGCATGATCGCCGCGCTGCGCGCCGCCCACCACGCCGGGGTGCTGCACCGCGACGTCAAGCCCGGCAACGTGCTGCTCGGCGAGCCGGGCAGCTCCACCGGCACCCAGTCGGTCAGCTACGAGGCCGACGGCACACCGGTCGAGGGGCCCGGCGGCCGGGTCGTGCTCACCGACTTCGGCATCGCGCAGGCGTCCGGCACCTCGACGCTGACCCGCACCGGCGAACTCATCGGCTCCATCGACTTCCTGTCGCCGGAGCGGATACGCGGCGTGCCGCCGGGCCCCGAGGCCGACCTGTGGGCGCTGGGCGCCACGCTCTTCCAGGCCGTCGAGGGCGTCTCGCCGTTCCGCCGCCCCACCGCGATCGAGACCGCCTACGCCATCGCCGAGGAGCCGGTCCCCGAACTCGACGCGGGTGCGCTCACCCAGGTGATCGCCGGGCTGCTGGCCAAGGAGCCCGAGCAGCGGCTGTCCGCGGAGGACGCCGAGCGGATGCTGCGGCTGCCGGCCGCCGAGGCCGACACCGCGCTGGTCGACCGGGCCCGCTTCCAGCAGACCAAGCCCCCCGCCCCGGACCCCGCGGGCGACACCACCGGCCACGGCGCCGGCCACGGCGCCCCGCCGCCGAGCGCGTACGGACAGCAGGGCACCTACGGCGGCCCGGGCGCGTACGCGGGCGGGCAGACCGGGCAGACCGGGCAGACCGGGCAGACCGGACCCACCGGCCAGGGCACGTACGGCGGCGGGCAGACCGGGCCCACCGGCTCAGGTGCGCGCACCGGCCCCGGCGCGTACGGCGGCCCCGGCGCGTACGGCTATCCGCAGCAGGGCGGCGGGTACGAGCCGCCGACCGGGCAGACACAGCAGACGCCGCAGCCCGCGCCCTGGCGGCGCTCCCGGCGCGCCGGGCGCTGGGTCGCCGCGGCCGTCGCGATCGCCGTGCTGGCCGCGGGCACCGCCGTGCTGGTCGGCCACTACCGGTCGCGCGGCGACGACGCCGGGCGTCTCACCCCCTCGCCCACGCCGCCGACCAGCGGACCGGCCACCCCGACCAGCACCGCACCGACCACGCCCGCCACCCCGACCACGCCGCCCTCCTCGCCGCCCGCGGTGCCGGACGGCTACCACCTGGCGAGTGTCCCCGACCGCGGCTACTCGGTGCCGGTGCCGGACGGCTGGACCCGGCAGAAGGCCGGACCCAAGGGCGACGACGAGGTCAACTGGGTCAGCCCGGACGGCAAGAGCGGACTCAAGGTCAGCGCGCTGGACTTCGGCACCAGCGACCCGTACCAGCACCTGGTCGCGCTGGAGCCGCAGACGCAGTCGCAGGTCGACGACTACCACCGCGAACGGCTGGACTCCACCCAGCAGTTCGGCGGGCCCGCGGCCATCTGGGAGTTCACCTTCCAGGGCAGCAAACGCCGTTACCACGCCATCGACCTGGACTTCGGCAAGCCGGGCGGCATCGAGTACGCCGTCTACCTGAACGCGCCGGACGCCAAGTGGCAGGAGCAACTCCCGGTGTTCCAGAACGCGGTGGCCGGTTTCCGGCTTTCCGGCCAATAGGCCGGGTTCGCTTCGCCGTCCCCCGTTCGGGGATGATGGACGGGCGCGCCGGCGACGGCGCGACAAGTCGACAACAGCCGGCACAGCGGCGGCACACTTAAGGACAGCACCCATGAGCGAGGTCGAAGGCCGTACCGAGGGACGTGTGCTCGCCGACCGGTACCGCCTCGGCGACGTGCTCGGCAAGGGCGGCATGGGCACGGTGTGGCGCGCGGTCGACGAGACGCTGGGCCGCAGCGTGGCGGTGAAGGAGCTGCGCTTCCCCGGCGACGTCGACGAGGACGAGAAGCGCCGCCTGGTCACCCGGACGCTGCGCGAGGCCAAGGCCACCGCGCGCATCCGCAACACCGGCGCCATCACCGTCTTCGACGTGGTCAAGGAGGACGACCGGCCCTGGATCGTGATGGAGCTGGTCGAGGGCCGCTCGCTGGCCGACGTGATCCGCGACGACGGCCCGCTGGAGCCGCGGCGCGCCGCCGAGGTCGGCCTGGTGCTGCTCGACGTGCTGCGCGCCGCGCACGCCGAGGGCATCCTGCACCGCGACGTCAAGCCGTCCAACGTGCTGATCGCGGACGGCGGTTCCGGGGCCGCGGGCGCCGGCGGCGGGCGCGTGGTGCTCGGCGACTTCGGCATCGCGCAGATCGACGGCGACCCCTCGGTGACCTCCACCGGCATGCTCGTCGGCGCGCCGTCGTACATCTCCCCGGAGCGGGCCCGCGGGCACAAGCCCGGCCCGCCGGCCGACCTGTGGTCGCTCGGCGCGCTGCTGTACGCCGCGGTCGAGGGCCGGCCGCCCTACGACAAGGGCTCGGCGATCGCCACGCTGACCGCCGTGATGACCGAGCCGGTCGGGCCGATGCCGCACGCCGGGCCGCTGGCCGAGGTGATCCGCGGGCTGCTGGACAAGGACCCGGAGCGCCGCCTGGACGAGCCGGGCGCGCGGGCACTGCTGACCGCCATCGTCAACGCGCCGGAGCGGCCCGCGGTGCCGCCGGCCCGCTCCGGCGACGACCGGACGATGGTGCTGCCGGCGGGCGCGGCGGGCGCGGCGGCGGGCGCGGCGGGCGCGGCAAGCGCCGCCGGTGCGGCGGGTGCCGCGCGGGCGCCGGGTTCCGCCGGCGCGGGCAAGGGGGCGTCGGGCGCGGGGACGCCGGGAGCCTCCGGCGCCGCGGCGACCGCCGCCACCAAGCCGCTCGACGCCGCGCGGACGCCGCCGCGGCCGACCGCACCGCCGTCCGTGCCGCCGTCGTTGGCCGGGCCCGCGAGCGCGGCGGCGGCCGGCTCCGTCGCCGAGCCCGCGGCGCCGGACGCCCCCGGCACGCCCTCCGGCACGCGAGGGTCCGCGCCCGCCGCCCCCGGCACACCGCCCGTGCCGCCCTCCGCGCCGCCGACCGTGCCGCACGGCATCACGGCCAGGTCCGGGCAGGGCCCGCTCGGCGGGATCGACCCGGCCCGGATACGCGCCGCGCTCGGCTCGGTGCGCAGGGCCGCCGCGAAGGCGAGACCCGCGCCCGAGCCCGGCACCCCCGAGAGCACCCGGCGCCCGGCTCCGTCCTCGCTCACCGACGTGGTGCCGCGCCGTACCCTGATCATCGCGGTCGCCGTCCTCGTGCTGGCGATCCTCGGCACGGTCATCGGCATCGCGGTGGCCAACTCCGGCGGCGGCGACGGCGGTTCCGACAAGCCCGGCACCGGCAAGCCCACCCCGAGCGCGACCCGTACCGGCACCTCCGGCGCCGGAACCGCGGCGACGGGCGGCGACGGCAAGAACGGCGCGGGCAAGAAGGACGGCGCCACGTCCTCGGACGACGACACGAATGCGGGCCGCGGCAAGGCGTCCGGCGACGACTCCGGCGACGACGCGCAGTCCTCCGGCGCGACCTCCGGCGCGAAGTCCGGTCCGGGCAAGGGGAATCCGGCCGCCCCGGGCAGCGCCGAGTCCCTCCCGGCCGGCTGGCACTGGGCGACCAGCACCCGCTTCCACTTCGCCATCGGCCTGCCGGCCGGCTGGCGGCAGACCGGCACCACGGAAGGCGGCTCCGGCGCGATCTTCAGCGCGAACGGCGGATACCCGCGCTCCAGGTCGACTTCACCTCCTCGCCCGGCAAGGACGCCGCCGCGACCTGGCGGCAGAACGAGCCCTACACCCGCAGCACCAGCACCGACTACCACCTCATCGGCATCCACACGATCCAGTGGCGCGGCTATCCCACTGTCGCCGACTGGGACTTCCTGCGCACCGCCTCGGGCACCAAGGTGCACGTGAAGGACCGCGGCTTCGTCGTGGACGCCGACCACGGCTACGCGATCATGGCGTCGATCCCGGCCGGCTCCTGGGACAGCCCGGCCATGACGGCCCTGCGCAACGGTTTCTACGCCACCTTCCGAGTGGTCGGTTGACCCACCGGCCGAACTTCCGGGCCGCCGGGCCGGATTGGCCGGCCCGCGGCTGGGTACCGCTGGTACGGGCACACCGCGCGGGCGTGCCGCACCGCCGCCGGCAGCGGCGGAATCGGGCGGACGGGGGCCGCTCGTGCCAATCCGCGCCTGCGGAGCGCCCGTAGCACGTATCGTGAGGAAGTGCGGACTGTCCGCATCCGCAAACGTGCGCGACCGGAGCGTCTCCGGTCGCCGCGGGACCGGATCGGACCGGTGCGCGACAGGAAGTGAACGGGCCGGGAAGGGGGGCGCCGTGGAGGAATACGCAGGGCGGGTGCTCGCCGAGCGCTACCGGCTGCCCAGGCCGCCGGCCGACGAGTTCGAACTCGTCGAGACCCGCGCCTTCGACACGTACAGCGGCCAGGAGGTCCTGGTCCGCCAGGTGCTGCTGCCCGAGGTGGTGACCGCCGAACTCGTCGGCGACGAAGGCGACTTCGCCGACCCGGAGGGGCTGGGCGACAGCGCCCGCCGGGCGCTGTCCGCGGCCCGTGCGGCCGCCGCGATACCCGACCACCCGCGCCTGGTGCAGGTCTTCGACATCTTCGTCGAGGACGGCAGCCTGTGGATCGCGAGCGAACTGGTGTCCGCACGGCCGCTCGCCGCGCTCCTGGCCGAGCAGCCGCTGGACCCCTACCGCGCCGCCGAGGTCGCCTCCGACGTGCTGACCGCGCTGCGCGCCCTGCACGCCCACGGCTGGACGCACCGCAACGTCACCGCGAGCACCGTGCTGATCGCCGACGACGGCCGGGCGATGCTCGGCGGGCTCGCGGCCGGCGCCGCCCAGGAGGCGCTGTGCGGCTACGACCCGCTGCCCGAGGAGGTGCTCGCCGGCGGCGACGGCGCGCCCGCCGAAGCGCCCTGGCACGGCCCGCAGAGCGCGCTGGAGCAGGAGCGCGCCCGGCAGAACCGGATCACCGTGGTCGGCGCGGTCACCGAACGGTGGGCCCCCGAACAGGCCCACGAGGTGCACGAGAACTGGCGGCTGTCGCCCCCGGTCGGCCCGCCCGCCGACCTGTGGGCGCTCGGCTCGCTGCTCTTCCGCAGCGTCCAGGGCCACCCGCCCTACCCCGAGGAGTCCGCCGCCGAACTCGTCCAACTGGTCTGCGCGGAGCCGCCCGCCTTCGCCGAGGAGTGCGGCGCGCTGCGGCCCGTCGTCGAGTCGCTGCTCCGGCCCGACCCCGAAGAGCGGCCGGACGCCGAGGAGTTGGGCGGCTGGCTGCGGTCGCTGATCCGGTCCGCGCCCGAGCCCGACATCGGCGCCCACACCGTCCAGGTGCCCACCGACCCGGCCCGGCTCCCGGTCAAGCGCCGCCGCGGCGAGCTGGTGCGCCGCCGCCGCAGGGCCGCCGCCGCGGAGAACGCCGTGCAGGGCGGCCACCGCCGGCACGCCCGCGGCAAGCAGGCCCGCCCGGCCCGCCCGGCGCGACCCGCCAAGACGCCGCGCCCGGCCAAGGACGGCGCCCGGCCCGCCAAGGCGGTGCGCCCGGCCGCGTCCGGCCCCGTGGACGAGCTGAGCGAGATGCGCATGGGCCAGCTCTTCCACCGCGAGCAGGTGGTCTCCTCGGGGCCGGCGCCCGCGCCGAGGAGGCCCCGCGCCGCCTGGGCGTACGCCTGCTGGTCGCGGTGCTCGTGATCCTGCTGGCCGTGGTGCTCTACGCGCTGCTGGTGATGCCGCACCGCAACACCGACTCCAGCGGCTCGGACGGCACCCGCAGCGTCCCGGCGGAGGTCACCGGCGGCGGCGACGGCACGTCCGGCACCAGCGCCCCGCCGACCGCCGCGGCCACCACGCCGTCGGCGAAGCCGACGACCGCGCACCCCACCCGCCCGCCCACGACCGCGCCGCACACCACCGCCGCGCCGCCGCCCGACCTCGGCCCGGACTTCGCGATGCACACCGACCCGGCCGGCTTCACCGTCGCCGTGCACACCGGGTGGGTGCGCTCGGGCAAGAACGGCAGGGACCGGGTGGTCTTCTCCGGCAGCGGGCTCCGGATGACCGTCGTCCCCGGCCGGGACAAGGCGTCCGGCGACTCCCAGGACCCGCTGGCGTACCAGCTGGTCGAGTCCGAACTCGCCGACTTCCGCGCCTCCTCGTGGTCCTCGGCCTCGGGCCTGCAGGCGCTGTCGGTGCGCGGCCACCCGGCCGCCGAGGGCGAGTACACCTGGCGCGACAGCGCGGACAACACCGTCTACGCCCGCAACCTCGCGATCCAGATCGGCGGCCGCTACCACGTCGTCCTGGTCTCCGGCTCGGACGCCGACCGCGCGGCCGTGCAGCGCGCGTTCGACAAGGTCGTGGAGACCTACACCGCCGGCTGACGCGTCCCGGGCCGGCCCGTGACGCCCTTCCGAGCCGGCCCGGGGCGCCTTCCCGAGGCGTCCCGGGCCGGCCCGGCCCCCCGCCGGGCGCGCCCGGGGCGTCCCCAGCGTCCCGCGCACCCGGCCTCACTGGCTGCCCTGGCTGCCCTGGCCGTCCTGGTTGTTCCAGGCGAGCCAGGTCTGGACGGCGGCCTGCGGCAGCCCCGCGTCCGCGCCCACCGCGGCCAGCGCCCCGCGCGCGGCCGGGCCGTCGGCCGCCGCGCCGAACAACTGCTCCGCCAGCCCCGCCGCGATGCTCATCGCCGGCGCCACGTTCCCGGTGAGCGCCATCGCGCCGACCCCGGCCGAGGCCCGGACCACCTGGGCCAGGACCCGCAGGTTCTCCGCGCGCGCCGCCTCGTACGGGTCGAACCGCACCACCCGCCCGGCGGCCTCGGCGATGACGTCCAGCGGGAGGAACAGGCGGTGGCCGACGCCGATGACCGCGAACTGCAACATGCGGTAGTGGTGCGACAGCAGGTCCAGCTCCGAGCGGTACTCCGCCCGCGCCCGGTGCGCGAAGTGCTCCCCGCCGCTGCGTGACATGCCCAGCCGCACGAGCAGCGGGACGATCCGGCGCGCGGCGGCCTCCTCGCCGGCCGCGTTCGCGTGGGCGTGGAAGGCGTACGTGGCCACCGCGTCCCGCGCGCCGTCCTGCAACGGCGGGACCGTCAGCGCCTGGTACGACGTCGGCAGCGGCGCCGCCGCGAGCCGCGCCCTGGCCGCGGCGGTCAGGTCCAGCGCGTCGAGCACCCGCCAGCGCAGCGCCTCGTTGTACGCGTTCACCCGTCCGTCCGCCGTGGCCGCCAGGCTGACCGCCTGCCACACCAGCCGGCCGACCTCCTCCCGCCGCCGGCGCTCGTCGTAGTGCACCTTGGCCCGGGCGATGCCGCCGCCGACGACGCCCCCGACGACGCCCAGCAGCTCGACCAGCTCCGCCTCCTCCGCGCGCCGGGTCGCCGAGACGCCGAACATCCGGCCCCAGCGCGACCGGCCGCGCTCGTTGACGTGCTGGGCCAGCACGCCTCCGACCGTGGTGCCCGCGCGGGCGCCCTGGTCCAGCAGCCGCTGCGCGTCCCGCTGTTCCTGCGGCGCCCGGTCGAGCATGCGCCGCATCTCGCCGAAGACGGTCTCCCCGCGCGTGCTCGGCAGACAGCTCTCCAGCCGGGTCAGCCCGCGGCCCATGGTCCGCGGAATCTCGGTGGTCATCGCACCGCCCCTGTCCCCTCGTCCGACGTCTCACCCGACGCCTCGTCCGACGCCTCACCCGAAGTCGACGTCCATCTGCGCGTCCCACGCCACGGAGGTGGCGGACGCGAACTGCTGGTCGTCCACGACGGCCCCCATTGCCGCTCGACGCGATCCAGTGCAGGCTCATCGTCCGGTCGCCGAGGTCCACGCTGCCCTGGACCTCCAGCGTCGAACTGCCGGCCGGCCCCTGGGTCTGCGTCTGGCCCTCGAAGTCGACCTCGGAGCCTGAGACGGTGTACGAACCCGTCACCGGCACCCCGACCGTGTCCACCGTGGTGAAGCTGAACGCCCCGCCGGGCGCCAGGTCCAGCACCACGTTGCCCGCCCGGTCACGGGCCCCCGACTCCCACTGCGGCTGCCCCTGCTCCAGCTCGAACGCCGTCACCTCGGTGGCCCGCACCTCGGACGGCACCTCGGGCGTCGCGTCGTCCTCGGGCGTCGCGTCGTCCGGCGTCGACACGTCGTCCTCGGGCGTCGCGTCGTCCAGCGTCGTCGCTTCGTCGTCGGGGGAGGACGCGGCCTGCGCCGGGTCCGTCGACGACGACACCACGTCCGGCGTACTCGTGTCCGACCCCCCGGAACCGCCGCCGCACCCGGCGACCGACACCAGTACCACGGGTACCACGAGCCATCCGGCCCGGCGCCGCATCCCCTTCATCTCCCACCCCTTCGTCCCCCCTGGTCCGGGCCGTTCCGCCCGGCCCGGCGCGTTCCTCACGGTAGGGGAACGAACCTGGTGAAACCATCCCAGATCCCTGGGATGTCTCCTACTCTGACGCCATGTCAGGACACCGAACCGGACCCGTGGCCGGTGGGTCCGCGCGCCCGTCCCGGCCGGCCGCCGACGCCCTCTCCGCGGCCGTCGCGGGCAAGCCGATCGACGTGCTCGCCGCGGTCGGCGACGAGTTGCTGCGGGCCGTCCCCGCCGACGTCTGGTGCGCGGTCATGCTCGATCCGGCCACGCTGCTGGACACCGGGGGACTGCACGAGCACGGCTTCCCCGCCGCGGTGATGCCCCGGCTGTTCGAGATCGAGCACGGCACCCAGGACAGCCCCGACCACATCCGCGCGCTCGCCGCGCGGCCGGGCGTCACCAGCCTGCTCAGCAGGTCGGCCCGCGGCGCCCACCGGGACGGCGTCTACCACCGCGACGTCCTCGCCCCGGCCGGTCTCGACGACGAGTTACGGGTCGTGCTCAAGGCCGACGGCCACACCTGGGGACTGTTCTGCCTGTGCCGCGGGCCGCGCTCGCGCCCCTTCACCGCGGACGACCTGCGGCGCGCGGAGGCGGTCAGCGCCACGGCCGCCACCAGGCTGCGCCGGGCGCTCCTGCTCAGCGGCGTGGACAGCGACCGCGCCCCGGACGCGCCGGGTCTCGTCACCGCGGACCCCGACGGCCGCGTCCTCTCCGCCAACGCCGCCGCCGCCCACTGGCTCGCCGGCCTCGCCGAGGACCACGGCGCGCAGCGGCCCCCGGGGGCGTACGCCCTGACGGCGCTGCTCCAGCAGATCCGGCAAGCGCCCGTCGGCGCCACGGCCTCGGCCCGCGCCCGGGTGCGCGGCGGCCAGTGGATCACCCTCAGCGCCTGGCGCCAGGGCCCGCCGGGGGAGGAGCTGAGCTACGCGGAGCTGGCCCCCAGCCGGCCCGGCCAGCTGGCCGCCCTGGTGCTGGACCACTACGGCCTGACCCGGCGCGAGCGCGACGTGACCCAGCACGTGCTGCACAGCCGTTCCAGCGCCGAGATCGCCGCGGCGCTGCACATCTCCGAGTACACCGTGCAGGACCACCTGCGGAAGGTCTTCGACAAGCTCGGGGTGCGCAGCAGGCGCGAGATCACCGGCACGCTCTTCCTGCGGCACTACCTGCCGGCGCTGCCCGGTCCACCGCTGTCCACCGACGGACGGCTGGTCGACGGCGTGCCCGCGCCGCCCCCAGCCCCCGCGCCGCCCCCAGCCCCCGCGCCGGGCCCCGCCTCCGCGCCGGCCCCCGCCTCCGCGCCGGCCCCCGCATCCCCCGCTTCCGCCGCGGGGATCACCTGACGCCGGAAGCTACCGCAGGTTACACGCTGTGACCTGGCGCGATTCGAACAAAGCCACTGATTGCTGGCACGTTTGCGCCGTCGGCCAAAAAAGAGCTACTCACGGGTATCCAGGGCTGCGCCGCCGCCGTACCCTCGCCGCATGACCGATTCGCCGCAGTCGGATAGCCAGTCCGTCGAGCCGGACGTCCAGGGTGCCAACCCCGCCGCGCCCGCCTCCGCCCGCCGCCCCCAGGACGTCGTCACGCCCGACCTCGTCGCCCGCCTCACCGCCGGTGTGATCGGCTCCGGGCGCACCGCCAACCACACCCCGCTGACCGGGGAGCGGCTGGCCGAGCTGCCGGAGGCGACGCCCGCGGACGTCGAGCACGCCTACGCCAGGGCCCGCGCCGCCCAGCGGGAGTGGGCCGCGCTCGGCGCCGCGCGCCGCGCGAAGGTGCTGCTGCGCTTCCACGACCTGGTGCTCTCCCGCCAGGCCGAGGTGCTGGACCTGATCCAGCTGGAGACCGGCAAGGCCCGGCTGCACGCCCACGAGGAGGTGCAGGTCGTCGCGATGGCCGCGCGCCACTACGGGCTCAAGGCCCCGGCGTACCTGCGGCCCAGGCGGCACACCGGCGCGTTCCCGGTGCTCACCAAGGCCGTCGAGCTGCGCCACCCGCGCGGGGTGGTCGGCCAGATCGCGCCGTGGAACTACCCGTTGGAGCTGTCGGTCGGCGACGCGCTGCCCGCCTTCGCGGCCGGCAACGCGGTGGTGATGAAGCCGGACTCCGAGACCGCGCTGACCGCGCTGTGGGCGCGCGAGCAGATGGTCGAGGCCGGGCTGCCCGCCGACGCCTGGCAGATCGTGATCGGCGAGGGCCCGGTGGTCGGACCGGCGGTCGTCGAGCACGCCGACTACGTCTCCTTCACCGGCTCCACCCGCACCGGCCGCGAGGTGGCCCGCCGCGCCGCCGAGCGCCTGGTCGGCGCCTCCCTCGAACTCGGCGGCAAGAACGCCCTGTTGGTGCTGCGCGACGCCGACCTGGACAAGGCCGCCGACGGCGCGGTCCGCGCCTGCTTCGCCTCGGCCGGCCAACTGTGCATCTCCGTCGAGCGGTTGTTCGTGGACGAGGCGGTCGCCGACGCGTTCACCGAGAAGTTCGTCGCCCGCACCCGCGCCATCCGGCTCGGCACCGGACTCGCCTACGGCGCGGGCATGGGATCCCTGGTCGGCGAACGGCAGTTGGCGACCGTCACCCGGCACGTGGACGAGGCGCGCGAGAAGGGCGCCCGGGTGCTGACCGGCGGCCGGGCCCGCCCCGACCTCGGCCCGTACGTCTACGAGCCGACCGTGCTGGAAGGCGTCGAGCCGCCGATGGCGGTGTGCACCGAGGAGACCTTCGGCCCCGTCGTGTCCGTCTACCGCTTCCGCGACGAGGACGAGGCGGTGGAGCGCGCCAACGCCACCGACTACGGCCTCAACTCCAGCGTGTGGACCCGAGACACCCGTCGCGGCGCGCGCATCGCCGCCCGGCTGCGCTCCGGCACGGTGAACGTCAACGAGGCGTACGCCGCCGCCTACGGCACCATCCGCGCCCCGATGGGCGGCATGAAGGACTCCGGGCTGGGCCGCCGGCACGGCTCGGAGGGAATCCTGAAGTACACCGAGGCGCAGACCGTGGCCACTCAGCGGGTGATGCCCCTGGCGCCCGCCTTCGGCATGGACGACGAGAAGTACGCGGCGTTCCTGAACATCTCGCTGCGGCTGATGAAGACCCTGCGGATGCGCTGAGCACCGGCTGAGGACCCGACAGGCGCCGACCGACGACCGGCGAGGCGCCGGCCCAACCGGCCGCGCCGGCTGAACCGGCTGAATGGCCGAACCGGCTCAACCGGCTCAACCGGCTCAACCGTCCGAACCGGCCGAGCGACCGCGAGCGGAGGACCGACACGATGACCGAAGACCAGCGTCCCGCGGACCACGAGCGGGACAGCGGCGCAGACCCCGACGACGACCGCTTCGACTACGACGTGATCGTGGTCGGCTCCGGCTTCGGCGGCAGCGTCACCGCGCTGCGGCTGACCGAGAAGGGCTACCGGGTCGGCGTGCTGGAGGCCGGCCGCCGCTTCGCCCGCGAGGAGCTGCCGAAGAACTCCTGGGACCTGCGCAACTACCTGTGGGCGCCGGCCCTCGGCCTCTTCGGCATCCAGCGCATCCACGTCCTCGGCAACGTCCTGGTGCTGGCCGGCGCGGGCGTCGGCGGCGGCTCGCTGAACTACGCCAACACCCTGTACGTGCCGCCCGCCGCTTTCTTCCAGGACCGCCAGTGGGGCGGCATCACCGACTGGCAGCGGGAGTTGGCACCGCACTACGACCAGGCGCAGCGGATGCTCGGGGTGCGGCTGAACCCCACCATGACGCCCTCCGACGTCCATCTGAAGGCGGCGGCCGAGAAGATGGGCGTCGGCGACTCCTTCCACATGGCGCCGGTCGGGGTGTTCTTCGGCGACGGCCAGGACGCCGGCGGCGGCGAGGCCGGCGCCGCGGTGCGCGCCGAGCCCGGCGCCGAGGTCCCCGATCCGTACTTCGGCGGCGCCGGCCCCTCCCGCCGCGCCTGCACCGAGTGCGGCGAGTGCATGACCGGCTGCCGGCACGGCGCGAAGAACACCCTCAACGAGAACTACCTCCACCTCGCCGAACGGGCCGGCGCCGTCGTGCACCCGATGACCACCGTGGTCGAGGTCGCCGAGGACCCGGCCGGCGGCCACTGGGTCACCACCGTGCCCACCGACCGGCGCAGGAAGGGCCCGCGCACGGTGCTGCGGGCCCGGCAGGTGGTGCTCGCGGCCGGCACCTACGGCACCCAGACGCTGCTGCACGCGATGCGCGACAGCGGCCGGCTGCCCGCGCTGTCCGACCGGCTCGGCATGCTGACCCGCACCAACTCCGAGGCGCTGGTGGGCGCGCGCACCACCCCGCGCCGCTACCGCAAGGCGCACCCGGACCGCCCGCTGGACTTCACCCGCGGCGTCGCGATCACCTCCTCGGTCCACCCCAACGACCACACCCACATCGAGCCGGTGCGCTACGGCCGCGGCTCCAACTCCATGGGCTACCTGTCGGTGCCGGCCGCGCCGTACCGCGGCCGGGTGCCGCGCTGGCTGGAGTTCGTCGCCGACGGCATCCGGCACCCGGCGCTGTCGGTGATCTCGCGGATCACGTACAAGTGGTCGGAGCGGACCATCATCGGCCTGGTGATGCAGACCAGCGACAACTCCCTGACCACCTACCGCAGGCGCAGGCGGCCGGGCCGGGGGCTGCTGACCGCGCGGCAGGGCCACGGCGCGCCCAACCCGACGCACATCCCGGAGGGCGCCGAGGCCGCCCGACTGATCGCCGCGGAGATCGGCGGCTTCCCCGGCAGCAACGTCGGCGAGGCGACCGAACGCCCGCTGACCGCGCACTTCCTGGGCGGCTGCCCGATCGGCGAGGACGCCGAGCACGGCGTGATCGACCCGTACCACCGGCTCTACGGGCACCCCGGCATCCATGTCGTGGACGGCGCCGCGGTCTCGGCGAACCTCGGCGTCAACCCGTCGCTGACCATCACCGCGCAGGCGGAACGCGCGATGTCGCTGTGGCCCAACAAGGGCGAGCCGGACCCGCGCCCGGCGCAGGGCGAGGCGTACCGCACCCTCGCGCCGGTGCCGCCGAGGGCGCCCGCGGTGCCCGCCGACGCCTTCGGGGCGCTGCGGCCGCTGCTGCCGGTGCCCGTGGTGCCGCCGCGCTCCGGGGAGGAACCGGCGTCCAAAACGTCGTGAACAGGCTGTAATGTGTCCTTCGCGGTGTTCTTCGCAGAGCGGCCGGTCCCAGGCGTCCCTGGGAGCCGACCGCCACTTTGAGTCGTGACCGGGCTGCTGTCCCCTGCCGTCCGGTCACTCACACCGGTGCGAGGTCCCACGGCGGGCGCAAGCCTGCGGCCGCCTCATCGCACCGGTCACACCCCGCCCAGCTGCGTCTGGGCGGTGTCCATTTCCACGCGTGGTGTTGGGTTACCGCCCCTGGCTGGCACGGACAACCCGTCCAACGAAGCGGCCTTCCGGCGGTCACGTGCCGTTCGGGTGATCCCCCTAAAGAGGTGCGCCCGGCGGCCACGCGTCCCCGGCGTCCCCGGCGGCCACGGCGTCCCCGGCGTCAGGCGCGGCCCCGGCACAGTTCCAGCAGCGTCATCGCCACCGCGGTGCCGGGCAGGCCGCCGAGCGCGTCCCCGTACGTGCGCAGCACCTGCAGCTCGCGCGCCAGGTGCACGCGCCGGCCCCGGAGCCGATCCTGGCGGCCTGGATCTCGCCCGACACCGCCATCCGCTCGCGCACCAGCGCGATGATCCGCTCGTCCAGGTCGTCGATGCGCTGCCGCCGCGCGGCGATCAGCGCGTCCGCCTCGGCGGTCCCGGCGCCGGTGGCCGGCACGTCCTCGGCGGTCCTCGCCGGGGCCGGCGCGTCCTCGGCGGTCCTCGCCGGGTTCGGGGTCTCGTTCACCGTCGTCGTCTCGCTCATGGTTCTGCTCCTCGGGGGCACGGCCCCCGGGACGGCTGCGACCCGCGGACACGACGAGCGCCCCGGGCCGATCGGCCCGGGGCGCCTGGTAGGTCGCGTCAGATGCTCACGCAGCGCGCCTACGGCGACCGGACCGGCCGGTGCCATAGGTAAACGCGAAGGCGAGCGTGTTCATGGCGGCAAGTGTAGCGAAGGTAGACTCGGGGTCTCATCCCCTTGCACGCCTCGTTGCCGTGTCCCGCGGCAACCGCCGGAAGGCCGCCCGTGGCATCAGCGACCCCGTCCGCCCCCGCCCCCGACTCCGTACCCGCAGGCCCCGAGGGCGCCGCGAGCCCCGTCGTGCTCGTGGTCGACTTCGGCGCGCAGTACGCCCAGCTCATCGCCCGCCGGGTGCGCGAGGCGCGGGTCTACAGCGAGATCGTGCCCTCGACCATGCCGGTGGCCGAGATGCTGGCCAGGCGGCCGGCCGCGATCATCCTGTCCGGCGGCCCCTCGTCGGTCTACGAGCCGGGCGCGCCCCGCCTGGACCGCGCGCTCTTCGAGGCCGGCGTCCCGGTCTTCGGCATGTGCTACGGCTTCCAGCTGATGGCGACCGCGCTCGGCGGCACCGTCGACAACACCGGCGCCCGCGAGTACGGCCGCACCGCGCTGACCGTCTCCCGGCCCGGCTCCACCCTCTTCGAGGGCACCCCCGCCGAGCAGTCGGTGTGGATGTCGCACGGCGACGCGTGCTCCGCCGCCCCCGAGGGCTTCACGGTGACCGCGTCCACCGACGTGGTGCCGGTCGCCGCCTTCGAGAACGACGCGCGGCGGCTGTACGGCGTGCAGTACCACCCCGAGGTGATGCACACCGCGCACGGCCAGCAGATCCTGGAGCACTTCCTCTACCGCGGCGCCGGCATCGAGCCGACCTGGACCACCAGCAACGTGGTGGACGAGCAGATCGCGCTGATCCGCGCCCAGGTCGGCGACCGCCGCGCCATCTGCGGCCTGTCCGGCGGGGTGGACTCCGCGGTCGCCGCCGCCCTCGTCCAGCGGGCCATCGGCGATCAGCTGACCTGCGTCTACGTCGACCACGGCCTGATGCGCAAGGGCGAGACCGAGCAGGTCGAGAAGGACTTCGTGGCCGCCACCGGGGTGCGGCTGAAGGTGGTCGACGCCTCCGAGCGGTTCCTCGCCGCGCTCGCCGGGGTCAGCGACCCCGAGCAGAAGCGGAAGATCATCGGCCGCGAGTTCATCCGGGTCTTCGAGCAGGCGCAGGCGGAGATCGTCGCCGAGGCGCCCGACGACCACCCGGTGGAGTTCCTGGTGCAGGGCACCCTCTACCCGGACGTCGTGGAGTCCGGCGGCGGCACCGGCACCGCCAACATCAAGTCGCACCACAACGTCGGCGGCCTGCCCGAGGACCTGGCGTTCGCGCTCGTCGAGCCGCTGCGCAAGCTGTTCAAGGACGAGGTCAGGATGGTCGGCCAGGAGCTGGGGCTGCCCGAGGAGATCGTGCAGCGGCAGCCGTTCCCCGGCCCGGGGCTGGGCATCCGGATCGTCGGCGAGGTCACCCGCGAGCGCCTCGACCTGCTGCGCGAGGCCGACGCGATCGCCCGCGAGGAGCTGACCGCGGCCGGCCTGGACCGGGAGATCTGGCAGTGCCCGGTGGTGCTGCTCGCCGACGTCCGCTCGGTCGGCGTCCAGGGCGACGGCCGCACCTACGGCCACCCGGTGGTGCTGCGCCCGGTCTCCTCCGAGGACGCCATGACCGCCGACTGGTCCCGGCTCCCGTACGACGTCCTGGCCCGGATCTCCACCCGCATCACCAACGAGGTCAAGGACGTGAACCGGGTGGTCCTCGACGTCACGAGCAAGCCCCCGGGCACGATCGAGTGGGAGTGACCCGCCAGGGGCGGGCCTGGGCCCGCGGTGAATCCACCCCAATCGCCGGCCGGATCGTTGAGTCGTACCGCGATCCCGTCCGTACCACCGGGTGAGACGCCGCAGGCCCATTCCAACCCCGTGCGGCGGGAGAGGCGGGAGACGATGCTTGAGGTGTGGCGGGAGACCGCTCGGCGCTACGCACTGCTGCCGTTGCGGATCTTCCTCGGTGTGACCTTCGTCTACGCCGGCCTGGACAAGCTGACCAGCGACACCTTCTTCACCGACTCGGCCAACGGGTCGCTGGTGAACATCCTGCACGGCGCGCACGACCAGGCGGCGATACCGGCGATGATCGACCTGGCGCTCAAGGCCCCGCACGGCTTCGGCTACGCCATCGCGTTCGGCGAGATCGCCGCCGGGCTCGGGGTGCTGGCCGGGCTGCTCGGCCGGGTCGCGGCGCTGGGCGGCGCGCTGATCTCGCTCAGCCTGTGGCTGACGGTCAGCTGGTCGACGACCCCCTACTACTACGGCAACGACCTCGCGTACCTGATGGCGTGGCTCCCCCTGGTGCTCGCCGGCACGCCCTACCTGTCCCTGGACGCGCTGGCCCGCACCCGCCGCGGCGGCCTCTTCCGCCGCCGCCCCGCCGCCCCCGCTACCCCCGCGCCCCCCGCCGCGGCCGGGAGCGGAGCGCGCGCACGATCCGGACGGACTGCGTGACGACCGCGGTCACCGCGGCGCTCGGCTGTTCCTGATCGGCGCGGGCAGAGCGTCTTTATGCGACAACGCCAATATTCACGTGACCGCATGGACGCCGTGGCGGCCACCCCCCTACCGTCGTGGAGACCAGCCCGAGGGGCTGCTTGCGAGAGGGGGTTCGGATGGCACGTGAGGAACTCACCCGTCTGACGGGCAGTGGCAACGGTGAGTGCAGCAAGAACGACTTCCCCAATCTGTACCGCACCGGGTCGGGCTCCATCGTGGTCCAGGGAAACGTCTAGCGCGTTTTCACTCCGCCGCCGGGAGAGGGGCTCGTCGAGATTCCGGAAGAGGTGCTGAGGGAGGCCGTGCGTGCTCTTGGATGGTGACGCGTGGGCCGACAGGTTCCGGTCCTTCGCGCGCGAGGCTTGGAGGCTGGAGACACTGCCGGTTTACCGCGTGCCGCAGGAGGAGGACGAGATCCGGGCGTTTCTCGCGGGCGAGCGGATCGACCCGCGTACCTACGCGGACGAGTACACCGAAGACCTGAAGCGGCTGCGGGCCCAGGGAAAGGCCAAGGGGCGCGTCCACGTCGTCACGCGGCCGCTGTCGGACTACCTCCGGTTCGAATTCATGTACTACCTGCCGCACGCGCGAGCGGGCGAGGACATTCGCATCCTGGACGTGACCGACCGGGAGAACCCGCTCGCCGACGCTCCCGATTTCTGGATGTTCGACCGTTCCGAGGTCGTCCTCATGAACTACGCGAGCGATGGGACGCAGATCGACCGCGAAGTGTTCGAGGGAGACGTGTCGGTTTTTCTCGCATACCAGGAGATCGCCACAGCCGAGTCCGTGCCCTTCGAGGAGTACGTGAAGGGCCTTGACATTTGATCCCGAGCGGCTGGGCCGGTCCAGATCGGACCTGGCGGAGGCGCTGCGCAGCCTGCGGAGGCGAGCCGGCAGAACGCAGACCTGGCTCGCCCGACGGTGCGCCATGTCGCAGACGAAGGTCAGCAACATCGAGAGCGGGAAGCTCACCCCCACGGTGGTCGACGTCGAGCTGATCGTCGGAGCACTCGACATATCCGCGCCGGAAGCCTCGGAACTCCTCAGACTGGTCCGGACCGCCAACACGGAATGGCAGGACGACTGGTCCTCACGGCGGCGGGGCCTGGACAAGAAGCAGGACGAGCTGGCTCGCCTCGAGGCGGCGTCGACGGAGTTCCGGTACTTCCTGCTCTCCGCGATCACCGGGCTGCTGGCCACACCCGAGTACGTGCGCGCCAGCCTCGCCGACCTGCCGGGCGACCAGTCGAAGACCATCGCGAAGAAACTGGAGCGCCAGAGCACCCTCTACGACCCGGCCAAGTCGTTCACGTTCCTCCTGACCGAGCAGGCCGCGCGCTGGCCGTTCGTGCCGCCCCTGGCCATGGCCACACAACTCGACCGGCTCGCGTCGCTTTCCCGGATTCCCACCGTGCGCATAGGCATCGTGCCCATGCGCGGCCACATTCCGCTGATGCCGCTGAACACTTTCACGCTCTACGACAGGCGACTGGCCACGGTCGAAACCGATACCGGTGTACTCGTCCTGCGCGACTACCGGGATGTGAGCGCGTACCGGCAGGCCTTCGACCGCTTCGTGGCCCACGCGGTCTTCGGGGACGACTGCCGGGCGCTCCTCGCCGAGTGGTCGGAGGCGTTTACCCGACAACGCCAATAGCTCTGGAATCCGCGGCCCGGTCCGCCGGACCATCGCTGCCATGGCCGGGCCCGGCGCGTCGGGCGTCGCGACCGCGACGTGGCGCCAGGCGGCCGAGCAGTGACCCCGAATCCTGTGGAGGCACGACATGGCGACAACGACGGTGGTCCGTGTACCGGAATCCTACGTATCCACGGAGGTGTGGGACCGGCAGGTAGCCCTGCTGCTGCGGAACCCCGCGGACACGGAAGAGCTGGCGGGGCGCAAGTTCGGCCAGTGCATTGCCTACCTGATGGCGTGCGGAGAGAACCCGGACCTGATGCTGGGGCCCTCCGCGCAGGTGGACGAGGCGTGGCACAGTTTCATGCTCGACTCCGTCCACTACCACCACTTCACCCAGGCCCGCTTCGGCCGCTACATCCATCACGTTCCGCAGGTGCGGGAGCAGGCCGTCGACGGGCGGAACTCCGGAACGGGCGGGCCGTTGGTTCTGGAGCGAACGGTCTGCGCCATCCGCGCGGCCGGCTTCCAGGTCGATGCCGAGCTCTGGGGCATGGAGGACGCGGCGGAGTGCAACCAGTGCCATGCCGGGTGCCACGACTCCCCGAAGTAGTCCCGCCGGCGCGGGACCGGGCTCGCCTCCTCGGGGGGCGGGCCCACGGCCGCGGAAGGAGAACCGATGACGCTCGCCGAGTCCTGGGACAGGTACGCCGCGGGCCGCACGCCCCGTCGCGCCGTCAACGCACGAGGTGAGGCGACGTGGCTGAACTGGACCCAGTACCCCGACCACGGCCCCTCCGAGGAGGTGCTGGGCGGTGTCGCCGGTCGTCGCGTCCTGGACCTCGGGGCGGGAAGCGGCGACAACCTCGCGCACTTGGCCACACTCGGCGCCGTGGCCACTGGGGTCGACATCGCCCCGAGCCGGAAGGCGGTCGCCGACGAGCGGTGGGCCCACCTGCCGGACATCGCGTTCGTCACGGCGGAAGCGACGGCGTTTCTGCGCGAGACGACGGCGACCTTCGACGTCGTGCTGTCGATCTTCGGGGCCGCGTGGTTCGTCGCCCCTGACGTGCTGTTGCCGCTGATCCGCGGGCGCATGCCGGCCGGCGGTCTCCTCGCCTTCTCCCATCTGCCGCCGGGCACTGGGCCGGCCCCGGGAACCGGGCGGGCGCCCGTCAGGACCACTCGCCCGCCGAGTGGCGGGTCCTGCTCGGCCGCCACGGATTCGGCACGCCGTGTGCGACCGTCCTCGAACCGCCGGACGGCGAGACGGTCGGCACGATGCTGATCCGGGCCGCAGCGGTTTGAAGGGTTTCAGCCCCGCCGCCCCGCCGCCCCCGCTACCCCCGCGCCCCCCGCCGCGGCCGGGAGCGGAGCGCGCGCACGATCCGGACGGACTGCGTGACGACCGCGGTCACCGCGGCCAGGGCGAGGCCCGCGGCGACCACGGGGAGGGAGCGGTGGGGGAGGACAGGTCCCAGACGCCGGCGGCGTCGAGGAGGAAGAAGACCGCGAGGGCGAGCGTGACCAAGCCCATCACCAGGGCCGCGGGTTCGAACCTGTGCCGTCTCATCGGGCCGCTCCACGCGCCGTCGTGGCCTGCGCGACGGGCGCGGGCGGGATGGTGGGCACGGCGGGATGCGGTCGTGCCGTCGGCGTTCCCGGGGTGCCCGGGGCCGCGGTCCGATGCGGCTGCGGGCCGGCGTCGCGGCCGCGTCGCGGAGGACCAGCAGCCGGCCGACGCCCACGGTGACCTTCAGGTCGATCGTGCCCCGCGACACCCGGCCGGGCGCGGCGCCGAAGGTGGCCGTGCCGTGGCGGCCCTTGCCGAGGTGCACGCCGTCCTCCTGCCGGTCGGGCCAGTCGACGTCGCCGATGCTCACGTCGTAGTCGATCCGCACGGTCGCGTCGCGGGGCAGCCGCACCTCGGCCTCGCCCGCGCCGACGTGCAGTTTCGTGGCGACCGTACGCCCGTCACGACCGTGCCCGTCCAGGCCCTGCCCGTTTGAGCCCTGCCCGTTCGAGCCGTGCCCGTCCAGGCCCTGCCCGTTCGAGCCGGGCCCGTTCAGGTCGAGCCCGTCCAGGTCGAGCCCGGACAGGTCGAGCACGCCCGTGCCGGCCCCGCTCGTACGAGGGCGCGACGGCCGCCGCGCTCGTCGGCCGCCAGGTCTGCCGGCCCACGCCCTGCCCGCTCTTGGGCAGCATCGCCGCGCCGACCAGCCCGGCGATCACCACCAGCGACCAGAAGACGGTGCCGCCCGCCGCCTTCCCGGCGAACGACGCCACCACGAAGGCGGCGCCCAGCACCGCCAGCGCCGCGCCCAGGCCGATCTCCGCGCTGACCGGCGCCGGCTGGTACGGCCAGGACGCGCCCGCGCCCACGCACAGCGCGGTCGCCGCGAGCAGGAAGACCACCAGCGCGAACACCCAGTTGTGCTCGCGCGCCGCCTTCTTCCTGGCCTTCCACGCCCGCCGGTCCTCCTGGCCGTACGGCCCGTCGTCCGGCCCCCACAGATACGACGGCTCCTTGGTCAGCGGCTCCCGCCACCACGAGGGTCCGCCCGGCTCCGGCGGCGCCTGCACCGCGGGCGGCGCCTCGGGCACCGCGGCGGCGGTACGGGCCGCGGCGCGGGCAGCACCGCCGGGCCCCGCGGCCTGATACGGCGCCGCGCCCGCCGGCCCGGCCTGCTCGGCGGCCCTGCGGCGCTGCTGCGACCAGTACACCGCGGCGGCCGTCGCGGCGAGCAGCACCAGCGAGAACGCCTGGTTGACGCCGTTGCCGAGCATCGAGGCGTAGAGCCCGCAGCCGACCAGCGCCATCAGCACGGCGGTCAGCGGCGCGCCCTCGATCCGGCCGGACAGCAGCCGGTGCGCCTCGCTCTCCTCCTCGCCCTCCTGCGGGATGATCAGCCATCCCGTTCCGTAGATGATCAGACCGATGCCGCCGGTCAGCGACAGGACGGCCAGCACCACGCGGAAGATCACCGGGTCGACGCCGAACCAGCGGCCCGCCCCCGCGCACACGCCCGCCAGGACCTTGTCCTTGCCGCGCCCGCGGGTCGGCCCCCGCCGCGGGGCCGGGCCCCCCTCGCCGGGGTCCGCGCCGCCGGGGTCCGCGCCGCCGGGGTCCGCGCCGCCGGGGTCCGCGCCGCCGGGGTCCGCGCCGCCGGGGTCCGCGCCGTCCTGGGAGCGGGAGTCGTCCGTCATACGCACCATGGTGGCGGGTGGCCGCGCGCCCGGGCACCCGGCCCGACCCTGGTACGACCCTGAATCGTCCCCTGGGGTGCGCCCCGGGACGCCCCCGGCGCGGGGCCGGGACCCTTGGGGGGCCGACCCTGATGTCCCCAGGGACCGCGTTGTGTGACGATCGGGGGTATGCCAGCCAGCGCCCCGCCCCCCGGAGTCCCGGGACCGCCCGGAGCCTCCGGCGCACCCGGCCCCTCCGGGGCGTCCGGCGCCTCCTTCCTCAACGCGCCCGACCCCGCCGACGCCGGCGTCCGCAAGCTCTACCGCAGCTCCGAGGGCCGCATGGTCGGCGGTGTGGCCCGCGGCCTGGCCGGCCACCTGAGCCTGCCGGTGCTGTGGGTGCGCGCGCTGTTCATCGTGCTGGCCGCGTTCAACGGCATCGGGGTGCTGCTCTACGCGGTCTTCTGGTTCTTCGTGCCGCTCGGCGTCGGCGGCGTCGCGGAGGCCAAGGAGCCGCGCGACGCCCGTTCCTGGCTGGCCGGCAAGCGCCCGGACAAGGGCCAGATCATCGCGCTCATCGCGCTCGCCGCCGGCACCGGCATCCTGGTGGACAACCTCAACCTCGGCGCCGCCAACCGCGCGGTGTGGCCGCTGCTGGTGATCGCGCTGGGCGTGGCGCTGGTGTGGCGGCAGGCGGACAACGCGCGCAAGGCCCGCTGGGTCGAGATGAGCCACGGCAAGCGGTTCTGGCCGCTGGCCCGGGCGGCGGCCGGCGTCGCCCTGGTCGTCGCGGGCGTCACCGGCTTCATCGTGGTGCGCGGCAGCGGCAGCCACCTCGGCGGCATCCTCCAGGCCGCGCTCGCGGTGCTGGTCGGCGTCGCGCTGATCGCCGGCCCCTACCTGGTGCGGATGACGCAGGACCTGTCGGCGGAGCGGCTGATGCGCATCCGCGCCCAGGAGCGCGCCGAGGTCGCCGCCCATGTGCACGACTCCGTGCTGCACACGCTCACGCTGATCCAGCGCAACGCCGAGGACCCGCGCGAGGTCGCCCGGCTCGCCCGCGCCCAGGAGCGCGAGCTGCGCGCCTGGCTCTACCGCCCCGAGGGCACCGGCCGCGACGACGAGCCGACCACCCTGGCCGAGGCGGTGCGCGCCGCCGCCGCCGAGGTCGAGGACGCGCACGGGGTGCCGGTCGAGGTGGTCTGCGTCGGCGACTGCCCGCTGGACGAACGCCTGGTCGCGCAGATGCAGGCCGGGCGCGAGGCGATGGTCAACGCGGCCAAGTACGGTGGCGACGGCGGCCCGGTCCAGGTCTACGCCGAGGTCGAGGAGGCCCGGGTGTTCGTCTCGGTACGCGACCACGGCCCCGGATTCGACCTCGACCAGGTCCCCGAGGACCGCATGGGCGTACGACAATCGATCATCGGCCGGATGGAGCGCAACGGCGGGCAGGCGCGGTTGCGCGCGGCGCCGGGCGGCGGCACCGAAGTGGAGCTGGAGATGGAGAGGGTGGCGGCGGCATGACCGGCACGACCGGCAGGGACGACGAGGGTACGCGGCCGGCGGGCACGCCGGCGGGGGCGACGGCGGCCGGCGCGGGCGCCGCCGGCGCGGGCACGGCGGGCGCGTCCGGCGCGGGGACCGGTCCCGCGTCCAACGCCGCGTCCGGCGTGGAGACCGGTCCCGCGTCCGGCGTGGAGACCGGTCCCGCGCGGCGGGTCCGCGTGGTGCTCGTGGACGACCACCGCATGTTCCGCACCGGCGTCCAGGCGGAGATCGGCGCGACCGCCGAGACCGGCGTCGAGGTGGTCGGCGAGGCCGCCGACGTCGACCAGGCGGTCTCGGTGGTCACCGCGACCCGGCCCGAGGTGGTGCTGCTCGACGTGCACCTGCCCGGCGGCGGCGGCGTCGAGGTGCTGCGCCGCTGCGCCGCGCTGTCGGCCGACCCCGAGCGGCCGGTGCGCTTCCTCGCGCTGTCGGTGTCGGACGCCGCCGAGGACGTCATCGGCGTGATCCGCGGCGGCGCCCGCGGCTATGTCACCAAGACGATCACCGGGCCCGACCTGATCGACTCGATCTTCCGGGTGCGCGACGGCGACGCGGTCTTCTCGCCGCGACTGGCCGGCTTCGTGCTGGACGCCTTCGCCTCCACCGACGCGCCCCCGGTGGACGAGGATCTGGACCGGCTCACCCAGCGCGAGCGCGAGGTGCTGCGGCTGATCGCGCGCGGCTACGCGTACAAGGAGATCGCCAAGCAGCTGTTCATCTCGGTGAAGACGGTCGAGTCGCACGTCTCGGCGGTGCTGCGCAAGCTCCAGCTGTCCAACCGGCACGAGCTGACCCGGTGGGCCACCGCCCGGCGGCTGGTGTAGCCGGGGCTCAGACCACGTCCTCGTCCGGCCACAGCAGCGTGTAGTTCGGCACCCGCACCGCGCGCTGCTCGACCGGGGTGTCCAGGGACTCCATCGGTGTGCCCTCGGGCACCCGGCAGCGACTGAGGTGGATGCCGATCAGGCAGGCGTCGCACCAGAAGGACGCGTAGCCGGTGCGCTCGCTCGGCTGCCCGGTGAAGGCCACCCGCAGCGCGTCGGCGCCGCAGTCGGGGCACTGCGTGTGCGAGGCGCGTTCCGGCAGCGCCTTGCAGTACAGCGTGTACGCCTCCCGCCAGGCGCCCCAACTCGCCGTCAGGGCTTGCATGTCCGCTCTCCCGTCCGTTCGCCGCCGGCCCGTCGCAGGTCGACAGACGACACTACGCCGGTCCGGCCGGTCGCGGGTCGCTTTCCCCTAACGGTTGCGGACACGCGCGGGGCCCGTACGCCCTCCGGCGGGGCCCGCGGGGCGCGTCTCAGGCGATGCGCACGAGCAGTTCGGTGTTGCGGTCGCGGGCCTCGCCGGCCGCCGACTCCTTGACCCCGGACGACGTATCGGCGAGGTAGGCGCCCAGGCCAGGGGCGTTGTAGGACAGTTCGCGGTAGAGCGAGGCCAGGCCCACCGAGGACCGGTCGGCGAAGTCGGTGCGGTAGGGCGCCGAGGACTCGACGAGGGTGGTGAACAGCGACACCGTGCCGTCGTGGTTGTCGGCAAGCTCGAAGAGCCTGGCGTGCTGCGGGTAGTCCACGTGCGAGGCGGTGTTGACCTCCCAGAAGGACCGCGCGGGCGCCGCGGGGTGCGGGTGCGGCGTGATCTTGTTGACGTGGCTGTGGCCGTTGATCCACGCCACCACGTTCGGGAAGCGGTGCAGCAGGGCGATGACCTCCTGGCCGTCGTGCCGGGCCCTGTCCTCCGCGGTGGCGTCGGGCCGTACCGTCATGCTCGGGCTGTGGTGGTGGCTGAACACCAGGATCTTCGCGTCGGCCGCGCCGGGGTTGGCGACCCGGTGGCCGTCGGTGTCGTAGTACGCCGCGCTGTGCGCGGTCAGCGTCCGCTCCAGCCAGCGCAGTTGGTCGCCGTCCAGGGAGCCCTGGAGGTGGCCGCCGCGGAAGGTGGTGTCCAGGCTGATGCCGAGCACGCCCTCGGCGACGGCGAAGGAGTAGTACTGCCGGTCGCCGTCGAGGTTGTCCTCGGTGTAGCCGTGGCCGACCGGGCCCGCGCCGGTGTGCGCGGGGTCCAGGTGCGCGAGCAGGAAGTCGTGCGGGTCGGTGGCGCGGCGGCGCGGGTCGGGCGTGACGGTCCTGGCCCGCGAGGCGTTCGCGCGCAGCACGTCCTTGAGCACCGAACTGCGCGGGTCCGCGCCGCTGACCACCACCGCGCGGAAGCGGGCCGCGTCGGCGTCGGAGACGGTGTACAGCTTGCGCGCGCCCACCGCGTACGCCTGGAGCCAGGAGTCCTCCGGGGCGAGGCAGCCGGCCGGCAGCGCGTCGTGGTTGCCGGGCGTCGAGTACCACGGGACCTTCAGGCCGGGGCTGGTCAGCGGGGCGGTCGCGGCGGCGAGGTAGCCGGGCAGCCGGGGCAGGCCGCGCTGCTTGTCGACGTCCCGCAGCGCCTGCTCGACCTGCCAGAACTGCGCCAGCCCGGTGTTCTGCGCGCCCTCGTACGCCGCCGGGTCGCCGGTGTTCGGGGTGATCGGGCCGCCGCTCATCGCGGTCATGTACCACTCCAGCTCGATCGCGGCGTTGTTGTCCGCGTTGTCGCCGGTGGAGATGGCGAAGCCGAGCGGCAGCCCGGTGTGCGGGCCGGCCCGCAGCGCGTTCACCTGCTCGATCAGCGCGACGGCGCCGTGCGCGGACAGGGCCTCCTGCGCGCGCCACGAGCCGGGCGAGCCGGCCCGCAGGAACTCGGTGCGCAGCGGGTGCTGCACATCGGCGATGTGCAGGTCGGTGAGCTGCGCGAAGCAGGCCAGCGGGGTGCGCCGGTCGGTCCTGCGAGCGGCCGCGGCGGCCAGCTCCTGGCGTACCGCCACCGGCCAGCCCGGCCCCGCGGCGATCCGCCGGTAGCCGCCGGCCGGGCCGTGCAGCCGGGCGGTCGCGTCGAGCGTGGTCAGCCCGTACGGCGCGGGCCGCCGGACCACCGGGTCGTGGGTGATGCGGACCGGGCCGCCGGTGGGGTGGGCGGCGGCGGGATGCGGTGCGGCCGGCCGGGCGGCGGCCTGCGGCGTGGCGCCGCGCGCGGCCAGCGGCCAGGCCACGGCGGCCGACGCGGCCGTGGCGCCCGAGGCGATGAGAAGTCGACGTCGATTGACACCTGTGGCAGCGGAACCGAGCCCGGCCATCAGAACCCTCCGGTGCAGGCGGATTACCCTCACCTGGAGCGTCGGCAGGCTGTGTGACCCCCCGCTGAACACCACAAAAACCCCACCAGCCACTTCGCGGGCGGCGGGACGGACGTTGCCCCTCGCCTTCTTGAACGCGTCTTGACGCGCGCATTGCCCGGCCCCGAAGCGCGGGGGCCGGGCGGCACGCGCGGACGTGGCGGAAGAAGCGGCGCCGGACGGGGCTCGGTCAGAGCCCGGCGCGGGTCAGGCGCGGGTCAGGCGCGGGTCAGGCGCGGGTCAGGCCGGGCGGGTGGCGGCGGCGAAGGGCATCTCGGAGATCGGCGCGATCCGCACCGCCGCGCCCGGGTGCGGGGCGTGGATCATCTTGCCGTCGCCGATGTAGAGGCCCACGTGCGAGATGCCGGAGTAGAAGAACACCAGGTCGCCGGGGCGCAGCTGGGAGCGGGGGACCCGGGTGCCGGCGTTGATCTGCGTGTACGTGGTGCGCGGCAGCGCGACGCCGGCCGCGCGCCAGGCCGCCTGGGTCAGGCCGGAGCAGTCGTACGCGCTCGGGCCGGTCGCGCCCCAGACGTAGGGGAGCCCGAGGGCCCGGTAGGCGAAGGCCACCGCGGCGGCGGCGCGCGAGGAGGGCGCGGGGGCGCCGGAGCCGGAAGAGCCGGGGACGCCGGTCAGCGGCAGGCGGCCGGCGGCCCGGGACGCGGCGGCCGGCGACGTGCCCGGGGACGTACCGGACCGTGAGGACGCGCCGTCGTCGGCTGCCCGCACCGCGGCCCGGTCGGCCGGCGTCAACCGGTCCAGCAGCGCCCGCGCCTGGTCGAGCTTGTCCTGCACCGCCCGCTTGCGCGCGGCGAGTTGGGACTGCGCCGCGCGCAGCGCGGCGAGCTTGTCCGACGCTTGCCCGCGGGTGCGCGTCACGTCCCGCTGCTGCACGGTGAGCCGGTCCACCGCGGCGGCCTGGCGGGCGCCCAACTGCCGGAGCAGCCCGGCGCGTTCCAGATAGTCCCGCGGCGAGGAGCTGAGCGCGAGTTGCAGCGTCGGGTCCAGCGTCCCGGAGCGGTACTGCGCCGCGGCGACGCCGCCGAGCGCGTCGCGGACCGACTCCAACCGGGCGGTCTTGCGGGCCAGTTCGTCCTGCAACCGGTCCAACTCGGCGGCGGCCTGGTCGGCGCGGACCTTCGTACCGTCGTAGGACTGCGTGGCCTGCTCGGCCTCCTGGTACAGCTCGGCGACCTTCGCCTGCACCTCGGCCCTGGTCATCTTGGGCTCGGCCTGCGCGGCCCCGGCCAGGAACGGCGCGGACGCCGCCGAGGCGAGCGCCAGGGTGAACGCGGTGCGCTGCACCGAGCGGGAGACGGTGATCCGCGGTAACGGCAGGCGACTGTGGGAGGCCATGGCGGCCGTCCCTCCTTCCCAAGGGGGCGCTCCGGGGACGGTCCCCGGGAGCCGGGGGCCCGGCGGCGCCCGCACGGGGGACGGGACGCCGCCGGGCTCGGCGGAGGCGGCCGGACCGCTTGAGGGGAGGCCGCCTGGGATGCGACGTTAAGCCTGGGCCGCCCGCGGTGCGGGCCCTCCGACCGGGACTGCCCCCTTTCGGCCACCGCCCGACCGGTCCCGACCGCTGTTCGACGGGTGATCCGCCCGTATCGGTGGCCGACTTGACGGATTGCCCCGTACTCCCCACCCCTGGACGGCTCGCGTGCTACCTGCCCGATTAGGGTCCAGGGCATGGACACGCTTCTCCACGTCTTCGTCGGGCTGCACATCATCGGCATCGCCGCGCTGCTCGGCGGCTTCCTCACCCAACTGCCGGTGATGGGCAACAGCGGCGGGCAGGTCCGCTTCGTCTCCGGGATGCTCTACGGCGCGCTGACCATGCTCGTCACCGGCGTCGCGCTGATCGCCATCGCGCACGCCGACGACCTCCACCCCAGCAGCGCCAAGCTCGGCGTCAAACTGGCGGTGCTGATCGTGATCCTGGGCCTGGTCTACGTCAAGCGCGACGAGGAGCGCGTCGACCCCCGCGTCTTCGCGGCGGTCGGCGCGCTCACGGCCGTCAACATCTTCATCGCCGTCCTGTGGACATAAGGGCCTGGACGTGAGGGCCTGGACGTAGGGCGTCGTCGTGAGGGCGTCGACGTGAGGGCTTCGTCGCGAGGGCGTGGCCGAGGGTCGGCCCGGGGGCCCGCGTGCTCAGGCCACCCGGCGGGCCGCGGCGAACGGCATCCAGCTCATCGGCGCGATCTCCACGGTCGCGCCGGTGTGCGGCGCGTGCACGATCTCGCCGTTGCCCAGGTAGATGCCCACGTGCGAGATGCCGGAGTAGAAGAACACCAGGTCGCCGGGGCGCAGATCGGACTGCGAGACCGCGACGCCGTCCTTGACCTGGTCCCAGGTGGTGCGGCCGATGCCGACGCCGGCCGCCTTGTACGCGGCCTGGGTCAGGCCCGAGCAGTCGTACGCGTTGGGGCCGGTGCCGCCGGAGACGTACGGCTTGCCGCGCTGCGCCAGCGCGAACTGGATCGCGGCGGCGGCGCGCCCGCTGGCCGGGCCGTTGTAGGTATAGCTGACGCCGGCCGACGACGAGGACGAGGAGGACGTGCTCGCCGGGTGCATCGCGGCGATCTTCGCCCGCTGCTCCGCGGTGAGGCTGTTCAGCAGCTTCTGCGCGGCGGCCAGCTTCGTCTGCACGTTCTTCTTCTGGGCGGCCAGCTTGCTCTGCGCGCGAGACAGTTCGTCGAGGCTCGCGGTGGCCTGCTGCCGCTGGATGTTCGCCTGCTCCTGCTGGACCTTGAAGGTCTCCAGCGCCTGCTCCTGCGTGCTGGACAGCCGGTCGAGCATGTGCGACTGCTCGAGGAACTGCTCGGGGTTGCTGGACAGGAACAGCTGCGTGGTCTGGTCGATCCCGCCGTCGCGGTACTGGGCGGTGGCGAACTGGCCCAGCACCCGCCGGGTCTCGTTCATCTTCTGGGTCTTCTGGGCCACCTGCGCGAGCAGTTGGTTGGCCTTGGTCCGCGCGGTCGCGGTCTTCTCCTTGGCCTGGTCGTACTGCTGGGTGGCCACCTCGGCCTGCTGGTTCAGCGTGTCGATCTGCTTCTTGACCTCGCTGATCGAGGGCTTGGCGGGCGCGGCGTGCGCGCTCTCGCTCATCAGGGTGACCGAGGCCAGTGCCGCCGCCGTGACGCCGACCGCCGCACGGGGGGCGGCGGAGGCGAGTATTCGGGGACGCGGCTTGCGGTGCGACGCCAAGGAGGCGACTCCTTCCGTGGACCGCCGACCGGGTTAGCTGACGGGTTCGGGCTCGAAAGGTCGCCCTACGGTCCCGCGCCTCGCGGCGCCGGCCCGATTCACCCCAAATGCTGGTGGGTCCCCGGCTCCGGCCGTGCGGCCGGATTAGGCGGAGGTGGCATGCTGCCGGCAATTCCCGGCGGAGGACGTGTCACCTAGCCGGTTACCGTAGCCAACGGGTGCGGGTCATGGGAAGTTTGGATCGCAATGTGACCGACATCGCTTCGTGATCTTACCGTCGGTGGCCGCCGTGGCCGGCCCGCGTCGCGGTCAATACGGGCGAACCCCGGCGTAGATGGGCATTTCCGTGATCGGCGCGATCTTGACCACGGTGCCGGTGTGCGGCGCGTGGATCATCTGGCCGTCGCCGATGTAGAGCCCGACGTGGCTGATGTCGCTGTAGAAGAAGATCAGGTCGCCCGGCTGCAGAGCGTCCACGGACACCCGGTGGCCGACGTTCACCTGGTCCCAGGTGGTGCGCGGCAGGTTGATCCCGGCGGCCTTGTACGCGGCCTGGGTCAGTCCCGAGCAGTCGAAGGAGTCGGGGCCCGTCGCACCCCACACGTACGGCTTGCCGAGCTGGTCCCGGGCGAAGGCGATCACCTGCTGGGCGATCGAGGTGTTGGCGGCGCTGCCCGACCCGGTCGAGCCCGTCGAGCCGGCCGACTGCGCGGCCTTGGCCGCCTTCTGCGCCGCGGCCTTCTGCTGGGCGGCCAGCTCCTGCGCCCGCTTGCGCGCCTCGGCCTCCTGCTTGGCCGCCAGCGCCGCCAGCCGCGCCTTCTCCTGCGCGGTCAGGCTGTTGAGCAGCTTCTGCGCCTCGCCGAGCTTGGTCTGTACGTCCGCCTTGGCGGCCTTCAGCCTGGTCTGCTGGGTGGTCAGCGTGGCCAGGCTCTTGGCCGCCTCGATGCGCTGCTGGGTCGCGGCGACCTGCTGCACCCGGTACGACTCGACCGCGGCGCGCTGCCGCTTGTTCATCACGCTGGTCAGGTGCAGCTCGTCGACCAGCGACTGCGGGTCGCCGGCCAGCATGTAGCGGGTGGTCGAGTCGTCGCCGCCGTTGCGGTACTGCGCGGCGGCGATCTGCCCGAGCACCCGGCGCGAGTCGTTCAGCGCCTGCGTCTTCCGCGCGGCGGCCTCCAGCAGCCGGTTGACCTTCGCGTTCTGCTGGTCGACCTGCTCCTTGGCGCCGTTGTACTTCTCGGTGGCGACCTCGGCCTGGTGGGTGAGGCTGTCGACCTTCGCCTTGGTCTGCGCGATGGTCGGCTGGGCGGGCTTGCCCGGCGCGGGGGCGGCGCCGGCGCTCTCGGTCATCAGCGTCACGGTGGCCAGCGCGGCCGTGGTGATCCCCACGGCGGCACGCGGCCCCGGCGTGCTCAGCAAAGCGGTACGGGCCTTACGGTGCGTCGCCATGGCGGACGGACTCCTCTCGGACGCTGACCGAAGCGGCTGGTGCGGAACCGTAGCCAAGGCCCGCCGTTGCTGGGAAGGGCGATGTCCGATAAGGCCCGATACCTTTTCGTAATCTTTTTTCGACGCGGGCGTGTCGTCACCCTGCGTGCCGACCGGGCTACCGCGGCCCGGGTCCCGCGGAGCCGCGGCCGACCCGAACCGCCGCGGCTGTCGGCGGCGGGCCCTAGACTCGGGAGGCGATGAGCAGCCTCTTTGACGAACACTTCCTCGCCGGTCTCGACGCCGCCCACGGACCGGCCCACGGGCCGTCCGACCCGTCCTCCGGCGACGACGTGCCCCCGCCGGACGACGAGGCGGACGGCGGCCCCGGCCACGCCGCGGAGGAGGTCCCGCACGAC
Source organism: Actinacidiphila sp. DG2A-62 (assembly GCF_035825295.1). Lineage (NCBI taxonomy): Bacteria > Bacillati > Actinomycetota > Actinomycetes > Kitasatosporales > Streptomycetaceae > Actinacidiphila > Actinacidiphila sp. DG2A-62. The sequence continues at coordinate 5,472,038 of NZ_JAYMGI010000002.1, forward strand.
CTGTTCGGCGACCGCTTCGACGGCCCGCCGCCAGCCCGCGACGCGTACTATCGCGACGGCGCCCCGCGCCCCGCGATCGACCCCGCGCAGCTGCTGGAGGGGCTCAACGAGCAGCAGGCCGCGGCCGTCGTGCACGCCGGCAGCCCGCTGCTCATCGTCGCCGGCGCCGGCTCAGGCAAGACCCGGGTGCTCACCCACCGCATCGCCCACCTGCTCGGCGCGCGGCACGTGCACCCCGGCTCGATCCTCGCCATCACCTTCACCAACAAGGCCGCGGGCGAGATGAAGGAGCGTGTCGAGCAGCTGGTCGGCCCGCGGGCGAACGCGATGTGGGTGTCCACCTTCCACAGCGCCTGCGTGCGCATCCTGCGCCGCGAGTCCAAGAAGCTCGGCTTCACCTCGTCCTTCTCGATCTACGACGCGGCCGACTCCAAGCGGCTGATGGCCCTGGTCTGCCAGCGCGACCTGGACCTGGACCCCAAGCAGTTCCCGCCGAAGTCCTTCAGCGCCAAGATCTCCAACCTCAAGAACGAGCTGATCGACGAGGAGACCTTCGCCGGCCAGGCGGAGACCACGTTCGACAAGAAGCTCGCCGAGGCGTACGCGCTCTACCAGGCCCGGCTGCGCGAGGCCAACGCGCTGGATTTCGACGACATCATCATGACCACCGTCAACCTGCTCCAGGCGTTCCCGGACGTCGCCGAGCACTACCGGCGGCGCTTCCGGCACGTCCTGGTCGACGAGTACCAGGACACCAACCACGCGCAGTACACGCTGGTCCGCGAGCTGGTCGGCTCGGGGAGGAGGCGGGGGAGCTGTGCGTGGTCGGCGACGCCGACCAGTCGATCTACGCCTTCCGCGGCGCGACGATCCGCAACATCCTCCAGTTCGAGGAGGACTACCCGCAGGCCCGCACCATCCTGCTGGAGCAGAACTACCGCTCCACCCAGACCATCCTGTCCGCCGCCAACGCGGTCATCGAGCGCAACGCGGGCCGCCGCGCCAAGAACCTGTGGACGCAGTCCGGCGACGGCCCGGTCATCACCGGCTACGTCGCCGACACCGAGCACGACGAGGCGCAGTACATCGCCGAGGAGATCGACCGGCTCACCGACGCCGGCGACGCCCGCCCCGGCGACGTCGCGGTCTTCTACCGCACCAACGCGCAGTCCCGTGTCTTCGAGGAAGTCTTCATCCGGGTCGGCCTGCCGTACAAGGTCGTCGGCGGCGTCCGCTTCTACGAACGGCGCGAAGTACGCGACGTGCTGGCGTACTTGAGGGTGCTGGCCAACCCCGAGGACAACGTCCCGCTGCGCCGCATCCTCAACGTCCCCAAGCGCGGCATCGGCGAGCGCGCGGAGGCGATGATCGACGCCCTGGCGCTGCGCGAGAAGATCTCCTTCCCGCAGGCGCTGCGCCGCGTCGACGAGGCGTACGGCATGGCGGCCCGCTCGGCGAACGCCGTCAAGCGCTTCAACACCCTGATGGACGAGCTGCGCACGGTCGTGGAGTCCGGCGCGGGCCCGGCCGTCGTCCTGGAGGCGGTCCTGGAACGCACCGGCTACCTCGCCGAGTTGCAGGCGTCCACCGACCCGCAGGACGAGACGCGGGTGGAGAACCTCCAGGAACTCGCCGCCGTCGCCCTGGAGTTCGAGCAGGAGCGGGCCGAGGACGAACCCGGCACACTGGCCGACTTCCTGGAACGCGTCGCGCTGGTCGCCGACTCCGACCAGATCCCCGACGACGACGCCGAATCCGGCGGCGTGATCACGCTGATGACGCTGCACACCGCCAAGGGCCTGGAATTCCCTGTGGTGTTCCTCACCGGCCTGGAGGACGGCGTCTTCCCGCACATGCGCGCGCTCGGCCAGGTCAAGGAGTTGGAGGAGGAGCGCCGGCTGGCCTACGTCGGCATCACGCGCGCCCGGATGCGCCTCTACGTCACCCGCTCGGTGATGCGCAGCGCGTGGGGCCAGCCCTCGTACAACCCTCCGTCGCGGTTCCTGGAGGAGATCCCCGCGTCGCTCATAGAGTGGAAGCGGACGGGAGCGGCGTTCGGCGGCGGCCCCGGGGGCTCCGGCGGTGCCGGCGGCGCGGGTTCGGGCGGCGCGGTGTCGAAGGCGGCGGCCTCACTGTCGTCCACGCTCGCCGCGCGGTCCAGGGGCGGCGGCGCCACGGGCGGTTTCGCGACCCGGCGCGGCGCGGGCGACCGCCCGGTGATCTCGCTCGCGGTCGGCGACCGCGTCACCCACGACCAGTTCGGTCTCGGCACGGTCGTGGCGGTCACCGGACGGCCGGGCGACGAGAAGGCGACGATCGACTTCGGGGACGACCGCCCCAAGCAACTGCTGCTGCGGTACGCGCCGGTGGAGAAGCTCTAGCCGAGAAGCCCCGGCCGGGCGGGCGGGGGAGGGGAGCCGGCGGGGGAGCCGGTGAGACCCGCGAGGGGGGTTCGGTACGGGGCCCGCGTGAGAGGCCCGGCGTGAGGCCGGAGTGAGGCCCGGGGTGAGGTCAGCGCGGGTCGAGACCGTGCTTGAGCAGCCAGGGCAGCGGGTCGATGGGGGCGCCGCCGTCCGGGCGGACCTCCAGGTGCAGGTGCGGGCCGGTGGTGTTGCCGGTGTTGCCGGAGTACGCGATGACCGTGCCCGCCTTCACCTTGCCCGAGCGGATCTTGGTGCTGCTCAGATGGCAGTACCACGTCTCGGTGCCGTCCGGCGCGGTGACGATCGCCATGTTGCCGTAGGAGGAGTTCCACTGGGTGCGGACCGTGCCGTCGGTCACCGCCATCACCGGGGTGCCGACCTGCACCGGGAAGTCGATGCCGGTGTGCAGCGCCATCCAGTTGACACCGGCCTGGCCGAAGTACGCGCTCAGGCCCTTCTGCGTGACCGGCAGCACGAACTTCGGCCGCAGCGCCTCCTTGCGGGCCGCGGCCGCCGCAGCCGCCTTCTTCGCCGCCGCCTGCCGCTCCTTGAGGTCCAGCCGCTCCTGCGAGCGGCTGGCGCGGGTGGCGAAGTCCCCGGCGTCCCGGCTGACCCCGGCGAGCTGCCGGTCCAGCTGGGTGGTCGTCGCGGTCGTGGCGCCGGGCGTCGCGGCGCCGTCCGCCTGGGTCGTGGAGGAGCTGTCCTGCGCCATGCCGACCCCGGTCACCGCGGCCGCGCCGACCGCCGCGACGCCCATCACCGCGACCGACGGCACGGCGACGGTCAGCAGCGCCGAGCGCTTGGCCGGCTTGCGGCGGCGGCTGCGCGCGGTGGGCTCGCCGGGGGCGAAGCCGTCGCTCGCGTAGTCGTGCCGGACGGGCACGTCGTCGCGGTCGTCCGCGAGGTCGTTCAGGATCGCGGCGCCGTGCGGGTCGTCGAGGTCGTGGAGACCTTCGAGGGCGTCGAGGGCGTCCAGGGTGCCGGTGCTGTCCAGAGCGTCCGGGACGTCGGGGACCTGGAGGTCGGGCACCTGCTCGTACCCGCCCGTGTCGCCGCCGGCGTCGTAGCCGTAGCCGGTCGCGTACCCGGTGGCGTAGCCGTACGCCGGGTAGGAGCCGGAATCCCAGTCGGGCAGCGGTTGGTGGGCCTGCTGCACGCCGGTCTGCTCGAAGCCCGCGGTCAGGTCGTGGTACGTACCCGTGTCGTAGTACGTGCCGGTGCCGACCGCGGTGGGCGCGGCGGTCGGGCCGTACGCGTAGGGGTCGTACGCCGGGTAGCCGCCGGTGTCCCACCTCTGCGTCGCCGAGGGGTCGTGGGCCTGCTGCTCCGGATACTGCCGCGGCGGCTGCTGGGCGTAGCCGTACGGGTCGGTGTACGCGTAACCCTGGCCATAGTCCTGCGGTTGGTGCTGCTGCGGGATGTACGCGGTGTACGTGCCGGTCGCCGCGTCGGCGTCGTCGGCGAAGGCGGTGCCGACGGTCTGGTACGCCCCGGTGGAATAAGGGTCGTACCCGTAGGCGTCGTAGTCGGGGGAGAACCCCGACGCGTGACGTTCATTCACCGCCAGCTTCTCTTTCGCCTAGGCAGCAGGAGAATCAGCGGCGACTGTAGCCCTCCGTGTCCGGCGGGGACAACCTTTCGCCGGGACCTGGCGTCCGCCTTGCCCGGTGTTCGGTCGATATTCGACCGTTATGTGTCCGTTATGCGGCGTCGGCGGCCGTGCCGCGGGAGGGCCCGTGCGGGGTCCCGGAGCCCAGTGCCCGCCGGATCTCCGCGGCCACCGGGCCGTGCACCGGGAGGGTCAGATGGCCGATTCCCGTCACCTTGACGTTCCGCGCGGAAAGGTCCGGGTGTTCGAGGCGCGCCGAACCCACCGGGATCATCAGCTGGTCCAGGTCGCTCCAGAACGCCACGAAGCGGGTCCCGCACCCCGGGCCGGCTCCGCCAGCTCGGCCAGTACAGCGGAGCCCGGCCGCATCTGGCGGGCCAGCGGGTGCGGCACGAAGGCCGGCACCGCGCGCGTCCCCGCATGCGGCGTGCCCAGCGTGACCAGCGTCCGCACCCGGGCGTCGCCGCCCATGCGCTGGACGTAATAGCGGGCGATCAGGCCGCCGAGGCTGTGCGCCACGATGTCCACCCGGCGCCGGCCCGACAGCGCGCAGGTCTCCTCGACATGCGCCCGCAGCTGCTCGGCCGCGGTCCGCAGGTCCGGGGTGAACGGTGAGTAGTTGACCGCTCGCACATCCGTCCAGCCGTTGCGGTGCAGGGAACGGCGCAGCAGGGCGAAGGCGGAGCGGTTGTCCACGAAGCCGTGCAGGAGGAGGACGGGCGGGTGCGGGGGGTGGGTGCGGGGTGCGCGGGGCGCGGCGCTGTGCGCGTCGGTGGTCTCGGCGGCGTCGGCGGCGTCACGGGCGCCGTGGGCGTCGCGGGCCCGCGGCGGTCCGGGGAGCGCGGCCTGGGCGGGGTGCGGGTGCTCGGGGAGCACGCCGGTCGGGTAGAGCAGCAGGTGGGCGCCGAGGACGGCCAGGTCGACGGCGGTGGCCCGGGCGAGGTCGGCGCTGTGGCGCAGGGCGGCCAGTCGGGCGCCGATTCCGGTGGGCGGCGCGGGCGGGGGCTCGGCGGTGCGCCGGGCGGGTGGGGGCTCGGCGGTGCGCCGGGCGGCGGGCGGGGTGCGGGGCGCGCCGCGTGCGGGGGGTGCGGGCGACGCACCTGCCGCGCCCGACGCGCTTGGCGCGGGTGACCCGGGTGAATCCTGCGGCCGATCGGCCATGGCCCACCTCCTGCGCCGGCGCCCGCGGACGCCGCGGGCGCGCGCCCTGCGGCTGCGGGCCCGACGCCGCGGCGCCTGGCGGCGGCTCCGTGCTCCCTGGTCAACCCGCGGTGTCTGCGGCTGCCGGGGAAGCGACCGGGCCCGTGCGCGAGCCCCTCGGCGTGTCCCTCGCCAGGGGGTCCGCGGCGGACCCGAGCGGCGCCCCTGTCGGGGCTGTTCTCTTTGTGATTTCCCCCTCCATGGGTTCGGTAAAACTGTCCGGCCGCAGCTAACGGCGATAACGTTCGTTCACACGGCGCGCCGTCGCCGGTGGTGTCGTGAACCGTAAACCGTGAGCCATAAGCCGTGAGCCGTAAGCCGTGGGCCGCCGCGAGCCGCCGGCCGCAGTCATGGAGGCAGTGATGGGAGTGTCCGGTCCGATCCGCGTGGTGGTCGCCAAGCCGGGTCTCGACGGCCATGATCGCGGGGCGAAGGTCATCGCGAGGGCGCTGCGCGACGCGGGCATGGAGGTCATCTACACCGGCCTGCACCAGACGCCCGAGCAGGTGGTGGACACGGCGATCCAGGAGGACGCCGACGCCATCGGCCTGTCCATCCTCTCCGGCGCGCACATGACGCTCTTCGCGAAGGTCATGGAGCTGCTCAAGGAGCGCGACGCGGAGGACATCAAGGTCTTCGGCGGCGGCATCATCCCCGAGGCGGACATCCCCCCGCTCAAGGAGCTGGGCGTCGCCGCGATCTTCACTCCCGGCACCTCCACGGCCGATGTCGTCGCCTGGGTCCGCGAGCACATCCCCCACCCGGCCCAGACCTGACGCTCCCCCTCCGAGGGCGCTCCCCCTCCGAGGGCGCTGCCCCTCCGAGTGCGCTGCCCCTGCGCGCCGGGGGCGGCGCGCCGTCGGCGCTGGACGCGGACCGATGTGCCCCTTCGGCCGGTGGCGACATGCCGGCTCGGGGGGGCGCTTTCGCATGACGCCGGACGCTGCCTCGCGTCCACACGCGGTCGGTGTCAGCGTCCGGCGCGGAGTTCCGCGAGCATCGTGGCGCGGAGCCGGAGGGTGCCGGCGAGACGTTGGAACGCCTCGCCCCAGTACGCCCGGGCGCCCGGCGCCGCGTCGGCCGTCTCCTCGCCGGAGGCGACGAGCATCGCTATCTGCTCGGCCTGCGTCGGGTCCAGACAGCGCTCGGCCAGCCCCATGACGCCGCTGAAGCTCCACGGATAACTCCCCGCGTCCCGCGCGATGTCCAGCGCGTCGACCACCGCCCGCCCCAGCGGCTCGGCCCACGGCACCGCGCACACCCCCAGCATCTGGAACGCGTCCGCCAACCCGTGCGACGCCACGAACTCCGCGACCCACGCCGCGCGTTCCCCAGCCGGGAGGATGCCGAGGAGCTTCGCCGGGTCGCCCACGGCGATGACGGGCGCGGCCGGCTGCGGCGGCGGCCCGAGCAGCGCCCGCGCCCACACCGCGTCCCGCTGCCGGACCGCCGCACGGCACCACGCGGCGTGCAGGTCCGGCTGCCAGTCGTCCAGCACCGGCAGCGCCACGATCTCCTCCGGCGTGCGCCCGCCGAACCGCGACGTCCACGTCCCCAACGGCGCCGAGTCCACCAACTGCCCCAGCCACCAGGCGCGTTCGCCCCGGCCTCCGGGCGCCTTGCGGACCACGCCGTCGCGCTCCATCGCGGCGTCGCACTCGTACGGCGCCTCGACGACCACGCCGTCCGGGCCGAGCGACACGCACGTACGGGCCCGCGCCGCCATCCGCCCGGCCAGCGCGGAGTCCGGCAGCGCGGACAGCAGCTCGGCCGCCGTCGCCCGTACGTTCCTGCTGCGGTCGGACAGCGCCTGTTCGAGGAACGCCTCGTCCGCCGGATTCAGCCCGGTGCGCAGCGCGTCCACGAACATCAGCCGGTCCTCGGCGCGTTCACCGCGCCACGCGGACTCCAACAGGGCCAGGCCCCGCGCCGGATCGGCCAGCCGTACCCGGGTGAGCAGCGCGACACGCTCGGCGAACAGCCCCTCCTCCCACAGCCGTCGCACCCGCGCCTCGGCCTCCGGCCCCACCTCCGCCCCTGCCCCCGCCGCGGTGCGGCCGGCCCGCAGCGCGAACTTCCAGTCCGGGTTCAGCGCCGCCAGCCACAACCCGCGCGGCCCCGCGAGCGCGAGGGCGTCCGGCCGCAGGTCGGTACGCGCCCGGGCCGCGTCCAGCAGCGCGGGCAGCAGCGCCGGCGGCGCGGCGTACCCCTCGTGGCGCGCGGCGGCCAGCCACTGCGGCAGCAACTCGGCCAGATTCGGCGCGGCGCCCCGCCCGGTCCTGGCGGCGAGCAGCATCTCCAGCCGGCGCCGTGCCGCCTCCGGCAGCTCCGGCCGCGGGTCCTCCGGCGCGATCGGCGGCCGCTCCCCGGCGACCGCCGGACGCAGCCCCGCCCGCCGCCGCACCACCCCGGCCGCCGCCGCGTCCAGCACGCCCGCGGCGGCCTCCTCCGCGTCCCCGACCATCCCCTCCGGGCGCCGCCGCTCCGTCCCCAGCAACGCGACCCCCACCAGGTCGTCCCACCCCAACCCCATCCCCGACTCCCCTCACTCCGCATCCCGATCCCGATCCCGATGCCGGTTCCGATCCCGATCCCGATCCCGAAAGGCTCCGCGCTGCTCCTCGCCCTGCCCGGCCCGTCCCGCCGTGAGCGCAGCCCAGGCCCGAGCAGGCGCGGCCCGCACCGATCCGCAGCCCTGCCCCGGTCCTGGCCCCGTCCCAGCCGGACCCGGGCTCTGCCCCGGACCCGGGCGGGACTCAGGCGGTGAGTGACACCGGTGGCGTCGACGGAGCGGGCCAGGCGGCCAGGGGGCGGGCTCCCGCGGGGGTGACCTCGGCGAAGACCGTGAGCGGGTGGCCGCCGGAGAGCGCGGCCAGGCGCCAGTGCGACGCCGCGCCGGCCAACGGCACCGCTTCCTCGCCGGTGGCGTCCGCGAGCTGCCACCGGGTGGCCGAGGGTATGGGGACGACCCCGGACAGCACGACCGGCCACGCGTCGAGCCAGGGGTCGTCCGCGAGCGCCGCGCCGTAGGAGTCGAGCGCGGCCGCGACGCCGACGCCGCGGGGGACCGCACCGTCGCCGGGCTCCGTGGCGTACTGCGTGCCCAGCGCCGCCCGCAGCGGCACCGCCGACGGGTAGTAGGCCAGCTCCGCGTCGAGCACCGCCCCGGTCGGGAGGACGAGTTCGGGCGCGCGCCCGGCCGCCCCGAACGACAGCAGCAGCGCGAACCGGCCCGGCCCCTCGGCGTGCAGCCATATCCGCCGCGTCGTCAGCCGGTCCTCGGCGGTGTCCGTGACGGACAGGACCAGCCACCGCTCGCGCATCGCCGCCCCCGCGAGCACCTCGGCGGTGTCGACCGTGAAGCCGATCCGGGTCCTGACCGTCTCGACCAGCGGCTGCGGCAGCCGCTCGCGGCCGAGATAGCCGCGGGCCAGCAGATGCAGCAGCCCGGCCTCCTCCAGCATCCGCGACGGCCAGTCGCCCCCGCTCGCCGGCAGCGCGGCCAACTCCCGAACCCGCGCGGCCAGTCCGGGCGCCTGCGCGTCCACCATGCGCGCCGCGACCTCGTCCCACGGCTGATACCCGGCCCGGTCCGCGTCGGCCAGCCCGCCGCGCAGCAGATCCGTCAGCCGCTGCTCCAACTCCACCGCACCCCCCTCGACCCGCACCGCCCGCCGCTCGGCCCGCCGCCGCGCCGCCTCCCGGCCCGGCGGTTCCGGGGGCGGGGCCGCGCTCCCCTGCGCCGCGGCCCCGCCCACGCTCTTCGCCCCGCTCCCTTCGTCCCCGATCCGCGCGGCCGACCACTGCGCCACCCAGTCCGGCACGGCCGCCGTGTCCACCCCGCCGACCGTGGCCGTCCCGCCCTGCGCCGCGGTGCCCTGCGCCCACCGCAGCAGCAGTCCCAGCGCGTGCTTGCACGGGAACTTGCGGCTCGGGCACGTGCAGCGGAAGGCCGGGCCGCTCACGTCCACGGCCGTCTGATACGGCCGGCTGCCGCTGCCCGTGCACAAGCCCCACACCAGCGAACCGGCCGCGCCGGTGCCCGACCACGGCGCGGGCGTGGCCAGCCGCGCGCCCGCCTTTCGTGATGAGTCGTCAGGCGCGAGCGCGAGCACCTGATCGACCGTCCACCGTGCCTCGGTCTCCATGCCCAAAACCGTAGGGCCCACCACTGACAATCGCGCTGACCTGCGCATATCGCGCTCGGTGACGGATTGTCAGTGGTCGGGTGCATCGTGGTGGACAACGACGAACGCACGACGAGAGCACGACGCGAAGCACCACGAGAAGCACGACGCGAAGCACCACGAAAAGCACGACGAACGAGCCCGGGCCGGGGCCCAGATCCCGGCCGGTGAGTGGGGGAGACCATGTCCGAAACGACAAGCGCCGCGACCGTGACCGCGCACGCCGCCGGAGTCGGGACCGAGGCGGCGGCCGACGCCCTGCGCCCGCACGCTGAGACCGCGTTCGCCGACGAACTCGCCGCGCTCGCCGCCGCCGACGACCGCCCGCGCCCGCCGCGGTGGAAGCTGTCCCCGTGGGCCGTGGCCACGTATCTGCTGGGCGGCACACTGCCGGACGGAACGGTCGTCTCGCCGAAGTACGTCGGCCCGCGGCGCATCGTCGAAGTGGCGGTCACCACGCTGGCCACCGACCGCGCGCTGCTGCTGCTCGGCGTGCCCGGCACCGCCAAGACCTGGGTGTCCGAGCATCTGGCCGCGGCGATCAGCGGCGATTCAACGCTGCTGGTGCAGGGCACCGCCGGCACCCCGGAGGAGGCCATCCGCTACGGCTGGAACTACGCGCAGCTGCTCACCCACGGGCCCAGCCGCGCCGCGCTCGTGCCCAGCCCGGTGATGCGGGCGATGGCCGAGGGCCGGATCGCGCGCGTGGAGGAGCTGACGCGCATCCCGGCCGACGTGCAGGACACGCTGATCACGATCCTGTCGGAGAAGACGCTGCCGATAGCGGAGCTGGGCGCCGAGACCCAGGCGGTCCGCGGCTTCAACGTGATCGCGACCGCCAACGACCGCGACCGGGGGGTCAACGAGCTGTCCAGCGCGCTGCGCCGCCGGTTCAACACGGTGGTCCTGCCGCTGCCGGCCACCGCGGACGACGAGGTGGAGATCGTCTCCCGCCGGGTCGGCCAGCTCGGCCGCGCCCTCGACCTGCCCGCCGCCCCGCACGGCGCGGACGAGATCCGCCGGGTCGTCACCGTCTTCCGCGAGCTGCGGACCGGTGTCACCGAGGACGGCAGGACCAAGCTCAAGTCCCCGTCGGGCACGCTCTCCACCGCCGAGGCCATCTCCGTGCTGACCAGCGGCCTCGCGCTGGCCGCGCACTTCGGCGACGGCGTGCTGCGCGCCGGCGACGTGGCCGCGGGCCTCCTCGGCGCGGTGGTCCGCGACCCGGTGGCCGACCGGATCGTCTGGCAGGAATATCTGGAGACCGTCGTGCGGGAACGGGACGGGTGGAAGGACTTCTACCGTGCCTGCCGCGAGGTGTCGGCATGACGCCGCCCGCGCCCCGGCCCGGCGAGGAGCCGGTGCTGCTCGGGGTACGGCACCACGGACCCGGTTCTGCGCGGGCGGTGCGCGCGGCGCTGGAGGCGTACCGCCCCCAGGCCGTGCTCATCGAGGGGCCGCCCGAGGCGGACGCGCTGACCGCGCTCGCCGCCGATCCCGCGATGCGCCCGCCGGTGGCACTGCTCGCCCACGCGGTGGAGGACCCGTCGAAGGCGGCGTTCTGGCCGTTCGCGGAGTTCTCCCCGGAGTGGGTGGCGATCCGGTGGGCGGCCAAGGCGGGCGCGGAGATCCGCTTCATCGACCTCCCGGCCGCGCACACGCTCGCCTCCGGGAGCGAAGAGGCCGGCGAGGGCGGGAAGGCCGGCGAGCCTGGGGCGGGGACGGACCGGGAGGCGCGGGAGCAGGCGGTGCGGGGACGGGGGGATGCCGCGGAGGCGGAGGGACCGGCGGGGGGACCCTCGGGGAGACCGGCGGACGGCCCGGCGGACGGCCCGGCGCACGGTCGTGCGGGCGGACCGTCGAAGCGTCCGGCGGTCGGACCGGCGGACGACTGCGCGGAGGAGCCGAAAGGGGACGCCGCGGCCGTGCGGATCGATCCGCTCGCCGTGCTGGCCGCGACCGCCGGGTACGACGACGCGGAGCGCTGGTGGGAGGACGCCGTGGAGCACCGCGGCGGGGAGGGGGACGCGCTGGCGCCGTTCGCCGCGCTCGCCGAGGCCATGGCGGCGGTCCGGGAGACGTACGGCGACGGCGGGCACGAGCAGGACGCGGTGCGCGAGGCGCACATGCGGCTGCGGCTGCGGGAGGCCCGGCGCGCGTACGCCCGCACGGCGGTGGTGTGCGGCGCCTGGCACGTGCCGGCGCTCACCGCGCGGACCACCGTCGCCGCGGACAAGGCTCTGCTCAAGGGCCTGCCCAGGACCAAGGTCGAGACGACCTGGGTGCCCTGGACGCACCGCAGGCTGGCCAGGGCGAGCGGGTACGGCGCGGGGATCGACTCGCCGGGCTGGTACCGCCACCTGTTCACCGCGCAGGACCGGCCGGTGGAGCGGTGGCTCACCAAGGTCGCCGAGCTGCTGCGCGCGGAGGACTTCCCGGTCTCCCCGGCGCACGTGATCGAGGCGGTCCGGCTCGCCGAGACGCTCGCGGCGATGCGCGGCCGCCCGCTCGCCGGGCTCGGCGAGACCACCGACGCGGTCAGGGCGGTGATGTGCGACGGCTCCGATGTGCCGCTCGACCTGATCCGCGACCGGCTGGTGGTGGGGGACGTGCTCGGCGAGGTGCCGCCGGACGCGCCCGCCGTGCCGCTGGCCCGCGACCTGGCGCGCGAGCAGCGCCGCCTGCGTCTCAAGCCCGAGGCGGCGGAGCGCGAACTGGAGCTGGACCTGCGCCGCGACCTCGACGCGGACCGCAGCCGGCTGCTGCACCGCCTGCGGCTGCTGCGCATCGCGTGGGGCGAGCCGGTGGCGAGCCGCGGCGGCAAGGGGACGTTCCGGGAGACCTGGCGGCTGCGGTGGGAGCCCGAGGCGGCGATCGGCGTCGCCGAGGCGGGCGTGTGGGGCACCACGGTCCGGGCCGCCGCGACCGCCCGGGCCGAGGACGCGGCGACCGGGTCCGCCACCCTCGCCGAGGTCACCGCGCTCGCCGAGGCCTGCCTGCGGGCCGGGCTCTCCGAGGCGCTGCCCGTGGTGATGCGGGTGCTGGCCGACCGCGCGGCCCTCGACGCGGACGTGGCCCACCTCGCGGCGGCGCTCCCCGCGCTGGTCCGCGCGGTGCGCTACGGCGACGTGCGCGGCACCGACTCCGCCGCCCTGGCCGAGGTCGCCGAGGGCATCGCCGAACGCGTCCGGATCGGCTTCCCCGCGGCCTGCGTCAACATCGCGCCCGACGCGGCCCGCGCCCTGCGCGTCCATCTCGACGCGTCCCATCGCGCCGTCCACCTCCTCGCGCCCTCCGCCGGCCCGACGCCCCCGGCGGTCCCGCCGCCCGCCGCGCCGGCGGAGGAACGGTCCCCGGCGGCCGGCGGCGCGGTCGCCGGCGCCGCGCCGGGGGGCGGTCTCCGGGAGCGGTGGGCGCAGATGGTGCGGGCGCTGGCCGAGCGGGACGGCGCGATACCCGGACTGCTGCGCGGCGCGGCGGCGCGGCTGCTGGTGGACGAGGGGAGGCTGCCGGCCGACGAGGCGGCCCGGCTGATGGGCCTCGCGCTGTCGCCCGGCGCCGGGCCGGTCGAGGCGGCCGGCTGGATCGAGGGCTTCCTCGCCGGCGGCGGCATGCTGCTGGTGCACGACGAACGGCTGCTCGCGCTGGTCGACGGGTGGCTGTCGCGGGTGCCGGCGGAGGCGTTCACGGATGTGCTGCCGCTGCTGCGCCGGACGTTCGCCGAGTTCGAGCCGGGAGTGCGCCGCAGCCTCGGCGAACTCGTCCGCCGCGGCCCCGCGCGGTCGCGTCCCGCCGCCACCGGCGGCGAGCCCGGCCTGCCCGGCTTCGGCGCGGCTCTCGACACCGCGCGCGCCGACGCGGCCGTCCACACCGTACGGCTCCTGCTCGGCACCACGACCACAACGGACCTGGGGGAACTGGCAGATGACCACCTCACCGACTGACCCGCGGCCCGCCGCCCCCGCCGACGTCCCCGCCGACTTCCCGGCCGGCGCCTCCGCCAGCGTCCCGGCCGGCGTCTCGGCCGGCGTCTCGGCCGACGTCCCAGCCGCCGCCCCCGCCAGCACCCCCGCCGGCGCGGGGCCCGCCCCGCGCCCCGCCGGGGACGACGAACGGATGCGGCGGTGGCGGCTGGTGCTCGGCGGTGGGGGAGCGGACGGCACCGGGCACGAGCCGGCCGGGGAGGACGCCGCGATGGACCGGGCGCTCGCCGCGCTCTACGGGGACGGGCCGGGCGCCGGCGCCGGCGTGGCGAGCCGGGGCACGGAGCGCGGCGCGGGGCTCGGCGGGTCCGCGCCGCACGTGGCGCGCTGGCTCGGCGACATCCGCAGGTACTTCCCGAGCTCCGTCGTCCAGGTGATGCAGCGCGACGCGATCGACCGGCTCGGCCTGTCCGCCCTGCTGCTGGAGCCCGAGATGCTGGAGGCGGTCGAGGCGGACGTCCACCTGGTCGGCACCCTGCTGTCGCTGAACAAGGCGATGCCCGAGACCACCCGCGAGACCGCCCGCGCCGTCGTGCGCAAGGTGGTGCGGGACCTGGAGGAGCGGCTGGCCGGCCGCACCCGTACCGCGCTCACCGGCGCGCTGGACCGCGCCGCCAAGGTCGGCCGCCCCCGGCACCGGGACATCGACTGGGACCGCACCATCCGCGCCAACCTCCGGCACTACCTGCCCGAGCACGGCACGATCGTCCCCGAGCGGCTGATCGGCCACGGCCGCGCCGAGCACGCGGTGAAGAAGGACGTCGTGCTGTGCGTCGACCAGTCCGGGTCGATGGCCGCGTCGGTCGTCTACGCCTCGGTGTTCGGCGCGGTGCTCGCCTCGATGCGGTCCTTGAACACACGCCTGGTGGTGTTCGACACCGCCGTGGTGGACCTGACGGAGCACCTGGACGACCCGGTCGACGTGCTGTTCGGCACCCAGCTCGGCGGCGGCACCGACATCAACCGGGCGCTGGCGTACTGCCAGTCCCTGATCACCCGTCCGGCCGAGACGGTGGTCGTCCTGGTCAGCGACCTCTACGAGGGCGGCATACGGGACGAGATGCTCAAGCGCGTCGCGGCGATGAAGGCGGCCGGCGTGCAGTTCGTCGCGCTGCTCGTGCTCAGCGACGAGGGCGCGCCCGCCTACGACCGGGAGCACGCGGCGGCGCTCGCGGCCCTCGGTGCGCCCGCGTTCGCCTGCACCCCCGACCTGTTCCCCGAGGTGATGGCCGCGGCCCTGGAGAAGCGCCCGCTCCCCATACCCGAGGCGTGACCGCCCGCCCGGCGGCCCGCCCGGGTGCCCGGCCGTCCCTCCCCGCACCCGGCCGCCCGTCCGGTGGCGCGGCGCCCGCCCGCCCCCGCGCGCCCCGCGCCCCGCCCCGCCGCTGGATCTGTGACCGTTCTCACCGCGCACAAGTGATCCGCGATTTAGGCCGCCACCGCCCGCGGCGATAACCTGCAAGACGGACATGCCGCGTACTCGGTCACCGTGTGCGCTTCCCTTGTGACAGTGCAGTCGCCCTGCCCGTAGCGGCACGCCCAGCCGATCAGGCGGCGCCGCACATCCCCGATGGCGGCAGCGGCCTGCGGCCCGACGAGGCCCGACCAGGTGCCCAGCACCTGCCACGGCCTGACAAGTGGCCTGACAAGTCCAGGAAAAGGGAGACGGACGCGCGTGGACCTGTTCGAGTACCAGGCGAGGGACCTCTTCGCCAAGCACGGTGTACCGGTGCTGGCCGGTGAAGTCATCGACACGCCTGAGGCGGCGCGCGAGGTGGCCGAGCGACTCGGCGGCCGTGCGGTCGTCAAGGCGCAGGTCAAGGTCGGTGGCCGCGGCAAGGCCGGCGGCGTCAAGCTCGCCGCCGACCCCGCCGACGCGGTCGCCAAGGCCGACGCGATTCTGGGCATGGACATCAAGGGCCACACGGTCCACAAGGTGATGCTCGCCGAGACCGCGGACATCAAGGAGGAGTACTACGTCTCCTTCCTGCTGGACCGCACCAACCGCACCTTCCTGGCCATGGCCTCGGTGCAGGGCGGCGTGGAGATCGAGGTCGTCGCCGAGGAGAACCCCGACGCCCTCGCCCGGATCCCGGTGGACGCCCTGGAGGGCGTGACGCCGGAGAAGGCCGCGGAGATCGTGGCCGCCGCGAAGTTCCCGGCCGACGTCGCCGACCAGGTGGCCGAGGTGCTGCAGAAGCTGTGGACCGTCTTCGTCAAGGAAGACGCCCTGCTGGTCGAGGTGAACCCGCTGGTCAAGACCGGTGACGGCAAGGTCATCGCGCTCGACGGCAAGGTCTCGCTGGACGCCAACGCCGCGTTCCGCCAGCCGGAGCACGAGGCGCTGGAGGACAAGGCCGCCGCCAACCCGCTGGAGGCCGCCGCCAAGGCCAAGGGCCTGAACTACGTCAAGCTCGACGGCCAGGTCGGCATCATCGGCAACGGCGCGGGCCTGGTCATGTCCACCCTGGACGTGGTCGCCTACGCCGGTGAGGCGCACGGCGGCGTCAAGCCCGCCAACTTCCTGGACATCGGCGGCGGCGCGTCCGCCGAGGTGATGGCCAACGGCCTGGAGATCATCCTCGGCGACCCGGACGTCCGGTCGGTGTTCGTCAACGTCTTCGGCGGCATCACCGCCTGCGACGAGGTGGCCAACGGCATCGTGCAGGCGCTGGAGCTGCTCGCCTCCAAGGGCGAGCAGGTCACCAAGCCGCTCGTCGTCCGCCTGGACGGCAACAACGCGGAGCTGGGTCGCAAGATCCTGTCCGACGCGAACCACCCCCTGGTGCAGCGGGTGGACACCATGGACGGCGCGGCCGACAAGGCCGCCGAGCTGGCCGCGGCCGCGAAGTAAGGGAAGAGGACTACACACCACCATGGCTATCTTCCTGAACAAGGACAGCAAGGTCATCGTCCAGGGCATGACCGGCGCGACCGGCATGAAGCACACCACGCTGATGCTCGGCGACGGCACCAACATCGTCGGCGGCGTGAACCCGCGCAAGGCCGGCACCTCCGTCACCTTCGAGGGCGGCCGCGAGGTCCCGGTTTTCGGCGGCGTCAAGGAGGCCATCGAGGCCACCGGCGCGAACGTGACCGTGATCTTCGTCCCGGAGAAGTTCACCAAGGACGCGGTGGTCGAGGCGATCGAGGCCGAGATCCCGCTGGCCGTCGTCATCACCGAGGGCGTCGCGGTGCACGACACCGCCGCGTTCTGGGCGCTGGCCCAGGCCAAGGGGAACAAGACCCGGATCATCGGCCCGAACTGCCCCGGCCTGATCACCCCCGGCCAGTCCAACGCGGGCATCATCCCCGGCGACATCACCAAGCCCGGTCGCATCGGCCTGGTCTCCAAGTCGGGCACCCTGACGTACCAGATGATGTACGAGCTGCGGGACATCGGCTTCTCGTCGGCGGTCGGCATCGGCGGCGACCCGGTCATCGGCACCACGCACATCGACGCGCTGGAGGCGTTCGAGGCCGACCCCGACACCGACCTGATCGTGATGATCGGCGAGATCGGCGGCGACGCGGAGGAGCGGGCCGCGGCGTTCATCGAGAAGAACGTCACCAAGCCCGTCGTCGGCTACGTCGCCGGCTTCACCGCGCCCGAGGGCAAGACGATGGGCCACGCCGGCGCCATCGTCTCCGGCTCCTCCGGCACCGCGCAGGCCAAGAAGGAGGCGCTGGAGGCCGCGGGCGTCAAGGTCGGCAAGACGCCGTCCGAGACCGCGCGCCTCGCGCGGGAGCTCCTCGCCGGCTGATCCGGCGTCAGCGCGCCACCGCCGCGCGCGTCACGGCAGCACGGCCCGGGCCAGGCTCCCCGAAGGGGGGTCGGCCCGCGGCGTTTCCGGGACCCGTGGCGTTCCCGGGACCAGCGGCGTCCTCGGGGGCGTCCGAGCCGCGCGCGTGGCCCGAGCCGCTGCCGTGGTGGCCGGAACGGTGCGTGCCGGCGCCGCCGCCCGCGCCGGTGGTGAGGACGGCCACCAGCGTGACCAGCGCGATCAGGCCGGTGAGCGCGTACGCGCCGAGGGTACGGTTGCGCACCCCGCGCTCGCTGGCGTCGCGCACGCCCGCGGGGCGCTCCGGCGGCTCGGCGTCCGGACCGACGTCCAGCAACGCGCCCAGCCGCGCGGGCAGGTCCGCGCCGTCCGGCTCCAGCAGGTCCGGCGCGGCCATGACGATCTCCTCGCGTGCGTGCATGATGCGGGCGGCCATCGTCGCGGTCGTGGCCTCGTTCTCCACCGCGGCCTCGGGCAGGTCCAGGCCGAGGCCGTCGTAGAGCAGCAGCGCGCGGCGGTGCCCGGGCGGCAGTTCGAGCAGTGCCGTCTCCAGCGGGGAGCACGGCCGCAGCGGGTGCGCGCGGCTGCCCGGCAGCCAGCGTTGCCACGGCGACAGCGCGTAGTCATGCACCGCGGCGCGCACCCAGCCGACCGGGTCGCTGTCGCGCGCGACCTCGGGCCAGCGCTGCCACGCCATGTCGAAGGCATACGCCACCGCGCGTCGCGCCACCGCCAGGTCGCCGGTCAGCACCTCGGCCTGGCGCAGCAGGTCGCCGGCGGTGCGCTCGTAGAGCCGGTCGAACGCGGCTTCGGCCCTGCGGGCCAGGCGGTCGCCCTCGCGGCGCGCGTCGGCGTCGGCGTTGCCACCGCGGCCGGTGCCGGCGGACTTCGGCGCTTCCTCATGCGCCGGCGCGGCCTTCGGCTCGGGCTTGGGGTCGGGCTCAGGCCTGGGCTCGGCCCTGGACGCGGCTTGCGGGGAGGCGATCGTCGCGGCGACGGGACGGTACGCGCGGGGGTCCGCGCCCGGCGATCGCACCGCGCGCGGACCTTGTCCCGCGGAACGCCGTACGGTCGGCCCGTGGGCCGCCGCCTCCGCCCCCGCGCCAAAGGTTCCCTTCGTCCCCGCCCCGGACGGTCCCGCCGCCCCCGCCTTGGCGCCTCCCGTGCTTCCGGGATCTCCGACGCCCCGCGCCGCCTTCGCCCGGGTAGCGCCGCCCTGCGCCCCGGCCTGCGGTCCGGCCTTCGGTCCGCCCTGCGCCCCGGCCTTCGCTCCGGCCGCCCCAGCCTGCGCCCCGGCCTTCGAGGCGCCCGCGACGCCTCCGGCCGCGGCGCGGCGCCGCTGGGCCTTCTTGCGGTTGCGGCGGCTCATCGGCGGCCGCCCGCGAGCGGGCAGATGGTCCGGAGATCCGACCGTCGGAAGAAGTGACACATAGTGCTCATCGTGGGCGACACGTCGACCTTTCGCCCGCTCCCTGGGCGAAACGGGTGTTCTTGGCACCATGGGACGCCGTGACGCCTTCCCGCGATCCCCTGCGCGCCGCGGCGTCGGCCGCCCGCGCGCCGCACGCCGCCCATGACGCTGCCCGTGACGCTCGTGACGCCGCTCGTGACGCCCCCGGGGCCCGCGATCCGTACGGCGCGCACGGTCCGTACGGCGGGCCGCCCGCCCGCCGGGCCCCCGGTCCGCGCCGTGCCGCGCCCGGCCGGGGCGAGCCCTCCGCCCGTTGGGCCTCGACCCGGGTGTCCGCGCTCGCCGCCGGCGCGTCGGCCGCCGGGCTGGGCCTGGGCATCCCGGCGACGGTCGTCCTGCTGCTGTGGATCGCCTCGCCGTACGCCGACAGCGGCCTCGGCGGCGCCCTGCACGTCGGCGCGGGCCTGTGGCTGCTCGCCCAGGGCGCGGAGCTCGTCCGCTCCGACACCCTCTCCGGCGCGCCTGCGCCCATCGCCCTGACGCCGCTGCTGCTCAGCGTGCTCGCGGCGTGGCTGGTCCACCGCGGTACCTCGTCCGCGGTCGCCCCCGCGGAGGAGGAGGCGGAGGAGTCCGAGCCTGCCTCGAAGGATGGGTCGAAGGATGTGTCGAAGGACGCGTCGAAGGACGCCGCGCGTCGGCGCCGCCGTGCCGGGGAGCGTGCCGTGCGGACGCGGGCCGGGCAGGCCGCGCCGGGGTACGCCGGGCCGGTGCACGCCGCGCCCGACCTGCGCGAGGCCGCGGTCGTCGCCGGGTGGGTGCTGGCCGGCTACCTGAGCGTCGCGGCGATGGCGGTGGCATACGCGGCGTCCGGGCCGGTCCATGTCGCGCCGCTCACCGCGCTCTACGTCCCGCTGTTCGCGGCCGTGGCGGCGGCGTCCGGCGCGTGGACGGGCTGCGGCCGGCCCCGCTCGCGCCACTGCTGCGGCTGCCCGCGCGGTACGCCGAGGAGGCCGTCGCCGCGCTGCGGGCCGCGGGGGTCGGCTGCGGCGTCCTGATCGGCGGCGGCGCGCTGCTCGCGGCGGCGTCCCTGGTCTGCCACGCGGGCGCGTCCGGGAGTACGTACGCGCAGCTCAGCGGGCCGTACGCGGGACGGTTCGCGGTGTTCCTGCTCGCCGCGGCGCTGGTGCCCAACATGGCGGTGTGGGCGATGTCCTACGGGCTGGGCGCGGGCTTCTCGGTCGGCGCGGGCAGCGCGGTGGCGCCGACCGGTGTGCACGGGCTGCCGGTGCTGCCGGCGTTCCCGCTGCTGGCGGCGCTGCCCGGCGGGCGGTCCTGGGCCGGGTGGGCCGCGCTCGCGCTGCCGGTGCTGGCGGGCGCGGCGGTGGCGTGGACGGTCGGCGACGGCGGCTGGTCGCCGTGGCGCACCCTGCGGATCGCCTCCGGCGCGGCGCTGCTCCAGGGGGTCTTCGTCGCGGTCGCCGCGGCCTGGGCGGGCGGCGCGCTCGGCAACGGCGTGATGGCCGAGGTCGGCCCCACGTGGTGGCTCAGCGCCCTCGCCGCGCTCTGCTGGACCCTGCTCATCGCCCTCCCGGCAGCCCTCCTCCTCACCTGGCACACCGCCCACCCGCCCACGGCCGCGGCGAACCCGGCGTCGGGTGGGGGTAGCTGGTGGCGCGGGCGCCGGGGGGTGGTGGACGCGGGTTCTGCGCCGGGCGCTGCGGCGGAAGCCGAATCGGCGTCGGATGGGGGTAGCTGGTTGCGCGGGCGCCGGGGTGTGGGCGCGGGTTCTGCGCTGGGGGTTGGCTCGGGCGTCGACTCGCGGTCCCGTGGCGGTAGTTGGTGGCGCGGGCGCCGGGGGGTGGTGGACGCGGATCGCGCGCCTGGCAGAGGCGCGGCGTCTGCTCCGGGGGCTGCGGGCGCGGACGGCGTGAGCGACGGTGGCTCGGACCGGCGGGCCTGGGCGTTCCTCCGCCGTCGGTCCGGAACGGGTTCGGCGGGCGCGTCCACGCGTGGGGCCGGGGGAGGGGACGGCAGCGCCGAGGGCGTGCCGGCTCCGCGTCCGGCGTCCGGGCAGTGGTTCGCGCGCCGCCGCTTCCGCCGCGCGAACGCCGCGGAATCCGCCGCCGCCCGGACCGCGTCCGCGTCCACCGCGACCACCGCGTCGGCCTCCGACGCCGGCTCGACCGGCCCCGGCCGAGCCTGGCTGCCGTTCCGGCGTCGCGCCGACGACTTCGGTGATCCGGGAGCGCCTGCTTCCGACGCCGCCTCGACCGCCGACGCGCCGCCGACCGCCGCTCCCCGACCCCCGCGCCGCCGGTCCTGGCCCCTTCCCGCCCGAAACCCCTTCACGAAGACGCCCGCCGCGCCCCCGCACACCACCGCGTCGGCCCGCACCCCCGACGCCGTCCCACCCGCCGCGACGCAGGCCCGCCCGGCCGACGCGCGCCGGCACGCGAACACGCCGCCCCGCGCCGGTGCGTCTGCCCGCAGGAGCGATGCGGACCCGCCGGCCGGTGCGTGGGCTCGGACGCGCGACGTGGACTCGCAAGCCCGCCCAGCCGTCACGGGCCCCTCCGCCGTCACGGGCCCCTCCGCCGACGCGAGCCCGGACGCCGATGCGCGTGCTCGCACGGACGATGGCGACCCGCGTGCCGGTGCGCAGACCCGCCTGACCGACCCGGCCCCCTACGACACGGCCCCGTACGACGGCGCACCCGCGCGTGCGGCCGACGCGCGCCGGCACGCGAACACGCCGCCCCGCGCCGGTGCGTCTGCCCGCAGGAGCGATGCGGACCCGCGGACCGATGCGCCTGTCCGCACGGACTCGGCGGGCAGCGACGTGTCGGGGCGGACGGGCGGAGTGCCCGGTGTGGATGACGCGGCCGACGTGGGACGCCGCGGCAACCGCCAGGGCGGCACCGCGGCGGACGGCGCGCCCGATCTCGTGCCGCCTGCGCCGGACCCGCTGCCGTGGCCCGCGCCTGCGCCGACGCCCGCGCCGCTTCCGGTGTTCCCGCCGGTCCTGCCGGACCCGCCGCCGCTGCCGCCGTCGACGCCGGAGGAGTGACCGGCCGCTCGGCGCCTGCGCTATGCGGCGGCGGCCCTGCGGGGAGGCGGCCCCGCCCCCGCCGCCGGCCCCTGGACAACGCCCCCCGCCGGCTCACGGCAGCGTCAGCACCCGCGGCCCCTCCTCCGTGACGGCGATCGTGTGCTCGATGTGCGCCGCGCGGGAGCCGTCCGTGGTGCGCAGGGTCCAGCCGTCGGGGTCGGTGCGGTACGCGTTGCGGCCGCCGGCCATCATCATCGGCTCGATCGCCAGGGTCAGGCCGGGGCGCAGCGGGAAGCCGCGGCCCGGGCGGCCGCGGCCCGGCACCGAGGGGTCCTCGTGCATGCGCCGGCCGATGCCGTGGCCGCCGAAGTCCGGCGGCATGCCGAAGCCCGCCTCGTCGGCGACCGCCCCGATCGCGGCGGAGATGTCGCCGATCCGGTTGCCGGGCACGGCTGCCGCGATGCCGGCCTCCAGCGCCCGCCGGGTCGTCTCGATCAGCGCCAGGTCCTCGGGGCGGGCCTCTCCGACGACGAAGCTGATCGCCGCGTCGCCGGTCCAGCCCTCCAGGGTCGCGCCGCAGTCGACGCTCACCAGGTCGCCGTCGCGCAGCTTCTCGTCGGTGGGGATGCCGTGGACCACCGCGTCGTTCACCGACACGCAGACCACCGCGGGGAACGGCGTCGGCGCGAAGTGCGGCCGGTAGCCGAGGAAGGGCGACGTCGCGCCCGCCTTGGCCAGCACCTCCCGCGCCACCTCGTCCAGCTCCCGCAGCCGCACCCCGACCGCCGCGGCGTCGCGCGCGGCGACCAGCGCGTTCCCCACCACACGCCCCGCCTCGCGCATCGCCTCCAGCGCCGCGGGGCTCTTGATCTCCACCATGTCCGTCCACCTCTCCGGCGCCCTGGCCGGTTCCGACACCGCCCGGGCCGCTGCCGCCCGCCGCCCGGACGCCCTCCGGCGGCCCGGGCGGGCTCGACGGCACGGCACCCGGGCTGCCCCAATACTTATACCGGTATTAGTATCACAGGCATGGTGAGGACTCCCTTGACCCCGTGGGAACGAGAGCGCGGCGAGCGGTTCGGCACGCTGCTGCGCCGGGCCCGCGGCGACCGCAGCATGGTGGAGGTCGCCGCGGCGGCCGGGGTCTCGGCGGAGACGCTGCGCAAGATCGAGACCGGGCGGGCGCCGACCCCGGCGTTCTTCACGGTGGCGGCGCTGGCCGCGGCGCTCGGCATATCGCTGGACGAGCTGGCCGCGACCTGCCTGCCCGCCGGCCTCCCCGAGGACGCCGCGCGGCCCCCGGCCCTGTCGGCCTGACCCGGTCGTGCCCGCGCCGCGGTGGCGCCGACCGCGGCGGCTCAGCTCCTGGACGTCAGTTCCCGAACGTTCCCGAACGTTCCCGAACGTTCGCGAACGCCGGTTCCTGAGTCAGTTCTTGAACGCCGGCAGGTCCCGGAACGGCCCCGGCAGCAGCTTGGTGCACGCGTGCGACGCCGGCGAGGTCAGCGCGTCGGACTTGCAGGTGTAGTAGTCGCGGTAGGCGAGCTGGAAGCCGTACGTCGCGGCGACGATCGCCAGCGTGACCGCGCTGGTCACGATGCCCGTCCACGCCGCGGTCAGGAACGACCGCTGCGCGTCCGGGCCGGGCGCCGGCGGCGCCGGGCGGGGCGTCTGCGTGGCGTCGGCGAGCGCGGAGGCCGCCGAGGCCCGGGCGGACTCGCGGTCCTCGGGCGACATGCGCAGCGCGCTGATGCCCCAGTACAGGGCGAGCGCGCCGAGCAGCAGCCCGATCGCGGTCCAGCCGAACAGCGCGAAGATCAGGCCCCAGCCGCCGCACACCAGTGCGTAGCGGGAGCGCCGCTGGGCGGGGTCGGTCGGGTCGAACCGCGGGCCGGTGCCCTGCGGGCCGCTGGGCTGTTGCTGCTGCGGAGGCCGCTGGAACGGGTCTGCGCCGGCCCGACTGCGGCTGCCGGCTGCTCCACTGGCTGCCCCACACCGGCGGCGGGGGAGGCGTGCCGCGTCCGTCGCCACCGGAGCCGTCGCCCTGGCCGGACCCGGGCTGCGACCCCGGCCCCCAGCCGCCGGACCCCGAGCCGCCGCCGGACCCCGAGCCGCCGGAACCGGACCCGCCGCCGGACCCCGGGTCCGCGCCCGGACCCCCGCCCGGACCCCCGCCCTGCCCCTGCGCTCCGCCCTGCGGCCCGCGCGGCTGCCACGGCCGGTCCGGGGCGCCCTCGGCGGGCGGCGCGAACGGGTTGTCCCGCTGATCGCCCTCGGGCGCGCGCAGCGCGAGTTCAATGCGGCCGCTGCTCATGGTGTGATGCGCCATCCCTCTGGGCTCGACTCCTGTCGCGTACGTCTGTCGTACGCCGCTCGTACGTGTTGCCTCCAACGAAACGCTACCGTCCGCGCGCTCCCCCGTCCCGCGGGGGCCGTCCCCGGTGCCGGTATCGTTGCTGACGGTCGGCGGCTTCGTAGGGTTCCCCGGAATCCGGGCGGGCCCCGACTCGTACGAACATCCAAGCGGACCTGACCGGCAACGCCCCGGGATGTCCGAAAGTGTCCGACGCCGCCCGACGACCCCGGTCAACGTCCGCGCCCCGAGCCGCATTCCCGACCAGCCGTTCCCGCGCGCACCGCGCGCACTGCACCGAGAGAGGCCCGAACCGTGGCCCGCACCCCTGCCCGCCTCGTCGTCCTCGTCTCCGGTTCCGGCACGAACCTGCAGGCGCTGCTCGACGCCATCGACGCCGACCCCGGGTACGGCGCCCGCGTCGTCGCGGTCGGCGCCGACCGCGACGGGATCGCCGGACTCGCCCGCGCCGAGCGCGCCGGGCTGCCCACCTTCACCGTGAAGGTGGGCGACCACGCCGACCGCGCCGCCTGGGACCTCGCGCTGGCCGAGGCCACCGCGGCGCACGACCCCGACCTGGTGGTGTCGGCCGGCTTCATGAAGATCGTCGGCAAGGAGTTCCTGGCCCGCTTCGGCGGCCGGTTCGTGAACACCCACCCGGCGCTGCTGCCCAGCTTCCCCGGCGCCCACGGCGTCCGCGACGCGCTCGCGTACGGCGCCAAGGTCACCGGCTGCACCGTCCACTTCGTCGACGACGGCGTCGACACCGGCCCCGTCATCGCGCAGCGCGCGGTCGAGGTCCGGCCGGACGACACGGAGGAGGCGCTCCACGAGCGCATCAAGGACGTCGAGCGGCGCCTGCTCGTCGACGTCGTAGGACGGCTGTCGCGCGACGGCTACCGCATCGAAGGACGAAAGGTACGGATTCCGGCATGAGCGCCGACGTCACTCCTGGCACCCTCGGCTCCACGGACACTCTTGGCACCCCCGGCTCCACAACGGCCACCGGCTCCACGGACACCCCCGACCGCGACCCCGCCACCAAGCGGGCCTTCCGCCGGGCCCTGATCAGCGTCTACGACAAGAGCGGCCTGGAGGAGCTGGCCCGCGGCCTGCACGCGGCCGGCGTCGAACTCGTCTCGACCGGCTCGACCGCCGCCCGGATCGCCGACGCGGGCGTGCCGGTGACCCGGGTCGAGGAGCTGACTGGCTTCCCCGAGTGCCTGGACGGCCGGGTCAAGACGCTGCACCCTCGGGTGCACGCCGGCATCCTCGCCGACCTGCGCCTGGAGGACCACCGGCGGCAGCTGGAGGAGCTGGACGTCCGGCCGTTCGAGCTGGTGGTCAGCAACCTCTACCCGTTCAGCGAGACTGTCGCCTCCGGCGCGGGCCCGGACGAGTGCGTGGAGCAGATCGACATCGGCGGCCCCTCGATGGTCCGCGCCGCCGCCAAGAACCACCCCTCGGTGGCGATCGTCACCAGCCCGGCGCGGTACGCCGACGTGCTGGCCGCCGCCGAGGACGGCGGCTTCGACCTGGCCACGCGCAAGCGGCTGGCCGCCGAGGCGTTCCAGCACACCGCCGCGTACGACGTGGCCGTGGCCTCCTGGTTCGCCGGCAGCGGCTACGCCGGGCAGGACGAGTTCCCGTCCTTCGCCGGCGCCACATACACCCGGCAGTCCACCCTGCGCTACGGCGAGAACCCGCACCAGGGCGCGGCGCTGTACTCGGACGGCAGCGGCGCGGGCCTGGCCGGCGCGGAGCAGCTGCACGGCAAGGAGATGTCGTACAACAACTACGTCGACACCGAGGCCGCGCGCCGGGCGGCGTACGACCACGACGGCGTGTGCGTGGCGATCATCAAGCACGCCAACCCGTGCGGCATCGCGGTCGGCGCCGACGTCGCCGAGGCGCACCGCAAGGCCCACGCGTGCGACCCGCTGTCCGCCTTCGGCGGCGTGATCGCGGTGAACCGGCCGGTGTCGGTGGCGCTGGCCGAGCAGGTCGCGGAGATCTTCACCGAGGTGATCGTCGCGCCCGCGTACGAGGACGGCGCGGTCGAGGTGCTGTCGCGCAAGAAGAACATCCGCGTGCTGCGCTGCGCGGGCGCGCCCGCCGCGACCCTGGAGCAGCGCCCGATCGAGGGCGGCCTGCTGGTCCAGCACAAGGACCGGCTGCAGGCCGCGGGCGACGACCCGGCGACCTGGACGCTGGCCACCGGCGAGGCGCTGGACCCGGCGGGCCTGGCCGAGCTGGCCTTCGCCTGGCGGGCCTGCCGCGCGGTGAAGTCCAACGCGATCCTGCTCGCCAAGGACGGCGCCACGGTCGGCGTGGGCATGGGCCAGGTCAACCGGGTCGACTCGGCGAAGCTCGCGGTGGCGCGGGCGGGCGTGGAGCGGGCGGCCGGCTCCTACGCGGCCTCCGACGCGTTCTTCCCGTTCCCCGACGGCTTCGAGGTGCTCGCCGAGGCGGGCGTCAAGGCGGTGGCCCAGCCCGGCGGTTCGGTCCGCGACGAGCTGGTGGTCGAGGCGGCGCGCAAGGCGGGCGTCACGATGTACTTCACCGGGACGCGGCACTTCTTCCACTGAGGTGCGCCGGTTCCACCGCCGGGTCCAGTGCCGGTTCCGCTGCCGGCTCCAGTGCCGGTTCCAGTGCCGGTTCCCCTGAGGTGAGCCGAGCGTTCCCGAGCGTCGACGCGGCGGGGGCCGCGGGCCCGGTGCCCGCGGCCCCCGCCGCCGCGTCAGGCGGCCCGGCCCAGCGGCCCGCGCCCCGCCGGGTCGAGCCCTCCCCGCCCGCGTCGACGCCCCACGCCCTCACGCCGCGTCGAAGTAGTGCCCGTCCTCCAGCTCGGCGAGCAGCCCGGGGCCGACCGGCTCCCAGCCGAGCAGCTCGCGGGTGGAGGCGTTCGGCATGACGACGTCGAGCGCGGCGAACTGGAAGCCGGTGAAGTGCTCGGCGGCGCGTTCGGCCGGGATGCTCGCGGTGGGCAGGCCCAGGCGGCGGCCGATCGCCTCGGCGATCGTCCGCACCTCGATGCCCTCCTCCGCCGCGCCGATGAGCGGCACGCCGGCCGGGGCCTTCTCCAGCGCCAGCCGGAACAGCCGGGCCAGGTCCTCGGTGTGCACGGCGGGCCAGTGGTTGGCGCCCTCGTCGACGTAGCCGGAGACGCCCCGCTCGCGGGCCACCCGGATCATCATCGGGATGAACCCGTGCCGGTCCCGCGCGCTGTGCGTGACCGGCGGGACGGCCATCAGCAGCGGCCGCACGCCGCGCTCGGCGAAGCCGACGATCTCGCGCGCGACGGCGCTGCGCGGGTTGGCCTGGAAGGCCGCGTCGCTCGCCGGGTCGCCGGTGGGCGTCAGGCCGATCCCGACGAACGTCTTCTGCGCGCCCGAGCCGGAGCCCGGGCCGCCGGCCAGGGCGTCGCCCAGCGCGCGCACCACGGCCAGGTCGGTGCGCACCGCGGCCGGGAAGTCGCCCGCGGCCAGCGTCGCGTGGTCGAAGGCGAGGTGGACCACCGCGTCCGCGCCGGCCGCGGGCTCGCGCAGCGCGTCCGGGTCGGCCATGTCGGCGCGGTACGCCTGCGCGCCGAGCGCCTCGACCGCGGCGGCCGACTGCGCCGACCTGGCCAGGCCCACCACCTCGTGGCCCGCGCCGAGCAGTTCGGGCACCACGGCCGACCCGATGTGGCCGCTGGCGCCGGTGACGAATACACGCATGGTGACTCCCGTGCCGAGCCGCCCCGCCGGTGCGGGGCGCAAGTGATGTGACTCGGTACCGTCACCGTACCTCACCCCGTGAGTGTGACGGTACCGAGTCACATCACTTATGCTGGGCGCATGGGTCGATGGGAGCCGAACGGGCGGGAGAGGCTGGTGCTGGCCGCGCTGGACCTGTTCGCCGAGCAGGGCTACGACAGCACCACGGTCGCGCAGATCGCCGAGCGCGCCGGGCTGACCAAGACCACGTTCTTCCGGCACTTCCCGGACAAGCGCGAGGTGCTCTTCGTCGGCCAGCCGGTGCACAGCAGGCTGCTCGTCGACGCGATCGCCGACGCGCCCGCGGACGCCACGCCGATGGAGGCGGTCGCCGCGGCGCTGGACGCGGTCACCGCGTCGTTCGTGCCGGAGCAGCGCGCGTTCGGGCCGCGGCTGCTGAAGGTCGTCGCCGCCAACCGCGAGCTGCGGGAGCGCTCGGCGTTCAAGCGCTACGGCCTCGCGGAGGCGGTGGCGCAGGCGCTGCGGCTGCGCGGCGTCGAGGAGCGGACCGCCACGGTCGCCGCCGAACTCGGGATGCTCGCGTTCCACGACGCGTTCGCGCGCTGGACCGAGCCGCCGCACGAGCGGACGTTCACCGAGCTGGCCCGCGAGGAGCTGGAGCGGCTGTGGTCCGCCGCCGCGGGGCTGGGCGAGCCGCGGGTCACGGCGGCGGAGCCGGGCTGACGGACGCGGGCTGACGGAGCGGGCGGAGCCGGGCGTACCGGACGCCGGCTGACCCGGGCGCGGGCTGACCCCGGCCCGGGCTAGCCGGGCGCGGGCGCGGCGTCCGTGGCCGGGCCCGCGGCTGCGGTGCCGGGCGCTATCGCGGGTCGCGGACGACGACCGTGTGCGTCATCTTGTCGGCGAAGGTCTGCTTCCGCCCGTCCCACAGCGGCCACAGGAAGCCGAGGTAGCACGGCAGTGCGTCGAGCACATGCAGCAGCCGGCGGCCGAGCGCGAGGCCGAAGCCGAGCGCCGAGCCGTCCTGCTCGCGCAGCAGCCGGATGCCGACGATCCGCTTGCCCGGCGTCTGCCCGGTCTTCCCCTCCCGCAGGACCAGGAAGACCATCGCGACCAGTGACAGCACCCCGCCGATCACGATCAGGGTCACGGAGGAGGCGGGCGCCTTCGGCGTCGGGCACGCGTCACGGCTGATCCCCGCGTCGTCGCAGTCCTTCCAGCGGTCCGCGAGCTTCACCGCCAGCTGCACGTACCCGGCCGTGATCAGGCCGGACGGCACGAGCATGACCGTCAGCCCGTCCAGCAACAGCGCGCCGAGCCGGGCTCCCCAGCTCGCCGGCGGCGGCATCCCGGGCAGCGTCCCCGGCGGCATCCCGGGCGCGGGGTAGCCGTAGCCGGCGTAGGGGTACGCGCCCGGCGCCGGGTAGCCGTACCCGCTCCCGTAGGCCGGCGGCCCGCCGTACGGCTGCTGCGGCCCGCCGTACGGGGAGGCGGGCTGGGACTGAGGCGGTTGCTGCGGCTGCGCGTACGGGTACGGCGGCGGGCTCCCGTACGGCTGGGCGGGCGCGGGCTGCTGCGGTTGCTGCGGCTGCTGCGGGATGCCGGACGGCGTGCCGGGGCCGGGAGGCTGACTCACTCGTGGTCCTAGGGAGGGGCGGGACGGGCGGTGCGGGGGGACGCGGCACATCGTCCGGCCCGGGCCGGTGCGGACGCAAGAGGCTGGGGGCAACGGTGCCGGGCAGGGGGGCGTCACGGCGTGATCCGGGGGTGATTGGTCGGCGGCGGCCCCGATCCGCGAGTATGGGCACATGACCGCCCAGATTCTCGACGGCAAGGCCACCTCCGCCGCGATCAAGTCAGAACTGACCGCCCGCGTCCAGGCGCTCAAGGCCCGCGGGACCACCCCCGGACTCGGCACGCTGCTGGTCGGCGACGACCCGGGCAGCAAGTGGTACGTCGCCGGCAAGCACCGCGACTGCGCCGAGGTGGGCCTGGCCTCCATCCAGCGCGAGCTGCCCGCGACCGCCACGCAGGAGGAGATCGAGGCGGTCGTCCGCGAGCTGAACGAGAACCCGGAGTGCACCGGCTACATCGTCCAGCTCCCGCTG
This sequence comes from Actinacidiphila sp. DG2A-62, assembly GCF_035825295.1. NCBI lineage: Bacteria > Bacillati > Actinomycetota > Actinomycetes > Kitasatosporales > Streptomycetaceae > Actinacidiphila > Actinacidiphila sp. DG2A-62. The sequence goes on from NZ_JAYMGI010000002.1 coordinate 5,501,862, forward strand.
CCCAAGGGCATCGACACCAACCGCGTGCTGGAGCTGATGGACCCGGCCAAGGACGCGGACGGCCTGCACCCGACGAGCCTGGGCCGGCTGGTGCTGGGGGTGCCCGGCCCGCTGCCGTGCACCCCCAACGGCATCGTCCAGCTGCTGCGCCGGCACGACGTGGAGATCAACGGCGCGCACGTGGTGGTGATCGGCCGGGGCATCACCGTCGGCCGGTCGATCGGACTGCTGCTGACCCGCAAGTCGGAGAACGCGACGGTGACGCTGTGCCACACCGGCACGCGCGACCTGCCGGCGCTGCTGCGCCAGGCGGACATCGTGGTGGCGGCGGCGGGCGTGCCGCACATCGTCAAGCCCGAGGACGTCAAGCCCGGCGCGGCCGTCCTGGACGTCGGCGTGAGCCGCGACGAGAACGGCAAGATCGTCGGCGACGTGCACCCGGGCGTGGCCGAGGTGGCCGGCTGGCTCTCGCCGAACCCCGGCGGCGTCGGGCCGATGACCCGCGCGCTGCTGCTGTGGAACGTGGTGGAGGCGGCCGAGGCGGCGGAACGTGTCGGCTGAGTCGGCCGGCGCCGACCGGCCGCCGGCGCCGAGCCGGCCTGGCGGCACGCCGGCCGGCCGCCGCGCGAGCCCGGCGGGCGGCCGGCGGTCACCCGCGACACCGCGCGGCCCGAGGGCGGCGGTCGCGCGGCCGGCGGCGACGCGCCTGCGCCGGCCCGTCAGTGGCCGATCCTGGTGGTCATCGCGGGTGCGGTCATCGGCCTCATCGTCACCGCGACCGGCCAGTTCAGGGCCGGCTGCATCGTGGTCGCCGTGGCCCTGCTGACCGGGGCGGTGCTGCGCTGGGCGGTCGCCAACGTCGGCATGCTCGCGGTGCGCAGCCGCTTCACGGACGTCATCACGTACGCCGTCCTGGGGCTCGGGATCCTCCTGCTGGCGCTGATGGCCCAGCCGGACCCGATCATCCGGATCCCGTTCCTGGAGGACATCATCCACTTCTCGGTCCGTTAGCCGAACGGCAGCGGCGGGGCGCCGTCGTGCGCGGGCGCACTGTAGCCCCGGCAGGCGCGGGTTCGGGGCGAGTTGGGGAAACGGGCCTGTCGGCTGGACGGGTGTTCTAGCGTGACCTCGGGGGAAGTCGGGGCGTGGTCGGGCGGTCACCAAGGGTGGGGGCGGGTGCAGTGGCGGGTACGTGGGAACCGTTGGCCGACCGGATTCCCGTGGACATGCGGCGGCTCGCGACGCAGCTGCGGCGGATGAAGGACCGCAGCGGCCTGACCGTTCCCGCGCTGGCCGCGCGGACCGCGCACTCCGTCGAGGGCTGGGAACGCGCCTTCGCCGCCCGCCAGTTGCCCCCGCTGGACGCCGTGGAGGTGCTGGCGCAGGCCAGCGGCGCGGACTACGACCGGGTGGGCGCGCTGTGGAAGCTCGCGCAGAGGGCGAGCACCGGCGGCGGCGACCGCGGGCGCGGCAGACCGGTGCCGCACCCGGACCCGCTGGACCCGCTGGGCGCGGAGGAGGGCCTGCCCGGGCGCGGGCGCCGCGTGCTGCTGCTCCTCGCGGTGGCCGCGCTGGCCGCGGCGGCGCTGGTCGGGGTGATGCTCACGGCACGCACGGGCGGCGGGGCGCCGGACGGCAGCGCGCGCCCGACGATGGACGCGTCGTCCGTGCCGGAACGTTTCGCCTCTCCCGCCTCCGGCGGTGGCGGCACGGCGGCGGGCGGCGCGGGCTCGGCCCCGGGCGCGTCGTCCGGCGCGGCCGGGGGAGCCCCTGCCGCCGGCGACACCCCGTCCGCGATGGGCTCGGCCGTCCCCGCGGCCACGCCGGACGCCGCCTCCACCGCGCCGCCTTCCGCGGCGTCCACCACCGCCCCGGCCGGTCCCGCCGGCACGACGCCCCCGCCCACCACGTCCGCGCCACCCGCGACCCCGCCCCCCTCGGCCACGGCCGGCACCGCCGCCACCGGCGGCACCACCCCACCCGCCACGCCCACCCCCACCCCGTCCCAGCTCTGCCTCGGCCTGATCCTCCTGGGCGTCTGCATCGGCTGACCGCCCGAACGGAGCAGCGGTGATCGGGGCCACATGACCCGGCGGCGGGCGGGGTGGGCCGCGCGCGATAGCCTGGCCGGTGGGTTTCTTGACGCCGAGAGATCCGCGAACGGGGCCGCTCGGGCCACTGCCGGGGCGACCATCACCCGCGCAGTACACCCGCAGCACACCCGCAGCAAAGGCCAGGAGAAGGCATGACTCGCACTCCCGTCAACGTCACCGTCACCGGAGCGGCCGGCCAGATCGGCTACGCCCTCCTCTTCCGTATCGCCTCGGGCCACCTGCTCGGCGCGGACGTGCCGGTCAACCTCCGCCTGCTGGAGATCACCCCGGCGCTCAAGGCCGCCGAGGGCACCGCGATGGAGCTGGACGACGCCGCCTTCCCGCTGCTGCGCGGCATCGAGATCACCGACGACCCGAACGTCGCCTTCGACGGCGCCAACGTCGCCCTCCTCGTCGGCGCCCGCCCCCGCACCAAGGGCATGGAGCGCGGTGACCTCCTGGAGGCCAACGGCGGCATCTTCAAGCCGCAGGGCAAGGCGATCAACGACCACGCGGCCGACGACATCAAGGTCCTGGTGGTCGGCAACCCGGCGAACACCAATGCGCTCATCGCCAGGTCCGCCGCGCCCGACGTCCCGGCCGAGCGCTTCACCGCGATGACCCGCCTGGACCACAACCGCGCCATCGCCCAGCTCGCGAAGAAGACCGGCGCGCAGGTCTCGGACATCAAGCGCGTCACCATCTGGGGCAACCACTCCGCCACGCAGTACCCGGACATCTTCCACGCGGAGATCGCCGGCAAGAACGCCGCGGAGGTCGTCAACGACGAGCAGTGGCTCGCCGACACCTTCATCCCGACCGTCGCCAAGCGCGGCGCGGCCATCATCGAGGCCCGCGGCGCCTCCTCGGCCGCCTCGGCCGCCTCCGCGGCCCTGGACCACGTCCACACCTGGGTCAACGGCACCGCCGAGGGCGACTGGACGTCGATGGGCATCGCCTCCGACGGCTCCTACGGCGTCCCGGAGGGCCTGATCTCGTCCTTCCCGGTCACCACGAAGAACGGCGCGTTCGAGATCGTCCAGGGCCTGGAGATCAACGAGTTCTCCCGGCCGCGGATCGACGCGTCGGTCAAGGAGCTGGAGGAGGAGCGCGAGGCGGTCCGCGCGCTCGGCCTGATCTGACGTCGCCGCGTTCCCTGGTGCGGTGGAGGCCGCGTCCGCCCACGGGCGGGCGCGGCTTTCGCGTTCGCGGGCGAGCCGGTGTGCGTGCGGGTGGGCCGGCCGATGCGTCCGCGCCTCACGCCCGCGCGAGGAACGGCCGCAGCAGGTCCAGGAGTTCGGCGGGGCGGTGCAGCGGGATGATGTGGCCGGTGTCGGGCAGGAGGTGCTCGGTCAAGTCGTCGGTGACCGGCGCGAGTTGGCGGGCGAGCGCCGGGCCGACCGGGTACGCGCCGATCGCCAGGGTCGGCACGGTCAGCCGGCTCTGCGCGGTCGCCTCGGCGATCTGCGCGGCGCTCGCGGGCAGTTCGCGGTAGTACGAGAACGCGCAGCGCAGCGCCTCCCGCCCGGTGTACGCGGCGGTGAACGCGTCGCGGATCTCGGGCCGCACGCCCGCGCCCAGCGTCCCCTGGTTCAGGAACCACTCCACGTACTCCGCCTCGTGGCCCAGCAGCACGGACTCCGCCAGCCCCGGCACCGCGTGGAAGCCGAACCACCACGGCGGGCCGCCGGCGAGGAAGTCCTCCGCCCCGGGCAGCCGGCCGAGCAGCGACTCCATCAGCACCAGGCGCCGTACGAGGTCCGGGCGGCGCAGCGCCAGCAGGAAGGCCGGCGGCGTCCCCGCGTCGATCGCCACGACGTCGGCGGAGGTCTCGCCCAGCGCGGCGAGCAGCGCCTCGGCGTCGGCGGCGAGCGTACCGGCGTCGTAGCCGCCGGGGGCGTGCTCGCTCGCGCCGAACCCGCGCAGGTCGGGCGCGATCACCCGGTGCCGTGCGGCCAGGTCGTCCAGCACGTCCGTCCACAGCCGCCAGGTGTGCGGGAAGCCGTGCAGCAGCAGCACGGCCGGGCCCTGCCCGGCGACGGCGACGTTGAGGCGGACGCCGTTGGCGGTGACACGGCGGATGTCGACGGCGGGGGTCATGCTCTCTCCCAGGTGTGGTGCGTGTATGAGGTCACCAATGGTGACCACCTCACGCTAGGCGACTAGGCTGGGCGTTCCAAGAACGTACGAGCGCGACAGGTGGTGAGCCCGAGGTGACCACCCCGGCGACCCGCGGTTCCGAGGTCGGCCCTGGCCCTGGCCCTGGCCCTGGCCCTGGCCCTGGCCCCGGTCCCGGAAGCCGGACCGGCCCCGGTCCCGGCCCCGGTCCCGGAAGCCGGACCGGCCCCGGTTCCGGTCCCGGAAGCCGGACCGGTCCGGACGGTGCGGGTCCGGCGCCCGGCAGCCGCGGCGATCTCTTCGACCCGCTGTGCCCGACCCGGCGGCTGCTGGACCGGATCGGCACGAAGTGGACGTCGATGGCGGTCAAGGTGCTCGCGGAGGCCGCGCCGGAGGAGGTGCGGTTCGCCGAGCTGCGCCGCCGCATGCCGGGCGTCTCGCAGAAGATGCTGTCGGTGACCCTCCAGGCGCTGCTGCGCGACGGCCTCGCCGAGCGCCGCGTCGAGCCCACGGTCCCGCCGCGCGTCCACTACCGCCTCACGCCGCTCGGCTTGTCCCTCGACGCCCCCCTGGCGGCGGTCCGCGCCTGGGCCGAGGAGCACATGGTCGAGATCGACCAGGCCAACCGCCGCGCCGACGCGGCTGGCGCGGCTGGCGCGGCCGACGCGGCCGGCGTGGTCGACGCGAGCGGCGCGGCTGACGCGAGCGGCGTGGTCGATGCGAGCCGCGCGGCCGGCGGAACGTAGCACCGCGATCACGCCGACCGGCCCGACAGCCGTCGACCTCCTCCACCGCGTGCGCGGGACGCCTGGGCCGCGGCCGTCACGAGTCCGAGCCCGACCAGGCTCCGGGCGGTGTCGACGATGGACTGCTCGGACGGCCTGGGCTGCCAGCCCAGCACCTCACGCGCCTTGCGACCGCTCGACCTCTTGACCTTCCCGAGTTCGTACACGGCGCCGCGCAGGGACGGGTCCGCCAGGGCCGCGACGCGCAGCACCAGGTCGGGGAGCCTGCGGGTGGGCACCCGCCTCGCGGTGTCGTCGAGGCGGTCCCGCAGGACGCGGGCCACCTCGGCGACCGACATGGGTTCACCGGCGGTGGCGAGGAAACGCTCGCCCGGGGCCGCCGGGTCCGTCATCGCGCGCAGGTGCAGGTCGGCGACGTCGCGCACGTCGACCAGGCTGTAGGACAGGCGGGGCAGTCCCGGCATGTCGCGGTTCAGCAGGCGGTGGATCAGGGTCACCGAGGTGGACATGTCTCCTCCCAGCATCGGCCCGAGGATGCCGACCGGGTTGACGACGGCGAGTGCGAGCCCGTCGCCGTGGCGCTCGACGAAGTCCCAGGCGGCGCGCTCGGCCAGCGTCTTGGACTTGGCGTAGGCGCTCACGTGCGGACCGTCGAGGTCGGTCCAGTCCGTCTCCGTGAAGGTGCGGTCCAGGTCCCTGTGGCCGTGGCTCATCGCCGCGAAGGAGGAGGTGAGCACCACCCGGCGCACTCCGGCCTTGCGGGCGGCGCGCAGGACCCGCAGTGCTCCGTCGCGCGCGGGGACGATCAACTCGTTCTCGTCCCGCGGCACGGTCGCGGGGAACGGGGAGGCGACGTGGAGGATGAGGTCGCAGCCGGCGACCGCCGCGTCCCAGCCGTCGTCGGCGGTGAGGTCGGCCACCGCGAAGCCGAGCGCGTCGCCGGGCTCGATGCCGGCGGTACGCAGCATGGCGCGGACCGTCTCCTCGCGGCCCGGCGAGCGCACGGTCGTGCGCACCGCGTATCCGGCGCGCAGCAGTTGAGCGACGCAGTGCGCCCCCAGAAACCCCGAGCCGCCCGTGACCAGCACTGTGGCACCCCTGCTCATGCGTCCTGCCTCCCCGGCGATTCACTAGTCGATCGGCTCATGAATCGAAGCATTTCGCTAGCCGATCGTCAAGTGAATCATGAGTCGATGGGCTAACATCGGGACGTACGTCGGCGAGGGAAAGGGGTCGGTCTGTGGCACCGAGCCGGGCGGAGCAGGCCGAGCAGGCGCGTTCGAAGATCCTGACGGCCGCGGTCGCCCTGTTCAGCGAGCGCGGCTACGACAGCACGTCGCTGGCGGTCATCGCCGAGGCGGTGGGCATGACGAAGGCGCACGTCTACCACTACTTCCCGACCAAGGCGGCGATCCTGGAGGCGGCGTTGGCACCGCTGTACGCCGCGACGGAGGAGCTGCTGGACTCCGCGTCCGCCGTGCGCAACCGGTCGGAGCGGCTGGACCTCCTGGTCGACGGCTACGTCGAGCTGCTCCTGGAGCACCGCCGGCTGAACGCGCTGACGGCCAACGATCCGGCGATGCGGCGGGAGAAGGGCTTCCACGCCGCCCTGGGCGATCTCAACGCCCGTGCGCTGCACGTGCTGTTCGGAGAGCGTCCGAGCCTGGGCCAGCGGCTGGCGTTCCTGCAGCTGCGCGGGCTCGGAGCACTCGTGGAAGAGCTCGCCCCGGCCTCCGACGACGAGCTGCGCGCCACCCTCGCGCAGACCTGCCGCCGGCTCCTGGCCACCCGCGTCACCTGACGCGAGGCGGCCCCGACGCGGCGTCCGGCAGGCGCTACGAGGTCACGATGTCAGTGGGCGTAGCGCCCCGCCTTGATGTCGTTGACGAACGCGGTCCAGGCGTCGGCGGGGAAGACGAGGGCGGGTCCTTGCGGGTCCTTGGAGTCGCGGACGGGGACGATGCCGGTGTAGCCGTCGGCCACTTCGACGCAGCTGTCGGGGTCGGCGTGGTCGCTGTACGACGACTTACGCCACGCTGCGGTACTCAGGTCTGGTCCGGTGGTGTGCATGACGGTTGGCCCTCCAGCGTCGATCGCAGTAGCTCAAGAGACTCGGCTGGCGACAGCGCGGAGTCTCGCACTCGATCGTAGGACAGGCGGAAGTGCTCGACCTCCTCGATTTCGCTAATGAGCTGGCCGCTCCAACCGCCTTCTACGTAGGCAATCGTTTGGCCGCTGGGAAGCCACAACAACTGCAGCGATCCGCCGAGCAGGCTGTGGAGGCCCGCGTTGAGCGGCACGACGTGCAGCGTGATGTTGGGTCGCTGCGCAGCGTCGATCAGATGCTGCACCTGCTCGGTCCATGTCGACGGGCGCAACGTCGGTCGGCGGATGACCGACTCGTCCAGCAGCGCGCGGTAGTTGAGGGGCTTTACGCCGGTCAGGCGGTCCTGTCGGCTCATCCGGTCGTGCACCTGGCTGGCCAGTTGCTCCTCGCTGTCCGGGCCGAACGAACGTAGGAGTTCCTCCGCGTACCCGGGCGTCTGCAGCAAGCCTGGAACCGTGTTCGCGCTGAACGCCTGGATTCCTGTGGCCTCGGCTTCCAGTTCAGCGAAGCCTTGGTATCGCCGCTGTTTGTCCTCGCGTTTTGCCTTGCGCCACAGTTTGCTGAGCAGATCACCCGTGTCGTACAGGCGGTCCAGCACCACCATCACGTCATGGGAGCCGAGCCGAGTGCCGGTTTCGAGTCGCTGAAGGTACGACGGGTCGTACCTGGAGCGTTCGGACAGCTCCATCAGCGTCCAACCGGCCCGCTCCCGTTGGCGCTTCAGCTCGGCCGCGAGCAAGCTACGGGTACTGAGTTCGTCGTCGTCGGTGGCGTTCATCGAATCGTCTGCACCTTTCCCCTTGCCTCGGTGGCCGACAACAGCCGTACCGGCAGGGTCACTTCTCGCTCTCACCTGTGCGTTCCGCGGCGGTCGGCACAGGCGTGCCCCCGCGCCTTTTTGCTGGCCCGAAGGTCAACGGCTCAACTCTGGTGATCGTAGGCCGTAGTACGCACCCTTGTATGCAGAACGTCAGGACTCGGTCACAGTGAGAGTGGACACACGATGCAGGCAGCGAGGGATGTCACGGACACGGACACCGCGTCCGTGACCCATCGGTGGGCGCAGGTTCCCGCTTCCGTGGGGCTGGCGCGCCGCGAACTTCGCGTGGTGCTCGCACTGTGGGGCCGGGGCGATCTGGCGGACGAAGCCGGCGTCGTCGTCTCGGAGTTGATGACCAACGCGGTCCAGCACGCGCGCGGCCTCGACGGCGCGATCGAGACGACGTACCGCCTGCTGCCGGGCGACCGGGGCGTACGGATGGAGGTACGCGACGGCGATCCGTCGCGCCGGCCACGCGTACGGCCCATGACGGCCGAGGACTTCGGCGGTCGCGGCCTGCACCTCGTGGACGAACTCACCTGTCACCGGTGGGGCGTCGAGGCGGCGGCGGACGGCAAGACGGTGTGGGCGGAGATGCGCGGGTGAGGCCGCCGCGCGTCCTCGCGCCACGACACGACTACCAGGAAGGTACGGAGACGGATATGGGAACGTTGGAGCGTCGGACGAACGGAACGGCGGAGGCGGCCGGGGGCACCGGGGGCGCGACCGGAGCCGCGGCCTCACCCGCGACCGGAGCCGCGACCTCGCCCGGGACGGGGACCGGGCCCGGGGTGTCGGCCGTCGCCGGGGACGGCGTCTGCGAAAAGTCGGCGTTCCTGACGCCGGCGCTGCGGGCGGAGCTGCTGGCCAGCTACCCGGACGTGCGGCCGGACCTGGTCGCGGACGACCTGATCTGCCACCTGGCGGCGCACGACGACGGCGACCACTTCGCGATCCTCTACGACCACCTCCCCGGCCCGGACGCCGGCGCCCTGTGGACCCGCTGGTCCGACGACGTCCCCCGGGTGATCCTGCTGCGCCCCGACTGCCCGGCGCGCTCCCCCGAAGACCGCATCCCCTGCGGCCACTTCACCGCCCACCCCGGCCCCCACTCCTGGCAGACCCCCACCCAGGCATGACCGCCAGAGGCGGGTCGCCCCCAGCCCTTGACTACGTGAGGCGGGTACGTGACGCTCAAGCAATCCGCCGCGTTCCCGGCCACGGCACGGACGTCCCGGATCACGAAGAGATCATCCGGCTGCCCAGGGTCATGCTCCAGTACATCCCTCGACCGGGCGGAGGAACCACCGGTGAATCCTCCGGCACGTGAGCCGTTGTCCCGGGCGCGACGCACCGGACTGGTGGGAAGGCTGGCACGGCGTCGTCCGGTCTGCCGTCTCCCGTGGAGTCTCTGTGCGCCGCGCCCGGGTGATCTCCGAGCCGCTCACCGAGTACGTTCGCTGGGAATACGACTATGCCCTGACGAATGTCCTCGCAGGCGAGGACGTCCGCTGGCTTCCCCGGCGCCAGGCCAAGGACTTGGCGGTTCCCCCGTCGACTTCTGGGTGTTCGACGGCGGGCTGGTGCTCTTCCATCACTTCAGCGGGGACGGCGTCCTGACGGAACGCGAGTACGTCGAGGACGCGGCCTTGGCGGCGTGGTGCACTGATGCGTTCGATGCCGTCGACCGCCCACTACCTCCAGGAGCAGATCCCGAAGGCGTACGAGGTACGGCTCACGGTGGTCGACGGCAGGATGTTCCCCGCTCGGCTGGACGTGTTCTTCGAATGCAACCCTGCGGGCACCTGGGCCTGGGCCGAGAACGCAGCGGGATTGGGAATCGCGTCGGCGCATGCCGACTACCTGAGCGAAGGAACGAACGGAACATGAGCACCACTGACCAGGCCGCCGACCTGCGCGCCAGGTTCGCGGCCCAACTCGGGGAGGGCCATGCGGCCCCGTGGTGGCGTCAGGCATTCGCCGACGTGCCGCGTCATCTGTTCGTGCCTCGCTTCTACGACATGGGCCAGGGCCGGCCCACGGAGGTGACCGAGGATTCCCCCGGCTACTGGGAGAGGGTCTACTCGGACAACGCCCTGGTGACCCAGGTGGACGACAAGGGCATCCCCACGTCCTCGTCCAGCGAGCCGACCACCATGCTCACCATGCTCGAAGCCCTCGACGTCGAGGACGGACACACGGTCTTCGAACTGGGCACCGGCACCGGGTACAACGCGGCCCTGATGTCCCACCGCCTCGGAGCCGAGAACGTCACCTCCGTCGACGTCGACCCCGAGCTGGTGGACCTCGCCACACGCAGGCTCAGCGTCCTCGGCCCCCTCCCGTACGTCTTCGCCGGGGACGGGGCCCTCGGCTGCCCGGAACGTGCGCCGTACGACCGCTTGATCGCCACGGCCGCGATCCGGGCGGTCCCTCCGGCTTTCCTGGACCAGGCGAAGCCGGGGGCCGTGATCGTGGCCCCGATCGGCTTCGGCCTCGCCCGTCTCACCGTCTCCGAACCGGGACACGCTGACGGACGCTTCCTGGCCCTGCCCGCGTTCTTCATGCCGCGACGTGTGCCGGGACGGGCGCCCGACTTCCGGACATTGCTGGACCAGGAGCCGGACACCACCTCGGTGCCCGCCGCCGACGTGATGACACGGCTCGATTTCCCGCTCAGCCTGGCCCTACCCGGTCACAACTCGTGCACGTGGCGGGACGACAACGGTGAACTGACCAGCGTCGGGCTGTGGACCGAGGACGGCTCCACGGCCACCGCCCACGTGAACGGGAGCGTCCGTCAGACCGGACCCCAGCGGCTCTGGGACATCGTCGAAGCCCTGTCCGCGTGCTTCCCCGCGGCGCCCGGTCGAGAAGACTTCGGCGTCACGGTCCGGCCCGGCGGCCAACGCGTCTGGTACGGCCACCCGGACGGCCCCGCCTGGACGCTGCCGACGGCGTGATCTGCTCCTCGCGGCTCACCCCGGATGCACATCCGGAGAGGCGAGGACGTCGCAGAGGCGGGTGAGGGCCTCGGTGAAGGCGTGGTCCGGCGGGGTGGCGTAGCCGATGACCAGGGCCGGGGGTGCGGTGGGTGGGGCGCCGTAGACGGGGAGGGCGCCCAGGGCCAGGCCGTGGTGACGGGCGCGGGACACGACCTCCTCCAACGGAGCCGCGCCCGGCGGGAGTTCGAGCAGCGCGTGGAGGCCCGCGGCGATGCCGGACAGCCGTACGGACGGCACGCGTTCGGCGAGCGCGGCCACCAGGCGGTCCCGGCGCGCCCGGTAGCGCAGCCGCATCCGCCGCACGTGGCGGTCGTACGCCCCCGAGCCGATGAACTCCGCCAGCGTCAACTGGTCCAGCACCGGCGAGAGATGGTCGCTCAGCCGCTTCTCCCGCACCACGTCCTCCAGCAGGTGCGGCGGCACGGCGATCCACGCCAGCCGCAGGCCCGGCGCGAGGCTCTTGCTCGCCGTGCCCGCGTAGACCACCTGCTCGGGCGCCAACCCCTGCAACGCGCCTACGGGTTGGCGGTCGTAGCGGAACTCCCCGTCGTAGTCGTCCTCCACGACGACCCCGCCGGTGCGCCGCGCCCACTCCACCACGGCGGCGCGGCGCGCGGGCGACAGGCTCACGCCCATCGGGAACTGGTGCGCCGGCGTGAGGAACACCGCGGCGCACGACCCGGCGGCGCCGTCCCCGTACGCGTCGAGGCGCTCCACCGCCGCGCCCTCCGCGTCCACCGGCAGCGTCACCGGCTCCAGCCCGGCCGCCGCCAACTGCACGCGGGTGTCCGGCAGTCCGACCTCCTCGACCGCCACCCGCCGGGCGCCGCGGGCCCGCAGCGCCCGGCCCAGCACGGTGACCGCCTGCGCGTATCCGCTGCACACGACGAGCAGTTCGGGGTCGGTGCGCACGCCGCGCACCCGGGCGAGGTACGCGGCCAGCGCCGCGCGCAGCTCGATCCGGCCGCGCGGGTCGGAGTAGCCGAGCGCCTCGTTCGGCGCGGCCATCAGCGCGCGGCGCGCCGCCGCGGCCCACGCGGTGCGCGGGAACGAGGACAGGTCCGGCGAGCCCGGCCACAGGACGTACGGGGGCCGCGGCGCGTTCTGCGCGGACGGGAGGAGCGGTGCGGGCGCGCCGTGCGGTGCGGGCGGTACGGGTGCGCCGTGCGGTTCCGGCGACGTTCCGAGGCCGTACGTTCCGAGGCCGTACGTTCCGAGGTCGTACGTTCCGAGGTCGTACGCCCCGACGCCGCCGCCCCCGAAGCCGCGAGCTTCCAGATCCCGCACCACGCCGCCCGCCGCCCCGGCCGGGCGCGGCCCGAGCAGCGGCCCGCGCACCGGCGCCGGCGCGACCGGCGGCGCGGCGACCGACGTGCCCGAGCCCTGCCGCGCGGTCAGCCACCCTTCGGCGACCAGTTGCCCGTACGCGTCCGCGACCGTGTTCCGGGCCAGCCCCAGGTCCTTGGCCAGCACCCGGCTCGACGGCAGCCGGGTCCCGGCCGCGAGCCGGCCCTCGCGTACGGCCTCCCGCAGGGCGTCCTCCAGCGCGGCGCGGGAGTGGCGTCCCGCGAGGTCCAGCAACAGGTCGTAGTCGCCCCGGCTGGTCGCCGGGCCGGGCTCCCGTACGTAGCGCCGACCGTCGTCCCGTACGTCGCGCCTGCCGTCCTTCCGGCCCTCGTGCCGGTCGTCATGCCGGTCGTCGGTCCGGCCTCGCCGTTCCGCCGTGGGTTCTGCCATGGGCCCAGTGGACCATGCCCGGTGGGCCGGGGCCGCTCAGGAGCGGTGCGCGGAGGAGGACCGCGTGGGGGACCGCGTGGGGGAGTGCGTGGCGGGGGCGGAGGCGTCGGCGGGCGCGGAGCCGTCCGCGGGCGCGGAACCGTCCGGCCGGGCGGCGTCGGCGGGGGCGGCCGGCTCACCGAAGCGGGCCAGCGCGAGGGCGCCCAGCAGCGCGAGCGCGAAGCCCGCGACGGCGGCTGGGGCCCAGCCGGAACGCGTGCGGTCGCCGAGCGCCAGGACGCCGACCAGCGCGGGGCCGATCGTCTCGCCGACCACCATGCCCGCGGTGGCCGCGGTGACCGAGCCGCGTTGCAGCGCGGAGGTCAGCAGGAGGAAGCCGGCCGCGCCGCCGAGCAGCAGCGCGTACAGCGCGGGGTTGGTCAGCAGCCGGCCCGGCGCGAGGCGGTCGAGGAGGCGGACCGCGACCTCGACCACGCCGAAGCCGAGGCCCGCGCCGAGGCCGAGGGCCGCGGCGCGGGAGCGTTCCGGCAGCGCCAGGCGGTCGAGCCCAGCGCGAGGACCACCGCGGCGGCGGCGAGCGTGCCCCAGCGCAGCGCGGGCGAGCCGTGCGAGTCGCCCTCGCCGGCCGAGGCGAGGCCGAGCAGGGCGAGGCCGCCGCAGACGGTGGCGACCGCGGCCCATTCGCGGCCGCTCAGGCGTACCCCGAGCAGGCGGCCCGCGGCGACCGCGGTCACCGCGAGGCTGGCGGCGAGGGCGGCGCCGACAGCGTAGATCGGGAGGGAGCGCAGGGCGATCAGTTCGAGCACGAAGCCGACGGCGTCGAGGGTCAGGCCGAGGGCGTAACGCCATTGGAGGGCTGCTCGCGCGAGCAGTCGGGCGTCCACGCCGGAGCCCGTGCCGGGGGCGGTGGAGCGCGTCGCGACGGCTTGCAGCACCGATGCGATGCCGAAGCATACGGCTGCGCCGAGCGCCGCGATCATGCCCATAGCCACTCGCCCACTCTACGGCCCAGCTCGCGCTGGGCGCTCCGCTCTCAGCGCGCCAGCGGTCGCCCTCGCGCCGGGCCGTCGCGCCCCGGACGCCGGGGGCTGCCGATGCGCTGGGGCGCTGCCCCCCAGCCCCGCCCGGCCGCCGATGCGCTGGACGCTGCCTCTCAGGGGCGCGGGGAACGGCGCGCTCAATCGTCCGCATGCCGGTGGTCCGGAGCGGGCCGGACAGCCCCTTTGGGACGGTGACGATCTGCGGCCCGCAGATGGGCTTGTCGCGCAGTTCCCCGCGCCCCTTGTGTGCTGACGTCCAGCGTCGACGCGGCCCGGGTCGCTGAAGACACGTCCGGCGCCGGCGCAGCGCCGCGCGCCGGGGGCGCGGGGAACTGCGCGCTCAAGCGTCCGCATGGCGGTGGTCCGGAGCGGGCCGGACAGCCCCTTTGGGACGGTGACGACCTGCGGCCCGCAGATGGGCTTGTCGCGCAGTTCCCCGCGCCCCTTATGTGCTGACGTCCAGCGTTGACGCGGCCCGGGTCGCTGAAGACACGTCCAGCGCCGGCGCAGCGCCGCGCGCCGGGGGCGCGACGGTCGGCGCGGAGGTGACGTGGCGGGGCAGGGGGATCTCAGCCGGCGGCGAGGACCTCGCGGAGTTGGGTGAGGGACCAGTCGAGGTCGTCCTTGGAGATGACCAGCGGCGGCGCGAGCCGGATCGTGGAGCCGTGCGTGTCCTTGACCAGGACACCCCGCGCGAGCAGCCGCTCGGAGATCTCGCGGCCCGTCCCGAGCGCGGGGTCGATGTCGACCCCGGCCCACAGCCCGCGCCCGCGCACCTGCGTGACCGCCCCGCCGCCGACCAGCAGCGCCAGCTCCCCGTGCAGGTGCGCGCCCAGCTCCGCCGCCCGCGCCTGGTACTCGCCCGACCGCAGCATGTCGACGACTTCCAGGCCCACCGCGCAGGCCAGCGGATTCCCACCGAAGGTGGACCCGTGCTCGCCGGGCCGGAACACCCCGAGCACCTCGCGCGAGGACACCACCGCCGAGACCGGCACGACACCGCCGCCGAGCGCCTTGCCGAGCACGTAGACGTCCGGCGCCACGTCCTCGTGCTCGCACGCGAACGTCCGGCCGGTCCGCCCCAGCCCCGACTGGATCTCGTCGGCGATGAACAGCACCCCGCGCTCGCGGGTGAGCGCGCGCACCCCGGCGAGATAGCCCGGCGGCGGCACCAGCACGCCCGCCTCGCCCTGGATCGGCTCCAGCAGCACCGCGACCGTGTCGTCCCCGTTCGCGTCGAGCACCGCCTCCAGCGCGGCGAGGTCGCCGTACGGCACCACGTCGAAGCCCGGCGTGTACGGACCGTAGTCCGCGCGGGCCTCGGGGTCGGTGGAGAAGCTGATCACCGTGGTGGTGCGGCCGTGGAAGTTGTTCGCGGCGACGACGATCCTGGCCCGGCCGTCCGGCACGCCCTTGACCCGGTAACCCCACTTGCGCGCCGTCTTGACCGCGGTCTCGACCGCCTCCGCGCCGGTGTTCATCGGCAGCACGGCCTCCATGCCGCACAGCTCCGCCAGCTCCCGGCAGAACTGCCCGAACCGGTCGTGGTGGAAGGCCCGCGAGGTCAGCGTGACCCGGTCCAGCTGGGCCTTGGCCGCGGCGATCAGCCGGGGGTTGCCGTGGCCGAAGTTGAGCGCGGAGTAGCCGGCCAGCATGTCCAGGTAGCGGCGGCCCTCGACGTCGGTCATCCACGCGCCCTCCGCGGAGGCGACCACCACCGGCAGCGGGTGGTAGTTGTGCGCGCTGTACGCGTCGGCGGCGGCGATCTCGCGGTCCGTGCGCGTGCCGTGGACCTCTTCGGCGGCGGGTGTCGTGGTCACGTGCGTACTCCGTTCGTCGTGCGTCGGGAGGCCGGCCTGCTACGGGGGCGGGGGTGGTGCCCCGTTCGTTCGTACGGCTGTGCCTCCCATCGTCGCTCGCCGCCGCCCCCGCGCACCACCCCCCCCGCAGCGCGCGCAAAGGGCTCTCTGGGCGGCTCTATGGGCGCGCCCCCGCCACCTGAGACAATGGCCGCATGGCCACTGATCGTCCTCGCGCACTGTCCGGCATCCAGCCCACCGCCGGCTCCTTCCACCTCGGCAACTACCTCGGTGCGATCCGCCAGTACGTCGCGCTCCAGGAGAGCCACGACGCCTTCTACATGGTCGTCGACCTCCACGCGATCACGGTGCCGCAGGACCCGGCCACGCTGCGGGCCAACACCCGGCTCGCCGCCGCGCAGCTGCTCGCCGCGGGTCTCGACCCGGAGCGCTGCACGCTGTTCGTGCAGAGCCACGTGCCCGAGCACGCCCAGCTCGGCTGGGTGATGAACTGCCTGACCGGCTTCGGCGAGGCGTCGCGGATGACGCAGTTCAAGGACAAGTCGGCCAAGCAGGGCGCCGACCGCGCGACCGTCGGCCTGTTCACGTACCCGATCCTCCAGGTCGCCGACATCCTGCTGTACCAGGCCGACGCGGTGCCGGTCGGCGAGGACCAGCGGCAGCACGTCGAGCTGACCCGGGACCTGGCCGAGCGCTTCAACTCCCGCTTCGGTCCGACCTTCACCGTGCCCGCCCCGCACATCGTCCGCGAGGTCGCCAAGATCTACGACCTCCAGGACCCGAGCGCGAAGATGAGCAAGTCGGCGGCCACCCCGAAGGGCCTGGTCAACCTGCTGGACGAGCCGTCCGCCTCGGCGAAGAAGTTCCGCAGCGCGGTGACCGACACCGACACCGTGATCCGCTTCGACGAGGTCGCCAAGCCCGGCGTCAGCAACCTGCTCACCATTCACTCCGCACTCACCGGCACCACAGTCGCGGAACTGGAGGAGCGGTACGCCGGCAAGGGCTACGGTGCGCTCAAGACGGACCTGGCGGAGATCTTCGTCGAGTGGGTCACGCCGTTCCGGGAGCGCACGCAGGAGTATCTGGGCGACCCGGAGACGCTGGACTCGCTGCTGGCGAAGGGGGCGGAGAAGGCGCGCGCGGTGGCGGCGGAGACGCTGGCCGCGGCGTACGACCGGATCGGCTTCCTGCCCGCCAAACACTGACACAAGCGGACGAGGGCCCCCGGTGGCTGTGACGCATCTCGCTCCCGGGGCCCGCGCCCGCGCGCGACACTGGACCGACACTGGACGGGGTATCCGTCCCGGCATGACCGTGCATGACCGTTTCTGACCGACCCGGGGAAAGAGGTGAACGCAGTGGCCGGCTCCGCGGGCTCCACCATCGGAAGCACCACCATCGGCGTGTCCATCGCGGTCCCGGAGCCGTACGGACGGCTGCTGCAGGAGCGGCGCGCCTCCTACGGGGACCCGGTCGCCTACGCCATCCCCACGCACATCACGCTGCTGCCGCCCACCGAGGTGGCCTGCGCCCAGCTGCCCGCCTTCGGCCGCCACCTGGCCGACGTGGCGGCCGGCAGCCGGCCCTTCGCGCTGCGTCTCGACGGCACGGACAGCTTCCGGCCGCTGTCCTCGGTGGTCTACGTCAAGGTCGTCGAGGGCGTGCCGGCCTGTGCCGCGCTCCAGGAGGCGGTCAGGTCCGGGCCGGTGCGGCGCGAGCTGCTGTTCCCGTACCACCCGCACGTCACGGTCGCGCACGACATCGCCGAGGAGGCGATGGACCGCGCGCTGGTCGACCTGGCCGGCTTCACCGCGCAGTGGCGGGCGAACGGCTTCGCGCTGTACGAGCAGGGGCTCGACGGCGTCTGGCGGAAGATCCGCGACTACCCTTTCGGCCCCGACCCGCGCCCGGCGGTCCCGCACCAGGCGACGCGCGAGCCCGCCTCGCGTCTGTGAGGTGCGGCTGACGCGCCGCTGCGGCGTACGGTCGGCCCGCCTCGGGCGCTGACGAAGGTCTCCGCCGCCGCGGTCCCGCCGTCCCGCCGCCGTGGTCCCGCCGTGCCCCGCCGTCCCGCCGCCGTGCCCCGCCGTCCCGCCGTCTGGCCCTCGGGTGTGCCCGCTACCGGGCGGCGGTCGCCGGGCCGGCGCTCGCGTACGGGCCGGGTCCGGGGCCCTGGCTGGGGTCCACGCCGCTGACGGCGATCCGCAGCAGGCGGCCGGCCAGCTCGGGGTCGTCCTCGGCGCGCGCCGCGATGCCGTTGGCCAGTGCGAGCAGGTCGTCGACCGTGATCCCCGGGCGCAGCCGGCCCGCGGCCCTGGCGCTCTCGGCGAGGTCGGCGGCGACGGCCGCGAGCACGCCGTGGCAGTCGTCCTCGACGGTCGCGGTGGGCCGCAGTGAGACCGCCAGGCCGCGGGTGGTCGCGGTGTAGCGGGTGATCTCCTCCAGCCAGAGCGCCAGCGCGCCGCCGCCCTCCTGCTCGCCGAGCTGCCGGCCGCGCGCCGCGATCTGCTCGACGCCCTCGTGGAAGACCTCGGTCAGCAGCGCCTCGCGAGAGCGGAAGTGCCGGTGCAGCGTGGCCGAGCCGACGCCCGCGCGCCGCGCGATCTCCTCCAGCGAGGCCGAGGCGCCGTCGCGGGCCACGATCTCCGCGGCGGCGGCGAGCAGGCGCGCGCGGTTGCGCCGCCAGTCGGCGCGCTGCGGATTCGCCGGACCCGCCGACCGCCGCGGGCTCTGCGCGGCCCGCCCGGCCGCCGACGTGCCACCGATCGGCGTCTGCCCGGCCGCCGACATGCGGCTGTCGACCGGCGTGCTCTCGCCCGCCGGCGCGCCGCCGTCGCCGGTCGCGGGCCCGTCCACGCCGCCGCTCGCCGGCACTGTCCGCTCACTGCTCATCGCGCCGATTCTAGCCGCCGCTCGACAAACGGGGGGCCACCCCATATTCTCCGGGACAGGAAACGGGGACCCACCCCGTTTTCTCGACGCGAGGAGCATCCCATGGCGACATCCGACCGCGGCTCCGCGGACCCCGTGCTGGTGACAGGGGCGACCGGGAACCAGGGCGGCGCGGTTGCCCGCGCCCTGCTCGCCGAGGGGCGGCCGGTGCGGGCGCTGGTCCGCGACCCGTCGTCCGCGGCGGCCCGGGCACTGGCGACGGCGGGCGCGACGCTGGTCCGCGGCGACCTGGACGACTCCGCCTCCCTCAAGGAGGCGGTGACCGGGCCGGCGCGGTGTTCTCGCTGGAGACCGCCGACTACGCGAACCTGATGGCCGACTCCGAGGTGCGGCGGGCCCGCAACCTGGTCGCGGCGAGCTGCGCGGCCGGCGTCGCCCAGATCGTGCACACCTCGGTGTCCGGCGCGGGCGACGACGACCCGGCGGCGTTCGACGCGCAGAGGTGGGGCGCGTTCCCCGCGCACTACTGGCGCAGCAAGATCGAGGCCGAGCGGGCGGTGCGCGAGGCGGGCTTCCCGGCCTGGACGATCCTGCGGCCGGCCGCGTTCATGGAGAACCTCCGGCAGCCGTCGATCTGGTTCGCCGGCTTCACCTCGAACCGGCTGGGCGTGGTCAACGACCTCGACCTGCCCCGCCCGTGGGTCGCGGTCCGGGACATCGCGACCGCCGCCCTCGCGGCCTTCGCCCGGCCGCGGCGCTTCCACGAGGTGGTCCTTGAGCTGGCGGGCGACGAACTCTCCCTGCGCCGCGCGGTCGGGATCCTCAACGCCGTGCGGTCCGAGCCCATCGGACTGCCGGACAGCCCCGAGCAGGCGCTCGCGTGGGGCGTCCTGCCCGAACTCGCCGCGTCCCAGCGCCGGATGGACGCCCATCCGGCCCCGGCCCGCCCGGCGGCGGCCCGCGCGCTGGGGATCGCCCTGACGACCTTCGAGCAGTGGGCCGAGGGGGAGGCGGGTCCGGTGCGCGAGTTGTTTACAGCTCATTGAGGTGCTGTTACTTTCGAGAGCGATGGGAGCGCTCCCATATGGATTTCCCCCCACTTGTCCCCGAGCGCCCGCACTGGTGGACCACGGCCTCGGGGACGTTGCCCGAAAGGTCACCACCTTGCGCAAGAACAAGAAACTGTCCTTAATCGCCACGCTCGCCACGCTGCTGTCGGCCTTCGGCATCGTCCTCTTCGCCCAGAGCTCGGCTCAGGCGCACGGCGTCGCGATGATGCCGGGCTCGCGCACGTACCTGTGTTACGAGGACGCCGTCACCGGCTCGGGCGCGCTGAACCCGACCAACCCGGCCTGCGCCGCGGCGGTCGCCCAGAGCGGCACGACGCCGCTGTACAACTGGTTCGCCGTGCTGGACTCCAACGCCGGCGGCCGCGGCCAGGGGTACGTACCGGACGGCACGATCTGCAGCGCGGGCAACAAGTCGCCGTACGACTTCTCGGCGTACAACGCGGCACGCGACGACTGGCCGCGCACGCACCTGACGTCCGGTTCCTCGATCCAGTTGCAGTACAGCAACTGGGCCGCGCACCCGGGCACCTTCAAGGTCTACCTGACCAAGCAGGGCTGGTCGCCGACCACGCCGCTGGCCTGGGCGGACATGGACCAGATCGGCAGCGTCACCAACCCGCCCGCGGTGGGCTCGCCGGGCACCGACGGCGGCCACTACTACTGGGACCAGGCGCTGCCCTCGGGCCGCAGCGGCAACGCGCTGCTGTTCATCCAGTGGGTGCGGTCGGACAGCAACGAGAACTTCTTCTCCTGCTCCGACATCGCCTTCGACGGTGGCCACGGTGAGGTCACCGGCATCCACCTCGGCAGCGGCTCGACCAACGGCGGGACCACGTCCGGCACCACGTCGGGCACCACGTCCGGCACCACGTCCGGCACGAGCACCGGCACCAGCACCGGCACGACGACCGGCACCACCAGCGGCACGACCTCCGGTACGAGCACCGGCACCACGTCCGGTACGAGCACCGGCACGACCACCGGCACCACCAGCGGGTCCACGGGCGGCACCGATCCCGGCAACACCTGCATGGCCATGTACTCCGTCACCAGCTCCTGGGGCGGCGGGTTCCAGGGCCAGGTCGAGGTCATGAACCACGGCACCTCGCCGTCCAGCCACTGGAAGGTCACCTGGACGCCGGGCACCGGCACCCAGATCACCCAGCTGTGGAACGGCACCCTCTCCAGCAGCGGCGGCGTCGCGAACGTCACCAACGCCTCCTACAACGGCACCATCGCTGCGGACGGTTCGACCACGTTCGGCTTCACCGCCAACTCCAGCAGCGGCAACAACCTGCCCGCCGGCTCGATCACCTGCTCGTTCGCGTGATCCGCTGACACCACGCCCGCCCCGTCCGGTTCCCCACGACCGTGCGGGGCGGGAGTGTGCCCCACCCCATCCCCCCACCGTCCGCGAAGGGACATCATGGACATCCTCGCGCACGCACTCAGAACCACCCGCACGGCCGTCGTGGCGGTCCTGTGCGTCCTCGGCCTGGCCGTCGCCGGCGTCGTCATGCTGGGCACCGCCCCCTCGGCGCACGCCGACACCCAGATCTGCGACCAGTACGGCTCGACGACGATCGAGGGCCGGTACGTGGTGCAGAACAACCGCTGGGGCACCAGCGAGACGCAGTGCATCAACGTGACCAGCACCGGCTTCCAGATCACCCAGGCCGACGGCTCGGTGTCCACCAGCGGGGCGCCCAAGGCGTACCCGTCGATCTACAACGGCTGCCACTACACCAACTGCTCGCCCGGCACGAACCTGCCGGCCCAGCTCAGCGCCATCGGCAGCGCGCCGACGAGCATCTCGTACTCCTACGTCAGCAACGCGATCTACGACGCCGCCTACGACATCTGGCTGGACCCGACGGCGAAGAAGGACGGGGTGAACCAGACGGAGATCATGGTCTGGTTCAACCACGTGGGCTCGATCCAGCCGGTCGGCTCCAAGGTGGGCACGGCCTCGGTGGCCGGGCGCAGCTGGGACGTGTGGACCGGCAACAACGGCTCCAACAACGTCATCTCGTTCGTCGCGCCCTCGGCGATCGGCAGCTGGAGCTTCGACGTCAAGGCGTTCGCCAACGAGGCGATCAACCGCGGCCTGGCGCAGAACTCGTGGTACCTGACGAGCGTCCAGGCCGGCTTCGAGCCGTGGCAGAACGGCGCGGGCCTCGCGGTCAGCAACTTCTCGTCCACGGTGAACCTCGGCGGCGGCTCCACCGGCGGCTCCACGACCGGCGGTTCGACCACGGGCGGTTCCACCACCGGCGGGTCGACCGGCGGCACCGGCGGTCCGGCCGCGTGCAAGGTGACCTACGCGACCCAGTCGTGGTCGAACGGCTTCACGGCCAACGTGACCGTCGCCAACACCGGTTCGGCGGCCGTCGACAACTGGCGGCTGGCGTTCACCCTGCCGTCGGGCCAGACGGTGACCAGCGCCTGGAACGCCACGGTCAGCCCGTCCTCCGGCGCGGTGACGGCCTCCGGCCAGTCCTACAACGCGCAGATCCCGGCCGGCGGCAGCCAGTCCTTCGGCTTCCAGGGCAGCTACAGCGGCAGCTTCGCCAAGCCCGCGGCGTTCTCCCTCAACGGCACGGCCTGCACGGTCGCCTGACCGCCCGCAGCCGGACCTCCGGCCCGCCGCCCGGCCCGAGTCGCCGGGCGGCGGGCCGGACCCGCGCGCCGGACCCGCGCGCCGGGGCGGCGGGGCGGGGCGGCGGCGCCGCCCGGCCGCCCGCGCTACAGCGTGATGCTGCGGAAGACCCGCCGCGGCAGCAGCCGGACCGCCGCCATGACCGGGCGCAGCGTCCCCGGCACCCAGAGGACCTCGGCGCGGCGGCGCAGCCCGCTCTCGATGGCGGCGGCGACCGCGTCCGGCGTCGTGGACATCGGGGCGGGCGGCAGCCCCGCGGTCATCCGGGTGTGCACGAAGCCCGGCCGCACCACCATCACGTGGATGCCGTCGTCGTGCAGCGCGTCGCCCAGGCCCTGCGCGAAGGCGTCCAGGCCGGCCTTGCTGCTGCCGTAGATGAAGTTGGAGCGGCGGGCCCGCTCGCCGGCCACCGAGGAGAGCACCACCAGCGAGCCGTGCCCCTGCCGCTGGAGCGCCGCCCCGCACACCAGCGCCGCGGACACCGCGCCGGCGTAGTTGGTCTGCGCGACCCGCACCGCGGCGGCAGGCTCCTGCTCGTCCCTGGCCTGGTCGCCGAGCACGCCGAAGGCGAGCAGTACCGCGTCGATGTCGCCGTCGGCGAAGACCTTGCCGAGCACCTCCTCGTGGCTGTCGGGGTCCAGCGCGTCGAAGGCGACGGTGGACACCTCGGCGCCGAGCGCGCCCAGGTCCCGCGCGGCCGAGTCCAGCGCGGGGGAGGGGCGGCCGGCCAGCACCACCCGGCGGGTGCGGCGGGCGATCAGCCGGCGGGCGGTGGCCAGGCCGATCTCCGAGGTGCCGCCGAGCACCAGCAGGGACTGGGGGGCGCCGAACGCATCCTTCATCAAGGGCCTCCAGGACGGGAGTGGGACGGGTGCGTGAGCCGCGCCGGCGAGCCGGCCGCCGCGGCGGGGACTGCCCGGCGGGTCACAGCGCGAGCCGCCGCGCCAGGTCGGAGGTGAGCACGCCGCGCGGGTCGTAGCGGGCGCGCAGCTCGCGGAAGTCGTCGAGCCGCGGGTACATCGCGCGCACCAGCTCCGGCCGCAGCCGGGAGTCCTTGGCGAGGTAGACCCGGCCGCCCGCGGCGGCGACCTCCTCGTCCAGCTCGTCCAGCAGCGCGTCCAGGCCGGGCAGCGCGGCCGGGATGTCCAGCGCCAGCGTCCAGCCCGGCACCGGGAAGGACAGCCAGCCGGGATCGCCCTCGCCGAACCGCTTGAGCACCGCGAGGAAGGACGGGCAGCGGTGCGCGCTCAGCCGGCCGACGATCCGCCGCACCGCCTCCTGCTCGCCGTACCCGACGGCGAACTGGTACTGCACGAAGCCGCCGGGACCGTAGATCCGGTTCCACTCCGGCAGGCCGTCCAGCGGGTGGAAGAACGACGTCAGCTTCTGCAGCTGCCCGCGGCGCTCGCGCGGCGCCTTGCGGAACCACAGCTCGTTGAAGAGCCCGACCGAGGTGCGGCCGAGCAGCCCGCCGGGCAGGTGGCGCGGCGCGGCCGGCAGCCGCAGCGGCCGGAAGGCCAGCGGGTCGCGGCGGGCCCGCGCGCCGCGCCCGGCGGCGGGCAGCGCCTCCAGCGGGGCGTGGTCGCCGCGGGTGAGGACCGCGCGGCCGGTCGCCGCGCCGCGCGCCAGCAGGTCGATCCAGGCGACCGAGTAGCGGTAGCGGTGGTCGGTGGCGGTCAGCCGGTCCATCAGGTCGTCGAGGTCGGCGGCCCGCTCGGTGTCGACCGTCATCAACGATGTGGCCACCGGCAGCAGCCGGATCGTCGCGGCCAGGATCACGCCGGTCAGGCCCATGCCGCCGGCCGTCGCGCGGAACAGTTCGGGGTCGTCCTCGGGCGTCACCAGCCGGGTCTCGCCGTCGCCGGTGAGCAGTTCCAGCGCCGTCACATGGCGGCTGAACGAGCCCGAGACGTGGTGGTTCTTGCCGTGGATGTCCGCGCCGATTGCGCCGCCGACGGTCACGTACCGGGTCCCGGGGGTGACCGGCACGAACCAGCCCAGCGGCAGCAGCACCTGCATCAGGCGGTGCAGCGAGACGCCCGCGTCGCAGGCCACCAGGCCGTTGACCGCGTCGATCTCGTGGATGCGGTCCAGGCCGGTCATGTCCAGGACGGTGCCGCCGGCGTTCTGCGCGGCGTCGCCGTAGGCCCGGCCCAGGCCCCGCGCGACCACCCCGCGCGCGCCGCACCCGCGCACCGCGGCGACCGCCTCCTCGTACGAGCCGGGGCGCAGTAGCCGCGCCGAGGTGGGGGCGGTCCTGCCCCAGCCGGTGACGGGGGTCGTCGGCGCCGCGGCCGGCCCGGCGGCGGGCGGCGGGGGCGCGGACGCGGACGCGTCGGTGGCGGAGGGTACGGGCATGCGGCGACCGTATCGCCCTGAGACGGCCGTATTGCTTCTTATGCGGCTTTTCTCACTGAAAAGGCGCACAGGGGGTGCGTGAGCGGGAGGGCCGCACGGTAAGGACTCGGGGTGCGTTACGACCGAGAACTGCTCACCGTGCTGCGCCGCTGCGGCGACGCCCGGCACGTCGCGCGTGCCGCCCGGGGGCTGTCCTGGGCCGGTGAGCACGGCGCGGTCTGGCTGCTCGCGGGCCTCGCCGGAGCGTACGACGCGGCCGGCCCCGGCGCGCCGGACGCGGCGGCGACCGCGGCCTGGCCGCGGCCTGGCTGCGGGCCACCGCGCTGGTCGCCGGCGCGCACCTGACCAGCATGGCGGTCAAGCGCGTGGTGCGCCGGCCGCGCCCCGAACTGCCGGGCGCCGCGCCGCTGGTGCGCACTGCCGGCCGGCACAGCTTCCCCAGCTCGCACGCCGCCTCCTCGGCCGCCGCCGTGGTCGCCTTCGGCGCGGTGCTGCCGCGCGCCCGGTTCGCCGCGGCCGTCCCGCCGCTGGCCGCCGCGGTCTGCGTCTCACGGCTGGTGGCCGGCGTGCACTATCCCACCGACGTGGTCTGTGGCGCGCTGCTGGGCGGGGCGATGGCCCGCCTCGGCCGCGCCTGGGCCCTGGCAGGTGTCTGACCCATGAGCGAACGTTCCGCCGCCGTCATCGACCCGTCCGCCGCCGTCCCCGCACCGGCCGCCACCCCGGCGTCCCTGCTGGCCCTGGCCGCCGGGCTGCTGCGCACCGCGCGGCCCCGGCAGTGGGTGAAGAACGGCCTGGTGCTGGCCGCGCCGATGGCTGCGGCCCGGCTGCTCAGCGCCGCAGAAACGGTACGCCTGGGCATCGTCCTGATCCTGTTCACCGCGTGCTCCGCGGCCGTCTACCTGATCAACGACGCGCGCGACGCCGAGGCCGACCGGGCCCACCCGGTCAAGTGCCTGCGCCCGGTGGCCAGCGGCCAGGTCCCGGTCGGCGCCGCCTACGCCGCCGGCGCGCTGCTGGCCGTGCTCGCCCCGGCCGCCGCCGCGGTGGCCTGCAACGCCGACACCGCCGCGCTGCTGGCCGGCTACGTGGTGATGCAACTCGCCTACTGCGTTCGCCTGAAGCACATCCTGGTCGTCGACCTGGTCATCGTCACCACCGGCTTCCTGATGCGGGCGATGGCCGGCGGGCTGGCCCTGGACATCACCCTGTCCCGCTGGTTCCTGATCACCTCCGGCTTCTGCGCGCTGTTCATGGTCGCCGCCAAGCGGTACAGCGAGCTGCTGCTGATGGCCGACCGCGACGGCGACATCGGCGCCTCGCGCGCCCTGCTCGGCGAGTACACCACCGGCTACCTGCGGTTCGTGTGGCAGCTCGCGGCGGGCGTCGCGGTGCTCGCGTACTGCCTGTGGGCGATGGAGACCGGCGGCCGGCCCGGCGGGCTGCTGCCGTGGCGGCAGTTGTCGATGGTCCCCTTCACCCTCGGCGTGCTGCGCTACGCGGTCTTCGCCGACGCCGGCTCCGCGGGCGCCCCCGAGGACGTGGTGCTGCGCGACCGCGCGCTCGGCGTCATCGGCGTCGCGTGGGGCGTGCTCTACGTGCTCGCCGTGGTCAACCGGTGAGCCGCGGCCGCCTCCCCGCGCCGGCGGGGCGCGGTCCGTGGCGGCGCGGGGGCGGCGCCCGCCCGGCCGCGGACGTCCCGGGCGCCCACGGCGTCCCGGGTCTGCCGCGCGCCTCGGGCCTGTGGCACGAGGTCGGGTCGTTCGCCGCGTCCGGGGCCGCCGCCTACGCCGCCGACCTCGGACTGTTCGTGTGGCTGCGCGGCCCCGGCGGCTTCGGCCCGCTCACCGCCAAGGCGCTGTCCTTCGTGGCCGGCTGCACCGTCGCCTACCTCGGCAACGCGCTCGTCACCTACCGCGGCCGCACCCCCGCGGTCGGCCGCGCCCGGCAGTACGGCGTGTTCGTCGCGGTGAACGTCGCCGGCGCGCTCGTCCAGCTCCTCTGCCTGGGCTTCTCGCACTACGTCCTGGGCCTGACCGCGCCGCGCGACGACGTGGTCTCCGGCCTCGGCGTCGGGATGCTGCTGGCGACGGCGCTGCGGTTCTGGGGCACCCGCACCCTCGTCTTCCGGGCCGGCGCCTCACCCGTACGAGGCGCGGCAAGCGTGCACCGGACGGAGGAGGGTAACCGCTCCCCATGGACTGGTTGACGAGGCTGCCGTGGATCGGGCCGCGCATCGCGGCGGTGTTGCGCACCCACGCCTACCGCGCCTTCGCCCACCTGCAGACCGTGCACTGGACCCGGCTGGCCGCGGCGATGACGTTCACCAGCTTCCTCTCGCTCTTCCCGCTGCTCGCCGTGGTCGCCGCGGTCGGCGCGGCGCTGCTCAGCAAGCAGCAGCTGGACACCCTGGAACACAAGATCACCGAGCAGATCCCCGGCATCGCGGGTCAGCTCGACATCAGCGGACTGGTCGCCAACGCCGGCACCGTCGGCGTCATCGCCGGCGCCGCGCTGCTCTTCACCGGCGTCGGCTGGGTCGGCTCGCTGCGCGACTGCCTGCGCGCGGTGTGGGCCAAGGACGACGAGGAGCGCAACCCGGTCGTCGCCAAGCTGCTCGACCTCGGCGTGCTGGCCGGCCTCGGCGC
The DNA here is from genome assembly GCF_035825295.1 of Actinacidiphila sp. DG2A-62. Lineage (NCBI taxonomy): Bacteria > Bacillati > Actinomycetota > Actinomycetes > Kitasatosporales > Streptomycetaceae > Actinacidiphila > Actinacidiphila sp. DG2A-62. The sequence goes on from NZ_JAYMGI010000002.1 coordinate 5,528,978, forward strand.
CGCGGTGCTGGTTTCGCTGGCCGCCTCCGGCTTCGCCACCGCCGCGGTCACCTGGACCGCGCACCGCATCGGCCTGGCCGACCACGGGCCGGGCCGGGCGCTGCTCACCCTGGTCGGCTTCTGCCTGGCCGTGGTCGCCGACTTCCTGATCCTGACCTACCTGCTGACGCTGCTGCCGGGCGTGGAGCCGGCCCGCCGCTCGGTGGTCGTCGCCTCGCTGATCGGCGCGGTCGGCTTCGAGCTGCTGAAGCTGCTGCTCAGCGGCTACCTCCAGCAGGTGGCGGGCAAGAGCATGTACGGCGCCTTCGGCACGCCGGTCGCGCTGCTGCTGTGGATCAACTTCATGTCCAAGCTGCTGCTGTACTGCGCCGCGTGGACCGCGACGCCCGTCCACGTCAAGGAGGTCGACGGCGGCTGGCGCAGCATCGAGCCCGAGGACACCGGCACGACGGAGCTGCCCCCGGACACCGCGGCCGGCCCGACGCCGAGAAGGTCGAAGAGGCCGAGAAGGCCGGGGGCGCCGAGGAGGCCGGAGAGGCCGGGGACGCCGAGGGGGAGGCCGGCCCGACGCCGGGGAGAAGGTCAGCTCCGGCGCCGCCGGGAACGGCCACGGCGGCGGCGCCCACCGATGGGACCCCCGTCCGAAGCGGCGCCCGCACCGCGCGGACCCTCGGACGGAAGCGGACGGCGACGCCGTACGACGATGACGACCAGGGCCAGCAGCAGCGCCGAGCCCGCCGCCACGGCCGCCGCGGTCCACGCCCCGCCGGAGGAGGAGCCGGTCGCCGCTGCCGCCGCGTGCTCACCCGGGCCGGCCGCCTTCACCGTGCCGCTCGGCGTGGCGGAGGCGTGCGGCACCTTGCTCAGCGGCGGCACCAGCGTGCCGACCGGCTGCACGGTCGGCGCGGCCTTGAAGCCCCAGTCCAGCAGCGACGCGGCCTCCCGGTAGACCAGATTGTGCTGGGTGTGCGCCGGGTTCATGACGGTGACCAGCAGCTTGCGCCCGCCGCGCTCGGCGACGCCGGTGAAGGTCGCGCCGGCGTTGGTGGTGTCGCCGTTCTTCACCCCGGCGATGCCCGGGTAGCGGTCGATGTCGTAGTCGCCCGCGAGCAGCCGGTTGGTGTTGGAGATCGCGAACGACTCCCTGACCTTGGTCGGCTTGCCGTTCTTGCCCTTCTTGTAGTCGCCGGGGAACTGCGCGGAGACCGTCGAGCAGTACGCCCGGAAGTCGGCGTTCTGCAGGCCCTGCCGGGCGAACAGCGTCAGGTCGTACGCGCTGCTCGTCTGCCCCGGCTCGTCGTAGCCGTCCGGGGTGACCACGTGCGTGTCGTCCGCCTGCAGTTCGTGCGCCTCGGCGTTCATCTCGCGCACGGTGGCCGGCACGCCGTGGTTCATCGCGGCCAGCACGTGCACGGCGTCGTTGCCCGAGCGCAGGAAGACCCCGAGCCACAGGTCGCGCACGCTGTAGGTGAGGTTCTCCTTTATCCCGACCAGGCTGCTGCCCTCGCCCATGCCGTTCAGGTCCGAGGGCGCGACCTTGTGCACGGTGCTCGCCGGGAACTTCGGCAGCACGGTGTCGGCGAAGAGCATCTTCAGCGTGCTGGCCGGGGGCAGCCGCCAGTGCGCGTTGTGCGCGGCGAGCACCGCCCCGGTCTCGGCGTCCGCGACGATCCACGAGCGCGAGGTCAGCTTGGCGGGCAGCGCGGGGACGCCGGGCGCGGCGTTCACCTGCGTGCCGGGCAGGCCGAGACGGTCGCCGCCGACCGTCGACATCCGCGCGGGCGGGGTGGGCGTGGGCGTGGGCTTCGGGGCCGCGGCGGCGGTCCCGGCCAGCACGGTGCCGCCGAGCAGGGCGGCGGTCACGGACACGGCCAGGGCGCGGCGGCGGGCGGCGGAGGTCGTCATCACAGGCACCAGGCGAACGTACAGGCCCGGCTTCCCCGTACATATCACCGGGTCCGCGCCCATCGGGGTGAGCAATCCCACGGCGGTCCCGTGGAACCTCCGGGGGGCGCCGCGCCCTCCCCGGGGCCCGGGACCGGGTCCGGGGTTCGCCCGGGACCGGGTCCGGGGTTCACCCGGGACCGGCCCCCGCGCGGGGCGGCGCGGACGGGTCCGCCCATACTGGGACGCATGAAGCTCAGCCGCCGCGCCTCCTGGTTCCTCGCCGCCTTCGGCGTGTGGTCGTGGATCGTGTGGACCACGTTCGTGAAGAACCTGTGGAAGGACGCCAGCGGTCTCGCCTTCCACCACGGCGACCACGCGTCCCCGACCGCGTACTTCTGGATCCACCTCACCCTCGCGGTCGTCTCGACGGCGCTCGGCACCGCCATCGCCGTGCTCGGCGTCCGCAGCCTGCTGGCGCACCGCAGGGCCGCGCCGGCGCCGGACCCCGCTGCCGACGCCGCTGCGGATGCCGCCGCGGACCCCGCCGCGGACCCCGCCGTGGACGCCGCCCCGGACGTCGTCGCCGATGCCACCGCCCCAGGACGCCAGACTGTCTAGAACGCCCCGAGTCCGTTCGGGGTGCCGTTGCCGGTCGGGCCGTCGTAGCCGGGGACCGCGGTGCACAGGTAGTCGCCGCCGCAGTCGTTCTGGCTGACGTTGTCGCCGCCGACCACGTCGTTGAGCTGCCCGGCGTGCGCGTAGAGGTACGACGCGTCGGGGAACCGCTCCGGGTGGCCGGCCAGCGCGATCACGCCCGCCACGAACGGCGCCGCCGCGCTCGTGCCGCCGACCCTGACCCAGCCGTCCTCGTCGTGCGTGTCGTAGACGGCCGGCGAGGTCCGCGGGTCGGCGACGGCGGATACGTCCGCGACCGTGCGCCCCGGGCAGTTGGGGTCGGTCTGCCACGCGGGCTTGTCCAGCCACGCCGAACAGCCGCTGCCCGCGCCGTTCCACGCGGTCTCGTGCCAGCCGCGCGCGTCGTCCGAGGGGGTCAGCGAGGTGCCGCCGACCGCGATCACGCTCGGGTAGACCGCGGGCAGGCTCGGCACCGTGTAGCCGGAGTCGCCGCCGGCCGCGACGATCGCCGCGCCGGGGTGGGCGTAGTCGGCCCGGAAGGCGTCGACGCCGGTGGCCTCGGGCGAGCCGTAGCTGTTCGACACCTCGTCCGCGCCGAGCGCCACCGCCGTGTCGACCGCGGTGGCCAGTGCGCTGATCGACGGGTCGTCGGACTCCACGAGCAGGATGCGGCACTGCGGGCAGGCCGCCGAGACCATGTCCAGGTCCAGCGAGGTCTCCAGCGCCCACCCCCAGTCCTGCGGCAGCGGGTCGGCCCTGCCGTCCTGACCGACCTTGCGGAAGCAGCCGTCGGCGGTGGTGCACGGCGGCAGGCCGTACGTCCGCCGGTACACCGCGAGGTCCGCCTCGGCGGTCGGGTCGTCGCCCGCGTCCACCACGGCCACGGTCTGGTCGGCGCCGCCAGCAGCAGGCAGGTGGTAGGCGGCCCGCAGGTCGGCCGGGCCGTAGCCGTCGGGCAGCGTCGCGTCGGCCGGGCGCCGGGCGGCGGCCCCGCGCACTCCCGGGCCGCCGTGCACGTCGGTGCGGACCTCGGCGTAGCAGCGCGCGAAGCCGGGAGCGGGGGCGCCGCAGACGTCGCGGACGGGAGCGGAGGCGGCCGGGGCGGCGGGAGAGGCCGGGGCGGCGGGGGAAGCCGGGGCGGCCGGCGCTGTGGGGGCGGCGGGGCTCGCGTGGGCCGTCGCGGCGGGCGCCAGCGCCGTCGCGGCAGGCGCCAGCGCCGTCGCCGTCACGGCGAGCGCCGCGGTCAGGATCGCGCGCAGGCGGTGGATCGCGGTCATCGGGCCTCTCCCTGCGTGCTGTCGGCACGGTCGCCGGACGTGGCGATCGTGTACGCGGCGCTGACGGTCTGGCTGAACGCGTCGCCCGCCGCGTCGCGCGCGGTGACCTTCAGCGAGGGCGACGTGCCCGCCGCGGCGACCGGGTTCGGCCACACGGCCGCGTATCTGCCGAGCGCGCCCGCGACCGCGGCCCGCTGCCAGGTCCTGCCGCCGTCGAACGACACCGAGACCGTCACCGAGGTGATCGGCGAGCGCGACCCGACGCCGTGGTAGGCGACGTGCCCGACCCGCAGGCCCATCGTCTGCAGCCGCGCGCCGGAGGTGTTGGTCAGGTCCGCGGCCAGCCGGTAGTCGACGGTGATCGCGCCGCTGACCTGACAGGGCGTCAATTCGGCGTCCTGGTAGCAGGAGTCGTCGCCGGACAGCGGGGTGCCGGTGGCGTCCGGGTCGTAGCGGACGGTCTCCTCGGTGTGCGTGACCAGGCCCTGGCTGATCCCGTAGCCGCCGGTCTGGTCGACGTCCAGGACGCCGCGGAAGACCGCGGGGGTGTGCGGCACGCCGGTGACCACCGCGCCGTAGCCCGCCTGCTCGAAGACCAGCGCGTCGTCGCGGTACAGCGCGAAGTGCGCCTTCACCGAGCCGAAGGACGAGCCGGAGTGGTCGGGCACGCTGTCGCGGAACAGCGGGAGCGCGAGGCTGACGGTGTCGCCGGAGGAGCAGGCGTCGCACAGCTGCCTGGTCGTCCACTGCCCGAGCCCCGGGACGACCGGGCCGCGCCCCCAGTCCACCGTGGCGTGCTGCCCGCCGCGGTATGTCCGCGGGTCGGCCAGCATCAGCACGGCGGTGGGGGTCAGCGCGGCCTGGAACCAGCCGCCGGTGTCGGCGGTGCCGAGGTACTCGGTGGTGACCTGGCCGCCGGGCACGAAGTAGCCGACCGAGCCGTAGCTGTGCGCCAACAGCACGGGGTCGACGGGGCCGTTCAGCAGGGTGGCGGGCAGCGCGAGCCTCGCGGCCTGCGGGTCGCTGTACATCGCGTCGCGCACGGTGGCCAGTTGGTCGGCCCGGCCGGTGAACGACTCGTCGGCCGGGATTTGCGCGGCGGGGAACGCGAGGTCGACGCGGTAATGGTCGTCCGGGTCGGGCGCGGCGCCGCCCCAGTGCACCACGTAGTGCAGGGAGCCGACGGCCGGCTCCGGCACCGGGGTCGCGTACAGCGGAAGCCCGCTGAAGGCCGTCACGCCGACGGTGATCAGGCCCTTCCCGGTGGCGTCGAAGCGCGCGACGGTGGTGTCCACGAGGTCCTGCACGGCCGGCTTCGGCGAGACCACCGTGACCTTCGAGGTGGCGGTGCGCTCGTCGACGGTGGCGTACGTGGTCCCGGTGGCGTCCTCGGGCACGGTGAAGCCGTCCAGCGCGACCTGCCGGGCCGCGGTCGCTTGGCCGTCGTCGCCGTAGTCGAAGAACGTCGCGTAGGCGGCGTAGTGGCCGGCCGGGACGGCGATCCTGGCGATGCCGCCGGAGAGGTCGACGCGGTCGGTCTCCTTGGCGGTGGAGTCGGTGTTCGTCAGGGTGATCTCGCCGTTCACCGCCTGGCCGGAGAGGTCGGTGGCGCCCAACTGGAGGATGTGCAGGGGGTAGTTCGGGTGCACGCCGGTGGTGGCCGCGGCGGTCGGCGCGCTCGGTGTGCTCAGCCGGGCGGGCAGCGGGGTGGTCCCGGCCGGGCGTCCGGCGGCGACGTCGGCGCCGATCAGCCGGCGGAGCGCGGCGGCGAAGGAGGGCGCGGAGGCGGGGGTGAGGTAGCCGGTGGCGGTACGGTCGCCGGCCGACGTCACGGTGACGCCGGCCGGCGCGACGGGAGCCGACCCGGCCGGGTAGGAGAGGGCGACGGGGATGCGCGCCGGGCCGTCCGGTCCCGAGTCGGCCGGGGCGGCGGCGGCCAGCGCCGTCACGTCGAACAGCGAACGGTCCAACTGGCCCAGGTACGGCACGGCGGCGGCCGGCACGATGTACCGGTCGCCGTCCCCCGCCTGGAAGGACTCGAACCCGGCGGTGCCCGGGGCGGGGTGGACGGCGTAGGTGGTGGCGCCGCTCGCGGAGGTGGCGACGGTGACGCGGTCGCCGGTGATCAACGTGACGGTACGGGCCGCGGGAACGGCTCGCGCGGAGTAGGGAGGTGCCGCGGCGTCCGCCGAACTCCCGCTTCCGGGTGCCGCGGTGATTTCCGCCGAACTCCCGGGCGCGGGTGCGGCGGTGACTTTCGCCGAACTCCCGTGCGCGGGCGCCGCGTCGGCCGGAACGGCGAGCGCGGTGGCGAGCAGCGCGGCGACGCCGAGCGCTCCCACCACCCCCGCGACCGGCGCGCCGCGCCGCCTCCCCCTCGCACGTAACGGTGTGCGTCGTTTCACGGGCGTACCCCCTCCGAACGCGTTCCCCAGCAGGTCCGGACCATTCAGACACCGTTGTCATGTCCCGTCAACCCCACCCGCACCCCTCCCCCCACGCGTCCCTCGGCAGGACGCGCCGGGCCCGCCCACCGCACGGCGCGATCAGCACCCAGGGTGTGCGCGGTGGACGAACTCCCGGCTGGGGCCGAAGCGTTGGTCAGATCCGCTGGGGGTCAGCGGGCCTTGCGGACGTCGCCGCCGCGGCCGCGCAGGGGGATGCCGGCCTCGGTGAGGAGGCCGTGGATGAAGGAGTACGAGCGGTGGGTTCGGGCGGCGATGGTGCGGATGGAGGCGCCGTCGCGGTAGGCGCGGACGGTGAACTGCCGTAGTACGAGCCGTTGGTGGGGGCTGAGACGGCGGCCCCGGGGGAGGGCGCCCAGGGCATCCACGGCATCGGCGCCCTCCTCCTTGTCGCCGCCGTTGGCCGCCGGGTTGGGTGGGTTGGCCGGTGTGGTCATGCCCGGCCTTCGGTCTGCCAGGAGTGGGGGCCGGGGTGGGCGGCGAAGTGGCCGCAGCTGACGCCGAGTCGGGGGGAGTGGCTGGGGCAGTCGGGGCGCAGCAGGACGGTGGTGGGGAAGTCGTCGGTCCAGCGGGTCCACAGGGCGCCGGCGTTGGCTCCGGGCAGGTGGTCGTAGACGATGGCGTAGTGCTCGCCCTCGGTGTGCTGTCCGAGGTGGCACATGAGGTCGTCGGCGACCAGGTCGGGGTCCACCTCGGGGTAGAGCACGGCCACTTCGGCCCGCATGCGCGGCGTGAGGTAGGTGGTCTCCTCGCACTGTGTCAGCGCGACGCCGTTGTCGCTCTGCGGGGACGCGCCGGTCGTGTCGGGCGCGCCGGTCGCGTCGGTCGCCGTACCGGCCGGGTCCGCGGTCTCGACTCCGCTGTCCAGGACGTGCGTTCGTGACGTGTTCACAGGTTCAGGTCACCTTCCGTGGAGTTCGTTGAGCTGCGACAGTTCGTGGAGGAGCGCGGAGAGGTGAGCCCCGCCGTCGCGAGCAGGGCGACGTAGAGCGGTCCGGCGTAGCGGCCGAGTGCGCGCAGCAGCGGCCTCACCGGGACACCTCCGCCCAGACGGTCTTGCCGGGCGCGTCGGGCCGCAGGTGAACTCCCCAGCGTCGCCGGGTCAGTTCGTCGACCAGGTGCAGGCCGCGCCCGCCGAAGTCGTCCGCCGTGGCCGGCCGCATCCGCGGCCAGCGCTCGCGGTCGGCGTCGTAGACGTCGAGCCGCACGCCGTCGCCGCCGGGCAACAGGCTGAAACGCGTCTCGACCGTCCCCGCAGGGTTCCTCGCGTGCTGCACCGCGTTGGTCATCAACTCGGACAGCACGAGCTCCGCCTCGTCCGCTAGTTCGCGCAGCGCCCAGTCCGACATCACCGTGCGCAACGCCCGCCGCGCCCGTCCCACCGACGCCGCCGCCTGCGGCCATGCACCGGTCAGAGCAGGCTGATTGCCTGCGCTGACGGCGGAAGTTGCTGCCATGACCGGAACCCCTCTTTGCACGGACTGTCGCAATGTGCTCACAGCTTGCTGCCATCCGGGTTACCGTTGCCAGAGTCCAGTCGTGGCCTACTACGCAGGGGCCATGCGGCAGCGAGTGATACGGAGGTCTGTCCGTGGATGTGAGCCGACCGAGGCGTCCTTCGGCCAGGTTGGTCCTGGCCGTGGAGTTGGCCCGCCTACGAGAAGCCGCAGGTTGGTCGCTTACCGAGCTGGCGGAGAAGACGACGTACGACCGCTCGTACCTGCTCAAGCTGGAGAAGGGCGAGAAGCTCGGCTCGCTCAACGCGATGGCGGCGCTGGACAAGGCGTACGACACCGGCCGCCACCTGCAGAATCTCTGGGAGTTGGCGAAGCAGGAGGTCGTGCCCGACCGATTCCGGAGGTTCATGGCCCTGGAAGCCCAGGCCACAGTCCGGCAGACGTACAGCGTCTCGACGGTGCCGGGACTGCTGCAGACCCAGGCGTACGCGACCGAGGTTCTGAGCCTGCAGCGCCTCACCGAGGAGGAGCTGGCCGAGCAGGTCGCGTACCGCATGAGCAGGCAGCTGCTGATCTACGGCGACTCGCCTCAGCACTTCCGGGCGCTGCTGGACGAGGCCGTGCTCAGGAGGGGGGCTCGCGACCCGAAGGTGTGGCGCGAGCAGCTCGAACGCCTCATCGAGGACGCGCAGCGCCCCAACATCACCATCCAGGTGGTGCCGTTCAGTTCCGGGCTGCACAACCTGATGGGCGGCTCCCTCACCCTGCTCTGGCTGCCGGGCGGGAAGACGGTGGCGTGGACCGAATCGTCCTATTCCGGCGACCTGTTCGAAGAGTATGCCGATGTCGAGCACCTGAAACTGTCCTACGATCTGCTGAGGGACGCCGCGCTGTCACCGGCGGCGTCGCTGGACCTGATCCGGCAAGCGATGGAGGACAGCACGTCATGCTCAGCCCCGAGCCAGACCTGAGCGTCGCCCACTGGCGCAAGTCGTCGTACAGCAATTCCGCGGGAGGCGACTGCGTCGAGGTGGCCGACGGCTTCGCCGGGGTCATCCCCGTGCGCGACTCCAAGGACCCCGAGGGCCCGGCCCTCGTCTTCGGCGCGGACGCGTGGACCGCGTTCGTCGCCGACGTGAAGGCCGGCCACTTCTCCGCCTGAACCGTCCGCGTCCCCGGGCGCGTACCGGCACATCAGCCCCCGGCGCCCACACGGCCGCCGGGGGCTTCGCCGATCCTGGCCGGTTCGCGCCCTCCCCGCGCGCCCCGGCGTTCTGCTCTCCTGGACACAGCACGCGAGCCCCCACCGACGTCCCAGGAGGCGTACCCATGCCCGACCTGACCGGCGCCCGCTGGCGCAAGTCGTCGTACAGCAACTCCGCTGGCGGCAACTGCATCGAGGTGGCCGACAACCTCCCCGGCCTCGCCCGCTGGCGCAAGTCCACCTACAGCAACTCCAATGGCGGCGACTGCGTCGAGGTGGCCGACGGCGTTGCCGGCGTGGTCCCCGTGCGCGACTCCAAGGACCCGGACGGCCCGGCCCTCGTCTTCGGCGCGGACGCGTGGACCGCCTTCATCACCGCCGTGAAGGCCGCCCATTTCCCCGCCTGACCGCGCGGGTTGCCTCGGCCCGGCCGACCGCCGCGTGGGTCACATCGTCACGACGACCTTTCCGACGTTGTGCTCGCGGGCGTACGCGACGGCCGCGCCCACCGCGTCCTCGAAGCGGTGGCGGCGGGCGATCCGGACCGACAGCTCGCCGCGTTCCGCCGCCTCCGCGACCGCGCGCATCCCGCCGAACTCGCCCTCCGTGGCCAGGAAGTACCGCAGGTCCACGTCGTCCCGGCCGAGCAGTTCCTTCGCCGGTTCGGGGTAGATGATCGTCACCAGCCGTCCGCCGGGCCGCAGTGCGGCCGCCGCCGCGGACAGCCGGTCGTGGGGCAGCGTCAGGTCGAAGACGGCGTCGACCCCCGAGGGGTAGTCCGCCGCGTCGTAGCCGATGACCTCGCCGGCGCCCAGTTCCCGCAGCACCGCGTGGTCGGCGGCGGCCCCGGTCGCGACGACCGTCGCCCCCGCGGCGGCCAGCAGCGGGAGCAGCGCGGTGCCCACGCCGCCCGAGGCGCCGATGACGAGCGCGGTCTCCCCGGGCCGGATCGCGGCGAGCGCCATGATCCCCAGCGCGGTCGACCCGGCGATCGGCAGCGCCGCGGCCTGCTCGACGGGGACGCCGGCCGGGCGGTGCGCCAGATGCGGGGTGTCGGCTTCGAACACCGCGTACTCGGCCAGCGCGCCCGTGCTCAGCGACGGGCGGCGGCCGGTCACGAAGCGCATCTGCCGGGGCAGGGCCGATCCGAAGATCTCGTCGCCCACCCGGTAGTCCGCCACCCCGGCCCCGACCTCGGTGACGGTGCCGGCGAACTCGTTGCCGGGGACGTAGGGGAACACCAGCTCGACGGCCGCGCGGTACTCGCCCGCGACCACGCGGATGTCGGTGGGGTTGATCGCGGACGCGGCGATCCTCACCTGGATCTGCCCCGGGCCGGGGCGGGGCACGTCGAGGTCGGCGATCGAGAGCTGCTCGGGCTCTCCGTAGGCGGTCGCGACAAGGGCTTTCACGGGTTCCTCCGGTAAGCGGACCAGTCGGTCAGGTTAGCTGTCACGACCGTACGCATAAACGGACCGGGCGGTCAACTTGCTAGGATCGACGGGTGAGCCCGCCCTCCCGGACCCTGCGCGCCGACGCCGCACGCAACCGCGACCTGCTGCTGGCCGCGGCCGAGGCCGAGTTCGCCGAGCGGGGGCCGGACGCCTCGGTCGCCGACATCGCGCGCCGGGCCGGGGTGGGCAAGGGCACCGTGTTCCGCCACTTCGCCACCAAGGACGACCTGATCGCCGCGATCGTGCGCGTCCACGTCGACGCGCTCGACGCGGTCGGCCGACGGCTGCTGGACGCGGCGGACCCCGCCGCGGGGCTGCTGGAGTTCCTCACCGCGGCCGGCGGGCAGCGGGAGCAGCGCGACCTGTCGTTCCTGCTCAACGCCGACGACGCGGGGCCGGAGGTCGTCGCGCTGCGCGAGCGGCTGTACGGCACGGTCTGCCAACTGGTCGACCGCGCGCGCGAGGCGGGCGCGGTCCGGGCGGACGTCACCGGCCATGACGTCGTGCTCCTGATGTGCGCGCCGAACCACGTCGTCAGCTTCCTGAAGGACCCGCCGCCCGACCTGTGGCGGCGCTACCTGGCGATCATCTTCGACGGCCTGCGCCCCGAGGGAGCGCACCCGCTGGCCCCACCGGCGCCGGAACTCTAGGCCCTCTAGGACTTCTTGCGGCCGCGGCCCCCGGACCGCGCGGACCGCGCGGATCGCGGTGCGCCGGACGCGGCGGGGGTGGATCTGCCTATGACGGGGAGGACGAAGTCCTGGATCAGGGACTTCGCGTCGCGGACCAGGGGGCGGAAGGCGCGGTAGCGGGTGAGGGCGATCACGCGGGCCGCCAGGGGGGTGGAGCGGCGGACGAACTCGCGGGTGCGGGCGGTGTCGGGGGTGCGGTCGAAGACCCAGTAGAGGACGACCACCATCAGGTGCAGCCAGAGGAGGTCCGGGAGCAGTTCGGCGAGTTCGGCGTCGAGCTTGGGCGCGAGGTCGGAGCCGGTGAGGACGTCGCGGAAGAGCGCCACTGCGGTCGCGCGGGCCGGGTGGGACTCGCTGGAGAACGGGCTGAGCGAGCTGTCCGGGTCGGCCGCGGTGCGGAAGAACTGCGCGGCGAACTCGTGGTAGTCCGCCGCGCAGTCCAGCCAGGACTGCAACGCGATCTCCAGCCGCCGGGCGAAGTCCCGCTCGCCCTCCATGCGGGCCGCCGCGTCCACGGCGTGCGCGTGGGTCATCACGTCGTAGAACCCCTGGATCAGGAATTCCTTCGACTCGAAGTAGTAGTAGGCGTTGCCGACCGAGACGCCCGCCTCCTTGGCGATCGCCCGCATGGTCGTCTTGTCGTAGCCGCGCTCCTCGAACAGGCGCATCGCGGTGTCCAGGATCAGCGTCCGGGTCTGCTCGCTCTTGCCGGTCTTCGGCCGCGCCCGGCCGCCCGGCAACTCCTCGGCGCCGGGGGCCGCGCCGGGGGCTGCCGCGCCGGGGGCCGCGCCGGCGGTCCCGGTCGCGCCGGTCGTCCCGGCGGTCCCGGTCGCGCCGGCCGCGCCGTTCGCGCCGGCAGCCGCGCCGGTGGCCGTCCCGCCGGCCGCGTCCGCCGCCGCCTCGCTCATGTCCTCCACGCGAGCGAGCCTAACCGGGCGGCGGGCAGCCGTCCGCGCACGTGTCGGGCCCCGCTCCCGTCCCCGCTCCCGTCCCCGGTCCGGGCCCCGGTCCCGTCCCCGGGCGCGGCGGCGGCCCCGGCGGCCCCGGAAGGCGCTGCGTCCAGCCGCCGTTGCCCTCGTAGACCCAGACCGGCGCCGGGCCGTACGGACTCGCGCCGCGCCGGCCCGCCGGCGGAGCGCCGCGGCCGGGGGCGCGGACCGCGGCGCCGTGCGGCGGCCCCCCGGCGGGCGCGGGGGCGGGGCGCTGCCACCGCGCCCAGCCGCCCTGCCCCGCCCCCGCGTCGGCCGCGTTCCCGCGCGCGCCGCGCTCGCCGCGCTCGCGCCACTTGGCCGCGGTGAGGACCGCCGCGCGGGCGAGCCTGCGGCCGGCCGGCGTGGTGAGGGTGTGCGACAAGGCGCGGTGGTCGGCCAGCGCCCACAGGCACACGATCCACGCGGAGTCGCCCTTGTAGACCTGGCCGGCGTCGCCGACGACGGTGATCTCGCGCCGGGTCGCGCCGTCGTGGTCCAGCGCCGGGAACCACTGCCGGGCGCGCTCGGAGCCGACCGGCACCAACCGCACCGGTACGAGCTGCCGCTGCGACCGCAGCCACCCCGCGACGAACGCGCACAGCCGGCAGTTCGGGTCGTACAGCACGGTCAGCCCCCGCAGCGGCGCCCGCCGCCCGGCCGGGGAACCCGCGGCTCCCCGCGAGCCCTCCGCCGCTCCCCGCGAGCCCCCCGCGGCTGTCGTCGCCGGCACCTCACACCCCCGCCGCGGCGACCTTGGTGGTCTCGTCCGGGTCGATCGGCGGGAACTGCTCGCGCTCCAGCATCCCGCGGCGCCGGAAGCGGTTGAGTGCGTAGACGTTGCCCAGGTGCATCACGCCGAGCACCAGCAGGACCACGCCCAGCTTGACCGACAGCGCCTCGAAGACCTCGCGGGCGTCGTCGATCGCGTCGCCGGTCTTCAGGTAGAGGGCGACGAAGCCCAGGTTCACCAAGTAGAAGCCGACGACCAGCAGCCGGTTCACCGCGTCGGCCAGCGGTTCGTTCCCGTGCAGGACGTCGGCCAGGAAGACCCGGCCGTTGCTGCTGAGGGTGCGGGCGACCCACACCGTCAGGCAGACGCTGATCAGCAGATACACGACATACGCGAGGACCGTCATGTCCATTGCACGTACCACCCCTTATGTTGAACGTGTTCAAAATTCTCGCTCGACACGACGGTAGACCTGTTTTTGAACATGTTCAACGTGACCTGCGGCACGGTCCGGGCACGCAGAAGGGCCCGGCTCCCTCGGGGGAGGAGGAGCCGGGCCCGGTCCTGCGGGGCAGGTGGGGGAGGGGCGGCGGCCGAGGCCGCCGTACGCGCGTCAGTCCGTGGAGTAGCTGAGCTCCAGATCCACGCTGCCGTCGCCGTCGTCGTCCCCGCCCTCGCCGATCCGCACGGTCGCGGGGAACGGCGGATACCCCATGGTCAGCAGGGTGTAGCGGCCGGGGTAGAGGTTGCCGAAGGAGTAGCCGCCGTCCTTGCCGGTGACGACCGTCGCCACCTCGTGGCCGTCGGCGTCCTTGAGCACCACCCGCGCGTCCTCGACCGGCTCGCCGTCCGCGCGGCGCACCGTGCCGGCGAGCGTGCCGGTGCCGGTGAGGCTCAGGTCGCACTCCGCGGCGGCGCCCTCGGCGGTCAGCACGCTGGCCGTCTGCGGGTGGTGACCGTCCGCGTTGGCCACCAGGACGTACGCGCCCGGGCCGGGGGTCGGCAGCAGGAACGTGCCGTCCTCGGCGGCCCGCGCCCGGCCCACCTGCCGGCCGTCGGAGGCGATCAGCGTCAGCTCCGAGCGCGGCACCGGCAGCCCGGCGACGCCCGTCACCCGGCCGCGCACCGCGGGCCCGGAGGCGAACGCGCCGCCGCCACCCGCGCCGCCCGCGCCCGTACCGCCCGCGCCCGCGGCGCCCGGCGCGGCCTCCTCCGCCGGCTCGACCGCCAGGTGCGGCAGCCGCCGGTCCAGCCAGCCCGGCAGCCACCAGTTGGAGGAGCCGAACATGTGCATCAGCGACGGCACCAGCACCGTGCGCAGGATGAACGCGTCCAGCGCCACCGCCCCGGCCAGGCCGATGCCGAACATCGCCAGCACCCGCTCGCCGCTGAGCACGAAGGCGAAGAAGACGCAGATCATGATCACCGCGGCCGAGTTGATCACCCGGCTGGTCTCGGCGAGGCCGACCCGCACCGCCCGCGCGTTGTCCTTGGTGTGCACCCACTCCTCGTGCATCCGGCTGACCAGGAATACCTGGTAGTCCATCGACAGGCCGAAGAGCAGCGAGAGCATGATCACCGGCAGGAAGGCGTCGATCGGCCCGGCCCGGCCGGCCAGGGAGCCGCCCCAGCCGAACTGGAAGACCGCGACCAGCACGCCGAACGACGCGGCCGCCGCGACCAGGTTCATCACCGCCGCGGTGAGCGGCACCACCAGGCTGCGGAAGGCGAACAGCAGCAGCACGAAGCCCAGCGCGATGATCACGCCGATGAACAGCGGCAGCTTGCCGTAGAGCACCGACGCGAAGTCCTCGAAGATCGCCGTCTGCCCGCCGACGTAGGCGTGCATCGTGGTGCCCTGCTCGGCGGCCGGCACCACGTCGTCGCGCAGGTGGTCGATGAGGTCCGAGGTGCCCTTGTCCTGCGGCGAGGTGGTCGGCACCGCGTTGACGAACGCGATGTCGCCGGCGTCCTTCAGCGGCACCTGGGCGGCGTAGGCGATGCCGGGCGTCGACTTCAGCGTGGTGACCAGCCGGGTGACCGCGGCCTTGTCGCCCGCGGTCGGCGCCTCGGCGAGGATCGTCAGCGGGCCGTTGAAGCCGGGCCCGAAGCCGTCCGCCAGCATGTCGTACGCCTTGCGGGTGGTGGTCGTCGTCGGGTTGTTGCCCTGGTCGGAGGAGCCGAGCCGCAGCGACAGCGCCGGGATGGCCAGCACCGCCATGACGATCACCGCGACCGCGGCCAGCGGGCGGGTGTGCCGCTGCAGGAAGGACGACCAGCGGGCCGCGGCGCCCGGCGCGCCGGTCGTCTTCGGGTCGCCGGCCGCCAGCTTGCGGCGCTGGCGGCGGCTGAGCACCCGCATGCCGAGCGCGCCGAGCATCGCCGGCAGCAGCGTGGAGGCCGCGGCGACCGTGATGACGACGGTGAGCGCGGCGGCGACCGCCACGCCGTTGAGGAAGGTCAGCCGCAGCGTGAACATGCCCAGCAGCGCGATGCAGACCGTGCCGCCGGCGAACAGCACCGCGCGTCCGGAGGTGTTGAGCGAGGAGACCGCGGCCTCCTCGGGCGTCTTCCCGGCCAGGATGCCCTTGCGGTGCCGGGTGACGATGAACAGCGCGTAGTCGATGCCGACGCCGATGCCGACCAGGCTCGCCAGCTGCGGGGAGAAGTCCGCCACGTTCATGGCGTGGCTGAGCAGGATGATCGCCGACGACGCGATGCCGACGCCGAACAGCGCGGTCAGGATCGGCAGCAGCATGCCGAACAGCGAGCCCAGCGCGAGGAAGAGCACCACGGCCGCGGCGGCGATGCCGACGCCCTCGGCCAGCCCCGGCAGCGGCTGCTCGGCCTGCGCCGGCTTGTTGCCGCCGACCTCGACGTGCAGGCCCGGCGCCCGCGCCTCGTGCGCGGTGTCGATCAGCAGCGTCGCCTGGTCGTTGGTCATGTCGTTGCCGAGCTTGGTGTACGTCACCTGCGCGTACGCCGTGCGGCCGTCCTTGCTGACCTGCGCGGCGCCCGCGGGGTCGTACGGGCTGACGACGGTGCCCACGTCCGGCTGCTCGGCGATCTTCGCCAGCACCGGGGTGATCCGCCGGCGCACCGACGCGTCGCGCACCGAGCCGGAGTCGACGTGCCACACCACGGTGTCGGCCTCGCCGGAGCGCGCGGGGATCGCCTTGTCCATCAGGTCGAGCACCTTGCTCGACTCGGTCCCCTTCAGGGAGAACGCGTTGGAGTAGGCGTCGCCGGCCGCGCGGCTCGCGCCGCCCACACCGAGCAGCGCCACGACCCACAGGGCGATCACCCACCACTTGTGTCGGAAACACCATCGCGCCACTGCGGCCACGGTCACATCCCCCATCGTTCGGGCACTGCACACGGGTCGGGTACGTCGGACAACACCCTCAGCCTCTGGGGCGGGAAGGGCCGCCGCCAAACGGATCGGCGGACTCTCAAGGAACTCCAAAGTTCCGGCCGTGACCGGGCGCGCGGGCGGCCACGGATACTGGGGCAATGGACGCTGAAACGGCCGAGCCGGCCGCCGCCGCCGTGAGCCGTGCTGTGGGTGCCGCTGCCGCCGCCGCTGCCGCCGCTGCCGCCGCTGCCGCCGCGCCCGCTGCCGCTGCCGCCGTGACCGGTGCCGCCGCGCCCGCCGCCACCGTGCTGATCGTCGAGGACGACCCGGGCATCGCGGACGTGCTGCGGATCACCCTGCGGTACAACGGCTTCGCGGTGCACAGCGCGGCCACCGGGCGGGAGGCGCTCGCCGCGGCCCGGCGGCACCGGCCGGACCTGGTGCTGCTCGACGTGATGCTGCCGGACGGCAACGGCTGGGAGGTCTGCCGCGAGCTGCGCGCCGGGCGGGCCCGCGAGGCCGCGACGGCCGGACCCGACCGGCTCGACGGGGGCGAGGGGGTCGACGACCTCGCGATCATCTTCGTCACCGCGCGGGACGCGCCGCGCGACGTGGTGGCCGGGCTCGCGCTCGGCGGCGACGACTACATCACCAAGCCGTTCGAGGTGGACGAGGTGGTGGCGCGCGTGCACGCGGTGCTGCGCCGCACCCGCCGGCCCGAGGCCCGCCCGGCCGCGCGGGTGCTGCGCCACGGCGACCTGGAGATGGACGAGGCGACGTACACCGTGCGGCGGGCCGGGCAGCCGGTGGAGCTGACGCCGACCGAGTACAACCTGCTGCGGCACCTGCTGCGGCACGCGGGCCGCATCCTCACCAAGGAACAACTGCTCCAGCACGTCTGGCAGTTCGACACCGCGGTGTCCTCCACGGTGGTGGAGACCTACATCTCGTACCTGCGCCGCAAGCTGGACCGGTTCGGGCCGCCGCTGATCGAGACGCGGCGCGGCGTCGGCTACGGGCTGACCGGGGGCGGCGCGCGGTGAACGTGATGCGCTGCTCGTTCTGGCCGCGCCCGCACTCGCTGCGGGCCCGCTTCACCATCGCCAACGTCGCCTTCCTCGCCGTCGGCCTGGTGCTCGCCGCGACGGCCAGCATCGCCGCGACGTACATGGTGCTGGTCGGCCAGATCGACGACTCGCTGAAGTCGTCGAGCACCGCGCTGGGCCGCGCCACGACCGGTAGCGAGGGCCTGCGCCAGCTGTGCGCGCTGGGCAACCTGCTCAAGATCGACAAGGGCGGGCCGTCGGTCGCCGACGCCTTCCGGCAGGACCTGTTCATCGTGCTGGACGCACACGGCCGACCCGCGTCGATGTGCGAGAACGACGACCACCCGATCACCGACGACCAGCGCGAGATGGCCGGCGCGCTGCCCGACCCCGCCCGGCTGGCGGCCCACGGCGGCGCGGCCACCGTGCACTCCGGCGGCACCCAGTACCGGGTGATGGCGACCCGGCTGGCCGACGGCACCCTCGTGGTGCACGGCATCCGGCTCAACGGCGTCAAGCACGCCATCGGCAAGCTGCTGATCTGGGAGTCCGGGGCGGGGGTGCTGCTGCTCGCGCTGCTGGCGGCCGGCTCGATGACCGCCGCGCGCCGCCGGCTCAGCCCGCTGGAGGTGATGGTCGGCACCGCGTCGGCGATCGCCGAGGGCGACCTGTCCCGGCGGGTGCCGGCCGCGCGGCACGGCTCCAGCGAGGTCGAGGAGCTGAGCACCGCGCTCAACGCGATGCTCCAGCAGATCGAGACCGCGCTGACCGAGAGCGAGCGGGCCAGCGCCCAGCTGCGGCAGTTCCTCGCCGACGCCTCGCACGAGCTGCGCACCCCGCTGGCCTCGGTCCGCGGCTACCTCCAGCTGTACGAGAAGGGCATGCTCGACCCCGACGAGAAGGAGCGCGCGCTGCACCGGGTGTCCGCGGAGGCGCTGCGGATGAGCCGGCTGGTCGACGAACTCCTCGCGCTGGCCCGGCTGGAGGACCGGCCGTCGCTGCCCTTCCGCCCGGTCGACCTGTGCTGCCTGGTGCGCGACGCGGCGGCGGACCTCGCGGCGCAGCAACCCGAGCGGCCGCTGACGCTGCGGCTGCCGCAGGGCGGCGGGGACGCCGCCGGGCCCGCGGACGGCTGGTGCCACGCGCTGGGCGACGAGGCGGGGCTGCGGCAGGTGGTCGGCAATCTGCTGGGCAACGTCCGCGTGCACACCCCCGCAGACTCCCCGGTGACCGTCGAGGTCGCGCGCGAGGGCGGCGAGGTGACGCTGCGGGTCGCCGACGCGGGTCCGGGCCTCGCGCCCGAGGACGCCGCGCGGGTCTTCGACCGCTTCTTCCGCGCCGATCCGGACCGGGCCCGGGTGACCGGCGGCGCGGGCCTGGGCATGTCCATCGTGCAGGCCGTGGTCCAGGCGCACGGCGGCTCGGTGGCGGTACGGACCGCGCCGGGCGCGGGCCTGACCGTCGACGTCCGCCTCCCGGCCGCCGCACCCGCCGCGGCGCCGGCGCTGGAGGGTGCGGCAGTGTGAGGGCGCGGCGGTGCGAGGGCACGGCAGTGCGAGGGTGCGGCGGTGTGAGGGCGCGCCCGGGGGCGGGGTGCTTGTGCTGGAGCCCGCTCCAGGCCGTAGCGTCGTGGGCATGACGCGCGCAGCAGACGACAGCACCGCACCCGACGACCGCTACGCCCGCGGGCTGGCCGCGCTGCGGCTGGTCACCGGCACCGAGCACCCGACCGTGCTCGACCCGGTCGCCGAGATCGCCCCCGACCTGGCCCGGATGACCGTCGAGTTCGGGTACGGGGACATCTGGAGCCGGCCGGGGCTCACGCCCAGGCAGCGGCAGATCGCCACCATCGCCGCGCTGGCCGCGCTCGGCAACGCCGCGCCGCAGCTGCGCTTCCACATCGGCGGCGCGCTCAACGTCGGCTGCACCCGGCGCGAGATCGTCGAGGTCTTCCTGCACGCCACGGTCTACGCCGGCTTTCCCGCCGCGCTCAACGCGCTGTCCGCCGCGCGGGCGGTCTTCGCCGACCGTCCGGCCGACCCCGGCGACGACCCCGCGCGCCCCGGCTCCCGCGCCGCCTCACCCGGCACCGGCGCGGACGGCGACCGCTACCACCGCGGCCTGGACGCCCTGCGCGCCGTCGACGGCCCGCACGGCGTGGACGTGGTCCGCTCGCTGGACGACATCGCCCCCGACCTCGGCCGCTACCTGGTCGAGTACGTCTTCGGCGACATCTACGCCCGTGAGGGACTCTCGCTGCCCCTGCGCGAACTGGCCTCCGTCGCCATGTGCACCGCCCTCGGCACCGCGGCGCCCCAACTGCGCGTCCACATCCGCGGCTTCCTCAACGTCGGCGGCAGCCGCGAGGAGATCGTGGAGCTGATGACCCAGCTGGCCGGCTACGCGGGCTTCCCCGCGGCGCTCAACGGCATCACCGCGGCCCGCGAGATCTTCGCCGAGTCCGGCGCCTGACCCGGCGTCCGGCGTGGCGCGGAGCGGCGTAACGTTCCGTCACCATGCGCGCCTCCTACTGTGTGCGTGTCGACGCCGCGTGTCGACATCCCCCCTCGTCACACCGTGGAAGGTTCCGCATGTCCCTCCGCCTGCGCCGGACGGCCGCCGCTGCCGCCGCATCGCTCGCCCTGCTCCTGACGCTGCCCGGCTCGGCGCACGCCGCCGTGGGCGAGTTCCGGTACACACGGTCACCATGTTCACCGGCCCCGACTGCGACGGCGACTACTACAGCCTGCGCCCCGGCGGCAAGGCGAGCGACCGGCTGAAGCTGCGCTCAGCCCTGTTCAGCTGAGTCCTGCTCAGCCGGGGCTCCCTCAGCCGAGCCCGGATCGGCCACGCGCCCGGCGCACCGCGAGGTGCGGCCGGGCGCTGTCAGTGGGTCGCCGTAGCCTTCGGGGCATGGCAACGGTCACGTTCGTCGACGAGACGACATCCGGGGAACGCCGCGACTCCTGGGGCCTGGAGATCGCGGAGGAACGGCTCACCGCGGGGGAGTTGATACGCCGCAGGGTCTTCCAGGAGGTCGCGGAGTACAACGCGCGGCAGCCGGAGGTCTTCAGCGGCCTGGTGCAGCCCAGCGACGCCGAGCGCACGCTCAACGGCTACCGGCTGCGCACGCCCCGGCGGATCGACCCCGAGACGCAGGCCGCGCTGGCGCTCAAGGCGTTCCGGGCCAACGGCTTCCTGCTGCTCGTCGGCGACCGGCAGATCGAGGACGCCGAGGAAGAGGTCGACCTGCCGCTGGGCACCGAGGTCGTCTTCCTCAAGCTCGTGCCGCTGGTGGGGGGCTGAGATGAAGGATTTCGCCGAGGTCCTGGCCGCGTGCCGGCGGCACATCGCCGCGCGGGACGTCGACGCGCTGGCCGACCCGCTCGCCCAGGTGCAGGCGGCCGGCGTGGACACCCGGCGCGGCCCCGCCGTGGACGCGCTGGTCGAGGAGGTCGACGCACTGCCGGAGGACGACCGGCGCCGGCTGCTCGCCCTGCTCACCGAGCGGCACCTGACCGGCGACGCGCACCAGTCGTTCCTGGACACGCTGTTCGGGCTGGTCATGCGCCTGTCCCGCGGCCTGGGGGAGGACCCGTCGGCCGCCGCGATACGGGCCCGGCAGTTCGACCGCTACGCCCGCGTGCACAGCGTCTGGTTCAACGACGGGCTGGCCGGCCTGGTCGAGGCCGAGCTCGCCGCCGGCGGCGCCGTCCCCGCGCCCGCCGTCGCGGTCGTGCGCCGCAGCGACCTGACCGCCTACCGCCGCGGCCGGCTCTCCGAGGTGGCCAAGAAGCTCACCGAGCCGGTGCTCAACGTCGGCGAGCCCTGGGCCGAGACCGCGCTCACCGACGCCGCCGCACTCGGCTCACCCTGGCCGCGGCTGCTGGCCCACGCCGCCACCGCGACCGCCGCCAAGCCGAGCGACCGCTGGGAGAAGACCGGCCGCGCGCTGCTCGACCCGCTCGACGCGGACGCGGCGCGGGCCCGCGTGACCGGCTGGCTGGCGCTCGTCGGCCGCCCGCGCACCCTGCCGTACGACGAGGACGGCTACCACGGCCCCTCGCAGAACGACCTGTACGACCCGTACAACGCCAACGCGCTGCGCGGACTGACCTGGCTGCTGTCCCTGCTGCCGCCGCACCCGGACACCGCCCGCGCGCTCGGCCGGCTGGTCGAGACCTCGCTGCGCAAGGTGCCCGGCACCGGCCCGCGCAACCCCAAGGTGGCCAACGCCGCCGTGGTCGCCCTGTCCCGCACCGAGGGCGAGGCCGCGCTCGCCGAACTCGCCCGGCTCGCCTCCCGCGTCACCTTCAAGGGCACCCTCAAGCAGCTCGACGCGGCGCTGGAGACGCGGGCCGCCGCGATGGGCCTGAGCCGCGAGGAGGTCGAGGAGCTCGCCGTGCCCGCCTACGGGCTGACCGAGGTCGGCCGGCTGGTCCACGAGCACGGCGAGCTGGCGGTGGTGGGCACCAAGGCGGTGCTGACCTGGCGGAACCCCGCGGGAAAGATCGTCAAGAGCCCGCCCGCGCCGCTCAAGCGCGACCAGCCCGAACTGGTCGCCGAGCTGAAGGCCGCCGCGAAGGACATCGACAAGATGCTCGCCGCACAGGCCGAGCGGCTGGACAAGCAGTTCCTGTCCCGCCGCACCTGGGCCTACGCCGCCTGGCGCGCCCGCTACCTCGACCACCCGCTGGTCGGCACCCTCGCCCGCCGGCTGCTGTGGACCGTCGACGGCCGCACCTGCGGCTGGGCCGACGGCGAGCTGCGCACCCTCACCGGCCAGGCGCTGCCGGCCGTCGCCGACGACGCCGCCGTCGAGCTGTGGCACCCGGTCGGCCGCGACACCGCCGAGGTCGTCGCCTGGCGCGACTGGCTCGAACACCACGGCGTGACCCAGCCGTTCAAGCAGGCCCACCGCGAGGTCTACCTGCTCACCGACGCCGAGCGGGCCACCGGCACATACTCCAACCGCTTCGCCGCGCACATCCTGCGCCAGCACCAGTTCCACTCGCTGGCCGCCATCCGCGGCTGGCGCAATCAGCTGCGGCTGATGGTCGACGACACCTACCCGCCCGCGGTGCGCGAACTGCCGCGGTGGGGACTGCGGGCCGAGTTCTGGGTCGAGGGCATCGGCGACGACTACGGCGCCGACACCACCGAGTCGGGGGCGTATCTGCGGCTGTCCACCGACCAGGTGCGCTTCTACCGCACCGACGCACCGGAGAACTGGGCGCACGCCGGCGGCGGCGGATACGGCCCCGACTGGCGCAGCGCCCCCGCCGAGCCGCTGCCGCTGGCGGAGATACCCGCGCTGGTGCTCAGCGAGGTGCTGCGCGACGTGGACCTCTTCGTCGGCGTCGCCAGCGTCGGCAACGACCCGACCTGGCAGGACGGCGGCCCCGGCGGCCACTTCAGGACGTACTGGCACAGCTACAGCTTCGGCGAGCTGTCGCAGAACGCGCAGAGCCGCCGAGACCTGCTCAGCCGGCTCGTGCCGCGGCTGGCCATCGCCGACCGGGCGACCGTCGAGGGGCGCTTCCTGCACGTGCGCGGCGAACGCCACACGTACAAGATCCACCTGGGCTCCGGGAACATCCTGATGACGCCGGACGACCGCTACCTGTGCATCGTGCCCTCATCCTCGGCGGGCGCGGGCTCCGGCGCGGGGGACCTGGGCTACCTGCCGTTCGAGGGCGACCGCACGCTCGCGGTGATCCTCAGCAAGGCGATGATGCTCGCCCGGGACACCGAGATCACCGACCCCACCGTGCTCAGCCAGCTCTGACCGCGCCCGCCGCGCCGCACGGCGCCGCCCGGACACGCGGCGGCCCCGCTCCCACGGGGGAGAGCGGGGCCGCCGCGTAGCTCGCGGTCCTCCGGGACCTCACACGCGCCGGGTGATCAGCGCGCGCTTCACTTCCTGGATCGCCTTGGTGACCTCGATGCCGCGCGGGCAGGCGTCCGTGCAGTTGAAGGTGGTGCGGCAGCGCCAGACGCCGTCCTTGTCGTTCAGGATCTCCAGCCGCTGCTCACCGCCCTCGTCGCGGGAGTCGAAGATGAACCGGTGCGCGTTGACGATCGCCGCCGGGCCGAAGTACTGCCCGTCGTTCCAGAACACCGGGCACGACGAGGT
The DNA here is from genome assembly GCF_035825295.1 of Actinacidiphila sp. DG2A-62. Taxonomy (NCBI): domain Bacteria; kingdom Bacillati; phylum Actinomycetota; class Actinomycetes; order Kitasatosporales; family Streptomycetaceae; genus Actinacidiphila; species Actinacidiphila sp. DG2A-62. The sequence goes on from NZ_JAYMGI010000002.1 coordinate 5,552,288, forward strand.
GCACGCCGCGCACAGGATGCACTTGGTGGTGTCGTCGAACCGCTCGCGGTCCTCCGCGGACTGCAGCCGCTCACGCGTCGGCTCGTTGCCCTTGGTGATCAGGAACGGCATCACGTCGCGGTACGCCTGGAAGAACGGGTCCATGTCGACCACGAGGTCCTTCAGCACCGTCAGGCCCTTGATCGGCTCGATGGTGATCGGCTTGTCCGGGTTGACGTCCTTGATCAGCGTCTTGCAGGCCAGCCGGTTGCGGCCGTTGATGCGCATCGCGTCCGAGCCGCACACGCCGTGCGCGCAGGAGCGGCGGAAGGTCAGCGTGCCGTCGATCTCCCACTTGACCTTGTGCAGCGCGTCCAGCACGCGCTCCTTGGGGTCCATCGGGAGCTGGTAGTCCACCCACTGCGCCTGGTCGGAGACCTCCGGGTTGAACCGGCGCACCCGCAGGGTCACGGTGATCAGGTGGGCCGCGGTGTTCTCGGCCGCGTCCAGGGCGGCCGAATGCCCGTCCTGCTTGTCGAGCGTCGGGGTGCTCATCAGTACTTACGCTCCATCGGCTGGTAGCGGGTCTGCACGACCGGCTTGTAGTCCAGGCGGATCGACTCGGTGCCGGCCGCGTCCACCTCGCGGTACGCCATCGTGTGCCGCATGAAGTTCACGTCGTCGCGGTTGGGGAAGTCCTCGCGGTAGTGGCCGCCGCGGGACTCCTTGCGGGCCAGCGCGGAGACCGCCATCACCTCGGCCAGGTCCAGCAGGTTGCCCAGCTCGACCGCTTCCAGCAGGTCGGTGTTGAACCGCTTGCCCTTGTCCTGGATCGAGACGTTTCTGTAGCGGGCGCGCAGCTCGCCGATCTTCTCCACCGCGGTCTTGATGGTCTGCTCGGTGCGGAACACCATCACGTTGGCGTCCATGCACTCCTGCAGCTCCCGGCGCAGGTCCGTGACCCGCTCGTTGCCGGTGGCCGAGCGCAGCCGCTCGACCTGCTCCTCGACCAGGGACGCCGGGTTCTCCGGCAGCGGCGCGAAGTCGTTGGCGTGCGCGAAGTCGGCGGCGGCGATGCCGGAGCGGCGGCCGAAGACGTTGATGTCCAGCAGCGAGTTGGTGCCCAGCCGGTTGGCGCCGTGCACCGACACGCAGGCCACCTCGCCGGCCGCGTACAGGCCCGGCACCACCGTGGTGTTGTCGGCGAGCACCTCGCCCTGCACGTTGGTGGGGATGCCGCCCATGGCGTAGTGCGCGGTGGGCTGGATCGGGATCGGGTCGGTGTACGGCTCGATGCCCAGGTAGGTGCGGGCGAACTCGGTGATGTCCGGGAGCTTGGCGTCCAGCTGCTCCGGCGGCAGGTGGGTCAGGTCGAGGTAGACGTGGTCGCCCTCGGGACCGCAGCCGCGGCCCTCGCGGATCTCGGTGTAGATGGCGCGGGAGACCACGTCGCGCGAGGCGAGGTCCTTCATGACCGGCGCGTACTTCTCCATGAAGCGCTCGCCGTCCTTGTTGCGCAGGATGCCGCCCTCGCCGCGGGCGCCCTCGGTGAGCAGGATGCCCATCCGCCAGATGCCCGTCGGGTGGAACTGGAAGAACTCCATGTCCTCCAGCGGCAGCCCGCGCCGGTAGACCGCGGCCTGGCCGTCGCCGGTCAGCGTGTGCGCGTTGGAGGTCACCTTGAAGAACTTGCCGGTGCCGCCGGACGCGTAGATGACCGCCTTGGCGTGGAAGACGTGGATCTCACCGGTGGCCAGCTCGTACGCCACCACGCCGGCCGACCGCTTGACGCCGTCGACCTCGGAGATCAGCTGGTCCAGGACGTAGAACTCGTTGAAGAACTCCACGCCCTCCTTGACGCAGTTCTGGTACAGCGTCTGGAGGATCATGTGGCCGGTGCGGTCCGCGGCGTAGCAGGAGCGGCGGACCGCGGCCTCGCCGTGGTTGCGGGTGTGGCCGCCGAACCGGCGCTGGTCGATCCGGCCCTCGGGCGTCCGGTTGAACGGCAGGCCCATCTTCTCCAGGTCCAGGACCGCGTCGATGGCCTCCTTCGCCAGGATCTCGGCGGCGTCCTGGTCGACCAGGTAGTCACCGCCCTTGATCGTGTCGAAGGTGTGCCACTCCCAGTTGTCCTCCTCCACGTTGGCCAGCGCCGCGGCCATGCCGCCCTGCGCCGCGCCGGTGTGGGACCTGGTCGGGTACAGCTTGGTCAGGACGGCGGTGCGGCTGCGCTTGGTGGCCTCGATGGCCGCGCGCATGCCGGCGCCGCCCGCGCCGACGATGACGGTGTCGTACTTGTGGATCTGCATGGGGTCGCTTCCCTGTCCCTGCCCTGGCCTAGCGGATGTTCGGGTCGAAGGTGAAGATCACCAGTGATCCGAGCACGATGGTGAACGCCACCGCGGTGAACAGCAGCGTCTTGAGCCAGAAGCGGGTGTTCGGCTGCTGGGCGTAGTCGTTGATCACGGTCCGCAGGCCGTTGCCGCCGTGCAGCATGGCCAGCCAGAGCATCACCAGGTCCCAGCCCTGCCAGAACGGCGAGGCCCAGCGGCCCGCGACGAACGCGAAGCCGACCTTGGTGACGCCGCCGTCCAGCACCAGCTGGATGAGCAGGTGGCCGATGACCAGCACCACGAGCACCACGCCGGACAGCCGCATGAACAGCCAGCCGTACAGCTCGAAGTTGGTGCGGGTGGCGCGCGGGCTGCGCTTGGTGCGGGCGCGCGGCGGCTCGATGACGGGCGCGGGGTTGTCGACGCCGTACGACGTGCTGGAACCGGTCAGCTGGACGTCCTCGGCGGGGGTGACTTCAGTGGCCATCGTCGATCAGCTCCCGAACAGCACTCGTGCGGCGTGGCCGAGGACCGGGTAGATCGCGCCCAGCATCAGCACGATCCACAGGCCCATCACGGCCCAGAACATCTGCTTCTGGTAGCGCGGCCCCTGCGTCCAGTAGTCGACGGCGATGATCCGCAGACCGTTGAGCGCGTGGAAGAGGATCGCCGCGACCAGGCCGTACTCCAGCAGGCTGACGATCGGGGTCTTGTAGGTCGAGACGACCTTGTCGTAGTCCTCGGGGGAGACGCGCACCAGGGCGGTGTCGAGGACGTGGACGAACAGGAAGAAGAAGATGAGGACGCCGGTGACTCGGTGAGCCACCCAGGACCACATGCCTTCCCGGCCGCGGTAAAGCGTTCCAGCCGGCACGGAAAATACCCTCCGGGAGCGGGACGAGGGCTGCCGGCTGTTCTTGTGTTCAAGTCGGTCACGCCCGGCCGGGTACGGTCCACCGGCCCCGGCCATCGTAGCGACGCGATGTCGGTGCGGTACCACGGGGTGGGTCAGGTGTGATCGATCCCGCACGGTCGGGTGAACCTGTGGGCGTCCTGTGCGGCGGGCGGGGCTCAGCCGACGCGGGTGGGCGCGGCGGCCAGCCGCAGCAGGCGGGCGCGGCAGATGCGGCGCAGCTGCTCCGCGGTGACCACGGACTCCTCGTCCTCGTCGTGGCCCAGGCGTTCGCGCAGCGAGGCCAGCGTGCGGTCCAGCAGCGCGGTGGGGTCCTCGTCGTCCGCGGGGTCGGCGGCCAGCACGAAGACATGCCCGAACCGCGCTTCGTACGCGGCGTGGGCGGCGCGCAGCGCGGTGTGCACCGCCAGATTGCCCCGGTCGGGCAGCGCGGTGGTCGCCTCGCCGGCCAGCGCCTCGGCGAGATCGCCCGAGGTCAGGTCGTAGGCGGCCTCGTCGGCGGCGGCCAGCAGCGCGTCGAGCGTGGGGTACGGGCGGTGCGCGGCCATCCGCCGGGCCCAGCGGTGCGAGCCGCAGCACGCGCGCAGGGCCGCCTCGGCGTCGGCCGCGGAGGCGTCGTTCAGCCGGTGCAGCCCCTCGGGCAGTCCCTCGGGCAGGGTGGCGCTGGACAGCGTCGGGCTCCTGTGGGGTACGGAGGTGTGCGGCGGAACGGAACACGGTGGTGCGCGGCGGCGCGGCGGGCGGGCAGGGGAGGTCAACTCTACGGGCTGGCGCGGACGGCGGGCGGCGCGGTGGCGGCGGTGCGAGGAAGTTCACTCGTACGAGGGCCGGAAGGGGCGCGGCGCGGCGTCGAAGAAGACGGCCGGGGGCCGCCTCCCCCCACAGGAGCGTCCCCGGCCGCCATTAGTACGGCGTATGCCCCGGCGAAAGTGTCACCGTGCCCGATGGGGCAGGATGATGGAGGTGGCGAGGGGGTGTGACCCGAGGTGGATCTGGACACCGCGGTGGCCGCGGCGCAGGGGGGCGACGAGACGGCCTTCCGCGTCGTGTACCGCGCTGTGCAGCCGCAGTTGCTGAGCTACGTCCGCAGTCTGGTCGGCCCGGCCGACGCGGAGGACGTGGCGTCCGAGGCGTGGCTGCAGATCGCCCGCGACCTGCCCGGCTTCCGCGGCGACGGCGGCTCGGTACGCGGCTGGGCGGCGCGGATAGCCCGCAACCGGGCGCTGGACCACATCCGCGCGCGCAACCGGCGGCCGGTGTCCGGCGCGGGCATCGACGAACTGGTCCACCTCCCCGACCGCGCGGACACCGCGGGCGAGGCGCTGGACGCGGTCGCCACCGACCGGGCGCTCGCGGCGATCGCCACGCTGCCGCGCGAGCAGGCCGAGGCGGTGCTGCTGCGCGTCGTGATGGGCCTGGACTCCACCAGCGCGGCGCGGGTCCTGGGCAAGCGGGCCGGCTCGGTGCGGATGGCGACGCACCGGGGGCTGCGCCGGCTGGCCGAACTCCTCGACGTCGACGCCACGTTCCCCGGGCCCGAGCCGTCCGTCGCGCCGCGGGTCGGCGCACAGCGCTCCCGCGTGGCCGGGAGCGCCGCGGCGGCCTCCGGGGGAACCGCAGGCGACGACCGCGCGCACCGGGCGGATGTGACGCTTTCGGCGTCCAAGGCGCTGTGAGGAAGTGAGATGACCGACACCCCACGCCTCCCCCGTCACCCATACACCTCTTACGTCACATCCGCCCCGCCGTCGCAGGAGACGCGGAAAGGGCCAGTGCGGCGCCGCCGTGTGGACCTGGCGGCCGGGGCGCTGGGGCTGAGCGGCGGCCGGCTGGACGGGCGGGTGCTGGAGGCCCTGCTCGAAGGCGGCCGGGTGGAGGCGCGGGACGCGGAGTCGGCGCGCAGCGCGCAGCGGCTGGCCGGCCTGCTGACCGCGGCGGGCGCGGCGGCCCGGGACACGGCCGTGCTCGATCCCGAACGCGAGGAGGCGGCGCTGGCGGAGTTCCGCGCCGCGCAGGCGGTCCGCATCCCGGCGCCCCGCGGCGCCGCGTGGTGGCCCCGGCTGGGCGTACGGTCCCTGCGGGTGGCCGCCGCGGCGCTGGTGTCCGTGCTGGCGGTGGGCGGCGTGGCCGTCGCGGTCGCCGCGGGCACCGGACGGCTGCCGGCCTCGGGCGGCGGCTCCGGCACGTTCCCGGTCAGCAGCACGCCGCCGGGCGGCACGGCGGGCAACGCGCCCGCCGTCACCGGCGAGCAGTCCCCGCGGATCCGGCCCGACCGCGGCGTCGTCCCCGGCAGCCCTGCCGTCCCCTGCCCCGCGCGCACCCATGCCGCCGCGCCGCCTCGGGACCGCGGCGCGCCCGCGCCCGTGGTCGGCGACTGCGCGGCGGCCGGCCCGCACGCGACCGCGCGGGACGGCGGGCCGACCCGGCACACCGGCCGCCGCGCCGGCGGGCCGGGCCACGGCCGGTACGCCCCGAACGGCCGCCGCGCCGAACGCCCGGGGAAGCCCGTGGGCCACGGCGGGCCCAGGCCGGCGGGCGCGTCGGCCGCCGCGTCGGACGGCAAGGCGAAGTCGAAGGGCACGTCGAAGGCGAAGGGGAACGCGAAGGCGAGAGGCCGGGCCCGCGCCCGCACCACCAAGTCCGCCGAGTCCTAGACGAGTAAGTCCGAAGTCTGGGGGTTAGTGGTCGTAGGCGATCAGTGATCTGGTGATGGGGCTTCCGGTGTTGCGGTTGTGCCAGATGGCGGTGGTCAGGGCGAGGATGCGTTGGCCGATGCGGGCCAGGACTCCTTCTGGTGTTCTGGCGCCGTGGCGTTCGAGGTCGAGTTGGCCTTTGAGGGTGTCGTTGACGGACTCGATGAGCTGCCGGATCGGCTTGAGCAGGTGCTCGTCGGGGCGGGGTTTGCGGTTGCGGTAGCTGGGTCTGATCAGGGTCAGGCCCAGCTGCGCCAGGTGGGCGTCGAGCTGGTGGGAGACGTAGCCCTTGTCGCCGATGATGGTCTGCCCGGGGTGGGTGGCCGGCAGGTCGGGGTCGCGGGTGAGCATGTCGGCCAGGACTTCGCGTTCGTCGACCTTGGGGTTGGCCAGAGCCCAGGCGATGGGCAGTCCGCCGGGGGTGCACATCAGGTGCAGACGCAGGCCCCAGAAGAACCGTGAGTGCGAGGGGCAGTAGCCGTAGCCGGCCCATCCGGCCAGGTCGGAGCGTTTGGCCGTCGGGCGGGAGCGGGCGCATTCCACCGGTGTGGAGTCCACGACCCACACGTCGTCGTGCCACAGGTCGCTGTCGCGGGCCAGTGTGCGGATGAAGCGGCTGATCAGGGTGTTCGCGGCGCGTAGGCGTTTGTTGTAGCCGGACTGGCCGGGCAGGTAGGGGAACTCGGCCGACAGGTGGGTGCGGGTGTAGCGCAGCCATCTGGCCTCGGAGACGAAGCCGAGCAGTGCCTGCATGACCGCCAGCGTCAGCAGTTCGGCGTCCGACAGTCGGGGCGGGCGTCCTGAGCGCCGCAATCCTGCCAGACAGTCATCGATCTTCACGTAGAGTGCTGTCGCGAGGGCCTTGAGGTTTGTCGTCACACACAAACAACGAGGCCCTCGCGCCTTTGCACCCTGAAGACTTCGGACTTACTCATCTAGCGGCTGCGCCGCGGGTTCCGCGCCGGGGCCCCGCGCGGCGGCTGAAAACGCGCGGTACCGACCCCGTCCGCGGCCCGCGGCGCGGGTGTGACACTTCCGGGCCGCCGTGCGCTTGGGTAAGTGGACCGACTGGTCATCGGTTCAGTGGACCCCGGTTCTCCCCGTATCGGGGTCCACGTCTCACAGAGCGCGGCCGGGCGCATTTCCCCCTGTCCGGCCGCGCTCGTGAGCGTCCGCCGCCGGCCGCTACCAGTAGACGACGACCTTGTCGCCGTCCTTGACCTGGTCGAAGAGCGCGGCGATCGCCGCCTTGTCGCGGACGTTGACGCAGCCGTGCGACGCGCCGGCGTAGCCGCGGGCGGCGAAGTCCGCGGAGTAGTGCACCGCTTCACCGCCGCTGAAGAACATCGCGTACGGCATCGGCGTGTGGTAGATCGTCGACACGTGGTTGCGGCTCTTGAACGTGACGTGGAAGAGCCCCTCGCGGGTCGGCGTGTACTGCGAGCCGAACCGCACGTCCATCGTGCTGAGCACCTTCCCGTCGACCACCCAGGACAGCGTCCGCGTCGTCTTGCTGATGCACATGGCGTGCCCGGTCATGCAGCGCGGGTCCAGCTTGGCCGCGGGCCGCGGCGCGACCGGCGGGTACATCTCCTTGTGGGTCGGCGGCCGGGTCAGCGCCCGCACCCGTGCCCAGGTCGTGGCGTCGACGCGGCCGGTGGACGGCAGCGCGTGCCGCTCCTGGAAGTCGCTGACGGCGTGCTGGGTGACGCTGCCGTAGTAGCCGGTCGGCGTGCGGCTGAACAGGTGCAGCTGGCCGAGCCTGGCCTGCAGTTCCCGCACCTGGGCGCTGTTGGAGCCGACCGCCATGACCGCGGGGACGACCGGCGGCGTGGTCGGCGCCTTCGCGGGAGTCTTGGCGGGAGTCTTGGCGGGGGCCTTCGTCGTGGCCGTGGCCGTGGGCGTGGCCCGGGGCGTGGTGGGGGCGGCGGTCGGCGTGGCCGGCGCCGAGGTGGTGGGCGGAGCGCCCGCGGTGGTGGCCGCCGGGTCCGCCGCGGCGCTCCGCGCCGGTGTCGGGGCCCTGTCGTCGGCGGCCCCGGTGTCCTGCGGGCCGCACGCGGTCAGTACGACGGCGGCCAGTGCCGCCGTGGCGGCCGCCGCGGCGGCCGTCGCTTTCCGTGATGTCCTGCGCACAGCAGTCACCTTCCCCCTCGGCAGTGCTCCGTCACCCTCTAGACATCGAATGGCGGCTGGGCGGTTGCGGCCGATCCGGGGAAGACTGTGAGGAACGTCCCAGCCCGTTCCCCCTGCACGGGTCGCACGGCCGCCGCTACAGTCCGTGTCGACCCCCTTGAACTACCTGCCGGTAACCCCTACCGGCGACGACCTGCACAGCGGAGGCGTGACATGGCGCGCGAGTCGGAGTCCGGTCAGCCGATCGAGCCGGTCTACGGCCCCGACGCCCTGGCCGGCTGGGAGCCGCGGGAGAAGCTCGGCGAGCCGGGCGGCTACCCGTTCACCCGGGGCGTCTACCCGACGATGTACACCGGGCGGCCGTGGACCATGCGGCAGTACGCCGGCTTCGGCACCGCCGCGGAGTCCAACGCCCGCTACCAGCAGCTCATCGCCAACGGCACGATGGGCCTGTCGGTCGCGTTCGACCTGCCCACCCAGATGGGCCACGACTCCGACGCGCCGCTCGCGCACGGCGAGGTCGGCAAGGTCGGCGTCGCGATCGACTCCATCGAGGACATGAAGGTGCTGTTCGGCGGCATCCCGCTGGACAAGGTCTCCACGTCGATGACGATCAACGCGCCCGCGGCGCTGCTGCTGCTGCTCTACCAACTGGTCGCCGAGGAGCAGGGCGTGTCCGCCGACAAGCTGACCGGCACCATCCAGAACGACGTGCTCAAGGAGTACATCGCCCGCGGCACGTACATCTTCCCGCCCAAGCCCAGCCTGCGGCTGATCGCGGACATCTTCGCGTACTGCCGGGCCGAGATCCCCCGGTGGAACACCATCTCGATCTCCGGCTACCACATGGCCGAGGCCGGCGCCTCGCCCGCGCAGGAGATCGCCTTCACCCTCGCCGACGGCATCGAGTACGTGCGCACCGCGCTGGCCGCCGGGATGGACGTGGACGACTTCGCGCCGCGGCTGTCGTTCTTCTTCGTCTCGCGCACCACGATCCTGGAGGAGGTCGCGAAGTTCCGCGCCGCCCGCCGGATCTGGGCGCGGGTGATGCGCGAGGAGTTCGGCGCGAAGAACCCCAAGTCGCAGATGCTGCGCTTCCACACCCAGACCGCGGGCGTCCAGCTCACCGCGCAGCAGCCCGAGGTCAACCTGGTGCGGGTGGCCGTCCAGGGCCTGGCCGCGGTGCTCGGCGGCACCCAGTCGCTGCACACCAACAGCTTCGACGAGGCCATCGCGCTGCCCACCGACAAGTCCGCGCGGCTCGCGCTGCGCACCCAGCAGGTGCTGGCCTACGAGACCGACGTGACCGCCACCGTGGACCCGTTCGCCGGGTCGTACGTGGTGGAGAAGATGACCGACGACGTCGAGGCCGCGGCCGTCGCGCTGATGGACAAGGTGGAGGAGCTGGGCGGCGCGGTCGCCGCGATCGAGCGGGGGTTCCAGAAGTCGGAGATCGAGCGGAACGCGTACCGCATCGCGCTGGAGACGGAGTCCGGCGACCGCACGGTCGTCGGCGTCAACCGCTTCAAGCTCGACGAGGAGGAGCCGTACGAGCCGCTGCGCGTCGATCCGGCGATCGAGGCGCGGCAGGTCGCGCGGCTGGCGGAGCTGCGCGCGTCGCGCGACCAGGCCGCGGTGGACGCCGCGCTCGCCGCGCTCCAGAAGGCGGCGCAGGGCGAGGACAACGTGCTCTACCCCATGCGGGACGCGCTGCGCGCGCGGGCCACGGTGGGAGAGGTCTGCAACGCGCTGCGCGCGGTCTGGGGCACGTACACCCCCTCCGACGTCTTCTGACCGGCTGGGGCCGGACGCCGCGCCCCCCCGGAAGGTCAGCGCCGAGCGTAGCCGCGGACCGCGGGGCCGAGGAGGGACTCCACGGTGTCCAGGAGGGCGAGCGCGGCCTCCGCGACCGCGCCGGGCGCCTCGCCGGCGCGGGTGCGGTCGCCGATCTCGCGGAAGAGCTGCTCCTGCACCCAGCCGAGCTGCGCCGCGACCAGCCGCGGCAGCGGGTCCCCGGCCTCCGCGCCGGTCTCCGCGGCGAGCACCGCGGCCAGCCGGTCCACCATCTCGCGGCCTATCGAGTCCAGCCGCACCGCGAGCGTCGGCTCGGCCCGCACCATCTCCAGGAACCGGCCGAAGCCCTGGGTGAGGCCCACCATCCGGTCGCCGTTGCGCAGTTCGCCGCGCAGCGCGCCCAGCACCGCGTCGGCGGCCGACTCCCCGGGGAGGCGGTCGCCGACCATCTGGACCATGCGCTGCGCCGACGCCTCCTCCGGGTAGAAGACCAGGTCCTCCTTGGAGGGGAAGTAGGTGTAGACGGTGTTCACCGACACCTCGGCGGTGCGCGCCACCTCCGCGATCGTCACCTGCGCGAAGCCGCGTTCGAGGAAGAGCCCGGTGGCGACCTCGGCGATGTGCCGCCGGGTCTGCCGTCTCTTCTCGTCGCGCAGCCCGACCGCGAGGATCTCCTCCGCGCGCGTCGGCCGGTCGCGCACACTTCCGCGGGTGACGTCGCTCACGGTTCCATCGTAGGGCAGTGCTATCCGCCGACCGGTCGGCTCAGCACCCGCTTGAGGAGGGGGGCGAGCGGGCGTTCGACCAGGCGGTGCATCAGCCAGGCGAGCACCAGCATGGCCACGACGGTGCCGGCGAAGATCACCCCGGCCGACAGGTCCGTGTGCTCGCGGGCCTTGCCGATGACCACCCAGCCCAGGTGCTCGTGCACCAGGTAGAAGGGGTACGTCAGGGCGCCCGCGGTGGTCAGCCAGCGCCACTCGACGCGGGCGATCCACGGCACCAGCGTCACCGCGGCGACCGCGGCGAAGCCCAGCGCGACGATCGCGATCACCGCGAACTGGGTGCGGTGGTGGAAGACGTCCATGTGCTTGGGCGCCACCAGGTCCTGCACGGCATAGCGCTGGCCGAGCAGGAAGCCGACCGCCACCACGCCCCACGCGAAGGCGTCGTGGCCGAAGCGGTACACCAGGTACAGGCCCATGCCGCCGACGAAGAACGGCGCGTACGTCGGCATCAGCGCGGTCTTCAGGAACTCTTGCCCGGAGGTGTCGGCGTACAGCGCGCCGACCGTCCACACCGCGCAGAACACCAGCACCCGCTTGCGGGTGGCTCCTGGGGGCACCTCCCGCCCGAAGGGTGGGGACACACCACGAAGAGCGTGAACAGCAGGTAGAACCGCATCTCCGCCCACAGCGTCCAGCACACCCCGAGCACCCGCTCGGCGCCGGCCGGCATCTGCAGCATCGTGAAGTTCGTCAGCAGGTCCGCGTCCGAGGGCCGCTGGTAGCCGACCGCGACGAACGCGACCGTGACGATGATCAGCGCGGCCCAGTACGCCGGGTAGAGCCGGACGATCCGGGATATCGCGAAGTCCTTCACGCTGCGGCCCCAGCCGCTCATGCAGATCACGAAGCCGCTGATGATGAAGAAGATCTGCACGCCCAGCGGACCGTAGGAGAACGCGCCCGCGACGTGCGGGAAGAGGTGGTTGGGGGAGCTGCCCCAGGCGTGCTGGATGTCGCCGCCGCGGCCGCCGTAGTGGTAGGCGCACACCATCAGCGCGGCCACCAGCCGCAGGCCGTCCAGCGCGCGCAGCCGCCCGCGGGCCCGGCCTGGCCTTCGGCGGTTGGGGCCCGGCCGCCGCTTGTGCGTCCGGCCGCGCTTGCGGCGCGGCGTGCGGCTGCGCGTCCGGCTGCGGCGACGCGGCGGACGCCGTGCCGCCACCGCCCGCGGACTCGTCGGCGGGCGCGGGGATCTGCAGGCTCATCCCAGGGTGGCTTTCTTCAGGGCGCGGGCGCGGCGGGCCACCCGGCGGACGGTTCGGTTGCGCGGGACGAACGCCAGCCGTCCGGGCACCGCGCCGGGCAGGCCCAGCGAGGTCAGGCGGCGGCGCTTGAAGTACACCCAGGTGCGGTCGGTCAGCCGGTGCGCCAGCCAGTCGGACGCCTCGTCCCGCAGGTGCGGGTACGCCTGCGCCTGCATGCAGAAGCCGACCGTGTGCAGCAGCGGGGTCAACTCGCCGGCCACGTACTCCGGGCTCGGCGGCCGCCAGGCGCGCACCGCCTTGGCGTCGGACAGCTCCGGCAGCGCGTCGTGCACGATGGTGACCGGCACGCGGTTGCTGTTCTGGTACGGCGTCAGGCGGTCCAGCAGGAGTCCGGTGCCGGTGCGCGCGACCGGGATGCCGTAGAGCGCGGACGCGGTGATCAGGGCGGTGGAGAAGCAGCCGACGACCAGCGCCGGTTCGGCCTTCTGGTACACCACCTCGGCCAGCACCGGGGTGTCGAGCACGGTCAGCGTCGCGCCCAGCCGCTTCGCCTCGGCGGCCAGCGGCTCGGTCCAGTGCGCCGGCGCCGTCGGGTGCGGCTTGAAGACGATCTCCTTGTGGCCCAGAGCCGCGGCGCCGCGCACCATCGACAGGTGCAGCTCCTCCTCCTCGGCCGCGCTGATCAGGCCGAGCGCCGACAGGTACTGACCGAGCAGCAGCGCGCCGCCGGTCGGCACGCCGGACAGGGTCTCGCGCGCGGCCGTCTCGGAGGCGTCCGCGACCTCCGCGAGGACCTTGGTGAACACCTCGGTCGGCACCACCTCGGACGGCACGCCGTGCTCGCTCAGCAGCAGCGGGCGCAGCCCCGGCACCAGGTCCAGGTGGAGCAGCCGGTCGATCCGGGTGTCGACGAGCGCGCCGATCTTGTTGCGGGTCGGGCCGTACGACATCAGGCCGTCGGCGTAGACGGTGATCGGCGCGCCGGTGAAGCACGCCGCGACCGCGAGCGCCGGCTCGACCTGGATGGACTCCACGACCAGTTCGATCCGGTCCTCGCCCAGGTCCCACAGCATCCGCAGATGCCGCTCCCAGATCGGCACGTCGTCCGCGCGCGGCGACCAGCCGCCCGGGTGCAGCGGGTGGATCGCCTCGTTCCACGACAGCACGTCGTCGAACCGCGGGCGCAGCGCGGCGAAGCCGGGCGCCTCGTCCAGCGGCGGGGTGATCTCCGGGATCGCCGCGTTGTTGCTGACCAGCAGCAGCCGCCGGTCGGCCGCGTCGAAGCAGCCCGCGTCCAGCGCGGCGACGAGCGTGGCCGCGCCGTAGAGGGTGGAGGCGAGGAAGATCTGCGTGCGGCCGCCGGGGCCGCCGGCGCCGGGCGCCATCACGCGGCCGCCGTTCCGTCGGCGGGCAGCCGCCAGCGCAGCCGGCGGATCTTGGAGCTGCGCTCCAGGTCCATCGAGTCCAGCGCGTCGGTCAGCACGTCCTGCGGCAGCCGGCGCAGCGCCGCCGCGCTCATCGCCTTGAGCTTGCGCGCCACCTGCGGCTCGAACCGGTCGATGTTGCCCAGGTGGTGGGCGATGATCGCGCAGTAGGTGCGGACCGCCTTGGGCAGGAAGCGGTCGGCTTCCGGGTCCTGGCTGACCTCCGCGATCACCTGGTCGAAGCTGCGGATGAAGTCCAGTTGGCGCACGTCGCCGATCTGGGTCAGCGACGTGGTCACGCCGCGCCGGTAGAAGATGCCGAACAGTTCGGCCACCCCGAAGCTCTCCGCCTTGCGGTGCAGCCGCCAGATCCACGGCCGGTCCTCGGCGGTGCGCAACCCGTCGGGGAAGTGCAGCAGCCCGGCGTCGACCAGCCGGCGGTGGTAGATCCCGGCCCACGCGTACGGGTAGTCGACCGAGGTCGAGCGGTCGGCGGGCAGGATCGCGTCGCGCGCCTTCAGCGGGACGCCCCGGCGGCCGTGCGGCACCCGGATCACGTTGCGGGCGCGGCCGGTGCACTGGACGTGGTCCACCCGGACGAAGTCGGTGCCCAAGTCCTCGATGGCGGCGACGAGTCGGGGCAGGTAGCCCGGCCCGTACCAGTCGTCGCCGTCCAGGAAGGTCAGGTACTCGCCGCGCGCGGCGTCGATGCCGGTGTTGCGCGCGGTGGCCAGGCCCCCGTTGCGCTCGTGCCGTACCAGGCGGGCGCCCGGCAGCGAATCCAGCGACCTTTCCAGCAGTTCCGGCGTGCGGTCGGTGGACTTGTCGTCCACCAGCACGAATTCGAAGTCGGACCGGGCGTTGGCCCGCAGGCTGTGCAGCGTGTCAGGAGCGTATTGCTGCACATTGAAAAACGGCACGATGACGGAGAGCTTTACCACCCGCCGTACATTACGGCGGGGTACCGCCCGGTGCTTTGCCGCCGGAGAACATCTGGTGAAACGAAAGATGACGAGACGGTGACATGCGGTGTCACCGGGAGTTCGGCATACCGCGCTGACCTGCGTACGTGCGAAGTGGCGGCATTTTGTTTACCTCCCGTTGGCCTCGGATTTGTCCGCCGAACCCTCCGGCTTCCTACTGTCTGCGTCGTGCCAGAACGCAAGTCCGGCCCGCTGCGGGTCACGGTGATCGCCGATTCGGACACCCGGTGGAAGTGGGGCGCGCTGACCGCGCGACGACTCGACCCCGAGGCCCGACTCGACGCCAGGCTGCTGCGCGGCCGGGCCACGCCCACCGCCCGGCAACTCGCCGAACTCGGCATATCCGCCGACTCGATGACCGAGCAGACCGCGGCGGAGATCCTCGCCGCCACCGACGCCGACACCTGCGACGTCGTCGTGCTGTCCTGCGTCGGCGGCACCGTGCAGGCGTTCATCCACGGCTTCAACCGCGCCTGGCAGGGCCGCCGTTCACGCCCGGTGGTGGTCACCGGCTACGTCGGCGTGGTCTACGAGAAGCTCGCCGACGGCCTGCTGCTGCGGGCCGGCGCCGACGTCGTCCTGGCCAACAGCGCCGACGACGCACGGCGGTTCACCGAGGTCTACCGCGGGGTCGGGCACCCGACCGACGCGATCGTGGAGACCGCGCTGCCCTTCCTCGGCGGCGAGCGCTACCGGCCGCCGGGCGACGAACAGGGCCGCGGCGCACGGCGGTTCACCGTCACCTTCGCCGTCCAGCCGTCCGCGCCCGAGGGCCGAGCCGACCGGATGCACCTGCTGCGCCGGACCGTCGAGCACGCCCGCCGGCACCCCGAGCGCGACGTGCTGGTGAAGTTGCGCAGCAAGCCCGGCGAGCACACCACGCACATCGAGGAGCACCCGTACCAGAAGCTGGTCGCCGCCCTCGACCCGCCGGACAACGTGCAGTTGGTCTACGGCGCGATGGGCGAGGTGCTCGACCGCACCGACCTGCTGGTCACCGTCAGCTCCACCGCGGCGCTGGAGTCCCTGCATCGGGGCATCCCCACCGCGGTCCTCACCGACCTCGGCATCCGCGAGTCGCTCGGCAACCACCACTTCCTCGGCTCCGGGTGCTACGCGTCCTGGGACGAACTCGACGACGGGGTGCTGCCGCGGGCCGATCCGGACTGGACCGCCGCGCACGGCGTGGCCGGCGCGGACCCCTACGCGGCGCTGCGCGCTCGGGTCAAGGCGCTGCGGGCCGCGCCCGAACTCCCGCCGCTGTCCCCTTACTACACGCTGCGCACCGCGCCGGGTTACCTGCCGGGGGTGCTCGCGCGGCACGGCCTGGACCCCAAGGGCGAGCCGGTGGCCGGGCTCGCGCCCGTCGACGCGGGGCCGCTGCGGCGGGCGGCGCGGGATTTCCTCCGCAATTCGGCTCGCGCCGCGTATCGGCAAGGGGTGCAGCGGGTCGCTCCCTCCATCCGCCGCTGGGGCCAGCTGTGAGGTCCCGCTACACGCTCGGCGTTGAGTTCAGGGGCGCGGGGAACTGCGCGAGCAACCCACCACATGCCGGTGGTCCGGATCGAACCGAACAGCCCCTTCGGGCCGGTGACGACCTGCGGGCCGCAGACGGGCTGGTGGGGGTACCTCCCGGACGGAGTCTGGGGGAGCAGTTCCCCGCGCCCCTGAAGAACACGCCCGGCGCCGGGTCGGCCGGGAGACCCACGCCCCTGATCGCAGCGCCCGGCGCGGCGCTGGGCCGCGGGGGCGCACCCGTGAACGCAATCGCAACGATGACAGGAGCCACCGCATGAGCGAGACGCACCCCGGAACGGGGGAAACGGACCACCGCAGCCGGAACGTCCTCGCGGTGATCCCCGCGCGCGGCGGCTCCAAGGGCGTGCCCGGGAAGAACCTCGCCGCGGTCGGCGGCATACCGCTGGTCGCGCGGGCGGTCCGCGCGTGCCGCGGGGCGCACCGCGTCACCTCGGTGGTCGTCTCCACCGACGACCCCGCGACCGCCGAGACCGCTCGCGCCGCCGGCGCCGACGTGGTGCTGCGGCCCGCCGCCATCGCCGGGGACACCGCGACCAGCGAGGCCGCGGTCCTGCACGCGATGGACGCGCACGCCGTGACGACCGGCGCCGCCGCCGACGTGGTGCTGCTGGTGCAGTGCACCAGCCCCTTCCTCACCAGCGAGGAGATCGACGACTGCGTCGCCGCGATCACCGAGGGCGGCGCCGACACCGCGCACACCGTCGCCGCGTTCCACGGCTTCGTCTGGCGCGAGGACGCCGGCCCGCAGGGGGCGTTCGGCGTCAACCACGACCGGGCGACCCGGCCGCGGCGCCAGGACCGGCCGCAGGATTTGCTGGAGACCGGCGCCGCGTACGCCATGCGCGCCGACGGCTTCCGCGTCTCCAACCACCGCTTCTTCGGCCGCACCGCGCTGATCCCCACCGACCCCGCCCGGGTGCTGGAGATCGACGAGCCGGCCGACCTGGCCAGGGCCCGCGCGCTGGCGCCGCTGCTGGACCCGGCCGCGACCACCCCGGGCCGCGACGAGATCGACGCGGTCGTCCTGGACTTCGACGGCACCCAGACCGACGACCGGGTGCTGATCGACGCCGACGGCCGCGAGACGGTCGCCGTGCACCGCGGCGACGGCCTCGGCATCGCGGCGCTGCGCCGCGCCGGGCTGCCGGTCCTGATCCTGTCCACCGAGACCAACCCGGTCGTCGCCGCACGGGCCCGCAAGCTGCGGGTCCCCGTGCTGCACGGCATCGACCGCAAGGACCTCGCACTCAAGCAGTGGTGCGAGGAGAACGGCATCGCGCCCGAACGGGTCCTGTACGCCGGCAACGACGTCAACGACATGGGCTGCTTCGCCCTGGTCGGCTGGCCCGTCGCCGTCGCCGGGGCCCACGACGTGGTGCGCGCCGCGGCGCGCGCCGTCACCACCGCGCACGGCGGCCAGGGAGCGATCCGCGAGATCGCCGCGTGGCTGCTCGGTCCCTCGCTGGACCGCTGAACCGCCGCACCGCCGTACCGGCGGGAACCGCAGCCGCATCCCCACGACACCGAATCCGAAGGAACATCCCCGTGACCTCTCCGCAGAACACCCTCCCGGCCAACCTCCGCGCCGTCGGCTCCCGCCACATTGGCAACGGCCAGCCCGTCTACGTCACCGGCGAGATCGGCATCAACCACAACGGCGACCTGGAGAACGCGTTCGCGCTGATCGACGCGGCCGTCGCCGCGGGCTGCGACGCGGTGAAGTTCCAGAAGCGCACCCCGGAGATCTGCACCCCGCGCGACCAGTGGGAGATCGAGCGCGACACCCCCTGGGGCCGGATGACCTACATCGACTACCGCCACCGGGTGGAGTTCGACGAGGACGGCTACCGCGCCATCGATGAGTACTGCCGCAAGCGCGGCATCGACTGGTTCGCCTCCCCGTGGGACGTGCCGTCGGTGGAGTTCCTGGAGAAGTTCGACGTCCCCGCGCACAAGGTGGCCTCCGCCTGCCTCACCGACGACGAGCTGCTGCGCGCGCTGCGCGCCACCGGCCGCACCGTCATCCTGTCCACCGGCATGTCGACGCCCAAGCAGATCCGGCACGCCGTCGAGGTCCTCGGCAGCGACAACATCGTGCTCTGCCACGCCACGTCGACCTACCCGGCCAAGCACGAGGAGCTCAACCTGCGGATGATCAACACCCTGCAGAACGAGTACCCGAACGTGCCGGTCGGCTACTCCGGCCACGAGGTCGGCCTGCAGACCACGCTCGCCGCGGTCGCGCTCGGCGCGGTCTTCGTCGAGCGGCACATCACCCTCGACCGCGCGATGTGGGGCTCGGACCAGGCCGCGTCCGTGGAGTCCCAGGGCCTGGAGCGCCTGGT
Organism: Actinacidiphila sp. DG2A-62; assembly: GCF_035825295.1. Classification (NCBI taxonomy): domain Bacteria; kingdom Bacillati; phylum Actinomycetota; class Actinomycetes; order Kitasatosporales; family Streptomycetaceae; genus Actinacidiphila; species Actinacidiphila sp. DG2A-62. The sequence goes on from NZ_JAYMGI010000002.1 coordinate 5,570,414, forward strand.
GCGCGACATCCGCATCATCGAGTCCTCGCTCGGCGACGGCGTGAAGAAGGTCTACGAGGGCGAGCTGGGCCCGATGAAGAAGCTGCGCCGGGTGCCGGGCGTCGTCGCCGAGGCCGAGGCGCGCGCCGCGGCCGACGCGGACTCCGCCGCGACCGCGTCGGTCTGACCGGACGACGGACGAGCGGGAGCGCGGGGCCCATGACCGGACAGCCCGGACAGCCCGGACAGGCCGTACGGCCCGACGACGCGGGGACGCATCCGCCGGAGCAGGTGGCCGGCGGACGCCGCCCCGCGCCGGGCGCCGGCACGGTCGCCCTGGTCGAGTCCCCGGTGCAGCTGCTCAACGTCCTGGAGTGGGCGCACGTGCGCCCGCCCGAGCCGCCGGTGGTCCCCGCCGCCCGCAGGGGCGTCGCGGGCCCGGCCGCCGGGCCCGCGGACGCCGGCGCGAGCGGCCCGGGCGGCGACGGCGCCGGTACGGCCGGCGGCGGTGAGGGCGACGCCGGTACGGCCGGCCCGGCGCCGGACCGCTGCTGATCGTCGTGCTGTCGCCGTCCGACCCGACCAGCCGCGGCCAGTTGCGCCGGATGGCCGAACTCGCCCGCGACGAGGGGGTGGTGGTGCGCTGGTACGAGGCCCGCGGCGGTCGCGGCGGACTGCTGCGCACCGCGTTCGCGCTCGCCCCGACGCTGCTACGGGTACGCCGCCTGGTGGTCGGCGACCCCTTCTCCCGGCTGGTGCAGGTGCTGTTGCCGCTGTGCCGGCGGGCGAAGGACCTCACGGTGGTGGACGACGGCACGGCGACCATGGAGTTCACCGAGATCCTGGCCCGCGGCGGCCGGCTGGTGCGCTGGCACCGCAGCGGCCACCGCAGGTCCCCGGCCGACGTGGTCCTCGGCGTCTTCTCCTCCGCCGCGCGGCGCCGGCTCACCCGGCAGGCGGCGCCGGGTGGAGCTGTTCAGCGCGATGCCGGCGTCGCCGCCGGCCGGGATGGCGCTGCGGGCCAACCGGTTCGCCTGGACCCGCAGCCGGTTCGGGCCGCCGCGCACCCTCCAGGGCACCGACCTGGTGGGCACGTCGCTGGTCGAGACCGGCGTGGTCGACCCCGAGCGCTACCTCACGGTGGTCCGCGGGCTGGCCGAACGCCACGGCGCCAAACGGTACTTCGCGCACCGGCGGGAGGCGGCGGACAAGCTGCACCGGCTGGCGGCGGAGACCGGCCTGGAGATCGTCCGGCCCGACCTGCCGCTGGAACTCGTCGCGCGGCGCGGGCCGATCGGGCGCTCGGTGCTGTCGTTCCCGTCGACGGTCGTCCACACGCTGCCGCTCGCGCTGGCGGGGACCGGGGTCGACGTGGTCGTCGTCGACATCGACGCGGAGTGGCTCACCCCCGCGGCCTCCCCCCGCGCGCACACCTTCCTCACGACGATCACCCAGTCCGCGCACAACGCTGGGCGCTGAGCCGGTCAGGGGCGGGGGTTGCGTCGACGCTGGGCGTCAGCAAAGAGGGGGCGCGGGGAACTGCGCGACCAGCCTCCCCCAGGGCTTCGCCTGGGAGGTGCCCCCTGCGGCCCGCAGGTCGTCACCGCCCCGAAGGGGCAGATCGGTCCGATCCGGACCACCGGCCGTGGTGGGTTGCTCGCGCAGTTCCCCGCGCCCCTGGGGCGCAACGTTGAGCGCGAACGGAACCCGCGCCCCTGATCGGCGCAGCGCCGAGCGTCAAGACGGCGTTCGCCGGGGGAGGTGCGGACGTAACCTGTGGATCATGTTCGTCCGGTTGAGTGCCCGAATGGCGGGCACCTTACCCAACCCCACGCGCCCACCGCGCACCACGCACATCGCCGTGCTCTCGACCGCCGTCCTGGACGGCGACTCCCGCGCGCGCCGGGTCGCGACCGCCGCGCGCGACGCCGGCTACCGCGTCACCCTGATCGGCCGCGCCGGCCCGACCCCCGACGGCCCGGCGCCGAGCGCCTCCGCGCCGCGCGGAGCCGCGCCGGGCGGAACCGGAGCGCCGCGCGAGGCGACCGCGCCGCCGGGCGTGGCCGTCCGCCACATCCGGGTGCGGGACGTGCTCCGGACGCACCGCGAACGCCGCCCGCACCCCGTCCCGCGCTGGCCGCTGGCCTACCGCAGCGCCGAGGCGTACGACCACCGGACCGCCCAACTGGCCGCCGCCCGCGCCCTGCTGGCCACCCGCGGCGCGGAACTCGCCCTGGTGCACCGCCCGTTGCCGCTGCTCGCGGCGGCCAGGACCGCGTACATCCTGGCCTGGCTGCGGCACGGGCTGCGGGCCGGCTGGGTCAGGGTGCGGGCCGCCCAGCACCGCGCCGCCGTGCGCCGGCGCCGGCACCCCACGACACGCCTGGACAACCTGCTGACCGCCGCCACGCGGCTGCTGCTCGGCCGCCGGGCCTGGCGCCGGCTGGACCCCGGACTGCTGGACGAGGAAGTCGCGTTCGGGCCGGTCCTGGACACCGTGCGCCCGCACCTGATCCACGCGCTCGGCCACCGGGCGCTGGGCGTGGCGATCCGGGCGGCGCTGCGCGCGGAGGCGTCCGGGCACCGCATCGAGGTGGTGTGGGACGTGCCGCCGCGCACCCCCGAGGCGGACCGCAGGGCGCAGGCGGCGGCCGAGGCGCACGAGCGGACGTTCGCGCGCGAGGCGGACGGCGTGGTGACCGTCGGCGACCGGCTCGCGGCCGAACTGCGCGCCCGGCACGGCCTGTCGGCCACCCCCACGGTCGCCCGCAACACCCCGCCGCTCACCGAGCCGCCCGAGCACCCGGCGGGCGGGGTGCGGGCACGCTGCCGGCTGGCCGCGGACGTGCCGCTGCTGGTGCACACCGGGCCGGTCACGCCGGACCGGGGAGCGGCCACCGTGGTCGAGGCGCTGCCCAAGCTCTACGACCTACACGCCGCCTTCGTGGTGCCCGACCCGGCTGACGCGGAGCTGGCCGCGCTGCGCGAGCGCGCCGCCCAACTCGGCGTCCACGCACGGCTGCACGTCCTGCCGTACGTCCCCGTCGAGGAGGTGCCGGCCTTCCTCGCCTCGGCCGACATCGGCGTCCTGCCGGTGCGCCAACTCCCGTACCACCAGCCGGTGCTGGCCTCCCGCTACTTCGAATACGCGCACGCCCGGCTGCCGGTGGTGGTCAGCGACGTGCGGGCGATGGCCGCGGCCACCCTGGAACTCGGCAACGGCGAGGTGTTCCGCGCCGGCGACACCGCGGACTTCGTGCGCGCGGTCGGCGCGATCCTCACCAACCCCCGCCGCTACCGCAAGTCCTACGACCGCGCGGACGTCCTGCGCCAGTGGTCCTGGCAGACCGAGTCCGCCCCCCTGCTGGACCTCTACACCCGCCTCCTCGGCCCCCGCCGCTGACCCCGGCTGCCGACCCCGCCGCCCGCGGGTTCGGCGAGGCCCTCACGGAGTGATCTGATCGAGGTCCAGGGTGATCTCGAACGGGACCGTGCGGTGCAGCGCGTGGCGGAAGATGCCGGCCGGGGCGTACGCGCCGGTGGGGCGGTCCAGTTCGTAGACGTGCACCGCGGGAACGCCGTCCTCGTCCTCGACGCACCAGTAGTGCGCGATCCCCGCCTCGGCGTACTTGTGCAGCTTCACCGTGCGGTCGCGGTGCGCCGACTCCGGCGAGACGACCTCGACGACGAGCTGGACCTCCTCGGGGGCGAACCAGGTGCGGTCGCGGTCGTACGGAGCCGTGACGACCAGGACGTCGGGCTCCGGCCGGTTCCGGGTGTCGAGCCGGATCGTCATCTCGCGGCCGACCCGGAGGCCCTGCGGCGCCTGCTGCTTGAGCGCGTTCTTGAGGAGGTCGACGAGTTCGCCGTGCCACCAGCGCTGGGGGGACATCATGAAAACGAGCGCTCCGTCGATCAGCTCGGTGTGGCGGGGCGCCTCGGTGAGGCGGTCCAGGTCATCGGCGAACCAGCCCTCCTCGCGCGGAGGGCGCATCCAGTCAGGCAGCTCCGTCATGCTCCGAGCTTATCGAGCGCGCCGCCCCCGCCGCCGCCACAGTGCCGTAACACCGGAGTCGTAAGGTGGAACCCGCGCACCGGTGCGCGGTCACTCCGTTGCCGTACGCCGGGCCGCACGGCCCCGCGTTGCCTCGCGGCGGCCTGCTCGTTGAGCGACTATGGGTGGCACCGAGCCCGTGACCCCAAAAGGGTGGGCATACCCCCGAGGATGATCCGGTATGCGCCGATCGGGCGACTTCTTCTCCTCCAGCCGCGATTCATTTTTCCCCATCATGTAAGAGGAGCCGGTCGTGGGGCATACCCTGACTGAGGTGAACGACTCACCAGCAGCGTCGTCCGACGCGTCGCCCGCAGAGCCCGCCGCCTCCGCGCCGCCCCCCGCCGCGCCCGCCCCCCTGGCGGCCCCCGTGCTGACCCCGCGGCTGCGCGCCGAGCTGATCGCGTTCCGGCGCGACCTGCACCGCCACCCGGAGCTCGGCCGGCAGGAGTTCCGCACCACCGAGCAGGTCAGGGCGCGGCTCGCCGCCGCCGGGCTCAGCCCGCGGGTGCTGCCCGGCGGCACCGGCCTGGTCTGCGACATCGGCGCCGACGACGCCGAGCGGCCGCGGCTGGCGCTGCGCGCCGACCTGGACGCGCTGCCGGTGCCGGACACCAAGAACGTCGAGTACCGCTCCACCGTCGAGGGCCGCGCCCACGCCTGCGGCCATGACGTGCACACCACGGTCGTGCTCGGCGCCGGCCTGGTGCTCGCGGACCTCGCCGCGCGGGGGCGGCTGCCGCGGCCGGTGCGGCTGGTGTTCCAGGCCGCCGAGGAGATCATGCCGGGCGGCGCGCTGGACGCGGTGAAGGCGGGCGTCCTGGAGGGCGTCGGCCGCATCCTGGCCGTGCACTGCGACCCCAAGGTCGAGGTCGGCCGGATCGGGCTGCGGCACGGGCCGATCACCTCGGCCGCCGACAGGCTGAAGCTCTCGCTGGACGGCCCCGGCGGCCACAGCGCCCGCCCGCACCTGACCACCGACCTGGTGATGGCCGCGGCCAAGCTCGCCACCGAGCTGCCGGCCGCGCTGACCCGCCGGGTCGATCCGCGCTCGGGCCTGAGCATCGTGTGGGGCCGCATCGAGGCCGGCCACGCCGCGAACGTCATCCCGCAGCACGCCGAACTGGAGGGCACCGTCCGCTGCCTGGACCTGACCGCCTGGCACGAGGCGCCCGACCTGGTGCACGAGGTGATCGACCAGGTCGCCTCGATCTACCGCGCCAAGTGCGAGATCACCTACCAGCGCGGCGTCCCCCCGGTGGTCAACGAGGCCGACTCGGTCGAGCTGCTGCGCGCCGCCATGACCGAGCGGTACGGCGCGCACACCGTCGAGGACACCGAGCAGAGCCTGGGCGGCGAGGACTTCTCCTGGTACCTCGAACACGTCCCCGGCGCCCTCGCCCGCCTCGGCGTCCGCCCCCTCGGCGACACCGCCAGGCGCGACCTCCACCAGGGTGATTTCGACGCCGACGAAGCGGCCATCGACGTCGGCGTGGAACTCTTCACCGGGGCCGCGCTGCTGTCCTGACGACCGGCCGGGCGCCCGCGGACCCGGGCGCCCGCCCGCAGCGCCCGCGGCGCCCCCGACCGGCGCGTCACCTGGGCGTCATCGGATCGAAACGTGGCCGGATTGCGTCGATCCGATAACAGGACTTCATTCGGTCTTTACGTGACATCTACGCGCGTTAAGCTCCCGGATTAGCCAGCGCCGGACGGGGCGCTTCCAACTGAAGGGGACCCTCTTGCGCCGGGTATCCAAGATCGCTGCCGCGGGTGTGGTGTCCGCGGCACTCGCGCTCACCGCGACCGCGTGCGGCAGCAGCTCCACGTCGGACAGCGGCAAGAACAAGGGCGTCGGCATGGCCTTCGACGTCGGCGGCCGCGGCGACCACTCCTTCAACGACTCCGCCGCGCGCGGCATGGACAAGGCCGACGCCGAGTTCAAGACCGGTCACAAGGAGCTGACCGCGTCCAACGGCGAGACCGAGTCCGACCGCGAGCAGCGCCTGGACTCGCTGGCCGCGGCCGGCGACAACCCCGTCGTGGCGGTCGGCTTCACCTACGGCGACGCGGTCACCAAGATCGCCAAGAAGTACCCGAAGACCACCTTCGGCCTGGTGGACTCGGTCGTCGACCAGCCCAACGTCGACAGCATGACCTTCGCCACCGAGCAGAGCTCGTACCTGGCGGGCGTCGCCGCCGCGCTGAAGAGCAAGTCCGGCAAGGTCGGCTTCATCGGCGGCGTGCACAACGCCCTGATCGGCACCTTCCAGGCCGGCTTCGACCAGGGCGCCAAGGCCACCAAGCCGTCCATCCAGGTCACCGACCAGTACCTGTACGAGACCGACACCAAGGGCTTCAACGACCCGACGTCGGCGCAGGGCAAGGCGCAGGGCATGCTCGACAAGGGCATCGACGTGATCTACTCCGCGGCCGGCCTGTCCGGCGACGGCTCCATCCAGGCGGTGGCCGGCAAGCCCGGCGCCTGGGCGATCGGCGTGGACTCCGACCAGTACAACGACCCGGCGCTGGCGAAGTACAAGAACTCGATCCTCACCTCGGCGATCAAGAACGTCGACGTGGCCGTGTACGACCTGATCAAGTCCGTGCACGACGGTTCGCCGAAGACCGGCACCACCACGTACGACCTGAAGAACAACGGCGTGTCGCTGGCCACCTCGGGCGGCTTCCTCACCGACATCCAGTCGCAGATCGACGCCGCGAAGCAGAAGATCGTCTCCGGTCAGATCACGGTCAAGTCCACTCCCTGATCCCGGGAGTGCGCACGAGGCTCGGCGGGGGGTGCCGCGACCACCCCGCCGAGCCTTCGCTTTACGTGCCGATAGGGCAACGCTACGCGCGTAGAGATGATTTTCCGCGATACGTTCGGGCCCACGCCCCGCCCGAGCCTTTCCCCCGAGGAGAGTGCGCCATCAACGCCTCCACCAGCCCACCCGCGTCACCGGCCGGCGCCGCCCCCGCCGGCGCGCCCGCCGTCGAACTGCGCGGCATCACCAAGCGCTTCCCCGGCGTCGTGGCCAACCACGACATCGACATCACCGTGCGCAGCGGCACCGTGCACGCCCTCGTCGGCGAGAACGGCGCGGGCAAGTCCACCCTGATGAAGATCCTCTACGGCATGCAGAAGCCGGACGAGGGCACCATCGCGGTCAACGGCGAGCAGGCCGTCTTCCACGACCCCGGCGACGCCATCGCCCGCGGCATCGGCATGGTCCACCAGCACTTCATGCTGGCCGACAACCTCACCGTGCTGGAGAACGTCGTCCTGGGCAGCGAGAAGCTGTACGGGATCGGCGGCCGCGCCAAGGCGAAGATCCGCGAGATCTCCGACGCGTACGGCCTGGGGGTGCGGCCCGACGCCCTCGTGGAGGACCTCGGCGTCGCCGACCGGCAGCGGGTGGAGATCCTCAAGGTCCTCTACCGCGGCGCGCGCATCCTGATCCTCGACGAGCCCACCGCGGTGCTGGTCCCGCAGGAGGTCGACGCGCTCTTCGACAACCTGCGCGGCCTGAAGTCCGAGGGCCTGACCGTCATCTTCATCTCGCACAAGCTCGGCGAGGTGCTGTCGGTCGCCGACGAGATCACCGTGATCCGCCGCGGCACCACCGTCGGCGAGGCCGACCCGAAGCACACCACCACCAAGCAGCTCGCCGAGCTGATGGTCGGCAGCGAACTGCCGTCGCCGGAGACCCGCGAGTCCACCGTCACCGACGAGCCCATGCTCACCGTCGAGGGCCTGCGGCTCGCCGTGGTCGACGCCGAGGGCGTGGAGCGCAAGGTGCTGGACGACATCTCGTTCACCATCCACAAGGGCGAGGTGCTCGGCATCGCGGGCGTCGAGGGCAACGGCCAGGCCGAACTGGTCGAGACGATCATGGGCATGCGCATCCCGGACGGCGGCGGCCTGCTGCTGGACGGCCGCGACATCGCCCAGGCGCCCACCCGCAAGCGCCGCGAGGACGGCATCGGCTACATCCCCGAGGACCGGCACCGGCACGGCCTGCTGCTGGAGGCCCCGCTGTGGGAGAACCGCATCCTCGGCCACGTCACCGAGCGCCCCAACAGCCGCGGCTTCCTGATCGACGCCGGCGCGGCCCGCCGCGACACCGAGCGGATCGTCGCGGAGTACGACGTGCGCACCCCCGGCATCGAGGTCACCGCGGCGTCGCTGTCCGGCGGCAACCAGCAGAAGCTGATCGTCGGCCGCGAGATGAGCCACCTGCCCAAGCTGCTGATCGCCGCGCACCCCACCCGGGGCGTCGACGTCGGCGCGCAGGCGCAGATCTGGGACCAGATCCGCGAGGCCCGCCGCGAGGGCCTGGCGGTGCTGCTGATCTCCGCCGACCTGGACGAGCTGATCGGCCTGTCCGACACGCTGCGGGTGATGTACCGGGCCGGCTGGTCGCCGACGCCGACCCGGCCACCATCACCCCCGAGGAGCTGGGCTCCGCCATGACCGGCGCGGCCTCCGGCCACCTCGCATCCGAGACCGACGGGCAGTCCGGGGGAGCCGGGGCACCTGGGGGAGAGGACCGATGAAGAAGTTCGACAAGGACCGGCTGCTGCTGGCCGTCGCCGCCCCCGTGCTGGCCGTCGTCGGCGCGCTGATCGTCACCGCGCTGGTGCTCGCCGCCACCGGCAAGCAGCCGTTCGACGCCTTCCACGTGATGCTGACCTACGGCAGCAAGTCCGACAGCCAGGTCTACATCCTCAACAAGGCCACCACGTACTACCTGGCCGGCCTCGCCGTCGCGGTCGGCTTCCGGATGAATCTGTTCAACATCGGCGTGGACGGCCAGTACCGGCTCGCGGCCTTCTTCGCCGCCGCGGTCGGCGGCGCCCTGTCGATCCCCGGCGCCATCGAGATCCCGGTCATCATCCTGACCGCGATGGCCGTCGGCGCGGTCTGGGCGGCCATCGCCGGCGTGCTGAAGGTGACCCGCGGCGTCAGCGAGGTCATCTCCACGATCATGCTGAACTCGCTGGCCGGCATCGTGATCGGCTACTTCCTGCAGGACGGCCGGCTCGGCGTGCTCGACAAGAACGCCAACATGGTCTCCACCAAGCCGCTGCCCTCCTCCAGCCACCTGTTCAACTTCCACACCTCCACCGACCCGGTGGTCGGCTTCATCGTGATCGCGGCGGTCGTCGGCGTCATCTACTGGTTCGGGCTGTCCCGCACCCGCTTCGGCTTCGACCTGCGCGCGGTGGGCCGCTCCCAGTCCGCCGCCGAGGCCTCCGGCGTCAGCGTCAAGCGCATGGTGGTCACCAGCATGCTGATCTCCGGCGCGATGGCCGGCCTGGTCGGCATGCCCACCCTGCTCAACCAGTCCTACGACTACGGCACCGACTTCCCCGTCGGCATCGGCTTCACCGGCATCGCGGTCGCCCTGCTCGGCCGCAACAACCCGATCGGCGTCGCGGTCGGCGCGCTGCTGTGGGCGTTCTTGGAGCGTGCCTCCAACGGCCTGGAGTTCGAGGGCTACGACAAGGAGATCGTCGGTGTGATCCAGGGCGTCATCGTGCTGGCCGTGGTCATCGCCTACGAACTCGTCCGCCGCTACGGACTCACCCGGCAGCAACGCCAGGTCGGCGCGGAACTCGCGGCCGCCGGCTCCGACGACAAGCAGGAGGTCACGGCGTGAGCGCCACCGCAACCCAGACCCCGCCGCCGGCCGCGCCGCGGGTCGAGCGGCCCAGCACCGGGCGGCTGCGGATCACCCCGGCGATCATGCTGCTGATCGTGGCCGGCGCGCTGATCGTGGTCTCCGCGGTCCGCGCGGTCACCGGCGCGGAGGACATCACCTCGGCCGGGCAGGTGGCCGGCGCGCTGTCCGGCGCGGTGCCGATCGGCCTGGCGGGCCTGGCCGGCCTGTGGTCGGAGCGGGCCGGCGTGGTCAACATCGGCCTCGAAGGCATGATGATCCTCGGCACCTTCTTCGGCGCGTGGGCCGGCTGGCAGACCAACCCGTGGATGGCGGTGCTGGCCGGCGTCCTCGGCGGCGCGGTCGGCGGCCTGGTGCACGCGGTGGTCACCGTCACCTTCGGCGTCGACCACATCATCGCCGGTGTCGCGATCAACATCCTGGCCACCGGCGTCACCACGTACCTGGCCAAGAAGCTGTTCACCACCGGCGACGCGGTCGAGAAGGGCGGCACGCCCAAGCAGTCGCCGCCCATGACGGACATCAAGCACTTCACCGTGCCGGGCCTGTCGCACTGGCTGGGCGACCTCCAGGCCCACCACTGGTTCCTGGTCTCCGACCTGGCCGGGATCGTCGGCGGCCTGGTCACCAACATCTCGTCGCTGACGCTGCTGGCGGTCGTGCTGTTCGTGCTCACCTTCTTCGTGCTGTGGCGCACCTCGTTCGGGCTGCGGCTGCGCTCCTGCGGCGAGAACCCCACCGCGGCGGAGTCGCTGGGCGTCAACGTCTACACGTACAAGTACGTCGCGGTGATCGTCTCCGGCGCGCTGGCGGGCCTGGGCGGCGTGTTCCTGGCCATCCAGACGCACTTCTACCTGGAGGGGCAGACCGGCGGCCGGGGCTACATCGGTCTGGCCGCGATGATCTTCGGCAACTGGCGGCCCGGGGGCCTGGCCGCGGGCGCCGGCCTGTTCGGCTACGCCGACAGCCTCCAGCTGCGCAACGGCGGCGACTCGGTGCACGCGCTGCTGCTGCTGATCGCGCTGCTGCTGGTGGTCATGGGCGCCTGGAAGCTCTACCGCAAGGCGTACGTCTCCGGGTCGATCTCGGTGGCCTTCGCGGTGCTGCTCACGGTCTGGTACATGCTCACCGACTCGGTGCCCGACGAGGTCGTGCAGGGCACGCCGTACGTGGTCACGCTGCTGGTCATGGGCCTGTCCGCGCAACGGCTGCGGATGCCCAAGGCGGACGGGGTGCCGTACCGGAAGGGGCAGGGCGGATGACCCGGCCCGCCGCCAGCACGCCGGCCGACGTGGACTGGGAGGCGCTGCGCGGCGCCGCCCGGGAGGCGATGGAGCGGGCCTATGTGCCCTACTCCCGCTTCGCGGTCGGCGCGGCGGCGCTGGCCGACGACGGCCGCACGGTCGTCGGCTGCAACGTGGAGAACGCCTCGTACGGCGTCGGGCTGTGCGCGGAGTGCGGGCTGGTCTCGGCGCTGCACGCCTCCGGCAGCGGCAGGCTGACCGCGTTCACCTGCGTGGACCGGCACGGCAACGTGCTGATGCCGTGCGGCCGCTGCCGGCAGCTGCTCTTCGAGCACGGCGGCCCCGGTCTGCTGATGGACACCGTCAGGGGCCTGCGCACCCTGGCCGAGGTGCTGCCGGACGCCTTCGGCCCGGAGGACCTGGGCCGCTGACCCGCGCGGGCGGGGCCGGCGGGACCGGCGGCGACAACGAACGACAGGAAGTTGTGCACGTGGACGTCATTTCCGTCATCCGTACCAAGCGCGACCGCGGGCGGCTCAGCGACGAGCAGATCGACTGGGTCGTCGACGCCTACACCCGCGGCGCGGTCGCCGACGAGCAGATGTCGGCGCTGGCCATGGCGGTGCTGCTGAACGGCATGGACCGGGCCGAGATCGCCCGCTGGACCGCGGCGATGATCGCCTCGGGGGAGCGGATGGACTTCTCCGCGCTGTCCCGGCCGACCGCCGACAAGCACTCCACCGGCGGCGTCGGCGACAAGATCACGCTGCCGCTCGCGCCGCTGGTCGCCGCGTGCGGCGCGGCCGTCCCGCAGCTGTCCGGGCGGGGCCTGGGCCACACCGGCGGCACCCTGGACAAGCTGGAGTCGATCCCCGGCTGGCGCGCGTCGCTGTCCAACGACGAGATGCTGTCGGTGCTGGACGGCGTCGGCGCGGTGATCTGCGCGGCCGGCGACGGGCTCGCGCAGGCCGACAAGAAGCTCTACGCGCTGCGCGACGTCACCGGCACGGTCGAGGCGATCCCGCTGATCGCCTCCTCGATCATGTCCAAGAAGATCGCCGAGGGCACCGGCTCGCTGGTGCTGGACGTCAAGGTCGGCAGCGGCGCCTTCATGAAGTCCCTCGACGACGCCCGCGAACTGGCCGCCACGATGGTGGGCCTGGGCGCCGACCACGGGGTGCGCACGGTCGCGCTGCTCACCGGCATGTCGGTGCCGCTGGGCCTGACCGCGGGCAACGCGCTGGAGGTCCGCGAGTCCGTCGAGGTGCTGGCCGGCGGCGGCCCCGCGGACGTCGTGGAGCTGACCCTCGCGCTGGCCCGGGAGATGCTGGACGCCGCCGGGCTGCCGGACGCCGACCCGGCCCAGGCGCTGGCCGACGGCTCGGCGATGGACGTGTGGCGGCGGATGATCCGGGCGCAGGGCGGCGACCCGGACGCCGCGCTGCCGGTGGCCCGCGAGACGCACGTGGTCCCCGCGCCCGCCTCGGGCGTGCTGACCGCGCTGGACGCGTACGCGGTGGGCGTGGCGGCGTGGCGGCTCGGCGCGGGCCGGGCCCGCAAGGAGGACGCGGTGCAGGCGGGCGCGGGCGTGCAGTGGCACGCCCGGCCCGGCGACCGGGTCACCGCCGGGCAGCCGCTGCTGACCCTGCACACCGACACCCCGGAGAAGTTCGCCTACGCGCTGCAGGCGCTGGAGGGCGGCTACGCGGTGGCGCCGCAGGGATCGGAGCAGGCCGCGGGCTTCACCCCGGACCCGCTGGTGCTGGACCGGATCGCCTGAGCGGCGAGGGGGGCGGCCGGTCAGGTCGGCCGCCCCACGCCGGTCAGGACCCCCAGACCTGGAGTTCGGACAACTGCCCGGCCGGCCAGCCGGTGTTGGCGGTGAAGGTCACCCGCACGTAGCGCTGCGAGGCGGCCGGGAAGGTGATCGTCACGGTGTTGCCGCCGGAGTTCGGGTCGAAGGTGTACGACGCGGAGGACTTCAGCGTGCCGAAGGACGATCCGTCGGTGCTGCCGGTGACCGCGAGGGTCTCGCTGCGCGCGCCCCAGGACGCGGGCAGCTCCAGCACCACCTCGCCGACGCTCTGCGCCGCGCCCAGGTCGACCTGGACCCACTGCGGGAAGGCGTTGTTGGCGCTCTCCCAGTAGCTGTCCTGGTTGCCGTCGGTGACGTTCGCGGCGGCGTAGGTCTGGGTGTGGCTGGACTCGGTGGCGGACTTGCCCGCGGCCAGGTTGCCGGCCGGCGGCGGGTTGTCGCCGCCCCCGCCGTTGTCGCCGCCGGTGCCGGGGAAGACCTCGAAGTCCGACAACTGGGCTGCGTTCCAGCCGGTGTTGGCGGTGATGTCGGCACGCACGTAGCGGGCGTTCGCGCCGGTGAAGGTGAGGGTGACGGTGTTGCCGGTGCTCGGGTCGAAGGTGTAGGACGCCGAGGACTTCAGGGTGCTGAAGGAAGAGCCGTCGGTGGAGCCGAGCAGCGACAGGGTCTCCTGGCGGGTCGCCCACGCGGTGGCCGGCGGCAGCTTCAGCACCACCTTGCCGACGCTGTAGCTCTGGCCGAGGTCGACCTGCGCCCACTGCGGGAAGGCGCCGGCCGCGCTCTCCCAGTAGCTGGAGGCGTCGGAGTCGGTCAGGTTGGCCGCGGTGTAGGCGCCGTTGCTGGAGCTGGCCGAAGCGGCCTTGCCCGCCGCGACGTTGGTGGAGCCGTCGATGCCGGTGCCGCTGAGCGCGACGGTGGTGGGGCTGTTGTTGGCGTTGCTGTTCACCGTCAGGGTGCCGGTGCGGGCGCCGCCGGTGGTCGGCTTGAAGGTGACGGTCACCGTGCAGGACGCGCCGACGGCGAGCGTGGAGCAGGTGGTGCTCTGGCCGAAGTCGCCGGTGACGGTGGCGCCGGAGACGGTCGCCGAGGTGGTGCCGGAGTTGGTCACCGTGACGGTCTGGGTGGCCGCGGTGGCGCCGACGACCGTGCCGGGGAAGGACAGGCTCGCCGGGGAGGCGTTGAGCACCGGGCCCGGCGCGGTGCCGGTGCCGGACAGGCTCACCGTGCTGGTGGTGCCGCCGGCGTTCACCGTCAGGGTGCCGGTGCGGGCCCCGGCCGCGGTCGGCTTGAAGGTCACGCTCACCGTGCACGAACCGTTCGCCGGGATCGACGAGCCGCAGGTGTTGGTCTGCGCGAAGTCGCCGGTGGCCGCGACGGAGGAGACCGCGGCGGCCGAGCCGGTCGGGTTGGACACCGTCACGTTCTGCGCCGCGCTGGTGGAGCCGGTGGCGACCGAACCGAAGCTCAGCGCGCTGGGGTTGGCGGTGACGCCCTCGGACGGGTACGGCGGGAAGACCGGGGTGGGCCAGCCGCCGCAGGCCGGGGTGCCGCTGATGCCGGAGTTGCCGCCGCCGTCGGTGACGGTGAAGTTGCCGCCCTCGCAGCTGTAGACGGGGGTGGAGGCGCCGATGCCGGTCGCGGTGACGTTGCTGAACTTCGCTGCGCCGCCGGTCTGTTCCTGCAGCGCGAAGGTGCCGGCGCCGGCGATGGTCACGTGGTCGAGGCTGACCCCGCTGATGGTGCCCTCGACCCACTGCACCGCCTCGTAGGGGCTCTGCTCGATCAGCGCGTTGCTCACGTTGATCGGGCCGTTGATCGAGCCCTGGCTGCCGTCGAACCACAGCGCGCCCACGCCGAACTGCCAGTTGGGGTCGAGGCTGCCGTCGCGGATCAGGGTGTTGCCGGAGATCGTGGTGGTGCCGACCGGGGTCGAGGTGAAGCGCTGGCCGACGTGGATGCCGCCGCCCTGGGTCAGGCCGGAGTCCTTGACCAGGTTGCCGCTGACGGTGTTGTCGTGGCCGCCGTAGATCGCGATGCCGTTGGCGAGGATCTGCAGCTGCACGGTGTTGTTCGAGATGGTGTCGCCCGCGTCCGCGCCGACCGAGGAGTCCGCCCAGGTGGCGATCCCGTCGTCACCGGTGTTGCGGACGTCGCTGTTGGTCACCGTCGAATTGGTCACGCCGCCGTGGAAGTTGATGCCGTCGGCGGTGGTGTCGCGGATGCGCAGCCCGCTGAAGGTCAGCTTGTCCATCGGCCCGTCCATCCAGGCGCCGACCTTCATGTGCTCGATCCACAGGTTGCTGGCCGAGGAGTTGCTCAACTGGCCGCCGATGCCGTTGACCTGGTCGTTGTCGTTGCGCTCCTGGACGTTGCCGAAGATCGCGAAGTCCTTCAGGTGCACATTGGACTTGGCGGTCGACGGCGGGTAGGTGCCGTAGAAGCCGGGCGCCGCGCCGGTGACGGTGGAGTACCACATGCCGGCGCTGGCGATCGTGACGTTGTCCACGGTGATGTGGCCGGGGATGTTGTACGTGCCCGGCGGTATCCAGACCGTGCCGCCCGAACCGGCCGCGGCTATCGCGGCGTTGAAGGCGGCGGTGGAGTCGCCCGCGCCGGTGGCGTCGGCGCCCTTGCTGGTCACCGAGACCGAGCCCGAGGGCTGCGTCAGCGCCGGGCCGACCTGCTCGAAGTCCGCGAAGTCGATCGTGTACGAGGAGGCGGTGTCGCCCGCGTCCACCTGGAGCTTGAAGGTGGTGCCCGCCGGATACGTCTGCGACAGCAGCCGGTGCGCCTCGTCGTAGAAGTGGTGGGGGTTGCTGCCGGGGGTGTTGGTGAACGGGTAACTGCCGTAGAACCAGCTGTAGGCGTTGGTCAGCGTGACGTCGGCCTGCTTGACGCCGTTGATGTACAGCGACAGCGGGGCGGTGTACACCGAGCCGTTCGCCGAGTCCGGGATGCTGTAGCGGAAGTCGATCGAGTTGGTCGCCACCGGGGTGGTGAACTGCACGTACTTGCCGCTGCCCTGGAGCGTCACCGCCTTGCGGTACGACGCCTCGTCGGCGAGCTGCCCGTACGCCCAACTCGGCCCGATCACCGTGCCGTTGGTGCTGGAGTTCTCCGCCTGGACCTCGACGTAGGGCAGGCTCGCGCCGCTGCCGCCGGTCGCGGCGGCGAGCGCCGGCTGCGCGGCCACCGCGACCACGCCGGCCGCCACCAGCGCGGCGCCGCCGCCCAGCGCGACCGCGCGGCGCAGGCCGCGGAGACTTCTGAGGGGTCTGAACACCTGTTGCTCCTTGAGAGGGGGTGGGGGGAGCAGTGCAGGGGGACCGTAGCCTCTCCGACACATGGCAGCAATATTGCGATCCATTTTCGTTGAAAATTGACTGATGCTTGCAAGAACTTGAGTTCACCGGCGGGGTCCGGGGTGGGGTGTTCGCCCGTCCGCGCCGGCCCTACCGCCGGCGGTCCCGGACCGGCGCTAGGCCGCGCGGGTCGCGGAGGGCCGGACGGGTGGCCAGGGCTACTGCGGTCAGGGCGACGGCTGTCGTGGCCGGCCAGCGGGCCGCGTGGTAGGCGGACGCGCCCAGGGTGCCGCCGAGGCTGTTGCCGATGTAGTACGCCGTCAGATAGAGCGCGGACGCTTGGGCGCGGCCGGTGGTCGCGGTGCGGCTGACCGCGCCGGAAGCGGCCGCGTGGCCGGTGAAGAAGCCCGCGGTCACCAGCACCAGGCCGAGCAGGATCAGCCACAGCGCCCCCGCGAGCGTCAGCAGCAGGCCCGCCGCGCACAGCGCGAGCGCCAGTGCGAACACCCCGCGCCGGCCCAGGCGCGCCTGCACGGCACCGGACACCGCGGAGGCCGCGGTGCCGACCAGGTAGACCAGGAAGATCGCGCCCACCGCGGCCTGCGACAGGCCGTACGGCGCCGCGGTCAGCCGGTAGCCGAGCACCGTGTACACCGCGCCGAACACCGCCATGAACAGCAGCCCCACCGCGTACATCGACCGCAGTCCGCGGTGTGCCAGGTGCCCCGCGACGGTGCGGGCGACCGCGCCCGGCCGGATCGGGCCCGGCGTGAAGTGCCGCGCGGGCGGCGCGAGGACGCGGAACGCCACCGCGCACGCCAGCGAGGCCAGGCCCACCGCCAGCAGCGCCGCGCGCCAGCCGTACGCCTGCGCGAGCGCGCCGCCCGCGACCCTGCTGCTCATGCCGCCGATCGAGTTGCCCGCGACGTACAGCCCGATCGCGGACGGCACGGCTGAGGGGTGCACCTCCTCGGCGAGGTACGCCATCGCGGTGGCCGGCAGCCCCGCGAGCGCCAGGCCCTGCGCCGCCCGCAGCGCCACCAGCACGCCCAGGTTCGGCGAGAACGGCACTGCGAGCGCCAGCAGCGACGCGCCGAACACCGAGACCGTCATCACCCGTATCCTGCCTGCCCCGCGGCCGCGCCCGAGAGGTATCCCCCTTTCGCTCAGCGCGCTCATCGGCAGCAGCGCCACCGCCAGCGCGCCCGTGCACACCGACACCGACAGGCTCGCCTGCGCGGGCGACAGCCGCAGGCCCTCGGAGAGCGCGGGCAGCAGCGCCTGCGTGGAGTACAGCAGCGCGAACGTCGCCAGGCCGGCGGCGAACAGCGCGAGATTGGCACGGCGGTAGCCCGGTGAGCCCTTCCGCAGCCGGGTGTCGCCGTCCGCGGCGCCGTCCGCGGCGCCGTCCGCGGTGCTGTCCGCGGCGCCGGGTGCGCCCGCCCCGGTCGCGGAGCCGGTCGCCGGTACGGGCGTGCTGCCGCGTGCGGGCCCGGGTGCGGACGGGGACGCTGCGGTGCGGGCCGGCCGGGCGGAGGCCGGCCCCGGTTCTGCGGGGTTCATGCCGGTGACGCTAGGACGCCCCGTTTTATGCGTCCAATGCTCGGATCGGCGACGATCGATACGTCAGCGTATGAATGCAGCGTACGGGCGCAAGCGCGCGGATCGGGCGGAGGCGGGAAAAGGCATGGGCGAGCGGAGCGCGGACGCGAGCGGCACGGGGCCCGCGGCGGACCCGGGCGGGGCGCCCGGCGCGACCCGCGGCCTCGGACCCGGCGCCGGCGGCGGCCGGGACACGCCCGGCGGCCCCGCGGTGGAACCGGCCGCGCTCGCCGAACTCGCCCCGGACTCCTGGGCGTTGCGGCTGACCCCGCGCCTGGCCCAGTTCGCCGCCGTCGCACGGCACCAGCACGTGACCCGGGCCGCCGCCCTGCTCGGCATGCCGCAGCCCACGCTGAGCCGCGCGATCGCCCGGCTCGAAGCCGACCTCGGCGTGACGCTGTTCGCCCGGCAGGGCCGCTCGCTGCGGCTGACCACCGCGGGCCGCGCGTTCCTGCGCACCGTGGAACGCACCCTCGCCGAGGTCGAACGGTCCGCCGAGTCCGTACGGCTGGACGCGGACCCGGACGCCGGCCGGATCGCGTTCGGCTTCCTGCACACCCTCGGCTCCGAGGCGGTGCCGGCGCTGCTCGCCGCGTTCCGCGCGGACCACCCGCGGGTGCGGTTCCAGCTCGTGCAGACGTACGGCGAGGAGATGGTGGCCCGGCTGCGGGCCGGGGCGCTCGACCTGTGCCTGACGTCGCCGCCGCCGCAGGAGTCCGGCCTGGTGGTACGCCGGGTGGACCGGCAGCGGCTGCGGCTCGTGGTGCCGCTCGGACACCGGCTCGCCGGCCGTCGCCGGGTGCGGCTCGCCGAGGTCGCCGCCGACCCCTTCGTCACGCTGGAACCCGGCTATGGGCTGCGCCGCATCACCGACCAGCTGTGCGCGGAGGCGGGGTTCGCGCCGCGCATCGCCTTCGAGGGCGAGGAGGCGGAGACGCTGCGCGGGCTGGTCGCGGCGGGGCTCGGCGTCGCGCTGCTGCCGCCGCCGGCGGTGCCGCGGCCGGGGGTCGCGGAGCTGGACGTGCTCGGCGGGGGCGCGTTCCGCGAGATCTGCGTCGCCTGGCGTGAGGGGGAGGTCGAGTCGGCGCCGGTCGCCGCGTTCAAGTCCTTCCTGCTGGCCCACCGCGGCCTCCTCGCCTCGCGCTGAGGGCATGGCGCGCCGGCCGCCCCGACGCTCGACGTCCTGCCGCGCCCCCGGTGTGCTGACGCCCGGCGCGCGGCCGGCGTCCACGCCTGACGCTGTAGGTCAGGGCGCGGCCGGCGTCCACGCCTGACGGCGTAGGTCAGGAGTGGAGGGAGCGGCCGAAGCCGGAGGCCAGGGGCATGCGCAGGCCGAGCGGCGGGGGCGCCGCGAGCGCGTCGGCGACCGGGCGGGCGTAGGGGCGGTCCAAGAGCGAGCCGAGGACGAAATCCGCGGTGAGCGCGAAGACCTCCGCGCGGTGCTGGTGCAGCGCGTGCCCGTCGGAGTGCACCTCGAACCTGCACACCTCCCGGTTGACCTTCTTCACCCGCTCCGCCAGCCGGTAGGACGCCTCCGGCGCGGTCACCTCGTCCTCCGTGCCGTGCACGATGAGCACGCGCCGTCCGATCAACTGCTTGACCGGCTCGGCCTCCCCCTCGCCCTCACGCTCCGGCTCCCGCCCCCGCGCCGCGGCGCCGCGGCCCGCGCCGGCCCCGTCCGCCGCCGGGTCGGCCACCGCACCGCGTCCCGCGGACCCCTCCGCGTCCGCGCCCGGCAGCCACGGCGCCAGCGCCACCACCGACGTCACCGCGGCGTGCCCCGCCGCGTGCAGCGCCGCCCGCGCGCCCATGTCCATGCCGACCAGGCACACCGGCACGTCGCCGTAGCGCCGCACCGCCTCGCCGACCGCCCACTCCGCGTCCTCCGCGGGATGCGCGTGCCCGCCGTTCCAGCCGCGGAAGCGGTAGTGCACGACATGCGCGGCCAACCCGTCGGAGAAACCTTCCCGCACCAGGTGCCGGGCCAGCGGCCACATCAGCGCCGCGGCCATGGGCGAGCGCCGCCGGGTGCTCAGCGCGTCGCCGCCGGGCAGCGCCAGGACCACCGCGCGCACGGTCGCGCCGGAGCGCTCGTCGACCGGGCGGGCGGACCCCGGGAACAACCCGGGCGCCACCGGCCGGCCGAGCCGCGCGCCACGTGCCGGTAATGCTTGCGAAGCCATGCCGCAACCTTGGCAGACGACAGGGTGTGCGCTGTATGGCCTGGCGGAAAATACTTGGCTGCTCCGGTACATCTACGCGCGTAGGAGATAGTGTGGGGGCATGCCGAACCCCGTATCGGGCCGACCGACCCGCGAACAGATCCGCCGCGCCCCCAAGGTGCTGCTCCACGACCACCTCGACGGCGGGCTGCGCCCGGGCACGATCGTCGACATCGCGCGCGAGACGGGGTACGCAGGGCTGCCGGAGACCGACCCGGACACGCTGGGCGCGTGGTTCCGCGCCGCCGCGGACTCCGGCTCGCTGGAACGCTACCTGGAGACCTTCGCGCACACCTGCGCCGTGATGCAGACCCGCGACGCGCTGGTGCGGGTCGCCGCCGAGTGCGCCGAGGACCTGGCCGCCGACGGCGTCGTCTACGCCGAGGTGCGGTACGCCCCCGAGCAGCACCTGGAGGGCGGGCTCACCCTGGAGGAGGTCGTCGAGGCGGTCAACGAGGGCTTCCGGCTGGGCGAGCGCCGCGCCCGGGAGGCCGCGGCCCGCGCCGGCGGCACCGCCGGCGGCCGGATCCGGGTGGGCGCGCTGCTCACCGCGATGCGGCACGCCGCCCGCTCCCAGGAGATCGCCGAACTCGCCAACCGCTACCGGGACTCGGGCGTCGTCGGATTCGACATCGCGGGCGCCGAGGCCGGCTACCCGCCCACCCGTCACCTGGACGCGTTCGAGTATCTGAAGCGGGAGAACAACCACTTCACCATCCACGCCGGCGAGGCGTTCGGCCTGCCGTCGATCTGGCAGGCGCTCCAGTGGTGCGGCGCCGACCGGCTCGGCCACGGCGTGCGGATCATCGACGACATCGAGCAGAAGGACGGCGAGGTCACCCTCGGCCGGCTCGCCTCCTACGTGCGCGACAAGCGCGTCCCGCTGGAGATGTGCCCGACGTCCAACCTGCAGACCGGCGCCGCCTCCTCCTACCGCGAGCACCCGATCGGGCTGCTGCGCCGGCTGCACTTCCGGGTCACCGTCAACACCGACAACCGGCTGATGAGCGGCACCAGCATGAGCCGCGAGTTCGAGCACCTGGTCGAGGCCTTCGACTACACCCTCGACGACATGCAGTGGCTGACGGTCAATGCGATGAAATCAGCGTTCATTCCTTTTGACGAACGTCTCGCGATGATCAACGAGGTCATCAAGCCGGGCTACGCCGAACTGAAGGCCGAGTGGCTGTTCGCGCCGGTGGCCGCCGCACCCCCGGTGGCCAGCGGTTCCGCCGACCGTCGCGGCTGAGGCGGCGGCGTGGCGGCGGCCTGGCGGGGGCGGGCCGCCGCGCGCCACGCCGGTTGCACGGCAGGTCAGCGGATGGCTACGTTCCGCAGTTATGCAAACCCGAACCCAGAAGACCCTCGCCACCACCGTGCTGGGCCTGGCGGCCGTCGCCGCCGCGGCCGGCTCCGCCTCCGCCGCCGACCTCACCGGCGGCGCCCTCGGCTCGCTGCCGGTCGGCCAGGCCACCAACCTGCTCCCCGGCGCCACCGACTCCGCGTCCGGCGCGCACACCGCCGTCAAGAACGGCACCTCCGCGCTGCCCACCGACGGCCTGCTGCCCTCGGGCAACCACCTGTCGGGCAACCAGGTCGCGCCGGTCTCCGGCCTGCTCGGCGGCCTGCCGGCGGGCGGCGTCCTCGGCAGCTGACTTCGGCGCCGCCCGCGCGGCCCAGTCGTGCGCCGGACCCGAACGGCCCGCGGCCCGCACCCCTCGTCGCACGGAGGGGCGCCGGGCCGCGGGCTGCGGCGTACCCGTGGCGTATCCGTGCCAGGCCGTGAGGGCGCGGGCTCGCGGTACGGGCACGGCACGCGGTACGGGCACGGGCTCGCGATACGGGCACGGCACGCGGTCGGGTACGCGCCCGGTCCCGTGGTGGCGCTCCGCCTCCGGCGGCGACCGGCGGCGACCAGCGGCGACCTGTGGCGACCTGTGGCGACCGGCGACCGGCGACCGGCGGCTGCGGCTACGGCAGCGGGGCCAGGGCCGGCTCCGGGAGCGGGGCGGGCGCGGCGGTCGCGCGGCCGCGCAGCCGGCGCCGGGCGACCGGCACCACCACCAGGTGGAGCAGCGCCACGCCGAGCGTGTTGAGCAGCAGCGCGTCCACGTCGAAGAGCTGCCCGGGCACCAGTGTCTGCGCGAACTCCAGCGACAGCGACACCATCAGCGCCGCGAAGACCGTCCTGGCGAAGGACGCGAAACCCGAGGTGTCCACCCGGCCGCCGGTCAGCGGCAGCAGCACCCCGAGCGGGGCGAGCAGCCCCAGCCCCGCGCCGATCCTGCGCGCCGCCTGCAACGGACCCATCCGCAGGTCCTCGTGGATGGTGGCCAGCGGACGCAGGTTCGGCGCGGGGACCCAGGCGACGTAGTGCGGGCGCAGCAACAGCCAGCCGACGAAGCACAGATACGCCGCGGTGAGCAGCAGCCCGGCCGCGCGCACCCTGATCATGGAGCCATCGTGCCGCACGCCCTGCAGGACGCTCCGCGGCACGCCGCGGTTCCCGATCCGAACGGCTGTTCCCCCGCGTCCCCGGGCGGCCGGCGGCCCGCGCACCCCGGCGGGCGCGCGGCTCAGCGCACCGGGATGCCCGCGGTGTCCGCCGCGTACGCGCTGGTGCGCAGGTCGGACGTGCAGGAGTAGCGGCGCAGCTCGTCCGCGCGGTCCGGGCCGCCGAGTACCACCGAGTGGTCGGGGGACACGGTCGCGTCGGCGGCGAGTGTGCAGACGATCTGCCCGAGCGCGTACGAGGGCAGCTCGTCCGGCGCCTGGTTCAGCCGCAGCGTGCCGGCCGGGTCGCCGGGGCGCGCGCCCAACACCTCCAGCGCGTCCGGCACCGCGGTGTCGAAGCCGACCGAGCTCTCCGCGGCCCGCGGGCTCAGCTCCAGCTGCGCGACCAGTGCGCGGGCGAGCGCCGCGGCGTCGGGGCGGCCGTCGGTCGCCGTCGGCACCGACCGCACCGCGCGCCGCACCGGCGCGATCTGCCCGCCGCACACCAGATACAGCGTCCGGCCGACCTCGCCGGGAGCGGCCGTGGCCGGCGTCGACGGCTGCGCGCAGGTCACCCGCGAGGGCGCGGGCCCGGCGTCCACCGGCACCGACGTGGAGCGGATGCCGCAGCCGGAGGCGGCCAGCGCCAGCACGGGCAGCAGCAGCGCGAACCCGGCGGCCGGCCTGCGCGGGCCCGGCCCCGTCCGCCGTCTCGTGCCCGGGGTCATGCGTCGCCCCCCGGGCGGTCCGCGGCGTCGGAGCCGCCCGCGTCGGAACCGCCCGCGCTAAAGCCGTCCGCGTCGGAGCCGTCCGCGTCGGAGCCGTCCGCGCGGGAGCCGCCCGCGTCACCGGGCACGTCGCCCGGCTCGTCGTCGCGCTCGTCGCCGGCCGGGCGCACCGGCAGGCGCAGGGTGAAGACCGCCCCGCCGCCGGGGGCGTTGGCGGCGGTGATGTCGCCGCCGTGGATGTGCGCGTTCTCCATCGCGATGGACAGGCCCAGACCGCTGCCCTCGGACCGGGCCCGGGACGCGTCGGCCTTGTAGAACCGGTCGAAGACGTGCGGCAGCACGTCCTCCGGGATGCCGGGGCCGTGGTCGGAGACCGCGACGACGATCTCCTCGCGCCCGCCGGACGCGCCGCGGCGCAGCGTCACCCGCACCGGGGAGCCGCCGTGCTTGAGCGCGTTGCCGATCAGGTTGGCCATGATCACATCGAGCCGGCGCGGGTCCAGCGTGGCCAGCACGCCGCGCGGCGCGTCCAGCTCGACCGAGTCCACCCAGGCGCGGGCGTCCATGCACGCCATGATCATGTCGGCGACGTCGACCTCGTCGACCCGTAGCTTCGCCGTCCCCGCGTCGAAGCGGGTGACCTCCATCAGCGTCTCCACCAGTTCGTTCAGCCGCCGGGTCTCGCTGACCACCAGCCGTACCGCCGGCGCGATCAGCGGGTCCAGCGCCTCCGCCTCGTCCTCCAGCACGTCGGTCACCGCGGTGATCGCGGTCAGCGGGGTGCGCAGCTCGTGCGACATGTCGGCGACGAAGCGCCGGCTGGCCGCCTCCCGCGCGCTCAGCTCCTCGACGCGCTTCTCCAGGGCCTCGGCCGCGTTGTTGAAGGTGCGGGACATCTCCGCCAGTTCGTCGGTGCCGGTGACCTTCAGCCGGGTGTCCAGGTGTCCCTCGCCGAGCCGCTGCGCCGCCTCGCCCAGCCGACGCACCGGCCGCAGCACCGTGGAGCCCGCCGCCTGCGCGAGCAGCGCCGCGCCGATCAGCGCCAGCAGCGTGGCGATGCCCAGCGACCAGGCCAGCGAGTTGAGGTCCTTGCGCTCGGCGTCCAGCGACTTGAGCATGTAGCCGGTCGGGCCGTCGCCGTTCACCCGCGCGCCCGCCACCAGGTACGGGTGGCCCTGCAGCGAGATCCGCTCCCAGTGCAGGTGGTAGCGGCCGTGGTCGTTCTCGTGCCGGGTGTCGACCGCGCGCTGCAACGACTGCGGCACGTCGTCCAGGGTGAACACGTCACGGTCGGAGGGCGCCGCGCACGGCGAGCTGTCCGGCGCGGTGTCGATCAGCACCACCTGGTACGAGTCGGGGCCGCCGATCCGGCTCGCCGCGTTCTGCAGCGACTTGCAGGTGGGCTCGACCGGCAGCGACGCGGCGTTGCGCTGCATCGAGTCGCGGAAGTCGTTGAGCGCGCTGTTCTGCGCCCGGGTCAGCACCGCGTCGCGGTTGAGCCAGTACGCGATCCCCGACACCGAGACCGCCGCGGTCAGCGCGACCAGCGCGAAGACCGCGACCAGCCGCAGCCGCAGGCTCGTCCAGCGCAGCCTGCCGAACCACCGGCCCGCCCTGGCCGGGCGGGAGGCGTCGTGCGCACCGCTCACGAAGCCCTCGCGGGGACGGGCGCGGCGGCGAGTACGGCGGGAGCATTCACTGCGGCGTGTCCAGCCGGTAGCCGACGCCCCGGACCGTGCGGATCAGCGTGGGCGAGGACGGCACGTCCTCGATCTTCGCCCGCAGCCGCTGCACACACGCGTCGACCAGCCGGGAGTCGCCCAGGTAGTCGTGCTCCCACACCAGCCGCAGCAGCTGCTGCCGGGACAGCGCCTGCCCCGGCCGCCGGCTCAGCTCCAGCAGCAGCCGCAGCTCGGTCGGGGTCAGCTGGAGGTCGCGGCCGTCCTTGGTGACGGTCATCGCGCTGCGGTCGATGACGATCGAGCCGAAGGCCGCGGAGTCGGTGCTGTCCCGCTCGCCGCGGCGCAGCACCGCGCGGATGCGGGCGTCCAGCACCCGCGGCTGCACCGGCTTGATCACGTAGTCGTCCGCACCGGACTCCAGACCCACCACGACGTCGATGTCGTCGCTGCGGGCGGTGAGCAGGATGATCGGCAGCTGGTCGGTGCGCCGGATGCGGCGGCACACCTCGAAGCCGTCGATCCCGGGCAGCATCACGTCCAGCACGATGAGGTCCGGGCGCTGCTCCTTGAGCAGCCGCAGCCCGTCCTCGCCGGTCGCCGCGGCCACCACGCGGTGGCCCTGGCGGGACAGGCCGAGCTCCAGACCCGTACGGATGGCGTCGTCGTCCTCGATCAGCAACAGGAAAGGCACGCCGGACATTGTGTCCTACGCCCGGTCGCCGGTTGAAGCGCGGGGAGCGCACAGGCCCCGCGGAACGCCCGATCCGTACGCCCGCGACGCGGTCAACTACCGTGCGTGCAGCGGGATTCAAGGCCCGGGAACCTCTGTGACGGGGCTGTGACACTCGGCGGACAGCGCGATGAAACTGGCCCGGCAGTCTTATGCCCATCGGATGAGCGCACCCGCAAGGAGTGCGACGCCGCAGACCACGCTGACGGTTCCATCGACGGGGGCGCGACATGAACGCACTGCACAGCACCACGACCGCCGCAGTCCGGTCCGCGCACGGCCGCCCCGTGACCGCCCTGGCCAAGCCCGGCGCCGGCGCCGCCGCGAGCGGCGCGGCGGCGGCCAAGGCCGCGGAGAAGTCCGGTGCCGCGGGCGCACGGGGGTACGCTCGCGGCACCGGGCGCACCGCCGCCCACCAGGGCGGCGCCGAGCGCCGCCGGCCTGGATCACCCCGGTCGAGGACGGCGCCGCGGCCCGGGTGCCCGCGCAGGTCCCGCCGGCCGGTGCCGAGCCGCGGCAGGAGCGCACCGCGGCGCAGCGCGCGGAGGCCGAGGCCGCGTTCACCGCGTACGTGCGGGAGCGCCGGGCCTCGCTCTACGCCACCGCGTACCACCTCACCGGCGACCGGTTCGCCGCGGAGGACCTGCTGCAGAGCGCGCTGTTCTCCACCTACCGCGCCTGGGACCGGATCAGCGACAAGGCCGCGGTCGGCGGCTACCTGCGGCGCACCATGACCAACCTGCACATCAGCGCCTGGCGGCGGCGCAAGCTCAACGAGTACCCGACCGAGGAGCTGCCGGAGACGGTCGGCGACACCGACGAGATGGGCGGCACCGAGCTGCGCGCCGTGCTGTGGCAGGCGCTCGCCCGGCTGCCCGAGCAGCAGCGCACGATGCTGGTGCTCCGCTACTACGAGGGCCGCACCGACCCGGAGATCGCGGAGATCCTGAACATCAGCGTCGGCACGGTGAAGAGCAGCATCTGGCGCTCGCTGCGCCGGATGCGCGAGGACGAGGCGCTGAGCTTCGGACGCGACGAGGAGGACGCGTTCGGCGAGCTGGTCGCCTGAGCCTGCTGGGTGCCTGAGCCTGCTGGGCGGCGGATTGCTGGGCTGCGGCCTGCTGGGCGGCGGACCGCCGGGCCGGCGCCGCTACGGCCGGGGGCGCCGTTCCTCCCCGCGGTGCTCGCCCGGGGGCCCGCCGAGCCCGCGGGCATCGCTCAGCTCCCGTGAGACGGCCCGCGCGGCGGCGCGGACGACCGCCACGTAGGGCGTGGCCGCGAAGCCGCTGCTGGGCACCACCACGGAGACGGCGGCGACGACCCCGTCCGCGTCGCGGACCGGCGCCGCCACGGTGGCCCACGGCGGTGACAGCTGCCGGCCCGTCGCGTAACCGCCCCTGCGGACCTCGGCCAGCACGCGGCGCAGCTCCTCGGCCGTACGCACCACGTCGCCGCCGCCTCCCGGCCCGAAGCGCCCGGCGACGCGCTCGCGCACCTCGGACGGCGCGTGGGCCAGCAGGACCAGGCCGACACCGGTCTGCGCCAGGGGCATGCGGCCGCCGACGCGAAAGGCCGCCGGACCCGCGTCGTGCGCGGACAGCCGCTCGACCAGCAGGGCCTCGTCGCCGTCCCGCACCGCCAGCAGCACATGCTGACCGGTCACGTGGAACAGGTCCTCCAAGTACGGCATCGCCACCGCCCGCAGCCCGTGTCCGCGCGGAGCGAGCGAGGCGATCTCCAGCAGTCGCAGGCCGATCACGTAGCGGCCGTCGTCCAGGCGCTCCAGCGCCCCCGCCTCGGTCAGCTTCCTCGCCAGGCGCAGGGCCGTACTGCGGGGCAGCCCGGTCCGGCGGGACAGATCCGCCAGCGGCAGGACGCGGTGGTCGGCGTCGAAGGCGGCCAGCAGCGCGAAGGCGCGATCGACCACCGCCTCGCCCGCCCCCGAGGCGGGTGTGCGCGTTCTTCTCGGGGAGCCCGCGCGGGGCGGATCGGATGCCGGCACCTGGTCTCCGTTCCACTCAGTGGCATCGGGCGTGCCGTCCAGCGGCCGAGAAACCTAGCGTAAACGGGCCTGCTCGCGGACGCGGGCTGCGCCCCGGGCCCCGGTCATCCCGTCGACCCGGGCGCTCGGCACCCTCCCCGAAGGGAACGACGTGATGAGCACCGACGCGCTGGTGGACGTCCACGCCCACTTCACCACCCCGCACTACATCGAGGCCGCCAAGGCCGCCGGCCATGTGCGGGCCGACGGCATGCCCGAGGACTACTGGCCGCGCTGGACCGCCGAGGAGCACCTCGCGTTCATGGACGACGCCGGCATCGCCAAGGCGGTCCTGTCGCTGTCCTCACCGGGCGTCCACTTCGGCGACGACCGTGCCGCCCGTTCGCTGGCCCGCGAGGTCAACGACTTCGGCGCCCGGGCGGTGCGCGACCACCCCGGCAGGTTCGGGCAGTTCGCCGCGCTCCCGCTGCCCGACGCGGAGGGCGCGCTGGCGGAGATCGCCTACTGCTTCGACGAACTGGGCGTCGACGGCGTCATGATGTTCTCCAACCACCAGGGCCTCCGGCTCGCCGACCGGCGCCTGGCCCCGGTGCTGGAGGAACTGGACCGCCGGGCGGCGGTCGTCCTGCTGCACCCGACCACCTGCCCCGGCCACGAGGAGCTGTCGTCGGGACGGCCCCAGCCCATGCTGGAGTTCCTGTTCGAGACCGCCCGCACGGTGGTCGACTACATCCTCAGCGGCGCGGCGGACAGGTTTCCCGGCATCCGCCTGATCGTGCCCCACCTGGGCGGCGTGCTGCCGCTGGTGGCCGAGCGCGTGCAGGCGTTCCTCACCCTCGGCGACGGTCCGGGCGACGGCCCGGGTGACGAGGCGGCGGTCGGCCGGGCCCTCGGCCGGTTCCACTACGACCTCGCGGGCATGCCGTCCGAGCAGCAGATCGCCGCGCTCGCCGCCGTCGCCCGCCCGGAGCGGCTCCTCTACGGCAGCGACTACGCCTGGACCCGCCGCGGGCTCGCCGTGAAACTGCTGGCCGACCTGGACGCGACCATGCCGGCCGTCGACCGGCACTGGCGTGCCCTGACCACCCGCAACGCCGAGCGGCTCTTCAGCTCTGCTGCGCGGGAGACCTCGCGGTGACCGCGCCGACCGGCCTACGGGCACGGTCGGGCCTGTACGCGCGCGGTCAGGCCTGTACGGGCTCGGGGGCGGCGGTGTCGGCGAGCGCGGCCGCGGCGGGCGTCGCGCCGGCCGCCGCGGCGATGCGGGCCTCGGCCTCCGTACGGCCGCAGGGGTGGCAGCCCAGCGCCACGTGGCGGGCGACGATGCCGCGCTCGGCGCGCATCAGGTGCCAGCCGCGGCGGATCAGGAACGGCACGGACTTCCTGCCCTCGTGCAGGTCGCGCACGAAGCGGCGGCGCGCGGTGGTCGAGGGGCGCCCGCGCAGGCAGAGCGCGTCGGCGAGCAGACCCAGGTCGCGGACCCGCCGGGCGACCTCCGCGGCGAAGATCCCCTCGGCGACGAACAGCGGCGCGCCGCCCAGGTCCAGCACGGTCCGGCCGGTCGCGGCGCTCGCGGCGATGTCGTAGACCGGAACCTGCGCGCGGCCGTCCGCGCACAGGGCGACGATGGCGGCGACCGCGGCGTCGGCGTTCCAGGAGGCGGGGACGTCCCAGTCGGTGCCCGCGCCGCCGGGCAGCTCGGGCAGCGTCGGGTCGTCGCCGTCCTTGTAGAAGTCGTCCAGCGCGAGGACCGGCAGGCCGCTGCGCGCGGCCAACGACGATTTTCCGGAGCCCGAAGGGCCCGTCACCAGGATCACCCGTGCCGACTGTCCACTCACGGGGGTCTATTCTCCCATGCGTTCACCTGGGGCGACACGTTCCGTTCGCCACGTCGTTCCCGGCGGCCGGCCGGATGTGCGGGCGGCGGCGGGCGTGACCAGGACGCGGGCGGCGGCGTTGAGGGGGTATGGCCTCTTTGCGTACCGCGTTCGCCCTGACCCTGACCGCCGCCGCGGCGGTGATCGTGCCCGCGGCCTCCGCGTCCGCGGCTTCCGCGCCCGCCGACGCGGGACCGCTGCCCGGCACGGCGGTGGGCGACGCGCTCCCCCTCGACGCGGTGCCGCTCGACGCGGTGCCGACGCAGTCCGTGACCGGTGCGCTCGCCGACGGGATCGGCCCGGTGAAGCACCTCACGCTCGACCCCCTCTCCAACACCGGGGTCGATCCGCTGGACAACGGGGTGGGCTCCCAGATCGCCGACTTCAAGCCGGTCTCGACCGGCCTGGTCACGGACCCGATCACCCACGGCGGCTCCCTCGCCACCCTCCCCGTCATCAGCACCGTCACCGCCCTCCTCCCGGGCTGACCCGGGGCCCCGCGTCCCGCCCGCGCCGGGCGCCGGCCGTCAGGGGAGCGGTTCTCCGCCCCTCCACGGCTCGGCGCCCGGCGCGCCGGGGTGACGTCAGACGCCCAGGGGGTGCCAGACCGTCTTCGTCTCCAGCCACGCCGTCAGGCGCGACGTCCCCGGATCGGCGGTCCAGTCCACCGGGGACGCCGGGGGCCGCAGCACCCGCTTGAGGTTCGAGGCCGCCTCGACCTCCAGCTCCGCGGCGAGAGCCGGGTCCGCGCCGGTGAGGTCGATCCCGTTGACGTCCTGGTGCGCGGCCAGCGGCGCCGCGATCTCGGCCGTCCGCCCGGACAGCACGTTGACCACGCCGCCGGGCACGTCGGACGTGGCCAGCACCTCGCCGAGGGACAGCGCGGGCAGCGGCGCCCGCTCCGAGGCGACCACCACCGCCGCGTTCCCCGTCGCGATCACCGGCGCCAGCACCGAGACCAGTCCGAGGAACGACGAGTCCTGCGGCGCGAGCACCGCGACGACCCCCGTCGGCTCGGGCGTGGACAGGTTGAAGTAGGGCCCGGCGACCGGATTCGCGCCCCCCACCACCTGCGCGATCTTGTCGGTCCAGCCCGCGTACCAGACCCAGCGGTCCACCGCCGCGTCCACCGCGGCCCCCGCGCGGGACTTCGACAGGCCCTCCGTCTCGACGACCTCGCGGACGAACTGCTCGCGCCGCCCCTCCAGCATCTCCGCGACGCGGTACAGCACCTGCCCGCGGTTGTACGCGGTCGCGCCGGACCAGCGGGGCACCGCCTTGCGCGCGGCGACCACCGCGTCCCGCGCGTCCTTGCGGGAGGCCAGCGGGGCGTTGGCCAGCCACGCGCCGTGCTTGGAGTCCGTCACCTCATACACCCGGCCGCTCTCGGAGCGGGGGAACGTCCCCCCGACGTACAGCTTGTAGGTCTTGAACACGCTCAGCCGAGCGTCGCGAACGTCAGACATCGAGGTACGCCTCCAGGCCGTGCCGGCCGCCCTCCCGGCCGTGGCCGGACTCCTTGTAACCGCCGAACGGCGACGTCGGGTCGAACTTGTTGAACGTGTTGGCCCACACCACGCCGGCCCGCAGCTTGCTCGCCACCGCCAGGATGCGCGAGCCCTTCTCGGTCCAGATGCCCGCGGACAGCCCGTACGGGGTGTTGTTGGCCTTCTCCACCGCCTCCGCGGGGGTGCGGAAGGTCAGCACCGACAGCACCGGGCCGAAGATCTCCTCGCGCGCGATGCGGTGCGCCTGCGTGACGCCGGTGAACAGCGTCGGCGCGAACCAGTAGCCGGATTCGGGCAGTTCGCACGCCGGCGACCAGCGCTCCGCCCCCTCCGCCTCGCCGGCCGCCGCCAACTCGGTGATACGCGCCAGCTGTTCGGCGGAGTTGACCGCGCCGATGTCGGTGTTCTTGTCCAGCGGGTCGCCGACCCGCAGCGTGGCCATCCGCCGCTTCAGCGCGTCCAGCACCTCGTCCTGCACCGACTCCTGCACCAGCAACCGCGAGCCCGCACAGCACACATGGCCCTGGTTGAAGAAGATGCCGTTGACGATGCCCTCGACGGCCTGGTCGATCGGCGCGTCGTCGAAGACGATGTTCGCGGCCTTGCCGCCCAGTTCGAGCGTGACCTTCTTACGGGTGCCGGCGACGGTGCGGGCGATCGCCTTGCCGACCTCGGTGCTGCCGGTGAACGCGACCTTGTCCACGCCCTCGTGGGCCACCAGCGCCGCGCCCGCGTCGCCGTAGCCGGGCAGGATGTTGACCACGCCGCGCGGCAGTCCGGCCTGGCGGCACACGTCGGCGAAGAACAGCGCGGACAGCGGGGTGGTCTCGGCGGGCTTGAGCACCACCGTGTTGCCCGCGGCGAGCGCCGGCGCGACCTTCCACGCGAGCATCAGCAGCGGGAAGTTCCACGGGATGACCTGCCCGGCCACGCCCAGCGGCTTGGGGTCGGGACCGCTCGTGCCTGGTTCCGGGCTCCGCCCGGGGACCGCGTACGCGAGCTTGTCCGCCCAGCCGGCGTAGTAGAAGAAGTGCGCGGCCACCAGCGGCAGATCGACGTCGCGGGTCTCGCGGATCGGCTTGCCGTTGTCCAGCGACTCCAGCACCGCGAACTCGCGTGAGCGCTCCTGGAGGATGCGCGCGATGCGGAACAGGTACTTGCCGCGCTCCGCGCCGGGCAGCGCCGACCAGGGGCCGAACGCCCTGCGGGCCGCGCCGACCGCGCGGTCCACGTCCTGCTCGCCGGCCCGCGCGACCTCGGCGAGCACCTCCTCGCTGGACGGCGACACCGTCTTGAACACCCGGCCGTCCGCGGCCTCGGTGAACTCGCCGTCGACGAACAGCCCGTAGGACGGCTTGAGGTCGACGATCGCGCGGGACTCGGGCGCGGGCGCGTACGCGAACATCTCGTGGGGGGTCTTCGGGGAGGCCATGGGTTCAGTCCACCGTCACGTAGTCGGGACCGGAGTACCGTCCGGTGCTGAGCTTCTGACGCTGCATCAGCAGGTCGTTGAGGAGGCTGGAGGCGCCGAAGCGGAACCACTCGGGGGACAGCCAGTCCGCGCCGACCGTCTCGTTGACCAGCACCAGGTACTTCACCGCGTCCTTGGCGGTGCGGATGCCGCCGCCGGCTTGACGCCGACCTGCACGCCGACCGCCTCCCGGAAGTCCCGTACGGCCTCCAGCATCAGCAGGGTGTTCGCCGGGGTCGCGTTGACCGCGACCTTGCCGGTGGAGGTCTTGATGAAGTCCGCGCCGGCCAGCATCGCCAGCCACGAGCAGCGGCGGATGTTGTCGTACGTGGACAGCTCGCCGTTCTCGAAGATCACCTTCAGGTGGGCGGAGCCGGCGCCCTCGACCGGGCCGTCCCCTGAACCGGCCTGCGCGGGCCGGGCGCACGCGGCCTTGACCGCGCGGATCTCCTCGAAGACCTCCATGTAGCGGCCGGACAGGAACGCGCCGCGGTCGATGACCATGTCGATCTCGTCGGCGCCGGCCGCGACCGCCGCGGCGGTGTCCGCGAGCTTCACGCTCAGCGCGGCGCGGCCGGAGGGGAAGGCGGTGGCGACCGACGCGACGCGGATCGCCGAGCCGGCCAGCGCCTCCTTGGCCACCGCGGCCATGTCCGGGTAGACGCAGATCGCCGCGACCTGCGGGGTGCCGCGGTCGGTGGGATCGGGCCGCAGCCCCTTGGCGCACAGCGCGCGCACCTTGCCGGGGGTGTCGGCGCCTTCCAGCGTCGTCAGGTCGATCATCGAGATCGCGAGGTCGATCGCGTACGCCTTGGCGGTCGTCTTGATCGAGCGGGTGCCGAGCGCGGCGGCGCGGGCTTCGAGGCCCACGGCGTCGACGCCGGGCAGCCCGTGCAGGAAGCGGCGCAGCGCGCTGTCGCTCGCGGTGACGTCCGCGAGCGACGCGAGGCGGGCCGCGGCGTCGGGGGCGTGGGCGGGAACAACGGAGGACATGGTCACCACATCACCATATCTACGCGCGTAGCGATCCGTCCAGACGGAGAGCGCGGCTGCGCCGGGCGGGCGGCGGGCGGCGGCGGAGGGCCTCGGGCGCGGACCGGATCGGTCGGACGCGGGAACCGGGACCGGGCGGAACCGGAGGGCGCGGACGCAACCAGAATGGTATGAGGGCGTGGCCGGGTGCGCGCCGCGCGTCGTGCAGAATCGGGAGGTATGACGAGCCCCCACCAGGACCGACCGAACGGACCGGCCACCGCCGGCGACCGGCGGCCGCCGCAGTACGCCGACCGTGTCTACCGCTCCTCGGCCGGCATCGCCGGCGGCGTGCTGCTGCTGATCCTCGCGGGCTGGCTCGGCGGGGACGCGATCGCGCGGGGCGACGGCCGCACGCCCTGGCTGTCGCTGGCCGCGCTGCTGCTGGCGGTGCCGCTGGTGGTCGCGTTCACCATCCGCCCGGCGGTCTTCGCCGGCAGTGAGCGCATCCGCATCCGCAACCCGTTCCGCACGGTCGCGATGCCGTGGGCGGCGGTCGACCGGTTGCGGGCCTCGTACTCCACGGAGCTGTTCGCGGGCGACCGCACGTTCCAGGTGTGGGCGATCCCGGTGTCGCTGCGGGCGCGCAAGCGCGCGGCCCGGCAGACGGCGCGCGCGCAGGGCCAGCGGGGGCGCGACCCGTTCCTCACGCCCGGCGTGCGGTTCCGGCCGGGCGCCCGGCCGGGGCAGCGCGCGGAGGTCTCGGCGGACGATCCCGTACGGTCCTGGGCGGACCAGGCGCTGGACCAGCTGCGCGAGCTGTCCGAGCAGCACACCCTCGCCGAGGGCGAGCCCCGCCCGGAGATCAGCGTGCGCTGGTGCTACGAGGTCATCGCGCCCGCGATCGCCGGTGCGGTCGTCCTCGCGGTGCTGCTGGCGATCTGAGAACGCTGGGCGCCGGGCCGTCAGGGGCGCGAAGACCGCTCCCCTGAACGCTGACGCCCGCCGCCGGGCGTCAGCCCGTGGTCCCGCCCGGTCGCGCTGACGCGCTTTCGGCTTCGGCGCGGCGCCCGGCGTCATGCGATCGGCGCGGCGCCCGGCGTCATGCGCCCGGCGTCGTGCGATCGGCGGCACGCGCGGTGGGCAAAGCTGCTCCCAAAAGCTGGCCAACGCGTGGCGAAGCGGGACCGCCCGCGTGACGCGTAGCGCGCCCGCGTGAACGAGGGGCAACTTCGGAGTGAAGGATGCCGCGGGCAACCTGTGAGGGAACCCTCTGGTAACTGCCGCCCGCCTACATTGCCGGTGCCGGGTGCCCGGTCGCGACCGGGCACTCCTCAGGGGCGGAGCACGCGCGAATTCAGGGGCGGACAGGGTGGGGATGCGGCATGGCCGGGGAGACGGCGGGGGGCGCTGCGGGCGGTACGCGGTGCCAGGTCGACATGGGGGAGGGCGGCCGGTTCTCCTGGCGGCTGATCGCCAGCAACGGACGCGTGATCGCGCTCGGTGCGAACGCTTACCTCGACGAGGCGACCTGCCGGGAGGCGTTCGAGGAGCTGTGCGCGAGACCGGGCGACCTGACCGGCGGCGTCCAGCACGCGGCCGAGGCCAACGGGTGGGTGTGGCGGCTGCGTGACGCCGCCGGCGCCGTGCGGGCCGTCTCCGCACGGTCCTACGAACGGCACTCGACCTGCCAGGCGGCGTACGAGCGGTTCCGGGTGCTGCTGCCCGCGCTCGGCCGGGCGCCGATGTCACCGTGAACCGCGTGCGGCGCGCCGTGGGCCGCGGGTAGCCCGCGGCCGGGCGCGCCTGGCCCGGCGCCGCGCTCGCGTCACACGTGTCCCGCAGGTACCGCGGACAGCCGTCAGGTGAACGGAAGTTGCCCCTACGGGTGCCCTCGTTCAGATACGCGTGCCGACCCGGCCATGGCCCGCCGTGACCGTTCCTCGCGTGACGATGCGAACACGGACGCGAACGGCGGGCGACGGCGCCGGGCCCGGCGAGGCCGCCACCGCGGACCGGCCGCGCCGGCTGCACGCCGACTCGGGGACGCCGGACCGGGTGTTCCGGTCGGTCGCCCGCGGCGGCGGCGGACTGGTGCTGCTGGTGATGCTGCTGGTCGGCGGCTTCCTGCTGTACCGGGCATGGCAGGCGCTGCGCCGCGCCGGATGGTCGTTCCTGACCACGTCGGCATGGGAGCCGGACGCCGGCCACTTCGGCATCGCGGCCGTGCTCACCGGCACCTGCCTGATCGCCGCGGTCGCGGTGGTCGTGGCGGTGCCGCTGGCCGTCGGCACGGCGCTGTACATCTCCGAGTACGCGCCGCCCCGGCTGCGCCGCACGCTCATCAGCACGGTGGACCTGATGGCCGCGGTTCCTTCGGTGGTGTACGGCCTGTGGGGGCTGTTCTTCCTGCAGGGCAATGTCATCGGTCTGGCCCGCTGGATGTCGACGTACGTCGGCTGGATCCCGCTGTTCAGCGTGGACGGGGCCGACCCGCACGATCCGCTGGCCACGGCCACCGTGTACACCGCGTCCACCTTCGTGGCCGGACTGGTGGTGGCGATGATGGTCACCCCGATCATCTGCTCGGTGATCCGGGAGGTCTTCTCGCAGGCCCCGGTCGGCGAGAAGGAGGGGGCGTACGCGCTCGGCGCCACCCGCTGGGGGGTGGTCCGCTCGGTCGTGCTGCCGTTCGGCAAGGGCGGCGTGATCGGCGGCACGATGCTGGGCCTGGGCCGGGCGCTGGGCGAGACCATCGGCGTGTACATGGTCATCTCGCCGATCTTCGTGGTGCAGCCGCACATCTTCCAGAGCGGCACCAGTTCGGTCTCCTCGCTGATCGCGCTGCGCTACGGCGAGGCCAGCAAGATCGGCATGTCCGCGCTGATGGCCGCGGGCCTGGCGCTGTTCTTGATGACGCTGGTGGTCAACTTCGCCGCCTCGTCGATCGTCGCCCGCAGCCGTTCCGGCGCCACCGCCGAGTGACCGAGTCCCAATCTTGGTGGGGCACGAAGGAGACCACGTCAGCATGACCACCGACACGAACGCCGGGCCCACCGTGCTGCCCGCCCGCGCGCCCGCCGCGCAGGAGCCGGAGCGGCGCAGGAGCACCGGCGCCCGGCGGCGCACCGACGTCTACGCGGTGTTCGGCGCCGCTGCCGCCTCGCTCTGCCTGACCTGGCTGTTCTTCGCCCGCCTGGCGCCGTTCAGCGGCCTGCTGGGCTTCGCGGTCTGCGCGTACGCGCTGTTCACCGGGCTCTACGCGCTGCTCGTCTCGTACGACGAGGACGGCCCCGCGGTGCGCGACCGGATCGCCTCGGTGGTGGTGCACTCGCTGGCGGCGGTGCTGATCACCGCCCTGGGGTTCGTCGTGGTGTACACCCTGTGGTCGGGCCGCAAGGCGCTGCCGCACGGCAACTTCTTCACCCAGGACATGCGGCACGCCGGCCCGCTGGACCCGCTGTCCGTCGGCGGCATCCGGCACGCGGTGATCGGCACGCTGATCGAGATCGCCATCGCCCTGGTGCTGACCGTCCCGGCCGGGCTGCTCTGCGCGGTGTTCCTCAACGAAGTGCCCGGACGCTACGCGCGTTTCGTGCGCACGGTCGTCGAGGCGATGACCGCGCTGCCGTCCATCGTGGCCGGCCTGTTCGTCTACGCCACGGCCATCCTGGCGCTCGGCGTGCAGAAGTCCGGCTTCGCCGCCGGGCTGGCCATCTCGGTGATGATGCTGCCGATCATCATCCGCGCCTCGGACGTCGTCATCCGCCTGGTGCCCGGCACCCTGCGCGAGGCGTCGTACGCGCTCGGGTCGCCGCGCTGGCGGACCGTGTGGCACGTGGTGCTGCCCACCGCTCGCTCCGGGCTGACCACCGCGGTGATCCTCGGCACCGCCCGCGGCGTCGGCGAGACCTCCCCGGTGCTGCTGACCGCGGGCTACGGCGCGGGCACCAACTACAGCCCGACGCACGACCCGATGGTGTCGCTGCCGCTGGCCACGTTCGAGTTCGTGAAGTCGCCGCAGCCGGCCATGATCTCCCGCGGCTTCGGGGCGGCGGCGGTGCTGCTGCTCCTGGTGCTCGTGCTGTTCCTGATCGCCCGCGTGATCGGCGGTCGCGGCGCCGGTGAGCTGTCCCGGCGCGGCACCCACCGCCGGGTGCTCGCCTCCCGCCGCGACCAGCGCAGGTTCGCCGAGCGCGCGGCCGTCCGCGGCGGCCCGCTCGGCGGCCCGAGCCCGGCCGCTTCCGCACCTCGTACGCCACAAGACCAACCCGCGCAGGGAGTTGACGGATCGTGAGAAGGATACGGGCGCTGGTGGCTGCCGTCGCCGTGCTGATGGGGTCCCTGGCGGTGCTCGTCCCGGGGCCCGCGCAGGCCGACTCGTACACCAGGATCAGCGGCGCCGGCTCGACGTGGAGCCAGAACGCCATCGACCAGTGGCGCCGCAACGTCACCCAGTACGGGATGACCGTCGACTACGCCGGCACCGGCTCCTCCGACGGCCGCCAGCAGTTCGCCGACGGCACGGTGGACTTCGGCGTGTCCGAGATCCCCTACGGAATGACCGAGTTCGGGGTGCGCGAACCCCCGCCGAAGCGCGGCTACGCCTACATGCCGATCGTGGCCGGCGGTACCTCGTTCATGTACAACCTGAAGATCGGCAGCCGGCGGGTGACCAACCTGCGGCTGAGCGGCAGCAGCCTGGCCAAGATCTTCACCGGGAAGATCACCCGCTGGAACGACCCGCAGATCGCCGGCGACAACCCCGGTCTCGCGCTGCCCAGCCGCAAGATCATCCCGGTGGTGCGCTCCGACGGCTCCGGCACCACCGCGCAGTTCACCCTGTGGATGTCCAAGCAGCAGGGGTCGCTGTGGAACGACTACTGCCGCCGGGCGGGCAAGCCCACCCCGTGCGGCCTGACGTCGTACTACCCGGTGATCCCCGGCTCCGGCTTCATCGCGCAGTCCGGGTCGCTCGGCGTGTCCGGCTACACCCGGCAGGACTACGCCGAGGGCGCCATCACCTACGTCGAGTACTCCTACGCGGTCACCACCGGCTTCCCGGTCGCCAAGGTGCTCAACTCCGCCGGCTACTACACCGAGCCCACCGCCTCCAGCGTCGCGGTCGGCCTCCTCAAGGCGCAGATCAACCAGAACAAGAGCTCCTCGCAGTACCTGACGCAGATCCTCGACGGGGTCTACACCAACCCCGACAGCCGCACCTACCCGCTGTCCAGCTACAGCTACATGATCATCCCGACGAAGCTGGAGTCGCCGCTCACCGCGAGCAAGGGCAGGACGCTCGGCGCCTTCGGCTACTACTTCCTGTGCGAGGGACAGGCCCAGGCCCAGCCGCTGGGCTTCTCGCCGCTGCCGATCAACCTGGTGCAGGCCGGCTTCGAGCAGATCCGGCGGATCCCGGGGGTGCAGACCCAGAACATCAACATCCGGGGCTGCCACAACCCGACGTTCTCCACCGACGGCGCCAACACCCTGGTGAAGAACGCGCCCTTCCCGCCGGCCTGCGACAAGCAGGGGCCCACGCAGTGCACCACCGGCACCGCGGGCGCCAAGAACGACCCCACTCCCGTCAAGCCCGCCGCGTCCGGCACCGCCGGGTCCTCCGGCACACGCGGCGCGAGCGGCCCGGGCGGCGGCGCGAACGGCTCCGGCGGCTCGGGCGGCTCGGGCGGCGGCACGGCCGCCGGCGGGGCGTCCGGCGGCGCCGGGTCCGGCGGCGGGACGTCGGGCGCCGCGTCCGCCACCGGCGGCGGCACCCCGGGCGGCGCCTCGGCCGCCGGCTCCACCGGGACCGCGGGGACCAGCGGCGGCACGGTCGACCCCGACACCGGACTGCCGGCCGGCGACGCGGGAGGGGCGACCGGCGACCAGGACGTCGTCGCCTCCAGCGTCGCGGTCGGCAACGACTCCTTCTGGGGCATGCGGACCTGGCTGATGGGGCTGTCGGGCCTGCTGTTGCTGGCCGTCGTCGTCGCCCCGCCCACCCTGGCCCGTCGCTTCGCCAGGACCGGGGGGCGTGATGAGCGTGCGTGAGACCACTGGGCGCGACCGGGCCCGGCTGCTGCGCGTCGGCGGTCTGCTGGCCGCCGTGCTCGCCGCCGTCGGCCTGGTCGTGCTGCCGGTCCCGGCCGGCGGCCAGGCGCGGGCGGACGCCGGCTCCTCGGACTCCTCGGTGACCAAGTCCGGCACCAAGGGCGCGTACGACGACTTCTCCCAGCTGAAGGTGACCGTCGAGCAGACCAAGAACCTGCGCGGGCAGGGCGTCAAGGTGTCCTGGTCCGGCGGGACGCCGACCCGGCCGGGCGAGGCCGGCGTCTACGGCTCGGACTTCCTGCAGATCATGCAGTGCTGGGGGAACTCGCCGGACGGCCCGGACCGGGACCAGTGCGTCTTCGGCGAGCCGCCGGCGTCCATCGGCTCCGAGGCGGTCCGGCGGTCGGTCGCCTACGCCGACGGCAGCGGCCTGGAGGACCCGCGCGAGACGCTGCCCGCCTCCCCGAACGGCCAGGTGCTGCCCTTCCGCCCGGTGACCGGCGAGAGCACGACCGACGTGCAGACCTATTTCACCCCGCTCACCAGCAACGAGCAGCCGGTCACCGCCACCGGCGCCGACGGCACCGGCGAGACCGTCTTCCAGTTGGAGTCCGCGGTCGAGGCCGACTTCATGGGCTGCGGCGACGTCGCGCGGGCCGGCGGGACGCCCGAGCCGTGCTGGCTGGTCGTCGTCCCGCGCGGCGAGCACGAGCCCAACGGCTCCGCGCCGGACGGCGGGCTGCGCACCTCGCCGCTGTCGGCGAGCAACTGGGCCCAGCGGATCGTCTTCCGGCTGGCCTTCGAGCCTATCGGGGTCTACTGCCCGATCGGCCAGAAGGAGCAGGCGACCATCGGCTCCGAGATGGCCAACGAGGCGATCAGCTCCTGGCAGCCGACGCTGTGCACCGAGGACAAGATCACCTTCGGGTACGTCCTGCAGAACGAGGACTACGCGCGCAACCAGGTCCTCACCGGCGGGCAGAACTCCCCGCTGGCCTTCGTCGAGGACCCGATCGTGCCGCCGGACGGCAGCCCGCCGGTGATCCACGCGCCGGTGGCGGTGTCGGGGCTGGTGATCGGCTTCAACATCCAGCAGGCGGGGTCCTCGCGGCAGGTGCCGCGGGTGCGGCTCGACGCCAGGCTGGTGGCGAAGATGCTCACCGAGTCCTACCAGTGCGACCTGCCCGGCCCGAACACCCAGGTCGTCCGCGGCCGGCTGCCGAAGGAGAACGCCCAGGACGTCCCGCGCGACCCCGAATTCATCAAGCTGAACCCGAATCTCGGCTATTTCGAGAACAACACCTGCCGCTACGATCTGCAGGTCCCGCAGGGGCAGTCCGACTACGCCGCGCAACTGTGGCGGTGGCTGCGTTCCGACCCGAAGGCCAAGGCATTTCTTGAGGGCAAGCCCGACGAATGGGGAATGACGATCAACCCCAATTTCCTCGCGCTGCATCCCGGCACCGACGCCCTCAATGAATTCCCCAAGCCCGACCCCACGTCGTGGACCCCGGCCGAGCAGGCCCAGGACCTCAAGATCACCCCGGTCACGATCAATCCCTACGGCCAGGACCTGCACGACGACGCGACCCGGGTCCGCAAGGCGAACAACACCGGTGCCACCACGGTGGACACCAACGTGCTGCCGCCCAAGCTCGCCCAGAGCCCGCAACTGCCCGGCCAGTACTTCACCTTCGGACTGACCGACGCGGCCACCGCGGCCCGCTACCGGCTCGGCACCGCCGAGCTGCAGGGCGCCGACGGCCAGTACGTCGCGCCGACCGCCGCGTCGCTGAGCAAGGCGGTGAGCGCGATGAAGGACGGGGCGGTCCCGGGGGTGCTCGACCAGGACCCCGGCCGCAAGGTCGCGGACGCCTACCCGCTCACCACGGTCACCTACGCCGCCGCCTCCACCGGGCTGCCCAGCACCACCCGCACCGACTTCGCCACCATGATCCGCTACGCGGCCGGCGTCGGCCAGCAGTCCGGCATCGGCAACGGCCTGCTGCCGCCGGGGTACGCCCCGCTGCCGAAGACCCTGCGCGACCAGGCGCTGGCCGCCGCGGCGCGGCTCGTCACCGGGGCGCCGCCCACCGGCGCCGCCACGGCGGGAGCCGACGGCGGGGCGGACGGCGCGGGCGGCGCCCTGACCACGGGCGGCGCCGGCGGCACCGGCTCGCTCGGCGGCGCGACCGGCGGCGGCGCCGGCGGCACGGCAGGCGGCACGGCGGGCGGCGGCTCCGGCGGTACGGCGGGCGGCGCGACGCCGTCGACCTCCGCCACCGCGGCGACCGCGGCCGGCCGCACCGGCGGCCCCGGCGCCTCGCCCCCGGCGCACACCGTCGCGGCGACCGGCGGCGTCACACCCCACCGCGTGCTCGGCGCCGTCCGCTGGGTGCTCCTGGCCGTCCTCGTCGCCGGCGTCGCCGGCGGCCTCGCGGGTCCGCTGCTGATGCGCGCGGGCGCGGCGGGACCCGGCGGCGGCACGCCGTGGCCGTCGCGCCGCACGCGGCGGAGACCGCGGTGACCGGCCGTCGCCCCCGTGCGCCGCGACGCGGACCTACGCGCCCCTTGGAAGGAAATTCGAGGGGATTGCGCAATGCCGATCGTTCACTTTCCCGGGCCGCTCTATTTGGTTGCTGCAACTTGTGCGCGTGGCAGGATGTCTCACGGCCGGTCGACGGACCGAGTCATTCCGGGGAGAAATCCCTGATGCTCCTCGGCGCGGTACATCTGGAAATTCCATCCGCATGAGCACGGAGGAAATAACAGTGAACGTGAAATTCGCCAAGCGGCTCTCGATCGCGGTCGGCGCCGCGGCCATGGGCACCGTCCTGATCACCGGAACCGCCCAGGCCGACCCGCCGTCGGGCCAGTTCCGCGAGCTGGTCGGCGTGGGCTCGGACACCACCCAGGACGTCCTCAACGGCCTCGGGAACGTGATCGTGGACCCGAACGGCTCGCCGAACCACCTGCTGATCGCCTCCTACGACGCGGTCAACCCGTCGACCGGCGTCCCGCACGAGTGCATCGTCGTCCGCTCGGGCCACACCTGCATCACCCGGCCGAACGGTTCCGGCGAGGGCATCGCCGCCCTCAACGCGGACATCGCCGCCAACGCGGGCAACCTGGACTTCGCCCGCTCCTCCAGCGGTGTGACCACGGCCGGCTCGAACCTGACCTGGATCCCGTTCGCCGAGGACGCGGTGACGGCCGCGGTGAAGACCGGCAGCACGCTGCCCGCCAACCTCACCTACTCCGCCACCGCGACCACCAACGCCCAGAAGAGCCTGTACGACCTGAACCGGGTCTACAACTGCCTCGACACCAACGGCAACCCGCTGGCGGCCGGCGTCTTCCCCACCATCAACGGCGTCACCGTGCACCCCCTGGTCCCGCAGCCCGGCTCCGGCACCCGCAAGTTCTGGGCGCAGAAGCTCGGCTTCGACGCCACCACCCTGCCGTCGTGCGTGAGCGACCACGCCAAGGACGGCACCCAGGTGGAGGAGCACGACGGCAGCGGCCTGCAGCGCACCATCGCCGCGGACGGCTCCGAGGACATCACGCCGTTCTCGATCGCGCAGTACATCGCGCAGTCCAACTCCGCCACCACCGGCGTCCGCAACCGCATCAACGGCGCCGTGCTGGAGTCGGTCAACAGCACCGCGCCGACCACCGGCTCCCCGGCGACGCTGAACCCGGCGTTCCCGATCAACCGCCCGGTCTACAACGTCGTCAAGACCAGCCGGCTGACAGAGGCCGACATCAAGCTGGCGTTCGTCAACACCGCCGCCAACCCGCTCACCGACCCCAACACCTCCAAGATCTGCCAGAACGGCGCGACGATCACCAAGTTCGGCTTCGCGCAGCTCCCCGCCGGCAGCTGCGGCACCACCACGCTGACCGGCAACTCCTGACCCGCCCCGGCGAGAGGCCGGCCGGTTCCGGTCCTTCTCGCTGACCCACCACGGCGGACCGCCGTCCGCCGGGCCGGGCGCCCCCCCGCGGGGCGCCCGGCCGCCGCACCACCCGCTGTCCCACCCACTGTTCGACCTGTCAGGGAGTAGAGACACGATGAACCGAAGACTTCACGGCGTGCTCGTCGGCTCGCTGGGGCTGCTCATGAGCGCGGGCGCGGTGCTCGCCGGCACCGGCGGCGCGAGCGCGGCCACCACCACGGCCGGCACCGTCACGCTCACCGCCAGGAGCGCCGGCCTCACCGACGGCTCGCCGTTCACCCAGGTGTCGGTGAACAAGGCGTGCCCGACCGGCTACCAGGACGACCTGAACGTCTTCCTCGTCACGTCCGACGGCGCCGAGTCCGGCATCGCCTTCCACCTGACCGACGGCGGCCCGTTCGCGTCCGCCCCGATCACCGCGTCCGTGCCGGCCGAGTCGACCGACACCACCTACGTCAACTCGATCGCCGACGCGTTCGCCAACGTCGACGCGCCCGTCGTGGACGGCACCTACCCGATCCACGTGGTCTGCGGGAGCGCCGACCCGGCGCACTTCCCCGAGCGCCCCACCTTCACCGGCTTCATCGACGTGACCGGTGACACGTGGAAGGTCGACAGCCGCCCGGCGCCGACCGCCACCAGGATCACGCTGTCCGCGAGCCCGGCCCGGCACGTCCAGGTGGGACAGACCTTCACCCTCAGCGCGGCCGTCAGCCCGGCCGTCCCGGGCACCGTGCAGTTCTCCGCGGACGGCGGCGCGAACCCGATCGGCGGCCCGGTCACCGTCGTGAACGGCGTCGCCTCGGTGACCGTGCCGACCACCACCCGCCCGACGGTCCGCAGTTACGCCGCGGTCTTCGTGCCGGCGAACCAGCTCGCCCACGCCCAGGCCTACGGCGTGTTCGACTACGCCTTCCTCGCGGCGCCGACGATCACCGTCACCGACGCCTCCGGCACGGTCCTGGGCGCCGCCCCGCGCCTCACCGGCGGCCAGCGGATCACGGTCTCCGCGACCGGCTTCCAGCCCACCACCGGCGAGAAGGTGACCGCGGCGATCACCCGCGCGCACGGGCCGCTGCCCGCCGGCCTGCCGTCGGCCACCGCGGACACGGCCGGCTCGGTGACCGGCTACTCGGTCACCCTCCCGTCCTGCCTCACCGCCGGCTCCCACCAGCTCGTCCTGACCGGCCAGGACAGCGGGGTCAAGCTGACGTTCGCCTTCACCACCACGTGACCGTGACGGTCGCGCGGCCGCACCGCCGGCCCGCGCCGACCGGCACGGACGCCCGTACGCCCTGCCACCCGCCAGGTGGCAGGGCCGCACGCGTCACACCGCGGCACCGGTACCACCGACCACATCCCCGAGGGGACGAGGAGACATGACACGACGAACGCACGCGACGCTGCTGAGCGTGCTGGCACTGATCCTGGGCAGCGGCGCCCTGATCCTCACCACCGCGGGGACCGCGAGCGCCGACCTTCCCGGCACGGTGACGCTGACGCCCGGCAGCGGC
The DNA here is from genome assembly GCF_035825295.1 of Actinacidiphila sp. DG2A-62. NCBI lineage: Bacteria > Bacillati > Actinomycetota > Actinomycetes > Kitasatosporales > Streptomycetaceae > Actinacidiphila > Actinacidiphila sp. DG2A-62. The sequence continues at coordinate 5,615,310 of NZ_JAYMGI010000002.1, forward strand.
ACGCTCACCGACACCCAGCCCCTGTCCCAGGTGTCGGTGTCGGCCCCGTGCCCCGAGCACTACCAGGACTCGCTGAACGTCCTGGTGGCCATCCCGGACTTCGGGGACTCCCTCATCGCGTTCGGGCTGACCGACGGGGCGCCCTTCGACGGGTCGACGATCACCGCGCAGGTGCCGCCGGCCGGTCCGGACGGCCCGCCGTACGTGAACACCATCGCGGACGCCTTCGGCAACTACGGCGCGACCCCGACCGACGGCGTCTACGCGATCAAGGTGGAGTGCGCGTCGGCCGACCCGGCCTACACCGACACGCCGACCTTCAGCACCCTGATCGAGATCACCGGCGACGCCTGGGCGGTCAAGAACGCCGCCCCGGCGACGAACACCTCGATCAGCGTGGCGGCCTGCCCGGCCGGCCACACCACCGTCAGCAAGAGCTTCACGCTGACGGCCACGGTGCAGCCGAGCAGCGCGGCGGGCAGCGTCCAGTTCCTGCGCAACGGCGACACCCCCATCGACACCCAGCCGTTGACGGGCGGCTCCGCCACGACGACCGTCCCGGGGATCAGCACCGCCTCGATCCAGAACTACAAGGCGGTCTTCACCCCCGACGACCCCGCCGCGTTCACCGCCAGCTCCTCGTCGACGACGACCTACGCCATCCTCGACGAGCCGCAGCTGACCGCGCTCGACGACACCGGCAACACCCTGGACGAGTCCCCGACGCTCACCGCCGGGCAGAAGGTCGAGCTGACGGCGGAGGGCTTTCTGCCGTCGGCCACGTCCGCCGCGGGCGAACCGGTCACCGTCACCCTCGACGGCGCCGCCGGCAGCCTGCCCAAGGGCGCCCCCGACGCCCAGGGCACTGTGAGCAACTACGAGTTCACCGTGCCCTCGTCGCTGACCGACGGCGCCCACGCGCTGAAGCTGCACGGCGACACCAGCGCCGTCGACCAGACGTTCGCGTTCAGCGTCGGCTCGGGCGGCGACGGTTCCACCGCCGGCGACAGCTCGGGCGCCACCGCCGGCGACAGCTCCGGGTCCACCGCGGGTTCCACCGCGGGCGACACCGGCGGTGCCGCGTCCGGTGCCACGGCCGGTTCCACGTCCGGTGCCGCGTCCGGCTCTGGCGCCGGAGACGGTTCGAGCGCCTCCGGCGGCTCCGGGTCCACCGGGGGCGGCGCCTCCGGCGGCACCGGCGACCTGTCCTCGGGCGGCGCCTCCGGCGGAAGCTCCAGCGGCGGCGGCTCGGGCACGCTCGCGGCGACCGGCGCCGGGGGCGTCGCCTCGCTCGGCTTCCTCGCCCTCCTCCTGCTGGCCGGCGGCGGCTACGCCGTCCACCGGGTGCGCAGGAACGGCAAGCTGCTGAGCTTCGGCCCGACCCCGCGCGACTGACCGCGCGACGGACCACGCGACGGACCGCGCGCACCCGTCGGCTCGCGGCGGGCGGGGCGTGCCGCACCCGGCAGCCCGCCCCGCCCAGCCGCATCGAGCCCGCATCGACCCCGCATCGAGCTCGCCCCGACCCCGCACCGAAGGAGCGCACCCGTGGCCGTCCTGTCACCGACCCACGAGACGGCCGAGCCGCCGCCGCGCAGTCCCCGCGGGCCCGAGCCGCCGGCGCCCGCGCGACCGGGCCCCGACCTGCGGTTCGTCGTCCCCGGCGCGGCGCTGACCGTGCTGGCCGCGCTGCTGCTCGGCTTCGTGGTGAACCTGACCGTGCTCGGCCACATCGAGCACGCCCGCGCCCAGCAGAGCGGCTACGGCCGGCTGCGCGCCGAACTCGCGCTCGGCACCGCGCCGGTGGGCCGCTACGACGACCACGGCAGGCAGGTGGCCGGCGGCGCCCCGGTGGCCGTCCTGCACATCAAGGCGATCGGCCTGCGCGAGGTGGTCTTCCAGGGCACCACCTCCGGGGTGCTCATGGCGGGGCCCGGCCACCGCAGGGACACCCCGATGCCCGGCCAGCCCGGCACCAGCATCATCATGGGCCGCCAGTGGGGCTACGGCAGCCCCTTCAACCACCTCGACGAGCTGCGCGCCGGCGACCCCATCACGGTCACCACCGGCCAGGGACAGCAGCGGTACCAGGTGACCGGCATCCGCCGGGCCGGCGACCCGGCGCCCGCGCCGCCCGGCGGCGGGCAGGGCAGGCTCGTCCTCATGACCGCCACCGGCGGCCTCTACACCCCGCGCGCGATGCTGCGGGTCGACGCCCAGCTGGTCAGCCCGGCCCAGCCGGCGCCCCGCCGGCGGCGGACTCACCCCGGCCGAACAGCCGCTGGCCGGCGACGAGTCGGCGTGGCTGCCGGTCATGCTCTGGCTCCAGGGCCTGCTGCTGGTCACGGTGGTGATCACCTGGTCGTTCCGCCGCTGGGGCCGCTGGCAGACCTGGATCTGCGGCCTGCCGGTGCTGACCGCGGTCGTCGTCGGGCTGTCCGGCTCCGCCGCCCGCCTGCTGCCCAACCTGCTCTGACCGCCCCCGTCACCGGGCCCGGCGCCGCCGCCCGGCCCGGTGACCGAGCGACGTCTCACCGCCCGACGACAAGGACTTTCGATGTCAGCAACCGACGAGACCGTACAGCTGCCGCCCGTGCCCGCCGGGGGACCGGAGGGACCGGCGGCACGCCCCGCCACCCTGGACGCCCGCGAGGTGTCCGCCTGGTTCGGCGACCGCAAGGTCCTCGACCGGGTCTCGCTGACCATGCCGGCGAAGGTCGTCACCGCGCTCATCGGCCCCTCGGGCTGCGGCAAGTCGACCTTCCTGCGCATCCTGAACCGGATGCACGAGCTGGTCGGCTCCGCGTCCCTGGCCGGCGAGGTGCTGCTGGACGGCGAGGACATCTACGACCGCGGCCGCCGCATCACCCACGCCCGCCGCGAGATCGGCATGGTCTTCCAGAAGCCCAACCCGTTCCCCGCGATGTCCATCTACGACAACGTGCTGGCCGGCCTGAAGATGAACGGCGTCAAGGCGAGCCGGGAGGAGCGCGACGACCTGGTGGAGGAGTGCCTGGCCAAGGCGGGGCTGTGGAAGGAGGTGCGGGACCGGCTGCGGCAGCCGGGCGGCGCGCTCTCCGGCGGTCAGCAGCAGCGGCTGTGCATCGCCCGGTCCCTGGCGGTGCGGCCGAAGGTGCTGCTGATGGACGAGCCCTGCTCGGCGCTGGACCCGACCTCGACGCGGCGGATCGAGCAGACGATCGGCGAGCTGAGCCAGGACGTGACGATCGTGATCGTCACCCACAACATGCAGCAGGCGGCCCGTGTCTCCGACCAGTGCGCGTTCTTCCTCGCCGAGCAGGGGACGCCGGGCGTGATCGTCGAACACGGGCCCACCGCGACGATGTTCGACCACCCGCAGGACCCCCGTACCTCGGACTACGTCAACGGCCGCTTCGGCTGAGCGGGGCGGCCCGGCGGCTCCGGGCGGCCCGGCGGCTTCGGGCTGCGGCACGCCCCGGGGCTCAGAGTCCGGCCGCCTCGGCGAGGTCGGCCTTCAGGGCGGACAGGACGCCGGTCGCCGTCTCGCGGGCCGCCGGGAGGCCGGCGGCGGGGGAGACGACGACCTCCAGGTAGCACTTGAGCTTGGGCTCGGTCCCGGAGGGGCGGACCACGACGCGGGCCGACTCGACGTCCTGGCCGGCCAGGCGGTAGCGCAGGCCGTCGGTGGGCGGCAGGCCGCCCACGCCCTCGCGCAGGTCCTCCGCGGAGGTGACGTCGAGGCCGGCCAGCCGGGCCGGGGGCCGCGCCCGCAGCCGGGCCATCGCCGCGCCGATCAGCTCCAGGTCCGCGACCCGCACCGAGAGCTGGTCGGTGGCGTGCAGGCCGTGGGCGAGCGCCAGGTCGTCCAGCAGGTCGGCGAGCCCGCGGCCCTCCGCCTTCAGCGCCGCGGTCAGCTCGGCGACCAGCAGCGCCGCCGTCACGCCGTCCTTGTCCCGGACGCCGTCCGGGTCCACGCAGTAGCCGAGCGCCTCCTCGTAGCCGTAGCGCAGGCCCGGCACCCGGGCGATCCACTTGAAGCCGGTCAGCGTGTCCTCGTGGCGGAGCCCGGCTGCCGCGGCGATGCGCGAGAGCAGCGAGGACGACACGATGCTCGCGGCGAACACGTCCCGGCCCGGCTCGGCCGCCCCGGTGCGCACCAGGTGTGCGGCGAGCAGCGCGCCCAGCTCGTCGCCGCGCAGCATCCGCCAGCCGGCCTCGGCGGCCGGGTCGGGCACGGCGGCGGCGCAGCGGTCGGCGTCCGGGTCGTTGGCGATCACCACGTCCGGCGCGGGGGAGCCGTCCGCGGCCGCGCGGGCCGCCGCCTCCCGCGCGGTGGCGAACGCCAGGTCCATCGCGCCGGGCTCCTCGGGGTTGGGGAACGCCACCGTCGGGAAGTCCGGGTCGGGCGCGGCCTGCCGCTCCACCCGCAGCGGCGCGGCGAACCCGGCCCGCGCGAAGGCCGCGTCCAGCGTCTCCATGCCCACGCCGTGCATCGGCGTGTAGACGACGGACAGCTCCCGGGGGCCGCCCGGGCGCACCACGGCCGCGGCCCGGTCGAGGTACGCCTCCAGGACGTCGTCGCCGAGCACCCGCCAGGCGCCGTCCGCCGCGCGCGGCACCTCGTCCAGCGGCCCGACGGCCGCGATCCGCGCGGCGATCTCGGCGTCGGCGGGCGGCACGATCTGCGAGCCGTCGCCGAGGTAGACCTTGTAGCCGTTGTCCTGCGGCGGGTTGTGGCTCGCGGTGACCATCACACCGGCCGCGGCCCCCAGGCGCCGGATCGCGTACGCGAGCACCGGCGTCGGCAGCGGACGCGGCAGCAGCGCCGCCGTCAGGCCCGCGCCCGTGACCACCGCGGCGGTGTCCCGCGCGAAGTCGTACGACATGTGCCGCGCGTCGTAGCCGATCACCACCAGGCCGCCGCCGCGGGACCCGAGGTACGCGGCCAGGCCGGCCGCGGCGCGGATCACCACCGCGCGGTTCATCCGCATCGGGCCGCCGCCGAGCGCGCCGCGCAGGCCGGCGGTGCCGAACTGGAGCGTGCCGGCGAAGCGTTCGGCCAGCTCGGCGTCCGCGCCGGCCGCGACGAGGGCCTCCAGCTCCGCGCGGGTCCGCGGGTCGGGGTCCTCCGCGATCCAGGCGGTCACCCGGCGCAGCAGCTCGTCGTCCATCGGTCAACCTCCGGTGGTGGTAGGGGGTGTCCGGCCGGTCCGCCCGCTGTCCGTCTCCCGCCCGGCGTCCGGCGTCCGGTTCCCGTCCGGCGTCCGGCGTCCGGTTCCCGTCCGGCGTCCGGCGTCCGTCTCCTGCCCGGCGTCCGGCTCGCGTCCCGGCGGCCGGCTCCCGGCTCCTGTCCGGTGTACGGCGGCGCGCGGCCGGCCGCGGGACCTCAGAGGCGGTCGAGCACCTGGCCGAGCAGCGCGCCCATCCGCGTCGCCGACTCGCGGCCGGCTTCGAGGACTTCCTCGTGGTTGAGCGGCGCGCCGGTCATGCCGGCGGCGAGGTTGGTGACCAGCGAGACGCCGAGCACCTCCGCGCCGGCCTCGCGCGCGGCGATCGCCTCCAGCGCGGTGGACATGCCGACCAGGTCGCCGCCTATCGCGCGGACCATCCCGATCTCGGCCGGCGTCTCGTAGTGCGGGCCGGGCAGCTGGACGTAGACGCCCTCCTCCAGGGAGGGGTCGACCTCCTTGCACAGCGCGCGCAGCCGCGGCGAGTACAGGTCGGTGAGGTCGACGAAGCGGGCGCCGGAGATCGGCGAGGTCGCGGTCATGTTGATGTGGTCGCTGATCAGCACCGGCTGGCCGGGGCGGAAGCCGGGGCGCAGGCCGCCGCAGCCGTTGGTGAGCACCACCGTCTTGCACCCCGCGGCCACCGCGGTGCGCACGCCGTGCACGACGGCGGCCACGCCGCGGTCCTCGTACAGGTGGGTGCGGCCGAGGTAGACCAGCGCGCGGACGCCTCCGACGGTGACCGACCGCACCCGGCCGGCGTGGCCGGCGACGCCGGGGGGCGGGAAGCCGGGCAGGTCGGTGACCGGGAACTCGTGGTCGGGGGCGCCCAGCCCGTCGGCGGCGGGCACCCAGCCCGAGCCCAGCACGAGGGCCACGTCGTGGGTCCCGGCGCCGGTCAGCTCGCGCAGGCGGGCGGCGGCGGCGTCGGCCGCGGCGTAGGGATCGGGGTTTGCGGAAGCGTTCACGCGATGAGGGTAGCTTGTCGGGGCCTACGCGCGTAGACGGGTCTACGCTGCGGCGTCGTGAAATCGGGTCTTCGTACGATTGACGTCACCCGTCAGGCCGCCCCCACCCGGGTGGCCGTCAGCCTCGCGCTGGGCGTTGCCCCCCCGTCACCCCGGCGCTGGGCGTTGCCCCCCAGGGAAGCGGGCCGCGTGTACGCCGGACGCCGGCCCCCCCGGGGCGCGGGCTGCGTCGACGCTGGACGTCAGCACTTCAGGGGGGCGGGGAACTGCGCGACAAGCCACCCACCGGGCCGGTGGTCCTGGGGGTACCTCCCAGGCGGAGCTCTGGGGGAGATCCGAACAGCCCCTTCGGGACGGTGACGACCTGCGGGCCGCTGGGGGTACCTCCCAGGCGAAGCTCTGGGGGAGGTTGCTCGCGCCGTTCCCCGCGCCCCTGAAAAACACGCCCAGCGCCGAGCCGGCCGGGGCCGGGCGCAGCCCGGGGAGCGGGGGAGCGGCGCGCCGCTGGGAACGGGGCCACGCCCGGCGTGAGGATCAGCAAGGGCGCTTGCGGAGCTCCATGACGTAATCGTGCGGCGCCCCCGCCGACTCCGCCGCGTCCGCGACCTCGCCCAGATACCGCGCCGAGGGCAACCCGCCCTCGTAGTCGTTGAGCACGTAGAGCCACGCCGCCAGATCGCCCTCCAGGCTGTGCACGCGGACCGTGGCGCGCCGGTACATCCCCAGCGGCACGCCCTCCCAGCGGTCCATCGACTCCTCGTCCACCGGCGCGATCTCGTAGAGCCCGACGAAGACCTGCCCGGCCGGGTCCTCCACCACCGTGGCGAGCGCGCCCTCCCAGCCCATCTGCTCGCCGCCGAAGGTCAGCCGCCAGCCCTGCAGCCACCCGGTGCCGCGCAGCGGTGAGTGCGGGGCGCGGCGGGTCATCAGCCGCGCGTCGAGATTGGTTCCGTAGGCGGCGTAGAGCGACATGGACACGAGCGTAAGGCAGCGGCCCCGCCCCGGTGCGGCGGCGCCGCGCCCCCTGGACGCGAGCGCTTGGCGCGTGCGGGACAATGGGGTACGTGACTCGGATCGTGATCATCGGTGGTGGACCCGGCGGCTACGAAGCGGCGCTCGTGGCCGCGCAGCTCGGCGCGGAGGTGACCGTCGTCGACCGCGACGGCCTGGGCGGCGCGTCGGTGCTGACCGACTGCGTGCCGTCCAAGACCCTCATCGCCACGGCGGAGGTGATGACCACCTTCGACTCCTCGTACGACGAGCTGGGCATCATCGTCGCCGACGCTCCAAGCGTGCCCACCATCGGCCAGGAGGGGCCCGCCGCGCCCGCCGTCGGCCAGGAGGGCTCCACCTCGCCCCTGGAGAAGTCCACCCGCGTGGTCGGCGTCGACCTGGGGAAGGTCAACCGCCGGGTCAAGCGCCTGGCGCTGGCGCAGTCCCACGACATCACCGCCTCGGTGACGCGCGCCGGTGTGCGGGTGCTGCGCGGCCGGGGGCGGCTCGAAGGCTGCCAGACCGCCGAGGGCACCCGCTGCGTCGTGGTCGAGTCACCGGACGGCACCGTCGAGCGGCTCACCGCGGACGCCGTGCTGGTCGCCACCGGCGGCCGGCCGCGGGAGCTGCCGGACGCGCGGCCCGACGGCGAGCGCATCCTGAACTGGACGCAGGTCTACGACCTCGACGAGCTGCCGCGCGAGCTGATCGTGGTCGGCTCGGGCGTCACCGGCGCGGAGTTCGCCGGCGCCTACCAGGCGCTCGGCTCGCACGTCACGCTCGTCTCCTCCCGTGACCGGGTGCTGCCGGGCGAGGACCCGGACGCGGCCGCCGTGCTGGAGGACGTCTTCCGCCGCCGCGGCATGAACGTGATGGCCCGCTCGCGCGCCGCGGGCGTCAAGAGAGTGGGCGACGGCGTCGAGGTCACCCTCTCCGACGGCCGGGTGATCACCGGCACGCACTGCCTGATGGCCGTCGGCGCGATCCCCAACACCGCGGACATGGGCCTGGAGGAGGCGGGCGTGAAGCTCACCGAGTCCGGCCACATCAGGACCGACAAGGTCTCCCGCACCAGCGCCCCCGGCGTCTACGCGGCCGGCGACGTGACCGGGGTGTTCGCGCTGGCGTCGGTCGCCGCGATGCAGGGCCGGATCGCGATGTACCACTTCCTCGGGGACGCGGTGGCCCCGCTGAACCTCAAGACGGTGTCCTCCAACGTCTTCACCGATCCGGAGATCGCCACCGTCGGCTACACCCAGGCGGACGTGGACGCCGGCCGGATGGCCGCCAACGTCGTCAAGCTGCCGTTGCTGCGCAACCCGCGGGCGAAGATGCAGGGGATCAGGGACGGGTTCGTGAAGCTGTTCTGCCGGCCCGGCACCGGGATCGTGGTGGGCGGCGTGGTGGTCGCGCCCAGGGCGAGCGAGCTGATCCACCCGATCTCGATCGCGGTCGACAACAGCCTGACCGTCGAGCAGATCGCCAACGCGTTCACCGTGTACCCGTCGCTGTCCGGCTCGGTCGCGGAGGTCGCCCGGCAGTTGCACAGCCGCAAGACCGCCGACGGGAGCTGAGCCGTACGGGAACCGACCGCTCCCCACACCGCCGCGGTACGAACGTGCGGTCGGTACATAGCACGTGACGGTCTGATCTGGGCGGGAATTGCGTGATCTGGTGCAAAACGCTGAACTCCCTGGGCGACTGGGGTTACTGTCGGTTCCGTGTTCGCTGCAGAACGTCGCCAATTGATCCTGGAAATGGTGCGGGCCAACGGAGCGGTCTCGCTCCGTGAGCTGGCACGTGTCGTCCAGACCTCCGAGGTGACCGTGCGCCGTGACGTGCGGGCGCTGGAGGCCGAAGGACTGCTGGACCGCCGGCACGGCGGCGCCGTGCTGCCGGGCGGTTTCACGAGGGAGTCCGGCTTCCCGCAGAAGTCGCACCTGGCGACGGCCGAGAAGACGGCGATCGCCGACCTCGCGGCCGGTCTCGTCGAGGAGGGCGACGCCGTCGTGGTGGGCGCGGGCACCACCACGCAGGAGCTGGCCAGACGGCTGGCCCGGGTGCCGGGCCTGACCGTGGTGACCAACTCGCTGCTGGTCGCGCAGGCCCTCGCGCACGCCAACCGCGTCGAGGTGGTGATGACGGGGGACGCTGCGCGGGTCCAACTACGGCCTGGTCGGCAGCGGCGCCGAACAGTCGCTGCAGGGGCTGCGGGTCTCCCGGGCGTTCCTGTCCGGCGCGGGGCTGACCGCCGAGCGCGGCCTGTCCACGTCCAACATGCTGGCCGCGAGCGTCGACCGGGCGCTGGTGCAGGCGGCGGCCGAGGTCGTGGTGCTGGCCGACCACACCAAGCTCGGCTCGGACACGATGTTCCAGACCGTGCCGACCGACGTGATCACCCATCTGGTCACCGACGACCCGCCGGTGGAGGACGAGCGGGCCGGCGCCGAGCTCCAGGCGCTGGCCGACCGCGGGGTGCAGGTCGCGGTCGCCGCGACCGGCGCCGATCTCACGGCCACCGGCCGTGCCCGGCGGGAGGCGGCGCCGCTGCCGTCGCCGCGCCGCCACGCGCCCGGTCAGCCGCCGCGCGCCGACCGCCCCGGGCTGCCGCTGGCGACCCGGCCCCGCTCACTCCGCGGCTGGCGGACATCCGCCGCCGCTGACCCCGGCCGCCTCGGCGGCCACGGACGCCCCCGGCGCCGCGGACGCCATGGAGGCCCCCGGCGCCGCGGACGCCACGGACGCCCCCGGCGCTGCGGGCGCCGCCGGTCGCGCCGGGGCGGGCGCGGACCGTGCCGGGGCCGGCGCGTCGCGGGTCAGCACACCGAGCAGCGCCAGTGACATCAGCCGGTCGAACAGCCCGCGTTCGTCCGGGTTCTTCTCCGCGGTGCTCACCAGCGCGTAGGTGAGCTTGAGCAGGTCGGAGATCGTCGCGTCCGCGCGGACCGCCCCGGCCTGCTGGGCGCGCAGCAGGAGTTGGCCGCCGGAGCCGCGCAGCCGGGTCTTGCACGCGACCATGCGCTCCTCCGCGCCCTCCATCACCGCGGCGGCCAGCCCGCGGTAGGCGGTCGAGTGCACCGCGACCGACCGCAGCCAGCGGACCAGCGCGTCCGCCGGGTCGTCGGCGGTCATCAGCTCCTCGGCCCGCGCGCTCAGCGTGTCGAGTTCGAGTTCGTAGACCGCGCTGAGCAGGGCGTAGCGGTCGGGGAAGTGCCGGTAGAGGGTGCCGATGCCGACGCCGGCGTGCCGGGCGATGTCCTCCAGGGCCACGTCCGTGCCGTGCACCAGGAACGCCTGCTTGGCCTCGTGGACCAGCCGGTCGTAGTTGCGCTGCGCGTCAGCCCGCATGCCCTGTTCCGCCCTCCGGGGAATGCCCTCGTCCCTGAAATGGATTGTACAACCGGAGGATGCCTCCGTATCCTTACCGGAGGGAGCCTCCGGTTGGCTTCCCGGCACCTTCCGTGCACCGTCCGTTGCACGTCCGTCCCGCTGCCTTCTCTCCGCTGGAGGCCCACCCCCATGTCCTCGCACCACGTGCGCGACACCGCTCCCGACACCGCGGGGCCGATCCGCTCCTCCGGCGCGGCCGACCCGGGCGAGCTGTCCCCGGCGCGCCGGCACCCGTTCATCGCCCTCGCCGCGATCGTCGGCACCCAGCTGATGCTGCTGCTCGACGCGACGGTGGTGAACGTCGCGCTGCCCGGCATCGGCGACCACCTCGGCTTCTCGCCCACCGGCATGTCCTGGGTGCTCAACGTCTACACCCTCGCCTTCGGCGGTCTGCTGCTGCTCGGCAGCCGGATCGGCGACCTGATCGGCCGGCGCACCGCGCTGGTGTGGGGCGTCGCCGCCTTCACCCTCGCCTCGGTCGCCGGCGGCCTGGCCAACGACGCCACCACGCTGCTGATCGCCCGCGGCGTGCAGGGCGCGGCCGGCGCGCTCGCCGCGCCCAGCACCCTCGCGCTGATCGCCACGTCCTTCTCCGAGGGCGCCGAGCGCAACCGCGCGCTCAGCGTCTTCTCCGCGGTCTCCGGCGCCGGCTCCGCGGTCGGCCTGACCGCCGGCGGCATGCTCACCGACTGGGGCTCCTGGCGCTGGGTGTTCTTCGTCAACATCCCGGTGGGCGTGGCGATCGTGCTGCTCGCCCCGCGCTTCATCAGCGAGACCGAGAAGCACCGCGGCGGGCGCTTCGACATCGCCGGCGCCCTCACCGGCACCCTCGGCATGGCCACCCTGGTCTACGCGTTCATCCGGGTCGGCGAGAGCAGCTGGGGCGACGGCCGCGCGATCACGTCCTTCGTCGTCGCCGTCGCGCTGCTCGCCGCGTTCCTGATCAACGAGACCCGGGTGGAACGCCCGCTGGTGGTCCTGCGGCTGTTCGCCGACCGCAACCGGGCGCTGGCCTACGCGGTCATGCTGCTGGTCCCGGCCGGGATGTTCGGCGTCTTCTACTTCAGCACCCAGTACCTGCAGACGTATCTGCACTACAGCCCGCTGAAGGCCGGCTTCGCGTTCCTGCCGCTGTCCGGGCCGCTGTTCGTCGGGGCCCGGCTCGCGCCGCGGCTGCTCGCCCGCTACGGCGCCAAGCCCGTCGCGGCCACCGGCGGGCTGCTCAACGTGGCGGGCATGGCCTGGATCACCCAGCTGTCCGCGTCCGACGGCTACGCCCGGGGCATCCTTCCCTCGCTGATCCTGATCGGCGTCGGCGTCGGCTTCACGATGATGCCGCTGAACACCTTCATCCTGTCCGGCGTGGCGCCCAAGGACGCGGGCTCGGCCTCGGGCCTGCTGCAGACCATGCAGCAGGTCGGCGGCAGCCTCGGCCTGTCGGTGCTGGTCACCGTCTTCGGCACGGTCTCCCGCCACCACCGGGACAACCCGTTCATCCACGGCGCGACGGCCGCGTTCACCATGGCCGCCGTCTTCACCGGACTGGCGCTGGCGCTGGTGCTGTGCCTGAAGTCCCCGGCCCGCCCCGCCCTGCGCGGATAGGCACGGCGGGGGCGGGCCCGGTTCACCGACCGGACCCGCCCCCGCCGCGTACGCCGCAGCCGGGTTCGCGCCCGGCGGCGCGTCAGTCCTTGATCTCGCAGATCACCGCGCCCGAGGAGACCGAGGAGCCGACCTCGGCCTTCAGGCCGATGACCGTGCCGGAGCGGTGCGCGTTCAGCGGCTGCTCCATCTTCATCGCCTCCAGGACCACGATCAGGTCGCCCTCGGCGACCTGCTGGTTCTCCTCGACGGCGACCTTCACGATGGTGCCCTGCATCGGCGAGGCCAGCGCGTCGCCGGAGACCGCCGTGCTGGCCTTGGCCGCCTGCCGGCGCTTGGGCTTGGCGCCCGCGGCCAGACCGGTGCGGGCCAGCGTCATGCCGAGCGAGGCCGGCAGCGACACCTCCAGGCGCTTGCCGCCCACCTCCACGACCACCGTCTCGCGGCCCGGGCCCTCCTCGTCGTCCACCGCGGGACCGGTGAACGGCGGGATGGTGTTCTCGAACTCCGTCTCGATCCACCGGGTGTGGACCGTGAACGGCCCCTCCTTCGGCGCGAACGCCGGGTCGACGACCACCGCGCGGTGGAACGGGATGGCCGTCGCCATGCCCTCGACCTCGAACTCCGCCAGCGCCCGCGCCGCGCGCTGCAGCGCCTGCTCCCGCGTCGCGCCGGTGATCACCAGCTTGGCCAGCAGCGAGTCCCAGGCCGGGCCGATCACACTGCCCGCCTCCACACCGGCGTCCAGCCGCACACCGGGACCGGACGGCGCGTCGAACCGCGTCACCGTGCCCGGCGCGGGCAGGAAGTTGCGGCCCGGGTCCTCGCCGTTGATGCGGAACTCGAACGAGTGGCCGCGCAGCGGCGGGTCGTCGTAGCCCAGCTCCTCGCCGTCGGCGATCCGGAACATCTCGCGCACCAGGTCGATGCCCGAGACCTCCTCGGTCACCGGGTGCTCCACCTGGAGACGGGTGTTGACCTCGAGGAAGGAGATCGTGCCGTCCTGGCCCACCAGGAACTCGCAGGTGCCCGCGCCGGCGTAGCCCGCCTCCTTGAGGATGGCCTTGGACGCGGTGTAGAGCTGCTCGTTCTGCTCGGGCGTCAGATACGGGGCCGGGGCCTCCTCGACCAGCTTCTGGTGGCGGCGCTGGAGCGAGCAGTCACGGGTGGACACCACCACCACGTTGCCGTGCTTGTCGGCCAGGCACTGCGTCTCCACGTGCCGCGGCCGGTCCAGGTAGCGCTCCACGAAGCACTCGCCGCGGCCGAAGGCGGCGACCGCCTCGCGCACCGCGGAGTCGTACAGCTCCGGGACCTCCTCCAGGGTGCGGGCCACCTTCAGGCCGCGCCCGCCGCCGCCGAAGGCCGCCTTGATGGCGATCGGCAGGCCGTGCTCCTTCGCGAAGGCCACGACCTCCTCCGCGCCGGAGACCGGGTCAGGGGTGCCGGCCACCAGCGGCGCGCCGGCCCGCTGGGCGATGTGACGGGCCGCCACCTTGTCGCCCAGATCGCGGATCGCCTGCGGCGGCGGACCGATCCAGTTCAGCCCCGCGTCGATCACGGCCTGCGCGAACTCCGCGTTCTCCGACAGGAACCCGTATCCGGGGTGGACGGCGTCGGCACCGGACTCGGCGGCCGCCCCGAGCACCTTGGCGAAGTCCAGATAGCTGGTGGCGGGCGTGTCACCGCCCAGCGCGTACGCCTCGTCGGCCGCGCGGACATGCGGCGCGTCCCGGTCGGGGTCGGCGTAGACGGCTACGCTGGCGATCCCGGCGTCCCGGCAGGCACGGGCGACGCGGACAGCGATTTCACCGCGGTTGGCGATGAGGACCTTGCGCACGGTGGCTCCCTCCTTGAAACAAGCCGAGTTTAGGTACTGGCCACACTTGATGCCGAGGCACCCCTGCACGTGAGCTTCCCCACACGGAGGGTGATCCAAGGATCGGGCCGACCCCTGAATGCCTGCTCAATCCACGGTACGGCGCTGCTCGGGCGGATGTCTCGGACTCCCCGGTGTGGCTGTCATCTCGCTTGCCGTCCGCCATGCGGCCCGAGGAATTTTTGTGGGAACCCCACGAACGAGTCATGGAAAGTTTGCCGCTCGGGCTCCCGAACGAGTGGTAGTGAGCGCGCACTTGCCGCCTCCGGTACCGGTGAGTAGCCTGCCAGGGCGGAGTACCCGGGGTAACGTCGCGGCCCGCGCCGGCCCGGCGCCGTCCGGGACGAAGGGGGACGTCGTGCGCGCAGGACGCAGGGGCATGGCCGTCGGCACCGCCGTCGTGCTGGTGCTCGAAGCCGTGGCGATCGCGGTCGTCAACTGGATACTCGGCCTGGCCGTGCAGCACCAGAAGATGTCCCTCGGCGGCCTGTCGCACGACGCGATGGCCACCGGATCGTGGGCGGCCGGCGGGCTCTTCGGGCTCTTCCTCCTGGTCTGCGCGGTGCTCGTCGCCCGGATCGCCGTCCACGACCGGATGACCGGGCGTGTCGCGCGGATCGTGCTCATCGTCTGCGCCGTGGTGCACGGCGTGATCGGCGCGCTGGCGGTCGGCCTGCTCGGCTGGGGCGGCTTCGTCGTCATGATGGCCGTCCTCGGCCTGCTGGTCGCCACCCTGCTGGCGTACGCCCCCGAGGACCGCGGCGACGCGCCCGCCGGACCCGCCGCGGGCGAGCCGACGACCGACGAGCCCGGGATGCTGCCCGAGCCGGTCGAGCACTCCGGCCGGGTGCCGCAGCCGAAGACCGGCGACGCCGACGCGTCGACGTCGTCCTCGTCGTCCTCGTCGTCCTCGTCGCAGTCCTCGCAGTCCTCGCCGGCCGCGCCGCCCGCGACGGCCTGACGGGACGTCAGGAGGGCTGCGGGCGCGGGCCGGTGCTCACGTCCACAGGTCGGTGATGCGGACGCCGAGGTCGGCGAGCAGTTGGCGCAACAGCGGCAGGGACAGGCCGATCACGTTGCCCGGGTCGCCCTCGATGCCGTCCACGAACGGCGCCGAGCGGCCGTCGAGGGTGAACGCGCCCGCCACGTGGAGCGGTTCGCCGCTGGCCACGTAGGCCGCCACCTCCGCGTCGTCCGGCGTGCCGAAGTGCACGGTGGTGGAGGCGGTCGCGGAGACCCGGCGGCCGGTCGCGGTGTCGATCAGGCAGTGCCCGGTCCGCAGGACGCCGCTGCGACCGCGCATCGCCTGCCAGCGGGCGACCGCCTCGGCGGCGTCGGCGGGCTTGCCGAGCGCCTGGCCGTCGAGTTCGAGCACCGAGTCGCAGCCGAGGACCAGGTCCCCTTCGTCCACCACGCCGTCGCCCGCGCCGGTGCCGGCCACCGCGGCGGCCTTCGCCTCGGCGAGCTTCCTGGCCAGTTCCGCCGGCGTGTCGGCGGTGACGGCGCGCTCGTCCACGCCGCTGACCACCACGCGCGGGTCGATGCCGGCCTGTTTCAGCAGGCCGAGGCGCGCGGGCGAGGCGGACGCGAGGACGAGGGGGCGGGGACGGGACGCTCGGGGGCTGGATGCTGCGGTCACCGGCCCATCGTAGGGCCGGGGCCCGCGGACCGGGCGGGCGCGTCGGATCGGGCCGGGAGTACCGGGCGGGCGCGTCGGGCCGGGTCGGGCCGGGTCGGGGAGTAGCGGGCGGGCGCGTCGGGTCGGGCCGGGTCGGGGAGTAGCGGGCGGGCGCAGGGCGGGGAGCGCCGGCCGGTCGGGCCCGGGTCAGGCGTGCCAGGCGCTGATCGTCAGGACCACCGCCGCGGCCAGCGCGATGACGACCATCGCGCGGCGCAGCATCGCCTGCGCGGCGCGCATCTCCTCCGGGGGCTCCGGGGGCTCCTCGTCCGACCACAGCATCACCCCAGGGTGCTGCCCGGCCGCCCGGCGCGCCTGAGTACGCGTACTCAGAATCGGCCCCGAACCTCATCCGTCACACGTGGCGCGGGCGTTCACCGGCGTCACGTGTGCCGGACGAGGGCGACGGGCGAGGGAAGCGGGCGAGGGCGCCGGACGGGGGAAGCGGACGAGGGCGGCGGGCGCCGCCCGTCGCGGCGTACCCGTGGGCCCCGGCGCCGCGTCCCGCGGCGTCAGCGCGGCCAGGCGGAGGTGCGCCAGGCGCCCGGGCCGGGCGTGGGGACGCTGCCGGGGACGTTGCGGGCCGGGGCGGCCCACGTGTCCAGCACCGACGGCCCCTCCGGCTCGGCCTGGGCCGCCGCGGCCCGCGCCTGGACCAGGGCGACGACGGCCGCCAGTTCCTCCGGGGTCGGCCGGCCGCGCTCCACCTTGATCACCACGTGACCACCTCTCTCGTCTGTCGCCCTGTCCACAGCTTTGCCGCGCCGCTTTGCCGCGCCGCGCGGCGTCATGGCGCCGCGGCTCACCGCACGCACCGCGCTACAACGGGATGTTGCCGTGCTTCTTCGGCGGCAGCGTCTCGCGCTTGTTCCGCAGCGTCCGCAGCGCCTTCACCAGTTGCGCACGGGTCTGCGAGGGCGCGATGACCGCGTCCACGTACCCGTGCTCGGCGGCGATGTAAGGATTCAGCAGGGTGTCCTCGTACTCCGCGATCAGCCGGGCCCGCAGCTCCTCGGCCTCCTCCGGCGTCGCGGCCTGCGCGAGCGCGCGGCGGTGCACGATGTTCACCGCGCCCTGCGCGCCCATCACCGCGATCTGCGCGGTCGGCCAGGCCAGGTTCAGGTCCGCGCCCAGGTGCTTGGAGCCCATCACGTCGTACGCGCCGCCGTACGCCTTCCGGGTGATGATCGTGATCAGGGGAACCGTGGCCTCGGCGTACGCGTAGATCAGTTTGGCACCGCGCCGGATGATCCCGTCCCACTCCTGGCTGGTGCCCGGCAGGAAGCCCGGCACGTCCACGAAGGTCACCACGGGGAGGTTGAAGCTGTCACAGGTACGCACGAAGCGCGCCGCCTTCTCCGAGGCGTTGATGTCCAGCGTCCCGGCGAACTGCAGCGGCTGATTGGCCACCACGCCCACCGGGCGGCCCTCGATCCGGCCGAAGCCGGTCAGGATGTTCGGCGCGAACAGCGCCTGCGTCTCCAGGAACTCGCCGTCGTCCAGGACGTGCTCGACCACCCGGTGCATGTCGTACGGCTGGTTCGCCGAGTCCGGGATCAGCGTGTCGAGTTCGAGGTTTTCGTCGGTGACCGCCAGGTCCGCCTCGGCCGGGAAGGCGGGCGGCTCCTGGAGGTTGTTGTCCGGCAGATAGGAGAGCAGTGCCTTGACGTACTCGAAGGCGTCCTTCTCGTCGCCCGCCAGGTGGTGGGCGTTGCCCGAGGTGGTGTTGTGGGTGCGCGCGCCGCCCAGCTCCTCCATCCCGACGTCCTCGCCGGTGACGGTCTTGATGACGTCGGGCCCGGTGATGAACATGTGCGAGGTCTGATCGACCATCACCACGAAGTCGGTGATCGCGGGGGAGTAGACCGCGCCGCCCGCGCACGGACCCATCACCAGGCTGATCTGCGGGATCACGCCCGAGGCGTGGGTGTTGCGGCGGAAGATCTCGCCGTACAGGCCGAGCGAGGCCACGCCCTCCTGGATGCGCGCGCCGCCGGAGTCGTTGATGCCGATCACCGGGCAGCCGGTCTTCAGCGCGAAGTCCATCACCTTGACGATCTTCTGGCCGAAGACCTCGCCGAGGGCTCCGCCGAAGACCGTGAAGTCCTGCGAGAAGACGGCGACCGGACGGCCGTCGACCGTGCCGTAGCCGGTCACCACACCGTCGCCGTACGGGCGGGTCTCGGCCATCCCGAAGTTCGTGGACCGGTGCCGGGCGAACTCGTCCAGCTCGGTGAACGACCCCTGGTCCAGCAGCAGTTCGATGCGCTCCCGGGCGGTCAGCTTGCCCTTGGCGTGCTGCTTGTCGACCGCGCGCGACGAACCCGCGTGCGTCGCCGCCTCGATGCGGTGGCGCAGATCCGCGAGTTTGCCCGCAGTCGTGTGGATGTCGTACTCCGGCTCGGCCATGGAGGCGGCTCTCCTGCTCTCGGCGGCTCTTGCGCGAGCGGTCCGCGGGACCCCTCGGCTCTTGCACGCGGTCCGCGGACCGCTGGTTGACTGGCGGGTAACGCTGGTTCCGTAGCGTAGTGGCGACGCTCGGATACCGGCACTGCGGCGTTCACCACACTGGCGGCTCCCGCCCGGGAGCGGAGGCGTCCCGCCGGGGGTGAGCCGCGTGCGCGCGGGTTGACGCCGGGTCGGCGTGGCGCGGGGCGCGGGGCGCGGGCGGGCAGTCCCCGGCGGCGTGGGAGATCCGCACCGCGCCGCCTAGGGTGGGGGCATGACGCCCAGCCGCTGGTCCGATCTCGACCGTCCGCCGCTGAACGCCGCGGCGCTGCGCAGAGCGGTGGTGACGCCCGGCGGCCTGTGGACCGCGCTCGACGTGGTGGACGCCACCGGCTCCACCAACGCCGACCTGGCCGCGCGGGCCGCGCGGGGCGCGCCGGAGGGTGCGGTGCTGGTCGCCGAGGAGCAGACCGCGGGCCGCGGCCGGCTCGACCGGCGCTGGACGGCGCCGGCCCGCTCGGGCCTGTTCTTCTCGGTGCTGCTGCGTCCCGGCGCCGCCGCGGCGGACGGCGCGGCGCCCGTGCCGGCCGAGCGCTGGGGGTGGCTGCCGCTGCTCGCCGGGGTCGCGGTCGCCACGGCGCTGTCCCGCGTCGGCGGCGTGGACACGGCCCTCAAATGGCCCAACGACCTGCTGGTGACCGTCGACGGCGGGGAGCGCAAGGCCGGCGGCATCCTCGCCGAGCGCTCGGGCGCGGACGCGGTGGTCGTCGGGATCGGCGTCAACGTGTCGCTGCGCGCGGACGAGCTGCCGGTGCCCACGGCGGCGTCGCTCGCGCTCGCGGGGGCGGCGGGCACGGACCGCGATCCGCTGCTGCGGGCGGTACTGCGGTCGTTCGCCGACTGGTACGGCGCGTGGCGGGCCGCGGACGGCGACCCGGCGGCCTCGCGGCTCCAGCAGACCTACGCGGCCGGGTGCGCGACGCTCGGCCGCGAGGTGCGGGCGGAGCTGCCGGGGGGCGCGGAGCTGGTCGGCACGGCCGTCGCGGTCGACGGGGACGGGCGCATCGTGGTCGCGCCGTCCGACGGCGCGGCCGAGAGGGCTCTCGCGTCGGGCGACATCATCCACCTCACCGCCACCGGCTGAGGTCGCCCAGGTCCCTCCGCGCCCCTCCGCGCCGTACGCCGGCTCACCCTCGCGCCGGCGCCGCGCACCCGGTTGCGACGCCCACGCGGTGGTCGGCCCGGCGCCGGGCGCCCCTGGGGACCCGGCGTCGAGCGCCATGGGGGCGGGGGGCTCGTATGGCGCAGCGTCCGGCGTCGTGTGGGGGGATGGGAACGTGAGCTGGGGCACACCTGCCGTATCGTTGAGGGGCTGCGTCGTCTCGATGATCGGAAGGGCTGTGCGCAGGGATTCTTCAGGAGCCGGGCGGTAGCCGTGAACGTGGACGACGCCCCGCCGGACGAGCCGTCCCCCACGGGTGCGGGCGCCGCCCCGGGCACCTCGGGCGCGGCCGGCGCGGACCCCGCGGGGCGCTCCGGCGACCCCGCCGCGGAGCCGGGCGAGCCGGACGGCCCGGGAAGGCCAGGCGGTGCGGGTAGCCCCGGCGGCGCGGGTAGCCCCGGCGGCGCGGAGGAGCCGGGCGAATCCGGCGGCGAGCACCCCCTCGCGCTGCGCCTGGAGCACCTGATCCTCGGCGCCCCGCGCCAGTACACCCCCTTCCAGGCCGCCCGCACCGCCGGCGTCTCGATGGACCTGGCCGCCCGCTTCTGGCGCGCCATGGGCTTCGCCGACATCGGCCAGGCCAAGGCCCTCACCGAGGCCGACGTGCTCGCGCTGCGCCGCCTGGCCGGCCTGGTCGAGGCCGGGCTGCTCAGCGAGTCGATGGCGATCCAGGTCGCCCGCTCCACCGGGCAGACCACCGCCCGGCTGGCCGACTGGCAGACCGACTCGTTCCTGGAGGGCCTGACCGAGCCGCCGGAACCCGGCATGACCCGCGCGGAGGTCGCGTACCCGCTGGTCGAGCTGCTGCTGCCGGAGCTGGAGGAGTTCCTGATCTACGTCTGGCGCCGCCAGGTCGCCGCCGCCACCAGCCGGGTCGTGCAGTCCGACGACGAGGAGGCGGTCGACCGCCGGCTCGCCGTCGGCTTCGCCGACCTGGTGGGGTTCACCCGGCTCACCCGGCGCCTGGAGGAGGAGGAACTCGGCGAGCTGGTCGAGGCGTTCGAGACCACCGCGGCGGACCAGGTCGCCGCGTACGGCGGGCGGCTGATCAAGACGCTCGGCGACGAGGTGCTGTTCGTCGCCGACGACCCCGGCACCGCGGCCGAGATCGGCATGCGGCTGATCGAGACGATGACCGGTGACGAGACGATGCCGGCGCTGCGGGTCGGGATGGCGTTCGGCACGGTCACCACGCGCATGGGCGATGTCTTCGGCACGACGGTGAACCTCGCGTCCCGGCTCACCTCGATAGCGCCGCGCGACGCCGTCCTCGTCGACGGAGACTTCGCCGAGGCGCTCGGCGCGGCGGGCGAGGCGCCGGTCTCCGAGGCCGAGGTCGACCCGTCCACCGCGGAGAAGTACCGCTTCGCGCTCCAGCCCATGTGGCGCCGCCCGGTCCGCGGCCTCGGCGTGGTCGAGCCGTGGCTCCTGTCCCGCAGGGACGCTGGGCGCTGAGCCACTCCACCCTCCCGGCCCCGCGAACCGTCCGGTCTGCCCCGGACCACCTGCCGGTGGGTGGCTGGGGGAGCCGTTCCCCGCGCCCCTGGTGAGTTGACGTCGGGCGTCCGGTCGGCCCGTGGGGCGTTTGTGCGGTGCTGGGCGTGTGCTTCGGGGGCGCGGGGAACTGCGCGCTCAGCGCACGCGGCGCGGCGGGTCGTCGCCGGCCGGGAGGGGCAGGTGCTGTCGTAGCCGGGCCACCCGGCCGGAGGCGCCGGGCGTGGGAGGATGGCGGCGGGACGAGTTCACGATCGTTAACGTCGGAGAGGGGTGGCCGGGATGGGCGAGGAGCGGTACGGGGAGCACGTCGTGGTCCGACGCCACGTCGAGCGCGTCGCGGAACTGGCGCTGGACCGGCCGAAGGCCATGAACGCGGTGTCGACCGCGATGGCCGAGTCGATCGCCGCGGCGTGCGCCGCGCTGGCGGGGGACCCGGACGTGAGCGCGGTCGTCGTGACCTCGACCGCCGAGCGCGCGTTCTGCGTCGGCGCGGACCTGAAGGAGCGCAACACCTTCAGCGACGACGACCTGCGCCGCCAGCGCCCCCGCACCCGCGCCGCGTACACCGGCGTGCTCGACCTGCCGATGCCGGCGATCGCCGCGGTGCACGGCTTCGCCCTCGGCGGCGGCTTCGAACTCGCCCTCGCCTGCGACCTGATCGTGGCCGACGAGACTGCCGTG
The DNA here is from genome assembly GCF_035825295.1 of Actinacidiphila sp. DG2A-62. Classification (NCBI taxonomy): domain Bacteria; kingdom Bacillati; phylum Actinomycetota; class Actinomycetes; order Kitasatosporales; family Streptomycetaceae; genus Actinacidiphila; species Actinacidiphila sp. DG2A-62. The sequence goes on from NZ_JAYMGI010000002.1 coordinate 5,636,878, forward strand.
CTGGGCCTGCCGGAGGTCTCCGTCGGAGTCATTCCGGGCGGCGGCGGCACCCAGCTGCTGCCCCGCCGGGTGGGCGCCGCCCGCGCCGCCGAGCTGATCTTCACCGCGCGCCGGCTGCCCGCCGCGGAGGCCACCGCGCTCGGCCTGGTCGACCGCCTCGTGCCGCCCGGCGGCGACCGCGAGGCCGCGCTCGACCTGGCCGCCGCGATCGCCGCCAACTCCCCGGTCGGCCTGCGCGCCGCCAAGCGGGCGCTGCGCCTGGGTCAGGGGCTCGACCTGCGGGCCGGCCTGGAGGTCGAGGACGCGGCGTGGCGCACCACGGCGTTCTCCGCGGACCGCGCGGAGGGCGTCGCCGCCTTCAACGAGAAGCGCCCGCCCCGCTGGCCCGGCGAGTGAGCGCGGCTCGCGCGGGCGGGCCCACGGGTAGGCGCCCGGTCCCGCGGCCCGACCCGGGTCGTTTCCGTACCTCCCGCCCCGTGCCGGGCGCCGTGCGTGCGCGCGTACTCCGGATGCTTACTCCGACCGCCTCGCGCGGGGCGGTCGCCCGGGTGGGGTTGCGGCTCCGTTCGGCCCAGCGGGGGTGCGGTTCGGGATCGAAACCTGCGATACGTCCCTAGCCTGGACGGATGGTTGACGATTCAGCCGATCTACGGCTGCGCGCGGTCATCGAGCTGGCCCAGGCGCTGGCCACCGCGCAGAACCCGCAGGACGCGGTGCGGGCCGGCGCCCGCCGCGCCCGGCTGGCGATGGGCGCGTCCTTCGCCGCGATCTCCGCGTGGGAGCGCGAGACCGGCCGGCTGCGGGTCCTGGTCAACGACGGCGACCTCGCGCCGGGCGAGGAGCCGGAACCCGACGACGAGTCGTACTCGGTGCACGACTTCCCGGAGATCGCCGAGTTCCTGCACGGCACCTGGGCGGCGGGCGGCGAGCCGCACGCGTGGGTGGAGACCGCGCAGGGCACCGGCTCCTCGCCCGGCGGCAGCAGTTGGGGGCGCGCGGCGGCGCTGCGGCGGCGCGGCCGGGGCAGCTGCGTGGTCGCGCCGGTGGTGCTGCACGGCGGCGCATGGGGCGAGCTGTACGTGGCGCGGCGGATCGGCGAGCCCGCCTTCGGCCGCCCCGACGCGGACTTCGCGACCGTGCTGGCCGCGCTGATCGCCTCCGGCGTGGCGCAGACCGAACGGCTCGCGCAGGTGCAGCGGCTGGCGTTCACCGATCCGCTGACCGGGCTCGGCAACCGGCGCGCGGTCGACGTCAGGCTCGACGAGGCGCTGGAGCGGCACCGCGTGGACGGCACGGCGGTCAGCCTGGTGGTCTGCGACCTCAACGGCCTGAAGAAGGTCAACGACCGACACGGGCACGCGGTGGGGGACCGGCTGCTGGAACGATTCGGCTCACTGCTGTCGCTGTGCGGGGCGATGCTGCCGGGGAGTCTCGCGGCGCGGCTGGGCGGCGACGAGTTCTGCATCGTCGCGGTGGGGGCGGAGGTGGACGCGGTGGTGCGGGCGGCGGACGAGTTGTGCCGGCGGGCGGCGGAGCTGGACGTGGGGGAGGGGGTGGCGTGCGGGGTCGCGTCGACGGCGGATCAGGTGGGGCCGGTGCGGACGGCTCGCCGGCTGTTCCGGCTCGCCGACGCGGCGCAGTACCGCGCGAAGGCGCTGCGCGCGGCGCATCCGGTGGTGGCGGGCCGGGAGGGGCCCGGCGATCCCGTCGTCGCGCTCGCCGACGCGCCGCCGCCGCGGCCGGCGGCTGAGCGCCGCACGATTCGAGGTCGTCCCGACCCCGGTCTCTGAGCCGCGCCCGGCCGCGTCGGCACCGGGCGCCGGCCCCTTCTGCCGACGCCGAGCGTCAAGCTCCCCCGTACCCCTGGCCTGCTGACGCCGAGCGTCGAGTCCCCCGCGCCCTTGGCTTGCTGACGCCGGGCGTCAAGTCCCCAGGGGCGCGGGGAACGGCGCGAGCAACCACCACCGGCCGGTGGTCCGGATACGACAGCAACAGCCCCTTCGGGCCGGTGACGACCTGCGGGCCGCAGATGGGTTGCTCGCGCCGTTCCCCGCGCCCCTGATGTCAACGCCCAGCGTCGAGTCGGCGCATAGGGGCAGCGCCCAGCGCGAGGCTGAAGGGTGAGGTGACACGGGGGGATTCAGTGCTTAGGGTGCCTGAATATGGATATGCAGACCGTCGTCGCCGTAGGCACGAACGATGTCACCGCGGAGGACGTCCTCGCGGTGTCCCGCGGTGACGCGCACGTGGAGCTGACCCAGGCCGCGCTCGACGCCGTCGCCCGCTCACGCGAGGTGATCGAGGCGCTCGCGGCCAAGCCCGAGCCGGTGTACGGCGTCTCCACCGGCTTCGGCGCCCTCGCCGTCCGCCACATCAGCCCCGAACTGCGCGCCCAGCTCCAACGCAGCCTGGTCCGCTCGCATGCCGCCGGCATGGGCCCGGCCGTGGAGCGTGAGGTGGTCCGCGCGCTGATGTTCCTGCGGCTGAAGACCCTCGCCTCGGGCCGCACCGGCGTGCGCCCGGTCGTCGCGCGGACGATGGCCGCGCTGCTCAACGCCGGCATCACGCCCGTCGTCCACGAGTACGGCTCGCTCGGCTGCTCCGGCGACCTCGCGCCGCTCGCGCACTGCGCCCAGGTGCTGATGGGCGAGGGCGAGGCGCAGGGCCCCGACGGCACGGTCCGCCCGGCCGCCGAGCTGCTCGCCGAGCACGGCATCGAGCCGGTCGAACTGCGCGAGAAGGAGGGCCTGGCGCTGATCAACGGCACCGACGGCATGCTCGGCATGCTGGTCATGGCCTGCGCCGACCTGGCCCGGCTGTTCACCGCCGCCGACATCACCGCCGCCCTCACGCTGGAGGCGCTGCTCGGCACCGACCGGGTGCTCGCCCCCGAACTGCACGCGATCCGCCCGCACCCCGGCCAGGCGGCCAGCGCCGACAACATGCTGCGGGTGCTCGCGGGGTCCGGACTGACCGGCCACCACCAGGACGACGCGCCGCGGGTCCAGGACGCGTACTCGATCCGCTGCGCGCCGCAGGTCGCGGGCGCCGGCCGGGACACCCTCGCGCACGCCCGCCTGGTGGCCGACCGCGAGCTGGCCGCGGCCGTCGACAACCCCGTGGTCACCGAGTCCGGCGGCGTGGAGTCCAACGGCAACTTCCACGGCGCGCCCGTCGGCTACGTCCTGGACTTCCTCGCCATCGCCGCCGCCGACCTCGCCTCGATCGCCGAGCGCCGCACCGACCGGCTGCTGGACACGAACCGCTCGCACGGCCTGCCGCCGTTCCTCGCCGACGACCCGGGCGTCGACTCCGGCCTGATGATCGCTCAGTACACCCAGGCCGCCCTGGTCAGCGAGCTGAAGCGGCTCGCGGTCCCGGCGTCGGTGGACTCGATCCCGTCCTCGGCGATGCAGGAGGACCACGTCTCGATGGGCTGGTCAGCCGCCCGCAAGCTGCGCACCGCGGTCGACAACCTGGGCCGGGTGCTGGCCGTCGAGATGTTCGCGGCCACCCGCGCGCTGGAGATCCGCACCACCGGTACGCGGCTGAGGCCGGCGCTGGCCACCGCGGCGATCCTGAAGGCGGTGCGCGAGGCGGGCGTGCCGGGCCCGGGGCGCGACCGGTTCCTCGCCCCGGACCTGGAGGCTGCGTACGCCTTCGTCCGCGACGGCTCGCTGGCCCGCGCGGCCGAGTCGGTCACCGGCCCGCTGGCCTGACCCCGTCCGCCGCCGTCAGAGCGCGGCGGCGGCCTCACGGCGGGCGCGGCGGCCCGCGGTGACGACCAGGCCGGCGCCCGCGACCAGGAAGGCCGCGCCGCCGACGATGTACGGCTTGGTGTCGATGGCGCCGGTGTCGGCGAGGCCGCCGAGCTGGGCGGAGGGGTCCGCCGTGGTGGCGCGGGCGCTCTGCGCGGTCTCGGCCTTGGCCGGGCCGTCGTCGGCGGGGGACGCGGACGCGGACGGCACGAAGTACAGCGCGGCCAGCACGGAGGCGGCTGCGGCTGCCACGTAAGGGCGGGGCGAGGTCAAGGGATCATCCCCAAGGGTTGCGACGACGTGACCGTGGGGCCCGATCGTAGTGACTGGGCGCGGCTCGTGGGAAGCTGCCGCCCCGCGGGCTTACTCTCCGTGGCATGAGCACTACGGAGATTCCGCGCGGTGACAGCGGCCCGCGGTACGTCAGGCTGCAGGCGGACCTCGTGCTGGAGGTGACGGCGGCGGGGGAGCTGCGCGACGCGGCGCTGGCGCTGATCGACGCCGACACCTTCATGCCGCGCGAGGAGCGCGAGCACGCCCGCCGGGCGGTCGGCGCGGACGAGTCCGAGGCGCTGGCCTACCTCGTGGACCCGGCCGCGCTGGTCACCGGACTGCCCGGCCTGGAGCTGGTGCAGGCGTCCTGGTCCTGCGCGCACACCGAGTACGACCCGCTGACGTGGGCCGACGACGCCGACGACGCCGACGACGCGGACCACGACGCCGACCACTGAGCGGCCGGGCCGGGCCCCGGCGCCCGGACGTACCCGACGTGGGAAAGGCCACAATTTCGCCCGAATCGTACACATCGGCACGTCAGGCTGTTTCCATGCAGGGAGCGGCATTCGCCGTGGTCTGTTCCCTGCCCTTGGAGAGAAGCGTGACGCCCACCGCCGGAAACGCCCCCGAGAAGCGCCCCGCCCGCCGGTTCACGCCCGGCCGCCGCCGCACCGCCGCGGCCGTCGCGGTCCTGGCCGCGGGGGCCGTCGCGCTGACCGCCTGCGGCGGCCACGGCGACGGCGGCTCCTCCAAGGCCGCAGCGGCCGTCACCTCCTCTCCCACGCCCTCCTCGACGTCGCCCTCGGCTTCCTCGTCGCCGGCCACCGACTCCGGCGGCGCGCACACCGACACCCAGGCGCGCGAGGACGCGAAGGCCGCCAAGCAGGCGTCGGCCGCGAAGATCACCATCACGCCCAAGGCCGGCAGCACCCGCGCGGCCACCCACGGCGCGGTGAAGGTCTCGGTCAGCGGCGGCACCCTGACCTCGGTGACCATGACCTCCAAGGCCACCGGGCACAAGGTCCGCGGCGCGCTGTCCGCCGACCGCACCACCTGGAAGCCCGCGGTCAACCTCGCCCGCGGCACCCAGTACACGATCGCCGCGCTCGCCAAGGACGCCGGCGGCCGCGTCGCCGCCGCGCACACCACCTTCGCCACCTCCTCGGCGACCAGCACGTTCGTCGGCTACTTCACCCCCGAGGACGGCTCCACCGTGGGCGTCGGCATGCCGGTGTCGATCAACTTCGACAAGGCGATATCCCACGCCGACCGCGCCAAGGTGCAGCGGTCGATCGACGTGCGGTCGAGCAGCGGCCAGCAGGTCGTCGGCCACTGGTTCAGCTCCACCCGGCTCGACCTGCGCCCGCAGACCTACTGGCCGGCCGGCTCGCACGTCTCGCTGACCCTGTCGCTCAGGGGCGTCGAGGGCGCGCCGGGCGTCTACGGCGTGCAGAGCAAGACCGTCGGCTTCGACGTCGGCCGCTCGCAGGTGTCCACCGTGGACACCAGGACGCACATGATGACCGTGGTCCGCGACGGCCAGGTGATCAGGACCGTCCCGATCTCCGCCGGCTCCGCCGAGCACGAGACGTACAACGGCCAGATGGTCATCTCCGAGAAGGACCAGACCACGCGCATGAACGGCGCGACGGTCGGCCTGACCGACAGCGACGGCAAGGGCGAGTACGACATCCCCGACGTCCCGCACGCGATGCGGCTGAGCAGCTCCGGCACGTTCATCCACGGCAACTACTGGGGCGACAAGTCCGTCTTCGGCACCGCCAACACCAGCCACGGCTGCATCGGCCTCAGCGACGTCAAGGGCGGCAAGGACGCCACCACGGACGCGGCCTGGTTCTACGACAACTCGCTGGTCGGCGACGTGGTCGTGGCGAAGAACCCGGCGGACCGCACCATTCAGCCGGACAACGGGCTCAACGGGTGGAACCTGACGTGGTCGCAGTGGCTGGCGGGCTCGGCGCTCTGACCCCAGGAACGCCCCCGTCGTCCCCCGGGGTCCGGGGGCGTCCCCCGCGCGGGCCCCGGCCCACGGCCCGGCCATCCACTCGGCCGGGTCGTCCAGGACGGTGCGCACCGCGCTGTAGGCGGCGCCGCGCAGCACCCCGTCGCTGCCCAGCCGCGAGGTGACCACATCCTCCGGACGCCACTGGCGGTCGGTGACGCGGTCGGCCAGCTCGCGGCGCACCCCCGGCAGCAGCCACGGCGCCAGGTCCGCCAGCGGCCCGCCGACCACCACGGCCTGCGGGTCCAGCAGGTTCACCGCGCCGCTCAGCGCGATGCCGAGCGCCGCGCCGGCCTCCTCCAGCGCCCGCAGCGCGTCGGGGGCGCCCGCGGCGGCGGCGGTGCGCAGCGCGGGCACCCGGCCGTCGCCGATCCCGGCCGCCCGCAGCAGCGCCTGTTCGCCGGCGAACGTCTCCAGGCAGCCGTGCGCGCCGCACGAGCACCGCGGCCCGTCCGGCCGCACCGGCACGTGGCCCAGCTCGCCGGCGAAGCCGCGGGCGCCGCGGAACAGCCGGCCCTCCACCACCACGGCGGCGCCGATGCCGATCTCGGCGGACACGTGCACGAAGTCGGCGAGGCGGTCGTGGCCGCCGAGCCACAGCTCGGCGAGCGCGCCCAGGTTGGCCTCGTTGTCCACGGTCACGGGGCCGGGGCCGAGCGCGTCGGCGACCTGGACGTTCTCCCAGCCCAGGTTGGGGGCGCGCAGCACCGTGCCGCGGTCGCGGCCGACCAGTCCCGGCACGGCGACCGTCACGGCCACCGGGTGCAGGTCCTCGGCGCGGGCCCGGTCGGCGACGCGCGCGGTCAGCTCGGCCAGCTCGGCGAGCACTCGCGCGGCCGGGCGGCCCCGGTTGGCCGCGGGCACCTGGGCGCGGTGGCGCATCCGGCCGCGCAGGTCGCTCACGCAGGCGGCGAGGTGGTCCACGCCGATCTCCGCGCCGATGCCCGCGGGGCCGGTGTCGGACAGGGCGAGCACGGTGCCGGGGCGGCCGACGGTGCCGGGGCGCCGGGCGCCGCGCTCCTCGACGAGTCCGGCGGCCAGGAGGTCGTCGACGAGGGTCGAGACGGTGGCGCGGGTCACGCCGATCTCCGCGGCGACCGCGGCGCGGGTCATGTCGTCGGCCGAGGCGAGCGTACGGAGCACCTCCGCGAGGTTCCGCCTCCTCAACCCGGCCTGCGGGCCGGCCCCTCTGCCCTTCCCCACGTCAGGCTCCCTCCATCGCTCAAGTATCCGTTCGCCGACTCGGCGCCGAGCGCCGGCCCCGGTCGGCTCGGCGCCGGGCGTTGCCCAGGGGCGCGGGGAACTGCTCCCCCAGACTCCGTCCGGGAGGTACCCCCAGCAACCACCCACCGGCCGGTGGTCCGGATCGGACCGATCTGCCCCTTCGGGGCGGTGACGACCTGCGGGCCGCAGAAGCCTGGGCGCGCAGTTCCCCGCGCCCCTGACGGCTCAGCGCCCGGCGTCGGGCCGGCGCAGCCGGGGTGCGGCTCAACGCCCGGCGCCGAGGCCGGCCAGGGGGAGGGCGTCGGCCAGCCGGGCCAGCGCGGCGTCGTCGCGGGGGAGCGGCGGGTGCACGGGGCCGCGGGAGGTGGCCCAGCGCTCCGCGATCGCCGCCGGCTCCTCCCCGGTCAGCAGCGTCGCCGCCTGCACCGCCGCGCCGAGCGCGACCAGCTCCTGCGCCTCGGGCACCTGGACCGCTCGCCCCGACAGCCGCCGCACCGTCTGCAGCCACGCCGTCCCCCGCGCGCCGCCGCCGATCAGCAGCAGCGGCTCCGACGAGCCGGCCCCGTACCGCCCGAAGCCCCCGTACCGCGCGAAGCCCCCGTACCGCCCGCCTCGCCGTCCACCGCCAGCACCTGGTCCAGCGCGGCCAGCAGCGCGTACACCGCGCCGTCGTACGCGCCCTGGAGCACCTGGCCCGCGGTCGTCTCGTGGCGCAGGCCGCTGAGCAGGCCGGAGGCGTAGGGGAGGTTGGGGGTGCGCTCGCCGTCGAGGAAGGGGAGGAAGGCGACCGAGCCGCCGGGGTCGACGTCCTCCCGGTCGCGCCCGAGCAGCGAGGCCACCTTGTCCACGGCCAGCGTGCAGTTGAGCGTGCAGGCCAGCGGCAGCCAGCCGCCGTCCGCGGAGGCGAACCCGGCGACGATGCCCGAGTCGTCGGTGGGCCGGCGCCGCGAGACGGAGTAGACCGTGCCGGACGTGCCGAGGCTGAGCACCGCGCGGCCGGGGGTCAGCCCGAGGCCGAGCGCCGCAGCCGCGTTGTCGCCGGTGCCCGCGCCGACCGCCGCGCCGGCCTTCACCGGCAGCCCCTCGCGCACCGTCCCGGCCCGCTCGCCCGCGCCCAGCACCCGCGGCAGCAGGGCGGGGTCCAGGCCGACCGAGCCGAGCAGCTCCTCGTCGTAGGACTCGCCGTCGGTGGCCCACCAGCCGGTGCCGGACGCGTCGCCGCGGTCGGTGACCGCCGCGCCCGACAGCCGCTCGGTGAGGAAGTCGTGCGGCAGCCGCACCGCCGCCGCGGCCTTCGCCGCGTCCGGCTCGTGCTCGCGCAGCCACGCCCACTTCGCGATCGTGAAGCTCGCGCCCGGCACCGAGCCGAACCGCTCGGCCCACCACGCAGCGCCGTACCGCTCGACCAGCGCGGCGGCCTGCGGCGCGGACCGCACGTCGTTCCACAGCAGCGCGGGCCGCAGCGGCGCGCCCTGGGCGTCCAGCACCACCAGTCCGTGCTGCTGGCCGCCCACCGCTATCGCCTCGGCCCGGCCCGCGTAGCCGCCGAGCTGGTCGAGCGCGGACAGCAGCGCCCGCCACCAGACCTCGGGGTCGGTCTCGCGGGCCGACCCCGCGCTGACGGTGTGCTGCGCCTGGCCGCGGGCCAGCACCGCGCCGGTCGCCGCGTCCACCGCCAGCACCTTCGTGGACTGCGTCGAGCTGTCCACGCCGAGCACCACCGGCCCGTGCGAACCCTGCTGCGCCATGTGATCCCGATCCCTTCACCGACGTCGTCGTGCTTCCGCGTTGCCCCGCGTATCCCGCCCATGGTGGGCCCGGCGCGCCCTTTTCGGGAGCACCCACTTCACATCATGGGCTTCGCATACTAATTTGTTCAACAGTCTGACGAATAGGAGCCGACCGCGATGACCTCACCCTCACCCCTCACCCCGGCACCCGAGCACAAGTTCACCTTCGGCCTGTGGACGGTCGGGTGGCAGGGCCGGGACCCCTTCGGCGACGCGACCCGCCCGGCGCTCGACCCGGTCGAGTCCGTCACCCGCCTCGCCGAGCTGGGCGCCTACGGCGTCACCTTCCACGACGACGACCTGATCCCGTTCGGCGCGACCGACGCCGAGCGCGAGGGCCACATCAAGCGCTTCCGGCAGGCGCTGGACGCCACCGGCATGACCGTGCCGATGGCCACCACCAACCTCTTCACCCACCCGGTCTTCAAGGACGGCGCCTTCACCGCCAACGACCGCGACGTGCGCCGCTTCGCGCTGCGCAAGACCATCCGCAACATCGACCTGGCGGTGGAGCTGGGCGCGAAGACCTACGTGGCCTGGGGCGGCCGCGAGGGCGCGGAGTCCGGCGCGGCCAAGGACGTGCGGGTGGCGCTGGACCGGATGAAGGAGGCGTTCGACCTGCTCGGCCAGTACGTCACCGAGCAGGGCTACGACCTGCGGTTCGCCGTCGAGCCCAAGCCGAACGAGCCGCGCGGCGACATCCTGCTGCCGACCGTCGGCCACGCGCTGGCGTTCATCAACTCCCTGGAGCGGCCCGACATCGTCGGCGTCAACCCCGAGGTCGGCCACGAGCAGATGGCCGGGCTGAACGTCCCGCACGGCATCGCGCAGGCGCTGTGGCACGGCAAGCTCTTCCACATCGACCTCAACGGCCAGTCCGGCATCAAGTACGACCAGGACCTGCGCTTCGGCGCCGGCGACCTGCGCGCCGCGTTCTGGCTGGTCGACCTGCTGGAGACGGCCGGCTACGACGGCCCGCGGCACTTCGACTTCAAGCCGCCGCGGACCGAGGACATCTCCGGCGTGTGGGCGTCGGCGGCCGGCTGCATGCGCAACTACCTGCTGCTCAAGGAGCGCGCCGCGGCCTTCCGCGCCGACCCCGAGGTCCAGGAGGCGCTGCGCGCCTCGCGCCTGGACGAGCTGGCCCGGCCCACCCTCGGCGACGGCGAGACGCTCGCGGACCTGCTCGCCGACCGCGCGGCCTTCGAGGACTTCGACCCGCAGGCGGCGGCCGAGCGCGGCATGGCCTTCGAGCGCCTCGACCAGCTCGCGATGGACCACCTCCTGCGCGCCCGCTGAGTCGCGGCCCCCGGAAACGGACCGGCTTCCGACCGGCTCCCGACCGGCTCCCGACCGGCTCCCGACCGGCTCCCGGCCGGCTCCCGGCCGGCTTCCGGCCGGCTCCCGGCCGCGACCCGGCCCCGGAAAAACGGACCGGCCCCCGGCGCCTGCTGGCGCCGGGGGCCGGTCTCGTGCCCGACGTGTCAGACGACGTCGACGAAGACCGCCGCCGCGTCGCTCTCGAAGTGCGTGGCGTCACCGAAGTACTGGATCAGCCAGCGGCCGTCCTGCACCGCCTTGGACGTGAACTTCGCGTGGCCGGTCGCGTCGGTGCGGCCGTAGGCGAGGTACGTCCACCTGGTGCTGCCCTTGGGCTGGAAGTACAGCTCCACATGCTGCCCGGCGAAGGGCTTCCACACGCCGCCGACGTCCTGCTTGAGGTTGCCGGTCAACGTCAGCGTGGAGCCCTTCTTCACCCGCGCGCTGTTGGCGTACATCTGGAAGATCCGCGTGTTGGTGCGGGTCAGGTGCACCACCGGCCCGTTGCTCGCGACCAACTGGTCGGAGACGGCGTGCCGCACCTGGTAGTAGCCGTCCAGGTAGCCGAACGTGGTGATCTTGAACGAGCCGTCGATCGAGGTCAGGTTGGTGCCGGCCAGGCCCTTCCAGCCGGTCTTCCCGTCCTTGGAGTACCACAGGCCGACGTTCTGGCCGTAGGTCGAGTCGCCGCGGTGGTAGGTGCGCAGCAGCTTGCCCGAGACGGTGACCCGGTCGTCCACCGACAGCGACGAGGAGACGCCGGTGAGCACCGACTCGTCCGGAACCGCCACCGTGCCGCTCGCCTCGCCGCGGCGGAACGGCTGGTCCACGTCCACGGCCCACGTGCCGTTGGACTCCGGATCGCCGGGCAGCGCCAGCGTGAAGTGCCCGGTGGCGTCGGTGACCGCGTGGACCTGGAACCCGCCGCCCTGCTGGAAGGAGGCGACGACCGGCACGCCGGCCAGCTCGGTCACGCTGCCGGTGGTGGTGTGCACGTCCCCGCTGAGGGTGAGGGACTGACCCGGCAGCACCCGCTTCAGGTTCGCGGTGGCGGTGACCGCCACCGTGGCGTCCTGGTACTGCGGCTGGGCCGAGGGGGTCGAGGCCTGGCCGTGGGCCTGGTCGGAGTCCTCGGTGTAGTTCGCGGTGAAGTGCTCCTCGTCGGACAGCGCGAACGTGGTGCTGAACCGCCCGTCCGCGCCGGTCACCGCGGTCTTCGTCGCCTGGCCGTAGCCCATGACGACGCTCACCGTGCGGTCGGCCAGCGGAACCAGGACGCCGCTGCCGGGCCGCCTGCCCATGAGCGCGCCGCCGACGGTCTCCGAGGTGTGGTCGGCGTCGACCACCGCGGGGTCCAGGGTCACCGCGCCGGTCGGCTGGGTCACCGGAGCGCCCGGCGTTCCGTCCGGCTTGGTGAAGACCGGGATCATGGTGAAATCGAGGGCGCCGGGCTCGGTCCTGGTGACCGTCTCGCCCTTGCTGTCGGTCGCGGTCAGCTCGACGTCGTAGCGGCCGAGCCGCGGCAGCTCGCCGCCGTCGTCGACCAGCTTCAGCGGGCTGCCGGGCCCCCAGCCGTAGCCGTTGTCGAGCAGGGACCGCACGGCGACGGGTGCTCCGGCGTCGAGGACGGTCGCGGTCACCGAGGTGACCGTGGTGTCCGCCTGGTCGGTCCACACCGCGACCCCGAAGGACCCGTGGTCCTGTCCGTCGGCGGTCACGTAGCCGATGCCGATCGGGTCCAGGGGCGCCGAGGCGCGGGCGGGGGCGGCGGTCAGCACAATGCCGCAGACCGCGGCGGCCACCACGGAGGCGGCCAGGGCGCGGCGGCCACGCGGTCTGCCGCGGAGGAGGTCAGCGCGCATCGACGTACACGTCCCTGGACTCGGAGTAGTAGTGCGAGGAGTTGGGCTCGATGTACGTGCCCCAGGTGCCGTCCCCGAACGCCTGGGTGTTCAGCGCGTAGTGCCCGTAGGCGTTGGTGTAGCCCTTGACCACCCAGTACCACTGGGTGTCGCCGCGCGGCTTGAACACCAGCACCACGTGCACGCCGGCGTACGGCTTCCAGCCGGCGGTGGTCAGCTGGTAGACGTTGCCCGAGGCGGTCAGCTTGGCGTTGAGCTTCGGCTTGGTGTTCGACATCGCGATGGAGATGCCGGTCCGGTAGCGGTAGACGTGCTTGGCCACCGTCGCGGCCGGCTGCATGACGTCGGTCTCCGGGTGCCGCACCCGGTAGTACGCGTTGTAGTACGCCGGCTTGCTGATCTTGTACGAGCAGGTGCCGTTGTACGAGCCGCCGGACGCGGTGAACCACTGCATGTTCGTCCAGCCGGTCTTGCCGTTGGCCGAGTACTCCAGCGACAGCGGCTCGTAGTCGCAGGCGCCCTTGAGCTGGCCGGACAGCGTCACCGTCCCGTACTGGTCGATCGAGCCGGCCGGGGTGGTGAAGCTGCCGGGCGTCGGCACCGCGACGTGCTCGTAGCCGGTCGAGGACGGCGTCACGTACGGCGAGGTGCTCAGCAGCGTGTACGTGTCGCTGGTCCGGGCGGGCTTGACCGTGTACGAGAAGGCGCCGGTGGCGGTGGTGACGCCGTGGCCGATGATCCCGGTCAGGTCGGAGTAAGCGCCGTTGTAGCCCGTGGCGGTGTTGACGGTCACGCCCGCCCAGGGCTTCCAGTAGCCGTCGACGTAGCGCTGGAGGCTGCCGGACTCGGTGTACGTCGAGCCCGCGTAGACCCGGGTGTGGTTCTCGGCGGCGCTGACCCGGTAGCGGGTCGGGACCACGGCGGGCACTTCGCCCGACCAGGAGGCGGGGCGGGCGATCGTGTCGGCGGTGCCGACGACCGCGGCCCGGAACTCCTGGATGCCCTGCGGCAGGGACAGCGGCGCCTGGAAGGAGCCGTCGTCGGCGACCGCGGCGGTAGTCCGGTAGCTGCGCGTGCCTCCGACACCGGTGTAGTCGATCTCGACGGAGGTGCCCGCGGGAGCCGGGCCGGTCGTGCCGGTCGCCGGGTCGAACTCCGCGGTCGTGCCGCTGAGCACGGCCGACTGGTGGTCGTAGTCGAGCATGGCGCGGTCGAAGGAGAGCCCGGTGACCCCGGCGCGCCGCCGGTAGTCCAGGTCGCTCGCACTCAGGTGGTCGGCGCCGGACCAGTGCTGGACCGTGCCGTTGTACAGGCGGAAGTCGACGTCCACCGGATAGTCGCCGTACGCGGTTCCGGCGGGCAGCGAGACGGCGTGCGACGTCTTCCAGTTCCAGGTGCCCCTGCCGCCGGCCAGGTCGTCGGTGGTGGTCAGTACGGGCGCGTCGGCGGCGGCCGAGGACCGCACGCTGATCTGCACCCACTCGACCAGGCTGGTGTTGAACGAGACGTCCAGCGTGCCGTCGTCGCCGGTGCTGACGCCGGTGACGGTCGAGTCGTCCGCGTACGCGGACGGGGCGCCGGCCAGTGCCGGCACCGCGAGTCCCGCGGCGAGCAGGAATGCGGCCGCCGCCCTCACGGAGGCAGGCCGAACTGCGCGCGAATGGCGCATGAATGAACCCCCCACAGGTCTTCACAGAGCGCTCACAGAAGAGCGCGAGAAGCGGCACTTTATACGAGCCCTCGGACAGCCGCCGGGGCGGGGGCGGCGCCTCCCGGCGGGCGCGGCCCGCACCCCGGGACAGCCCCGGACGACTGCGATCTGCTCTCGGGCGTGCCCTAGTGAGATGAGCCAGTTGCCTATAGGCTTTAGGTATGTCCATAATGAATATCGGCAGCGTGGAGAGCTCGCTCGGAGGGAGAAGGTCGTGGCGCGCGTAGGGCTGAGCGCGCGGCGGCTGGTGCTGGCCGGCGCGCAACTGGCCGATGAGGCCGGGTTCGAGCAGGTGACCGTCTCCGCGCTGGCCAGGCGGTTCGACGTGAAGGTGGCGAGCCTGTACTCGCATGTGAAGGGCACCGAGGACCTCCGGGCCGGGGTCGCGCAGCTCGCGCTGGAGGAGATGGCCGACCGGGGCGCCGCCGCGCTCGCCGGGCGGTCCGGCAAGGAAGCGCTGGCCGCCCTCGGCGACGTCTACCGCGACTACGCCCGCGAGCACCCCGGCCGCTACGCCGCCGCCCGGTTCCGCCTCGATCTCAGGGCCGCCGCCGCGAGCGCGGGCGTCCGGCACGCCGACATGGCCCGCGCGGTGCTGCGCGGCTACGACCTGGCGGAGCCTGCGGCCACCCACGCGGTGCGGCTGCTCGGCAGCGTCTTCCACGGCTACGTCGAACTCGAATCGAGCGGCGGCTTCGCTCACAGCGCCCCCGACTCCCAGGAGAGCTGGACACGCATCGTCGACGCGCTGGACGCGCTGCTGCGCAACTGGCCGGCCGACTGAACCACCCATCCCCCCGTACGGATCGGAGACGGAGCATGGACGGCACGAACACGCCGGGCACGCCGAGCACGGCGCAGGCGCCGGGCACGGCGGAGGCGCCGGGCACGGCGGAGGCGCCGGGCACGGCGGCAGCACAGGGATCGGCGGGCGCCGCGGGCGCCCCGGACGGCGCGCGCGGTCTGACCGCGGTGCCGCTGACCGCGGACCTGCTGCGCGGCGCCCTCGACGTCGAGCGCACCGAACAGGGGCTGCTGCCGCACCGGTTGCCCGCGTGGGCCCGGGCGCAGAACACCGACGGGTGGCTGGCCATGGTCGAGTCCCAGCCGTCGGGCGTACGGCTCGCGCTGGGCACCGCCGCGACCGTCCTCGAAGTGGAGGTGCTGCCCACCAAGCGCGTCCACGGCGGCGCGCCGCGGCCGGACGGCGTGTACGAACTTCTGGTCGACGGCCGGCCGACGGCGCGCGCCGTCGCACCGACCGGGAACGTCCTGACGGTCGACATGGCCGGGACCTTCGACGCCGTGACCGGGGAGCCGAGCACCCTGCGCTTCACCGGTCTGCCCGGCCGCGAGAAGACCGTGGAGCTGTGGCTGCCGCACAACGAGAGCGTCCAGCTCGTCGCGCTGCGGGCCGACGCGCCGGTGCGGCCCGCAGCGGAGTCCGGGCGCCCGGTGTGGCTGCACCACGGCAGCTCCATCAGCCACGGCTCGGACGCGGTGGAGCCGACCGGCACCTGGCCGGCGCTGGCCGCCTCGCGCGCCGGCGTGGAGCTGATCAACCTCGGGTTCGGCGCGAGCGCCGTGCTGGACCCGTTCGTGGCCCGCACCATGCGGGACACGCCCGCCGACCTGATCAGCGTCAAGATCGGCATCAACCTGGTGAACACCGACCTGATGCGGCTGCGCGCCTTCACCCCCGCCGTGCACGGCTTCCTCGACACCATCCGCGAGGGCCACCCGACCACGCCGCTGCTGGTCGTCTCGCCGATCCTGTGCCCGATGCACGAGGACACCCCCGGGCCGAGCATGCCCGACCCGGCCGCGCTCGCCGAGGGCCGGCTCAGCTTCGTCGCGGTCGGCGACCCGGCCGACCGCGCCATGGGCAAGCTCACCCTCACCGTCGTCCGCGACGAGCTGTCCCGCATCGTCGCCCAGCGCGCCGCCGACGACCCGCACCTGCACTACCTCGACGGCCGCGTGCTGTACGGCGCCGCGGACACCACGTCCTTCCCGCTGCCCGACGGCCTGCACCCCGACCCCGCCACCCACCGGCTGATCGGCGAGCGCTTCGCCGCGGCGGCCTTCGGCGCCGAGGGCGCGTTCGCGCCGGGCCGGGCCGCGCGGGCCGCCGGGGCCGCGGGGACGGTGGTGTCCGCAGCGTCCTAGCAACCTCGTTCCGCAACAGAGTGGTGCTGTCGCCGCAAGAAACACGCAACGTCGTGAAGTTCGACGCCAAAGACCGCGAAATCCTCTCGCAGAAACCTTGTCGGGCTCGTGCGGGGGGACCTAGTGTCGCCTCACCCCGGAGGGGCCCGGCGGGGCCGCCGGGGTGGCACACGTCGGGCACGTCGACAGAAACGGGTTTGCGATGGCAGGGAGCAGCACACGGACCGCCGGCGGGCGGCGGTCGCGGCGAAGAGCCGCGGCGGGGACGGCGGCCGTCACCGCGATGGCCGCGGTAGTCGGGGTGTTGGCCGGCGGGCTGGCGAACGCCCTTGCCGGGCACGGGAGTCCGGGCGGCGCGGGCGGCGGGCGCGGCGGGCCGGGCGCGCCGGCCGTGACGCGGGCCGCGCTGGACCCCGCGCTGGTCGCCGGCCGCGGCGCGACCGTCGGCTTCAGCGAGCAGGAGGCCGAGCACGCCGCCACGAACGGCACGGTGATCGGCCCCGGCCGGGACGCCTACACGCTGCCCGCGGAGGCGTCGGGCCGCTCGGCGGTCACCCTGAAGCCGGGCCAGTACGTGGAGTTCACGCTGCCGGCCGCGGCCAACGCGATCACCGTCCGCTACAGCATCCCGGACGCGCCGGCCGGCGGCGGGCTCACCTCGCCGCTGAACGTCACCGTCGACGGTGCGGGCCGCCGCACGATGACGCTGACGTCGCAGTACGCCTGGCTGTACAACCTCTATCCGTTCTCCAACGACCCCACCGCCGACGTCTCGCACCCCGACTGGTGGGTCACCGAGTGCGGCTGCGTCCCGCAGGACACCACGCCGGCACCGGTGTTCGCCAAGCCGTTCCGGCCCAACCACTTCTACGACGAGCAGCGGCTCCTGCTCGGCCGCACCTACCGGGCCGGCGACAAGGTCCGGCTCACCGTCCCGGCCGGCGCCGCGACCACCACCGTCGACCTGCTCGACTCGCAGCTCGTCGCGCCGCCCAAGGTCGACCTGGCCGCCGCCGACGTCCTCGCGTTCGGGGCCGATCCGACCGGCCGCCGCGACTCCGCCGACGCCCTCGACCGGGCCATCGCCTTCGCCCGCCGCGCCCACCTCAAGGTCTACGTCCCGCCGGGCACGTACCAGGTGAACCGGCACATCATCGTGGACCACGTCACGATCGAGGGCGCCGGCAGCTGGTACACCGTCTTCAAGGGCCACCAGGTGGACCTGTCCGCGCCGGACGCTGGGGGCACCTCCCAGCCCGGAGGGCCTGGGGGAGGGTCGGTCCACACCGGTGTCGGGTTCTACGGCAAGGACGCGGCGCAGGGCGGCAGTTCGGACGTGCACCTGTCCGGCTTCGCCATCGAGGGCGACGTGCGTGAGCGCGTCGACACCGACCAGGTGAACGGGATCGGCGGCGCGCTCAGCGACTCGACGATCGAGGGGCTGTACATCCAGCACACCAAGGTCGGCATGTGGTTCGACGGCCCGATGTCGCACCTGCGGATCAGCGACAACGTGATCGTCGACCAGATCGCCGACGGCATCAACTTCCACACCGGCGTGACCGATTCGCGGGTGTCGAACAACTTCCTGCGCAACACCGGCGACGACGCGCTGGCCATGTGGTCGGAGAAGACCGAGGACGCGCGCGACACCTTCGACCACAACACCGTGCAGACACCGGTGCTCGCCAACGGCATCGCCCTGTACGGCGGCACCGACAACACCGTCTCCGACAACCTGGTCGCCGACCCGATCCGCGAGGGCAGCGGCATCCAGGTCGGCTCCCGGTTCGGCGCCGAGGCCTTCACCGGCCACCTGTGGATCACCGGCAACACCACGGTGCGCGCCGGCACCTACGAGCTGAACTGGAACATCGGGCTCGGCGCCATCTGGTTCTACGCGCTGGAGAAGGACATCGCCGCCGACATCGAGGTGACCGGCGACGACTTCCTCGACAACACCTACAACGCGATCATGCTGGTCTCCGACTTCCCGGTGAAGGACCTGTACGCGATCACCGGCGTCCACTTCAAGGACATCCGCGTCGACGGCACCGGCACCTCCGTGCTCAGCGCCCGCTCGGCCGGCGGCGCCACCTTCGAGAACGTCGACGCCCGCAACGTCGGCGCGGTCGGCGTCAACAACTGCGGATCGTTCAACTTCCCCGCCACCGGTTCGGAGTTCACCGTCACCGACCTCGGCGGCAACGACGGCGGCGGCACCACCGGCCCCTGGCTCGCCCCCTGGGAACTCCCCAACACCATCACCTGCGACGACCGCCCCCCACTCGTCCCCCCACCGGGTCCCACGGCGTGGTGACCGCGGCAGCGTGACCCCGGCGCCCTCGACTCCCGCTCAGCCCGCGGGAGCCGGGGGCGCCGCCGGTGCGGGCAGGACCGGTGCGAGCAGGGCGCGCAGCGGGGCGGTGTCGGGAACGTCGGCGACCGCCGCGGTGAGCGTGGCCTCCAGCGCGGGGGCGGTGACGTCGGACGGCAGGGCGAACCGCAGCGGTGCGCCGGTCCACGACAGGGTCCAGCGGGCCCGGCCGCCGTGCGCGAGCGCGAGGTGGACCAGCGCGTCGAGCCCCTGGAGCAGCCCGGTCCTGGCGAACTCGCGGGCCGCGCGCCCCGTGGCCTGCTGGGCGGCCCGCGACACCGGCATCCCCGGCGCGATCCGCGTCCACAGCAGGCCCTCGTCGACAGCGTCGAGCGTCTCGACGAGCGTGGGCAGGTTGCCGCCCGCGCCCGGCCGCACGGCGAACAGCGCGCGCCGCAGCGGCTCCGCCGCCGAGGTCGCCGCCGACCACCCGGCGGACTGGGCCAGTTCGTCCCACGGCAGCCGCCGCATCGCCGCGGCCTTCTCGGTCAGCGTCACCGCCTCGACCTCAGCGAGCACCGCGGGCGTCGTCCGCACCGGAGTCGCGCCGGCCGATGACCCGATCCCCGCCGAGGGACCGGCCCCCGCCGAACCCCCCGCGCCCGCCTCGCCCGCCTCGCCCGCCGCCCCCGCGCCCTCCAGCAGCGTGAGCGCCGCCGGCGCGCCCGGGTCGTCCACGACGCCGTCATCGGGCAGCGCCTCGATCAGCCGAACCCGTTCGGCCATCGGCGGGTGCGAGTCGTACGGCGACGGCTCCACGTGCCCCGCGCCGCCGCCGGCCCGCGGATCGGCTCCGGCCCCCGCGCCCGCGCCGCCCGCACCCGCGCCCGTACCCGAAGCGCCCGGCCCGGCGCCGTCCCCGGCGTCCGGCCCGGTCGGCGTCAACCCCTCCCGCAGCGCCGCGAGTTCCTCGGCGCGCCCCGGCTCGGCCAGCAGCCGGCCGAAGCCGCCGTAGAACTCGCCGGCCGCCGGGAGCAGTTCGGCGTCCCAGCCGATCGTGGCGTACCGATCGACGTAGAACTCGAACGCCGCCTCCAGCAGCGGGACTTCGCGCAGCGCGTTCGCCGTGGTGGCGCGGCCCACGGTGAGCGCCGCGCGGCGGTCCGCGGCCAACTCCTGGCGGCGGGCCACGGACTGCGAGGCGCGCATGTACATCCGGCCGTAGCGGACGTAGAGGTTGCCGACGATCGCGAACGTCCGCCCGTTGTCCTTCGCGCCGAGCCGGAACTGCTCGATGGTGTGCAGGATCGACACGCGGCCGCGCATCGTCGGCCCGATCAGCCGGGTGTCGTGGTGGCTGTAGTGCCCGAACTCGTGGGCCAGCACGGCCCGCAGCCGCGGCACGGTCAGCCCGGCCAGCAGCGGCACGCCCAGCGAGAGGCTGCGCCGGCCGCGGACCAGGCCCAGCAGCCTGGTGCGTTCGGAGACCGACGCGTTCACGTCGCCGGTGAGCAGCACCCGGTCCGGGGCGCGGGTGCCGGCCAGCCGCGCGGCCTCCTCGATCTCCGCCCACAGCCGCGGCTGCGCGTCCCGCGTCACCTCGTACCCGTCGCTGCCGCCACCCGATCGGCGGCGGCCGAGTATGAACATCCCGTCAAGGATCGGCAGCGTCACCATCAGCGACACCGCCAGCACGTACAACTCGCCGAGCCGGAACTCGCCGTGCACCATCTCGTAGACCATCAGCACGTCGACGCCGACGATCAGCGCCAGCAGCAGCACGCCCATCAGGTAGAAGCCGGCCAGCAGCAGGAAAGCGCGCAGCGCGCGCACGGTGGCAGCCATCGGAAGCGGTCCCCCCACAGGACTCGCGAACCCCCGCGGGCCGCGGCGCGCGGGCACGGGTGTTCGGATCAGGAGGCGCATCCTACGGGCGGCGGGGGCCGCGGGCCAGTGACATCACGGCGGCGTCCGGCCCGGCGGGCCCGGTCCTGCGGTTACCCTCGGCGGCATGAGCGATCAGCACGAGCAGCACGGCCGGAACGGCGACAGCGGGCACCGGCACTTCGAGACCCTCGCGATCCACGCGGGCCAGCCGGCGGACGCCTCGACCGGGGCCGTGGTCACCCCGATCTACCAGGTGTCGACGTACAAGCAGGACGGGGTCGGCGGGCTGCGCGGCGGCTACGAGTACAGCCGGTCGGCGAACCCCACCCGCAGCGCGCTGGAGCAGAACCTGGCCGCGCTGGAGGGCGGCAGCCGGGGCCTGGCGTTCGCCTCGGGGCTGGCGGCCGAGGACTGCCTGCTGCGGACCGTGCTGGCGCCCGGCGACCACGTGGTGATCCCGGACGACGCCTACGGCGGCACCTTCCGGCTGTTCGCGAAGGTCGTCGAGCGCTGGGGCGTGACCTGGTCGGTGGCCGACACCTCGGACGTGCAGGCGGTGCGCGACGCGGTGCGGCCGCAGACCAAGCTGATCTGGGTGGAGACCCCCTCCAACCCGCTGCTCGGCGTGACCGACATCGCCGCGCTGGCCGGGGTGGCCCGCCAGTCCGGCGTGCGGCTGGTGGTGGACAACACCTTCGCCAGCCCCTACCTCCAGCAGCCGCTCGCGCTCGGCGCGGACGTGGTCGTGCACTCCACCACCAAGTACATGGGCGGCCACTCCGACGTGGTCGGCGGCGCGCTGGTCACCTCCGACGCGGCGCTCGGCGAGGAGCTGGCGTACCACCAGAACGCGATGGGCGCGGTCGCCGGGCCGTTCGACGCGTGGCTGGTGATGCGCGGGATCAAGACGCTCGCGGTGCGCATGGACCGGCACAGCGAGAACGCCGGCCGGGTCGCCGCGATGCTGGCCGCGCACCCGCGGGTCACCGAGGTCTACTACCCGGGCCTGGACACGCACCCCGGGCACGAGGTCGCGGCCAAGCAGATGAAGGCGTTCGGCGGCATGGTGTCCTTCCGCGTCGAGGGCGGCGAGGAGGCGGCCGTCGCGGTGTGCGACCGGGCCCGGCTGTTCACGCTCGGCGAGTCGCTCGGCGGCGTGGAGTCGCTGATCGAGCACCCCGGCCGGATGACCCACGCGTCGGTCGCCGGATCCGCGCTGGAGGTCCCCGCGGACCTGGTACGCCTGTCGGTCGGCATCGAGGCCGCGGACGACCTGCTGGCGGACCTGCGACAGGCGCTGGGGTAGTCCCGCTGGGGTGGTCCGTACGGGGGCCCGCCACGCGCGCCCGTACGGGCCGTACGACCATCGGGCCACCCTTGGTGGTCCAACGGGCCCGCCACGCGCGCCCGTACGGGCCCGCCACGCGCGGCCGGCGGCGGTCCGCAGTCCTGTCCGCAGTCCTGTCCGCGGTCCGCCGGCGTGGTACGGGCCACGCGCCGCCGCTCGGGTCAGTGCCGCCACCAGGTGTCGTCGACCGGCGTGCCGGGCGACGGGTCGTGCGGCCAGGCGAGTGCGGCCAGCACCAGCGCGGTGACCGCCGCGGCGACGAACAACGCCCACAGGACGGTGTGCTCGATGCGGCGCCGCCGTACGATGCGCCGCCCGCGCAGCGCCGCGCGGGCGGCCAGGTCGGCCGGCACGGCCGGGCGCGGGGTGTCCAGCAGCCGGCGGACCTCGTCGTCCCTGCGGTTGGGCAGCCCGCTCACGGCGCCGCCCCTCGCGCGGGGGCGCGCGGTCCCGCCTCCGCCGCGGCGTCCGCCCGATGCGCCCCGCCGGGCGCCGGGGAGGGCGTGACCGGCGCGGAGGGCGCGGAGGGCGCCGGGCTCGTGGCCGCGGGGCTCGCGGCCGGCCGGGCCCGAACCGCGGCACGGCGGACCGGCGGCAGAGCAGGAGCGGCTGCGGGAGCGGGTGCGGGAGCGCCGGCGGGTGCGGCTGCGGGAGCGGGTGGGGCGGGCGCGGGCCGGGAGCGCAGGGTGGCCGCCGCCCGCGCGCCGATCGCGTGCACCCGCTCGGCGGGCAGCCCGAGCTGCGCCGCCGTCTGCTCCTCGGCGATGCCCTCGAAGAACCGCATCGTGACGACGAGCCGCTCCTGGGCGGAGAGCCGATCCAGCGCGCCGCCGTGCGGCCTGCGCCACCACGGCCGGCAGGCGAACCGCCGTACCAGCTCGCTCCTGGCCTGCTCGTACGGGTCCTCGGCGCGCATCCGCAGCCAGTCGGCGTAGACCCGGGCGAGTACCGCGGTCAGCAGGCGCTCGGCCTCGGCCGGGTCTCCGGTGAGCAGGGTGGCGGCATGCAGCAGCCGCCCTCCCGCTCCCGCGGTGAACGCCGCGAACTCGGCGTCCCGTCGGAGCTCGGCCTCGGCCCGGCGTCTGCCCACCTTTCGATGGGACGGCACGGCGGCGCGCCGGGTCAAGCCCCCTGCGCGCCGGCGGCCGGACCGTCCGCGGGGTCCGCCGTGTCGTCGGCGGAGCCCTGGCCGGGGCCCCGGGCGGAGCTGCGGTCGAAGACCTCGGCCGAGCCCTCCGCGGCGGCGTCCGCGCGGACCGTGCCCGCGTGCCACTCGGCCAGCGCGGCGTTGAAGCGGACCAGCAGTTCGGTGAAGACCTCCCGCTCCTGCGTGGTCCACCCCTCGGTGACCTGGGCCATCAGCCGGCGCCGCGAGTCGCGCACCTCCTCCAGCCGGCCGCGGCCGCGCGGGGAGAGCGCGAGCACGACGGCCCGCCCGTCCTCGGGGTGGGAGGTGCGTTTGACCAGGCCCGAGTCGACCAGCGGCGCGACCTGGCGGGTCACCGTCGAGGAGTCGATCCGCATCGCCTCGGCGAGCGCCTTGACACCCATCGGGCCCTCCCGGTCGAGCCGGTTGAGCAGCAGATAGGCGGCGCGGTCCATCGAGTTGCGCGCCTTGCCGACGCCGCCGAGCCGCGTCTGTTCGGCGCGCCGCGCGAAGAGGGCGACCTGGTGCTGGAGGCTCTCAAGCAGATCTGCCGAGGTCTCCGGAGGGTTGGACATGACCTTGAAGCTCGCGTTCTGTCGGTCCTGCAGACGGGACGGGAAGGCAGGAAGTTGGGGAGAAGAGTAGTAGGCCGTGATGGTGACCGAGCGGTTCCCGCGCAATCCGCGGGCCGTCGGCTGCGAGACTGGGGCCATGGACACCTCGTCGTCCCCCTCCGTCACCCTCGATGACGTGCGCGGAGCGCACAAGATGCTCTCCGGGGTGGCCCGGGTGACCGGCATGGAGGGCTCCCGGCACCTGTCGTCGCTGGTCGGAGCACCGGTGCACCTGAAGTGCGAGAACCTCCAGCGGACCGGTTCGTTCAAGATCCGCGGGGCGTACGTGCGCATCGCCGGGCTGCGGCCCGAGGAGCGCGCCGCCGGCGTGGTCGCGGCGAGCGCCGGCAACCACGCGCAGGGCGTGGCGCTGGCCGCGTCGCTGCTCGGGGTGCGCTCCACGGTCTTCATGCCGGTCGGCGCGCCGCTGCCGAAGGTCGCCGCGACCCGCGAGTACGGCGCCGAGGTGCGGCTGCACGGCGCGGTGGTGGACGAGACGCTGCGCGCGGCGACCGCCTACGCCGAGGAGACCGGCGCGGTCTTCATCCACCCCTTCGACCACCCCGACGTGATCGCCGGGCAGGGCACGGTCGGGCTGGAGATCCTGGAGCAGTGCCCCGAGGTGCGCACCGTCGTGGTGGGCGTGGGCGGCGGCGGGCTGATCGCCGGGCTCGCCGTCGCGGTCAAGGAGCTGCGGCCGGACGTGCGGATCGTCGGCGTGCAGGCGGCGGGCGCGGCGGCGTACCCGCCCTCGCTGGCGGCCGGGCGGCCGATGGCGCTGGGCACGGTGGCCACGATGGCCGACGGGATCATGGTGGGCCGTCCGGGCGACGTGCCGTTCGCGCTGGTGGAAAACCTGGTGGACGACATCGTCACGGTGTCGGAGGATCAACTGTCCAGGGCGCTGCTGCTGTGCATGGAACGGCTGAAGCTGGTCGTGGAGCCGGCCGGGGCGAGCGCGGTGGCGGCGCTGATGGCCGACCCGGGCGCCTTCCGGGGCGGCGGGCCGGTGGTCGCGGTGCTGTCCGGCGGCAACGTCGACCCGCTGCTGCTCCAGCGCATCCTGCGGCACGGCATGTCGGCGGCCGGGCGGTACCTGTCGCTGCGGCTGCGGCTGACCGACCGGCCGGGGGCGCTGGCCTCGCTCCTGGGGGCGTTGTCAGTGGCCGACGCTAACGTGCTCGACATCAGCCACGTGCGGACCGACCCCCGGCTCGGACTGGCGGAGGCGGAGGTCGAACTGCACCTGGAGACGAAGGGGCCCGAGCACTGCGACGCGGTGCGGGCCGCGCTGGAGGACGCGGGCTACGCGGTGATCGCCTGAGAGCGCGCGCCGCGGACGACCCGCCGCCGACGGCTTGACGCGATATATCGCGTCTGTCATGCTCGCGGTCTATCGCGAGTGTGGGACGCGCGATTCGCCACGCAGCCACGCAACGGAACGGGAGCGAGATCATGCCGGGCGCCATCTACGCCGAGGGTCTGGTGAAGACCTTCGGCGATGTCAGGGCACTGGGGGGAGTGGACCTCGACGTGCCGGAGGGCACCGTCCTCGGTCTGCTCGGGCCCAACGGCGCGGGGAAGACCACCGCGGTGCGCGTCCTGACCACGCTGCTGCAACCCGACAGCGGCACCGCCGTCGTCGCGGGCATCGACGTGCTCAGGCACCCCAACGAGGTGCGTCGCCACATCGGCCTGTCCGGCCAGTTCGCGGCCGTCGACGAGTACCTCACCGGCCGCGAGAACCTCCGCATGGTCGGCCGGCTCTACCAGCTCAGCGCCAAGCAGGCCCGGGTCCGCGCCGACGAGCTGCTGGAGCGCTTCAACCTCGCCGACGCCGCCGACCGCACCGCCAAGACGTACTCCGGCGGCATGCGCAGGCGGCTCGACCTGGCCGCCGCGCTGGTGGTCAGCCCGCCGGTGATGTTCATGGACGAGCCCACCACCGGCCTGGACCCGCGCAACCGGCAGGCGCTGTGGGAGGTCATCCAGGAGCTGGTGGCCGGCGGCACCACGCTGCTGCTGACCACGCAGTATCTGGAGGAGGCCGACCACCTGGCGCACGACATCTGCGTCATCGACCACGGCCTGGTCATCGCCCGCGGCACCTCCGACCAGCTCAAGGCGCAGACCGGCGGCGAGCGCGTCGAGGTCGTGGTGCACGACACCGACCGGATCGACAAGGCCGGCCGGGTGCTGGCCCGGCACGGCCAGGGCGACGCCAAGGTCGACCGGCACACCCGCAAGATCACCGTCCCGGTCACCGGCGGCGCCAAGCTGCTCGCCGAGGTGATCAGGGAACTGGACGCGCAGGGCATCGAGATCGACGACATCGGCCTGCGCCGCCCCACCCTGGACGACGTCTTCATCTCGCTGACCGGCCACGCCGCCGAGACCCCGGAGACCACCGAGGGCGGCGACGGCGGCGGCGACCGCGAGGACACGAGCACGGCCGCCGACGCGGCCGGTGAGGAGGCCGTGAAGTGAGCGCCGCGACCGACACCGCGTCGGCCACCCTGGCGCCGACCGCCCGCGGCGGACTGGTGCAGTCCGCGCACGACTCGCTGGTGGTCGCCAAGCGCAACCTGCTGCGCATGATGCGCATCCCGGAGATCGTGATCTTCGGCCTGATCCAGCCGATCATGTTCGTGGTGCTCTTCAGCTACGTCTTCGGCGGCTCGGTCAACGTCGGCGGGTCGTTCGGCGCCGCCGAATACCGCGAGTTCCTGATGGGCGGCATCTTCGCCCAGACCGTCACCTTCGCCACCGCGGGCGCCGGCGCCGGCATCGCGGACGACATGCACAAGGGCCTGATCGACCGCTTCCGCTCGCTGCCGATGTCGCGCGGCGCGGTGCTCACCGGCCGCACCCTGGCCGACCTGGTGCAGACCGCGCTGACCGTGGTGGTGCTCGCCGTGGTCGGCCTGCTGGTCGGCTGGCGGGTGCACAACGGCATCCCGAAGATGTTCGGCGCGTTCGCCCTGCTGCTCCTGCTCGGTTACGCCTTCTCCTGGATCGGCGCGCTGATCGGACTGTCGGTGCGCACCCCGGAGGCGGCCACCTCGGGCGGCCTGATCTGGTTGTTCCCGGTGACCTTCGTGTCCAATGCGTTCGTCAGCCCGGAGAACATGACGCCGTGGCTGCGGCACGTCGCGGAGTGGAACCCGTTCAGCGCGACCGTGCAGGCCGCGCGCTCGCTGTTCGGCAACCCCGGCGTGGTGCACTCCGACGCCTGGCCGATGCAGCACCCGGTGTGGGCGTCGCTGGTCTGGTCGGTCGTGATCATCGCGGTCTTCCGCACCTGGGCGGTCCACAAGTACCGCTCGGCCACGGCCTGACCCGTACGGATCGTCGCGGCGTCCGGGTCACGGACCGCCCGCCACCCGGACGCGACGGCGCCGGACCGCCCACGGGGGGCGGTCCGGCGCCGTCGTGCGGTTCTTCCGGATGCGTCCGCCGCGCGGACGCGGGCGGGCTCAGCCCTGGTACGGCTTGACGTCGAGGATGGTCACCGACGCCTGCTTGCCGTTCGGCAGCTCGTACGTCGCCTCCTCGCCCTTGCGCTTGCCGTCCACGCCGCGGCCCAGCGGGGACTGCGGGGAGTACGTCTCGAGGTCGCTGGACACGCCCTCGCGCGAGCCCAGCAGGAAGGTCATCGAGTCGTCCGGGTCGCCGTCGAACGCGATGGTGACGACCATGCCCGGGGCCACCACGCCGGTGTCCGCCGGCGCCTCGCCGACCTTGGCGGTCTCCAGGATCTGGTTGAGCTGGCGGATGCGCAGCTCCAGCTTGCCCTGGTCCTCGCGCGCCGCGTGGTACCCGGCGTTCTCCTTGAGATCGCCTTCCTGGCGGGCTTCCTCGATCTTGGCGACGATCTCGGCGCGCGCGGGACCAGACAGGTGCTCCAGCTCGGCCTTGAGCTGGTCGTACGCCGCCTGGGTGAGCCAGGTGACGTTGTCGCTGGTCTGGGTCACTGGTGCTCCTCGTCGGTACTGTGATGCCGTATCCGGTCGCGCGGGCTCTCCGCGGACGGTCGCGGCGCCGCGCGTGCACACGTGGCGGGCCGCTCGCCCCGACCGGCCGGTGCCGACCGCCGAGCCGGTGAACAAGTGCATTGCCACCGGCTGCCGGGACGAAACCACGAGCCTAACAATTACCGGCCGTGGACGGGAGCGCGAAACGTCCCGGTGCGCCCCCTCGCACCCGCACGGGGTCAGCCGCGCGGCGCGGTGCCGCAGCTGACCAGCTCACCGGTGCTGCCGCGGGCGGTGGTGCGCACCGTCACGATGGTGTCCACCTGCTTGGCGTGCTGCGTGAGCCGTACGTCCTTGCGGCCGACCTCGTTGTGGTCGGCGTCCTCCGAGCGCAGCGTGCAGACCGCCACCGTGCCGGCGTCCTTGTGGACCTCCAGGTGGATCTCCACCGCGTGGTCGGACACCGCCTGGAAGGCCACCACCTGGGCGCTGACCTTGCTGTCGGCGATGGTGTGCCAGCCGTACCAGCCGATCCCGGCCAGGGCCAGCGCGCCGGCCACCACGGCGGCGACGCGCAGCTTGCGGTCGGCGCGGGCGTCGGCCTCGGCGTCGCGGAAGCGCCGGTCGCCGGGGCCGTAGCGGCCCGCGGGCGGGGCTTGCGGGGTCCGCGGGTCCGGCGGGCCTGGCTGCACGGCCGTCATGATCGTTCCTCCGGGTCAGGGGCGCACGGGACCACGCGGAATTATTCGTCCCCTCACTCGGTCACTATAGGATGCGCCCTCCGGGCCGACGGAGGGGGCCCGAACCGGGAGACTTGAGGATTCAGCCTTGACTGAGCAGCTGCGACTGATGGCCGTGCACGCGCACCCCGACGACGAGTCGAGCAAGGGCGCCGCCACCATGGCGAAGTACGTGTCCGAGGGGGTGGACGTACTGGTGGCCACCTGCACCGGCGGCGAGCGCGGGTCGGTGCTCAACCCCAGGCTCCAGGGCGACCCCTACATCGAGGAGCACATCCACGAGGTCCGGGCCCGCGAGATGGAGGAGGCCCGCCAGATCCTCGGCGTGCGGCAGGCGTGGCTCGGCTTCGTCGACTCCGGCCTGCCCGAGGGCGACCCGCTGCCGCCGCTGCCCGAGGGCTGCTTCGGCCTGCAGGACGTGGACACCGCGGCCGGCGCGCTGGTCCGCCTGGTCCGCCACTTCCGTCCGCACGTGATGACCACGTACGACGAGAACGGCGGCTACCCGCACCCGGACCACATCATGACCCACAAGATCTCCATGGTGGCCTTCGAGGCCGCCGGCGACCCCGAGCGCTATCCCAAGGCCGGCGAGCCCTGGACCCCGCTGAAGCTCTACTACAACCAGGGCTTCAACAAGCAGCGCACCCTCGCCCTGCACGAGGCGCTGCTCGCCCGCGGCCTGGAGTCGCCGTACGAGGAGTGGCTCAAGCGCTGGGACGAGTTCGCCCGGCCGGAGCGGAACATCACCACCCGGGTGCCGTGCGCGGACTTCTTCGAGATCCGCGACAAGGCGCTGCTCGCCCACGCCACCCAGATCGACCCCGACGGCGGCTGGTTCCGGGTGCCGCTGGACGTCCAGCGCGAGGTCTGGCCGACCGAGGACTACGAACTGGTGACGTCCCGGGTGGACGTCTCGCTCCCGGAGGACGACCTCTTTGCGGGCGTCCGCGGAGCCTAGGGGACAATGGCGGGCGTGACTTCCACCCACGCCCTTCCGCAAGCCGTCGTCCCGCTCGCCCAGGAGCTGGACGACAACAAGGTGACGCCGGGGCTCCTCGGATTCGTGATCTTCGCCGTCATCGCCCTCGCGCTGTGGGCGCTCATGAAAAACATGGGCAAGCAGATGAAGAAGATCGACTTCGAGGAGGACCCGGCCGACCGGCCGCCGGCTGCTGGCGGCGCGTCCGCCTCCGCGCCGGCGCAGCGTACGTCGGGGCCGGCGCAGCGCGCGTCCGGGCCGGCCCAGCGCGCGTCCGGGTCCGCGAAGGCGGCGGGCGGCGGGCCCGCGAAGCCGGCCGGCGCTGGCCGGACCGCCGACGCCCCGGACCCGGCGAAGCCGGCCGCGGCGGACGGCGCCGGCAAGACCACGAGGTCCGCGGGTGCGGCGAAGCCGGCGGGTGCGGCCACGTCCGCGAGCGGGGCCAAGTCGAAGGCCGCCAAGCCTCCCAAGCCCGCCAAGCCCGCCGCCGGCCCGGTCAAGGCGCCCCGGCCCGCGCCGGGCAAGTAGCAAGCCCGCGCGCGCCGGCCGTGCCGAGCCGGTGGGGCGGCCCGTCACGGCGCGGCCGGACACGGCGGTGACCAACGGCCGGTCACAGCGTGTTCGTGAAGGTGCCCGGCACGGTGTCGCCGTCCGGGTCGGTGATGGACGTGCCCGCGAGGTCCGCAGCCCCCAGCGTCAGGGTGTCCCCGAAGCCGTCGTCGCCGGTCAGCGCGATGGGCGTCCACTGGCGGCCGGTGTCCGAGGCCGGTACGTCGTTTGCGTACGCGCACCAGCTGTACTAGCTGACGACCGCCGTCACCGGAGTAGCCCGGCAGACCTACACCTACGACGCGGACGGCGACTACACCGGCAACGGCTCCTCGGCGAGCAGCATCACCCCCTCGGCGCCCGCGTCTACGACGCGGCGACCGGCCGCTTCACCTACTCCTCCAGCACGTCGACCGACCTGGAGTGGGACGGCCAGTCATGGGGGACGGCGAAGAGTGCGCTGCTGACCTCCACGGTCTACGCACTGGCTTCGGTCTTCCCCGAAGCCGCCGCTGCGGACGAGGTAACCTCCGTGGCCGGGGCGCTGACCCAGGACCTTTTCCGCCTGGTGGCCTGAGGCACAGTGGAGACAAGGACATGAGCATCGAGTTCACGATGTGGCAGATCAGCCCGGCGGCGTACGCGAACGCCAGGGAAAGGGGGGTGTTGGGGCCCGAGCGGGTGGCCGTGGAAGAGGGGGTGGCCAAGGACTGGGACGTGCTGGTCCGCATCCTGGCGGACGGCCGGGTCGCGCTGCCGGTGACGGGCGCGGCGCGGGCGATCGCCGGGGGTGAGGTCCTCCCGTACGACGAGATGGACTACGGGGGCACGCGGGTGCTGTCGCCCGCGCTGGTGCGAGAAGTGGCGGGTGAGCTGGCCGAGATCGGCGACGCCGACGTCGAAAGCCGTTACCGCACCGTGGACTTCACGGACTGCTACGGCACGAACGAGGGCGGCGCGCACGCCAGCCCGGTGGAGCACTACCTGACCTCCTTCCACGAGCTGCGCGACTTCTACACGTCCGCCGCGAAGGCGGGCGACGCGATGGCGGTGTGGCTGGGCTGAGGCCGGCGGCGCGCCCCCAGACAGCCGCCAGGTCCCACGCTGACGGTAAAGGACACAGGTCAGCGCACTGTCCGCCACTGTCTCAGCGCACTGTCCGCCGTTCTCTGCGGCGCCGGGCGCCCGGAACTGGCGGCGCCAGGACGGCGAGCGGGTCCGCCGCGTGCCCGGGCGGCGGCTCAGTAGGCCCTCGTCCGGCGGGCGATCAGCACCTCGATCCCGTCCAGGACCCGGGTCAGGCCGAAGTCCACGTCGTCCTCGTCGACGGCGTCGTCGTACTCGTCGCGCGTCATCATGGCCGCCAGAAGGGGGTATCCGTGCTCCTGCAGGAGCGGTCGGAGGAACCGCGCCACGGCGGCCGACCGGACCGGTGCCGCGGTGCTCTCGCGCACATCGCGGCGGGCGGCCGCGATGCGCCGCGCGTAGCCGTCGAGCAGCAGCGCGCACCCCAGCGACTCGGCTGAGCCGAGCCCGGCGCCGGTGAGTGCCTCCAGCAGCACCTCCGTCCAGCGCAGCAGGTTCGGCGTCACGGGCGCCCCGCGGATGGGCAGGTCGGGCAGCCACGGGTGGACGTCGCACCGCTCGATCATCGCCCTGGTCCAGGCGGCGGCCGCGGCCCGCCACCCGTCCGTGCCGGCCAGGTCCGGGGCCGGACCCCACGCGGCTTCGGCGAGGAGCACCAGAAGCTCGTCCCGCGAGCTGACGTACCGGTAGACCGCGTTCGCGGTGAGCCCCACCCGCCTGGCGACGTTCGGCATGGACAGCGCCGCGAAGCCCTCCGCGTCGGCCAGCGCGACGGCCGCCTCGACGATTCCCTCGACGCTCTGCGACGGCTTCCGGCCCAGCCGTCCCGACTTGGCGGACAGGCCCCAGGCCAGCGCGAGGCCGGGCGGCAGCTGCTCGTCGTCGCTCGTCGTCATCGGCGTCGTCTCCGCGTCCCGCCCGCCAGGGGGCGTCGACTTCGTGGGCACCTCGCACTTTATATTAGTGTGGGCCGCACACGAATTGTTCGAGGAGGTGAACACCGATGAATCCGCTCGGTCGCGAGCCCTCCGCGCCGTATCGCAAGCCCTCCGCACCCCGTCGCAGGCCACCGGCCGCGGCGCGGCGCCCGCGCGCCCTGCTCGCC
This sequence comes from Actinacidiphila sp. DG2A-62, assembly GCF_035825295.1. Lineage (NCBI taxonomy): Bacteria > Bacillati > Actinomycetota > Actinomycetes > Kitasatosporales > Streptomycetaceae > Actinacidiphila > Actinacidiphila sp. DG2A-62. The sequence goes on from NZ_JAYMGI010000002.1 coordinate 5,668,760, forward strand.
GCCCTGCTGTGCGGCGCCATGCTCAGCGGCGCGGCCGGCTGCACGCGGGCGGCCCACCACGCCGAAGCCGGCCGGGACGCCGCCGCCCCGGTGGTCAGGACGGACACCGGCCTGGTCGAGGGCCGCCTCGGCTCGGACACCCGGCTGTTCCAGGGCATCCCCTATGCCGCCCCGCCGGTCGGGAAGCTGCGCTGGGCGTCGCCCCGGCCGGCCGCGTCCTGGTCGGGTGTGCGGAAGGCGACCGCGCCCGGCCACCGGTGCGCACAGGCGGCCGGGCTCATCGACCAGGAGAGCGCCAGCGAGGACTGCCTCTATCTGAACGTCACCACGCCCGCGCACGTCGGCGCCCGCGGTCTGCCGGTGATGGTGTGGATCCACGGCAACGGCTTCATCAACGGCGCCGGAAGCCTCTACGACGCACAGCGCCTGGCCGCCCTGGGCAGGGTGGTCGTGGTCAGCTTCAAACTACCGGCTCGGCGTCCTCGGATTCCTCGGCCACCCCGCGCTCGACCACGGGCCTGCCGCCCACCTGTCGGGCAACTTCGGACTGGAGGACCAGCAGGCCGCCCTGCGGTGGGTGAAGCGCAACGCGGCGGCCTTCGGCGGCGACCCCGCGAACGTCACGCTGTTCGGCGAGTCGGCCGGCGGCACCAGCGTCTGCGCGCATCTCGTGGCGCCGGGCTCGGCCGGCCTGTTCCACAAGGCCATCCTGCAGAGCGCCCAGTGCACCGGGCGCGCATGGTCGCCGGGGCCGCCGACCTGGTTCCCGCTGCCGCGCGCCGAACGCGAGCGGCACGGGCTCGACGTGGCGGCCGAGGTCGGCTGCTCCGACGCGAGGACGGCAGCGGCCTGCCTGCGCGCCGTACCCGTGAAAGACCTCCTCAAGTGGTCCGACTACGGGCTCGGGTCAGGGCCGGCGGTCGGCGGCGGCGTCCTGCCCGTCAGCCCCGAACAGGCCTTCGCCACCGGCCGCTTCCACCGGGGTCCCGGTCATCCAGGGAACCACCCGCGACGAACACCGCCTGTTCACCGCCGCCATCGAGGCCGCCACCGGCCGGACCACGACCGACGCCTCCTACCGGCAGCAGGTCCGGACCCTCTTCTCCCCGGCCGACGCCGCCCGCGTCCTGGCCCGCTACCCCGCCGACCGCTTCCGCTCCCCAGGCGAGGCGCTGTCCGCCGTCGTCACCGACTGGGCCTGGGGATGCACGGTCCTCGATCGGGACCGGGCCCTGGACCGGTACGTGCCGACCTACGCATACGAGTTCGACGACGACGCGGCCCCCTGGTTCAGCACCCTGAAGAAGCCCGACTTCCCCACCGGGGCGTTCCACGGCAGCGAGCTGCAGTACCTCTTCGCCGACGGGCAGCTCCCCGGCCCGGCCACGCCCGCCCAACACCGGCTCGCGGACACGATGATCCGCTACTGGGCCCGGTTCGCCGCCACCGGCGACCCGAACGGCCCCGGCGCCGCCCCCTGGCCGCGGTTCGGCGCCGGCCGCCACGTCACCTCGCTGCGACCGGACAGGACCGAACCGGCCGATCTCGACCGCGAGCACCGGTGCGGCTTCTGGCGGACCGTCGGCGGTTGACCCGTCGCGGCGCCGGCGCCCGCCGGGCCCGAACCCGCTGATCGCCCGCCCGGCGGCGACGGCGCTGCGGGACACCGGACACGCCGACGGCATCCCGTCGATGACCAGCGCTTACCGGACAGCCTTGGGGGCGGCCGCGCCTCGTCGTGGGATGATGCCGGGCATGAACCGACTGGCCGGGTCCCGGTCGCCGTATTTGTTGCAGCATGCCGGGAATCCGGTGGACTGGTGGCCCTGGGAGGAGGGCGCCTTCGAGCGGGCGCGTGAGCGCGGGGTGCCGGTGCTGCTGAGCGTCGGCTACAGCAGCTGCCACTGGTGCCACGTGATGGCCCACGAGTCGTTCGAGGACGAGGCCACCGCGGCGTACCTCAACGAGCACTTCGTCTCGGTGAAGGTCGACCGCGAGGAGCGGCCGGACGTCGACGCGGTGTACATGGAGGCGGTGCAGGCCGCGACCGGGCAGGGCGGCTGGCCGATGACCGTCTTCCTCACCCCGGACGGCGAGCCGTTCTACTTCGGCACCTACTTCCCGCCCGCCGCGCGCGGCGGCATGCCCGGCTTCCGCGACGTGCTGGAGGGCGTCGTCGCGGCCTGGCGGGACCGCCGCGAGGAGGTCGCCGAGGTCGCCTCGAAGATCGTCCGCGATCTGACCGAGCGGGCCGGCGCCTACACCGTCTCGCACGTGCCCGGCGAGGCCGAGATGTCCGCCGCGCTGCTCGGGCTGACCCGCGAGTACGACGCGCGGCGCGGCGGCTTCGGCGGCGCGCCGAAGTTCCCGCCGAGCATGGCGCTGGAGTTCCTGCTGCGCCACCACGCCCGCACCGGCGCCGAGGGCGCGCTGCAGATGGCCCGCGACACCTGCGAGGCGATGGCCCGCGGCGGCATCTACGACCAGCTCGCCGGCGGTTTCGCCCGGTACAGCACGGACCGCTCCTGGACCGTGCCGCACTTCGAGAAGATGCTCTACGACAACGCGCTGCTGCTGCGCGTCTACGCCCACCTGTGGCGGGCCACCGGCTCCGACCTCGCGCGCCGCGTCGCGCTGGAGACCGCCGACTTCATGATCGGCGAACTCGGCACGCCCGAGGGCGCGTTCGCCTCCGCGCTGGACGCCGACAGCGACGACGGCAGCGGCCGGGCCGCCGAAGGCGCGTACTACGTCTGGACCCCCGAGCAACTGCGCGCCGAACTCGGCGACGACGACGGGGAGTTCGCGGCCGGCTACTTCGGTGTCACCGAGGAGGGCACCTTCGAGGAGGGCGCCTCGGTCCTCCAACTCCCGCAGGGCAACGGCATGGTGGACGCCGACCGGGTGGCCTCGGTGCGCGAGCGGCTGCTCGCCGCCCGCGCCCGCCGGCCCCGCCCCGGCCGCGACGACAAGGTGGTCGCCGCCTGGAACGGCCTGGCCATCGCCGCGCTCGCCGAGACCGGCGCGTACTTCGACCGGCCCGACCTGGTGCAGGCCGCGGTCGACGCGGCCGACCTGCTGGTCCGGGTCCACCTCGACGACCGCGGCCGGCTGATGCGCACCTCGCGCGACGGCGAGACCGGCGGCCACGACGGTGTGCTGGAGGACTACGCGGACGTCGCCGAGGGCTTCCTCGCGCTCGCCTCGGTCACCGGCGAGGGCGTCTGGCTCGACTTCGCCGGGCTGCTGCTGGACTCCGTGCTGCGGCACTTCACCGGCGACGACGGCACGCTGTACGACACCGCGGACGACGCCGAGCGGCTGATCCGGCGGCCCCAGGACCCGACCGACAACGCGACGCCCTCCGGCTGGACCGCGGCGGCCGGCGCGCTGCTCTCCTACGCCGCGCACACCGGCTCCGGCACCCACCGGGACGCCGCCGAACGGGCGCTCGGCGTGGTCGGCGCGCTCGCGCCGCGGGCGCCGCGGTTCATCGGGTGGGGGCTCGCGGTCGCCGAGGCGGCGCTCGACGGGCCGCGCGAGGTCGCCGTCGTCGGCGGGATCGGCGATCCGCTCACCGCGGAGCTGCACCGGGTCGCGCTGCTCGGGGCGGCGCCGGGCGCGGTGGTCGCGCTCGGCGAGGCGGGCACCGCGGAGTTCCCCCTGCTGCGCGATCGTCCCGCGCGCGGGGGGCGGGCCACGGCCTACGTGTGCCGGCACTTCGTCTGCGACGCCCCCACGTCCGACCCGCGCGTCCTCGCCGCCCAGCTCACCCGTCCCAGCTGACGCGGGGCGTCGCGCCCCTGACGGCGGGTGACCGGTGCCGGCCGACCGGCGACCGGCGCCGGGCCGACCGGCGTCCGGCGCCGTGCCGGCCGGTGGGAGAGGATGGAGCGCATGGACCTGGTGCTGCGCGGCGCGCGCGTGATCGACGGCACGGGCGGGCGCTCGTACACCGCGGACGTCGGCGTGGCGATCGGCCCGGACGGCGCCGGCCGCATCGCCGAGATCCGCCGGGAGCCCGGGGGAGCGGGCGGCGGCACGGGCACGGGTTCGGGCACACGCCCAGGCGCGGCCGGCACGGGCGGCGGCACCCGCGGCGGCGCGGGGACGCGGCGGCTCGGCGGGCGCCGGGTGGTCGACGCCGACGGTCTCGCCCTCGCGCCCGGCTTCATCGACATGCACGCGCACAGCGACCTCGCGCTGCTGCGCGACCCCGGCCACGAGGCCAAGGCCGCGCAGGGCGTCACGCTGGAGGTGCTCGGTCAGGACGGCCTGTCCTACGCGCCCGTCGACGACACCGTGCTGGCCGCGCTGCGCACCCAGCTCGCCGGCTGGAACGGCGACGGCGGCGTGGACTTCGACTGGCGCACCGTCGGCGGCTACCTCGACCGGCTGGACCGCGGCGTCGCCGTCAACGCCGCCTACCTCGTGCCCCAGGGCACCGTCCGCGCCCTCGCGATGGGCTTCGACGACCGGCCGCCGACGCCCGCCGAACTGGAGCGGATGCGCCGACTCGTCGCCCAGGGACTGGCGGAGGGCGCGGTCGGCCTGTCCTCCGGACTCACCTACACGCCCGGGATGTACGCCACCGACGCCGAACTCGCCGCGCTGCTGCGGGTGGTGGCCGACCACGGCGGCTACTACTGCCCGCACCACCGCAGTTACGGCAAGGGCGCCCTCGACGCCTACACGCAGATGCTGGCGCTCGCCGAACGCACCGGCTGCGCCCTGCACCTGGCGCACGCCACGATGAACTTCGACGTCAACAAGGGCCGCGCGGCAGACCTGTTGGCGCTGCTGGACGCGGCGATCGCGCGCGGCGCGGACGTCACCCTCGACAGCTACCCGTACACCGCGGGATGCACCACCCTCGCGGCGCTGCTGCCCAGTTGGGCCGCGTCCGGCGGACCCGAGGCGACCCTGCGGCGGCTGCGCGACGACGCCACCGCGGAGCGCATCCGGCACGCGCTGGAGGTCGAGGGCTCCGACGGCAGCCACGGCGTGCCGATGGACTGGAGCACCATCGAGGTCTCCGGTGTGGGCGACCCGGCCGACCCCGCGCTCGCCGGGTACGTCGGCCGCCGGCTGGACGGCTGGGCGTCCGCCCGCGCGCTGCTGCTCGCCGACCGGCTGGGCACCACGATCCTCCAGCACGTCGGCGACGAGGCCAACGTCGCCGCGATCATGCGGCACCCCGCGCACACCGCGGGCTCGGACGGCATCCTGCACGGCGCCAAGCCGCACCCGCGGGCGTACGGCACCTTCCCCGAGTACCTCGGCCGCTACAGCCGGGAGTCGGGGGTGCTCGGCCTGGAGGAGTGCGTCGCGCACCTGACCGGGCGGCCCGCGGCCCGGTTGCGGCTGCCCGACCGCGGCCTGGTCCGCGAGGGCTACCGGGCCGACCTGGTGCTCTTCGACCCGGCCGAGGTCGCCTCCCGCGCCACCTACGACCGGCCGCGCGCCCTGCCGGCCGGCATCCCGTACGTGCTGGTCGACGGCCGCTTCGTCATGGACGGGGGCCGCCGGACGGCGGAGCTGCCGGGCCGCTCGGTCCGCCGTACTCCGTGGCCGGCCCCGGCGGGCTGACCGCCCGGCCGCCGGAGGGCTCCTCCCCGCCCGGGTACGGGGACGGCGCGCCCGAGGGGGACGGCGCGCCCGGGTACGGGGACGGCGCGCCCGAGGGGGGCGGGGGTGCGCCCGAGGGGGTCCGCGCGGTCACGGCCAGGTCGTACGCCGCCTCCGCCAGGGCGTCGACGTCGCCGACGAGGACGCCGCCCACGCGGTCGGCCAGTCGCTGCGCCGAGGGCGTGACCCGCGGGCTGTAGAGCACCAGGCTCGGCGGCGCGGCGCCGAACGCGGCGCCGCGCTCCAGGCGTTCGACGGTGTAGCGGTCCATCGCCGCCAGCAGGCACACCGCCACGGCCCGGCCGTCCGCCTCCACCCTCAGCGGGAACGGCTCCACGCCGCGCACCGTGAGCCCGAGCCGCCGCAACTGCTCGGACAGCCGCGCGACGACCGGCGGTTCGAAGCCGATCAGGTCCACCGGAAGCGCCGAGCCCTCCGCGACCGGCACGACCTGGCGGCGCTGCTGCGCCTGCTGCTTCTGCGCAGGCTGGTACCAGGCCGGCGCCGGCCCCGCCTGCTCCGCCTCCTCCACCTCGGCCGCGCCCTCCTCCAACGCCGGCGCGACCGGCGACGCCGGCCCCGCCTCGCGCGCCCGGCCCGCGCCGCCCTCCGGCACCGGCTCGCCCGGATAGGGCGACGGGTCGAACGACGACCGGTACGGCGTCCCGTACGGCGGCGTGGGCGTCCGCGGGTCCGGCGCCGGGTACGCGGGCGGCAGCCGCGGGGACTGCGGGGAGTGCCCGAACGACTGCGGCGCCCCGGCCTGAGCCGCCGGGGCGTTCCCGTACGGGCTGTCCGGCGCGCGGCCCGTCCACGGCGGCGGCAGCGGTTGCTCCGGCCCAGACGTTCCCGACGCCCCGGCCGGCGCCCGCCCCCGCGGACGCGGGGGTCCGGTCCGGCCCGCTCGTGTCGCTGCCCGTGTACCAGGCGGGCGGCGCGTCATCGATCTCGAACGTGCCGGTGACGTCGACGTCGACGTCGACACCGTCGCCGTCCCCTCGCCCCGCCTCGTCCGCGTCGCGGTCGGCGTCCCCCGCGTCCGCCTCCGCGGGCTCCGCCGCTTCTGCGGGCTCCGCGGGCTCCGCGTCCTCCCTCTCCTCCGCGGCGGGTTCCAGCGGCCCGGGGGAGGGGCCGGCCCCTGTGGGTACGGCTGCGGGTACGGCACCCCCTGCTGCTCGTACGGCGACCCGGCCCCGTACGGCGACCCGGCGACGGATGGCGACCCGGCGACGGATGGCGACCCGGCCCCGTACGGCGACCCGGCCCCGTACGGCGCCGCCCCCTGGCCGTACGGCACCCCCTGGCCGTACGGCGGCTGCGGGTCGACGCCCGGGTAGAGGTAGGCCGGGACGCTGCGGCCGGTGGGGATCGGGGCGTGGTCGATGCCCTCGCGCAGGCGGCGCAGCACGAGCCGGGACTCGGGCAGCGCCGCCAGCTCGTCGACCAGCGACACGAACGCCGGGTCGGCGGCCAGCCCGGGGAAGTCCGTGGGCAGCTGCTGCTCCAGCATGAGCAGGGTCTGCGTCCGCTGGTCCGGCGCGGACAGCGGGAAGGCCGGCGCCCCCAGCCCGTACCCGCCGAGGAAGCGGGACACGTCGGTGGCGGCCTGCGGGCTCCACGGCCCGGTGTGCAGCAGGTGGCGGCGCACCGCGCGGTAGGTGCGGAACTCCTCGACCACGTCGGCGGCCGCGCCGAACGCCCCGTCGCCGCCGGCCCCGCCGGGACCCGCGGGCGTGGTCATCATCCGGTAGAAGTCGGGGTAGAGGTACTGCAGCAGCAGCGTGCGGATGACCGCCTCGGGCTGCACCCCGGACCAGATCGGGTTCAGCGACGCCTCCAGCAGCAGCCCGTTGACCAGGCGCTTGACCCGGCGCGGGTTGCGGGCCGCGCGGTAGGCGAGCAGTTCCACCAGGCGGTCGTCGAGCATCGCGGCGATGCCGGCCCGCTCGGCGCACGCGCGCACGTACGCGTGGATGTCCCGGCCGCTGGGCACCGGGATGCGGTAGCTGGTCTGGAAGATCTTCTCGGCGAACGCGGCGCCGGTGGGGGAGAGGTCGCGCAGCAGCCCGCCGGGGCCGACCGCCGCGCGGTCGATGCCGATCACGAACGCGAGCCCCGGCACGTCCAGGTAGACCTTCACCGCCTCGCACACCGCGAGGAAGGTGTCCTCGCCGCACCGGTCCAGGTCGTCGATGAAGACCACCAGCAGCCGGCTGCGGTCGCCGCGCACCGACTGCGTCCACTCGCCGACCAGGGCGCGCAGCGCGTCGCGCATGGCGTTGCGGGAGCCGACGTCCGCGGACAGCCGGCGCCACACCTCGTCCACCATCCCCGACACCCCGAGCGGCCCCGCGACCAGCACGGTCACCGCCCGCAGCAGGGCGGTCGCCGCGCCGCCGTCGCGCAGCCGCCGCACCCAGCGCCGCAGCACGTTGCGGTCGACCTGGGAGAGCACGGACTTGATCAGCCCCTCCAGGGCGTCCGGCCCGGTGGAGGACCAGGCGTTGTACCAGACGGTGCTGATCTCGGGGAACTCCCGCAGCCGGGCGTCGACCAGCCGCATCAGGCTGCTCTTGCCCATGCCCCATCCGGCGTCGACGGCGAGGGTGAAGGGCGTGGCGGCCCGGGAGTCGGTGAGCAGCCGGGTCAGCGCGCCGGCCGCCCGGTAGGCGCTGAGCAGGTCCTGCTCGCGGTCGGCCAGCGGCTCGTCGTTGAGCAGCGACAGGCTCCGTCGCGGCGGCGCGCCCGGCGCCGAGGGCGGCCCGGACGGCCCGCCGTACGGGTCCGGCGCGGGCGGACGGGGGGCGGAGAAGACCACGGCAGCAGTCTCCCGCACCCCGGGCCCGCGCAGTCCCGCGTGGCGGAAAACACCGCGCGAGGCGTGAAACCTGCCCGTAAGGTGACCGGCATGCAGGTCATCCAGTCAACGAAACTCGCGAACGTCTGCTACGAGATCCGCGGTCCGGTGCTTGAGGAGGCCATGCGGCTGGAGGCGGCCGGCCACAGCGTGCTGAAGCTGAACACCGGGAACCCGGCGATATTCGGCTTCGAGTGCCCGCCGGAGATCCTCGAGGACATGCTGCGCTCGCTGAAGGACGCGCACGGCTACGGCGACGCCAAGGGCCTGCTCTCCGCCCGCCGCGCGGTGGTGCAGCACTACCAGACCAAGGGCGTGCCGCTCGGCGTCGAGGACGTCTACCTGGGCAACGGCGTCTCGGAGCTGATCCAGATGTCGATGCAGGCGCTGCTCGACGACGGCGACGAGGTGCTGGTCCCGGCGCCCGACTACCCGCTGTGGACCGCCTCGGTCTCGCTGGCCGGCGGCACCGCGGTGCACTACCGCTGCGACGAGCAGTCGGACTGGATGCCCGACCTGGACGACATCGAGCGCAAGGTCACCGACCGCACCAAGGCGCTGGTGATCATCAACCCGAACAACCCGACCGGCGCGGTCTACGACGACGAGATGCTGCGGGGCCTGGCCGACATCGCCCGCCGGCACCGGCTGATCGTGTGCTCGGACGAGATCTACGACAAGATCCTCTACGACGACGCGACGCACACCCCGACCGCGGCGATCGCCCCCGACCTGCTGACGCTGACCTTCAACGGCCTGTCGAAGGCCTACCGGGTGGCCGGTTACCGCAGCGGCTGGATGGCGGTGGCCGGGCCCAAGGCGCACGCGGCCAGCTACATCGAGGGCCTGACCATCCTGGCGAACATGCGGCTGTGCGCGAACATGCCGGCGCAGCACGCCATCGCCACCGCGCTGGGCGGCTACCAGTCGATCAACTCCCTGGTGCTGCCGGGCGGCCGGCTGCTCGCGCAGCGCGACGCCACGTACCGCGCGCTGCTGGACATCCCCGGGGTGACGTGCGTGAAGCCGCGCGGCGCGTTGTACGCCTTCCCCCGGCTGGACCCGCAGGTCTACAAGATCAAGGACGACCGGCAGATGGTCCTGGACCTGCTGCGGGCCGAGAAGATCATGATCGTGCACGGCACCGGCTTCAACTGGACCGAGCCGGACCACTTCCGCATCGTCACGCTGCCGCGCGCGGAGGACCTCGCGGACGCGGTCGGCCGCATCGGACGCTTCCTGGACGGCTACAGCCAGCACTGAACGCCCGCGCGGCGCGGGAGGCCGCGCCGCGCGAGCGGAGTCCTCAGCCCAGGCGTTCGACCAGGGCGCGGTACTCCGACCACAGCTCGGGCGGGGTGTGGTCGCCGAAGGTCTCCAGGTGGGCCGGGATCAGCGCGGCCTCCTCGCGCCAGACCTCGGGGTCGACGCCGAGCAGCAGCTGGAGGTCGGCGCGGGACAGCCCGAGGCCGTCGGTGTCCAGCGCGCCGGGCGCGGGCACGATGCCGATCGGCGTCTTGACGCCCTCCGCCTCGCCGTTCAGGCGCTCCACGATCCACTTCAGCACCCGGCTGTTCTCGCCGAAGCCGGGCCACACGAAGCGGCCGTCGGCGTCCTTGCGGAACCAGTTGACGTAGTAGATCTTCGGCAGCTTCGCCGGGTCGTGCCGCTTGCCCAGGCCGATCCAGTGGCCGAAGTAGTCGCCCATGTTGTAGCCGCAGAACGGCAGCATGGCGAACGGGTCGCGGCGCAGCTCGCCGACCCTGCCCTCGGCGGCGGCGGTCTTCTCGCTGGCCACGTTGGCGCCGAGGAAGACGCCGTGCTGCCAGTCGAAGGACTCGGTGACCAGCGGCACCGCGGAGGCGCGCCGGCCGCCGAACAGGATCGCCGAGATCGGCACACCGCGCGGGTCCTCCCACTCCGGCGCGATGGTCGGGCACTGCGCGGCCGGCACGGTGAAGCGCGCGTTGGGGTGCGCGGCGGGGGTGCCGGACTCCGGCGTCCAGTCGTCGCCCTTCCAGTCGGTCAGGTGCGCGGGCGGCTGCTCGGTCATGCCCTCCCACCACACGTCCCGGTCGTCGGTGAGCGCGACGTTGGTGAAGATCGCGTTGCCCCACAGGGTCTTCATGGCGTTGGCGTTGGTGTGCTCGCCGGTGCCGGGGGCGACGCCGAAGAAGCCGGCCTCGGGGTTGATCGCGTAGAGCCGGCCGTCCTCGCCGAACCGCATCCAGGCGATGTCGTCGCCGATGGTCTCCACGGTCCAGCCGGGCACCGTCGGCTCCAGCATGGCGAGGTTGGTCTTGCCGCAGGCCGAGGGGAAGGCGGCGGCGACGTACTTGCTCGGGCCGTCCGGCGGGGTCAGCTTGAGCACCAGCATGTGCTCGGCCAGCCAGCCCTCGTCGCGGGCCATCACCGAGGCGATGCGCAGCGCGTAGCACTTCTTGCCCAGCAGCGCGTTGCCGCCGTAGCCGGAGCCGTAGGACCAGATCTCCCGGGTCTCGGGGAAGTGCGAGATGTACTTGGTGGCGTTGCACGGCCACGGCACGTCCGCCTGCCCGGGCTCCAGCGGCGCGCCGACCGAGTGCACGGCCTTGACGAAGGAGCCGTCCGTGCCCAGCTCGTCCAGCACCGCGCGGCCCATCCGGGTCATGGTGCGCATCGACACCGCGACGTAGGCGGAGTCGGTGATCTCCACGCCGAGCGCCGACAGCGGAGAGCCCAGCGGGCCCATGCAGAACGGCACCACGTACATCGTCCTGCCCCGCATCGAGCTGCGGAACAGGCCGCCGGAGGGGGCGTCGAGGCGGCCGGCGGGGTCGCCGGTGAAGATCTCCCGCATCTGCGTCGGCGCCATCCAGTGGTTGGTCGGCCCGGCGTCCTCCTCCCGCTCGGAGCAGATGAAGGTCCGGTCCTCGACCCGCGCCACGTCGGTGGGGTCGGAGGCCGCGTAGTAGGAGTCGGGCCGCAGCGCCGGGTCGAGGCGGGTGAAGGTCCCGTTCTCGACCAGCAGCTCCGCCAGCCGGTGGTACTCCTGCTCCGAGCCGTCGCACCAGACGATCTCGTCGGGCTGGGTGAGGGCGGCGATGCCGCCGACCCAGTCGATCAGTTCCCGGTGTTCGGTGGGTGCCGTCTTGAGGGTGTCGCCGCGCGCCACGATCGCTCCGTCCCGCCGGGTCCGCACAGACCGGCGTGCACATTGAGGGTTGGTTCGGCCCCGTGGGGGCTGCGGCCCGGACGCGTTCGTGGAGTGCTCATCCGGTGCCGACCGCACTCATATGAGTGTGGGGGCCTTCAAATGATTCTGTCCAGGGCGCCCCGGGTGACCATCACCACTCGGGCGGCCCCGTTCCTACTTACAGGTAACTTACGGTGGCGTAGGTAAGATTGACGCCATGAGCGACGTGGAAGAGACTTCCGGGGTGTCTCCTGCAGAGAAGCTCGCCGATGTTCCCAAACTGGTAAAACCCAAGCTCAGAGGGTGGTTGCACGCCGGAATGTTCCCGGCCGTGCTGATCTCCGGCGTGACGCTGACGGCGTTCGCGCAGAGCCCCCGGGGCCGGATCGCCTGCGCGATCTTCACTCTCACGGCCTGCGCGCTGTTCGGCGTCAGCGCGCTCTACCACCGGGGCAACTGGGGTCCGCGCGGCTCAGGAATTTTGCGACGACTTGACCATGCGAACATCTTCCTGATCATCGCCGGCACCTACACGCCGCTGACCATCCTGCTGCTGCCCGGCGCCACCTCGGAGCTGCTGCTGTGGCTGGTGTGGGCCGGAGCACTGGCCGGCATCGCCTTCCGGGTCTTCTGGGTCGGCGCGCCGCGCTGGCTCTACACCCCCTGCTACATCGCCCTGGGCTGGGTCGCGATCTTCTTCCTGCCGGACTTCCTGCGCACCGGCGGCGTCGCCGTGATGGTCTGCGTGATCGTCGGCGGCGTCCTGTACAGCGCGGGCGCCGCCATCTACGGCTTCAAGAAGCCGAACCCGTCACCGCGCTGGTTCGGCTTCCACGAGGTCTTCCACTCCTTCACGCTGGCCGCGTTCATCGTCCATTACGTGGGCATCTCGCTGGTCGCCTACAGCCACGCGTAGGCGACCGGTCCGGCTGGACGCGGGTTCTTCTGGCGTACGGACATCCGTACGTCAGAAGAACGTCCGCACGTACGCGCCGACCGCGCCGTCCTCGCCGACCACCGGGATCAGCGGCCACTTCTCGAACGTCGTGCACGGGTGGGACAGCGCCAGCGCCACCCAGTCGCCGACCTCCAGCGGCTCGTCCGGCGGCAGCGACAGCCAGGCGTGCTGGTCCGACAGCTTGACCACCGCCACCTCCTCGGCCGGGGCGCGCACCGAGCCGTCCCGCGCCGAGCGCACCGCCACCGGGCGCGGCAGTCCCAGGTCGTAGGGCGTGTCCCGCTTGCCCGCGTTGAGGAACGCCTGCCCGGGCTCCGGCCGCGACACCACCTGCGCCCACAGCCGGAAGGCCGGCTCCAGCGCGCCCTCGGACGGCACCCGGTTGAACGGCGTCACCCGCTGGTAGTGGTCGTCGTCGTGCGAGATGTACGCCCCCGAGCGCAGCAGCTTCAGCACCGGACGGGACAGCCGCGGCAGCTCCGCGAAGACCTCGGCGACCGCGTCGAACCACGCCGAGCCGCCCGCGCTGACCACCACCGCCTCCGCCTCGGCGAACCGCCCGGCCGCGTCCAGCTCCTCGGCCAGCGCCACCAGCCGCCGCAGGTAGGCCAGCACCGGCTCCGGGTCGGCCGGGTCCGCGCCCGGCACCTCCGCCTCGTAACCGGCTACGCCCACCAGCCGCAGCGTGCCGGCACGGCCCACCGCCTCGGCGACCTCCGCGCACGCCGCCGCGTCCCGCGCCCCGGTGCGCGCGCCCGGGCCCGCGCCCAGCTCGACCACCACGTCAAGACGCCGCCGGGCGCCCGCGTCGCGCAGCGCCGCGTCCATCAGCTCCACGCCGCGCACCGAGTCGACGTAGACGATCAGCTCGAAGGCCGGGTCGGCGTCCAGCAGCTCGCCGAACCGGCGCAGCGCCGCGGCGTCGACCACCTCGTTGGCCATGAACACCCGCGGGACGCCGAACGCGTGCGCGACCCGCACCTGGTGGGGCACCGCGACGGTGATGCCCCACGCGCCCCGGGCGAGCTGGTCGGCGAACAGCCGCGGCGCCATCGAGGTCTTGCCGTGCGGCGCGAAGGCCAGGCCGTGCGCGGCGGTGTAGCGCTCCAGCACGTCGAGGTTGTGGTTGAGGGCGGCGGCGGACAGCGTCAGCAGCGGCGTGGTGAAGCCGCCGGCGAACAGGTCGCGGCGCTGCGCCGTCAGCTCGTCGACGGTCAGCCCGTCGGCGTCCGGCGGCAGCCCCTTGAAGCGGTGGTCCACCACCTCCCGGCCCAGTTCGGCCACCCGCGCGTCGATCCCCATCACGCCTCCCGCCTGCACCGTTGCGCACTGTGCAACGGTCATTGCGTATGCTGATGCGAGCTGTCTAACATCCGGCGGGGCGCGTGGTCAACGGCGGTCGGCCGGCGGGGGCCTGACGGTCCGGCGGCGGTCGGCTCCGTGGGTCCGGCGCTACGACGAGCTGCGGCGGGCGTCCGGCGCGGTCGAGGCCGTGGGTCCGGCGCGCGCGGGGCCGGGCGCTGGGAGGGCTGGACGGAAGCGGAGCGGAAGGGGCGGGGCGTGCGGCTGGTGGACGTGGTGGCGCTCGGCGAGTCCATGGTCGCGTTCGCGCCCTCGGCGCCCGGTCCGCTGGCCGCGGTGCCCTCCTTCCACCGCGGCATCGGCGGCGCGGAGTCCAACGTCGCCTGCATGCTCGCCCGCGCCGGCCACACCGCCCGGTGGATCAGCCGGGTCGGCGCGGACGGCTTCGGCGACCACCTGCTGGCCGAGATCGCCGCGGCGGGCGTCGACGTCACCGCCGTGCAGCGCGACCCGCGCCGGCCCACCGGCGTGTACTTCCGCACCGCGGGCGACCGCACGGCCGGCGACCGCGCCGCAGGCGATCGCACCGCAGGCGACCGCGCGGCCGCCGACCGCGCCTCCGGCGACCGCAGCGCCGGCGCCCGCGCGGCGGCGCTCCCGGCCGGCGTGTCCCACGGCCTCGAAGCACCTCATGGGCCCGCCGCCCGCGGCGGCGCCGTCGCGCCCGACCCGCGGCCGGAGGTCGCGTACTACCGCAAGGGCTCCGCCGCCTCGGCGCTCTCGCCGGCGCTGGTGCGCCGGGACGTCGCGTGGTCGGGGCGGGTGCTGCACCTGACCGGCATCACCGCCGCGCTCTCCGCGGGCTGCCGGGCGCTGATGACCCGGTTGACCCACCGCGAGCCCGGCCGCCCGCTGGTCTCCTTCGACGTCAACCACCGCCCGGCGCTGTGGCGGGACGCCGACCCCCGGGTGCTGGCGGACCTCGCGCGCGGCTGCGACCTGGTGTTCGTCGGCGAGGACGAGGCACAGGCCGCGTGGGGGCTGCCGGACGCCGACGCGGTGCGCGCGGCGCTGCCCGAGCCCGCGGTGCTGGTGGTCAAGCGCGGCGCGGCCGGCGCGGTCGCCTTCACGCCCGAGGGCCGCGTCGAGCAGGCCGCGCCCCGGGTCGAGGTGGCGGCCCACGTCGGCGCCGGCGACGCCTTCGCGGCCGGCTTCCTGTCCGCGACGCTGCGCGGTCTGCCGCCGGCGCTGCGGCTGCGGCACGGCTGCCTGTTCGCCGCCGCCGCGCTGACCGTCCACGCCGACCACGCCGCTCCGCCGCCGCGCCCCCGGCTGGACGCGCTGGCCGCGCTGGACGACGCGGACTGGTCCGCGCTGCGGCTCGCCCCGGGCTGGGCGGAGTCATGAGCCAGACGCTGGACCGGGCGCTGCGCATCCTGCCGCTGCTGGCCGAGGGGCCGGCCGGGCTGGAACAGGTCGCCACCCGCCTGGGGGTGCACAAGTCCACCGCGCTGCGGCTGCTGCGCACCCTCCACGAGCACGGCCTGGTCTACCGCCAGCAGGACCAGCGCTACCGGCTGGGCGCGCGGCTGTTCGGCCTCGCCCAGCAGGCCGTCGAGTCGCTCGACGTCCGCGGGATCGCCCACCCGCACCTGCTGGCGCTGAACGAACGCACCGGCCACACCGTCCATCTGGCGGTGTACGAGCAGGGCGACGTGGTCTACATCGACAAGGTGGAGAGCCGCTACCCCGTCCGCATGTACTCCCGGATCGGCCGCCCGGTGGCCATCACCGTCGCCGCCGTGGCCAAGGTGCTGCTCGCCGACCTGCCGGAGCCGGAGCGCCGCGCGGTCGCCGAGCGCCTGGAGTACCCGCGCTACACCTCCCGGTCGACCCCGGACGCCGCGGCGTTTCTCGCCGAGCTGGCCCGGGTACGCGAGCAGGGCTGGGCCGCCGACCTCGGCGGCCACGAGGAGTCCATCAACTGCGTGGGCGCGCCCCTGCGCGGCCCCGACGGCCGGGTCTGCGCGGCGCTGTCCGTCTCGGCGCCCGCCGTCGTGGTGTCCGCCGCGGAGCTGCTCCGGCTGCGCCCGCTGGTGCTGCGCGCGGCGGAGGCGGCCGGAGCCGAACTGTCCGGCCGCACGCCCATTCCCGTACCCGTACCAGGGCCGGCGTCCGATACCCGTCCAGGCCCCGATCCAGACGCCGTCACCGAACCCGACACCGCTCCCAGCCCCGACACCGATCCCGATCCCGATCCCGTCACCGAATCCGAGGAACCGCCCGCATGAGCGACCTGCCCGAGTACAACCCGAGCCAGCTCCCCCTGCTGCCGAAGACCGCGGTCACGCCGGACACGCACACCGTGCCGCCGGCGACGTTCTCGCACGGCGTCCGCAAGGGCAACATCCTCCAGGTGGCCGGGCAGGTCGGCTTCCTGCCGGCCGAGGACGGCAAGCCGCCGACGCCCGCCGGGCCGACGCTGCGCGAGCAGACGCTGCAGGCGCTGGCGAACGTCGCGGCGGTGCTGGAGGCCGGCGGCGGCAGCTGGGAGGACGCGGTGATGATCCGCGTCTACCTCACCGACACCGGCCACTTCGCCGAGTTCAACGCGATCTGGAACGACTACTTCGCCGACCTGCGCGAGGCGCCCGCGGCCAGGACCACGGTGTACGTCGGCCTGCCGGCCGGTCTGCTGGTGGAGATCGACGCGCTGGCCGTCCTGGGCTGAGGCGCGGAGCGGGCGACCAGGCCCGGCACACGCGATCGGCCCCGGCACACGCGGCCTGACCAGGTCCGCGCGCCCGGCACACGCGGCCTGACCAGGTCGGCGCGCCCGGACACGTGGTCCGGGCCCGGGCAGGGGAGAGCGTCCCCCTGCCCGGGCCCGGTGGTCGGTGCTCCGCGGACCGCGGATCAGCCGGAGGTCACGACATCGCGTGGACGTGCGGGCCGACGGCGTTGGACCAGGTGTTGCCCGCCGACGCGTCCCAGTTGGTCGACCAGGTCATCGCGCCGCCGATGCCCGGCCAGGTGGTGCTGGGGTGCCAGCTGCCGCAGCCGGTGCCCTTGGCCAGGCAGTCCAGCGCGTTGTTCACGACGCTCGGGCTGACGTAGCCGGAGGAGGCGGCGCTGGTGGACGCCGGGGTGCCGACGCCGACCTGCGAGGGCGACAGGCCCGCCTGGATCGCGGTGCAGGCCAGCGTGGTGATGAAGTCCACCGAGCCCTGGCTGTACACGCCGCCGTCGCAGCCGTTCATCGAACCGCTGTTGTAGTACTGCGTGTTGACGATCGTCAGGATGTCCTTGATCTTCAGCGCGGTGGCCAGGTAGTCGCTGCCCGCGCTCAGCATGTCGATCGTCTGCGGCGCCATCGTGATGATCAGCCCGAGCCGGCCTTGGCGCTCAGCGCGCGCAGCGCCTGCGGCATGTAGGTGGAGTCGATGCCGTTCTCCAGGTCGATGTCGACCCCGTCGAACCCGTAGGTCTGCATCAGCGAGTACACGCTGTTGGCGAAGTTGGTGGCCGCGGTCGAGTCGCGCACCGAGATCGTGCCGTTCTGGCCGCCGACCGAGATGACCACCTTCTTGCCGGCCGCCTTCTTGGCCGCGATGTCCGCCTTGAACTGCGCCACGCTGTAGTTCAGCGACGGGTCGAGGGTGAAGGACACCGCGCCGGGCGTCGTCGTCGCGTCGGCGAAGGCCACCGCGATGATGTCGTACTGGTTCTGCACCTGCGCGATGGTCTGCACGGTGGCGCCGTTGTTGAAGTTCTGCCAGTAGCCGGTGACGATGTGCTTCGGCAGCCCGGTGGCCGGCGGGTTCGTCGGGGGCGTGGTCGGCGGCGTCGTGGGCGGGGTCGTGGGCGGTGTGGTCGGCGGCGTCGTGGGCGGCGTGGTGCCGCTGCCGCCGGGGCCGCTCAGCGTCACGTCGTCGGCGTAGTACGCGGGCTGGGCGTACCAGCCGTGCGTGTAGAGGGTCACCGAGGTGGTGTTCGCGCCGGTGGTGAAGGTGACGCTGAGCTGGCTGTAGGAGGAGGCGTTGGGCGTCCAGGTGGACGGGTCGGTGCCGCCGGTGCCGGTCGCGCCGAGGTAGACGTAGGAACCCTGCACGTAAGCGCTCAGCGTGTACTGCGAGTTGGGCTGCACGCTGACGGTCTGGGTGCACTGGGCGTTGTCGCTGCTGCTCGGCGTCGCCTTCAGCGCGCTGCTGCCGGAGTGCACCGGGCTGGAGACGGTGGTGCCGGAGCCGGCCGAGCAGGTCCAGTTCGACAGCCCGGTCTCGAAGCCGGAGTTGGCCACCAGGTTGGTGGTCGCGGCGCCCGCGGAACCGGAGTTCACCAGGGCGACACCGCCTCCGATCACGGCCGCCGCGCTCAGCCCGGCGACGGTCCGGCGCATCACCGTCCTTCTGCGCCTGGTCTGGCGCGATTGATTCGCGCGCGATGCACGTTCCACGACTGCCTCCTGGGGGCAAGGAGTTGGGGGGTGGCGGGATGCGGATATGACATGAACACGAGAGGGGTCCGTAAGGAAGAAAGCTGGTCCAGACCAATCGGGTTGTCAAGACCTCTGGTGGACATCTGCCGGACACCCGCGCGCACCTGTCGTTCACGGATCGCGATCCGCGACTTTGCGCACCCAGATCGCTACACATCGATAAGCTGGCGCCCGCGAATCGCCAGGTCGCGCCGGGAAGGGACCCGGACCCGGCGGGAGCCGGGCGGGGAGGGGAAGGGGAGGTCCACCGATGCCCAGTGTCATCACGGTCACCGCGGACGACCTCGCGCTGCCCCTGGAGGACCAGGTGGTGCGGACCGCCGCCGCCCTGGACGCGCACGGCCACCTGGTGGCGCTCGCCGCCGACGACCCGGCCGAGCCGGCCCGCCGCCGCATGCACACCGTGCGCTCCGCGCTGGAGGCCGACCGGATCGCGATCGTCCCGCTGTCCCTGCCGCCGCTGGCCCGCACCCTGCTCGGCGAGCAGCTGCGCCAGCTGTCCGGCACCGACCTGGGCCCCGGCGTGCTGGCCGGCGCCGCCCGGCTGCTCGCCCACTACCTGCACTCCGGCGCGCTGCTCGGCTCGGTGGCCAAGCTCGACCGGGTGCCGGTGGGTCTGCGCACGCACGTGAAGTCCCTCGTGCCCGGACGGCACTTCGCGGTCCTGGCGCACCCCGAGCCGTACCTCGGCCCGGCCGAGGCCGACCAGGTGCCGCCGGGCCCCGGCTACCAGACGCAGCTCGCGGTGGCCGGCACCGCGCTCGACCCGGCCTGGATCACCGGCCCGCTGGCCGCCGCCTGGCGCACCGCGCACCTGCGCGAGGTGCCGCTGCCCGCCGACTCCGCGCGGTGGTGGGGGACGTCGCGGCTGGTCGAGTTCACCGCCTACATCGCCGACGTGGGCATGCTCTACCAACTCGTCACCTCGGTACGGCGCGACACCTGCACCTGGTGCGGGCTCGAAGTCATCGGCGACCAGTGCCTGTTCTGCGCCACCCGGCTGACCACGCGCAGCGCGCCCGCCAAGCACGCCGCCGCGCCGTCGCAGCGGGCGGTGGAGACCCCGCGCCGTCCCCAACTCGAACCCCACAAGCGATAGGTCCGCCCGCACATGAACTCACGTCAGCGCCGTGGTGTCGTCCTCCTGGTGGTCTCCGTGCTCTGCGCGGCGGCGGCCCTGGCCGGGGTGATCGCCGTCGTCTCCGACGCGCGCTCGCAGGTCGGACCGAAGGTCACCGCGTACGAACTCAGCGCGGACGTCCCCGCGTACACCGCGCTGACCGCCGGCAAGGTGCACCGGATATCGGTCCCCGAGCGCTGGCTGCCCGACACCGCGATCCGCGACACCGGCCAGTTCCAGGGCAAGATCGCCGCGGTGCCGCTGAAGAAGGGCTCGCTGCTGCAGTCCGACATGGTCGCCGCGCGGCCCGAACTCAAGCCGGGTCAGATGGAGATCGCCATCATGATCGACGCCGAGACCGGCGTGGCCGGCAAGATCACCCCCGGCGCCCGGGTCAACATCTTCGCCACCTTCGCCGGCAAGCGCGACAGCGACCCGGACGTCTCGAAGATCATCGTCTCCGGCGCCCAGGTCATCGACGTCGGCGAGATCAAGGCGTTCGACAAGAACCAGGACGCCCAGCGGCTGTCCGACCAGGGCGTCCCGATCACCTTCGCGCTCGACGCCGCCGACGCCCAACGCGTCGCCTACGCCGAGTCGTTCGCCCGGCACGTCAGGCTCGCGCTGGTCGCCCCCGGCGACACCGCGCCGCCGCCGAGCGGCGACCGCACGTACACCCTGGCGGGCGACACGGCCTCCGGGAGCGCGCGATGAGCCGCGGGACCGGAGCCGGCGCCGCTCGCCAGGACCGCACCGCAAGGGGGTGGAGAGCGTGACCGTACGCATCCTCGCCGGCACCGCCGACCCCGACACCGCGCGGGCGCTGACCGGACTGCTCGGCCAACTCCCCGGCGTGGAACCGGGAACCGCGCTGCCGGACTCCGCCGCGCTGCTCGACGCGCTGGCCGGCGCCGCCGAGACCGGCCTGGACGAACTGCCCGAAGTCGTCGTCGTGCACGACGGGATAGGCCCGATGCCGGCCCTGGACCTGGTCCGGGAGATCTCGCTGCGCTACCCCTCCACCGGCGTGGTGCTGCTCACCGCCGACGGCAGCCCGATGATGCTCGCCGCCGCGATGAACTCCGGCGCCCGCGGCGTCATCGGACTCCCGCTGTCCTACGACGAGTTGGGCGTCCGGGTGGAGGCCGCGGCGACCTGGGCGGCCGGCGTGCGGCGACACCTGGGCCCCGGCCGCGGCGGCGCCTCGGCGCTGCCCGCGACGGCCGGCGGCACGCTGATCGCGGTGGCCGGCGCCAAGGGCGGCGTCGGCGCCACCGTCACCGCCGTGCACCTCGCGCTCGCCGCGCACGCCTCGGGCCGCTCCACCGCACTGGTCGACCTGGACCTGCAGAGCGGCGACGTCGCCTCCTACCTGGACGTGCAGTTCCGCCGCTCGGTCGCCGACCTCGCCGACATCGCGGAGGTCTCCTCCCGGGTGCTCGGCGACGCGATGTACGTCCACGAGGCCGGCCCCGCGCTGCTGCTGGCCCCCGCGGACGGCGAACGCGGCGAGGAGGTCACCGACCGCACCGCCCGCCTGGTGCTGACCGCGCTCCGGCAGCGCTACGACGTGGTGGTGGTCGACTGCGGCACCCAGGTCACCAGCGCCAACGCGGTGGCCGTCGAGACCGCCGACACCGCGGTGCTGGTCACCACGCCCGACGTCATCGCGGTCCGCGCGGCCAAGCGGATGGTGCGGATGTGGGACCGGCTGCAGATCCGCAAGCCGCAGGACACCACGCTCGCGGTCAACCGGCACAGCCGGGCCGGCGAGATCCAGCCCTCGCTGATCGCCCGCATCACCGGCACGCGGATGGCCGCGGCGGCCGTGCCGGCCGCCTACCGCGAACTGCAGGCCGTCATCGACGCCGGCCAGCTCCAGGACCTCGACGCGCGCTCCACGGTACGGGCCGGCATCCACGCGCTGGCCGTCGAACTCGGCATCGTCCAGGGCGAGTCCGCGCCGGCGCCGCGCGGCAGGAAGCAGCGCCGCGCGGACCGCGACCGGGGCCAGGTCACCCTGGAGGCGCTCGGCATGACGCCGATCATCCTGATCACGCTCATCCTGGTCTGGCAGGCGGTGCTGGCCGGCTACACCTTCACCCTCGCGGGCAACGCCGCGGACAAGGCGGCCCGCGCCGCGGCGGTTGGCGCCGACGCGGGGGCCGCGGCCCGCAGCGACGTCCCCGGCGCCTGGGACATGACCGGCCCCACGGTCACCCGCACCGCCGACCACTCCGTCGACGTCACCCTCGGTCTCAGGGTCCCCGTCCTCTTCCCCGGAGGCATCGACTTCCCCTTCACCGCCCACGCCCACACCCGCACCCCCGACGAATCGACCCGCCCATGAGGCCCCCTCAGTCGGCAACGCCCCGCAAGGGGCACTCAGGGGCGCGGGGCCGTGCCGAATACGCGGCTGCCGCGGCGTGCGCGCGACCGGCCACGGCGGCGCAGCAGTCGGCGACGCCCGCGAGGGGGCAGGACCGCAGCCGCCGCCGTCACCTCGACCGGAGGTCGCAGCGCGGCGTCGCGTCGTTGGAGTACCTCGGCATGCTCCCCTTCCTCCTCCTGATCGCCCTCGCGGCGATCCAACTGGGCCTCGCCGCCTACTGCGCGGAACAGGCCCGCACCGCGGCCCGCACCGCCGCCCGTACCGCCTCCGAGCCGGACCCGCACGCCGACCCCGCCCAGGCCGGGCGGGACGCCGTCAGCGGATGGGTCGACCCCGCCATCACCCTCGGCAGCGGCGACGCCACCGCCTCCGTCAAGGCCACCGCCCGGGTCGACGTGCCCTCCGTCCTCCCGGGAATCTCGATCTTCGGACCGATCGAGCGCTCCGCCACGATGCCGAAGGAGGACACGACGCCGTGAGTCTCCGCGCCCGCCTCGCCACCGAGGAAGCGACCCCGCAGACCCAGGAAGGCCACCTGGTGGCCGTCTACCGGGCCAAGCTGCTCCAGGAGATCGACCTCGCGGAGATGTCCGCGCTGTCGCCCGCCGAGCGCCGCGCCCGCCTCGAACGCGTCCTCGGCCACATCATCAGCCGCGAGGGCCCGGTGCTGTCCACCGCCGAACGCGGCGCGCTGATCCGCCGGGTGGTCGACGAGGCGCTCGGCCTCGGCATCCTCGAACCCCTCCTCGAAGACCCGTCGATCACCGAGATCATGGTCAACGGCCCCGACCGGATCTACGTCGAACGCGGCGGCCGGGTCGAGCCGGTCGCCGCCCGCTTCTCCTCCGCGGAGCAGCTGCTGCAGACCATCGAGCGCATCGTCTCCACCGTCAACCGCCGCGTGGACGAGTCCAATCCGATGGTCGACGCCCGGCTGCCGTCCGGCGAGCGGGTCAACGTGATCATCCCGCCGCTGTCGCTGACCGGCCCCACGCTGACCATCCGCCGCTTCCCCCGCGCCTACACCCTCCAGGAGCTGATCGGACTCGGCACGCTGGACGAGCACATGCTGATGCTGCTCGCCTCGTTCGTCCGGGCCCGCTGCAACATCATCGTCAGCGGCGGCACCGGCTCGGGCAAGACCACCCTGCTCAACGCGCTGTCCGGGCTGATCCCCGACGGCGAGCGGATCATCACCGTCGAGGACGCCGCCGAACTCCAGCTCCAGCAGGAGCACGTGATCCGGCTGGAGTCCCGCCCGCCGAACGTCGAGGGCGAGGGCCGGATCACCATCCGCGACCTGGTCCGCAACTCGCTGCGGATGCGCCCCGACCGGATCATCGTCGGCGAGGTCCGCGGCGGCGAGACCCTCGACATGCTCCAGGCGATGTCCACCGGACACGACGGCTCGCTGGCCACCGTGCACGCCAACTCCGCGGAGGACGCGGTGCTCCGGCTGCAGACGCTCGCCTCGATGAGCGAGGTCAAGATCCCCTTCGAGGCGCTGCGCGACCAGATCAACTCCGCGGTGGACGTGATCGTCCAGCTGCACCGCCACATCGACGGCACCCGCAGGATCCAGGAGATCGCCGTGCTCTCCTCGCGCGGCCGCGACGTCTTCCGGCTCACCTCCGCGACCACCTTCCGCGCCGAGCCGCTCGGCGTCGACCGGATCGTCCGCGGCTGGTACGAGCACCGGCCGGTGCCCCGCGACATCGGCGAACGCCTCTACCTGGCCGGCGAGCACGTGCCCGCCGCGTTCGGCGTCGGCGCGAGCGAGCTGGAACTCGACAGCAGGGAGGCGAAGTGAGCGCGCCGCACGCCGCCTCGGCGCCACCGGCACACCAACTCGGCGGCATACTCGGCTGGCCGACGCCGGGCCGCGGCCGGGTCCCGCTGGCCGCACCCGCGTTCGCCTCCGGACCGTACCCGCTGCTGGTGCTGCTGCTCAGTGCCGTCGCGCTGGTGCTCGGGGTGTGGGGCCTGCACGCCTGGAGCGGCGGCAAGGCCGACCGGGCGGCGCTGGTCGAGCGGCTGGCCGGCGGCGAAGGCGGCGACGGGCGCGGCAGCCAGGCGCCGTTCGCCGCCCTGGACCGCCGGGTGCGCCGCTACGCCTGGGGTCGCCGGCTGGCCGGACGGCTCGCCGCGACCGGCACCACCCTCACCCCCGGCCAGTTCACCGCCGCCGTGGCCGGACTGGTGGCCGCCGCCTGGCTGGTCGCCGCGCTGGTGCTCGCGCCGTTTTTCGGACCCATCGCCGCACTGATCGCCGCGTGGACCGGCTACTCGTACCTGGAGTGGCGGCGCAAGGTCCGCAACGAGCGCTTCATCGCCCAACTCCCCGACCTGGCCCGGGTGCTGGCCAACGCCACCCAGGCCGGCCTGGCGCTGCGCACCGCCGTCGCGCTGGCCGCCGACGAGCTGGACGCCCCGGCGGGCGAGGAGTTGAAGCAGGTCGCCGACGCGATGGCGCTCGGCCACTCCGTCGAGGACGCCCTCGGCGAACTCCAGCAGCGCCTGCCCAGCCGGGAGTTGATCGTCCTGGTCTCCACCCTGGTGCTCTCCAGCCGGGCCGGCGGCTCGGTCGTGGAGTCGCTGCGCAACCTCACCGTCACCCTGGAGGAGCGCAAGGAGACCCGCCGCGAGGTGCGCACCCAGATGTCGCAGATCACCGTCACCGCCTACGCCGTGCCGGTGATGGGCCTCGGCTCGCTGCTGCTCATCGACCGCATCATGCCGGGCGCGGTGAGCGCGATGACCGGCTCCACCGTCGGCCGCATCTGCGTGCTGATCTCGCTGGGCCTGTACGTGGTGGGGTTCGCGCTCATCCGCCGCATGTCCCGGATCGACGTATGAGGGCCGCCGTGACGCTTGGGAGCCGGGGGACGTTCGGGAGCCGGGGGAGGGGGCCGCGGTGACGCTGCTCGGGATCGGCCTGGCGCTGGGCCTCGCGCTGTGCGTGGTCGGCGTGGTCTACGCGGTCGCCATGATGCGGGCGGAGGTCAAACTCCCCGAGGACCTGCAACTCGCGCTGGAGGTCGGCAGCACCCGGACCACCCGCACCGGCAACGCGATCGACCGCCTCGGCATGCGCTGGTCGCCCGCGGTGATGCGGCTGATGGGCCCGGCCCGGGTGGCGAGGACGCGGTCCAGGATCGAGCACGCCGGCCACCCGTACGGCCTGACCGTCGAGCGCTACGCCGCGCGCCGCGCGGTCTACGGCTTCCTCGGCGGGATCGCCGCGCTGCTGCTGATCAGCCGCGCCCAGTGGCTGCTCGCACTGCTGCTGCTGGCCTACGCCTGGTGGTGGGCGGACCTGGGCATCTGGCTGGCGGTCCGGCGCCGCCGCGACGACATCGAGCGGACCCTGCCGGACTTCCTCGACGTGCTCGCGGTCGTGGTCAGCGCCGGCCTCGGCTTCCGGCAGGCGCTGGAACGCGTCAACTCCGTGTACCAGGGCCCCTGGTCGGACGAGATCCGGATCGCGCTGCGCCAGCTCGACGTCGGCGTCAGCCGCCGCGACGCCTTCGACCAGCTGCGCCGACGCAACCGCAGCGAACAGGTGGGGCAGTTCGTCACCGCGCTCCAGCAGGGCGAGGAACTGGGCGCGCCGATCGCCCGCACGCTGCTGCAGATCGCCGCGGACATGCGCCGTACCGAGGCGCAGAACGCCCGCCGCCGGGCCGCCCGGATGGTCCCGCGGGCCACCCTCGTGGTCACGGTGGTGCTGGTCCCGGCGACCATGATCCTGCTCATCGCCGGCACGGTGATCGGCAGCCAGATCCACTTCCACGACCTCTTCGGCGGCAGCTGATGCCCCCGCCGATCCCGCCGGCACCCCGGCCGCGCCCCCCGGACCGACCGCCGCACCGCGGCAGGCGTGAACGCGGTCACGGAGGGGGAGTTGATTCCGTGACGGGGGTGCCACAGATCGTGATCAACCGTCATGCTGACACAAGGGCAACCAGGGATGGGGCTGACAGTGATGAAAAGGTGGGGACTTCGGCTCCTCGCGGCCGTGGCGCCACGCCACCGGGACGCGGGGCAGACGTCGCTGGAATATCTCGGCATCGCCGTGGTGATCGTGGTGATCATCGGTGTGCTGGCGGGCACGACCAGTATCGGCAGCGCGATCCTCACCGCGATCCTGGACAAGATCACCGCGATCGCCGGTTCCGGCTGATCCCGCCGCCCGGCCGGCGCGACCGCGGCCAGACCATCGGGATCTACATCGTCGCGATGGCGGCGCTGTTCTTCCTGGCGTTCGCCTACTTCGCGGTCGGCCAGGCAGCCGACGCGCGCAGCGGCGCGCAGACCGCGGCGGACGCGGCCGCGCTGGCCGCGGCCCGCGCCGAGCGCGACGCCGCGCACGACGCGTTCCTGGCCGCGCTGCTGTCCGGCGACGACACCGCGCTGCACGACCTGCTGCTGGACCCCGCGGGGCTCGGCGACCCGTGCGCGGCCGCCGCCGACTACGCCGAGCAGAACCACGCGACGGTGGTCCCCGGGAGCTGCCAACCGGTGCAGGACCCGCCCGGGTTCACCGTCGAGGTGGTGCGGACACCGTCGGTGGGCAAGAGCGTGGTGAAGGGCACGGAGGACATCCACGCCCGCGCCACGGCCACCGCGGTGATCGAACCGCGGTGCGGCGTGGGGCAGGTGAGCGGGCACACCATCGACTTCTCCTGCGACGGCGGCCCGTTGGCGGTGGACCCCACCGCGCCGGGCTTCACGCTGGACCTGTCCGCTTTCTACTCCGTCCACCTGAGCCGGTGAGACCGTGGAGCCGTGGAGCCGTGGGGCCGTGGGGCCAGTGACGACCGTAGGAGCGGGGAGCGCCGCGGCACCGGCGAGGGCCGCGGCGGCGGGCACGCATCGGGGAGATCGGGGAGACATGGGGACGGCACGGAT
The DNA here is from genome assembly GCF_035825295.1 of Actinacidiphila sp. DG2A-62. Lineage (NCBI taxonomy): Bacteria > Bacillati > Actinomycetota > Actinomycetes > Kitasatosporales > Streptomycetaceae > Actinacidiphila > Actinacidiphila sp. DG2A-62. The sequence continues at coordinate 5,695,601 of NZ_JAYMGI010000002.1, forward strand.
GGCGCGGACGGCAGGGACGACACCGGCAGCGCGGCCGGCACCGGCGCCGCAGGCGGCGCGCATGCCGGCGGCGGCGCTGACGCCACGTGGAAGGAGGGCGGCGGCGGGCCTGGCGCTCACGGCGGCGGTCGCCCTGGCCGTCACCGGCTGCGGGGGCGGCGGGGGAGGAGGCTCGAAGGACGACCCGAAGCCGCCCTCCGCCACGGCCGGCCGGCAGGCGGGCGGCGGCACGGCGGACACCGCGTCCCCGTCGGTCACGCCCACCCAGGTGCTCGCCCAGCTCAAGGGGGAGGACGACGTCATGGTCACCATCAACTCGGCGGTACGCGACCAGGACGGCTTCGTCACCGTCCAGGGCTCGATCGCCAACAACGGCACCTCGCCGTTCAACGCGGTGAACTGGATGGGTCAGGAGACCGCCCTGGCCCGCTCCGGACCCTCGGTGGCCGGCGCGGTGCTCGTCGACGAAGCCGGCAAGAAGCGGTACTACGTGCTGCGCGACACCGACGGCCGGTGTCTGTGCACGATGGGGCTCGTCGGCATCAAGCCGAAGGAGACGCGGCCCTTCTTCGCCCAGTTCCCCGCGCCGCCCGCGGACACCACCCAGGTGGACTTCGAACTGCCCACCATGCCGCCCGCGAAGATCACGCTGTCCGATGGGGAGGGGTGACCCGGTGAGCCGTCGAAGCAGGACGAGCCGTCGAGGCGAGACGCCGCCCACGCCCACGCCCGTTCCCGCGCCCACTCCCAAGCCCGCGCCCCCGCAGGCGCGGCGGGGCCGGGCGGCGGCGCGCGGGGCCGTGGCCGTGGGGGCCGTGGTGCTGGTGATCGCGGCGGGCGCCGTGCCGGCTGTCGCGGACGACAACCCGCCGCCGTCCGCGGGCGAGCCCGCGCCCACCGCGCCGGTGCCGATCGACACCGCCTCGCCGGGGCTGAGGCTCTCCGCGGGCGCCACCCTCGCCCCGCCCAAGGTGCTGGACATCGTCTCGGTCACCGACCAGAGCACGGTCTCCGCGGGCAAGCCGGAGCAGCGGCAGGAGACGTCGAACAGCACGGTCACCTACGCCCTTCAGTCCGAGGTGCTCTTCCCCAAGGACAGCGCGACGCTCTCGCCCACCGCGACCTCCCGCATCCAGGCGATCGCCAAGGACATCAACACGCGTCACGTCACGTCACCCATCCGTGTCTTCGGGTTCACCGACGACCTGGGCAGCAGCGAGCACGGCGACGTCCTGTCCAAGGCCAGGGCCCAGGCGGTGTACAAAGTCCTGGCAATGCAGCTGACCGCGCTGGGTGATCCCTCGCACACGTTCCAGGTACGCGGCTACGGCGAGGACTATCCGATTGCCGACAATTCCTCCGAATCCGGGCGGGAGCAGAACCGCCGGGTCGAGATCACCTTCACGCCACCTGGTGCATAAGTGCCTGAGTCCGCCCCCGGACGCGGTACGGTGTAACTCCCCCCTCGGGCCGGTTCGCTCTCCCCCCTGCGAACCGGCCCGTTTCTTATGCCCGGACGGCCGCCGCGGCGTCGTAGATTGCCCGCATGGCGCAGAAGCGGGCGGAGTACGACAAAGCGGGGCGTGGACCAGGGGCACGCGGCGGGGTGCGGATCGGCCCGCGGGCCGGCGTGCGTGGCGCGGCGGTGCTTGTGCTGACCGCCGCCGCGGCGGGCTGCTCGGTCGGGCAGGGCGCGCCCGACGGCTGGCGCTACCAGCGGCACGGCCCGGTCGCCGTGGCCCTCCCCAAGACCTGGCGCGCGACCGCGGACGGCGCGCTGCTGCGCGGCCCCGGTGGCCGCGCCGACGCGGGGCTGAGCCTGACGGCGACGACCGCGACCCCTTCTGCCGCGGGCCTCGCGGGTTCTGCCGGTCCCGCCGGTCCCGCCGGTTCTGCCGCGGCAGCCCCCCGGGCAGCCGGGTCAGCCCCCGGAGTCGCCTCCGGTGCCGCCGGCTCGCCGCCCGTACCCGCCGGGGCGCGGCGACAGACGCTCACCCTCGACGGCCGCCCGGCCCGCGTCGCCTACTTCGCCCGGCCCGCCCCCGACGGCCGCCCGGCCGACCACGTCGAGGTCCGCGTCGAGGCGCCCGGCGGCACGCCGCTGACCCTGCGCGCCTGGACCGCCCGCGCCGCGACCCACGATCGCACCCTGCTCGCGGAGATCGTGAACAGCATCGAGTTCCCACGCGGCGGAACCCCCTAGGAAGGGTCGCCCCCGGCGGCGGGCGACACGTCGAGCCGGGCGCCGGGGACCACGCCCCACGCCGCCAGCGTGCCGGCCTCCGCCTCCAGGACGTGCCGCGCCCGCAGCCGGGGGCGGCCGATCCGGCCGGGCGGCATCGTACGGACGGCCAGCACCCGCAGCCGCCGGTCGAGGTAGGCGACGTCGATCGCGAACCGCATCCGCACGGTGTGCACGCTCGACGCCGGGGTGAGCAGCAGCGCGCCCGCGAGGCCCTCCGCGCCCAGCAGCCCCCGGGTCCGCGCCCGGTACGACGCGGCGATGCGCAGCGGCACCGAGGCCGCGGGCGCGCGCAGCGTCGCCTCTCCGTCCTGCCACCGTCGCCGCAACGCCCCTCCTGTACGGTCGCCCGGTGCATGTCTATCTGATCGCCGGGGCCGCCGTCTGGGGAATCCTCAGCGGGCTCCTGCTGCCGCGCGCGGCCTACCGCCTCGCGGTCGACCCCGAGCAGCCCTGGGCCGCGGCGTGCCCCGCCGGCCACCCCGTCCGCGGCTGGCTCGGCCCGGCCCGCTGCGCCGTCTGCGCGGAGGCCGACGCGGAGGCCGACGCGGAGGCCGACGCGGAGGCCGACGCGGAGGTCGCGGCGGAGGCCGTGGTCGCCGGGGACGCGGTCAGGGCGGATGCGGCCGGCGCGGAGACGGTCGCACCGGAGACGGCTCCCGCGGGTGCGGCCGGGGGTTCCTCCGGCGGTTCCACCGGGGGCCGCGCGGTCGGAGCCGGGGGGCGGTACGGGCTCGGGCCGTGGGCCGCCGCCGCGTGCGCGCTGGCGTGCGCGGCGCTCGCGGACGCGGTCGGCACGCGGCCCGAGCTGGCGGTGTGGCTGCTGCTCGTGCCGGTCGGCCTGGTGCTGGCCCGCGTGGACCTGATGGTCTTCCGGCTGCCGGACGTGCTGACGCTGCCGGCCGCGGCGGGCACGGCGCTGCTGCTGGGCGGGGCGGCGCTGTTGCCGCGGCACGACGGGTCGTGGACCCGGGCGCTGATCGCCGCGGGGGCGCTGGGGGCGGTCTACTTCCTGCTGTTCTTCGCCAACCCGGCGGGGATGGGCTTCGGGGACGTCAAGCTCGCGCCGACGCTCGGGCTGGCGCTCGGCTGGTACGGCTGGCCGGCGGTCTTCCTCGGCACGTTCGCGGGATTCCTCCTCGGCGCGCTGGCCGGGCTCGGCCTCCTCCTCGCGCGCCGCGCGACCCGCCGCACCCCCATCCCCTTCGGCCCCTTCATGCTCCTGGGCTGCCTCGGCGCCCTCCTCGTCGCCCCCTGACGCGGGGGCGCTGCCCGGTGGAGGAGCAGCTCCCCGCACTGTCGGGCAGCTCCCCGCCCCGTCGGGCAGCGCCCGGCGCCGAGCCGGCGCACCCCCGGCAGGCGGGGGCGCGACGCCCGGCGCCGACGGCGACGTCGCGGGGCCGCCGGGCCGGAAGCCCTACGCCTCGGAGCTCACCGACCAGAGGTTGACGCCCTCCGGCTCGACGGCGTGGCGGTCGATCTCTGCCAGCTCCTCCGCGGTGAGCGGCGCCGCGCCCACCGCCGCGACGTTGGCCTCCAGCTGCGCCACCGAGGACGCGCCGATCAGCGCGGACGTGACGCGCTGGTCCCGCAGCACCCAGGACAGCGCGAGCTGCGCGAGGGACTGCCCGCGCCCGGCCGCGACCTCGTTGAGCGCGCGCAGCCGGCCCACCGTCTCGTCGTTGATCAGCGCCGGGTCCAGCGACTTGCCCTGCGCCGCGCGCGACCCCTCGGGCACCCCGTTCAGATAGCGGTCGGTGAGCAGCCCCTGCGCGAGCGGCACGAAGCCGATGCAGCCCATGCCCTCCTCCTCCAGCACGTCGAGGAGCCCCTCGTCCTCGATCCACCGGTTGATCATCGAGTACGACGGCTGGTGGATCAGCGCGGGGACGCCCATCTCGCGCAGCAGCCGGGCCGCCTCCCGGGTCCGCTCGGGCCCGTAGGAGGAGATGCCGACGTACAGCGCCTTGCCCTGCCGGACCGCGGACGCCAGGGCGCCCATCGTCTCCTCCAGCGGGGTGTCCGGGTCGAACCGGTGCGAGTAGAAGATGTCGACGTAGTCCAGGCCCATCCGGGCCAGCGACTGGTCGAGCGAGGCCAGCAGGTACTTGCGCGAGCCCCACTCGCCGTACGGGCCGGGCCACATGTCGTAGCCGGCTTTGGTCGAGATCACCAGCTCGTCGCGGTAGGGGCGGAAGTCCTGCGCGAAGAGCGTGCCGAAGTTCGCCTCTGCCGCGCCGTACGGCGGGCCGTAGTTGTTGGCGAGGTCGAAGTGCGTGACGCCCAGGTCGAAGGCCCGGCGCAGGATCGCCCGCTGGGAGTCGAGCGTGCGGTCGTCGCCGAAGTTGTGCCACAGGCCGAGGGAGACGGCCGGCAGCTTCAGCCCGCTGCGTCCGGTCCTGCGGTACTCCATCGAGTCGTAGCGCCGGTCAGCGGCGCGGTAGAGGTCTCTGATGTTCACGACCCCTGCTTATCACGAGCGGTTCAAGCGCGTACTACCTGCCGGTCGCCGCACGAGGCAGCCTCCTCGCGGGCGAGCAGCCTCTCGCGGTACGCGCGGGCGGTCTCGGTGATCGCGTCGAGCGCGTCCCTGGTGCGGACCAGCTCGTCGATGTGCGCGGAGAGCCGGTCGCGCTCCTCGGCCAGCCGGGCCAGCGCCGCGTCGGAGTTCTCCTCGCTGGGCGACTCCGCGCACGGCAGCACCTCCAGGATGGTGCGGCTGGACAGCCCCGCCGCGTACAGGCGCTGGATGAAGGCGACCCGGTCGGCCGCGGCCTCGGGGTAGTGCCGCTGGCCGCTGGGACTGCGGACGCTCACGAGCAGGCCCTGCTCCTCGTAGTACCGCAGCGATCTGACGCTGACCCCGGTCCTGGCCGCCAGCTCTCCGATGCGCATGCCGCCTCCTCGCCTCCCCGGCCGCCGCGGGCCGCCGCGGCCCCGCTGTGACCTGCGGAACACCGCTTGCCCCTCACATGGATGTCAGGTTTTAGCGTAACCGACGTGCCCACGAGAACGGGCCCACGTCACCCCCGAGGAGCAGCTCTCCGATGACCGCCCCGACCCCCGCCCCGACCACCGCCCCGACCACCGCCCCGTCCCCGCAGACGCCCGCGACGCCCGACGCGGCCGCGTCCGCCGCCCCCACCCTCTTCACCCCCTACCGCCTCGGCCCCCTCACCCTGCCCAACCGCCTGGTGATGGCCCCCATGACCCGCGTCAGGGCCGCCGCCGGCGGACTGGCCACGCCGTCCATGGCCGCCTACTACGCCCAGCGCGCCACCGCCGGCCTGATCGTCAGCGAGGGCGTCCAGCCGAGCCTGATCGGCCAGTCCAACCCGGGCACGCCCGGCCTGCACACCGACGAGCAGACCGCCTCCTGGCGCCAGGTCACCGACGCCGTGCACGCCAACGGCGGCCGGATCTTCGCCCAGCTCATGCACGGCGGCCGGGTCTCCCACCCGGACACCACGGGGCTGCGGCCGGTCGGGCCGTCCGCGGTGGCCGCGGTCGGCGACGTCTTCACGCCGAGCGGCCCGCAGCCCGCGCCGGTGCCGCGCGCCCTGGAGACCGCCGAGGTCCCCGAGCACGCCGCCTCCTACGCCGACGCCGCCCGCCGCGCGATCGAGGCCGGCTTCGACGGGGTCGAGCTGCACGGCGCCAACGGCTACCTGATCTCGCAGTTCCTGTCCTCCAACGCCAACCTGCGCACCGACCGCTACGGCGGCCCGGTCGCCCACCGCATCCGGTTCGCCGTCGAGGCGGCCGCCGCCACCGTCGAGGCGGTCGGCGCGGAGCGCACCGCCATCCGGCTCTCCCCGGGCGCGGAGTTCTGGGGCGTACGGGAGACCGAGGTGCCCGAGCTGTACGCCGCGCTGCTGGCCGAACTGGCCCGGCTGGAGCTGGCCTACGTCCACCTGGAGGCCACCGCCGGCGACGAGGTGCTGCTCGGGCTGCGCCGCGCCTGGCCGGGCACGCTGGTGCTCAACCCGGTGCTGCCGATGGGCCCGCGGCAGACGGGCCGCGAGGACGCCGACCGCTGGCTGGCGCGCGGCGCGGACCTGATCAGCTTCGGCCGCGGCTTCCTCGCCAACCCCGACCTGGTCGAGCGGCTGCGCGCCGGGCTGCCGCTCGCGCCCGCCGACGAGGCCACCTGGTACCAGGGCGGCGACGCGGGCTACCTCACCTATCCGGCGTATCAGTACACCGCCTGACACCGTCCGACACCGCCGGACACCTGGTGACACCGCCCCCGCGCGGGGCTCGGGCCCCGCGTGTCGCGGCAACGTCATAGCCGTGTACCAAGCCCCTCCGCGGCTCCTCCCCGGTTCGTCCGCAAGGGCGTTCGCGCAGTAATGTTGCCGCCGGGCGACGAGCGCAGGAGGGGCTGGTACGCGATGAATCTGCGCGACCTGGTGTACGGGCTGTACTCCCGCAGGGTGGAACGCAGACTCGACGTGTCGCAGGCCCCCAAGCACATCGGCGTGATCCTGGACGGGAACCGGCGCTGGGCCAAGGCGTCCGGCGGCACCACCGTGCAGGGCCACCAGGCCGGCGCGGACAAGATCTCCGAGATGCTCGGCTGGTGCGAGGAGACCGGCGTCGAGGTGGTCACCCTGTGGCTGCTGTCCACCGACAACCTGGACCGCCCCGCCGAGGAGCTCGTGCCGCTGCTCGGCATCATCGAGGACGCGGTGACGCAGCTGGCCGCGGGCGGCCGCTGGCGGGTGCACCACGTCGGCACCATGGACCTGCTCCCGGCGCAGACCCAGTCGGTGCTCAAGGAGGCCGAGCAGGCCACCGACGGGGTCACCGGCATCCTGGTCAACGTGGCGGTCGGCTACGGCGGCCGGCAGGAGATCGCCGACGCGGTCCGCTCGCTGCTGCACGAGCACGCCGGACGCGGCACCTCCATCGAGGACCTCGCCGAGATCCTCGACGTCGAGCACATCGCCGAGCACCTCTACACCCGCGGCCAGCCCGACCCCGACCTGGTCATCCGCACCTCGGGCGAGCAGCGGCTGTCCGGGTTCATGCTGTGGCAGAGCGCCCACTCGGAGTACTACTTCTGCGAGGTCTTCTGGCCGGCCTTCCGCAAGGTCGACTTCCTGCGGGCGCTGCGCGACTACGCCGCCCGGCACCGCCGCTACGGCTCCTGACACCGGGCCCCGCGGGGGCCGGGACCACCGCCGCACGCGGCCCCACCAGGGCCGTCCGGGCGCCGTACCCGGCGGTGAGCGCGCGGTGACCGGCCGGTGACCGGTCGATGACTGTCATATGCATTCGCATGGGCGTGGGCCGATCCGGGCATATCAAGGGCAGACCGGCATCCGGACCTTGGCTGCCGGACCGCAAGACTCACCTCTCCCGAGGGGGTTCGTCCACACGTGGTGACCAGCAAGAATCGCCGTGATCACGACCGGCGCACGTACGTACTCGACACCAGCGTGCTGCTCGCCGACCCCAGCGCCTTCACCCGCTTCGACGAGCACGAGGTCGTGCTGCCGGTCGTCGTGGTGACCGAGCTGGAGGCCAAGCGCCACCACCCGGAACTCGGCTACTTCGCCCGGCAGGCGCTGCGGTCGCTCGACGAGTTCCGGATCAGGTACGGCAGGCTGGACGCGCCGATCCCGATCGGCGACATCGGCGGCACGCTCCGGGTCGAGCTGAACCACTCGGACCCCGGGGTGCTGCCCGCGGGCTTCCGGCTCGGCGACAACGACTCGCGCATCCTCGCCGTCGCCCGCAACCTCCAGGCCGAGGGGTACGACGTCACGGTCGTCTCCAAGGACCTGCCGCTGCGGGTCAAGGCGTCCTCGGTCGGCCTGCTGGCCGAGGAGTACCGCGCCGAGCTGGCGATCACCTCGGGCTGGACCGGGATGGAGGAGCTGCAGGTCCCGGCCGAGGACGTGGACGCGCTCTTCGCGCAGGAGACCGTCGCACTGCCCGGGGCGGCCGAGCTGCCGGTGCACACCGGCCTGGTGCTCCAGTCCGAGCGCGGCAAGGCGCTGGGCCGGGTCACCGAGGACGGGCGGGTCCGGCTGGTGCGCGGCGACCGCGAGGCGTTCGGCATCCACGGCCGCAGCGCCGAGCAGCGGGTCGCGCTCGACCTGCTGCTCGACCCGGAGGTCGGCATCGTCTCGCTCGGCGGCCGGGCCGGCACCGGCAAGTCCGCGCTGGCCCTGTGCGCGGGCCTGGAGGCGGTCCTGGAGCGCCGCCAGCACCGCAAGGTGATGGTCTTCCGGCCGCTGTACGCGGTCGGCGGCCAGGAGCTGGGCTACCTGCCGGGCACCGAGGCCGAGAAGATGAGCCCGTGGGCGCAGGCGGTCTTCGACACGCTGTCCGCGGTGACCACCAAGGAGGTCATCGAGGAGGTGGTGGCGCGCGGCATGCTGGAGGTGCTGCCGCTCACCCACATCAGGGGCCGCTCGCTGCACGACGCCTTCGTGATCGTCGACGAGGCCCAGTCCCTGGAGCGGAACGTCCTGCTGACCGTCCTGTCCCGGGTCGGCGCCGGCTCGCGCGTGGTGCTCACCCACGACGTGGCGCAGCGCGACAACCTGCGGGTGGGGCGGTACGACGGCGTGGTCGCGGTGGTCGAGAAGCTCAAGGGCCACCCGCTGTTCGCCCATGTGACGCTGACGCGTTCCGAGCGCTCGCCGATCGCCGCGCTGGTGACCGAGATGCTGGAGGACGGCGTCGGGTGAGCTGTCCCCAGATCGTATGATTTACGGCTGCTGCGCCCCCGAACGGGGCGCAGCAGCTTAGCGTTTGGGGCCGCCGCTGTCCGGGATTCCGCTCCGCGTACCGCGTGTGAGCTTTGCCACTCAACCGGAAATTGCCGGAGCGCGTCCCCGTACGGCAGGGTGTGAGGCTGTCAGGCCCCGCTCATGGCACTCCCGCGCCCCCGGGCAACGGATCGCAACGCACACAAGTCAACATCGCCGCCATGAGCCGCCCGCAGCAACACGCGGAATCCACACCGGAGTTCGCACCGGGCCCGAGCCCCCGTGACCGACCGGCCCGTCCGGCGGACCGGCCAGGGGGACCGCGTCAGGGGCAGATTGCGTCCGTGCGGTCACCGAGCGGGCGACTCCGGAAGGAAACCGTGTGAGCCCGATCTCGGTACGGGGACTGGCAGTGGCCTCCGCCACCGCCGTCACCACCGTGGGCGCCGTCGTCGGCGTCGCGTCAGGCGCGCAGAAGGCCGGGCCGAGCGAGCCGGTCGAAGCCGCGGGCACGACGACCCTCCTCGCGGACATCCCCGAGGGGCAGCAGGTCCAGCAGGCATCGCTGACCGAGCAGGTGCTCGCTCAGTCCGACGCCGCGGACGCGACGGCGCGCCAGAGCGCCGAGCAGGCCGCCCGAGTCCAGGCCGCCAAGGACGCCGCCGCCAAGAAGAAGGCGGCGGACGACGCGGCGGCCGAGGCCGCGAAGAGGAAGCAGCAGGAGGAGCAGGCGGGTTCCGGTGACGCGGGCGCCAGCTTCCCCACCCAGTCGTCGTACACCGTCGCCGAGGTCAAGGCGATGGCCCAGCAGATCGTGGGCAGCGGGCAGTTCGCCTGCTTCTCCAACATCGTGACGCGCGAGAGCGGCTGGAACTACCTGGCCGTCAACCCCTCGTCGGGCGCGTACGGTCTGGTGCAGGCCAACCCCGGCAGCAAGATGGCGTCGGTGGCCTCCGACTGGCGGACCAACCCGGCCACCCAGATCAAGTGGGGCCTGAACTACATGAACAGCCGGTACGGCAGCCCCTGCGGCGCCTGGGACTACTGGCAGGCCCACAGCTCGTACTGAGCGCTCCGCTCGCCGCCGGCGGCACCCCCGCACCGGGCGGCCCGGCGGACACGCGGCTCACCCTGCTCCCCGAGGAGCACGCACGACACGGCCGGCGGTACGACGTACCGCCGGCCGCTCGCACTCCGCCGACCGGGGCAACCCCTCCTCCCGGTAACGTCGTCCTCCACAGCAGTGCCACAGCAGGCGCTGCCACGGACGGCTGAGGGGTCAGGGGAGAGCACCATGCCGGACAAGCGCCACTGGAGCGCCGCATTGGCGCGCGGGTTGGCGGACCTCGCCGGACGCATCGAGCAGCGGCAGGCCGCCGTCAGCGCCGCGCGGGCCCGCGCCGCTCTCCCCGATCTCCCCGACGACGTCTACGCCGACCGGCCGCCGGCCCCGCGCGGCGGGACCCCTGCCGACCCCGGCGGTCCCGGCGCCGACGGCGACCCCGCGCCGGGGGCCGGCCCCGGCCGCGGCGCCCACCCCGACCACCCGTCCGCCGCCGCGGACTCCGCCGCCGGGTCCGCCGGGTCCGCCGGGGCGCCGGCGCCCGCCGCGGGCCGGGCCGTCGTGCCCGCCCAGCGGGCCGCGCCGCGCGACCCGGTCGCCGCGGTGCCGTGGAGCATGCGGGTCTCCGCCGAGGTCGGCTGGCGGCTGCTGGTGCTGGCCGGCACGGTCTGGGTGCTGATGCGGGTGATCGGCGCGGTCCAGCTGGTGGTCCTCGCCTTCGTCGCCGGACTGCTCATCACCGCGCTGCTCCAGCCGTTCGTGGCCCGGCTCAAGCGCGCCGGGGTGCCGCGCGGCCTGGCCACCGCGATGGTGTGCGTCGGCGGCTTCATCGTGATGGGCCTGGTCGGCTGGTTCGTGGTGTGGCAGGTGATGGACAACGTCGACACCCTGTCCAGCCGCCTCCAGGACGGCATCTCCGAGGGCAAGAAGTGGCTGCTCAACAGCCCCTTCCACGTCACCGACGACCAGATCAACCAGATCGCCAACAACCTCAGCAACGCGCTCAGCCACAACACCAAGCAGCTCACCGACGCCGGCCTGCAGGGCGTCACCTTCATCGTCGACCTGCTGACCGGCATGCTGCTGGCGATGTTCAGCACGATCTTCCTGCTCTACGACGGCCCCAACATCTGGAACTGGGTGCTGCGGCTGTTCCCCGAGCCGGCCCGGGACGCGCTGTCCGGGGCCGGCCCGCGGGCCTGGTCGACCCTCACCCACTACGTGCGCGGCACGGTCATCGTCGCGCTGATCGACGCGATCTGCATCGGCGTCGGCATCTTCTTCCTCGGGGTGCCGATGGCGGTGCCGCTGGCCGTGGTGATCTTCCTGTCGTCGTTCGTGCCGCTGGTCGGCGCGGTGGCGTCGGGCGCGATCGCGGTGGTCGTCGCGCTGGTCACCGAGGGGCCGTTCAGCGCGCTGCTGGTGCTGGGCGTGGTGCTCGCGGTGCAGCAGATCGAGGGGCACATCCTGCAGCCGTTCATCCTGGGCCGGGCGGTGCGGGTGCACCCGCTCGCGGTCGTGCTGTCGGTCGCGGCGGGCTCGCTGATCGCCGGCATCGGCGGCGCGGTGGTCGCGGTGCCGCTGGCCGCCGTCGCGAACACGGTCGTCGCCTACCTGCGCGCGTACCAGAAGGTGGGCCGGGCCGGCGCGGACGCGATGCTGGCCGGCGGCGGCGCGGCGGCGCTCACGGCGGGCGCCGGCGAGGAGCCCGGAGACTCCGGTTCCGGTACGGCTTCCGGGGCCGGCTCTGACGCGGGTTCCGGCTCCGGTGGTGCGGCGGGCCGACCGGCCGAGGCGAAGAAGACCGCCGGGAGTTCGGACCGCGCGGAGCACGCGGACCACGCGGCGGACGCGGCGACGGACGGTCAGGACACCGCGCCCGGCGCCGAAACCAAGACCGCGTCCGAAACCAAGACCGCGACCGACGCCGCGGCGGACGCCGGCACCGCGACCGGCACCGCGACGGGCGCCGGCACCGCGACCGGCGCCGGCCCTGACGCCGAGCCCGGCGCCGGTCCCGAGTCCGGCGCCTCCGCGGACACCCCTGACGGCGCCCCCGGCCCGAAAGCCGCTCCCGGCCCGAAAGCCGGCCCCGGCACCCCGACCGAGCCCGCCGACGCCGAGGTCTGACGCGCCGTCGGGCACGAGCCCCCCGCGCCCGTATCCGACGGCGCGTCACACCCGTGCGTTGCTCCGTGCGCAGCCCGTCCGCCCGCGTCAGCCGCCACAGCGGCGGCAGGCTGAGCGGCGTCACCCCGACGACCGCCGCGCCGCAGCGCGCCGCGCTCCCCGTCGGACATCGCGGTCAGGTCGCGGCCGCGGCTCCGCCCGCCCCCGCGGTCACGCCGTCACCGCCGCGGCCAGCTGGTCCAGGCGGGCCGCGGTCAGCTCCAGCCACCGCAGGTCGGCTTCCAGGTGGAACAGCGCGTGGTCGCAGATCAGCTGGTCCGCGAGGTCGCCGCCGCTCTTGCGCCGGGTCAGCTCGCGCATCAGCCGCAGGTGCTCGGCCCGCTGGGTGTCCAGCAGGTCCGCGGCCGAGCGCCCGGTGAGCAGCGCCAGCACGACCTTGGTGTAGAGCGTGGTCCGGAGGTACGGCTCCGGCTTCTCCGGCTGCGCCAGCCAGCTCTCGACGTCCGTGACGCCGGCGTCGGTGATCGCGTACCGCTTGCGCTCGGGCCCGCCGCCCGGCTCTGTCCCGTCGACCTCGACCAGACCGCTCTTCAGCAGCCGGGCCATCGTCGAGTAGACCTGGCCGTAGGCGAGCGGCCGGTCGTGTCCGAAGCGTTCGTCGAAAGCGCGCTTGAGGTCGTAACCGTGGCGCGGCCCGGACTCCAAAAGTCCGAGGAGGGTGTGGCCGATGGACATGCGGCGCACACTACACCAGGGGTATACATCGCGTGTATACCCCTGGTGCATACGCCCTGCGTCCACCGTACGGAGGCTGTGGGTACCCCGTCCGTTCATTTGCCGGGCCTACTGTGCGGACCGCCCCGGAGGCGGCGGACCGGCCGGGCACGCCCGGGAGGTGGCAGTCAGGTGGGGACGCGACACGAGGAGCCGGCGGGGAGTCGGCCGGCCGGCGGGGAGCGGCGGACCGGGCCGGGCCCGGCGCCGGACTCGTGCGGCGGCTCGGGGTGTTCGACGCGGTGGTGGTCGGGCTCGGGGCGATGATCGGCGCCGGGATCTTCGCCGCGCTGGCCCCCGCGGCGGCCGCGGCCGGCCCGGGCTGCTGCCCGCGCTCGCGCTCGCCGCGCTGGTCGCGTACTGCAACGCCACGTCCTCCGCCCGGCTCGCCGCACGGCACCCGCAGTCCGGCGGCACCTACGTGTACGGCCGCGAGCGGCTCGGGCCGTTCTGGGGCTACCTCGCCGGCTGGGCGTTCGTGGTCGGCAAGACCGCGTCGTGCGCGGCGATGGCGCTGACCGCGGGCTCCTACGCCTGGCCGGCCCACCCGCACCTGGCGGCCGTGGCGGCGGTCGCCGCGCTGACCGCCGTCGACTGCGCCGGGGTGCAGAAGTCCGCGTGGCTGACCCGGGCGCTGGTCGCCGCGGTCCTCGCCGTGCTGGTGGCCGTCGTCGCGGTCTGCCTGGCCGGGGGCGAGGCCCGCGCGGGGCGGCTGCGGGCCGGCGGCGGGACCGGGCCGGGCGGCGTGCTGCGCGCGGCCGGGCTGCTCTTCTTCGCCTTCGCCGGCTACGCCCGCATCGCGACGCTGGGCGAGGAGGTGCGCGACCCGGGCCGCACGATCCCGCGCGCGATCCCGCTGGCGCTGGGCATCGCCCTGGCGGTGTACGCGGCGGTGGCCGCGGCGACCGTCGCCGTGCTCGGGCCCGACCGGCTGGCGGGCGCGGCGGCGCCGCTGGCCGCGGCGGCCCGGGCGGCCGGGGCGCCGGGCCTCGCGCCGCTGGTCCGGGTCGGCGCGACGCTGGCCGCACTCGGGTCGCTGCTGGCGCTGATCCTCGGCGTGTCCCGCACGACGCTGGCGATGGCGCGCGACCGCCACCTGCCGCACGCGCTGGCGGCGGTGCACCCGCGGTTCCGGGTGCCGCACCGCGCCGCCCTCGCGGTGGGCGCGGTCGCGGCGGTCCTCGCGGCCACCGCCGACCTGCGCGGCGCGATCGGCTTCTCCTCGTTCGGCGTCCTGGCCTACTACGCGATCGCCAACGCCGCGGCGCTCACCCTCACCCGCGCCGAACGGCGGCCGCCGCCGGCCGTCCCCGTCCTCGGCGCGGCCGGCTGCGCCGCCCTGGCCTTCGCGCTCCCCGTCCCCGCGGTCCTGTCCGGCGCGGCGGTCCTCGCGCTCGGGGCCGCGTCCTACGCCGTCCGCTGGTCGATCACCGGCCGCGCGGCCTGACCTGGCGCGCACGCCCCGGCCGGAAGCCGACGGCCGCGACCGCCCGCCGACGCCGCCCCCGCCGCGCGCTGCAGCCCCGGGGCACGGGACGTCCGCACCTGCCCCGAGGCTGCGTCCAGCCCCCGCCCGACACCGCGCGACGCCACCCACCATCGCACCGCTGCGGGCCCGCGGCACGTCGGGGCGGCCGCGCCCGCGCGGCCCCGCGGCGTGGCGGCGCGCAGCCTCCCGGAGCCGGGATCAGCTCGGCCCCGGCCGCAGCGCTCGCGCCCTACAGCGGCAGCTCGAACCAGACGACCTTGCCCGCGCCCAGACGGGTGGCGCCCCAGCGTTGGGCCATCCGGTTGACCAGGTAGAGCCCTCGGCCGCCCTCCTCCTCGGGGGCGGCGTGCCGCATCCGGGGCAGCAGCGGCGCGTCGTCGCCGACTTCGCAGCGCAGCACGTCGGTGCGCAGGAGGCGCAGGGTGATGGGCCGTTCGGCGTAGCGGACCGCGTTGGTGACGATCTCGCTGACCAGGAGTTCGGCCGCGTCGACCTGGTCCTCCAGCTCCCAGCGGCGCAGCGCCTGGCGGATCAGGCGGCGGGCCCGGCCGGCGGTCTGGGCCTGGGGCTCCAGGAACCAGTACGCGACGTCGCTCGGCGCGATCCCGTCGAACCGCGCGGCCAGCAGCGCGATGTCGTCGTCGCGGTCGCCGGGGCCGAGGATCTCCAGCACCTCGTCGCACAGCGGCTCCAGCGGCGGCGGGGACACCACGGTCGCCGCGTCGTGCAGACGCTCGCGCAGCAGCTCGATGCCGCCCCACACGTCGCGGCTGCGGGACTCCACCAGGCCGTCGGTGTAGAGCAGCAGCGTCGCACCGGCCGGCGCGGGCAGCTCGACCGCCTCGAACGGCACCCCGCCGACGCCGATCGGCGCGCCCGGCGGCACCCGCAGCACCTCCGCGAGGCCGTCCGCGTGCAGCAGGACGGGCGGCGGATGGCCGGCGTTGGCCACGACCAGGCGGTGGGCGATCGGGTCGTAGACCGCGTAGACGCAGGTGGCCATCCGGTCCTGGCCGAGCCGCTGGGCCTGCTCGTCCAGGTGGTAGAGGACCTCCTGCGGGGCGAGGTCGAGCCCGGCGAGGGTCTGCACGGTGGTGCGCAGCTGACCCATGATCGCGGCCGAGGTCATCGAGTGGCCCATGACGTCGCCGACCACCAGCGCGACGCGGCTGCCGGGCAGCGGGATCGCGTCGTACCAGTCGCCGCCGACCCGCGCGGACTCCGCGGCCGGCAGGTAGCGGCTGGCCAGCCGTACGCCGGTGGGCTGGGGCAGCGAGTCCGGCAGCATCTCGCGCTGCAGCGCGTCGGCGATGTACGCCTCGCGGCCGTAGAGCACCGCCTTGTCGACGCCGAGCGCGGTGTGCGTGGCCAGCTGCGCGGCCACCAGCAGGTCGTCGGCCTCGAAGGCGGGCCGGTCGGGGCGGCGCAGCAGCACCGCCGCGCCGATCACCCGGCGCCGGCCGCGCAGCGGCGCGAGCAGCGCGCGGCGGCCGGTGGGCAGCGGGCCCTCGGGGTTGCCGAGCAGCTCGGCCAGCGCCGCCGCGGCCCGCGGCGAGTCCGCGAACACCGGCCGCACCCCGCGCAGCACCTCCGCCAGCGGCCCGTCGAGCAGCACGCCGATCGGCTCGGAGCCGTAGGCCGGTTCGAGCGAGGGCAGCGGCGGGCCGACCGCGCCCACCGGCTGGTCGCCGGCCGGGTCGGGCCCGTCCAGACCGCCGTCGGAGCGCCGCAGCCGCAGCCGCAGCGGCCCGCTGGGCCGTTCGTCGCCGACCGGCAGCGGATCGCGCAGGTAGACCAGGATCGCGTCGGCGAAGGCGGGCACCGCGGAACGGCACAGGCCCAGCAAAATCTCGTCCAGGTCCAGGCCGCGGGCGATCCGCCGGGTGGCCGCGCCCACGTAGCGCAGCCGGTCGGCCTCCGGGCCGGTCTGTGCGGGCATCGGGATGCGCATCCCGACCGAGTCCTCGTCCCCGATGTGGCTCGCGTCGACCGGCGTCCCCCGCGGCGGCGTGCTCACGAACGACTGCGCCACCGCGTCGCCCCCTTCGCTCCCTCGGGCTGCCCGGGGCCCTCGGGTCCCCTGCGCCCTCCGTGTCCCGTGGCCCGCGCGGGCGTCCCCCCGCGGGCGGTCGTCGCCCGGCCCGGCCGGCTCGCGGGCGCCGCGCGGCCCGTCCGCTCCGTGCGCCCCGGCGGCTCCCGGTGCGCCCGGCCCGCCGCCCCGGCCCTCGCGCCCGCCGTACGGGCCGTAGGGGCCCTGTCCGCCGTACGGGCCGTGCTCGCCGTACGTCTCCTGGTACGCGTCCTGCCCGGTGTACGGCGAGGGTTCCGCGTACGGCGCGGGCCGGTCGTAGCCGGGCGGCTCGGTCACCGCGTCCTGCGCGGGTCCGGCCGTCCCGTCGTCGTGGCCGTAGGGGCCGGCCGCGTGCGGCGAGCGGCGGTCGCGGCCCGGCTCGTCGCCGTCCCGCGCGTCGTCGCGGCCGCGGTCGTGGGGGTCCTCGGCATGCGAAGATCCGCCGCGCGGAGGGTCCGCGTGCGGGCGCGCCGCCGCGTCGTCCCCGTCCGCGGGCTGCCCGCTGGCGGGCGCGCGCTGCGGACGCCCCGCGCCCGGCGGCTCCGCCGTCCCTGATCCGGCCACTGGGTCACCATACGGCGCATCCGTGCCCGCCGTGCGGGGGCGGGGGTGTGCGGGGTCGGCGGAGGACTCGTGCGGGGAGTCGCCGGCCCGCGCGGACTCCTCCGGGGGCGCGGCGGCCGCGCCACGCGGTTCCCGGGCACGGCGGGGGTCCGCCGGGCCCCTCGACCCCCGCGGGCCCCGGGAGCCGGGAGACTCCTGGGGGTCCGGGGAGCCGAGCGGGGGCGCGGCGGGTGTGTGGGGCGGGTCCGTGGTCACGCGAGTCGGTTCCATCCGTCGGTGCGCCGGCCGCGCCGTGGCGCGCCGGGCTCGGGCCTGGCCAGGTCAGGCGCGTCGGCAGTAGAGGAAGATCTGCTCCTCCGGCGGCACGTCGGTGCTCGCCGGCGCGTACACGTACGACTCCTCCTTGATCACGTCGAAGCCCGCGTCCGTCACGACATGGCGCAGTTCGTCCCGCAAGTAACCGGATACCCGGATCGTGTTGCCGAGGAACGGGATCGCCATGTCGTCCACGTCGGCCTCGACCATGCTGAGCGCGAGCAGCCCGCCGGGCTCCAGCAGGTCCCTGATCGACTCCAGCGCGCCGGGGATCTCCGCGCGCGGCAGCATCAGCAGCGAGAAGAACGCCGTGGCGCCGGCGAAGGGCCCCTGGACCAGGCCGTCCGCCAGGTCGGCGATGTCGCCGCGGACCAGCTCGGCCTCCGGGACGTTGCGCCGGGCCAGGGCGAGCATGCCGGGCGACAGGTCGACGCCGGTCACCCGCAGGCCCGCGTCGGCGAGCTGCCGGGCGGTCGGCAGCCCGGTGCCGCAGCCGACGTCGAGCACCCGCGCGCCGGCCGGCAGCGACGCGGTCAGCCAGCCGCCGCCGTCGACCTGGCCCTCCTTGTGCGGGAACGCCTCGTCGTAGCGGTCGCCGATGGCGTCGAACGCCTCGGCCTGGCCGTCCCGGTTCCGCGTGCCGCCCCACTGCGGCGGGGCGCCCGCGAGGTCGCCGTCCAGGCCCGCGAGATCGCCGTCGAGACCCGCGAGGTCGTCCTCGGGGCCGTTCTCGTTGCCGCCGGTACCCACTGCTCAGGTCCTCCCTGGCTGATCGTCGACGCGGCGCCAGGGGTGGTGGCGCCGACCGTGCGGACTGGCGTGCTGGGCGGTACGCGGCTCGGTTCGTACGCCCGGCGGTGACGTGGCGTCAAACTCTAGGCCGCGATTGACAATTGTGCAGTGCTGCGGATGCGCTGTGTTCCGGAGGACGATCCTACGGTTAACGGTCGGGGGCCCCACAAGAGGCTCCGCCCATTCGGGGCGCACCCGGCGCGCGCCGGCGCGTCTCAGACCCGGGCCGGCTCGGGCGCGCGGTCCCAGTCCGCGGGCAGCGCGGGCAGCGGCCACGCCGGGTCCGGCCGCCAGTCCTCCCAGTGGTCGCGGAACGGCGGTCCCCACGCCTGGATCACCTCCACCGCCCGCTGGCCGGCCCGCCGCACCCGGGCCGCCAGCTCGGCCGGCATCAGGCCGTCGGCCTGCGCCTGCGCGAACTCGTCCTCGTCCCGCCAGTCCCAGCTGCGGTCCGGGCGCACGGAGATGTCCAGGAAGTGGTCCTCCGAGTCCACTCCGCCTGCCCAGCGCCGCAGCGGCTCCTCCAGGTTCACGTACCAGCTGCGGAACTGCCACCCGGCGTCCCAGAACAGCCACACCGACCAGGGCTCACCGGGCCGCGCCAGCTTCAGCACACCGGTACCCCACCAGCGTGTGACGTGCGGCACGTGCGGCTTGACGTAGCGGGTCTCCAGCGGCTCCCGGTGCACCGGCGTGCCGTCGGCCATCGCCGGCCGGACCACCGGCGTGTCCGGGGCCATCCACACCGCGAGCAGCTCGGCGTCGTCGCGGACCACCGTGACCGGGCGGCAGATGTGGACGGCGCCGGTGCCGTTCCCCCGGTAGCGCCACAGCACCTGCGTGCCGGGGGTCCAGAACTGCGGCGTGGGCGGGCGGCGGCCGGTGTGCGCTGTCATGACGGGAGTTTACGGAAGCGGTGGTGACGGACGGTGCCCGAACGGGTCATGTGCGTGCGGCACACGCGGCCCGTACGGGTCATGTGCGTGCGGCACACGCGGCCCGTACGGGTGGACCGGCGCGGTCACGGACGGGTCATCCGCAGCACGTCGAGCGCCTCGTCCAGCTGTTGCTCGGTCAGCTCGCCGCGTTCGAGGTAGCCCCCCTCGACCACGACCTCGCGGATGGTCTTCCGCTCGGCCAGCGCCTTCTTGGCGACCTTCGCGGCCTCCTCGTAGCCGATGTGGCGGTTGAGCGGGGTGACCACGGACGGGGAGGACTCGGCGTACTCCCTGGCCCGCTCGGCGTGCGCGGTGATTCCGCCGATCGTGCGGTCGGCGAGCAGCCGGGTGACGTTCGCCAGCAGCCTGATCGACTCCAGCATGTTGCGGGCGATCACCGGCAGCATCACGTTCAGCTCGAAGTTGCCGGCCGCGCCGGCCACCGCGATCGTCGTGTCGTTCCCGGCGACCTGCGCGGCGACCATCAGGACGGCCTCGGGGACCACCGGGTTGACCTTGCCCGGCATGATCGAGGAGCCGGGCTGCAGGTCCGGCAGGCTGATCTCGGCGAGTCCGGTACGCGGCCCGGAGGACATCCAGCGCAGGTCGTTGGCGATCTTGGTGAGGCCGACCGCGATGGTGCGCAGCTGGCCCGACGCCTCCACGATCGCGTCGCGCGCGCCCTGCGCCTCGAAGTGGTTGCGGGCCTCGGTCAGCGGCAGTCCGGTGGCGGCGGCGACCTCGGCGATCACCGCGGCGGGGAACCCGGGCGGGGTGTTGATGCCGGTGCCGACCGCGGTGCCGCCCAGCGGCAGCTCGGCCAGCCGCGGCAGCACCGACTCCAGTCGTTCGATGCCGTACCTGACCTGCGCCGCGTAGCCGCCGAACTCCTGGCCCAGCGTCACCGGTGTGGCGTCCATCAGGTGGGTGCGGCCGGCCTTGACCACCTCCGCGAACTCCTCGGACTTCGCCTCCAGCGCCGTGGCCAGGTGGTCGAGGGCCGGGATCAGGTCGCGGGTGACGGCGGCGGTGGCGGCGATGTGGATGCTGGAGGGGAACACGTCGTTGGACGACTGCGAGGCGTTGACGTGGTCGTTCGGGTGCACCGGGCGGCCGAGCCGCTCGGCGGCGAGCGAGGCGATCACCTCGTTGGCGTTCATGTTGGACGAGGTGCCCGAGCCGGTCTGGAAGACGTCGACCGGGAAGTGCGCGTCCCACGCGCCGCCCGCGACCTCCTCGGCCGCGGCGCGGATCGCCTCGGCGAGGTCCGCGTCCAGCACGCCGAGGTCGCCGTTCACCCGGGCGGCGGCGGCCTTGATCCGGGCCAGCGCCTCGATGTGGGCGCGCTCGATCCGCCGGCCCGAGATCGGGAAGTTCTGCACCGCCCGCTGGGTCTGCGCGCCCCAGCGGGCCTCGCGCGGCACCCGCACCTCGCCCATCGAGTCGTGCTCGGTCCTGAAGTCCGCGCCGGGGGCGCCGCCCGCGGGAAAGTCCTGGCCTGCCGCCGTTGCGCTCGTGTCGTCCATACCTATAAGAGTGCTCCCCGCGGCCGGAGTGTTCCGAGCGGCTCCCGGGGGCCGCTCACAACAGGCGCGGCCGGCGGGAACGGGGGCGGCCGGATGTGGAGCAGGTCACATAGGTGGCGGGAATGGTTGAACTCTCATCTAGGTTGGAGCCTGACGTAAGGCGTCCACCACGACCGATGAGGAACCCCCATGACGCTCGCCCTCGACAGTGCCGCGCAGGACCTGCTGTTCCGCGAGGCCCGTACCGCGAACACGTTCACCGACGAGCCGGTGACCGACGAGCAGATCCAGGCCGTGTACGACCTGGTGAAGTACGCCCCCACCTCGATGAACCAGCAGCCGCTGCGGATCGTGCTGGTCAGGAGCCCCGAGGCGCGCGAGCGGCTGGTCCGGCACATGGCGGACGGCAACAAGCAGAAGACCGCCGCCGCGCCGCTGGTGGCGATCCTCGCCGCGGACAACGAGTTCCACGAGGAGCTGCCGGTCCAGTTCCCGCACTATCCGCAGGCCAAGGACGTCATCTTCGCCGAGCGCCCGGTCCGGGAGAAGTCCGCGCACTTCAACGGCAGCATCCAGGTCGGCTACTTCATCATCGGCGTGCGCGCGGCGGGCCTGGCGGCCGGCCCGATGACCGGCTTCGACGCCGAGGCGCTGAACAAGGAGTTCTTCCCCGAGGGCGACCACTCCGTGCTGGCCGTGGTGAACATCGGCAAGCCGGGCCCGGACGCCTGGTTCCCGCGCTCCCCGCGCCTGGCGTACGACGAGGTCGTCACCACCGTCTGACCCGCCCGGCGCCTCGGGCGCCCGTGCGGGCGCCCGCGCCTACGACGCAGCCTTCGGACGGCCGCCGCGCTCCTTGAGCGCGGCGGCCATCTGCACGAGCCGGGCCTGCGACGCGGTGCCCATGACGACCGTGGTGCGGCCGGTCTCCACCCGCACCAGCGCGCTGTACCGGCCACCGGTCCAGCGCTGCCACGCCACACCGGCCACCGGGACCGTACGGGCGCCGTCGCGGTGGCCGCCCATGGTGACCGAGGAGACGAACGGAGCGGTCGCCGCGTTGCTCTGCTCCACCGCCACGTACTGCTGGGACGGGTCGACGAAGCCGATGTGCCAGGTCACGTTCTGCGGGTCGGAGTCGCTGTACGTCACCGAGGTGGACCGCCAGTCCGCGCCGAGGCCCTCCGGGCCGGCCACCGGGTAGGGCGCGTCGCGCCGCGCCTGCCCCAGCTCCACCGAGAACGGGACCACCTTCACCGGGTCGGCGTGCGAGTCGTGCGGGATGAACAGGTAGATCGCGGACACCACGACACCCAGGACCACCAGGGAGAGGATCAGGTCCCGCACCGTCTTGCTGCCGCGCTTGTCTGCTGCCACGCCCCTATCGTCCCCCATGCCCGGTTGCCTCCGGCCCGCCGGGGTACCCGCTCATGTGACGCGCATCCTGCTCAGACTCGCAACCAGCCGATAGGGTCGTAGCACCCTCATATCTACGGCCGTCCTCGTACAGGAAGGTGCGCTGCGATGACCGACCAGCATCTGCCCCCGCAACTCGAAGTGAGCCCGGAGGCCCCCGACCGCAACCTCGCCCTGGAACTCGTCCGGGTCACCGAGGCCGCCGCGATGGCGGCCGGCCGCTGGGTCGGCCGGGGCGACAAGAACGGCGCCGACGGCGCGGCCGTCAAGGCGATGCGCACCCTGGTGCACACCGTGTCGATGAACGGCGTCGTGGTGATCGGCGAAGGCGAGAAGGACGAGGCGCCGATGCTGTTCAACGGCGAACGGATCGGCGACGGCACCGGCGCCGAGGTCGACGTGGCCGTGGACCCCGTGGACGGCACCACGCTGACCGCCAAGGGCATGCCGAACGCGGTGTCCGTGCTGGCCGCCGCCGAGCGCGGTTCGATGTACGACCCGTCGGCCGTCTTCTACATGGACAAGCTGGTGGTGGGCCCGGAGGCCGCGGAGTTCGTGGACATCACCGCGCCGCCCGCGGTGAACGTGCGCCGGGTCGCCAAGGCCAAGGGCGGCGCGCCGGAGGACGTCACCGTGGTGGTGCTCGACCGGCCGCGCCACGATGAGCTGGTGCGCGAGCTGCGCGAGGCCGGCGCCCGGATCAAGTTCATCTCCGACGGCGACGTGGCGGGCGCGGTGATGGCCGCCCGCGAGCACACCGGGGTGGACATGCTGATGGGCATCGGCGGCACCCCGGAGGGCATCATCGCCGCGTGCGCGATGGCCTGCCTGGGCGGCTCCATCCAGGGCCGGCTGTGGCCCAAGGACGACGCCGAGCGGCGCAAGGCGCTGGACGCCGGGCACGACCTGGACCGGGTGCTGTTCACCGAGGACCTGGTCAGCGGCGAGAACGTCTTCTTCGTCGCGACCGGCATCACCGACGGCGAGCTGCTGCGCGGCGTGCGCTACCGCGCCGAGACCGCGACCACCTCGTCCCTGGTGATGCGGTCGAAGTCCGGCACGATCCGGCAGATCGACTCCGTGCACCGGCTGTCCAAGCTGCGGGCGTACAGCGCGATCGACTTCGACCGGGCGAACTGAGCCCCACCGGTCTGTGCCGCCCGGTCTGTGCCGCGCGGTCTGAGCCGCACCGGTCTGAGCCGCACCGGTCTGTGCCGCACCGGTCTGTGCCGCACCGGTTCGACGCACTGACCCGTTTCCCCTCCGCCGCCCGGCCCGGGCCCCGTATTCCCGGTGTCCGGCGGAGGGGGAGCGGGTCAGTGGTCAGCCCGCGGCGGCTATGCCCGCTGCGGGGCGCTGGAGTTCGAGTTCGCGGCGGCGCCTGCGGGCCAGCACCACCCGGCGCTCGGCGGCCGTCATCCCGCCCCACACGCCGTACGGCTCGGGCTGCAGCAGGGCGTGCTCGCGGCATTCGAGCATCACCGGGCAGCGGGCGCAGACGCGCTTGGCGGCCTCCTCGCGGGACAGCCGGGCGGCGGTGGGCTCCTTGGACGGGGCGAAGAACAGCCCCGCCTCGTCACTCCGGCAGGCGGCCTCCGAGTGCCAGGGGCCGCCCAGATCCCGCGGGTGTCCTGGCGGGAGGGAGGGGTCCGTGGCGGGCTCGATCGGTTGAAGCACGGGAAACTCCTGACGACGGCTCGGCGATGGCCACGCTTGCCGCGTCGCCGACCGGTACCGGCGTCAGGTGTGCCGGAGCTGCCGGCGCGGCGGCGTGCTCCATCCCCTACCCGCTGTACGCGACTTCATGCGCACCGTGTTCACCGCCGTGCACGCCCGTTCACTTGCGCTCGCTTGTGCTCAACTGTGGTCGTGGCGGGAGGATCTGCGGCCGTGCGTCAGTCCGCCAGGCGTTTCTTCGTCCAGTCCTTGACCTTCTTGCCGCGCTTCGCCTTCGCCTCCACGCCGCCGCAGAACGCGACGCCGTCGATCCGTACCACCGGAGCGTCCGGGTCCGTCGCCTCCAGCGACTGGATGTCCGAGCCGCCCATGATCCCGATCACACCGCTGCCACGCAGCGTGACGTTCTCCGGGAGCCTGATGCTGACCCCGCCCATGATCGCGGTGCAGTGGATCACCAACTCCGGCGCGGTGAAGGTCGCTTCCGACAGGTCGATCTCCACGCCGCCCATGATCGCGACCGCGTTGATCCGGTGGCCGACCCGCCAGCGGCCCTTGCGGGTGGCGCCGCTGAGGATGCCGACCAGATTCGGGTTCTCGCCGCTGGGGTCGGGGGTGTACGTGCGCGGCGCGGCCGGCGCGGGCGTGGGGGCCGCGGCCCGGCCCACCGGCAGGTCCCGTACCAGCGGCTGGAGTTGGCCGACGGTCTTGGCGGCGTACGCCCGCTCGATCCGCTCCGCGTGCTCCCCGGCGTCGAGCCGTCCCTCGGCGAGCGCCTCGCGCAGGATGTCGGCGACGCGGTCCCGGTCGGCGTCCGAGGCGCGCAGGTCGCCCTCGGCGAGGGCGGTGGGGGCAGCGGAGGCGGCGGGGACGGCGGGGGTGGCGGGGACGGTGTGCGCGGGCGCCGGAGCGGCCTGCTCCGCGGCCGTCCCGGGGGCCTGCGGCTGCTTCTGGGGCTGCGATTCCTCGACCGGTTCATCCACCGTCCCACCGTACACAGACGCGATAGATCGCGACTAGCCTCGGCCACCCCGAGACCCGCCTGAGCGCACCCCGATCCGACCCCTAGACGAGTAAGTCCGAAGTCTGGGGGTTAGTGGTCGTAGGCGATCAGTGATCTGGTGATGGGGCTTCCGGTGTTGCGGTTGTGCCAGATGGCGGTGGTCAGGGCGAGGATGCGTTGGCCGATGCGGGCCAGGACTCCTTCTGGTGTTCTGGCGCCGTGGCGTTCGAGGTCGAGTTGGCCTTTGAGGGTGTCGTTGACGGACTCGATGAGCTGCCGGATCGGCTTGAGCAGGTGCTCGTCGGGGCGGGGTTTGCGGTTGCGGTAGCTGGGTCTGATCAGGGTCGGGCCCAGCTGCGCCAGGTGGGCGTCGAGCTGGTGGGAGACGTAGCCCTTGTCGCCGATGATGGTCTGCCCGGGGTGGGTGGCCGGCAGGTCGGGGTCGCGGGTGAGCATGTCGGCCAGGATTTCGCGTTCGTCGACCTTGGGGTTGGCCAGAGCCCAGGCGATGGGCAGTCCGCCGGGGGTGCACATCAGGTGCAGACGCAGGCCCCAGAAGAACCGTGAGTGCGAGGGGCAGTAGCCGTAGCCGGCCCATCCGGCCAGGTCGGAGCGTTTGGCCGTCGGGCGGGAGCGGGCGCATTCCACCGGTGTGGAGTCCACGACCCACACGTCGTCGTGCCACAGGTCGCTGTCGCGGGCCAGTGTGCGGATGAAGCGGCTGATCAGGGTGTTCGCGGCGCGTAGGCGTTTGTTGTAGCCGGACTGGCCGGGCAGGTAGGGGAACTCGGCCGACAGGTGGGTGCGGGTGTAGCGCAGCCATCTGGCCTCGGAGACGAAGCCGAGCAGTGCCTGCATGACCGCCAGCGTCAGCAGTTCGGCGTCCGACAGTCGGGGCGGGCGTCCTGAGCGCCGCGATCCTGCCAGACAGTCATCGATCTTCACGTAGAGTGCTGTCGCGAGGGCCTTGAGGTTTGTCGTCACACACAAACAACGAGGCCCTCGCGCCTTTGCACCCTGAAGACTTCGGACTTACTCATCTAGGGGATGCCGCGCGGGCGCCGCGGGGTCGCCGCTCGGGGGGCGGCCGGGCGACGCCGGGGCGCCGCCCGCTGAGGGGGACCTCACAGCGGCGCGCCCGCGCGCACGCCGTACCCTGGGAGCGCTTCAGCGTTGACGCAGCCGAGTGAGGAATGGCCCCCATGCCCGAGTTTGTCTACACGGATCTGCTCCCGCTCGGCGAGGACACCACGCCGTACCGCCTGATCACCGCGGACGGCGTGAGCACGTTCGAGGCGGACGGGCGCACCTTCCTGAAGGTCGAGCCGGAGGCGCTGCGCGCGCTCGCCGCCGAGGCGATGCACGACATCTCGCACTACCTGCGCCCGGCCCACCTCGCGCAGCTGCGCCGCATCCTGGACGACTCGCAGGCCAGCCCCAACGACCGCTTCGTGGCCCTGGACCTGCTGAAGAACGCCAACATCGCCGCCGCGGGCGTGCTGCCGATGTGCCAGGACACCGGCACCGCGATCGTCATGGGCAAGCGCGGCCAGAACGTCCTCACCCGGGGCGGCGACGAGGAGGCGCTGTCGCGCGGCATCTACGACGCGTACACCAAACTCAACCTGCGGTACTCGCAGATGGCGCCGCTGACCATGTGGGACGAGAAGAACACCGGCTCCAACCTGCCGGCCCAGATCGAGCTGTACGCGACCGACGGCGGCGCCTACAAGTTCCTGTTCATGGCCAAGGGCGGCGGCAGCGCCAACAAGTCCTTCCTCTACCAGGAGACCAAGGCGGTCCTCAACGAGGCGTCGATGATGCGCTTCCTGGAGGAGAAGATCCGCTCGCTGGGCACCGCGGCCTGCCCGCCGTACCACCTGGCGATCGTGGTCGGCGGCACCAGCGCCGAGTTCGCGCTGAAGACCGCCAAGTACGCCTCCGCGCACTACCTGGACGAGCTGCCCGCCGAGGGCTCGCCGGCCGGACACGGCTTCCGCGACAAGGAGCTGGAGCAGAAGGTCTTCGAGCTGACCCAGACCATCGGCATCGGCGCGCAGTTCGGCGGCAAGTACTTCTGCCACGACGTGCGGGTGGTACGGCTGCCGCGGCACGGCGCCTCCTGCCCGGTCGCCATCGCCGTCTCCTGCTCCGCGGACCGCCAGGCGCTGGCGAAGATCACCGCCGAGGGCGTCTTCCTGGAGCAGCTGGAGACCGACCCCGCGCGCTTCCTGCCCGAGACCACCGACGAGCACTTGGACGACGACGTGGTCCGCGTCGACCTCAACCGGCCGATGGACGAGATCCGCGCGGAGCTGACCAAGTACCCGGTCAAGACGCGGCTGTCGCTGTCGGGACCGCTGGTCGTCGCCCGCGACATCGCGCACGCGAAGATCAAGGAGCGGCTGGACGCGGGCGAGGAGATGCCGCAGTACCTGCGCGACCACGCCGTCTACTACGCCGGCCCCGCCAAGACCCCCGAGGGCTACGCCTCCGGCTCCTTCGGCCCGACGACGGCCGGCCGCATGGACGCCTATGTCGAGCAGTTCCAGGCGGCCGGCGGCTCCTTCGTGATGCTCGCCAAGGGCAACCGCTCCCGGCAGGTCACCGAGGCCTGCGCCGCGCACGGCGGCTTCTACCTCGGCTCCATCGGCGGCCCCGCCGCCCGCCTCGCCCAGGACTGCATCAAGAAGGTGGAGGTCCTGGAGTACGCCGAACTCGGCATGGAGGCCGTGTGGAAGATCGAGGTCGAGGACTTCCCGGCGTTCGTCGTCGTGGACGACAAGGGCAACGACTTCTTCAGCGACCCGGCCCCGTCGCCGACCTTCACGAGCATTCCGGTCCGCCCGGGGGCGTGAGGCCGAACCCTTGCGGCGACGCGGTCTCCTTCGTCGTGCACACTCCACGGGCAAGGCCGAAGTCCTAGGCTGGTGAGCCCGGTTCGGGGACCTTCGGAGGGGGACGCAATGCTGGTTGAGGCACTCATGGCGTTGTCGGCGACCGGTGGCGGGGCGATCGCCCAGGCCGCCGGCACGGACGTCTGGCACGCGGTGCGCGGACGGATCGCCCGGCTGCTGGGCAGAGGCGACGAGGCCCGCGAGCGCGTGGAGTTGGAGCGTCTGGACCGTACCCGGGCGGCGTTGGAGGCGGCGGCCGGCGGTGAGGCGGACCAGGTCCGCGCGGAGCATGCCGCGGTGTGGCGCAGCCGGCTGGAACTGCTGCTGGAGGAACTGCCCGAGCCGCAGCGGCAGGAGGCCGCGGCCGAACTGCGCGCGGTGGTCGAGGCGGTGGTGGCCGCCTCGCCGGCCGGGGGACAGAGCGTGCACAACGACTTCAGCGGCGCGACGTTCACCAAGTCCGCGGTGCAGGGCGGCGGCACACAGCACAACACCTTCAACTGACGGCGGGAGCAGGCCGGATGGGGGAAAGAACAAGCCCAAGGGCCGCAACGGCAGGACTGCGCGCGGACGTTCCCAGCGGTCCGCCAGGCGGCCCCCCGGGGGATCGGCGTCGGCACAGGAGAGGCTGGGCGACGTCGGGCAGCCCGGGGAGCCGTACGCGCAGGGGCGCCGGCAGGGCGGCGCGCAGGACCACGGACAGGACCGCGCGCAGGAACGCGACTTCGCCGGGGCCCAGTTCAGGTACGCGGCGGCCCAGCAGCGCGGCACGCAGTACAACACGTTCGTCCAGCAGTACGCGCCCGCGCCGTCCGCGCTGGACTCCCTCCCGGACCTCCCGGCGGAGTTCACCGGCCGCGACGAGGACCTCGCGCCGCTGCTGGCGCTGCTCGATCCCGGCGCGGGCGGCGGGCCGGGCGCCGGCTCCGGCAGCAGCACGGGCGGCGGCCCCGGTCACGGCGGCGGCCCCGGTCACGAGGGCGGCTCGGCGCCTGCATCCGGTTCCGCGCCTGCATCCGGCTCCGCGCCCGCATCCGGTTCCGCGCCCGTACGCCCGGTCGCCGTCGTGGCCGGCATGGGCGGCGTCGGCAAGACCACGCTCGCCTACGCCGTGGGCCACGAGGTCCTGCGGCGCGGCTGGTTCACCGGCGTCCTGCTGGTGGACCTGCGCGGCTACGACCCACCAGGCCCTGCCCGAGCAGTCCCTCGACGCTCTGCTGCGGCGGCTCGGCGTACCGCCCGAGCACATCCCGCCGACCGGCGCGGACCGCGAGGTGTTCTACCGCTCGCACCTGGCCGAACGCGCCCGCAAGGGCGAACGGCTGCTCGTCATCGCCGACAACGCCTCCAGCGCCGCCCAGGTCAGGCCGCTGCTGCCGCCCGGCCCGCACGGCCTGATCGCCACCTCGCGCAAAGCGCTGCCCGGCATCGGCCGCCCGCGCTCGCTGCACCAGCTCCAGCCGGACGACGCGGTCACCCTGCTGGACCTGGCCCTGCGCGAGGCCGACCCCGGGGACCTGCGGGTGCGGGAGGACCGGGAGGCCGCCGAGAAGGTGGTGACCGCGTGCGGCTGCCTGCCGCTGGCGCTCCAGATCGTCGCCGCGCTGCTCGTGCAGGACCCCGGCCAGCCGCTGGCCGAGCGCGCCGCCCGCCTCACCGCGGGGGAGGGCCGGCTGGACAGCCTCGACGACGGCGAACGCGACCTGCGCACGGTCTTCGACCAGACCTTCGAGAGCCTCACCCCGCAGCAGCAGGACCTCTTCCGCCTGCTCTCGCTCAACGCCGGCCCCGACATCTCCACCGCGGCGGCGGCCGCCCTCACCCACCAGACCTCGACGGCCATCGACCACCAGCTCGGCCGACTCGCCGCCGCCCACATGCTCAACCGCGGTGCCACCCGCGGCCGTTGGCAGATGCACGACCTGCTCCGCGACTACGCCGAGGAGCAGGCCGCCGCCCACGTCGCCGACAACCGCCCGGCCCGCCGCAAGTACGACCAGGCGCGCGGGCGGCTGGTCGACTACTACGTGAAGTGGGGCGAGGCCGGCCTCACCCATGTCGAGCTCTCGTCGGGGCAGTTGCAGCCGTCCCCGGAGTTCGCGGACCGGGACGCCGCAATGCGCTGGATGGACGACGAGTGGGGCAACCTCGTGGGCATGGCTCACGCCACCGCGCCCTCGACGGCCACGGCGCGCCTTTCCGTCGTCCTCATCCCCTATCTGCAGCACCGCCATCTGTGGGACGACGCCCTGGCGGTGGCGGCACTGGGTCTGGACTCGGTCCGCACGATGGGGGACCACCGCAACGAACCCGGTGGGTGGGGCAACCTCGGCAGGGTACTTTTCGGGCTGTCCCGATACGAGGAGGCGCTGGAGGCGAGCACCACCGCGCGTGACCTCTCCCGGAGGATCGGAAACGTCACCGGCGAGGCCACCGCTCTGCACAACGTCGGCTCCGCTCTGCGGAAGCTGACGCGGTACGAGGAAGCGCTGGACGCGCTCGCCACGGCGCTGGAGTTGAACGAGCGGATCGGCGACATCTCCCGCCAGGCCGCGGTGTGGAACGAGAGGGGCAACGTCCTCAACGACACA
Organism: Actinacidiphila sp. DG2A-62; assembly: GCF_035825295.1. Classification (NCBI taxonomy): domain Bacteria; kingdom Bacillati; phylum Actinomycetota; class Actinomycetes; order Kitasatosporales; family Streptomycetaceae; genus Actinacidiphila; species Actinacidiphila sp. DG2A-62. The sequence goes on from NZ_JAYMGI010000002.1 coordinate 5,725,814, forward strand.
GGCCGGCACGAGGAGGCGCTCGCCGCCCACAGGTCGGGCTGTGCCCTCAGCGAGCAGGTCGCATACCCCTATGGCATGGCCATCAACAGGAACAACATGGGAACCGCGCTCCGGGCCCTCGGACGCTACGAGGAAGCCGTGGCCGAGGGCAGGGTCGCCGCCGAGACGCTGGAGGGCGAGGGGGATCTCACGCGAGCCGGCGAGGCGTACGCCGAACTGGCGACCACGCTCGCCATGTCGGGAGCGCCGACCGCGCAGGTGCGGGACACCTGGCTGCGCTCGGCCTCCTGCTACGAGGCGGCGGGCGCGGCCGACAAGGCGCGGGAGTCGCGCGCGAAGGCGGAGGGCGACGCGGATGGAGCCGACGTGGAGGGAGCCGACGCGGATCGAGCCAAACCGGACCGACCCGACGCGGATCGAGCCGACGCGGATCGAGCCGACGCGGACTGAGCCGGGTCACTCCTCCGCATCGTCCGGGACCGGGCGGCGGGCCTCCTCCGCGTCGACGAAAGCCTGCTCGGCCGCGCCCCGCGCGAGCTCCGCGGCCTCGTCGGCGTCCTCGTCCGCGGCCAGAGCGGCGTCGAGGCGGGCGCGGGCGCCCTCCAGCCAGTGGCGGCACACGCGGGCCAGTTCCTCGCCGCGCTCCCACAGCGCGAGCGACTCCTCCAGCGTGGCGCCGCCCGCCTCCAGGCGGCGGACGACGTCGATCAGCTCGTCGCGCGCCTGCTCGTAGCCGGGGGTCGAGGTCGGCGCCGACGTCGCTTTGGGGTCCTGGTCTGCCATGTCCGCCAGCCTAGGGCGTACCGCCGACGCTCCCGGCCACCTGGCCGCCCGGCCGACGCTCCCGGCCACCCGGCCACCGCGCCCGGCCGACGCTCCCAGGCTCCCAGCCGCCCCGGGCCCCGCCGTCAGTCCTCGCCGACCCGTACCGCGAACCCGCCCTCCGCGACCCGCGCCCGCAGCCGGTCGCCGGGCGCGACCTCCGCGGCGGAGCGCACCGCCGCGCCGTCCTCGCGCTGCAGCACCGCGTACCCGCGGCGCAGCGTCGCGGCGGGGGAGAGGGCGACCACGCGCGCCAGGGTGTGCGCGAGGTCCGCGTCCGCCCGGTCCAGCGCGTGCCGCAGGCCGCGGCGGGCCCGGTCGACCCGGTCGGCGACGTCCGCCGCCCGCTCCTCGACCATCCGGTACGGCTGCGCCAGCGACGGCCGGCTCAGCGCCGCCGCGAGCCCGCGCTCCTCGCGGTCCAGCAGCCCGCGCACCACCCGCAGCGCGCGCTCCCTGACCTGCCGGACCCGTTCCAGCTCCTCGCGCACGTCCGGCACGACCCGCTTGGCCGCGTCGGTCGGCGTGGACGCCCGCAGGTCCGCGACGAGGTCCAGCAGCGGCGCGTCCGGCTCGTGCCCGATCGCCGAGACCACCGGCGTACGGCACTGCGCGACCGCACGGATCAGGCGCTCGTCGGAGAAGGGCAGCAGGTCCTCCACGCTGCCGCCGCCGCGCGCCACGATGATCACGTCGACGCCCGGGTGCTCGTCCAGCGCGCGCACCGCCTCGATCACCCGCGGCACCGCCGACGCGCCCTGCACCGGCACGTTGCGCACCTCGAAGCGCACCGCGGGCCAGCGCAGCCGGGCGTTCTCCCGCACGTCCCGCTCGGCGGCCGAGGCGCGGCCGGTGACCAGGCCGATCAGCTGCGGCAGGAACGGTATCGGCCGCTTGCGGTCCATCGCGAACAGCCCCTCGGCGGCCAGCGTCCGCTTCAACTGCTCCAGCCGCGCGAGCAGTTCGCCGATGCCGACCGGCCGGATCTCGGCCGCCCGCAGCGACAGGGTGCCGCGCGGGCCGTACCACTCGGGCTTCGCGTGCAGCACCACCCGCGCACCCTCGCCGACCACGTCGGCCACCTGTTCGTACACGCCGCGGAAGCACGTCACCGGGATCGACACGTCCCGCGAGGGGTCGCGCAGCGTCATGAAGACCACGCCCGCGCCCGGCCGCCGGGACAGCTGGGTGATCTGCCCCTCCACCCACACCGCGCCGAGCCGGTCGATCCAGCCGCCGATCAGCCGCGACACCTCGCCGACCGGGATCGGCGCGTCCGCCGAGGTGTTCAGAGCCATGCCCGCCACCCTAGCCCGCGCCACGGACAGGCCGGCGGCCCGGCAGGCGCGCGCCCCGCGGCCCCGGCGCGCCCGTCGTCACCCCACGCGCCGGGGCAGTTGTCCACAGGCGCCCGCCGCCGCCCACCGTCACCGGGGGTGATCCCCGTACGATGGGCGCATGACCACTGACACCACCCGCCGTGTCCTGCTCGCCGCCCCTCGCGGCTACTGCGCGGGCGTCGACCGCGCCGTCATCACCGTCGAGAAGGCGCTGGAGCAGTACGGCGCGCCGGTCTACGTCCGCAAGCAGATCGTCCACAACAAGTACGTCGTGCAGACCCTGGAGAAGAAGGGCGCGATCTTCGTCGACGAGACGCAGGAAGTGCCCGAGGACGCCATCGTGATCTTCTCCGCGCACGGCGTCGCCCCGGTCGTGCACGAGGAGGCCGCCGAGCGCCGCCTCGCCTCCATCGACGCGACGTGCCCGCTGGTGACCAAGGTCCACAAGGAGGCCCGGCGGTTCGCCGACTCCGACTACGACATCCTGCTCATCGGCCACGAGGGCCATGAGGAGGTCATCGGCACCATGGGCGAGGCCCCGGAGCGGATGCACCTGGTGGACGGCCCCGAGGACGCCGCCAAGGTCCGGGTCCGGGACGAGGACAAGGTGGTGTGGCTCTCGCAGACCACGCTGTCGGTGGACGAGACCATGGAGACGGTGGACGCGCTGAAGAACCGCTTCCCGAACCTCCTCTCACCGCCCAGCGACGACATCTGCTACGCCACCCAGAACCGCCAGGTCGCGGTGAAGCAGATCGCCGCGGAGGCGGACCTGGTGATCGTGGTCGGCTCCCGCAACTCCTCGAACTCCATCCGCCTGGTCGAGGTCGCCCTGCAGTCCGGCGCGGGCGCCTCCCACCTGGTGGACTTCGCCGAGGAGTGCGAGGACGCCTGGCTGGAGGGCGTCGCCACGGTCGGCGTCACCTCGGGCGCCTCGGTGCCGGAGGTCCTGGTCGACGGCGTCCTGGAGTGGCTGGCCGCGCGCGGCTTCGCCGATGTGTCGGTGGTGACGTCGGCGAAGGAGTCGATCCAGTTCTCGCTGCCCAAGGAACTCCGCCGCGACCTGCGTGCGGAGGCCGCCGCCCGGGCATCTGCCGAGAGGTGAGCTTTCCCGCCCGCCCCTACCGTGGAGGCCATGGACATGTTCGGAGTGGACATCGGCGGCACGGGCATCAAGGGTGCCCCCGTCGACCTGGCGAAGGGCGCCCTCGCCGAGGAGCGCCTGAAGGTGCCCACGCCGCACCCGGCGACGCCCGACGCCGTCGTGGAGGGCGTGGAGGAGGTCGTGCGGCACTTCGGCCACACCGGGCCGCTCGGCGTGACCTTCCCCGGTGTGGTGGTGGACGGCGTGACCCGCACCGCGGCGAACGTGGACAAGGGCTGGATCGGCTGCGACGCCCGCAAGCTGATCGGTGAGCGGCTCGGCGTGCCGGTCGTGGTGCTGAACGACGCGGACGCGGCGGGCGTGGCCGAGATGACGTTCGGGGCGGGCCGCGGCCGCAGCGGCACCGTCATCGTCCTCACCCTCGGCACCGGCATCGGCAGCGCGGTCTTCGCCGACGGCCGGCTGGTGCCCAACACCGAGCTGGGCCACCTGGAGCTGCACGGCCACGACGCGGAGAAGCGCGCGTCGGTCAAGGCGCGGGAGGACGAGGACCTGAGCTGGGAGCACTGGGCGCACCGGCTGCGCAAGTATCTCGCGCACGTGGAGATGCTGTTCTCGCCCGAGCTGTTCGTGATCGGCGGTGGCATCAGCCGCAAGGCGGACAAGTTCCTGCCGCTGATCACCGGGATCAACGCGGAGATCGTTCCCGCGGAGCTGCAGAACAACGCCGGGATCGTCGGCGCCGCGATGGCAGCCGCAAAGCTCTGACCCCGGCGATCAGCGCGGCCAGCGCCGTGCCGGTGTACAGCCAGCCGGTCATCGTGGCCAGGCCGGTGAAGACGCCCAGCAGGTGGCCGACCAGACCGCCGGCGCCGCTGTCGGCCGTCAGGGCGATGCCGACGGCGAAGGCGATGGGCGCCGAGACCGGCGCGGCCACCAGGTCGTAGGGCCGTACGTAGAGGGCCCCGGCGATGCTCACGGCGACGAAGACCACGCCGAAGAGGACGCCGGGGCCGCCGAACAGCAGCGAGTCGAGGCCGCCGCCGAGCGCGGTCACCACGGTGGTCAGCGCGCCGGTGCCCAACCCGGTCAGCCGCGGCCTGGGCCCCTGGACGGCGCGCGGGCGGCGGGCCGCGCCGGGCTCCGGGTGGGCCGGGCGCGGGGCGCGGTAGACGCCGGCGGCGGCCTCCCCGCCGGGGGCCGGGCCGGGAGCGCCCGTGCGCGCAGTGTGTTGGTCCACCTACGTACAGTAGGCATGCCGGTCGGTTGATCGCATGGTGGGACACGCGGGTTCCCTCCCACGGGGGCGGGTGTTCGGTTGTCCACGGGCGGTGGCGGGGCGCCGGGGGGCGCGGGTCGTCCACAGGCCGCGGCCCGCGGCGGACGGGGGCGGGCGCGCGGCCCGTAGACTGGGCGGAGTCTCGGAAAACCCCCTCGGATCTCGCTTACGGGAAGTCGCCTCGTGTCGCTCACCATCGGAATCGTCGGTCTGCCGAACGTCGGCAAGTCGACGCTCTTCAACGCCCTGACCAAGAACGACGTGCTCGCGGCCAACTACCCGTTCGCCACCATCGAGCCCAACGTCGGCGTGGTGGGCGTGCCCGACCCGCGCCTGGCCACGCTCGCGGAGATCTTCGGCTCGGCGCGGGTGCTGCCCGCCACCGTCGACTTCGTGGACATCGCCGGCATTGTCCGCGGCGCCTCCGAAGGCGAGGGCCTGGGCAACAAGTTCCTGGCGAACATCCGCGAGTCCGACGCGATCTGCCAGGTCATCCGCGCCTTCAAGGACGAGAACGTGGTCCACGTGGACGGCAAGGTCTCGCCCAAGGACGACATCGAGACGATCAACACCGAGCTGATCCTCGCCGACCTGCAGTCCGTGGAGAAGGCGCTGCCGCGGCTGACCAAGGAGGCCCGGCTGCAGAAGGAGAAGGCCGCGGTGCTGGCCGCCGCCGAGGCCGCGCAGGAGATCCTCGCGGCCGGCGAGACCCTCTTCTCCCGCGGCATCACCAAGGGCACCGAGCAGGGCGTGCTGCTGCACGAGCTGCACCTGCTGACCACCAAGCCGTTCCTCTACGTCTTCAACGTCGACGAGGACGAGCTGACCGACGAGTCCTTCAAGGACGAGCAGCGCGCCCTGGTCGCGCCGGCCGAGGCGATCTTCCTCAACGCCAAGCTGGAGGCCGACCTCGCCGAGCTGGACGACGCCGAGGCGCTGGAACTCCTGCAGTCCGTCGGCCAGCAGGAGCCGGGCCTGGCCACCCTCGCCCGCGTCGGCTTCGAGACCCTGGGCCTGCAGACCTACCTCACCGCGGGCCCCAAGGAGTCCCGCGCCTGGACCATCAAGCGCGGCGCCACGGCCCCCGAGGCCGCCGGAGTCATCCACACCGACTTCCAGAAGGGCTTCATCAAGGCCGAGGTCATCTCCTTCGACGACCTCGTCGCCGCCGGCTCCGTGGCCGAGGCCCGCGCCAAGGGCAAGGCCCGCATGGAGGGCAAGGACTACGTCATGCAGGACGGCGACGTGGTCGAGTTCAGGTTCAACGTGTAGCGCTCAGCTCCCCCGCTGGGGCGCGGCGCCGAGGTGGCGCTGAGCGCCGCGCCGGGGTGGGGGCTGGGTCAGGTGGTGGGGGTGGGGCGGAGGGTCATGGCGGTGGGGGCCGCCCCCGGGGTGTTGGTGCAGGCGTAGGCGCCGGGGGTGCGGGCGAGGTCCAGGGCGAGGCAGGCGCCCAGGGCCTGCTGGCCGTAGTAGTCGGGGTGCAGGGACTCCTGCTTCTGGCCCTGGCCCGCGCCGGTGGTCACGAAGCGCACCCACTCGCTGGTGCTGCCGGAGGGCTGGTGGCCGGCGTCGGCCTGGACGGTGCCGGTGGAGCAGACCTCCCGGCCGTCGAAGGCGCGCGACAGGTCGAGGAACTCCGCCCCGCCGGCGCGCGCGGCCTCCGCCAGCGTGCGGCTGATCTCGGGCACGAGTTCGTCGTGCGCCCAGGTGAGGTCCTCGTCGAAGAACGGGCAGCCGCCGGTGGTCAGACGGTCGTACTTGTCCCCGGGGTAGCGCACGTGCGCGGCGTCCGGCAGCGGCGAGGGGTAGGACTGCAGGATCAGGCGGTAGCTGCCCCTGGGGTGCCCGGCCCGGTCCATGGCGGTGGTGATGTCGGCCAGCGCGTCGACGGCCGCGGTGCGCATCGCGGGCAGCCAGGCCACCGCGGGACCTTGCGTCGGAGCGCAGGGGCTGGCGCCGAACGGCGTGAGGAAGCTGCCTGCGCAGGAGGTGATGACGCTCTCGAAACCCAGGTCGTTGCCGCCGACCGAGACGACCACCGCGCGCACGCTGTGCCCGGTCACGGCCTTCTGGAGCTGCTCGGCCTGGGACGGTTCGGTCTTGAACGGGCTGCCGCCGTGCTCGGGCAGCAGGATCGCGGTGGACGTGGCGCCCGAGCACGCGAGGTTGAGCCGGCGGTCCTGGCCGGGCGCGGAGTGGACCTCGGCGCTGTCGGAGCGGTTGCAGCCGTCATCGTACGAGGGGCCGTACACCCGGTGCGGGTCGGTCGTGCCCGTCGCGGGGTCGAAGGCCCGGTCGGTGCCGGCGATGCCGTCGCCGCCGTCGTTGCTGTTGCCCGCCCACCGGCCGGCCTCGCCCGAGATGAAGCTGTCGCCCAGCGAGACCACCCACGGGGTGTCCGCCCTGGTCTGCGGCTGCGCGGTGGCGGCCGGCGCGATCCCGGCCATGCACAGAGCCGCGGCACCGACCACCAGAGCGGCGGCCGTACGGCCCCGCTGACGCTTGAAAGGTGTCATACCGTTGTGCATCGGCGTCAGCGGGACCGATCATGCTCTTCCGCCTTCATGATCACTCCAAGGAGTCATCGCCGGCCGGGGAGCCGGGCGCGGCGGACGCGGCAGACGTAGTGATCGGGGCGGCGGAAGCCGCGGGAGTGCGCCGCGAGTACGGCCGGCGGATCGGCGGGGGCCGCGGTGATGGCGGTGAGCCAGGCGTTCCCGACTCGTGGGTCGAGCAGGTGAGGACGCCGGAGGGCACGGCGGTCCTGCTGACGCAGCGGTCCTGCTGGCGCCGCGGTCCTGCTGACGCCGCGGTAGGCGTCGCCGCCGGCGACGATGTCGTACCTGAGCGCCGTGGTCGCGCCGTCGGCGTCGCGGTGGCGCACCACCGGGTTCGCGGTGCCGACGTCGTGCGGGGCGACGGCCCGCGCCGCACGACGCGGCGCGGGCCGTCGCCGGTCACACCTCCAGCAGCCCGGCGGTCAGCGCGTCCGCCAGCACCGCCTGCCGCGGCAGGTCGAGGCCGAACTCCGCCTCGGCCAGCGCCAGCACCCGCGGCAGCGCGTCGGGCAGGTCCTCGCCGTGCTCGAAGGGCGTCGTGCCGTCCGGCAGCACCAGCCCGGCGGCGCGCAGGGCGGGCAGCAGGCGGTCGGGCTCGGAGCCGGCGCGCTCGTGCTCGCGCCCCGGCTCGAACCGGCACACCGTCCGCCCGTCCTCGGCGAACGCGAAGCCGGTGTCGCCGTTCACCGTGCGCCACAGCTCCACGGCCCGGGCGCCGGCCGAGAGCGCGCCGGCGCCCCGGTCGGGAGCGCGGCCGACCGGGCCGCCCTCCACGATCCCGAACGCCCAGCCCGCGCTGCTCCCGGCCCGCACCACGACGGCGTCGCCCGCGGCCGAGTCCTCGACGTCGTCCACGTCCACGCGCGTCACCGGGCCGGCCACCGGCGTCACCGGCGCGAGCCGCCGCACCAACTCCGCGGGCTCCAGCCCCTGGGCGAACAGCACCCAGTAGCCGAGGTCGAAGTGGTCCTCGGTCGCGAGCCACTGGATGCCGTCCACGTGTACGGCACCTCCTCGTCGGGCCGGTCGTCGGGCCGGTCGTCGGGCCGGTCGCCGGGTCGCCGGGTCGCCGGGTCGTCGGGTCGGTCGTCGGGTCGTACGGGTCCTGCGCGTCGTACGTCCGCCGCGGGCGTGGCGGGCGGCCGGGGGTGCCGCCGGTTCCGTCAGAGGTCAGGCGTCAGGCGTCAGGCTCAGGCGTCCGGCGCGGTGCCGCGGGACTCCTTGCGGCGGGCGGCGTCGGCGAGGCGGGCGTTCTCGGCGCGGACCTGGGCGGCGGTGGTGCGCTCGCGTTCGAGCCAGGCGGGCGGCGCGGCCCGCAGGGCCTCGATCTCGGCCGTGGTGAGCGGGTCGGTGACGCCGCCGCGGGCCAGTCCCGCGATCGAGACGCCGAGCCGCGCGGCGACGACCGGGCGGGGGTGCGGGCCGTTGCGGCGCAGCGCGGTCAGCCACTCGGGCGGGTCGGCCTGCAGCGCGTTCAGCTCGTCGCGGGAGACGACGCCCTCCTGAAAGTCCGCGGGGGTGGCCGGGAGGTACACGCCCAGCTTCTTCGCCGCGGTCGCGGGCTTCATCGTCTGGGTGGTCTTGTGCGACGTCATGGGGTCAAGGGTAACGAGCGCGGCGGCGGCGCAGGACCGGCGAGCGGGGTCGTCGTGCGCGGTCGGCGGCGGGACCGTCCGGCACGGCGGGTAGCCTTGCCGGGTGACCGGCTCGCACGCATCCGCCTCCTTCCGCCTCGCGTACGTCCCGGGTGTGACGCCCGGGAAGTGGGTGCGGATCTGGGAGGAGCGGCTGCCCGGCGTGCCGCTCAGCCTCGTCCAGGTGCCCGCCGCGGACGCCCCCGGTGTGCTGCGCGCCCTCGACGCGGACGCCGGCTTCGTACGGCTGCCGATCGACCGTACGGACCTCAGCGCGATCCCGCTCTACGTCGAGACGACCGTCGTCGTGGTGCCCAAGGACCACCTGCTGACGGCGGCCGACGAGGTCACGCCCGAGGACCTCGCCGAGGAGACCGTGCTGCATCCGCTCGACGACACGCTGGACTGGGAGGGTCCGCCCGGGCTGCCCGCGCGGGAGCGTCCGCCGACCACCGCGGACGCGGTCGCGCTGGTCGCGGCGGGCGTCGGCGTGCTGGTCGTGCCGCAGTCGCTGGCCCGCCTGCACCACCGCAGGGACGTCGCCTACCGGCCGCTGACCGGCGTCCCGGCCTCGCAGGTCGCGCTCTCCTGGCGGGAGGACACGACCACCGATCTGGTCGAGGACTTCATCGGCATCGTCCGCGGCCGTACGGTCAACAGCTCGCGCGGACGCGGGGGTGCGTCCCCGGGGCCCGCGGGTGCGAAGCCGGCGGCGAAGGGGGAGGGAGCGCAGAAGTCCGCGAAGGCCGCTGCGGCCAAGTCCGCCAAGTCTGCCAAGTCCGCCAAGTCCGGCGGCAGGTCCGGCGCCACCCCCCGCGCCGGCGCCGGCGGCAAGCGCACCGCCAAGGGCGGCGCGGCGAAGAGCACCGGCCGCGGCCGCCCCCGCCGCCGCTCCTAGCCCGGCCACCGCCGCCGCTCGTAACCCGGTCCGCCCGGCGGCGGCTCGCGTCCCCGTAACCCGGCCCCCGCTGCCGCTCGTAACCCGGTCCGCGGCGGCGTCCCCGCGACCCGGTCCGCCCGGCGGGGTCCCGCGTCCCCGCGACGCGGGCCACCCCGCGGCGTCCCGGGGCAGCATCACCGCGGCGGACCCGCGCCGACGCCCTCGGGGGCTCCGGCCGCGCTCGCCGCGGGCCGCGGGCGCTGCCGCTTCTCAACCCCCCGTGCTCTCCCGCACGATCAGCCGGTGCGGCGCCCAGAACTCCGCGGGAGGGCCCGCCTGCGCCGGGTCCGCGCCGGACGAGCCCGCGGCGATCCGCGCGGTGAGCCGCTCGACGGCGAGTCGCGCGATGACCGCCTTGTCCGGCGAGACCGTGGTCAGCGTCGGGGTGTTGTAGCGGCCCGCCTCGATGTCGTCGAAGCCGACCACCGCCACGTCCTGCGGGATGCGCAGCCCCCGGGTGAGCAGGGTGCGCACGGCGCCCAGCGCCAGCAGGTCGTTGTAGCAGAAGACCGCGTCGGGCGGGCCGCCCGGCCGGTCCAGCAGCGCGGCCATCGCCGCCGCGCCGTCGGAGCGGTGGAAGCGGTGGGTGGCGACGATCAGCGAGTCGTCCACCGCCAGGCCGCGCGCGGCGTGCGCGTCCCGGTAGCCGCGGGTGCGCAACTGCGCGGTCTCGCCGGTGTCGTAGGGCTGGTCGCCGACCGCGGCCACGCGCGTCCTGCCCAGGTCGAGCAGGTGCTCGGTCGCGGCGTACGCGGCGGCCACGTTGTCGATCGCGACGTGGTCGTACGGGCTCTCCGCGATCCGCTCGCCGAGCAACACCAGCGGGCTGCCGCCGCGGCGTTCGGCCAGGTCGGCCTGGGAGAGCGAGAGCGGGCTGAGGATGACGCCGTCGAACAGCGCCGCGCCCGCCCCGCCGATGATCAGCTCCCGCTCGCGGTCCGGCTCCCCGTCGGTCTGGTCTATGACCACCGTCCAGCCGTGCTTGCGGCCCTCGGCGATGACGGCGCGGGCCAGTTCGGAGAAGTACGGCACGTCCAGCTCGGGCACGACCAGGGCGACCATGCCGGTGCGGCCGCGCTTGAGGTTGCGCGCGGCCAGGTTGGGGCGGTAGCCGAGCTCGGCGACCGCCTTCTCGACCCGCCGCCGGGTGTCGTCGGCGACCTGCGCGTAGCCGTTGACGACGTTGGACACCGTACGGATCGACACACCGGCTCGTTCGGCGACGTCACGCAGTCGGACGGTGGCCATCGAGGTCCTTTCACGCCTGGCCGGCCCTGGTGTCGGACCGGCTCCGGCAGCCTATTTCAACGATGCACAGTGCGGCCAGCCGCCCGTGCGCCGGCCGGCCGCGGTCATGTCCCCCGCCGTGCTCACCCCACCGCGACGTCCACGCAGGTCGCGCCGCGCACCGTGCCGTCCGGGCCGAGGGCGAACAGGTGCAGGCGGGCGGCCGACACCCCCTCGGGCAGGGACTCGGCGACGTGCACCGGCTCGCTCAGCCGGTACGGCTCGACGGTGACCGCCGCCGCCGCGCTCCCCGACAGGTCGGCGCCGCCCGGGAGTTCGCCCCCGCGCCCGCCGACCGTGATCCCACCGGGGTGGCCCATCACCGGCCCCCACACCGCCGCCACCGCGAACCGCTCGGGCCGCGGGCCGTGGTAGGAGATCCGTACGTCGAACGCCGCCTTGCGGTCCGCGCCGACCACCAGATCCCGCCCGGGCGCGGCCGGTTCGAGGTCGACGACCAGCACGGTGTCGGCGTGCGCGTGGGCCGCGGGGTTGCCGCCGTCGTCCTTGCGCGAGCGGTCGAAGGCGTAGACGCCGGCCATCTCGTGCTCGACGTCGTACAGTTCGGTCCACACGTAGCCCGAGAGCAGGTCGTGGCGGCGCAGTTCGGCGGTCTGCCAGCGCTGGTTCCAGCCGCGCTCGACGCTGGTCTTCCCGCCGCCGTACTCGCTGTTGAGGTGCGGGAGTTCGGGGACGGTGCCGCCGTCGGCCATCAGCCGCTTGCGGACCACGGTGCCGCCGCCGAGGCCGACCGGGAAGTCGGTGGCGTCCCGGTCGAGCAGCGCGCGGACCTTCGCCGACCAGCCGGCCGGCGTCTCGTCGTAGACGTGCCAGTCCACCAGGTCGGTGGCCACGTGCGTCCAGCCGGAGTTGTCGGCCACCGGGCGCGTGTCGTCCAGCTCCTTGAGCAGGTCGTACGCCCGCCGGACCGCGGCCTGCTTGGCCTCGTCGCCGGGGACGTCCCAGTCCAGCCCCCACTCCTCGTTGTACAGGCCCCAGACGACGACGCTGGGGTGGTTGCCGTCGCGGGCGACCATCGGCGCGATCTGCGCCTCGAAGCGCGCCGCGGCCCGCTCGCCGAAGGTGCCGGTGCTGGCCGGCTCCGCCCACACCAGCATGCCCAGCCGGTCGGCGTGGTGCAGGAACCGCGGGTCCTCCAGCTTCAGGTGCTTGCGCACCACATTGAACCCGGCCTCGCGGGCGAGCTCCAGGTCGGTGACGAACGCCTGGTCGTCCGGTGCGGTCAGCCCGGTGCGCGGCCAGTAACCCTGGTCCAACACCCCGCGCACGTACAGGCGTTCGCCGTTGAGCAGCAGCCGGTCGCCGTCCGTCTCGATCCGCCGCAGACCGGTCGAGCAGCCGACCTGGTCGGAGCCGTCGGCCGAGTCGAGCGTCACCGTCACGCCGTAGAGGTACGGGTCCGCGGGCGACCACAGCCGCGGCGAGGCGACCGGCAGCACCACGCGCACACTGCCGGCCGGCACGCTCACCGGCTCGCCGCCGACCGCCTGCACGGTCAGCCGCGCGCCCGCCGCGGCCGGGCCGGCCACCGCGATGTCCGCGACGATCGCGTCGAGCCCTTCGGAGGGCGCCAGCGCGACCGAGGCGATGTGGGTGGCGGGCCGCGCCTCCAGCCACACCGGCTGCCAGATGCCGCTGGTCGGGGTGAACGCGCAGTCGTCGTAGTCGTCGCGCGGGACGCTGCGCTGCTTGCCGTGCACGATCTCCCGCTTGTCGACGGGCGCGTGCACGCGCACCAGCACCGTGCCGTGGTCCCGGCCGGCCAGCGCGTCGGTGATGTCGAAGGCGAACGGCGTGTAGCCGCCCTCGTGTGCGCCGACCTCGACGCCGTCCACCCACACCGTGGCGTGGTGGTGGACCGCGCCGAAGTGCAGCACCACGCGCAGCCCCCGCCACTCCTCGGGCACGCTCACCGTGCGCCGGTACCAGCCGTGCTCCAGCCAGTGCGCGCCCACCCCCGACGCCTCGGTCTCCCAGGCGAACGGCACGGTGATCCGCTGCGGCCACGGCCGCGCCGACAACTCCGCGGGCGTCGCGGTGCCGTGGGGGTCGGCGGCGAACTCCCAGGTGCCGTTGAGGCTCTGCCAGGCGTACGAGCGGTCGAAGTGCGGGCGGGGATACTCGGGGCGGGGCATGCCGGGCTGCTGGACTGAGGACACGTCTTCTCCAAGTGGCGGGTGGTACGGGGGTGGTCGGCGTGCGGGCGCCGGCGTGCGGGCGGGGGTGCGGTCAGCCGGTGGTGCTGCCCTGGAGCGCGCCGCCCCTGAAGTACTTCTCCAGGAACAGGAACAGCACGATCAGCGGCAGGATCGTCACCAGGCCGCCGGCGATGAGGACCGGGACCAGTTCGGCCTTGGAGCCGGTCTCCGCCGCGTGCGACAGCGAGGACAGGCCGACGGTCAGCGGGTAGAGCCGGTTGCGGCTGAAGATGATCAGCGGCAGGAAGTAGTTGTTCCAGACCGCCACGACGGTCAGCAGCAGCACGGTGACCAGGCCGGGCACGGTCAGCGGCAGCACGATCCGCAGGAAGATCCGGATCTCGCCGGCGCCGTCCATCCGGGCCGCGTCGATCAGGTCGCGCGGCACCGAGGCGTCGATGTAGGTGCGCATCAGGTAGATGCCGACCGGCGAGACCATGCTCGGCAGGATCATCCCCCACACCGAGTTGACCAGCCCGACCTTGGCGTACACCAGGAACAGCGGCAGCGCGACGGAGGTGATCGGCACCAGGAGCGTCGACATCACCAGGTAGAACAGCGCGTTGGAGCCGCGGAAGCCGAAGCGCGCGAAGCCGTAGCCGGCCATCGCCGACAGCAGGGTGGCGCCGATCGCGGCGCTGCCCGCGTACAGCAGCGTGTTGCCGAGCCACTGCAGGTAGACGCCCGCGCCGCTGACGTCGCGGCCCAGCGCGGACAGGTTCTGGAAGAGGTGGAAGGGGCGGGCGAACCAGAAGCCGGGCGTGCCGTAGACGTTGGCCTGCGTCTTGGTCGCGTTGATCAGCAGCCACAGCAGCGGCGCCAGGATGAACGCGGCGAACAGCCCGCAGATCAGCGTGACGACGGTGACGGTGCCGCGGCGCAGCCCGTACAGGTGGATCGGCACGGTGTCGCTCGTGCGGTCCTTCTTGCTCATCGGAACTCCCCGGCCCGCTTGCGGATCGCGAACGCGCCCAGCGACAGGGCGCCGATGATCAGCGCCAGGACCACGGCGGCCGCCGCCCCCAGGTTGTAGTCGCCGCTGCCGACCGCGGTGTTGTAGACGTACAGGCTCGGGGTGAAGCCGTAGCTCACCGCCTGCGGCTGGAACGCGGCCAGGATGGACGGTTCGGTGAACAGTTGGAGCGCGCCGACCGTGTTGAGGAAGCACAGCATCACGATCGTCGGCCGGACCATCGGCAGTTTCAGCCGCAGGATGATCGTGCGCAGCGACGCGCCGTCCATGATCGCGGCCTCGGTCACCTGCTGCGGCAGGGACTTCATCGCGGTGTAGAGGATGGTCACGTTGTAGCCGGTCCACTCCCACACCACGATCACCACGATCGTCGGCAGGATCAGCTTCGAGGAGAAGAAGTCCACGTGCCCGAACCCGAGGGACTGCGCGACCTTCGCGTACGGCCCGAAGTCCGGCAGCAGCAGGAACGACCACATCACGGCGGCCACGACGCCGGGCACCGCGAACGGCATGAAGAACACCGTGCGGAAGAAGCGGCTGTACTTCACGATGCCGGCGTCGAAGACCGCCGCGAAGAAGAAGGCCAGGGCGATGGTGACCGGGACCTGCACCGCGGTGAAGATCAGCACCCGGCGCACGCCCTCCCAGAACTGCGCGGAGTGCAGCACCGTGCGGTAGTTGGCCAGGCCCGAGTAGTGGGTGCCGCCGATGAGCTGGGTGGTCTGCAGGCTGTCGTAGACCGCGTACACCGTCGGCACCAGCATGAACAGCGCCAGGGCCAGCAGGTGCGGGCTGACGAAGACCGCGCCCGGCCACTCGCGGCGGCGCCGGCGGCGGGGTGCGCGGCGGCTGTCGCGGGTGGCCGCCGGGCCCGGTCGGACGATCGTGTCGGTCACGGTGCTCAGCCCTCGGTGACCGTGAAGCCCTGGGACTTGGCGTAGTCCACCATCTGGTGCTGGAAGGTCGCGAAAGCCTGCTCCAGGGTGGTGCTGCCCTTGGTCACGCCGGCGAACGCGGTGGTCCACCGGGTGAGCGCGGCGGTCATGATCGGCGGCCACTGCGCGGGCCGCACGGCGTGGGCGGCGGTGGCGAACACCTTGTTGGGCTGGGAGTCGCCGGAGATCGGCAGGGTGCGGGCCTGGAAGCTCGGCGAGTCCATCAGCGGCAGATAGCCGGGGAACGCGCCGGCCACGTCGCCGCTGAGGATCTGCCAGGCGTCGGCCGAGCCGCCGAACCACTTGACGAACTCCGCGGCCTCCTTGGCGTGCGCGGTGCCCTTGATCACCGCGAGGGTCGAACCGCCCCAGTTCCCGGTGGCGTTCTGGCCGGCCGTGGTCTGCGGCATGGGCGCGGCGCGCCAGGAGCCGATGGTCTTCTTGATGCTGCCCTGCATGCCCACCGGGCCCCAGGCGGGGCTGATCCGGGCGGCGTTGGCGCCGCTGTCGAGGTTGGACCACTGGGCGGGGGAGAAGTCGGCCGCGGTGGTGACCTCCTTCTTGTCGATCAGGCCCTGCCAGAACCTGGCGAACGCGGTCTGCGCCGGGCCGGTGAAGTCGATGCCGACGGTGTCGCCGCCGCTGTAGCTGAACGGGAAGGCGCCGTACTGCTGCATCAGCGCGAGCACGTCCTGCGCGGAGACCGGGTCGAAGTTGGTGATCGCGGCCTTGGGATCGGCCGCGTGCAGCTTGTCGGCCGCCGTGGCGAACTCGGCCCAGGTGGTGGGCACGGCGATCTTGTGCGCGGCGAACACCGCGGAGTTGTAGTAGAGCGCCAGCGGGCCGAGGTCGACGGGCATCGCGTACTGCGCCGAGCCCTGCACCACCTGCGACCAGGCGGCCGGCGCCTCGTCGGCCTTGGCGTCGCCCACGCCGTACGGGGTGAGGTCGACCAGGCTCTTGGTGATCTCGAACGACGGCAGTTCGAAGTACTCGATCTGCGCCACGTCCGGGGTCCCGGAGTGCGCCTTGAGGGCGTCGCTGAGCTTGGTGTACTCGTCGCCCGCGGCGCCGGCGTTCTCCAGCTTCACGCAGATGTCCGGGTGGGTCTGGTTGAACTTCTTGACCACCAGGTCGTAGCCGGCCGACCAGCCCCAGGCGGTGAGCGTGGTCGCGCCCGCGTGGCAGCCGCCGCCGGTCGCGGCGCTCCCGGTCGCGCCCGGGGCGCTCGCCGCGGGGGTGCCGCTGGTGCCGCCGCAGGCGGCGAGCACGACGCCGGCCAGCGCTGCCGCGGCGGCGGTCGCCAGTGCGCGGGTGCGCCGCCTGCGGGGGCGGCCGCCTCTGTCTGCGTAGTCCTCGGACATCGTGATCGTCACCTGAGCCCTCCATCGCGCCGGAATGCAACGTTGCAAGACGCTAACCTGCGCGTTGCAACGTTGCAAGACTCCGGATGCAAGGGCCTGGGTCACGGTTGGATCGCGGCGCGGCGGCGGAACGGACACGGCGCGGCGCGGTCATCCCGCCCGCGGAAGGGCCCGGCCGCCCGCGGACGGACGACAGCGGCCCGCCGGAGGACTCCGGCGGGCCGCTGGGGCGTTCGGGACCGGCGTCGCGGTCAGCGGTGGTGGCGCGGCGGGTTGAGGCCCGTGTGGATCGCGGAGATCAGCTCGCCGTCGGCGGTGTCGCCGTCCAGCGACCAGGCCATCGCGCCGCCCAGGTGCGCGGCCCTGATGAACGCGGTCTTCTGGGCGATCACCTGCGGATCGTCGTACGTCCAGAAGTTCGTGCCGTCGTAGAGCCAGGCGAAGCCGTCCCGCACGTCCCGGTGCACGGTGTAACTCCCGGACTGCGCCAGCGCCTTGAGCGCGTGGTAGTCCTCGTTCCCGGCCTGCCAGGTGGCCGGCGCGGGGCCGGTGGAGGGCTGGAAGAGGCCGGCCGTGCCGCCGTCGGGCACGCCGGTCCAGCCCTGGCCGTAGAACGGGACGCCCAGCACCAGTTGGCGGGCGGGCGCTCCGCGGCGCAGCCAGTCGCCGATCGCCTGGGTGTCGCTGAAGTCGTTCGCCACCGGGGTGTCGCGCGGCGCCCGCAGTGCCGACTGCTGGTTGGTGGTGGCCTCGTACGGGCCGTGGAAGTCGTAGCCCTGCACGGTGCCGAAGTCGAGGTACCGGAAGATCTTCCGCGCCTCGAAGCCCGCGTCGATCTTCGCCGGTGCGGCGGGCAGGAAGGCGCTCAGGTCGTAGTGCTTGTGCGTGGTGCGGCCGTACGCGTCCAGCTGCCGGCGGAACTCCGCGGCCAGCGCCGTGAAGTCCTGCTTGTCCTCGGGACGGTAGACGGTGTCGGTGTCACCGGAGGAGGCCGGCCACTCCCAGTCGATGTCCACGCCGTCGAAGAGGCCGGCCGCCGAACCCGGGCCGCCCTTGCCGTCCAGCAGCGGCAGGTTGCCCTTGATGAAGATGTCCAGGCAGGAGGCGACGAGTGCCTGGCGCGAGGCGGCCGTTCGGGCCGCGTCGGAGAAGTGGGTGGACCAGCCCCAGCCGCCGATCGAGATCAGCACCTTCAAGTGCGGGTTCTTCGCCTTGAGTTCGCGCAGCTGGTTGAAGTTGCCGGCCAGCGGCTGCTCGGCGGTGTCGGCGGTGCCGTCGACGGAGGTCGCGGCGTCCACCGGGTGCTGGTAGTCGGCCCAGGCGTCGCCCTCGCCGGCCACGTTGGCCTCGAAGCACTTGCCGTCGGCGCCGATGTTGGCGAACGCGTAGTTCAGATGGGTGAGTTTGGCGGCGGTGCCGGACGTCTGGACGTTCTTCACCTGGTAGTTGCGGCCGTAGATGCCCCACTGGGTGAAGTAACCGACGCTTCGGTACGGCGAGTCGGCCGCGGGACCGTGCGGCGAGTCGTGCGTGGCGGCGGGGGAGTGCGCCCCCGCGGTGGCGCCGCCTGTGAGGGCGGGCAGGACGGTGGCCACGCAGAGCGCGGCGGCCGTCGCGGCCGTACGGCCGAGGAGTCTTCGACGCATGGCCGGACGCTATTGGCCTAGACCAATAGCGTCAAGGGTGAGGGGGCCTGGCGGCCCGGCCGAATCGCCATATACGCGCATCGGCGTAGACGGCGACCGGCCGGACCTGGCCCCGACGGGTCGGCACCGGCGGCGGAGCGGCCTCGTCCCGCGCCGGCGGCGTCAGTCGGTGACGCGCTGGCTGAGGAACGTCATCCGGGACACCAGGTCCCCCGCGGCCAGCGCGGGCGGGCAGGCCGGCGGCGTGCGGTCCTTCGTACAGGGGGCCGCCGGCACCGCCTTCAGGGTCACCTGGTCCTGCTGGAGCAGCCGGCCGGTGTCCGGGTCGAGAAGCAGCTTCCAGCGCGTCGTCCCGTCGTCGTGCGCCACCCAGGTCCCCGCGCGCCCCCGCGCGTCCCTGCCCGGGCCGAGCAGGTCGACCCCGGGCACCGTGGCCAGCACCCGGTAGAGGGCGGCGCGCACCTGTGGGGTCACCGGCGAGATGCCCAACAAGCCGCCGATCACACGGAAGAGGTCCTGATGCGGCGCCAACTCCTCCAGCCGAGCGCGCAGTTGCGCGGTCCCGGACGGCAGCGTGGCGACCTCCCGCCAGCTGAACGAGGGGGCGAGGAACGGGCCGTAGGGGACGTTCGGCGACTGCGCCGGCCCGTGCCCCCGCGCGGGGCGGATGACGCCCTGGCCGTGGCCGATCGCCACCGTGAACTCCGTCTCGGGAGAACCGGGCCGGCGTTCGCGGACGGTCGTCAGCAGCGAGGCGTTCGCGCCGACGGAGGAGCCCCGGGCGTGCGCGGCCACCGAGCCGAGGAACGCCGAGGCGGCGTTCGCCGCGGCCGGCGGCGGCCCGTCCGCGCCGACCGTGGGCAGCGCGGCCAGTCCGGCGGTGAGCGCGGCGACGCAGGCCGCGGCGACGATCCAGCGGCGGCTGTCGCCGGTACGCAGCGCGCGGGCGGCGCGGGGGCGCGCGGGGGCGGGGGGCTGCGCGGGCGCAGGGACCTCGCCGGTTCGCGTCACGCCGGCGAGAGCGGCGGCCTCGTTGCTGCCGACGCCGGCGACCGAACCGGCCTCGCGGACTTCGCCGACCTCGCGGATCTCCGCGGCCACCGCGACCTCCCGTGCCTCGCGCCCGGCCGCCGCGCGGACCGCCGCCAGCGCCGCGACCACCACCGCGGCGTCCGGCGGCGGGACCGCGCGGGCCGCCGCCAGCGCGGCCAACTCGGGCGCGGCCTCGGAGAATCCGTACAGGTCGTCGTCGTGCAGGGTGCCGTTGCCGGTCATCGCAGCCCTCCTGTCGTACCGGTAAAAGCGGGTGTGTCCGCGAGGACGTCGCGCAGCCGGGCGCGGGCCCGGTGCAGCCGCGAGCGCGCGGTGCCCTGCGGGACGCCGACCACTGCGGCGGCCTCCGCGGGGGTCAGCTGCTCCCACGTCACGAGCAGCAACAACTCCCGCTCCACATGCGGGAGTTCGCTCAGTGTTCGACGGATCAGCGGTGCGACCGCCGCCGCGTCGAGCCGCTGGTCGACGGCCGCCCAGGGGTCCGCGGACGGTTCCGCGCCCGCCGCCGTGCCCGCGCCCGCCGCCGTGCCCGTGCCCGCGGCCCCCGTCCGCCCGCCCGGGCCGTAGCCGTCCACGCCGCGCCAGTGCGCCGCGAGCACGTGCCGGGCCACGCCGAACAGCCACACCCGCGCCGTCCCGCGCGTTGGGTCGTAGCCGGCCCGGCCCGCGAACGCCCGCAGCCACACCTCGGCCAGCAGGTCGTCCGCCGCGGCCGGCGCCCGCCGCGCCAGATAGCCGTGCAGCGCCGCCGAATGCGCGACGACCAGTTCCTCGAACCGCGCCGCGTCCCGCACCCCGCCGTCGTGCGCGTCCCGCGCATCGCCGTCGTGCGCCTCGCCGTCACCGCCCGCCGCGTCCCCCCGCGCCCCCGCCGCGTCCCCCGGGCCCGCCGCCCGCACCTCCGGCGCCGCCTCTCCCGTCTCCGTATCCCCTCCGGTCCTGGTGTCCCCGCGTGTCACGCGCCTGCGGCGGTCGCCCGCCCGGGCCGCCGGGAACCAGTTGTGGCTCTCCATCGCACCTCCCCTGCGGCCGGAGTCTCCGGCCCCGTCCGGTACTTGCCGGGCCGGGGCGGAAGCGTTCGCGGTGACCGTAAACTCCCCTGGTGGACATACCTCCGCCGCCTCCGCCCCCGCCGTCCCCCGAGGACGCGAAGCCCTCCGGCGCGCCCGCGCCCGAGACTCCCTCGCCGGCCGCGTCGGAGGCCGCCGCCCAGCCGACCGTGGCGGCGGGTGTGCCCGCACCGCGCGACCCCTTCGCCCCGCCGCCGGCCGGGCCGGCCCGGCCGGACCGCCCGTGCCGCCCGCCCCCGGCACACCCGCGCAGGGTCCCTACGGCGGTCAAGCGCCGTACCCGCAGCAGTCGTACGCCGCCCCCGGCCCGTACCCGGCGCCCGGACCGTACCCCCAGACGCCCCACGCGCCGGGTCCGTACCCGCCGCCGGGCCAGGTCCCCGGTCCGTACGGGCACGGCTACGGATACGGGTACGGATATCCGGGCGCCGGCGGCTGGTACCCCGGGCCGCCGCCGAACCAGAGCACCAACGGCCTGGCCATCGCGTCGCTCACCGTCTCCATCGCGGCGTTCTGCGTGCCCCTCGTGGCACTGCTGCTCGGCGTCTTCGGCCTGCGGAAGATCCGGCGCACCGGCCAGCGCGGGCGGGGCCTGGCGATCGCCGGCATCGTGATCAACAGCGTGGCCACGGCGCTGGTCGCGCTGTTCGTCGTGCTCGGCGTGGTCGGCGCGTTCGACGAGGGGGACACCGACGTGCAGGACCTCCAGGTCGGCCAGTGCTTCAACACGGTCGGCGACCCGCCGGAGAACTACGGCGGCGGTCACCGCGCGAGCACCGTGAACGTCGTCTCCTGCGACGACGAGCACGACGCCGAGACGTACGGCGTCTTCTCCGTCGCCGACCGCTTCGACGACGACTACCCGGGCGCGGTGGCGATCGCCGAGATCGCCGGCGACTCGTGCCGGCGCGACGCCGAGGACTACCTCGGCGACGACGGGCTCGACGCCGCCCTGATCCCGGACTTCTACGTCCCGCCCAGGGCGGACTGGGCCGCCGGGGGCCGGAGCGTGGTGTGCTTCTTCACGGGCCGCTCCGGCAAGGTGACCGGCTCGGTGCGCAACAGCGACCGCTCGGACGGCGGCTCCGGCGGGGACTCCGCGCCGAGCGTCGGCGTCTGACCGGTCCGCGCGGAGGCGGCGCGCGCCGGCGCACGCCCCCGGTCGGCCGGTCACCGGCACCGCGCGGACCCGGCCGGCGGCCCCTCACCGGCCCCGGCGCCGGCCGCGCGCCGCGCTCCCGCACGTATCGTGATGCTCAGGGCAGGACTTGCGGATGCGTACCGTGGGTTGCCAAGCTGTTGCTCACAGTCAACCCCTGGGAGGGGCACGTGGCTTTCGGTGAGCAGCCCGCGTACCTGCGTGTGGCCGAGGACCTGCGGCGGAAGATCCTCGACGGCTCGCTGCCGCCGCACGCGCGGCTGCCCTCACAGGCGCGCATCCGCACCGAGTACGGCGTCTCCGACACCGTCGCGCTGGAGGCCCGCAAGGTGCTGATGGCCGAGGGGTTCGTCGAGGGCCGCTCCGGCTCGGGGACGTACGTCCGCGAGCGTCCGCGCCACCGGCTGGTGGTGCGCAGCGGCTACCGCCCGGCCGTCGCGCCGACCCCGTACCGGCAGGAGCAGGCCGACGAGGACGCCAAGGGCACCTGGGAGTCGCGCAGCGTGCAGGACGTCGCCTCGCCGGACGTCGCCGAGCGGCTGGCGATCGAGCCGGGCGCGCGGGTGATGCGCACGCAGTACGTGTTCCGCACCGAGGGCGAGCCGTCGATGCTGTCGACGTCCTGGGAGCCGCTGAGCCTGACCGCCCGGACGCCGGTGCTGCTGCCCGAGGAGGGGCCGGTCGGCGGGCAGGGCGTGGTGCCGCGGATGGCCGCGATCGACGTGGTCGTGGACCACATGGCCGAGGAGGTCGGCGCGCGGCCCGGCCTGGCCGAGGAGACCGCCGCGCTCGGCGGCGTCCCCGGGCACATCGTGATCGAGATCCGCCGCACGTACTACGCGTCCGGGCGGCCGGTGGAGACCGCGGACGTGGTCTTCCCGGCGGAGCGCTTCCGGGCGGCGTACCACCTGCCGGTGAGGTGACGGCGCCGGGCCGGCCCGTCGGTGAGATGACGGCGGCCGTCCCTCAGCCCGGTGACGCTCGGTCGGCGCCGGGTTGACGTCCCGTCAACTTCTGGACGATCATCTGGCCGGATCGGTATCTCTTCGTGTCAACGCGGACCCGCGCCGTGAACCTCGGGCGTAGGGTCGGGCATATGCGCATCGCCGTTTCCTCGGACATGGATGAGCCCGTGGCCCGCCGGCTGGTGGAGGAGTTGCGCCGGCGCGGGCACGACCTGCTGGTGTTCGGCGCGCTCAGCGACGGCGACCGGGAGGACGACGAGAGGGGCGCGGAGCCCGTTGGAACGGCGGTGGCGGGCGACGGGTGGGCGTGGAGCGCGTCCGCCGCGGCGCGGGCCGTGGCGGACGGGGAGGCCGATCAGGCCGTCGTGTGCTGCTGGACCGGCACGGGGGCGTCCATCGCCGCGAACAAGGTCGCCGGGGTGCGGGCCGCGCTGTGCGGCGACGCGTACACCGCTGAGGGGGCACGGAAGTGGAACGACGCGAACGCGCTGGCGCTGAGCCTGCGTACGGTCTCCGCGCCGGTACTGGGGGAGATCCTCGACGCCTGGTTCGCGGGCGGCCCGAGCCCGGACCCGGAGGACCGGCGCAACGTGGCGCGGCTGACGGAGCTGGAGGGGGGTTCGTCGTGACACCCGAACTGGTGTGGCTCCTCATACGCCAGGACGCCGGCGGCAACCGCTACCGCGTCGGCCGTTTCGCCACCCGCGCCGAGGCCGAGCGCGTCGCCGAGACGCTCGGCGCCGCGGGCGCGGACGGCCGGGCGGCGGGCGAGACCGCCGGCGGACCGGCCGGAGACGGCCAGATCTACGTGATCGAGCGGGTGGCGCCGCGGCCGGCCCAGGCATGACGCGCGGGATCGTCGTCGGCGGGATGCTCGTCCGGGACGGCCGGCTGCTGGCCGCGCGGCGCACCGCGCCGGCGCACACCGCCGGGATGTGGGAGTTCCCCGGCGGCAAGGCGGAACCGGGCGAGGACGAGCGGGACGCGCTGGTGCGCGAACTGCGCGAGGAACTGGGCGTCGGCGTCCGCCCGCTGGCCCGGGTGCCGGGGGAGTGGCCGCTGACCGGCCCCTACGTGCTGCGGATCTGGACCGCCGAACTCCTCGACGGCACCCCGCGCTGCCTCCAGGATCACGACGCGCTGCGCTGGGTCACCCCGGCCGAGGCGCGGGCGCTCACCTGGCTGGCCCCGGACCGCCCCGCGCTCGCCTGGGCCGCCGCGCATCTGTGAGGCGGCTCCCGTGCGTCGGGGGCCGCCGCCCGTCTGCGTCACCGGGTGGGCGTTTCCGGCGCGAAACGGGCAGTATCGGGTAAGAAGGCACAAAGCCTTCAGGAGGCCGGGCGGGCAGCCCCGGCCGTACCCGGTCGGGGGTGCGAGCGATGAGCGCCAGCGGCGACGACCCCAAGGCTGCGGGCCTCCGTCCCGGCGACCCCCACGACGCCGCGCCCGACGACGCGCGGGGTGCCGCGCCCGACGACGTGCGGGACGTCGCGCCCGACGACCGCCGGGACAGCGCGCCCGGCGAACCCTCCGCTCTCGGCGCGCGCGACCTCGACGACGGCGGCCCGGACGCGCCCGACCCCGCGGGCGGCGGCCCGCACGCGCCCGACGCCCCCGACGAACCGCCCGGCGGCAGCGGCACGCTGCTGGACACCCTCCGCGTCGCGGTCGTGATGCTCGACACCCGCGGGCGGGTGCTGCTGTGGAGCCCGCTCGCGGAGGAGGTGCTCGGCTGGGCCGGCGAGCACATCGTGGGGCGGCGGGTCGGCGGGCTGTTCGGGCCGGCCGAGGCGATGGACACCGCGGGCGCCGGGCAGGGCGCGCCGCCGCGGCTGCGGTCGATCCCCGAGCCCGGCCAGGCCGAGGCGATCCTCGCCGAGCTGCTGCGCGGCGGCCGCTGGGACGGCATCCTCTCGCTGCGCCACCGCGACGGCCACACCGTGCAGGTCGAGACCCGCGCGAGCCTGCTGGTCGACGGCGACGGCCGGCCCTTCGTGCTGGCCTCGATGGTGGAGACCAGCCGGCTGCGCACGCTGGAGCACGACCTGGCCGCGCTGGACTCCCTCTTCGACTCCTCGCCGCTGGGCGTGGCGATCTTCGACAGCGACCTGCGCTACGTCCGCGTCAACGCGGCGCTGGCCCGGATGAACGGTCTGCCGATCGCCGACCACCTCGGCCGCACCGTCGCCGAGGTGCTCGACCGGGCCACCGCCGACTACCTCACCGAGCTGCAGCGCACCGTCCTGGCCACCGGCCGCCCGGTGATCGACCTGGTCGCGCTCGCGCCGCACGGCCGCGGCCACCGCTCGCTGTCGTACCACCGGCTGGTGGACCGGGCCGGCCGGGTGCTGGGCGTCAGCGCGACCGTCATGGACGTCACCGAGCGGGTCCAGGCCGCGGCGAAGGCCGAGCGGGCCCGCCGCCGGCTGGCGCTGCTCAACGACGTCGGCACCCGTATCGCCGGCGAACTGGACGTGCACCGCGCCGCGCAGGCGCTCGCCGAGGCGCTGGTGCCGACGTTCAGCGACTACTCCGGGGTGATCCTGCACTCCGAGGTGGCCGGCGGCGGCGAGCTGCCCTCGGTGACGTACCGCGAGGGCACTCCGCTGCGGCAGCTCGGCATCGCCGCCGTGCACTGGAGCCCGGCGGTGGCGCGGATGCTGCGCCGCGGCCAGCCGATCGCCTTCACCGGCTCGTCGGTCTTCGGCACCGTGCTGCGCACCGGACGGCCCCGGCTGGTGGCCTCGCAGGAGGAGCTGCGGGCCACCACCTACCCCGACGACCCCAAGGTCGCCGCGGCCGTCGAGCTGGGCATCACCTCGCTGCTGGTGCTGCCGCTGCGCGCCCGCGGCGTGGTGCTCGGGCTGCTGGTGATCAGCCGCGGCCGGGGCCGCGAGCCCTTCGATCACGACGACCTGGCGCTGGCCACCGAGCTGGCCGACCGGGCCGGCGCCGCGCTGGACAACGCGCGGCTGTACGTGCGCGAGCGGGAGGGCGCGCTGATGCTCCAGCGCAGCCTGCTGCCGCGCGCGCTGCCCGAGCCGCCGGGCGTCGAGGTCGCCTTCCGCTACGTGCCCGGCAGCAGCGCCGCGGAGGTCGGCGGCGACTGGTTCGACGTGATCCCGCTGGCCGGCGGCCGGCTGGCGTTCGTGGTCGGCGACGTGATGGGCCACGGGCTGGGCGCCGCGGCCACGATGGGCCGGCTGCGCACCGCCGTGCGCACCCTGGCCGGCCTGGACATGCCGCCGGACGAGCTGCTGCGCCGGATCAACGAGCTGGGCGACGACCTCGCGCAGAGCCAGGCCGAGGGCTGGATGGCGACCGCCGTGTACTGCGTGTACGACCCCTCGACCCGGCGCTGCTCGATCGCCCAGGCGGGGCACCTGCCGCCGGTGCTGGTGGAGGGCATGGCCGGCGAGCCGGAGCGCTGCCGGGCGCGGCTGCTGGAGCTGCCGACCGGAGTGCCGCTGGGCGTCGGCGGGGTGAGCTTCGAGAGCACCGAGCTGGAGGTGCCGGACGGCGCGGTGCTGGTGCTCTACACCGACGGACTGGTCGAGGCCCGCGGCAAGGACATCGGCGCGGGCCTGGACCGGCTGCGCCGGACGCTGTGCCGGCCGCTGCACTCCCTGGAGGACGCCTGCGACGAACTGCTGGCCACCATGGAGCCGGGCCGCGAGCCGGACGACGTGGCGCTGCTGATGGCCCGGCTCGGCGGGCTGCCCGCCGGGTCCACCGCGAGCTGGACCTTCCCCGCCGAGCCCAGCGCGGTGCGCCTGGCCCGCCGCCGGGTCCGCGACACGCTGCTGCGGTGGGACCTCGCGCCGCTGTCGGACATCACGATGCTGCTGGTCAGCGAGCTGGTCACCAACTCGCTGCGGTACGCGCACGGCCCGATCGGGGTGCGGATGGTGCGCGGCGGTTCGCTGCTGGTGGAGGTGTCCGACCCGCTGCCCGACCCGCCGCTGGAGCGGTTCGCGGGCGAGGAGGACGAGGGCGGGCGCGGCCTGCAGCTCGTCGGCCGCGCCTCGCGCCGCTGGGGCACCCGGCACGGCCCGCTGGGCAAGACCGTCTGGTTCGAGCTGGCCCTGCCCTGAGCGCGCGGTGGCGGGCGTCACTCCCCGGTGCCGCGGCGGGGATGGTTCGACGGCAGCGTGCCGGGTATGCCGAAGGGGCGGGAGCGGAAGGAGCGACCGCGGTGTTCCGGGGACGGCCCCCGTACCCCAGGAGCCGAGATGATGCTGTGATCGACAAGACCGTGTGCTGGACGGTCCTGATGCTGGATACTCGGCTCCAACCGGTCCGTGTGTGCTGAGCTGGAGGGGTCGGGCGTGAGCGACATGCCAGCCGGGGCGGTTCCGCCCGGAGACGAAGCGGACTCCGCGCACGGCGCGGTCTGGCAGTCCAGCCCGCCCGGTTCGATCTACGACTACATACGGGTCGCCTCCTTCGCGCTGGACCGGCACGGCCTGATCGCCCAGTGGAGCGAGCGCGCCGAGGAGTTCTTCGGCGTCGCGGCCGACCAGGCGCTCGGCAAGGACCCGGTGGCCGCGTTCGCGCCGCCGGACGTCCAGGTGCGCGCCCACGAACGGCTCGCGGAGATCCTCGACGGCCGCGAGTGGACCGGCCTGGTGCCGTACAACGACGCGTCGGGCGTGCGCGGCCTGGCCGAGGTGTACGTGATGCCCGCCGACGAGGGCGCGCTGTGCATCGCCGTCGACGTGGCGACGCTGCGTCAGATCGAGACCGACCTGGCCGCGTCCCAGGCGGTGTTCGGGCAGTCCCCGATGGGCTTCGTGCTCTTCGACACCAAGCTGCGGCTGATCCGGGTCAACGACCGCTTCGCCACCGTCTTCGGCCGCCCCGCCGAGCAGCACCAGGGCCGCGGCCCGCACGACTTCCTGTCCCGGGTCGAGGCCGACCGGCTGGGCGCGGCGCTGCGCCAGGTGCTGGAGACCGGCGAGACGGTCCTGGACATGCCGCTGGTCGGCACCGTGCCCGGCGACCCCTCGCGCCGCCGCTGGACCATGTCGCTGTACCGGCTGCACAGCAGCACCGGGCGGCCGATCGGCGTCGCGGGCCTGGCCGTCGACGTGACGGGCCGGCAGCGGGCCGAGCGCGAGGCCGCGCACGCCCGCCGCAACCTCGCGCTGCTCAACGACGCGGGCTCGCGGATCGGCACCTCGCTGGACCTGGAGACCACCGCGCGCGAACTGCTCGATGTCGCCGTGCCGCACTTCTGCGACCTTGCCTCGGTCGACCTCTACCAGGCGCTGCTGTCCGGCGAGGAGGACCTGGCCGGCATCACCGACGGCAGCGGCGAGGTGCGCCGGGTCGCCTTCGCCAGCGCGGTCTCCGACGCGCCGGTGGTGATGGCGGGCGACGACGACATGGCGCCGGGCGACGGCCCGGTGTCGGTCGGCGCGGTGCACCGCTACCGCTTCGGCTCCGCCTCCGCCCGCGCGCTGCGCACCGCCCAGCCGCAGGTGCTGGACGGCGAGGGCGCCAACGACCTGGGCGGCGCGCTGGTCCAGTGCACGCTGATCGTCCCGATGGTGGCGCGCGACACCGTGCTCGGCCTGGCGCAGTTCTCCCGGGCCAAGGGCAGCGAGCCGTTCACCGAGCGGGACCGGATGCTCGCCGAGGAACTCGCCGGCCGCGCCGCCATCTTCCTCGACAACGCCCGCCTCTACCGTCGCGAGCACGAGCGCGCGCTGATCCTCCAGCGCAGCCTGCTGCCGCCGGACGACCCGGAGGCAGCGGGCCTGGACATCGCCTGTCGCTACCTGCCCGGCAGCATGGAGACCGAGGTCGGCGGCGACTGGTTCGACGTGATCGACCTGCCCGGCCACCGCACCGCGCTGGTGGTCGGCGACGTGATGGGCCGCGGGTTGCGGGCCGCCGTCGCGATGGGCGAACTGCGCACCGCGGTCCGCACCCTGGCCATGCTGGACCTCGAACCGGCCGAGGTGCTGGGCGAGTTGGACCAGGTGGTCAGCGGACTGGGCGCGCCCGGCGGCGGCCGCCGCACCAAGCACCCCGGCGACGCGGACCTGGCCGAGGTCTACCTCGCCACGTGCGTCTACGTGGTCTACGACTCGGTGACCCGCCGCTGCACCATCGCCAACGCCGGCCACCTGCCGCCGGCCTGGTCGAGCCCGACGAGAGCCCGATGCTGCTGGAACTGCCGCGCGGGGTGCCGCTCGGCGTCGGCGGCGAGCCCTTCGAGGAGATCGAGATCGAGCTGAGCGACGGCGCGCTGCTCGCCCTCTACACCGACGGCCTGGTGGAGTCCCGCAGCCTGTCGCTGGACGAGGGCCTGGAGGCGTTCCGCTCCTCCCTCGACGGGCGGCCGCGCCCGCTGGAGGACGTCTGCGACCACGTGCTGGCCACGCTGGACACCGCGCACGGCGAGGACGACATCGCGCTGCTGATGGCCCGGGTGCAGGGGCTGTCGCCGGACAAGGTCGGCGACTGGACGCTGGAGGCGCAGCCCACCTCCGTCGCGCGGGCCCGCGAACTGGCCCGCGACCAGTTGGTGCGCTGGGGCCTGGACGACCTGGTCGACACCACCGAGCTGCTGGTCAGCGAGCTGGTGACGAACGCGCTGCGGCACGGCTACGGCGACATACGGCTGCGGCTGCTGCTGGACCGGACGCTGGTGTGCGAGGTATGGGACAGCGCGCTGATGCAGCCGCGCCGCCGCCGCGCCCGCGAGACCGACGAGGGCGGGCGGGGCCTGCAGCTGGTCGCCATGCTCAGCCAGAGCTGGGGCAGCCGGCGCACCCACCGCGGCAAGACGGTGTGGTTCGAGCTGGCCTTGCGCGGCGGCGGGAAGGCCTCGGCGGGGCCGTCGGTGGACGACCTGCTGAGCATGTTCTGACGCTCGGTCCGGGCCGTGCCGGACACGGCCTACCGAGTGCTGCCGGACTTCAGCCGGGCCAGGCGCGCGTCGACCTCGGCCGCGTCGGACAGCGCGTCCAGCGACTCGAACTGCGCGTCCAGCGAGGACGCGGCCAGCTCCTGGCGGCCCTGCGCACGGGCCTCCTCGCGGCGCACCTTGTCCTCGAAGCGGCCGAGGTCGCTCGTCGGGTCGAGCACGTCGACGCTGCGCACGGCGTCCGCCATCCGGTTCCTGGCCCGCGCCGAACGCGACCTGGCGACCAGCTCGTCCCGCTTGACCCTGAGCTGCTCCAGCCGCGCCTTCATGTCGTCGAGCCCCGACCTGAGCGTGGCGACCACCTCGTTCTGCGCGGCGATGGCCGGCTCGGCGGTGGCCGCCTCCTTCTCCGAGCGGAGCTGGCGGCCGAGCGCGACCTTCGCGAGGTGGTCGAAGCGGTCCGCCTCCGCGGTGCTGCCCGCGGCCCGCATCTCGTCCGCCCGGCGGCTGGCCGCGGCGGCCTTGCCGCCCCACTCGGCCGCCGCCGCGACGTCCTCGGCGTGGTCCTGCTCCATCAGCCGGAGGTTGCCGATGGTGTCGGCGACGGCCGTCTCCGCCTCGGAGATGTTGTTCGTGTAGTCGCGGATCAGCTGGTCGACCATCTTCTGCGGGTCCTCGGCCTGGTCGAGCAGCGCGTTGACGTTCGCCCTCGCGAGCTGCGTCACCCGGCCGAGGATGGTCTGCTTGGTCATCGGTGCTCCTTACGCTGTGCCGTGCGGTGGTGCGGGATGCGGTCGTACGTGCGAGCGGCGCCGTCGCGGCGGCGGCCGGCTGTCGTGCGCTGCCGGGCGGGTGTCGTGCGGCTGCCGGGCGCCCGACGTGCGGCTGATGTGCGCCTGACGTGCGCCTGACGTGCGGCTGCCGTCCGGGTCGGCGGGCGGTGACCGGCGGTCAGAAGCGGCCTCCCGTGCCCATCCGGCCGCGGGTCTGGCCGCCGCCGAAGCTGCCGGGCGCGCCGCCGAAGCCGCCGCCCATGCCGCCGAAGCCGCCGAAGCCGCCGCCCCGGCCGCCGCCCAGCAGGTCGCCGAGGAGGATGCCGCCGAGGACCGCGCCGCCCATGCCGCCCATCCCTGCTCCTCGTCTGCCGCCGTCGAGGCCGCCGAAACCGCTCACGTCGTGCCGGGCGTACTCCTGCGCCTGCCGGGCCAGCCGGTCGGCCTCCCGCGCGTGCTCCAGCGCGTCCGCGGCGCCGCCCATGCCGGCCGTCCCGCCCGCCCCGGCCGTCCTGCCGGTCCCGCCGGCCGCGGGCCCGCCCGCGGCGATCCGCTCGGCCAGGCGCAGCCGGCGCTCGGCCTCGGCGAGCCGGGTACGGGCCCGGCTGCCGATCGCGCCGCGGTGCGTGGTGACCAGGTCCCGCGCCGCCGCGACCTCGCTGCGCGCGGCCAGCAGCGCCTGGTCCAGCAGCCCGAGGGCGCGCCGCCCGGCCTCCTCCTGCTCCCGCACACCGGCGAGCGCCGCGTCCAGCGCGCTGTCGGCCTCCTCCAGCCGCCGCAGCGCCGCGAGCGGGTCGTACCGCCCCTGTGCCATCTCCGCCCGCACCTCGGCGAGCACGGCCTCCAGCCGCCCCACCCGCCCGCGCAGCTGCGCGCCCCCGGCAGCGCCGCCGGGACCGCCCGCCGCGTCCGGGCCGCCCAGGATCGCGCGGGCCTCCGCGAGGTCGGCCTCGGACTCGGCCACCGCCTCGCGGAGCGTGCCGTCCGCCGCGGTGAGCTCCTGCTCCCGGCGGGTCACCGCGGCGGCGAGCGTCGCCGCCTGGTCCAGGGCGCTCTCGGCGGCGCGCACGAACACCGCGGCCCGGCCGCGGTCGGCGTCGAGCGCGGCGCGGGCCTGCTCCAGGCTGGTACGGGCGAACTCCAGCCGGTCGCGGGCCTCCGCGGGGTGTCCGGCGACCGGTTCGAGCGCCGCGTCGCCGTACCGCCGGGCCAGCTCGGCGAGCGCGTCGTCGGCCGCCGCGACCCGGGCCGGCAGCTCCGCCGCCGCGGCCTCGGCGCGCTCCAGCACCTGGTCGGCGTTCGCCTCCATCGCGCGCAGCCGGTCGAACGCCTCGGACTCCGCGTCCAGCCGCCGGTTGGCCTGGGTGCAGCGGGAGAGGATCTCGTCCAGCATCTCGCGGCGTGTCGCGTCGTTCTCCGGCATCGCGTCGTCCAGCCGCTGCCGCAGCCGGAACGCGGCGGTCAGCTCCCCCTCGGCGTACTCCACCGCCTCCGCGAACGGCCGCGCCGCCTCGTCGCCGAACTGCGCCGCGGCGAACCCCACCTCCTCCCGGCTGGTGCGCACCGCGTCGTCGGTCTCCACCAGCAGGTGCCGGGCCTGCGCGTCCAGCTCGGGCAGCGGGGTGAGCGGAGTGGGCCGTTTGGGTCCGTGCCCGGCCGCCGCGCCCCAGCCCTCCGCGCCCGCCCGGCCGGGCTGCCGCGCCTGGGCGGCCCGCCGCCGCAGCACCGCGAGGCCGACCACCAGCACGGCGGCCAGCGCGGCGACCGGCACCCACACCGTGCCCGAGGTGTGCGCGCCGCCGCCGTCCGCGCCGCCGGGGTCGGCCGGGCCCGGGCTCAGCTCGACGGCCGGCACCGGGCGGCCGGCCAGCACGGCGCCGACGCCGTCGGCCGCGCCGACCGCCGCGCCCGCCCAGTCGTTCACCCGCAGCGCCGGCTCGACGCCGCGGTCGCTCACCTCGTCCAGCTGGGCCTGCGTCAGCCCGGAGTCCTGATCGGCGGAGACCGCGAACTGGCGGGCACGGGTGGCGACCGCGAGCAGCATGTCCTTACGGCCCAGGCCGTTCTTCACCGCGGTGGCGTCCGCCCAGTCCTGCGCGCTGCCGCCGGAGAAGTCGTCGACGTACGCGACGAACAGCTGCACGCCGTCCGACCGGTCCAGCCGCGCCAGCGCCGCCCGCACCTCGGGCAGCCGGTCGCCCAGCGCGCCCACCTGGTCGGTGACCTGGCCGCTGTGGGACAGCGGTATCGGCCCGTCCGCGGGTCCGAGGCGGTCGGGACCGGCCGCGGCCGCGAGCCGGCCGCCGGGCCGGGCCGCCGCCGCCCGGTGCGGGTGCGCCGCGGCGGCGGGGCCCGCGGCGTGGGCGGGCACGGCGGTCAGGGCGAGGGCCAGCGCCGGCGCCGCCGCGAGGGCCGCGAGGGCGGCGGACAGCGCCGCCCGGGCCCCGCGTCTGCCGCGCACCTCTCTCCTGCGCACCGCGCCGCCTCCCGCTCGCCGCGCCACGGCGCACCCCGTGGCTCCTTTTGGGAGGCTATGCGCGGTTCGCCCGCCCCGCGACTCCGGGCCGCCTCGCGACTCCGGCTGTCCCGTGACTCCGGGCCGTCCCGCGACTCCGGCCGTCCCGCGACTCCGGGCCGCCCGCGGCGCCCGGCCCCGCCCGCGGCCTTCCGCCGCCCGGGGCCGCGGCGCGCCGTACCGGGGCGCTACGGCTGCCCGCGGCGCCTGATCCGGGAGCCGAGCCAGACCAGCGGGTCGTACTTGCGGTCGACCGCGCGCTCCTTGAGCGGGATCAGCGCGTTGTCGGTGATGTGGATGTGCTCCGGGCAGACCTCGGTGCAGCACTTGGTGATGTTGCAGTAGCCGAGCCCGTGGTCCTCCTGCGCCGACGACGCGCGGTTCAGCCCGCGCTCGGCCGCCGCGTCCAGCGGGTGCATGTCCAGCTCGGCGACCCGCATCAGGAACCGCGGACCGGCGAAGGCCGGCTTGTTCTCCTCGTGGTCGCGCACCACGTGGCAGGTGTCCTGGCACAGGAAGCACTCGATGCACTTGCGGAACTCCTGCGAGCGCTCCACGTCGACCTGCTGCATCCGGTACTCGCCCGCCGCCACGCCCGCCGGCGGCACGAACGCCGGGACCTCCCGCGCCTTCTCGTAGTTGAACGACACGTCGGTCACCAGGTCGCGGATCACCGGGAACGCCCGCAGCGGGGTGATCGTGACGGTCTCCTCGCGGGAGAACACCGACATCCGCGTCATGCACATCAGCCGCGGCCGGCCGTTCACCTCCGCGCTGCACGAGCCGCACTTGCCCGCCTTGCAGTTCCACCGCACCGCGAGGTCGGCCGCCTGGGTGGCCTGCAGCCGGTGCACGATGTCCAGCACCACCTCGCCGTCGTTGACCTCGACCTGGAAGTCCCGCAGTTCCCCGCCGTCGGCGTCGCCCCGCCAGACCCGGAAGTGGGCCGTGTACGTACTCACGCGTCGAGCTCCTCGTCCGTCAGGTATTTGAGCAGCTCGTCCCGCTCGAACAGGGCGAGCAGGTCGGGCCGGATCGGGTCCATCGGGCGCTTGCGCAGGCCCACCGCGGCGCCGTCCGCGCCGAGTTCGCAGACCAGGTTGACCTTGCGCCAGGCGCGGTCCATCTCCGGGTGGTCGTCGCGGGTGTGGCCGCCGCGGCTCTCGGTGCGCTCCAGCGCCGCGCGCGCCACGCACTCGCTGACCAGCAGCATGTTCCGCAGGTCGACGGCCAGGTGCCAGCCCGGGTTGAACTGCCGGTGGCCCTCCACCCCGGCCCGCCGCGCCCGGGTCTTGAGCGCCTCGAGACGCTCCAGCGCGCGTTCCATCTCCGGGCCGCGCCGGATGATGCCGACCAGGTCGTTCATCACCTGCTGGAGCTCCTGGTGCAGGGTGTACGGGTTCTCCGCCGCGCTCGCCTCCGCCGCCGCGAACGGCCGCAGCGCCTCCTCGGCCGCGGCGTCCACCGCCGCGTCGTCGGCCACCGGCCGCTCGCCCGGGGCCAGCGCCGCCGCGTACTCGGCCGCGAACAGCCCCGCGCGGCGGCCGAAGACCAGCAGGTCGGACAGGGAGTTGCCGCCCAGCCGGTTGGAGCCGTGCATGCCGCCGGCCACCTCGCCGGCCGCGAACAGGCCCGGCACACCGCGGGCCGCCGCGGTGTCCGGGTCCACGTCGACGCCGCCCATCATGTAGTGGCAGGTCGGGCCGACCTCCATCGCCTCGGCGGTGATGTCGACGTCGGCCAGCTCCTTGAACTGGTGGTGCATCGACGGCAGCCGGCGCCTGATCTCCTCCGCGGACAGCCGCGTCGACACGTCGAGGTAGACCCCGCCGTGCGGGGTGCCGCGGCCCGCCTTGACCTCGGAGTTGATGGCGCGGGCCACCTCGTCGCGGGGGAGCAGCTCCGGCGGCCTGCGGTGGTGGTCCGGGTCGGTGTACCAGCCGTCCGCCTCCTGCTCGCTCTGCGCGTACTTCTCCTTGAAGACGTCCGGCACGTAGTCGAACATGAAGCGCTTGCCGTCGCTGTTGCGCAGCACCCCGCCGTCGCCGCGCACCGACTCGGTGACCAGGATGCCCTTGACCGACGGCGGCCAGACCATGCCGGTGGGGTGGAACTGGATGAACTCCATGTTGATCAGCGGCGCCCCGGCCAGCAGCGCGAGCGCGTGCCCGTCGCCGGTGTACTCCCAGGAGTTGGAGGTCACCTTGAAGGACTTGCCGATGCCGCCGGTGGCCAGCACCACGGCGGGCGCGTCGATCACGAACAGCCGGCCGGACTCGCGGACGTAGCCGAAGACGCCGGCCACCTTGCCGCCCTCGCCGTCGCCGTCCTTGAGGATTCGGGTGACCGTGCACTCCTGGAAGACCTTCAGCCGCGCCTCGTAGTCGCCGGTCTCGGCGTGGTCCTCTTGCTGCAGCGAGACGATCTTCTGCTGGAGGGTGCGGATCAGTTCGAGCCCGGTGCGGTCGCCGACGTGCGCCAGGCGCGGGTACTCGTGGCCGCCGAAGTTGCGCTGCGAGATCCTCCCGTCCGGCGTGCGGTCGAACAGCGCGCCCCAGGTCTCCAGTTCCCAGACCCGGTCCGGCGCCTCCTTGGCGTGCAGCTCGGCCATCCGCCAGTGGTTGAGGAACTTGCCCCCGCGCATGGTGTCGCGGAAGTGCACCTGCCAGTTGTCGCCGGAGTTGACGTTGCCCATGCTGGCCGCGATGCCGCCCTCGGCCATCACCGTGTGGGCCTTGCCGAACAGCGACTTACAGATCACCGCGGTCCGCAAGCCCCGCTCCCGCGCCTCGATCGCCGCCCGCAGCCCCGCGCCGCCCGCGCCGACCACCACCACGTCGTACGCGTGCCGTTCTGCGTATCTCACTAGAAGAACCTCGGATCGTCGAAGGCGCCGCTGGACACCAGGTACACGTACAGGTCCGCGATGCCGACGCTGACCAGCGAGGACCAGGCGAGCAGCATGTGGCGGCCGTTGAGCAGCCCCACCCAGTTCCACAGCCGGTAGCGCACCGGGTGGCGGGAGAAGTGCCGCAGCTTGCCGCCGATGATGTGCCGGCAGGAGTGGCAGGACAGGGTGTACGCCCAGATCAGCGCGATGTTCGCGAGCATTACCAGGGTGCCCAGGCCCATGTGGCCCCAGTCGCCGTGGACGTCGCGGAAGCCGAGCGCGGTGTCGTACGTGAGCACGCCGGCCACCAGCAGCGCGAGGTAGAAGAAGTACCGGTGCGCGTTCTGCAGGATCAGCGGGAAGCGGGTCTCGCCGCTGTACGCCGCGTGCGGCTCGGCGACCGCGCAGGCCGGCGGCGAGGACCAGAAGCTGCGGTAGTACGCCTTGCGGTAGTAGTAGCAGGTCAGCCGGAAGCCCAGCGGGAAGACCAGCACCAGCAGCGCGGGGGACAGGCCCCACCAGTGCCCGAACAGCGCCCAGTCGGCGCCGCCCTTCATGTCGGTGCAGCGGGAGGCGAGGCAGGGCGAGTAGAACGGCGAGACGTAGGGCGCGGCGTAGTAGTGCGCGTCGGCGAACGCCCGCCAGGTCGAGTACGCCACGAAGGCGGCGAGACCGAGCGCGGTGACCAGCGGCGGCAGCCACCACCGGTCGGTCCGCAGGTGCGGGGCCTCGATCGCGGCGCGTCCGGGGGAGCGGACGCCGCGGCCGGGCGGGGGCTGCGATGACGGTGTTTCCGGGGTGGCTGATGTGGTTCCGGTGGCCAAAGGGGACTCCGATGGAGCGGGGGTGAGGGGGCCTGGTCCGCGGACGGCCGGGTCAGGGCGCGTGCCGGTACGGCGAGCCCAGTCCCTCGTCCTCGGCGTCCGTCCACAGCCCGCGGTCGTAGGGGGCGTCGGGGACCGTCACCATGTCGACCTCGCGGTCGTTCGCCGCGGCGGGGGCGGAGGCCTGCAGCAGGCCGAGGCTCTCGCGCAGGTGGGCGGCGTCGGCGCGGACCCGCCGCATGTCGAGGGTGTCGCCGGCCTGCTCGTCCAGCCGCGCGACGCAGCGCATCAGGTCGTCGAGCCGTCGCTGTACCGAGGTCAGGTCGTCGTGCAGGGACATGGGGTGCCCTCACCATCTGCCGCCGTGCGGTGGGTGTGACGTGGCCGCTCGCGCGGATCGGTCGCTCGCGCGGTCGCGGAAGCGAGTGTCGCGCGTCACACCGGCTCTTGGGAAGACGGCTGCATGGATTCCCGCGGGAGGTGGTAAAGCGGGCCCGCATCTCGGGCCGGACCGGGCGCGGGGTCGGCCGGACGGGTGGTGTTGCGGGGGCGCCGCGGCGGGTCGGCCGTCGGTGGCGGCGGGCCGTGGTGTGCCATGGCGTCCGTATTTGCCCGACAAACAGCACGTCTGACCAGATGACTGTCCCGGACGCCGCGGGTCCTTCCGCCGGACCGCCGGGGCGCGGAGGTGTCACCCATGAACCGCAGTGTGTCCCCGGCCGCTCCCCGAACGGCCGCTCCCGCCACGACCGCTTCCCGCCGGGCGGTCCGGATCGCCGTCGCGCTCACCGCCGGCGCGCTGCTCGGCCTCACCTCGGCCTGCTCCTCCGGCACTCACTCGGCGACGGTGCCGGGCGCCGACCTCGCCAAGGTCGCGCCCGCCAAGGTGCGCGACGGCGGCACCCTGCGCTGGGCCGTCGACAGCCTGCCGCGCACCCTGAACGCCTACCAGTCCGACGCCGACCAGGACACCACGACCATCGCGGACGCGACGCTGCCGCAGATGTTCACCCTGGACCAGCACGGCACCCCGCACGCCGACGCGGACTTCGTCACCAAGGCCGAGGTCACCGCGACCGAGCCGCGCCAGGTGGTCACGTACACCCTGAACCCGAAGGCGCGGTGGAGCGACGGCCGCGCGGTCGGCGTGGCGGACTTCGCCGCCCAGTGGAAGGCGCTGAACGGCCGGAACTCCGCCTACTGGACGGCCGGCGCGGCCGGCTACGACCGCATCTCGGCGGTCGCCGCCGGCAAGGAGGCGCACCAGGTCCAGGTCACCTTCGCCACGCCGTACGCGGACTGGCGGTCGCTGTTCAGCCCGCTGTACCCGAAGGCGGTGACCGCCGACCCCGACGCGTTCAACGACGGCGCCCGCACCAAGCTGCCCGCCGTGGCCGGACCCTTCGCGGTGCGGGCGGTGGACGCCAAGGCCGGCACGGTCACGCTGACGCGCAACGGCGCCTGGTGGGGCGAGCGGCCCAAGCTCGACACGATCGTGCTGACCGCGGTGCCGCGGGCGCAGCGCGCCGCCCAGCTCGCGGCCGGCAAGCTCGACGTCGCCGAGGTCGACCCCGGCGCGCTGCCCGCGGTGCGCCGCACGGCCGGCGTCGCGGTGCACACCGCGCCCGCCGCGGCCTACGCCCAGCTGGCCATCAACGGCACCTCGCCCTCGCTCACCGACGAGCGGGTGCGGCACGCGGTGGCCCGCGCGATCGACCGCAAGGCCATCGCCAAGGCGGTGCTCGGACCGCTCGGGCTGCCCGACGAGCCGCTCGGCAACCACCTCGTGCTGCCCTCCCAGCAGGGCTACGCCGACCACAGCTCGGCGCTCGGCGACCAGGACGTGGAGCAGGCCCAGGCGCTGCTGGCCGACGCGGGCTGGCAGCGCTCCACCGCCAAGACCGGCGAGAAGGCCGCGGGCAACGGCGACACCTCGGCGGCCGGCGCGCTGACCGTGGTGGAGCCGGCCCGCGCGGTGACCAAGAGCGGCAAGCAGCTCACGCTGCGGATGGTGCTGCCCGCGGACTCGCCGACGCTGGACGACGTCGGCGGCCGGATCGCCCGGATGCTGTCCGGGATCGGCGTGCGCACCGAGATCAGCAAGGTCAAGGACGACAGCTACTTCCAGGACCACATCGCCTCCGGCGACTTCGACCTGGCGCTGTACTCCTGGCCGGGCACCGCCTACCCGGCCACCGACGACATGCCGATCTTCGCCAAGCCGGTGCCGGCGCCCGACGGCTCGCTGAGCGTCGCGCAGAACTACAGCCGGGTCGGCACCGACCAGATCGACCAGCTCCTCAACCGGGCCGGCGCCGAGCTGGACGCCTCCGCGGCCCGCGACCTGACCGCCCAGGCCGACTCCCGCATCTGGGCCGCGGCCGGGTCCATCCCCCTCTACCAGCGCCCCGAGGTCGTCGCCCAGCGCACCACGGTCGCCAACGCCGGGGCCTTCGGCTTCCAGACCCCCGACTTCACCACCCTGGGCTTCACGAAGTAGCCCCAGGCCCCCGCGCCGCCCGCGCCGCGTCCCGCCCGGCCCGCCCCCTCCCCCCGGAGGCGGCGGGCCGGTCCGCGCCGCCGGGCCCGTACCATGGGGGGAGGCCGTGGCGGGAGTGCGCCCGGCGGGCGTGTGCGCCGGGAGCAGGGGCGCGACGTCATCCACGATTCCCGGGAGAACGCCGCAGCATGTCCACGCGCCACGACATCCGCAACGTCGCCATCGTCGCCCACGTCGACCACGGCAAGACGACCCTGGTCGACGCCATGCTCAAGCAGGCCGGAGCGTTCGCCGCGCACCAGCACGTGGACGACCGGGTGATGGACTCCAACGACCTGGAGCGCGAGAAGGGCATCACCATTCTCGCCAAGAACACCGCCGTGAAGTACCACCCCAAGGACGGCGGGGACCCGGTCACCATCAACATCATCGACACCCCCGGCCACGCCGACTTCGGCGGCGAGGTGGAGCGCGGCCTGTCCATGGTCGACGCCGTCGTGCTGCTGGTCGACGCCTCCGAGGGCCCGCTGCCGCAGACCCGCTTCGTGCTGCGCAAGGCGCTCTCGGCCCGGCTTCCGGTGATCTTGTGCATCAACAAGACCGACCGCCCGGACGCCCGCATCGACGAGGTGGTCAACGAGACCTACGACCTCTTCCTCGACCTGGACGCCGACGAGGACCAGATCGAGTTCCCGATCGTCTACGCCTGCGCCCGCGACGGCGTCGCCTCGCTCACCAAGCCCGCCGACGGCACCGTGCCCGCGGACAGCGACAGCCTGGAGCCGTTCTTCTCCACCCTGCTCCAGCACGTCCCGGCCCCCACCTACGACGAGGACGCGCCGCTCCAGGCGCACGTCACCAACCTCGACGCGGACAACTTCCTCGGCCGCATCGCGCTGCTGCGGGTCGAGCAGGGCCACCTGAAGAAGGGCCAGACGGTCGCCTGGATCAAGCGCGACGGCACCACCTCCAACGTCCGCATCACCGAGCTGATGATGACCGAGGCGCTCACCCGCAAGGCCGCCGAGGCCGCCGGCCCCGGCGACATCTGCGCGGTGGCCGGCATCCCCGACATCATGATCGGCGAGACCCTCGCCGACCCGGAGAACCCGATCGCGCTCCCGCTGATCACCGTCGACGAGCCCGCCATCTCGATGACCATCGGCACCAACACCTCCCCGCTGGTCGGCAAGGGCGGCAAGGGCCACAAGGTGACCGCCCGGCTGGTCAAG
Source organism: Actinacidiphila sp. DG2A-62 (assembly GCF_035825295.1). Lineage (NCBI taxonomy): Bacteria > Bacillati > Actinomycetota > Actinomycetes > Kitasatosporales > Streptomycetaceae > Actinacidiphila > Actinacidiphila sp. DG2A-62. The sequence continues at coordinate 5,765,774 of NZ_JAYMGI010000002.1, forward strand.
GACCGCCTGGAGCGCGAGCTGGTCGGCAACGTCTCGCTGCGCGTGCTGCCCACCGAGCGCCCCGACGCCTGGGAGGTGCAGGGCCGCGGCGAGCTGGCGCTGGCCATCCTGGTCGAGACGATGCGCCGCGAGGGCTTCGAGCTGACCGTCGGCAAGCCCGAGGTGGTCACCAAGGAAATCGACGGCAAGGTGCACGAGCCGATCGAGCGGATGACCATCGACTCGCCGGAGGAGCACCTCGGCGCCATCACCCAGCTGATGGCCGCCCGCAAGGGCCGTATGGAGACCATGACCAACCACGGCTCGGGCTGGATCCGGATGGAGTGGATCGTGCCGTCCCGCGGCCTGATCGGCTTCCGCACCGAGTTCCTCACCCAGACCCGCGGCACCGGCATCGCGCACTCCATCTTCGAGGGCCACGAGCCGTGGTTCGGCGAGCTGCGCACCCGCAACAACGGTTCGCTGGTCGCCGACCGGTCCGGCGCGGTGACCGCGTTCGCGATGACCAACCTGCAGGAGCGCGGCGTGCTGTTCGTCGACCCGGGCACCGAGGTCTACGAGGGCATGATCGTCGGCGAGAACTCGCGCTCGGACGACATGGACGTGAACATCACCAAGGAGAAGAAGCTCACCAACATGCGGTCCTCGACCGCGGACGTGACCGAGTCGATCGTGCCGCCGCGCAAGCTCTCTCTGGAGCAGTCGCTGGAGTTCTGCCGGGACGACGAGTGCATCGAGGTCACTCCGGAGACCGTGCGCATCCGGAAGGTCGTCCTCGACCAGAAGGAGCGCGGCCGCGCGGCCGCACGCGCGAAGCACGCGTAGCGTGCACTTTTAGGGGCGCGGGGAACTGCGCGAGTAACCCTCCCCCAGAGCTTCGCATGGGAGGTGCCCCCAGCGGGCCGCAGGTCGTCACCGGCCCGGAGGGGCTGATCGGTTCGCTCCGGACCACCCGCCCGGTGGTGGGTTGCTCGCGAGGAGTCCCCTCTATGCGCACCATTGTACCGTCCGCAGAGGTCGCCCGATAGAGGTACGCGCCTTCTGACCTGCACAAACAGGCTCATGCGCGCCTCGGAGGAGGTGATGCGGCGCGCTGCTTCGGCCGGGCGTCACGAGGGAGGGGCCGCCCGATAGCCAGCCAGCACCAGGGGTCCGGCAGGCGGTCAAGAGTGAGCTTGCTCATCGCGTAGCGACGCCGTAGGCGCTCTTGAGGGCCTGGCGGAGCCCGTACCGTCAGAGAGAGGGCGGCCCCGGTCTGTCAGTTCGCAGGTTCCGCCGGGGCCCTGGGGAGCCAGCTCAGTCCCGGGCCGCTCCTTGGGGCCATACGACCCGGACGGGTACGGAGTGCTTCTGGGCGTAGCGGACGACGTCGGCGGTGCCGCCGTATCCGCGGGCGGGCTGTCCGTCCCAGACGGCGATCACCTCGTCAGCGAGGTCCACGAGGATCTCGCTGCCGGCCATGTGCGCACGGGAGTCGGAGTCCCGTAGCCCGGTGGCGTGTCGCTGTGTGGACCGGGTCAGCAGGTCGTCGTACGCGGCGTGGTGCCACTGCGGGAGGCAATCGCGGTACCCCTCGGCGGGGATGACGACCTCCAGGCTGCCTCCGTGGCTGAGGACGGCTTCCGCGAACCAGGTGTCGGGCCCGTCCGCGATGCAGGACACGCCGATGAGTTCCGCTGCGGGGTAGCTCGCGACGACCTCGTGGAGCGCCTGTTTCACCCGCGCCTCGACCTCGTTCGGCAGGCCGCGGTGCCCGGTGATTCCGACTCGCGTCACGTTCCCGTGCTCCTTCACATGTAGACGCCGTGCAACTTCTCGTCGAAGTCCCGGACGATCCTCGGCGGCGTGTGGGAGGAATAGGCGCGGCGGAATACGCGCGCGCGTTCCACGACCCGACCGGACCGGTATCGCAGCCCGGTCTCCACGGCCTGGGTGGCCAGAACATAGCCGACTTCGAGACGCCCTGCCGCCAAGTGTCCGGATGCGATGTCGAGTTGGAGCAGTGCGCGCTGCTTGGAGTGGGACGACGCACTGATTGCCGATGCCTCGTCGCCTCGGGTGAAGATCCAGCCGGGAATACCCAATCGCGCGCCGCAGGCAAGGCGGCAGGCCGCGACCTTGGCCTCGTTGAAGTTGAACACCCACGGCCACGGCGGGGGTTGTTCGTGGGAGATCCGCGTTACCGCTGCGCCGCTCCGGACGAGGGCGTGGTCGCATGCCCGTTCGTCGCCGACTGCGGCGTACGCGAGAGCTTCGACGGTGCACAACCAGGCGTCGGTCACCGCGTGAGCGCTGGCACCAAGCTGCCTTCTCGCGGAGTCCGCGAGGCTGAGTGCCTGCGCTCCGTTGCCTGTTTCGGCTTCCATCTGGGCGAGGCTACCGATCTGGTACGCCGCCAACAGCTTGTTCCTCGACCGATGCGCGGCTTTGATCGCTGACCCGTACCAGGTGCGCGCCGATCCCATGTCGCCCATGTCCCAGCTGAGCCAGCCGGCCAGGCTGGCGGCCTCACTGCCGACTGCGGCCAGGGCTTCGCGCTGAGCCTCGTCACCGGTGTCCCGGGCTACGTGTTGGATGAGCTTGAGATGGGCGAGTACAACATCGGACAGTTGACGGGCGGGGGTCGCGCCGTCCATGCGGCGAAAGGCGGTGGTGGCGACACGCAGGGTGTCGGCTTGGCCGGTCGTCTCGTGTTGTCGCCGGTTGGGCAGGGAGGCAAGGGCGGGGGCGGTCACCGCAGCCGCTGCCCCGGCCAGGAATTCTCGGCGTTCCACTGGGTCTTTCCCGTCCGTGCGTGCGGTTGCGGCCGCGGCTGAGTCGGCGAGGCCGACCAGGTGGGGTGGGATGCCCAGATAGGCGGCTGCTTTCGCCAGGGTGTTCATGTTGTAGGGGCCGGTCGTATGGGCTTCGAGTCGAGAGATGGCGGACTGGGTTATGCCGCACACTTCACCGAGTTGCCGTTGGCTGAGTCGTAAGTCCTTGCGGGCGAGCTGGATCACTCGTCCGTAGTTGCCGCCGCGTGATGCTTCGCGGATTGCCTGCCTCGGCACATTCATGCGTGTTGCTCTCCCGGACGGTAGGTCCATCGGCGCTGGTGGCCCATCACGTGTATGCGCAGCGCGCATACGTCGATGCGCTCTGCTCATCAAGTGTGGCCCAGACGCAGACTCCACGGCTTTGGTTCAGGCAGACAAGAACCCCCGCGACCGTGCGACCGGCCCGGGGGCATGGCCAACGCCTGCGAGGAGCGTCGACATGCAAGAGCCTAACCGTCATCCGTTCATGTATTCGGGGTCGGAGTGAAGACCCCCGCCGAGAGGGCGGAGATCGGCGAGGAGTGTCCGTCCGTCGTCCAGAAGTTGTGGCCGCCCGCTGCCCGATCCGTCGGAAGGGTACGCAAGTTGCTGGCACAGCACCTGGGCGTGTGGGGGCTCTCATCGGTCGCGGACAGCGCGGATGTCGTCGTCTCGGAGTTGGTGACGAACGCGATCACGCATGCGCATCCGCCGTACGGGAATCTGATCGCGACGCGGTTCGAGCGGTTGGCGGACGGGGTGCGGATCGAGGTGCACGACGCCGGGGACGGCAAACCCGAACCCCGCGATGCGTCGGTGGAGGAGGAGTCCGGGCGCGGTCTGGGCCTGGTGGACGCACTGACCCGCGGGGCATGGGGAGTCGCGGACCGGGACGGGCCCGGCAAGGTGGTCTGGGCGGTTTGCGCCGGGGATCAGAGTGAGGTGCGTTCGTGAAGTCCTCGGAGGACAGCGGGCGCGGATGCGGGCCGGGCGCGCGGGCGGCCCGTACGTGGGCCGTGTCGACCACCAACGGTGAGGTCGTGCGCGGCTATCTGCCGTGGTGGGCGGAGGACGACCCGAGCAGGAGCGGCGTGCGCCCGGAGCGGCTGCACCTGGAACTGGCTGCCATCGGGCATCAGGCCAACCGGGGTGGTCTGATCGTCCCGGTGACCCAGGGCGTGGACCCGGCGGTGGACGCGGGCGTGTTCGTCGTCACCATCGACTGCCGGCCGTTCGGCGAGGACGGTGATCCGGAGCTGCCGGTGGTCAACGTCCAGGTCGTGGACGACTGGTGGATCACCGATCTGGACCCGGCGGGCGTCGCCGACCTCGGCCGGCGGTTACGGGCCCTGGCCGACCACCTGACCGACTCCGTCGCCCCCGAACTCACCGCCGCCCGCGAGGACTGGGCCACCCGGCACCGCACCGACGACCCGACCGGCTGACCCTTTCCGACCGGGGGTGCGCTGTCGGGAGACTCGCCCGCACCAGGCGATAAGCCGTTGACGGCCGCCGACGTGTCATTCCATGCTCAATGCTTATCAGGATGAGTCGCGACCTAGTGAGTGGTTGCCTCGTCGTGCGCCGAGCGAAGGGACGATCAAGATGGTGGGTTCGCGTTCGCGGGACGGACTGCGCGCGCTCGTGCTGGCCGTGGTGCTTGCGGTTGTGGCCTTGTTGAGTGTGCAGGCGGCGTCGGCCTCGGGGCTGCCCGAAGTGGGGAGTCGTGCACCTGTCGCTGTGCCGCGCGTGGCGCGTGCTCCGTCGTACGGGGTGGCGGACAAGTCTCCGACGCGGGTGCAGTATTCGTCACCGCGCGTCAACGGGCTGCGGTTCCGCACGAAGTCCAACTTCCGCGGCTACGTGCGGGGGCAGTTGTACCGCGGCGACCGGGTGCAGGTGCTCGGGTGGTCGGGGCATTGGATGCACGTGCGGCTGACCAAGCGCAGCCACGGGGGTCTGCGGGCGGGATCGGCCGGCTGGGTCTGGAAGGGCTACCTGTATGGACCGGAGTGCCGCTCCTACAAGTCGTGGCCGTGCACGGCTTGGCGGTAGGAAAGGCAAGGTGAACACCGCGCGGCCCTCCTGTTGATTGGGAGGGCCGCGTCCGTGTCTGGGGCGTCAGCGCATGTGATTACCTGACGTTATCTCATACGGTAGGCAGTTCGTCATTCTGTGCTACTGTCGACGGTCCCTTATCTAGCGGAAGTGTCCTTGGCACGTGCCAAGCGGCGGAGGGTGCATGTTCCATGCACGATGACGACGAAGAACACCCGAGCCCCTGGGATCGGGAGTTGAGCGAACTCGACTGGTCGCCCGATGTGGATTACCTCGGGGACTGGAAACAAGCACGCGAACTAGCCGCGGAGTTGCGAGACACTCTGGTGAGCATGGGAGTTCCCGCCCAGGCGATCCAAGCCGAAGCAGGTACCGGTCCTGCTGGTGCGGGAACGGTGCGCATGGTCGCGAACCTCAAGCTGGTCCGCGGCATGATCAATGTATTGCAGCACCTCGATGTCGACTCCTTCCCGCAGATATGCGATCTGGGAGGCGGGAGTCGAGAAGTCGCAGCAGGCTTATGAGCGCTCGCCGTTGGTGCGGCGCTGGCGTCGAGACTGGCAGACCTCGGCTCGATCCTGGCTTACCGGTGTGGCCTCGCGTGAGGAAAGGTCTCGGGGTATGAAGCGCAAGACGGTTGGCCCGACCCTGCGGACACGTGGGCGCGGAAAGGTACGGGTCGAGGAAGACGACCGCGGTCACCAGTGGGTGACGTGCTCCGGCTGCCGCTTGAACGAGTTCGCGCCCGGTGTGACACCCGCGAAGTTCCGGGCTCGCCAGCACGCCGAAACCTGCACCCGTTGACTCCCTGAGCGCCCAAGCCCCCGCCGAGAGCGACCCGGCGGGGGCTTGGTGTCGTGCGGGGTGGTCGTGAGCGGTCAAGCGGTCCGGGCGCCCGGCCGGGACCGGCCGCCAGGCCGCAGCCCGGCCGGGCGCCCGGACCGCTTGGCGCGCCCGGCGAGCCCTTGAGGAAGTGAAGAAATTTCAGACCGCGTGGCCGCTCAGTCGCTCCTGCGTGCGGGGGCTCGTCCGGCGCTGTGGGGGTAGGCGAACCGGGCTTGGTCGGCGCTGGTGGCGAAGACTTCGAGGATCAGCGGATGGCCGTTGCTGTCGACGGTGACGCGGTGGACCACCAGGAGGATGGCGGGGTCCGTCGCCCGCAGGGTGGTGCGCTCGTCGGGTTTGGCAGGGCGAGCGCTGATGTCGTCGGCCCACGTGATGGTGTGGCCTGCGGCCGTGAGCAGGGCGTAGATGTCGGCGGGGTGGGTGTCGGGGTGTTCGGCCAGTTCCGGGATCTCGTCGGCGACATCGAAGGGGATCACGGTGCGGTGGGTGACGCGCAGCCCGGTGCCGGGGTCGAGTAGCAGGCGTTCGACGGTGAAGGCCGCGGCGTCTTCCCTTTGCAGCAGCACGGCTTCGGTGCCGGCGGTGTGGGTGCGGGTGATCTGGCAGTCCTCGACCTCGGTGAACTGGCGCTCGTGGGCGTGGTACTTCCTGCCGGCGCGGGTGATCGACTGGTCGATGGTGGCCGTGGGCTCGGTCCTGCGGCGTACGAAGCTGCCCTTGCCGTGCTGGCTCTCCACCAGCCCCAGGTTGCGTAGTTCGGCGACGGCGGCGCGGACGGTGGGCCGGGAGACGCCGTACCGCTCCATGAGTTGGGTCTCACTGGGCAGGACTTTGCCGGGTGCGTAGACGCCTTGTGCGATCTCGTCGGCGAGTCGTTCGGCGACCTGCCGGTACATGGGGGTGGGGCGAATGATGTCGTCCGCCATGGCTGCCCTTCCGCTGGCCCGGTTGTCGGCGGGTCGTGTTATAAGCACGTCTCCCGCGCACTCGACAGGATAAGTGCTGGCGTCGCCGGGTCAAGCTGCGTGATACTCGTGTCTCATCAGAATGAGTGATAACCGGACGTTGGTTCGGTGCTCTCGTTCGGTGTGGAGAGAGGACGTGGGGCCGTGCAGAACATCCCGGTGGACACGTCGCGGCTCGGACTGATCATGTGCGTGGTCGGTCCTGAGCCGCGGATGAACACGGAGACGGGGCAGGTGCGGACGGATCGGGACGGGACGCCGATGTACAGCGTCGGCGTTGTGGTCCGGCAGGTGGAAGGACGCCGGGCGGAGACGATCGAGGTGAGTGTCCCTGGTCAGCCGCAGGGCATCGCCGAGGGGATGCCCGTGACGATTCTCGGGCTGACAGCCATCCAGTGGCAGATGGGCGGCAGGAGCGGCACGTCCTTTCGGGCTGCGGCGATCACTCCGGCTGCGGGCCCGGTAGCCGGTTCCTCGGCCGGTGCAGCCTCGGCGGCCAAGGGGAAGCCCGCGCCGGGGGGTGAGGGGTGATGGCGGAGGAATGGCGGGATCTGTCGGGTCGCCGTGCGCCGGGGAGCGGGGCGCGCATGCCGGTGGAGGCGCACATCCTGGCGCAGCGGCTCGGTCGTGATCTGGACGCGCTGACCGGGGCGCGGCTGCTGATGGAGACGGTCGGGGACCGGGAGGTCACCGCGACCATGCTGCGGCTGGTGATCCGGCACGGGCAGACGGCGGCGATGCGTGCGCGGGCCCTGCTGGCGGAGTTGTCGGGCGAGGACGGCCGGGGTGAGCGGTGATGCCGTGGAACCTGGTCTTCTGGTTGTGCCTGGGCGGTGTGGCCGTGCTGGTCGTCGTCCAGCCGTCGTGGAACTACCCGGGTTCGGCGTGGGTCCGGCGGCTCAGTGATGGGCCGGTGCGCTGGTACCTGTTCGGGTTCCCGGCGACGGTGGTCCGGATGTTCTACACCTGGCGTCGGTTGTGCGTGGAGACCGGCCTGGCGGTGATGAAGCGGTCCAAGAGTGTTGTGCTCGGCGGTGATCTTCTGGTTTCCGGGGCGGAGTTGCGGCCGACCGTGCCGCGGCTGGGCATTCCGCGCCCGACGCCGACCGGTCTGAAGGTGCGGGTGCAGATGGAGCCCGGTCAGACGCCCGCGCAGTATCTCGCGGCGGCCGACGCGATGGCGCACGCCTGGCAGGCGCACGCGGTGCGGGTCGTCTCTCCGCGTCGTGGGTGGGTGCTGGCGACGATGACGGCGCGTGATCCGCTGACCGGGGACGGTGGTTCGCAGGTGCCGGGTCCGCCGCGGTTGCTCACGGCGGTCGTGGGCCGTACCGAGGACGGCGGCCCGTGGGTGATGGACTTCCGGATGGTGCCGCACTGGCTCGTGGTCGGAGCGACGCGTTCGGGGAAGTCCACTCTGATCGCGTCGTTGGTGTTCGCGCTGGCTCCGCAGGCGGTCGCGCTGGTGGGTGTGGACTGCAAGGGCGGCATGGAACTGTCCTTGTTCGAGCCGCGGTTGTCGGCTCTGGCCCGCGACCGCCGGGAGGCTGCGGCCCTGCTCCGGGCGCTGGTCGATGAGATCGAAGTGCGGATGGACACCTGCCGGGCGGTGGGTGCCCGTTCCATCTGGGAACTGGGCGACGGAGTACGGCCGGTGCCGCTCGTGGTCCTGGTCGATGAGGTCGCGGAGCTGTATTTGTCGGACGGGTCCCGCGAGGACAAGCAGTTGTCCTCGGCCTGTTCGACGGCGATGCTCCGGCTCGGCCAGCTCGGCGCGGCCCTGGGGCTGCATCTGGTCGTCGCAGGTCAGCGGGTCGGCTCGGAACTGGGGCCGGGCGTGACCGCGCTGCGCGCGCAGCTCGGCGGTCGGATCTGCCATCGGGTCAACGACGAACAGACAGCGTTGATGGTGCTCGGTGACCTGTCGCCGGATGCCGTCGCGGTCGCGCAGTCGATCGGGGAGGACGAACAGGGCGTTGCCGTCACGACCGTTGGCGGTGTGTGGATGCGGGCCCGCTCGACCCACACCACAGCGGAGCAGGCACGGCACACGGCCGGCACCTTCGCCAAGCGGACTCCCGGGCTGCCCCGGCTGGTGCAGGCGATACATCACGTGCGGGAGGCGGCGTGAGCACCGCAGGCGGCTCGCTGTCGCTGGTGGTCGTGCTGGCAATCGTCACGATCATGATCGTGCGGTCACGTGAAGTGCCTTGGTGGCAGGCCGCGTTGATCTTCCTGTTCGGGTTCTACGTGGCCCTGACCCCGGCGATGTACCTCGTCCTGGTCATCGTCCAGTCCATCACCGGACGCCTCTGACTCCCCTCGTGCCAGAGGGAGGCACCCCGCATGTCCGGATCGGACGAACCACGTTGCCCACAGTGCCTTCGGCCCCGCGAACGCGGCCGTGGCGGCCGCCTGTTGCGGTGCCGCTACTGCCGTCGCAGTCGTCGTCGGCGCAATCCCCGCTCGCGCCGTAAGCGTCGCCGCTGAGCACATCGGGCCGACCCCGACACATCCCAGACCTACCGCCGACCCATCGCATATCCCCTGAACGGAGGCGTACCCGTGACTTTCCGCACCTCGGTCTCTGCCCGCATCCGGGCGGCTCGATCGGCTGCCCGCCGCGAAAGGTCACCGCCTCATGACCGCTGCCCTCGACGGCACCACGGGGGCGCGGCGCTACGTTGCGCAAACGGCGGAGCGCACGCGCCGCCTGTCGGACCTCGACCGCGACCTGATCCGCCTCGCCTCCGAACCGGGATACCCGCGCTGGGTCGACCAGGTCAGGGCGACCGGCGGATGCGCTCGACCGGTCTACCTGGCCGGGCACACCACCACCTACGATCGGGCTACCGGCTCGGTCCTGCGCCACTACGACACCGCGAGCGAACCGGGCGGACGCCTGGCCGTGCGGTGCCGCAACCGCCGCGCATCGCGCTGCGGACCGTGCTCCCGCGAACACGCGGGCGACACCTTCCACTTGGTACGGGCCGGGCTGTCCGGCGGCAAAGGCACACCCGAAGCCGTCGCCGATCACCCGCGGCTGTTCGTCACGCTGACCGCTCCGTCCTTCGGGCCCGTGCACCGGGCCGGACCCGACCGGTGCCGCCCCCGCCGCGACGGCGAGACCTGCCCGCACGGCCGGGCGCTCGGTTGCGGTCGAACTCACCCGGACGACGATCCGGCGGTCGGTCAGCCGCTCTGCCAGGCCTGCTACGACTACACGGCGCACGTGCTCTGGCACGCCCACGCCGGGGAGCTGTGGAACCGCACCTGCCGTGCGATCCGCCGGCACCTCGCCACCGCCGCCGGGATCACTCAGACGCACTTCGCCCGGCACGCCCGCCTGGCCTTCGCCAAGGTCACCGAGTACCAGCGGCGCGGAGCGGTCCACTTCCACGCGGTGGTTCGCCTGGACGGCCCCGCGGGTCCCGGCACGCCCCCGCCCTCTTGGGGCACTGCCGACCTTTTGGCGGACGCCGTACGTGCTGCCGCTTCTGCTGCCCGCGTCACCCTCGACGCGTCCGCGGCTCTCGGCGAATACGCCTTCGGCTGGGGTGTGCAACTCGACGTCCGGCCGGTTCGGGCTTTTGGCGACGGCCCGGCGGTCACCGATGATGCGGTCGCCGCGTACGTCGCCAAGTACACCTCCAAGAGCGTCGGCGACTCCGGCGCCCTCGACCACCGGATCACCAGCCGCGCGCAGATCACGTACGCGGCCGTCAGCCCGCACCTGCGTACCCTCATGGCGGTTTGCTGGCGGCTCGGCGACCTGCCGCAGCTGGCACACCTGCGGCTGCGGGCCTGGGCACACACCCTCGGCTACCGCGGTCACTGCCTGACCAAGTCACGCCGCTACTCCACCACCTATCGCGCGCTGCGGGCCGCCCGCACCGCACACCGCGCGGGTCAGCCGCTGGCGCAGGGGCCGACCCTCGTGGTGGAGGCGGCCTGGCGATACGTCGGTTCGGGGCACACGGCCGGCGAAGCCGCCGTCGCCGCGGGCATCGCCGAAGACCTGGCCGAACTCCGCACGCTGCGCCGCGCCATGTCCGCCTCCGGGTGGCCCGATGGCTGAACCGACCGTCGGCAGCTTCCACTACACGCGTACCGACCACGGACGGACTACAGCCCTCGCCACGTGGCGTGTCACCACGACCGACGAGGCGATCGCCAACGCAGTTCGCGCCCTCGCAGGGGGAACGATCACGGTCACGGACGGAGGGTTCCTGGACGTGCAGACCGGCGCGACGGCCGTACGCGTGGCGATCCTCGACACGGACACGGCATGCCTGCGATTCCACCTGCGCGACCGCCCCACACTGGGCGTGTTCTCCTTCACCGCCCGGCCGTGGACCCTCGACGAGCTGACCCGCGACGGGCAGGGGCGACCGGGGGTGGGCGGGCGGGGCCCGGCGGACCTGGTGATCCGGGACGTGAACGTGACGACCCTGACCGGCCTGCACGTCCGGCACCTGGTCCCTGAGCTGCGCCTGCGGAGGCGTCCAGGCAGACCAACGCACGCAAACCCCGCCGCGTGATCCGGCGGGGCTCGCGTGCGCCCGGTCGGGTTACGCGGCCAGGTTCAGGAGGTCCTGCGCCGTGATGACGAAGCGCTCTGCGGCCCCCCGGGGGTAGATCAGCACCCGCACGCCGTAGGAGGTGAGGATCTCGCGTCGCGCGGCGTCGTCGTGCGCCTGCTCCCACTGGTCGGCGATGGTCTGGCCGGTCGGGATCATGCGCATCCCGGAGGGACGGTCCGGCAGGGACCGAAGATCGGCGATCTCCCGGCCCATCCGTGCGTACTCGACGCGGAACCACTCGGTGTCGTCGGGCGCGTCGTACAGTCCCGCCCGGCGGTCGTCGCGCAGCCTGGCCCGGTCGGCTTCCAACTCGGCGATGCGCTGGGCGTGGCCGGTGCCGGGGTCGAACTCGCGCCGCATGACCTGGCCACTGCCGTAGCGGTCCAGGAACCACCCGGTGACGGTGGCGTCCGCGACGCTTCCGGTGACCTGCGGCGCGGGCTTGCAGTCCGCCGACTCCGCCCACCCGGACATGCGTCCGATGCACCGGTACGTGTGCTCACCGCGCTTGTTGCCGACATACGCCCGCTGTCCGCACACACCGCACACCATCACCGCCGACAGCAGACGCTCCCCCTTGGGCGCACGCTGCTGCGTACCGGTCTCCTTCGGGGCCGTGGCGGTGATCAGCGCGCTGCGGGTGGTGCGGTCCCACAGCCCATCGGCGAGCCTCACCGGGTGCCCGTCCCTGCCCAGCACCGCCCGGCCACCGTGGATCAGGTAGCCCAACGCTGCCTCGCTGATCAGGATGTCCCGCAGCGTGCGGCGGTCCCACTTCACCCCGCGCGGCGCGCGCCCGTACATCACCGCACGGTGGTCACTGGGCGACAACACCCCCTCGCGGTTGAGCCGGGCGGCCTCGGTGTGCACGGTGATCTTCCCCGTGCGGTCGGTGAGAATCCTCTTCGCCACGTTGCGGATCACCTCCGCCGCAACCGGGTCGATCTCGACATGATCGACCTTTGCGGTCGGGAACAGCCGCACGAACCGGTACCCATAACTGTTCTTCTGCTTGGGCTCACCCGCCGCCCGCGCACGTACCGTGTCGTCCCGGTTCCGCTTCTGGATCGACCGAAGCTCCATCTGCGCCCCGAACGACTCCATGGACAACCGCATCTCGTCCATCGGGTCGTCCAGGTCCCACGGCCCGTCGTGCCCAAACGTGACCAGCAGCCGCCCCGACTCGTGGATCGCGTACGCGGTGTTCAACACGTCCCGCTGGTTGCGCCCGATACGGTCGACCGCCGCCCCGGCGATCCCCGAATACGGCCCCATCTCGTCCCGCAGCCATGGCCCCAGAGCAGGCCGAGTCCGCGGGTCGGTCGCCCCCGAGATTTCCCAGTCGTCCGCCCACGCGATCACATGCCCACCGATCGCGGACACCGCCGACAAGACCTGCTGCTCCTGCCGCTCCGGCGACGAGGTGGCATCCGACTTCCGACTCAGGCGGCGCACGCCCAGCATGCACTTCCCGCAGCCGCAGTACGCACCAACCATAGAATCCATGGTGAGCGCTCCATCCCCGCACGTCATGTGCGTTTTGCGGGGGCTCCCGGCGCAGTTCCCCGCGCCCCTGCGTGCTCACGCACGTCCGGATAGCGGACGTCTTACACCGGAAACCGGTGTCAGGTATCTCACAACGCACCGTGCGAACGTGTCTGCGTACGTTGCGGAATGTCCGGATTCCGGACGCCGGATCATGACCCATCGTGACCTTGCCGAGATCAGAGCGGTTCTGACCGCCTCCCACCGTGTCGGATTATGGGTGGAGTTGAGCTCGGGTCAATGGGTCTGGCCCTCCACCGGAGGCCGCCGACTCACGAGCCGGAGGACCGCGGTCGCTGTCAGGGGTGTCAGCACGCTGCCGGTCTTCCTTTCACGTACCGACAGTGACTCCTGAGGAGGCAACCCATGCGTGGTGCCAAGAGCGCCAAGTGGGTCGTGGGGGCGGCGGTCGTCGCCCTCGCAGCGACCGCCTGCGGTTCCGGCGAGAGCTCGGACACCAAGGCCGGCGGTTCGAACGACGGCATCGTCCGCGCGTGGTGGGGCGACCCCCAGAACCCGCTCGAGCCGGCGAACACCAACGAGGTGCAGGGCGGCAAGGTCCTGGACATGATCTTCATGAACCTCAAGGAGTACGACCCGCGGACGGGCAAGGCCAACCTGGAGGCCGCGGACTCCATCACCACCACCGACCAGCAGAACTTCACCATCAAGATCAAGCCGAACCTGAAGTTCTCCGACGGCACCCCGGTCACCGCCTCGTCCTTCGTGGACGCCTGGAACTACGGTGCGCTGGTCACCAACAAGCAGCTAAACTCCTACTTCTTCGCGGACATCGACGGCTACGACGCCGTGCACCCGGAGAAGGAGGGCACCGCGCCCACCGCCAAGACGCTGTCCGGGCTGAAGGTCGTCGACGACCACACCTTCACGGTCAAGCTGAACCAGAAGTTCTCCACCTGGCCGGACCGGCTGGGCTACAAGGCGTTCGCGCCGCTGCCCAAGTCGTTCTTCACCGACCACGCGGGCTACCTGAACAAGCCGGTCGGCGACGGCCCGTACAAGGTCGTGTCGTACACCAAGGGCAGCAGCATGAAGCTGGTCCCCAACCCGTACTACACCGGCCCGAGCAAGCCCAAGAACAAGGGCGTGCTGCTCAAGGTCTACACCGACAGCAGCACCGCCTACGCGGACCTGCAGGCCGGCAACCTCGACGTGCTGGACGACATCCCGGCCGAGGACCTCAGCCACGCCAAGACGGACCTGAACGGCCGCTACCTCAACCAGCCGGCCGGCATCATCCAGACCATCTCCTTCCCGCTGAACCAGAAGGCGTGGAACGCCCCCGGCATGGACAAGGTCCGGCTCGGCCTGTCGATGGCGATCGACCGCAAGACCATCACCCAGAAGATCTTCCAGGGCACCCGCACCCCGGCCGGCGACCTCACCTCCCCGGTGCTCGGCGCGGCCGGCGGCTACAGCGCGAACCTGGCCGGCGAGGCCACCACGTACGACCCGGCCAAGGCCAAGGCGCTCATCCAGCAGGGCGGCGGCATCCCCGGCGGTCACATGACCATCGGCTACAACGCCGACTCCGGCTCCCACAAGCAGTGGGTGGACGCGGTCTGCAACAGCATCAACAACGTGCTGGGCGACAACAAGGCGTGCGTCGGCGCCCCCACCGGCACCTTCGCGGACTTCCGCAACCAGATCACCAAGGGTGAGATGAAGCAGCCGTTCCGCTCCGGCTGGCAGATGGACTACCCGCTGATCGACGACTTCCTGACGCCGCTGTACGCGACCGGCGGCAGCTCGAACGACTCGAAGTACAGCAACCCGCAGTTCGACGCGCTGATCAAGCAGGCCAACGCGGAGCCCGACACCGCCAAGGCCGTGCAGACCTACCAGCAGGCCGAGAAGCTGCTCTTCAAGGACATGCCCGTGATCCCGCTCTGGTACCAGAACGGCGAGGCCGGCTGGTCCTCCCGGGTCTCCCACGTGACGGAGAACGCGTTCAGCTACCCCGTCTTCACGGACATCACCGTCAACAACGGCTGACGGACGCCCCGGCCGGGGCCCGACCACGGGCCCCGGCCGGCGTCTGCCCGATCCCTGGAGGGCACATGGGGCGCTACGTCATCCGACGACTGCTCCAGATGGTGCCGGTCTTCGTCGGCACCACCTTTCTGATCTTCATCATGGTGTACGCGCTGGGCGACCCGGTGGCCGCGATGTTCGGCGACCGCGCGCCGGACCCGGCGACCGCGGCCGCGATCCGGCACGCGATGTACCTGGACCACTCGCTGCCGGCCCAGTACGTCCACTACATGGGCCAGATCTTCACCGGCGACTTCGGCACCGCGGCCAACGGCCAGCCGGTCACCGAGGTCATGGGCACCGCCTTCCCGGTGACCATCCGGCTGACCCTGGTGGCGTTCGTCTTCGAGGCGGTCATCGGCATCGCGCTGGGCCTGCTCGCCGGGCTGCGCCGGGGCCGGCTGGCCGACAGCGGCGTGCTCGCGCTGACCCTGCTGGTGGTCTCGATCCCCACCTTCGTCACCGGCTACCTGCTGCGCTACTTCGTCGGCGTCAAGTGGGGCCTGGCGCACCCGACGGTCGCCGAGGGCGCGCCGATCGGCGACCTGGTCATGCCCGGCCTGGTGCTGGCGGGCGTGTCGCTGGCCTACGTGGCCCGGCTGACCCGCACCTCGGTGGCCGAGAACGGCCGCGCGGACTACCTGCGCACCGCCGTCGCCAAGGGCCTGCCGCGCCGCCGCGTGGTCACCGTGCACCTGCTGCGCAACTCGCTGATACCCGTGGTGACCTTCCTCGGCACCGACATCGGCGGCCTGATGGCCGGCGCGGTCGTCACCGAGCGGATCTTCAACATCCACGGCGTCGGCTACCAGCTCTACCAGGGCATCCTGCGGCAGAACCCGCCGACCGTGGTCGGCTTCGTCACCATCCTGGTGCTGATCTTCCTCGTCGCCAACCTGCTCGTCGACCTGCTCTACGCAGTCCTGGACCCGAGGATCCGGTATGCCTGAGACCACGCAGACTCCCGTGGCCGCCCAGCCCGCCGCGGCCCCCGCGCTGCCGGAGACCGCCGAGAAGTCCCGCAGCCTGTGGAACGACGCCTGGCACGACCTGCGCCGCAAGCCGGTGTTTTACATATCCGCGCTGCTGATTCTCTTCCTGGTGGTCATCGCGATCTGGCCCGGCTCGATCGCCACCCAGGACCCGCTGGCGTGCAACCTGTCCAACTCCCAGCTGGGACCGCGGGCCGGGCACCCGTTCGGCTTCGACACCCAGGGCTGCGACGTCTACACCCGCACGGTGTACGGCGCCCGCGCGTCGGTGTCGGTCGGCATCTTCTCCACCCTCGGGGTGGCGCTGCTCGGGTCGGTCTTCGGCGGCCTGGCCGGCTTCCTCGGCGGCATCTGGGACACCCTGATCTCGATGCTCGGCAACATCTTCTTCGGCATCCCGATCCTGCTCGGCGGCGTCGTCTTCCTGTCCGTGGTCAAGGGCGGCTCGGTCACCACCGTGTCGGCGTTCATGATCCTGCTGGGCTGGCCGCAGGTGGCCCGCATCGCCCGCGGCGCGGTGGTCACCGCCAAACAGCAGGACTACGTCCAGGCCGCCCGCGCGCTCGGCGCGAGCAACACCCGGATGCTGCTGCGGCACATCGCGCCCAACGCGCTGGCCCCGGTGATCGTGGTCTCCACCATCGCGCTGGGCACGTACATCTCGCTGGAGGCGACGCTGTCCTACCTGGGCGTCGGCCTGAAGCCGCCGGCGGTCTCCTGGGGCATCGACATCTCCGCCGCCTCCGAGCAGATCAACAACGCGCCGCACATGCTGCTGTGGCCGGCCTGCGCGCTGAGCATCACGGTGCTGGCGTTCATCATGCTCGGCGACGCGGTCCGCGACGCCCTCGACCCCAAGCTGCGCTAGGGAGGCGTACGTTGACTGTCATCGACGAGACTCCGGGCGCCGCCGCGCCCGCGGCCGGCACCGCACCGCTGCTGGACGTGCGCGACCTGCACGTGGAGTTCCACACCCGCGACGGCGTCGCCAAGGCCGTCAACGGCGTCAGCTACTCGGTGAACGCCGGCGAGACGCTCGCGGTGCTCGGCGAGTCCGGCTCCGGCAAGTCCGTGACCGCGCAGGCGGTGATGGGCATCCTGGACATGCCGCCGGGGCGCATCCCGCACGGCGAGATCCTCTTCCAGGGCCGGGACATGCTGAAGATGTCCGCCGAGGAGCGCCGCAAGATCCGCGGCCGGAAGATCGCGATGATCTTCCAGGACGCGCTGTCCTCGCTCAACCCGGTGCTGTCGGTGGGCTACCAGCTCGGCGAGATGTTCCGGGTGCACGAGGGGCTGTCCCGCAAGCAGGCCAAGGCCCGCTCCATCGAGCTGATGGACCGGGTGCGCATCCCCGCGGCCAGGGAGCGGGTGAACGACTACCCGCACCAGTTCTCCGGCGGCATGCGCCAGCGCATCATGATCGCGATGGCGCTGGCCCTGGAGCCGGACCTGATCATCGCCGACGAGCCGACCACCGCGCTGGACGTCACCGTGCAGGCCCAGGTCATGGACCTGCTGGCGGAACTGCAGCGCGAGTCCACGATGGGCCTGATCCTGATCACCCACGACCTCGGCGTGGTCGCCGACGTCGCCGACAAGATCGCGGTGATGTACGCGGGGCGGATCGTGGAGACCGCGCCGGTGCACCAGATCTACCGCTCGCCGGCGCACCCGTACACCAAGGGCCTGCTCCAGTCGATCCCGCGGCTGGACCGCAAGGGGCAGGAGCTGTACGCGATCAAGGGGCTGCCGCCCAACCTGCTGCACATCCCCTCCGGCTGCGCCTTCAACCCGCGCTGTCCGGTGGCGCGGGACGTCTGCCGCACCGAGGTGCCGGCCCTGCAACGGGTCGGCGAGGGCCGCGGCAGCGCCTGCCACTTCTGGAAGGAGACCCTCGGTGAGTGACCCGACGCAGGAGCCGATCCTCCAGGTGCGGAACCTGGTCAAGCACTTCCCGCTGACCCGGGGGATCGTGTTCAAGAAGCAGGTGGGCGCGGTCAAGGCGGTCGACGGGATCTCCTTCGACCTCTACCGGGGCGAGACGCTCGGCATCGTCGGTGAGTCCGGCTGCGGCAAGTCCACCGTCGCCAAGCTGCTGATGAACCTGGAGCAGGCCACGGCCGGCGAGGTCTTCTACAAGGGCGAGGACATCACCCGGCTGTCGGGCCGCGCGCTCAAGGCGGTGCGGCGCAACATCCAGATGGTGTTCCAGGACCCGTACACCTCGCTCAACCCGCGGATGACGGTCGGCGACATCATCGGCGAGCCGTTCGACATCCACCCCGAGGTCGCGCCCAAGGGGGACCGCCGCAAGCGGGTGCAGGAGCTGCTGGACGTCGTCGGCCTCAACCCCGAGTACATCAACCGCTACCCGCACCAGTTCTCCGGCGGCCAGCGCCAGCGCATCGGCATCGCCCGCGGCCTCGCGCTCAACCCCGAGGTGATCATCTGCGACGAGCCGGTCTCGGCGCTGGACGTCTCCGTGCAGGCGCAGGTGGTCAACCTGATGGAGAAGCTCCAGGACGAGTTCGGGCTGTCCTACCTCTTCATCGCGCACGACCTGTCGATCGTGCGGCACATCTCCGACCGGGTCGGGGTGATGTACCTCGGGCGGATGGCCGAGATCGGCACCGACGAGGAGATCTACGAGCACCCCACCCACCCGTACACCCAGGCGCTGCTGTCGGCCGTGCCGGTCCCCGACCCCGAGGCCCGCGAGCACCGGGAGCGCATCATCCTGGCCGGCGACGTGCCCTCCCCGGCCAACCCGCCGTCCGGCTGCCGCTTCCGCACCCGCTGCTGGAAGGCCCAGGAACGCTGCGCGAGCGAGGAGCCGCTGCTGGCGGTGCCCGAGGTGTTCGCTGGGCGGCCGACGCCCGCCGCGCACGAGTCGGCGTGCCACTTCGCCGAGGAGAAGCAGGTGGTTCCGGCGGCGTGACGCCGCGGCGCGGGATGACGACGCCGTGTCGTGACACTGTGGCCAACGCATTGGGTGTCGCGACACGGGTCTGAATAAGTGCGTATTAGTCCTCCTTGATGTGTCATGGGTGCAAAGTGGCATTTGTTACCCTTGAGGAGGCACCCGATGCGCGGAGCCACGCGCGTGAAGTGGGCCGTCGGCGTGACGGCGGTCGCCCTGACGGCTACGGCCTGCGGCGGCGGCACTGACAGCGGGAGCGGCGGCGGCAGCGGCGGCGGCATCGTCCGCGCCTCCTGGGGCGACCCGCAGAACCCGCTGGAGCCGGCGAACACCAACGAGGTGCAGGGCGGCAAGGTCCTCGACATGATCTTCCGGGGTCTGAAGAAGTACGACCCGAAGACCGCCAAGGCCGAGAACATGATCGCCGACTCGATCACCAGCAGCGACTCGCAGAACTTCGACATCAAGCTGAAGTCCGGCTGGAAGTTCAGCAACGGCGAGCCGGTGAACGCCGACTCCTTCATCAACGCCTGGAACTACGACGCGCTGCTGAAGAACGCGCAGCTCAACGCCTCCTTCTTCAGCTACATCGACGGCTACGACAAGGTCCACCCGGACGCCGCCGGCGCCAGCTCCAGCGCCACCAAGCTCTCCGGCCTGCAGAAGGTCAACGACCTGGAGTTCAAGGTCAAGCTCAATCAGAAGTTCTCGCTGTGGCCCGAGACCCTCGGCTACTCGGCCTTCTACCCGCTGCCCAAGGCGTTCTTCTCCGACCACGCCGCCTGGCTGAAGAAGCCGATCGGCAACGGCCCGTACGAGATCTCCTCGTACACCAAGGGCAGCCAGATGAGCCTGCGCAAGTGGGACGGCTACAAGGGTCCGGACGCGGCCCAGAACAACGGCGTGGACCTGCGGGTCTACACCGACAACAACACCGCGTACACCGACCTGCAGGCCGGCAACCTCGACCTGGTCGACGACATCCCGGCCAACCAGCTCAAGAACGTCAAGTCCGACCTCGGCAGCCGCTACATCAACGAGCCGGCCGGCATCATCCAGACCATCGCCTTCCCGCTGTACAGCGCCAAGTGGAAGCCGGCCAAGACCGCGCTGGTCCGGCAGGGCCTGTCGATGGCGATCAACCGCGAGCAGATCACCCAGCAGATCTTCCAGAAGACCCGCACCCCCGCCACCGACTGGACCTCCCCGGTGCTCGGCGCGGCCGGCGGCTACCAGGCGGGGGTCTGCGGCGACGCGTGCACCTACAACCCGACCAAGGCCAAGCAGCTCATCCAGCAGGGCGGCGGCCTGCCCGGCGGGAAGATCACCATCACGTACAACGCCGACACCGGCTCCCACAAGGAGTGGATCGACGCGGTCTGCAACAGCATCAACAACGCGCTGGGCAACAACAAGGCGTGCGTCGGCGCCCCGGTCGGCACCTTCGCCGACTTCCGGAACAAGATCACCAACAAGCAGATGACCGACCCGTTCCGGGCCGGCTGGCAGATGGACTACCCGCTGATCCAGGACTTCCTGCAGCCGCAGTACTACACCAACGCCTCCTCCAACGACTCGCACTACAGCAGCGCGGCCTTCGACAACCTGGTCAACCAGGCCAACGCCGAGTCGGACAGCTCCGCCGCCGTCGGCAAGTTCCAGGACGCGGAGAAGGTGCTGGCCAAGGACATGCCGGCGATCCCGCTGTGGTACCAGAACGGCAGCGCCGGCTACTCCAGCAAGCTCAGCAACGTGCTCCTCAACCCGTTCAGCGTCCCGGTCTACAACGAGATCAAGGTCAAGTGACGCCGGCCGGAGGCCGCACCGGGCACCCCCGGCGCGGCCTCCGCCCGCCTTCTCGGGAGGCTCCATGGGACGCTATGTGATCCGGCGGCTGCTCCAGATGATCCCGGTGTTCATCGGCAGCACCTTCCTGATCTTCTTCATGGTGTACGCCCTCGGCGACCCGGTGGCCGCGCTCTTCGGCGACCGGGCGCCCGACCCGGCGACCGCGGCGCAGATCAGGCACGACCTCTACCTCGACCACTCGCTGGGCGCGCAGTACCTGCACTACATGAAGAACATCTTCCTCGGCGACTTCGGCACCGCCTTCAGCGGACAGCCCGTCACCGAGCTGATGGGCCAGGCGTTCCCGGTCACCATCCGGCTGACCATCGTCGCCATCCTCTTCGAGATCGTCATCGGCATCGCGCTCGGCGTGATCACCGGCATGCGCCGCGGCAAGCCGGTCGACACCGGCGTGCTGCTGCTGACGCTGGTGGTCATCTCGGTGCCGACCTTCGTCACCGGCTACGTGATGCAGTACATCTTCGGCGTCCAGCTGAAGTGGACCGCCTCCTCGGTCTCGCCCAGCGCGCCCTTCAACGAACTGGTCCTGCCCGGACTGGTGCTGGCCCTGGTCTCGCTGGCCTACGTGACCCGGCTGACCCGCACCTCCATCGCCGAGAACACCCGCGCCGACTATGTGCGCACCGCCGTCGCCAAGGGGCTGCCGCGCCGCCGGGTGGTCATCCGCCACCTGCTGCGCAACTCGCTGATCCCGGTGGTCACCTTCATCGGCACCGACATCGGCGCGCTGATGGGCGGCGCCATCGTCACCGAGCGGATCTTCAACATCCACGGCGTCGGCTACAACCTCTACCAGGGCATCCTGCGCAACAACTCACCCACGGTGGTCGGCTTCGTGACCATCCTGGTGCTGGTCTTCCTGGTGGCGAACCTGCTCGTCGACCTGCTCTACGCGGTCCTGGACCCGAGGATTCGCTATGCCTGAACGCGGCACCCCCGGCGGCCCGGGCGCACCCGGCGGCCCCGGAGACCCCGGCAATCCGCTGGACCCGCAGCAGGGCGCGATCGCCCCCGGCGGCGGCTACGGCGGCAGCATGGACCTGGCCGCCGCCGAGGCCGACACCCTGGAGAAGCGCGGCGGCGACGGCCAGGCGGCCGGCGGCCCCACCGGCAAGCCGCGCAGCCTGTGGTCCGACGCCTGGCGCGACCTGCGGCGCAACCCGATCTTCATCATCTCCGCGCTGATCATTCTCTTCCTGGTCTTCATCTCCATCTGGCCCGGCGCCATCGCCACCCAGGACCCGCTGAAGGCCAACCTCGCCAAGTCCCAGGCCGGGCCCGCCCCCGGCCATCCCTTCGGCTTCGACGAGCAGGGCCGCGACGTCTACACCCGCGTCGTCTACGGCGCCCGCGCCTCGGTCACCGTCGGCGTCTGCGCGACGGCCGGCGTGGTCATCCTCGGCAGCGTGCTCGGCGGCCTGGCCGGCTTCTTCGGCGGCTGGTGGGACGCGATCCTCTCCCGGATCAGCGACGTCTTCTTCGGCATCCCGGTGGTCCTGGGCGGCCTGGTCTTCCTGTCCGTGGTCACCAACTCCACGGTGTGGCCGGTGGTCGGCTTCATGGTGCTGCTGGGCTGGCCGCAGATCGCCCGCATCGCCCGCGGCTCGGTGATCACCGCACGGCAGAACGACTACGTGCAGGCCGCCCGCGCGCTCGGCGCCGGCAACTCCCGGATGCTGCTGCGGCACATCGCGCCCAACGCGGTCGCGCCCGTCATCGTCGTCGGCACCATCGCGCTGGGCACGTACATCGCCCTGGAGGCGACGCTGTCCTACCTGGGCGTCGGCCTCAAGCCGCCCACCGTCTCCTGGGGCATCGACATCTCCGACGCGTCCAACCAGATCCGCAACGCGCCGCACATGCTGCTGTGGCCGGCCGGCGCGCTGAGCCTGACCGTGCTGGCGTTCATCATGCTCGGCGACGCGGTGCGCGACGCCCTCGACCCCAAGCTGCGCTGAGGAGCACGCGATGGCCACCAGTGCCGAGATGACCCCGGTCCCCGAGCAGGACCCGGTCGCCGAGGGCGGCCCGCTGCTGGACGTGCGGGACCTGCACGTGGAGTTCCGCACCCGCGAGGGCATCGCCCACGCGGTCAACGGCGTCAGCTACTCGGTGAACGCCGGCGAGACGCTCGCGGTGCTGGGCGAGTCCGGCTCCGGCAAGTCGGTGACCGCGCAGGCCGTCATGGGCATCCTCGACACCCCGCCCGGCTACGTCACCGGCGGCCAGGTGCTCTTCCAGGGCCGCGACCTGCTGACCATGTCGGCGGAGGAGCGGCGCAGGGTCCGCGGCGCCCGGATGGCGATGATCTTCCAGGACGCGCTGTCCTCGCTCAACCCGGTGCTGTCCGTCGGCGAGCAGCTCGGCGAGATGTTCCGGGTGCACCGCGGGATGTCCCGCAAGGACGCCCGCGCCAAGGCCGTGGAGCTGATGGACCGGGTACGCATCCCGGCCGCGCGCGAGCGGGTCAGGCAGTACCCGCACCAGTTCTCCGGCGGCATGCGGCAGCGGGTGATGATCGCCATGGCGATGGCGCTGGAACCCGAACTGATCATCGCCGACGAGCCGACCACCGCGCTGGACGTCACCGTGCAGGCCCAGGTGATGGACCTGCTCGCGGAACTCCAGCGCGAGTACAACATGGGCCTGATCCTGATCACCCACGACCTCGGCGTGGTCGCCGACGTCGCCGACAAGATCGCGGTGATGTACGCCGGGCGGATCGTGGAGACCTCCCCGGTGCACGACATCTACCGGGCGCCCGCCCACCCGTACACCAAGGGCCTGCTCGACTCCATCCCCCGGCTGGACCAGAAGGGCCAGGAGCTGTACGCGATCAAGGGGCTGCCGCCCAACCTGCTGCACATCCCGCCCGGCTGCGCCTTCCACCCGCGCTGTCCGCGCGCCCGGCAGGTGTGCCGGACCGACATCCCGCCGCTGTACCGGGTGAGCACCGAGCGGGCGAGCGCCTGCCACTTCTGGAAGGAGACGCTCGATGACGCAGGCGCCGACCAGGACTGAGCCGGCCGCGCAACCGGCGGCGGCCGGCCGCGAACCCGTCCTGCGGGTGCGGGGCCTGGTCAAGCACTTCCCGCTGACCCGGGGGATCGTCTTCAAGAAGCAGGTCGGCGCGGTGCAGGCGGTCGACGGCGTGGACTTCGACCTCTATCCGGGCGAGACGCTCGGCATCGTCGGCGAGTCCGGCTGCGGCAAGTCCACCGTGGCCCGGCTGCTGATGAACCTGGAGCAGCCGACCGCCGGCGAGATCATCTACAAGGGCGAGGACATCACCCGGCTGTCCGGGCGGGCCCTGAAGGCCGTCCGCCGCAACATCCAGATGGTGTTCCAGGACCCGTACACCTCGCTCAACCCGCGGATGACGGTCGGCGACATCATCGGCGAGCCCTACGAGATCCACCCGGAGGTGGCGCCCAAGGGGGACCGCAGGCGCCGGGTGCAGGAGCTGCTGGACGTCGTCGGGCTCAACCCGGAGTACATCAACCGCTACCCGCACCAGTTCTCCGGCGGCCAGCGGCAGCGCATCGGCATCGCCCGCGGGCTGGCCCTGCGCCCCGAGATCATCGTCGCCGACGAGCCGGTCTCCGCCCTGGACGTCTCGGTGCAGGCGCAGGTGGTCAACCTGATGGAGAAGCTCCAGGACGAGTTCGGCATGGCGTACATGTTCATCGCGCACGACCTGTCGATCGTGCGGCACATCTCCGACCGGGTCGGCGTGATGTACCTGGGCAAGATCGTGGAGCTGGGCGCCGACGAGGAGATCTACGAGCACCCCACCCACCCGTACACCCAGGCGCTGCTGTCGGCCGTGCCGGTGCCGGACCCGGAGGCCCGCGAGCACCGGGAGCGCATCATCCTGGCCGGCGACGTGCCCTCCCCGGCCAACCCGCCGTCCGGCTGCCGCTTCCGCACCCGCTGCTGGAAGGCCCAGGAACGCTGCGCCCTCGAAGAGCCGCTGCTCGCCGTCCCCGAGGTCTTCCGCGCCACCGCGGGCCCCGCGGAGCATCCCTCGGCGTGCCACTTCGCCGAGGAGAAACAGGTGGTCCCGGGGGACTGACCCGCCGGGCGCGCGAAACGGCCCGTACCCGGGGTGGTGCTGGGGTGTTCCGGGTACGGGCCGATCCGAGCGGAGGTCGAACTGAGCCCGGGTCAATGGGCGGAAGACGTCAGTCCTCCTCAGTCCGCTCCTCCTCGATCGCGGTGAGCGCGGGGTCGAGGACGATGTCCTCGTCGCGCGCCGCGACCGTCGGCTCCTCGGGGAAGTGGCACGCCGTCAGGTGCCCGTCGGCGTTGCCGCCGATCTGCACCAGCGGCGGCTCCTCCGTCGCGCACTTGTCCTGCGCCTTCCAGCACCGGGTGCGGAAGCGGCAGCCGGACGGCGGGTTGATCGGCGACGGCACGTCGCCGGCCAGCCGGATGCGCTCCTTGCCGTCGTCGTCCGGGTCGGCCTCGGGCGCCGCGGACAGCAGCGCGTGGGTGTACGGGTGCCGCGGCCGGGTGTAGATCGACTCCCGGTCCCCGATCTCCACGATCTTGCCCAGGTACATCACCGCGATGCGCTGCGAGAAGTGCCGCACGATCGCCAGGTCGTGCGCGATGAACAGGAACGCGATGCCGAGTTCCTTCTGCACCTTCTGCAGCAGGTTCACCACCTGCGCCTGGATGGAGACGTCCAGCGCCGAGACCGGCTCGTCCGCCACGATCAGCTTCGGGTCCAGGGCCAGCGCCCTCGCGACCCCGATGCGCTGCCGCTGGCCGCCGGAGAACTCGTGCGGGAAGCGGTTGTAGTGCTCCGGGTTCAGGCCGACGATCTCCAGCAGCTCGCGGACCCGCTTCTCCCGGCCGCCCGCCGGGTTGACGTCGTTGATCTCCATCGGCGAGGAGATGATCGTGCCGACCGTCTGCCGCGGGTTGAGCGAGGCATAGGGGTCCTGGAAGATCATCTGGATCTCGGACCGGATCGGCGCGAGCTGCTTGCGGTTGGAGTGGGTGATGTCCTGGCCCGCGTAGCTGACCCGGCCGGCGGTCGGCTCCAGCAGCCGGGTCACCAGCCGGCCGGTGGTCGACTTGCCGCAGCCGGACTCGCCCACCATGCCCAGCGACTCGCCGGCGTTGATGTGGAAGTCGATCCCGTCCACCGCGCGCACGTCGCCGACGTGCCGCTTGAAGATGAAGCCGCCGTTGATCGGGAAGTACTTCTGCAGGCCGGAGACCTCAAGCAGCTTCTCCCCGGTGCCGGGACGCGGCGTCGGGACCTTGTCCAGGGTCTGTTCACTCATTGCTGTTCCCTCGACTCCTGGTCAGCGCAGCCGCGGCTGGATCTGCTCGATGAAGATGTCATGCTTCTGGTCCGCCGTGAGGTGGCACGCCGCGCCCCGCCCGGCCGGAAGCAGTGGCCGCTCGGTGCGGCACCGGTCGCCCGGTACCTGGTCGCTGAAGGTGCACCGGGTGTGGAAGGGGCAGCCGGGCGGCGGGTTCAGCAGGCTCGGCGGAGAGCCGGGGAT
Source organism: Actinacidiphila sp. DG2A-62 (assembly GCF_035825295.1). Taxonomy (NCBI): domain Bacteria; kingdom Bacillati; phylum Actinomycetota; class Actinomycetes; order Kitasatosporales; family Streptomycetaceae; genus Actinacidiphila; species Actinacidiphila sp. DG2A-62. The sequence goes on from NZ_JAYMGI010000002.1 coordinate 5,791,927, forward strand.
CGGCGCCAGCGGCACGTTCACATCGGCCGACAGCCGCGGGATGGAGCCCAGCAGGCCCCAGGCGTACGGGTGCTGCGGCGTCTTGAGGATGTCGCGCACCGTGCCGCGCTCGACCGCCCGGCCCGCGTACATCACCACGACGTCGTCGGCCGTGTTGGCGATCACGCCCAGGTCGTGGGTGATCAGGATGATCGCCGTGCCGGTCTCCTGCTGGAGGTCCTTGAGCAGGTCCAGGATCTGCGCCTGCACGGTCACGTCCAGCGCGGTGGTCGGCTCGTCCGCGATCACCAGGTCGGGATCGCAGACCAGCGCCATCGCGATCATCGCGCGCTGCCGCATACCGCCGGAGAACTGGTGCGGGTAGTCGTCCACGCGAGTCTGCGGCTGGGGGATGCCCACCCGGCCGAGCATCTCGATCGCCCGCGCCCTGGCCTCCTTCTTGGACGCGCCGGTGTGCTTCATGTACGGCTCGGAGATCTGCCGGCCGACGGTGTAGTACGGCGACAGGGCGGTCAGCGAGTCCTGGAAGACCATGGACATCTTCTTGCCCCGCAGTCGCTCCAGCTCCCTCTCCGAGGCGCCGGTCAGCTCCTGGCCGTCCAGCACGATCTCCCCGCGGATGGTGGTGTTGCGCGGGTTGTGCAGGCCGAGGATCGCGAGGTTGGTCACCGACTTGCCGGAGCCGGACTCGCCCACGATGCCCAGGGTCTTGCCCCGGTCCAGGTCGAAGGACAGCCCGTCCACGGCCTTCACGGTGCCGTCCTCGGTGGCGAACTGCACGTACAGATCGCGCACCGAGAGGAAGTGCTCGGATCCCTGAGGTGCGGGCTCGGCCTCGGGCTTCGTCAGAGTGGTCACGGCGGGTTCTCCTACCGGCTGGTGCGCTGGTGTTCGCGGCGGGGGGTGGCTGCCGCGGTCACGAGAGCCGGATCCGCGGGTCGATGATGGCGTATGCGGCGTCGACGATGATGTTGAAGACGACGATGGCGCTGGCGCTGACCAGCATCACCGCCATCTCCATCGGCAGGTCCTCCTTCTGGACCGCCCCGACCGCGAGGGTACCCAGGCCGTGCAGGTTGAAGGTGGCCTCGGTGATGATCGCGCCGCCGAAGACGCTGCCGAGGTCGATGCCGAAGATCGTGATGATGGACGCTGCCGCGCCGCGCAGGGCGTACCGGTAGAAGACGTACTTCGACCCCATGCCCTTGGCGCGCGCGGTTCTGATGTGGTCCTCGGACAACTGCTCGACCATCAGGGAGCGGGTCTGCCGGCTGTAGTTGGACCAGAAGATCACCGACATCACCAGACAGGGCAGGATCAGTCCGTTGATCGACGCGCCGGGATTGGACGTCCAGGTGGGGTCGGAACCGTTCTTCAGCCAGCCCAGGTTGTTCACGAAGAGCGCGATGGCCAGCGGGCCGATGAAGTAGATCTGCACCGAGTTGCCGAGCAGCGAGACGGAGCTGGCGACCCGGTCGAAGGACTTGCCCTGCTGCCAGGCCGACAGCATGCCCAGGCCGACGCCGATGATCAGGAACGCGGCGGAACCGCCGAGCGCCAGCGACAGCGTGGTGGGGTAGCGGTCCTTCAGCTCCGGCCAGATCATCTGGCTGTCGGCGAAGGAGTAGCCGAAGCACGGCGCCGGGCAGTTCTGGCCGTCGGGCATCTTGCGGCCGGTGAAGATGCCGCTCATGTAGTGCCAGTACTGCAGGTAGATCGGGTCGTCCAGGCCCATCCGGACCTTGATGTCGTGGACGACGTCGGGGTTGGCGCAGTTCTTGCCACAGGCCAGTTCCGCCGGGTTGGAGGGCAGAACGAAGAAGAGGAAGTACGTGACGGCGCTGATGGCCACCAGGATCACGATCGCGCCCAGAACGCGTCGTGTGAGGAAACGGAGCATCGGTGAGGCTCTTCCGTGGGGGCGCGGGCGGCGGCCGCGCGGTCAGGTCCGGGGGCGGCCGGTCCCGGCTGGTGCGCCGGGACCGGCCGCCCTTGCGGCGTGTTACTTCTTGACGTACACGGTGTTGGCGTTGATGACGCCGGTCACCGAGTTGTAGGTGACGCCGCCCAGGCCCTCGCCGTAGATGTTGAAGTACTTGTCGTACAGGAACGGCACCTGCGCGGTGTCCGTCTGCAGCGAGTACTCCGACAGCTTCTCCCAGTCGGCGGTCTGCTGCTTGAGGTCGGTCTCCGCCTTGATGCGGTCGATCTCGGAGTTGATGTGCGGGTCGTTCAGGAACGAGTAGTTGTTCGTCCCGTCCTGCAGGTTGCGGCCGTCCATGGTCGGCGGGACCACGGTCGAGGCGTTCGGCCAGTCCGCGCCCCAGCCGGTGCGGTAGATGTCGTACTGGTTGTTCACCTTGCCGACCACCGTGTAGTACGAGGTCGGGTCGATCGCCTTGCGCACGACCTGGAAGCCCGCCTTCTGCAGCGCGTTCGCGATGGTCAGCGAGATGTTCTGCCAGCGCGGGGTGTTCGCGTAGGCGAAGACCAGCTTCGGGTGCGGCTGGCCGGCCTCCTTCAGCAGCTCCTTGGCCTTCTCGACGTCACCGGTCGGCTTGTCGAGCTTGCCGAACGGGTCGAACTTCTTCCAGCCGGCGATGGTCGGGCTGAGCAGCGTGGTGCCGAGGTCGCCCTGGGCCGCGCCGCCGAACGCCTGCTGCACCTGCGACATCGGGAACGCGTAGGCGATCGCCTGGCGCACCTTCGGGTCGGTGATGCGCTTGGTGTTGATGTCGAGGGTCTCGACGTACGGCTGGTACTGGTTGATCGACCGCGACTTGTACTTCGGGTCGGTGACCAGCGACTGCATCACCGACGGGTCGGCGACACCGGACAGGTCGAGCGCGTACTTGTCCGAGCCGGCTCCGGCCTGCAGCCGCTGCGACAGGCTGGGCTGCTCGATGCCGAGCTGGAAGTTCCAGGTGTCGGGGTACGCGTTGCGGATCGGGTCGGTGGCCGGGTCCCAGTTGGGGTTCCGCTTGAAGACCAGCGACTTGCCCGGCTTGTACGACGCGATCTCGTAGGGGCCGGAGGAGACCGGGTGGTTGTTGTACGCGCCCTTGTCGTCCTTGGCCTTCGGCACCGGCGCGGTCACCGGCATCGCCATCGCGTACGGGGCGTCCGCGTGCGGCGTCTTGAAGTGGAAGACGATCGTCTTGTCGTCCGGCGTCGCCAGAATGGTGTCCGGGATCTCCTGGCCGGAGTACGGGCCCTTGTACAGCTTGCGGTAGTCAGGACCGTACAGCCACGACTGGATGTACTGCGGACCCTGCGTCTCGAAGTCGGCGAAGAGCCGCTCGATGCTGTACTTGATGTCCTTGGACGTGATCGCCGAGCCGTCCTGGAACTTGATGCCGTCCTTCAGCGTGTACGTCCAGGTCTTGCCGCCGTCCGACATCTTGCCGGTGTCGGTGGCGAGGTCGCCGACCAGCACGGTCTTGCCGCTGGTGGGGTCGATCTTGTAGCCGGTGAGCGTGCGCGCGTAGAGCACGGATATCGACAGCTGGTCGCTCACGTACTGCTGAGCGGGGTCCAGGTAGTCGTCGCCGGCCTGGTTCAGGTCGTTGACCGTTCCGCCCTTGACCGCCCCCGGGACGGCGGGCGCCGGGCCCTTGGAGTCCGCGGCCGTGCCGAGGCCGTAGTTCGGCACCGGAGCCTTGGTCGGAGCCGCACTGCCCCCCTTGGTGCCGGTGTCGCCACCGCCACCGCCGCCGCTGCTGCACGCCGCGGTCAGCGACAGTGCGCTGGCCGCCACGATGGCAGCCGCCAAGCGAGCTCTGCTGTTTCTCATGAATTCCTGCCTGTCAGTGGACTGAACTGCCATCGATGCCGAGGTCCGTGCCCGCAGGAGACCGGGCCGGTTCCGACGACCTGGACAACTTGATTCGAGCTAGCGCACTAGCGGAGGGTCTTGGGGTCGAGAGCGTCCCGGACCGAGTCCCCCAGCAGGTTGAAGGCGACCACGAACAGGGCCATCGCGATGCCGGGGAAGAACATGAAGGTGATGTCGCTCTGGTAGTACTCGGCGCCGGTCTGGAAGAGCAGACCCCAGTCCGGGGTCGGCGGGAGCATGCCGACGCCGAGGAACGACAGACCGGCCTCGGCGGTCACGAAGACCGGGAGCATCAGCGTGGTCTGCACCAGGATGGTGCTCCACAGGTTCGGCAACAGCTCCTTGGTGATGATCCGCCAGGAGGACGCGCCGCTGATCCGGGCCGCTTCGACGAACTCGCGTTCGCGCAGGCTCAGCACCTGCGCGCGCACCAGTCGGCCGATGCTCATCCAGCCGAGCAGGAACTGCACGCCGACCAGCACCACCGGGCGCACCCACCACGGCTCCTGATCGCCGACCCCGACGAACAGCGCGATGGCCACGGGGGAGAAGGCGATGAAGAACAGCTGCGACGGGAAGGACAGCATGAAGTCCGAGACCCGGCCCATGAAGAAGTCCGTCTTGCCGCCGAGGTAGCCCTGCGTCAGGCCGAACAGCACACCCACGACCACCGACAGCAGCGTGGTCGCCGCCGCGATCCCCAGGGAGTTGCGGATGCCGTAGAGCAGCAGGGTGAACACGTCGCGGCCGAGCTGGGGCTCGATGCCGAACCAGTGGTCGCCGCTGATGCCGCCGTTGGGCGCGATCGGCAGGCCGTAGCTGTTGAGCAGGCCGTCGTCCTGCCCGTACAGGTCGTAGGGGTTCTTGCCGTACAGCTTCGCGATCAGTGGTGCGCCGACCGCGATGACGATGAAGAACAGAACGATGAAGGCACACACGATGCCCGTCTTGTCCCGCTTGAAGCGCACCCACGCGAGCTGTCTCGGCGTACGTCCGGCGAGCTCCGGGGCGCCCTTCGCGCCCGGGCTGCCGGGCGTCCCCTCGGGCTCGAGGGTGAGGCCGCCGGTCTCGTCGGCAGCCTGGCTTGGACTCGTCATTGGTTACATCCCCCGGGACCGAGAGCGTGCGTTGCGACGCGTGTTGTGCGTCGCGGGTTGAGCGGACTTTCGCAATGGAATCAACTTCCAGTCAAGGGGGGACGGGAGGAAGAAACCTTGTTGTTTGGCATCTTGAGCGAAGGTTTGGCAGATCGTCCTCCATATGTGCTTGACATTGCTTCATCAGAACGGACAAAGGGGATATGTCCGTACGAAGCGCGTTAACATGTTGGCAACTTGACTGTCGTGACTCCGATATACGGACCGAGCAATCTGAACAACGTACGGCCGTGCGGGTGCCGTCGGCCGGCCGGAGCTCCTGTGGGGGGCTCCGCAGGCTCCTTGTGGCCCGGTTGGGCCCGGGAACGGACGAGCCCCGCACAGCGGAGGCTGTACGGGGCACGTATACGGCGCGCGGCCGGCGGCTGGCGCCCGCCCGGGACCGGCGCGCGGCGCGGCCCGGGATGCGGGTGGGGTACCAGTGGGGTACTAGAGGCCCAGGGAGCGCTTGAGGAAGTCGACCTGGAGCAGCAGCAGATTCTCCGCCACCTGCTCCTGCGGGGTCATGTGCGTGACGCCGGACAGCGGCAGCACCTCGTGCGGCCGGCCCGCCGCCAGCAGGGCCGTGGACAGCCGCAGCGAGTGGGCCACCAGGACGTTGTCATCGGCGAGGCCGTGGATGATCATCATCGGGCGGGCCGGCTCGGCGGCGCCGACCAGGCCGGCGTCGGAGATCAGCGAGTTGCGCTCGTAGACCTCCGGCCGCTCGGCCGGGTGGCCCAGATAGCGCTCCTGGTAGTACGTGTCGTACAGCCGCAGGTCGGTGACCGGGGCGCCGACCACGCCGGCCCGGAAGACGTCCGGGCGGCGCAGCACCGCGTTCGCCGCCAGATAGCCGCCGAAGGACCAGCCGCGGATCGCCACCCGGGCCAGATCCAGCGGATACTCCCCGGCCAGCGCGTGCAGCGCGTCGACCTGGTCCTCCAGCGACACCGCGGCCAGCTCGAACGCCACCGCCTTCTCCCACGCGGGGGACCGGCCCGGGGTGCCGCGGCCGTCCGCCACGATCACCGCGAAGCCCTGGTCGGCGAACCACTGCGAGACCAGGTGGGCGTTGTGCGCGCGGACCACCCGCTGGCCGTGCGGGCCGCCGTACGGGTCGAGCAGCACCGGCAGCGGGCCGTCGCCCTCGCGGTAGCCCTCCGGCAGCAGCACGGCCGCCGGGATGCGCCGCTCGCCGGCCTCCGTCAGCACCGGGCGCGCGGTCAGCGAGGGCGTCTCGGCGTGCGAGGCGATCACCGCGATCTCCCCGGAGTACGTCAGGTCGCCCGCGTGCGCGCGGGTGCCCGCGTCCTGCCCGGGGCCCTGCCGGCGGTCCTGTGCCGCGGCCCCGGGGTCCTGCCGGGGGTCCTGTGCCGCGGCCCCCGTGCTCTGTCCGGCGTCCCCCGCGGCCCCCGCGTCCTGCCCCGCCTCCCGCAGCACCCGGGTCCGGGTGCCCGGCCGCTCCAGCACCGCCGACGTCAGGACGGTCAGCCCGCCCGCCCGCACCGCGTTGTGCACGCCCGGCTCGGCGGAGACGCGGACCGCGCCCGCCTCGTCCACCCGGTACACGTGCACCTCGCCGATCTCCGGGTCGGCCGCCGCGGCCCCCGCGGAGGCCGTGACCAGGATGCCGGGGCCGCTCACGTCGAGCACCGCGCGGACGTGCAGCTCGGGCCCGGTCAGCGTGCGCTCGCCGACCTTCAGCACCCGGGCCGCGCCGGACCCGCCCGGCGGTTCCTCGTCGACGATCCGGACCAGCTCGCCGGCCGGCGTCCAGGCCGGGACGCCGCCGAAGAGATCCAGCCAAATTCGATCTTCGTCCACGGCGACCGTCGCCGTGGCGCCCTTCTCCAGGTCCACCGCCAGATACCGCGTCTCGCGCTGGTCGCGGCTCACCACCAGCAGCAGCGGCGGGCCGCCGGCCGACCAGTGCACGCGCGCGAGATACGGATACCGCTCGCGGTCCCAGCGGATCTCGCGCCGCGAGCCGTCCAGACCCAGCAGGTGCAGCGTCACCTCCGCGTTGTCGGTGCCGGCCAGCGGATAGCGCACCGCGGCCGGGGCCCGGTCCGGATGCGCGGGCTGGGCGATCCACACCTCGCGCACCGGCGCCTCGTCCACCCGCGCGGCCAGCAGCGCCGAGCCGTCCGGCGCCCACCAGAAGCCGCGGCTGCGGCTCATCTCCTCGGCCGCGACGAACTCCGCGAGCCCCCACGAGACCGTCGCCGCCGCACCGCCGTCCGTCGCCGCACCGCCGTCAGCGCCCGCGGCACCGCCGGAGCCGTCCGGGCCCTCCACCGGGTCGCCGGGCTCGGCCAGCGCCCGGTCGCCGGTGCCGTCCGCGTCGACCACCCGCAGCGAACGCCCGCTGACGTACGCCACCCGGCGGCCGTCCGGCGACGGCCGCGGGTCGATCACCGGACCCGGGACCGCCAACTCCCTCGCCCCGTGCGCCTCCCCAGGGCCCGCCGCGCCCGCCGGCCCCTCCAGCGAGGCCGTGAAGAGCCGCCCGGACAGCGCGAAGGCGGCCATGGAGACTGCCCGGTCCACCGCGAAGGCCACGATCCCCGCCGAGCCCTCCCGGCTGCGCTCCCGCCGCGCCCGCTCGGCCGCCGGCAGGTCCTCCTCCGCCCCGCCCAGCAGCACCGCGGGATCCGCCGCCACCCGCTCGCGGCCCGTGGCGACGTCCAGCACCCACAGCAGGTGCTCGGCCTGCGCGCCCGAGCGCGCCCGGGTGAACACGACCCGCCCGGCCGCCGCCCGGTCCGCTCCCTCCCGCGACCCGTCCTGCGGCGCCCCGCCGGACGGCGCCACGACGAAGCCGCGCGGCGCCCCCAGGGTGAACCGCTGCGTCCGGGCGTGCTGTCGTGGGAATGAGAGGTACGTCATAGTGGTGACCCTAGAGGGTGCCACCGACAACCGCCGCCGGATTACCTCCCGGTCCGGCCCCGCGCCCCGCCCCACCGCCGCTGACCTGCGGCACCCGCACCCCGCGCGGCGCGCGCCCGGCGGCCCGTCGCCGACCGGCCGGCCCCGCCGGATGGCTTGAACTGTTCATGCGCCCCCGCGTGCTTCCGTGCTCCGAGATATGCGGTGGCACGGAAAGTTATGATCCGTAGCCGAGGGTGGGTAATAAGCATGTGGCAACTGACTCGACCGACGACCGGTGCCATGACCGCTGCGCTACTGCCATGACCGACGTGACCGACGTGTCCCTGCGTACTGGGAGGTGAGCCGCTGTGGCACTTTCGATTTCGGCGGTGCTGCTGCTGCTGATCATCGTGGCCCTGCTGATCCGCAGGTCCGGACTGAAGCCGGGACATGCCGTCGCCTGTGTCCTGCTCGGCTTCTACCTCGCCGGTTCCTCGTGGGCGCCGCAGATCACGGATCTCACCAACAACGTGGCGGGCATGATCTCCGACATCAAGTTCTGAAAGCCACGGTCGCCGCCGCCCGGGTGCGGCCCAGGTCGTAGGCTCTCCACCATGACCGACGTCATGACCGACCTCCCCGCGCGACGGCTGCTGCTGGTTCACGCCCACCCGGACGACGAGACCATCGGCACCGGCGCGACCATGGCCAAGTACGCCGCGCAGGGGGCTCACGTCACCCTGGTCACGTGCACGCTCGGCGAGGAGGGCGAGGTGATCCCGGCGGAGCTGGCGCACCTGGCCGCCGACCGCGAGGACCGCCTGGGCGAGCACCGCATCGGCGAACTGGCCGCCGCGATGAAGGCGTTGGGCGTCACCGACCACCGCTTCCTGGGCGGCCCGGGCCGCTACCGCGACTCGGGCATGATGGGCGTCGCCACCAACGAGGCGCCGAACTGCCTGTGGCGGGCCGACCCGGACGAGGCGGCCGGCCACCTCGCGGACGTCATCCTGGAGATCCGCCCCCAGGTCCTGGTGACCTACGACTCCAACGGCGGCTACGGCCACCCCGACCACATCCAGGCGCACCGGATCGCGATGCGCGGCTACGAACTGGCCGCCGAGCGCGGCCACCGGGTGGACCGGGTCTACGAGATCTGCATGCCGCGCTCGGCGGTCCAGGCGGGCTTCGACGAACTCGCCGCCGAGGGCAGGACGTTCCCGTTCCACTCCCTCGCCACCGTGGACGACGTGCCGGGCGTGGTGGACGACGACGAGGTCACGGTCACCGTGGACGCCTCCGCGTACACCGACCGCAAGACGGCCGCGATGCGGGCGCACGCCAGCCAGATCGCCGTCGACGGCCCCTTCTTCGCGCTCTCCAACGACCTCGGCCAGCCCTACTTCGGCACCGAGTACTACCGCCAGGTGCACGGCGAGCCCCCGGCCGACCGCACCGACCTCTTCGGCGGCGAGAGCTACCCGCCCCCGCGGGCCGGAGCGTCCGCGTCGACCGCCGCCGCCCCCGGGGGCCACGCGTGAGGCCCGGCGCGCCGCGCATCGCGGCGTACGTCCTGCTGGCGGTCCTGGCCGCGCTGGTCGCCGCCGCCGGAGGGCTGGTCTCGGGCGGCCTGTTCCCCGGCGGCCTGCTGCTGGCCCTCGCGGGCTGCGTGGCCCTGTTCTACGGCGGGTTGAAGCTCACCGGGTCCCGGATCGGCGTCGCGGTGCCGGCCGGGGTGTGGGCGATCTGCGTGGTCCTGCTCAGCTCCACCCGGCCCGAGGGCGACTTCCTGTTCGCCGCCGGCATCGGCCCGTACGTCTACCTGCTCGGCGGGGCGCTGGCCGCCGTGATCTGCGCCACCGTCCCCCAACTGCCCACCCAGGGCCGCGGCACCGTCTGACGAGCGTGCGCGGGCCCGCCGGGGACCGCCGACTTGGCGGCCGGGGGCCCGCTCGTGGTTGGGTGAACGCAAGCGATCCGCCGTGCGGGGGCTGCCCTCCGGCGACGCTCGGTATGGTGGTCGCGCCGGCGAGCCGCCCGCGGAGAACCGCGCGGGGCGGCGAAGCTAACCGGGAGAGCCTGCTTTGAGTCGTGAATCTGACAGTTCGTCCTCGGCGTCCACGGGTCCGTCCTCCGGCCCCCAGAGCCGCGGCGGCGCCGCGTACCCGTCCGGCACCCCGCCGTACGGCACGCGCCCGTTCCCCTCGCTGCACCCCCAGGAGCGGCCGCGTCCCGCCGGGGAGCCGGAGCCTCCCGAGGCGGAGGCCGAGGCGGCCGCAGCGGCGGCCGAGCCGCGGACCGAGACCACGCTGACCACGCGCATCCGCATCAACATCCCCGGTTCCCGGCCGATCCCGCCGGTCGTCGTCCGCACGCCCGTCGAGGAGGGCGCCGTGCCCGCGGCCGATCCGGCCGCCGCGGAGCCGGACGCCGCGGGCGCCTCGCCCGCCGAGGCGGACGGCACGGGCGGCGCGGACACCTCGGGCGGCGCGGGCGGGTCGGGCGGGTCGGGCAAGAAGGAGACGAGCGACTGGTTCGCCCCGCGCAAGCCGGTCACCTCCCCGCCGCCGGGCGCCGATCCGGGCGCGGGCGCGCTGCCCGGGGCGGGTTCCGCTCCCGGCCTGGTCCCGGGTTCCGCTTCCGGCGCGGACCCGGGCTTCGGAACGGGCGGCGCGGGCACGGCCTTCGGCGCCGACCCCGCGTTCGGCACGGACCCGGCCTTCGGGACGGGGGGCGCGGGGACGGACTTCGGCGCCGACCCCGCGTTCGGCGCGGACCCGGGTTTCGGCGGCCAGGACTCCGACACCACCGCGACCACCGCGATGCCGGTCATCGGCGAGCCGGGCCCCGGCGGTTACGGCACCGGTCCCGGCACGGGTACGGGCGCCGGTACGGCCGCGGGCCGCGGTCCCGGCGCGGGCGCGCCCGGCGGGCCCGACCCCTACGTCGACCCGTTCGCCGAGGCGTTCACCTCGCCGCCGCTGGACCAGGGCGGCCCTGGCGGCGTTCCGGGGGCCCCGGGCGGCGCGCGCGGCGGTGTTCCCGGCGGCAGCCCGTTCGCCGACCCGGACACCGGCTCGACGCAGGTCCCGACCCCCACCCCGTACTTCGGCAGCGGCGACGCGGGACCGTCCGCGCGCGGCCCGCACGACACCCCGGCCGCCGGCACGCCCGTCTTCGGCACCGAGGACTTCCCGCCCGGTGTGCCGCGGCCGACCGACCCGTTCGCCGACCGGCCGGCTCCCGGCCCGGGCCCGGCCGGGCCCACCAGCGGCCCGGCGACCGGCCGGATGCAGGTGCCGCCGGTGGCCGGCGGAGCCGGCGCACCCGCGCGCCCCGGAGCCCAGAGCGGCCCCGCGGGCCCCGACGGCCAGGGCGGGCCCGGCGGCTTCCCGCCGCCCGAGGAGCGCGTCTCCGGCGACACCCTCGTCAGCGGCATCCCGCGCGTCCCGTCGGGCCCCGGCGACGGCCGCGGCCCGCGCCCGGCCCCCACGGGGAGCGGATCCCGACCGGCGGCCCGGCCGCCGCGTCGCAGGAGCAGGAGCAGCAGCAGAAGCCGGCCGCGGCGAGACCGGCGAAGAAGGGCCGCTCCAAGCTGGTGCTGCTGGCCGCCGGCATCGGCGTCATAGCGGCCGTCGCCTACGGCGCGGGCCTGCTGATGAACCACGCGGACGTGCCCAAGGGCACCACCGTCCTCGGCGTGGACATCGGCAACATGAACCAGGACGCCGCGGTGAAGTCCCTCGACACGTCGCTCGGCAACCGCGCCACCGCGCCGATCACGCTCACCATCGGCGGCAAGAAGGAGAGCCTGAAGCCGTCGGTCGCCGGGCTGTCCATCGACACCGACGCGACCGTGCGCAAGGTCGCGCACGCCGACTACAACCCGGTCTCGGTGATCGGCTCCCTCTTCGGCGGCAGCCGCGTCGCCGACCCGGTGTACCTGGTCGACAACGACAAGCTGAAGTCCGCGCTCAAGGAGATGGCCGGACGCGACAGCAGCGCCAGCGACGGCATGGTGAGGTTCGAGGACGGCCAGGCGATCGCCGTCCCCGGCAAGCCCGGCACCAGCTTCGACGTCGACTCCGCGGCCACCCAGGTCGCCGCCGCCTACCGCACCCGCGCCGAGACCGGCGCGGACCAGCCGGTGGCGCTCCAGGTGACGACCGTGCAGCCCAAGGTCACCCAGGCCGCCCTGGACAAGGCGGTCGACGGCTTCGGCAAGACCGCGATGGCCGGGCTGGTCACCGTCCGGGCGGGCGGCCACGAGATCCAGTTCGGTCCGAACAAGTCGCTTCCGAAGTTCCTGACGATGCTCCCGGACCAGACCGGCACGCTCCAGCCGCACATCGATCTGGACGTCATGAAGTCCCTCTACGGCAAGACCTTCGACGACGTCACCCTCAAGCGCGCGGACGGCTCCGTCACGCCGGTCACCCCGCAGGACGTGGCCACCGCCGTGATCAAGGCGCTCAGTTCGACCACCGACCGCGTCGTCACCCTGCCGGGCGTCGTCGGCTAGCCACCGCCGAACCCCACCCGCACGGCCGGGGGCCGCAGCGGCCCCCGGCCCTGCGTCGTCGGGGGACCGGGGCTCAACCCCGTTGCCACCAGCGGCGCTTGTGGCGCGGGGTGACCGCGTGGATGGCCGGGCGGAGCAGGTCGAAGGTGACGACGGTGGGGGCGGCAGCGGCCGTGGCGGCGTCGGCGGCCGGGTCGCCGGGCAGCGCGAGGCCGAGGCAGACGAGCTTGGCGCGGCCGTCCTCCATCGGCAGCACCGTGAACACCGGCGCGCCCGCGAGGCCCAGCGGGAACGGCCCGGTCCAGCGGACCGGTTCCGCGTCCTGACGCGACACCATGCCGGGCAGCAGCACCTGCGGCCGGTCCGCGTACCGGCCGCCCGGCTCCTCGTCCACCTCGTGCCCGAGCACGTACGCGGGCAGCGGCTCGGTCCCGATCAGCGCGATGTCGTCGGGCTGCGCGGCGAGGCCGGAGGTCACCTCGTCGGTGCTCCAGCTCCAGCCCTTGCGCTCGGCGTGGATGTGCAGGTCCGTGGTGGGCATCACGGCCACGCCCAGGTCGCCGAGCGCGGTCCACTTCTTCGCGAACGACGGCAGCACCAGCTCGTCCGCCGGCAGCTCGGGCTCGGCGAGGCCGTCCCGCAGCGTGAACTGCCCGATCTCGTACCGGGTGCGGGCCTGCGCCGTCACCAGATACTGCCGGATCACCTCGTGGTTCGCGTTCGTCGAGACCAGGTCGTTGTACCAGAACGCCGTGGCGAAACTCCGGTCCTGCCGGGCCGCCTGAAACGGCAGCGTGGCCCGCGCCGCGGCCCGCAGGATCGCCTCCTCGACGGAGCTGCCGGAACCGCCGGCGCCGTCGGAACCTTCGGGGCCGTCGCGGTCGTCCTCGTCGCCGGGCCCGGCTGCCGGGGATTCCGCTTCCGGGTCCGCGGCGGGTTCCGCTTCGGTCCGTGCCCCGGCCTCTGCCGCCGACTCGGCCGCCGGCTCGGCCACGGGCTCGCGGGAGGGGGAGGTCTCGGAGGTCTGCGGCGTCTCGGAGGAGGACGGGGAGGACGGGGAGGACGAGGAGGAGGACTCGGGCGTCTCAGGGCTCTCAGGCACGCCCCGGACCCTACTACCCCCGCGGCGCCGCCCTCGGCAGCCCCTGGGGCCCGCCGGACCCGCCGTCCCGCCCGCCTCCGGCTACCGCCCGCCGGGAGCGCCCGGCCGGCCCGGCGGGCCCGGCGCGGCCACCGGGGCCGGCTCCTGGTCCGCCGGGACGGACGCCGTCAGCCGGAAACCGCCGTCGCCCGCGCGTCCGACGTCGAGCGTGCCACCGGCGAGTATCAGCCTTTCTGCGAGCCCGGTCAGCCCGTTGCCCAGCCGGACCTCCGCGGCCCCGCCCGAACCGCTCTCCGAACCCCTTCCCGAAGCGCTCCCGGAAGCGCCGCCGCCCCTCGTGGCCGCGCCTGCGCCGGACGCCGCGCCGGACGCCGCGCCGGACGCCGCGCCGGACGCCGCGCCGGACGCCGCGCCGGACACACCGGCCGCCGTGTCCTGTGCGGTCCCCGCCGCCCCCGCCCCCGCCGCCGTCCCCGGCCCGCGCCCGTCGTCCGAGACCGTCAGCCGCGCCACGCCGTCCGCCACCGCGAGCGCCACCACGCACGTGGCCGCGCCGCTGTGCCGTACGACGTTGGTGACCGCCTCGCGCAGCGCCCAGGCCAGCGCCCCCTCGCCCTCCGGCCCGAGTCCGGGCGGCGGACGGTCGTCGACGTGCAGCCGCGCGGCGATCCCCGCGGAGGCGAGCGCGCTGCGCGCGGACGCCAGCTCGGCCGGCAGCGTCGGCCGCCGGTAGCCGCTGACCGCCTCGCGCACGTCGACCAGCGCCTGCCTGCTGACCTTCTCGATGTCCGCGACCTGCTGCGCGGCGTCGTCCGGCCGGTCCGGCAGCATCCGACCGGCCAGCTCGCTCTTGAGCGTGATCAGCGACAGCGAGTGCCCGAGCAGGTCGTGCAGGTCGCGGGCCAGCCGCAACCGCTCCTCGGTGGCCGCCAGGTGCGCCACCGTCGCCCGCGCTTCGCGCAACTCCCGCATCGCCTGGACCAGTTGCTTGACGCCGACCATCGCGTAGCCGCCGAGCAGCGAGGGGATCAGCAGCGCCGGGTAGAGGTCGCTGCCGGGGTCCGTCCACATCCCGACCAGGAACAGCAGCAGCGTGACCGCGGGCACCGCCCAGCGCGACTGCCGCGACGGCAGCGCCGCGCCGCACGCCACCGCGACGTACACGAACAGCACCAGCCAGTCCTTGCCGAGCGCCCCCGACAGCAGCAGCGACAGCGCGGTCTGCGCGACGAGCACCTCGTAGACCCACCGCTCCGGCCGCTGCCCGGTGTTGGTGCGCAAGAACACCAGCGAGAGGTACCCGGTGACGAAGACGGTGAGGCCGAGCGCGGCGCACGCGGTCACCACGCCGGTGTGGCGCCCGCCGGTCAGGTCGCTGACCGGCGAGCCCAGGTAGAGCAGCCAGATGGAGATCCAGGCGAGCTTGACCAGCGCCTGCTTGCGGTTCTCCGGCGCGCGGGCCATCGGCGTGTCGTCGGCGTCCTCGATCGCCCGCCGCCACGGCGGCCACAGCTCCTGCCGGGGGTACCGCGCCGCGCGCGCGTCCCGCCGCTCCCGGTCGCGCTGCCGGTCGTGCTCGCGGTCGTGCCCCCGGTCGTGCTCGCGGTCCCGACCCGCGTCCCGCCTCGCCATCGGCCGGCTCACGCCTTCCTGGTGTCCTTGCGGTACAGCCACGCCGCGGCGCCCGCGAAGAGCAGCAGGTAGACGACGAGCACGGTGACGTCCTTGGCGTGCGGGGCGTTCCCGGCCTCGATGGCCTGTCCGAGCGAGGCGTACGGCCGTCCCGGCAGGTAGTCGAGAACCTGCTGCACACCGTGCGGCCAACTGGTCAGCGGCCCCCACAGCCCTCCGAGGCCGGCGAGCGCGAAGTAGCAGATCATCGAGATCGGCCGCGCGGCGTCGGCGGTGGCGAGGTAGCCGATCGCGACGCCGAGCGCCGCGAAGACCAGACTTCCCGCCCAGGTGCTGAAGGCGAGCGCCACCCACTGCCAGGCGGCCATCCGGACGTCCTTCGCCGCGGCGCCGATCACCAGCACGATCAGGATGGACGGCAGGCTCACCGTGGCCGCCGAGGCGATCTTCGCGGCCACGTAGCCCCGGCCGGGCAGCGCGGTCAGGCGCAGTTGCCGCACCCAGCCGCGCTCCCGTTCCCGGGCGATGCGCTCGGCGTTGCCCATCAGCACCGCGGTCATCGCGCCGAAGGCGGCCATGGCGACCATGTAGTAGGCGACGTACGTGATGCCGAGCCCGTCGACCTTCTTGTCGGTGCCGATGCTGCCGGCGAAGACGGTGAAGAGGATCGCCGGGTACAGCACCGAGAAGAACATGAACTTGCGGTTCCGCAGGGTGCGGGTGATCTCCAGCCGGATCAGCGTCCTCATCGGTTCCCCGCCTTCCCGGCGCCGGCGGTCCCGGCCCCTCCCGTGGTGTCCGCCGCCGCGGTTCCCGCGGTTCCCGCGGTCTCCGCCGGCCCCGCCGCGTCCGTCGCCTCGGTGATCGCCAGGAACGCCTGCTCCAGGCCGAGCCCGGCGACCTCCAGGTTGCGCGGGTAGAGCCCGAGCCCGTACAGCGCGTGCACGGTCGCGTCCGCGTCGTCGGAGCGCAGCCGCACCGTGGGCCCGGTGACGTCGATGCCGACCACGTGCGGCAGCGCGGCGAGCTGCTCCTCGTCCGGGCCGCCGGTGCCGTCGGGCGCCGCGGGCAGGTCGAACGTGATCCGGCGGGCGCCGGCCCGCGCCTTGATCTCGGCCGCGGTGCCGTCGGCGATCAGCCGGCCGCGGTGCATGACCAGCACCCGGTCCGCGATCGCGTCGGCTTCCTCCAGGTAGTGCGTGGCGAACAGCACGGTCCTGCCCTGCTCGACCTGGCCGCGCATGGTCGCCCAGAACGCCTGCCGGGCGCTGACGTCCATGCCGGTGGTCGGCTCGTCGAGCACGATCAGGTCGTTCGCGCCCGCGGTGGCCAGCGCGAAGCGCACGCGCTGCTCCTGACCGCCGGAGAGCTTGTTGACCATCCGGCCGCCGATCCCGGTGAGGTCGGCCGCGGCCAGCACCTGGTCCACCGGGTACGCCTTCGGGTGCAGGTCGCAGGCCAGCGAGACCAGCTCGCGGACGGTCACCTCCTCCATCAGGCCGCCGCTCTGCAGCATCGCGCCGACCCGGCCGCGGGCGATGGCCTGCGCCGGGGTGCCGCCGAACAGGCGCACCGCGCCACGGTCCGGGTTCTTCAGCCCCAGCAGCAGGTCGAGCGCGGTCGACTTGCCCGCGCCGTTGGGCCCGAGCAGCGCCACGGTCTCCGCGGGGCGCAGCGTCAGGCTCAGCCCGGCGACCGCGCGTACGGCCCCGAAGCTCTTGTCCACGTCGGTGAAGCTCACCACGGCGGGCCCGTGGGCCCTGCCGCCCTCGGAGCCCTCGGCGTCCCCCGTGTCCCCTGTGCCGGGCTGCCCGGCCTTCGCGCGTGCGGTGGATGGTGCGGTCATGCCACTCAGGTTCGCCCACGAGCGCGGGCCTGTGCAGTGCGGGGGGTCGTGTTTTCCGGATGACAGATGTCATACGGCGGCAGCGTGCGTCGTACGGCCGCCGTGGGGCGGCCGGAGCCGGGTCGTGGCCGGCGCGGCGGCGGAGCCGCGGCGTGGCGGGTTGGCGGGTTGGCGGGTGGGGTGGGTGGGGTGGGTGGGTCGTGTCGCGACCGGTGGGGCGGGCGGGTCGCGCGTATAACGAAAGGCATGACCACCTCGCCGCCCCCGCTGCCCATTCCCGTCGCCGCCGCGCTCGAAGCGGCCAACGCGGGCAACACCGAGGACTTCCTCGCCGCGTTCGCCGACGACGGCGCCGTGGACGACTGGGGCCGCGTCTTCCGCGGGCGCGAGGAGATCCGCGGGTGGAGCGACGCGGAGTTCATCGGCAAGCAGGTCACGTTGGAGGTCACCGCGACGCAGACCGACGGCGACACCACCACGGTCACCGCCCAGGTCGGCGGCAACGGCTTCAACGGCCCGTCCACGTTCACCTTCCACCACCCGTCGCCGCGGCTGGCGCTGATGCGCATCACGGCGTGACGGGCGGCGCGGTGCGGACGGGCGGGGCGGCGTGACGCATGGCGTGAGGGGGGCGGCGCGGCGTGTGGGGCGGCCGGCCTGGCGGGTGCGCGGCCTGGCGGGGGGCACGGCCTGACAGGCGTCAGGACGTGCTCTGGCGCCAGGCGCGGTCGGCGAGCAGCCGCAGGCCGTTGAGGCCGACGACGACGGTGGAGCCCTCGTGCCCGGCGACGCCGAGCGGCAGCGGGAGGTGGCCCGCCAGGTCCCACACCACCAGGCCGGTGATGAACGCCCCGGCGATGACGAGGTTCTGCGTCACCAGCCGCCGGGCCCGCCGGGACAGGGCGACGGCGGCGGGCACGGTCGCCAGCTCGTCGCGGACCACGACCGCGTCCGCGGTCTCCAGCGCGAGGTCAGAGCCGGCCCGGCCCATCGCGATGCCGGCGTGCGCGGCGGCCAGGGCGGGCGCGTCGTTGACGCCGTCGCCGATCACCAGCACCTTGCGGCCCGCCGCTTCCAGCGCGCGCACCGCGTCCACCTTGTCCTGGGGCAGCAGCGCGGCGCGCACGTCGGCGATGCCGACCTCCGCGGCCAGGCGCGCGGCGGCGCGCGGGTTGTCGCCGGTGAGCAGGACCGGGCCCGCGCCGGTCAGTCGGGCGAGTGCGGCGACGGTGGCGGCGGCGTCGGGGCGCAGCCGGTCGGCGATGGCGAGGACGCCGACCGGGCGGCCGTCGCGCCGGACCAGCACGGCGGTGTGACCGCTGTCCTCCAACTCGGCGGCGATCGCCGCGGCGCGGGCCGCGGCGGCGTCGGTCGGGGACGTGGCGTCGGCCCTGGGCGCGGTGTCGGTCGGGGGCGGGGCGGGCAGCCGGGCCGGGGCGCCGACCGCGACGGTGGAGCCGTCGACCGTGGCGGTCACGCCGATCCCGGGCGCGGAGGAGAAGCCGGTCGCGGTCGGCAGGACGAGGCCGCGCTCCCGGGCGGCGGCCACGACGGCGCGGCCCAGCGGGTGTTCGCTGGCGTGCTCGGCCGCGGCGGCGAGGGCGAGCAGGGCGTCGGCGTCCGGGAGCTCCGCGTCCGGGGACTCCGTGCCGGCGGTGACGGGGGCGCCGACGTCCAGGGGTCCGGCGTCCGCGCCGGCGGCCTCCGGAGCAGCGGTCCCACCTGGGCCGGGCGCAGCAGCGTCCTCGTCCCGAGCCGGAGCGGCTGCCCCCTGCGCCGCAGCGGCTACGCCCCGCGCCGGAGCGGTCGGCGCCGCAGCGCCCGGCAGGCGGACCGCCGTGACGCGGGGCGTGCCCTCCGTCAGCGTGCCGGTCTTGTCGAGGGCCACCGCGTCCACCTGCCCGAGGCGCTCCATCACCACGGCGGACTTGACGAGCACGCCGTGCCGGCCGGCGTTGGCGATCGCCGACAGCAGCGGCGGCATCGTCGCGAGCACCACCGCGCACGGCGACGCGACGATCATGAACGTCATCGCGCGCAGCAGCGCACCGGACAGCGCCGCGCCGAACGCGAGCGGCACGGCGAACACCGCGAGCGTCGCCGCGACCATGCCGAGGCTGTAGCGCTGCTCGACCTTCTCGATGAACAACTGCGTCGGCGCCTTGGTCCGCGACGCCTCCTCGACCATGGCCACGATGCGGGCGATGACCGAGTCCGAGGGGTCGCGCTCGACCTTCACCCGCAGCGCGCCGGTGCCGTTGAGGGTGCCGGCGAAGACCTCGTCGCCGGCCCGCTTGGCCACCGGCAGCGGCTCGCCGGTGATGGTGGCCTGGTCGACCTCGCTCGCGCCGTCCAGCACCCGGCCGTCCGCGCCGACGCGCTCGCCGGGCCGTACGAGGACGGTGTCGCCGACCGCGAGCCGGGCGGTGGCGACGGTGGTCTCGGCGCCGTCGTCGCCGAGCAGGGTGGCGGTGGCGGGCGCGAGGTCGAGCAGGCCGCGCACGGCGTCCTGGGTGCGGGCGGTCGCCAGCGCCTCCAGGGCGCCGGAGACGGCGAAGATGACGATCAGCAGGGCGCCGTCCATGACCTGGCCGATCGCCGCGGCGCCGAGCGCGGCGGCGACCATCAGCAGGTCGACGTCCAGCGTCCGGTCCTTCAGCGCCCGCAGTCCGGCCCAGCCCGGCTCCCAGCCGCCGGCGGCGTACACGAGCGCGTACAGCGCCCCCCACGCCCAGGCCGGGGCGGCTCCGGTGAGCTGGAGCGGCAGCGCGATCAGGAACAGCGCGAGGGCGGCGGCGGCCCAGCGGGCCTCGGCCAGGGCGAGCACCCGGGTGCGGCGGCGCGGCGCGGCGTCGGCGGGCATGGCGGCGGTCCCTCCACGGGAAGACGGGGCGACCGCCCCACCGTAGCAGGAACGAATGAATAAGCGTTCATGTATTCATTATCTACGATGGGTGCCATGGGCCACGGAGCGAACACCCGGCACGACGGCGGCGACGACGGCGCGGCGCCGCGCACCCGCCTGACCGCGGCGAACGCCGCGCAGGTCGCCACCACGCTGCAGGCGCTGTCGACGCCCTCGCGGCTGCTGATCCTCGCCCGGCTGCGCGAAGGCCCGTGCGCGGCGACGGAGTTGGCCGAGACCGTCGGCATGGAGCAGTCCGCGTGCTCCCACCAGCTCCGGCTGCTGCGCAACCTCGGGCTGGTCACCGGCACCCGCCGGGGCCGCTCGGTCGTCTACGCGCTGCACGACAACCACGTGGCGGCCCTCCTCGACCAGGCGGTCCACCACATCGAGCACCTGCGCCTGGGCGTCACCGACCCGCCGGCCGCCGCGTCCGCCGGCGCCGGGTCCGACGCGTCCGCCGACGCCGACGCCGACGCCGACGCCGAACTCTCCCTGTCCTGAGCGCCGTGTCAGGCCCCGGTCAGAGCCAGCCCTTCTCGCGGGCGATGCGGACCGCCTCCGCGCGGTTGCGCGCGCCGGTCTTCTGGATCGCGGTCGACAGGTAGTTGCGGACCGTGCCCTCGGACAGCAGCAGCCTGCGGGCGACCTCCGCGTTGACCGCGCCGTCGGCCGCCGCGATGAGCACGTCGCGCTCCCGCGCGGTCAGCGGGTCCGCGCCCTCCGCGAGCGCCTCGGCGGCGAGCGTGGGGTCGATGACCCGCTCACCGCGCAGCACCCGCCGCACCGCGTCGGCCAGCTGCGCCGCGGGCGCGTCCTTGACCAGGAAGGCGTCCGCGCCGGACTCCATCGCGCGGCGCAGGTAGCCGGGCCGCCCGAAGGTCGTGACGATGACGACCTTGACGCCGGGGGCGTGCTCGCGCAGCTGCCCGGCCGCCTCGATGCCCGTCGTGCCGGGCATCTCGATGTCCAGCAGCGCGACGTCGGGGGAGTGCTCGCGCACCGCGTCCAGCACGAGGTCGCCACGCGCGACCTGCGCCACCACCTCGATGTCGTCCTCAAGGCCGAGCAGCGTGGCCAGCGCCTCCCTGACCATCGACTGGTCGTCGGCCAGCAGCACCCGAATCGTCCCCGTCACCCCGGCAGGGTACCGGCCGACCGCTCGCCGACCGCTGCCGCCTCGTACAGCGTCCAGCCGTCCACCTCGTCCGTACGGTCGCGGCAGGTCAGTCCGCCGCGGGACAGCAGCGCGTCGAGCAGGGCGCGCACGGTGCCGGGCTCGTGCAGGTTGAGCCACGGGCCGCGCCGGGTGCCGACCGCCCCGGACGGCGTCGCGCCGCCGTCCGGCACGAACCGGCCGGGCCCGCCGGCGAACACGATCCGCGCCACCCCGAGGGCCCCGGGCCGCCGCACGGTCAGCACCTCCCGGCAGTCGTCGTACAGCCGGCCGCATCCGTGCTCGCGGTGCTCCTGGTGCTCGTGCCGCACCGACCAGAGAAACGTCTCGCCGTCGACCACGAGGTGCCGCGGCGTCCTGCTGCTGCGGGTCATCTGTCGACTTTAAGCCCGTGCGCCCGCCGCCCTCCGCGCAAAACCGGCCACCCGCGCGGCCGACATCCGCTCCCCGCAAGACCGGCGGGCCGGCGGCTGGCGGCGCCGCCGGCCGCGGGCCGGGGGCCGGGGGGGCCGTCAGTTGAGGTTGGCGCGCGCGGCGCGGGCCTCGGCGCGCAGCACCTGCGCGGAGGGCGGGTCGAAGGTCGCGATCAGCTCGGCGTAGTCCTCCAGCTCGGCCGCGCCGCCCAGGAAGTCGCCCATCGCGACCAGCAGCCGGGCCCGCTCGTAGCGGAGCTTGGCCGGGTGCCGGGGCAGCAGCAGCGCGAGGTCGATCGACCACAGCTGCACCGCCCGGTGCTCCGGCCGGGTCGCCGCCCAGGCGCGGATGTTGTTCAGCACCCGCTGCACCGTGTCCAGCGGATCGGCCGGCGCCAGCATCGCCGGCGAGAACGGCGTGCCCGCCGCGCCCGCCACCAGCAGCTCCGCGTCCGCGTCCGTCAGGATCCGCCCGCTGTCGTACGGGTCGACCAGCACGTGCGGACCGCCCGCCTCGCCGAGCCCGACCACGAAGTGGCCCGGCAGCCCGACCCCGTAGACCGGCGCGCCGGCCCGCCGGGCCACCTCCATCCACACCACCGACAGCAGGATCGGCAGCCCGCGGCGGCGCCGGAGCACCTGTTGCAGCAGCGACGACTCCAGCTTCTGGTAGTCGGCCGCGGTGCCGTGGAAGCCGTGTTCCGCGCCGAGCAGCCGGCCCAGCGCCCGCGCCCAGTCCAGCGGCGCGGCCGGCCGGTACGGCAGCAGCCCCGCCAGCCGGTCCAGCTCGATCTCCGCCTCGTCCATCGCCGCGCCGTCCAGCGCCGGGTCCGCCTCCGCGCCGATCAGCAGGCACAGCCGCGCCAGGTCGGGTCGCTCCTCCCGCGCCTCGGCGGCGAAGCGCTCGCGTACCGGCGGTACCGGCTCGGGTCCGGTCATGCGCCGGGACGCCGGTAGCAGTACGTGTGGTGGTCGGTGAAGCCCAGCCGGTCGTAGAGGGCGCGCGCGGCCGTGTTGTCCGCCTCGACCTGGAGGTACGCGGCGGTCGCGCCCTCGGCGTACGCCTGCCGGGCC
This sequence comes from Actinacidiphila sp. DG2A-62, assembly GCF_035825295.1. Lineage (NCBI taxonomy): Bacteria > Bacillati > Actinomycetota > Actinomycetes > Kitasatosporales > Streptomycetaceae > Actinacidiphila > Actinacidiphila sp. DG2A-62. The sequence continues at coordinate 5,814,443 of NZ_JAYMGI010000002.1, forward strand.
AGCGCGCCCATGATCGCCGTCGCCAGCCCGCGCCGCCGCAGCGCCGCCGGCACCTCGACCGCGCCGAACAGCGCCCAGCGCCCGTCCACGACGGCCCGCCCGATCGCCACGGCGCCCGCGCCCGCCTCCGCGCCCGGCGCCGCCTCCGCGCCCGGCGTCGCCTCCGCGCCCGGCGTCGCCTCCGCGCCCGGCGCCGCGACGCTCGCGAACCACACCGACGCCCCGCCCGTCACCACCTGCACCGCCGCCTCCGCCAGACCCCCGGTGAGGTGGTACGCCGCGAGCCACCGCGCGTCGATCTCCCGCGCCACCCGCACCGGCCCGAGCCCCGGGGACCGTATGCCCGGGCGGACCGCCCCGGACGCCGGCGCGGCTCCCGACGCCCCGGCTTCCGACGCCCCGGCTGCCGCTGCCGCCGCTCCCGCCTCGCCCGCGTCCGGCAACGACGTCAGCGGCGCCAGCGGCGCGACCCGCACCACCGTCTCCGCCTCCCGCGTCCACCCCGCGGCGTCCAAGTCCGGCCCGTACGGCGAGGAGTCGGGCACCTGGAGCCACGGCGTCAGCCCCCGCTCGCCGTACCAGGCCACGACACGCCGAAGCGCCTCCGCCGCCGGCACGCCCGGATCGCCCGCGACCAGCACCGAGTTGGCGCGCCGGGTGAACCCGCCGGCCGCCCGCAGTGTCCAGTCCCCGAGACGCTCGCTCTCCAGAGGCGGCCAGGCCCGCGCCGCGATCTCCTCCAGCTCCTCCGCGGCCACGGCGGGCACCGAGGGCCCCGGCCGCCGGGCCGGCGCGGCCGGCACGGTCTTGCCCGCGACCAGCGTGGACTCCTCGATCGTCACCGTCTCCCCGGTCCTGCGTGTGACCCGGAGCACACCGGCATCCCAAGATGCGAGAACTCCGATGGTGTCGGCAAACGTAGGATAACCGTCTGCAACACTGGTCAGCCGCCGTACCGATACACGTTTTCCCACGTCAGCGGGGGTGATCCGGACTTCGAGCCGTGCGCCGGCCGAGAATTCCGCTGGCATGGGGTGCCCCTCCTGTTCGGATCGTGCTCAGGAACGGAGATACTAGGTGCGGGCATCGACGACGCCGCGCTCCCGCGCGAGATGAGCCCTAACGAGGAGGAACGACAGCGTGACCTACGTCATCGCGCAGCCTTGTGTCGACGTCAAGGACAAGGCGTGCATCGAAGAGTGCCCGGTCGACTGCATCTACGAGGGCTCGCGGTCCTTGTACATCCACCCGGACGAGTGTGTCGACTGCGGCGCGTGTGAGCCGGTGTGCCCGGTCGAGGCCATCTTCTACGAGGACGACACCCCGGAGGAGTGGAAGGACTACTACAAGGCCAACGTGGAGTTCTTCGACGAGCTGGGCTCGCCCGGCGGCGCGTCCAAGCTGGGCCTCATCGAGCGCGACCACCCCTTCATCGCCGCGCTGCCCCCGCAGAACGGCTGACCACGGGCGCACGGCGCGCGGTGCGCAGGACGCTGCGACAACCGATCCCACCGGGCTCCGTACGGCCACGACGGCCGTACGGGGCCCGGCGTCCGTACCGCCCGAAAGCGCGTACCGCCTGAATCACCCGCATCACCCGCACGACGCAAAGCGAGAGTGAGCACGTTGAGCATCTCCGCCCGCCTCCCGGTCTTCCCGTGGGACCGCCTGGAGCCCTACAAGGCCGCGGCGGCGGCGCACCCGGACGGCGTGGTCGACCTGTCGGTGGGCACGCCGGTGGACCCGGTGCCCGAGGTGGTGCGGCAGGCGCTCACCGCCGCGGCCGACAGCCCCGGCTACCCGCTCACCTACGGCACCAAGGCGCTGCGCGAGGCCGCCGCCGGATATCTGCGGCAGTGGCACGGCGTGACCGGCGCCGACCCCGCGCACATCCTGCCGCTGATCGGCTCCAAGGAACTCGTGGCCTGGCTGCCGACGCTGCTCGACCTCGGCGAGGGCGACCAGGTCGGCTTCCCGCACCTGGCCTACCCCACCTACGAGATCGGCGCGCTGCTCACCCGCGCGCAGGCCGTCACCTACGACGACCCGGTCGCCGACCTCGACCCCGCGCGGGTACGCCTGCTGTGGCTCAACAGCCCGTCCAACCCGACCGGCCGGGTGCTCGCCGCGGCCGAGCTGCGCCGCATCGTGGCCTGGGCGCGCGAGCACGGCGTCCTCGTCGTCGCCGACGAGTGCTACATCGAACTGGGCTGGGAGGGCGCGGAGCCGGTCTCGGTGCTCCACCCCGACGTGTGCGGGGACGACCACCAGGGGCTGGTGGCCGTCCACTCGCTGTCCAAGCGGTCCAACTTCGCGGGCTACCGCGGGGCGTTCCTGACCGGGGACCCGGCCGTCGTCGCCGAACTGCTCGCGGTGCGCAAGCACGCCGGCATGATCGTGCCGCAGCCGGTGCAGGCGGCGATGACCGCCGCGCTCGGCGACCGCGCGCACGCGGTGGAGCAGAAGCAGCGGTACGCCCGCCGCCGCGCCGCGCTGCGCGACGCCTTCCGCGCGGCCGGCTTCCGCATCGAGCACAGCGAGGCGAGCCTCTACCTGTGGGCCACCCGCGGCGAGCCCTGCTGGGACACCGTCGGCGACCTGGCCAAGCTCGGCGTCCTGGTCGCCCCCGGCGAGTTCTACGGACCCGCGGGCGCGCAGTTCGTGCGGATCGCCTTCACCGCCACCGACGAGCGCGTCGCGGCGGCCGTCGCCCGGCTCGGCTAGCGGTTCGGGGTTCCGGGGGCGGCGGCGCCGCCCCCGGGCGACCTCGATCGCCGGCGGGCTCGGGGCCTGCTCAGACCAGTCCGCTGAGCGGGAGCCGGTCGGCAGCCGGGAGGGGAGGCAGCGCGCCGAGGTTGGGCACCAGCGAGGTGGTCGGCAGCGCCTGCGTCGCCGGCAGGTCGGCCGTCGCGGACTCGGCGGCGCCGCCGAGCAGCCGGCCCGCGGAATCCGTCGCGCCGCCGGCCGCGTCCCGGACGTCCGGCAGGGCGTCGTGCCCCGCGGTGCTCAGCACCTGGTCGGCGGTCGGCAGGGTCGTCTTCATCGCGTCCGTTCCCGCGTTCGCGGCCAGCACGGTGGTCTGGTGCGAGGCGTTCTCCACGGCGTCGCCGAGGCCGTCGCCGTCCAGCGCGGTCAGGCCGCCGAGGCCCGGTCCGGCCGGTGCGGCGGCCTCCGCGGCGTGCGCGGCGCCGGCCGCGAGCAGCGGCGCGGTGGCCGCGGCGCCCACGAGCAGGACGGTCCTGGCGAGGCGGCGTGGGAGGGAGAGGGACATGACTCCTCGTTTCGTCTGACGGCTTGCACTTCCCCCTGCCTACCGGTCCGACCGCCTCCGAGGTTGCGGCCGTTCGAGTGAAGCTCCGCGAAGTCCGCCCGCGTGGGTGAATCGGCGCCTGCCGCTGGGCATCGCCGGGGCCCCGGGCCGTGCGCCGCTCGGCCGCCCCGGCTGCGGGGACGGCTCGGCGCGCGGCGGTGATCGGAACGGCTCAGCGCGCGACGGTGATGCGGACGTCGTCCGGGGACGGGCGCGCGCCCGACGCGTGCGCGGACTGCTTCTGCTTCTGCCAGCCCTTGCCGGAGCGCGCCGCCTGCCAGCGCATGTCGCCGAAGGCGACCTCCTCCACCTTGAGGTCGTGCGCGTGGGCCACGGCCCACTGGGCGACCTCCCAGCCGCGGCGCGTCCCCGCGCCCTCCGCCGAACCGCCGGACGGCGCCGCCGGGACCGCGACGGTGCGCGGGCTGGCCGCGTCCTCCCGCGGCCGCACCCGCGTGCCGAACTCCCGGGTCAGCCGCGCCGTCACCTTCGCGGTGCTCCCGAGCCGGCCGCCCGCGCTGTACGGCGTGTCCGCGCCGGTGGTGCAGCTCAGCGCGCCCGCGTCCTGCCCGGTCAGCGCGCCCGACAGCAGCGTCGCGTCCGCCTCGTGCTTGGCGTACGCCTGCGGGTAGCCGCTCTTCTGCACCTTCTGCGCGGCCACCGTCAGCGGCAGCCGGGTGTAGCCGTCGATCTTCACCAGGCTGTCGAAGAAGGAGTTTGAGGAGTAGACGGGGTCGAGGATCTGCTGCGAGGTGCCCCAGCCCTGGGAGGGGCGCTGCTGGAACAGGCCCAGGGAGTCCCGGTCGCCGTGGTCGAGGTTCTCCAGGCGGGACTCCTGCAGCGAGGTCGCCAGCGCTATCGTCACCGCACGCTCGGGCAGGCCGCGGGAGGTCGCCACGGCGGCGATCGTCGCGGCGTTCGAGGCCTGTTCCGGCGTGAGCTTCAGGACGTCACCGTCGGCGGTCACCGTGCAGCCGGCCCCCTCGGGGGAGGTGCGGCTGAAGTGGTACGCGAGGAAGACGCCGAGGGCCAGCAGCGCGATCACCGCGGTGAGGAACGTGAGGCAGGCCCCGGGTTTGCTCTTCCCCGCGGGCCTGGACGACGTGGGCACGGCGGAAGGTTACCGTCCTCCGGCCCCCCGTCCGTCCCCCTCGACGCTGGGCGCCGGCCCATCAGGGGCGCGGCCCCTGTACGTCGGCTCAGCGCTGGGCGCCGGCCCATCAGGGGCGCGGGGAACTGCGCGCTCAGCCCTCCACCGGCGGGTGGTCCGTCTCCGGCAGGAACAGCCCCTTTGACAGGGGGGCGCGGGCCTGAAAAGCACGCCCGGCGTCGGGCCGGGCGGGTGGGGCCCGAGCGGGAGGCGACTAAGCTCGCGGGATGCGCAACGGACTGGATCTGACCGTCGACGCGGGGTCCCTGACCGCGCGCCTGGTGGACGTACCGTCCGAGAGCCGCCAGGAGAAGCCCCTCGCCGACCTGGTGGAGGGCGCGCTGCGCGCGGTCCCGCACCTGACGGTGGACCGCGACGGCGACGCGGTGGTCGCCCGCACCGCCCTCGGCCGCGCCGAGCGCGTCGTGCTGGCCGGCCACCTGGACACCGTCCCCGTCGCGGACAACCTGCCCTCCCGGCTGGACGCCGACGGCGTGCTCTGGGGCTGCGGCACCTCGGACATGAAGGCGGGGGTCGCCGTGCAGCTGCGGCTCGCCGCGACGCTGCCCGCGCCCAACCGCGACCTGACCTTCGTCTTCTACGACGCGGAGGAGATCGCCGCCGAGTTCAACGGCCTGCGGCGGCTGGTGGAGCGCCACCCCGACTGGCTCGCCGGGGACTTCGCCGTGCTGATGGAGCCGACCGGCGGCCGGGTCGACGGCGGCTGCCAGGGCACGCTGCGGGTCCGGGTGACGACCACCGGCCGCCGCGCCCACTCCGCGCGCAGCTGGCTGGGCGAGAACGCCATCCACAAGGCCGCGCCGATCCTCGCGCGCCTGGCCGCGTACCAGCCGCGCCGGGTGGAGATCGACGGCCTGGTCTACCCCGAGGGCCTGAACGCCGTACGGATCGAGGGCGGCCACGCGGGCAACGTGATCCCGGACTCCTGCGCGGTCACCGTGAACTACCGCTTCTCGCCCGACCAGAGCGAGGCCGAGGCGCTGGACCGGGTGCGCGAGGTCTTCGAGGGCTTCGCGGTGGAGCTGACCGACAGCGCGCCGGGCGCGCTGCCCGGACTGTCGCACCCGGCCGCGGCGGCGTTCGTCGAGGCGATCGGGACGCCGCCGGCCGCCAAGGAGGCGTGGACCGACGTCGCGCGCTTCTCCGCGCTGGGCATCCCCGCGGTGAACTACGGCCCCGGCGACCCCGCGCTCGCCCACACCCGCGAGGAGCACGTCGCCGTCGCCGCGGTGCTGGAGGCCGAGGAGAAGCTCCGCCGCTGGCTGACCGCCTGACCGCCTGACCGCCGCACCGCGCCGCCGGCCGGGCGACCGTACGCGGCCGGGCGTTCGTACGACCGTCCCCCGGCCGGGCGACCCGCCGCGCCCGTCCCCGGGGCCTCCCCGGTCACGCCCGCCTCCTGCGTTCCCGCCCCCTATGTCACACCCTCCGTGAGCAACCGAACTGGGGTGCGGAAGGGTCCTCCTACCCGGCATGGTGTGTGGTCGAGGGATCACGGGAGCACCTCCGCGCGGACGGACGCGGGGGGTGGCGGGACGAGGAGGGGGAGAGGCGCGTCGTGGGGCTGACCAGCACGTGGTTCACGGCGCTGCTGTTCGTCGCGGCCATCGCCGCGGTGGCGGGCGCGGTGCTGCTGTGGCAGCGGGTGCGCGGGCCGCGGCCCGTGCGGCTCGCCGCCCGGCTCGGGATGATCGTGATGTGCCAGCTCACCGCGATCCTCGTGGTCATGGTCGTGGTGAACAATCAGTACGGCTTCTACGCCTCCTGGGACGACCTGCTCGGCAGCGCCAACAGCGGCGGCCGGCCCACCGCCGGACCCGGCGCGCCCACCACCCCCGCGGTGCCGGACTACCGCGCGAAGTTCACCGCCTACTCGCAGGGCTTCGAGCGGGCCACCGTGCGCGGCTGGCACTCCGGCACCAAGGGCGACGTGATCGTGTGGCTGCCGCCGCAGTACGGCAAGAAGGAGTTCGCGCACACCCGCTTCCCGGTGATCGAGGTGCTGCACGGCATACCCGGCACGCCGCACAGCTTCCTGCGCGGGATGCGGCTCGGCCGGATCATGGAGGACCAGATCACCGCCGGGCGCGCCGAGCCCGCCATCCTCGTGCTGCCGACGATCACCCCTGACCGGGTGAACACCGGCTGCGCCGACGTCCCCGGCAAGAGCCGCGTCGCGACCTGGCTCACCGACGACGTGGTCAGGACGGTCAACCGCAACTTCCGTACCCTGCCCGCGCCGCGCGGCTGGGCGGTGATGGGGATATCCACCGGCGGCTACTGCGCGGCCCGGCTCGCCCTGGAGCATCCCGAGACCTTCGCGGCCGGCGCCGCGCTCGCGCCCGACGACCCCAGCCGCGGCGTCCGCTCCCCGGTGTGGCTGGCGCACCACACCGTGCCGGCCCCCGACGTGCAGCTGCTGGTCGAGTCCAGCGACCAGGACCCGGAGAGCCCGCCGAAGTTCGCCGCCGCGATCACCGGCGCGGTCTCCCCGCCCACGCACGTCACGACGATCCGGATCAGCAACGGCGGCCACAACTGGAAGACCTGGGGCCGGATGTTCCCCGAGGCGTTCACCTGGGTCAGCGGCCGGATCGAGGCGCCCAGGGTGGTCCCGCTCGCCCCCTCCGCCGCACCATGAGCCGTGCCCCGCGCCGACCCGCGGTGCGTACCCTGCCGGTATGACAGACGACGTGAAGGAACCACGCGACGGCCAGGACGACGCCTGGCAGGACGCGGCCGCGGCGGCGGCCGCCGCCGCGGAGGGGTACCCCGACGGACAGGGCTACCCCGAGGGCCGGGGCTGGCCCGAGCGGCACACCGGACCGGTGATCAGGAGGCGCGGCCAGGTGCAGTCGGGGACCACCGACCAGAGGCTGCTGGACAGCCGCGGCGAGACCGACTGGGTGCACAGCGACCCCTGGCGGGTGCTGCGCATCCAGTCCGAGTTCGTGGAGGGCTTCGGCGCGCTCGCCGAACTGGGGCCCGCGGTCAGCGTCTTCGGCTCCGCCCGCACCCCGGTGGACTCACCGGAGTACGAGGCGGGGGTGCGGATCGGCCGGGCGCTGGCCTCGACCGGGCACGCGGTGATCACCGGCGGCGGCCCCGGCGCGATGGAGGCCGCCAACAAGGGCGCGCTGGAGGCCGGCGGCGTCTCGGTCGGCCTGGGCATCGAGCTGCCCTTCGAGCAGGGGCTCAACCCCTACGTCGACATCGGCGTGAACTTCCGCTACTTCTTCGTGCGCAAGACAATGTTCGTGAAGTACGCCCGCGGGTTCGTGGTGCTGCCCGGCGGGTTCGGCACCCTGGACGAGCTGTTCGAGGCGCTGACCCTCGTGCAGACCAAGAAGGTCACCCGCTTCCCGATCGTGCTGTTCGGCGCCGACTACTGGGGCGGGCTCGCCGACTGGGTGCGCGGCACCCTGGTCGCCCAGGGCAAGGCGTCCGCCGCGGACGTCGAGCTGTTCCACCTCACCGACGACGTCGACGAGGCGGTCAAGCTGGTCACCAAGGAGTCCGCGTAGCGCGTGCCGCGGTCGCCGCCGCGAGCGGGGGCTCAGGCGAGACCCCGGCGGGCCACCGCCGGGGGCCGGTCGCCGCGGATCGCGGCGACCATGTCCAGCACCTGGCGCGTCTCGGCCACCTCGTGCACGCGGTAGACCCGCGCGCCGAGCCACGCCGAGACCGCCGTCGTGGCGAGCGTGCCGATCAGCCGCTCCTTGACCGGCCGGTCCAGCGTCTCGCCGACGAAGTCCTTGTTCGACAGCGACACCAGCACCGGCCAGCCGGTGGCCGCCATCTCCGGCAGCCGCCGGGTGGCCTCCAGCGAGTGCCGGGTGTTCTTGCCGAAGTCGTGGCCCGGGTCGATCAGCACCCCGTCCCGCCGCACTCCCAGCTCCACCGCCCGCTCGGCCAGCCCCACGGTGACGCGCAGGATGTCGGCCATCACGTCCTGGTAGCCGATCCGGTGCGGCCGGGTGCGCGGCCGGGCGCCGCCCGCGTGCGTGCACACCAGGCCCGCGCCGTGCCGCGCGGCGACCTCCGCGAGCGCCGGGTCGACGCCGCCCCAGGCGTCGTTGAGCAGGTCCGCGCCGGCCTCGCAGGCCGCCTCGCCGACCTCGTGCCGCCAGGTGTCCACGCTGATCACCACGTCCGGGTGGCGGCGGCGCACCTCGGCGACGAACCCCGCGGTGCGGCGGATCTCCTCCTGGGGCGAGACCTCCTCGCCCGGCCCCGCCTTGACCCCGCCGACGTCGATGATCTCCGCGCCCTCGGCCACCGCCCGCGCGACCCGCTCCAGCGCCGGCTCGTCGGTGAACGTGGCGCCCTGGTCGTAGAACGAATCGGGCGTACGGTTGACGATCGCCATGATCACCTGGTCCCGCTCGCCGAATTCCCGGCTGCCCAGCCGAAGTGCCACTGCCGCTCCTCATCTCAGACTCATGCGATCGTGGCACGATCGTGCCTGACACGTAGCACCCGCACCGCGGCACCCGCTCCACCGGCTCTGCCCCGCACCACCCGCAGCACCCGCTCGACCCCGCACCACCTGTTCCGCCGCTCCACCGCTGCACCGCGTTCCACCCGCCCGTAACCGCCCGTCCTTGAGTTCCTGGGGAGATCGACGTGTTCTGGTTCATGCTCATCGCGCTCGTCGCGGTGGTCGCCGCGGTGGCGATGGCCGTACTGGGCGACGGCGGCGCGCTGAAGGACGCCGACCCGGACCGCATCCACGACCGGCTGCCGCCGGACCGCCCGCTGGTGCGCGGCGACATCGACGCGGTCCGGCTGCCGACCGCGCTGCGCGGCTACCGGATGCTCGACGTGGACGAGGTGCTCGACCGGCTCGGCGCCGAACTGGCCGAGCGCGACGCGCGGATCGCCGAACTGGAGTCCTCGCTGGCCGGTGTGCACGCGCACGGCTCGACCCTCGCCGACGAACTGCCGCCGCCGGTCCACGGGGACGACGCGCATGAGTGAGCCGACCCCGGCCGCCCCCGCCGAGGGCCCGGCCGTCTCCGCCGAGGGCCCGGTCGCCGACGCCCCCGACGCGGCGGGACCGGTCGTCGGCGAGGACGGCGTGGCCCGCTGCCCGTGGGGGCTGTCCACGCCGGACTACGTCGCCTACCACGACGGCGAGTGGGGCAAGGCGGTGCACGGCGACGACGCGCTCTTCGAGCGGATCTGCCTGGAGGCGTTCCAGTCCGGGCTGTCCTGGATCACCATCCTGCGGCGGCGCGAAGGCTTCCGGGCCGCCTTCGACGGCTTCCTGATCGACAAGGTCGCGGCGTTCACCGACGCCGACCGGGCCCGCCTGCTCGCGGACCCGGGCATCATCCGCAACCGCGCCAAGATCGACGCCGCGATCTCCAACGCGGCCGCCGCGCGGCAGGTACGCGCCTCCTACGACGGCGGTCTCGACGCGCTGATCTGGTCCTACGCGCCCGACCCGGCCACCCGCCCGGCGCCGCGCACGCTCGCCGACGTCCCCGCGGTCACCCCGGAGTCGACCGCGCTGGCCAAGGACCTGAAGAAGCGCGGCTTCCGGTTCGTCGGCCCGACCACCGCGTACGCCCTGATGCAGGCGTGCGGCCTGGTCAACGACCACCTGGCGGGGTGCGGCGCGCGCTGAGAGCCGGGACCCGGGCTCCCAGGGCTCAGCGGCCCTCGAAGACCGGCTTCTCCTTGCGCAGGAACGCCTCCACCGCCGCCCGGTGGTCCGCCGAGGCGCCCGCCCTGTTCTGCAGCGTGTCCTCCAGCGCGAGCGCCTCCGGCAGCGTGTGCGACGCGGCGTGGGCGAGCGCGGACTTCACCGCCGCGTAGGCCAGGGTGGGCCCGGCGGCCAGCTTCCGGGCCAGCGCGAGCGCCTCGCCCGGCAGGTCCGCGTCCGGCACCACCCGCTGCACCAGGCCCAGCGACAGCGCCTCGGCCGCCCGCACCGGGCGCGGGAAGAGCAGCAGGTCGGCGGCGCGCCCGTAGCCGGCCAGCCGCTGCAGCGTCCACGACATGCCCGAGTCCGCGGCGAGGCCCACATCGGTGAAGGCCGTGGTGAACGACGCCGACTCCGCCGCCACCCGGTAGTCCGCCGCGAAGGCGAAGGCCGCGCCCGCGCCCGCCGCGACGCCGTTCACGGCCGCCACCACCGGCTTGGGCATGGTCGCGATGGCCAGCGCGATGGGGTTGTAGTGCTCGCCGACCGTGGTCATGCCGCCGCCGGCCGCCAGCACCTCGGCGTGCTCCTTCAGGTCCTGCCCGACGCAGAAGGCGCGCCCGGTCCCGGTGAGCAGCACCGCGCGCACGTCCTCGTCGCGCGCCGCCCCGGCCAGGGAGTCCCGCAGCGCCTCCTTGGTCCGCGTGTCGAGCGCGTTCATCGCGCCGGGCCGGTTCAAGGTGACGGTGGCGAGCCCGTCGACCACCTCGTACAGCACGCCGTCGGCCATGGCACTACCCCTTCGTCGCGGTGGGTGTCCCGGCCAGAATGCCCGACCCGGCCCGCGGCGCACCCCGCGCGGACCCGTGCGGCCCATGTGACGAACATCAAACAATCAGGTGTCGGCCGGGTCCCGCGCGGACCCCGCCCGCCGGGCCCGGCCGGTGAATTGGCCGGTTATGCGCAGGCCCGGCCGCGAACGGACCGCTCCGGCTATTGGTCATCGGGTCCCGGGATGCGGGATAATGGCCGAGAACCAATGTGTTCGAGTCCGAGCTGGTTTCAGGAAGGGGAACGAGCATGGCGGCCATGAAGCCGCGGACGGGTGACGGCCCGCTCGAGGTGACCAAGGAGGGGCGGAGCATCATCATGCGCGTTCCGCTGGAGGGCGGCGGGCGGCTTGTCGTCGAGCTGACCCCGGACGAGGCGGATGCCCTCGGCGATGCGCTGAAGAAGGCCATCGCCTGAGACCAGCTTCCCCGGAAACCCGACCGCGGCCACGCCCCGTCACCGTACGGGAAGCGTGGCCGCGGTCGTCGTGCTCGGTCGTCGTGTGCGGTCGTCGTGCGCGGGCGGCGGCCCAGGCGCGGCGCGGGCCCGGACGCGCCGCTCAGGGGCGGCGGCGGACCGCGCAGAGCAGGCCGTCGTCGGTGGGCAGCAGCACCGGGGACAGCCGGGGGCTGTCGCGCACCGCGCGCAGCAGCTCGCGCAGGTGCTGGGACTCTGCGTCCTGGTGGGAGGCGTCCAGCGCCCGGCCGCGCCCGAAGGCGCCCTCGAAGCACACCACGCCGCCCGGCCGCAGCAGCCGCAGCGCCTCGTCCAGGTAGTCCAGGTACTCCAGCCGGTCCGCGTCGCAGAAGACCATGTCGTAGCCGCCGTCGGTGAGCCGCGGCAGCACCGCGAGCGCCCGGCCGCAGATGAACCGGGAGCGGCTGCCGGTCAGGCCCGCCTCGGCGAACGCCTGCCGGGCCAGCTGCTGCCGGTCCGGCTCGGAGTCCACCGTGGTCAGCACCGCGTCCTGGCGCATGCCGCGCAGCAGGTGGATGCCGGAGACGCCGGCGCCGGTGCCGATCTCCACCACCGCCTTGGCGTCGCTGGCCGCCGCCAGCAGCCGCAGCGCCGCGCCGGTGCCGGGGGAGACCGGCCGCAGACCCTCGGCGTGCGAGCGCGCGCGGGCGCGTATCAGCACGTCGTCCTCGGCGACGAACGCGTCGGCGAACGCCCAGTCCGCCTGCCGGTTGCCGCTAATGGCCCTCTCCCCGATCCGTGGTACCGCCGCTGCGGTCCCGCCGGGGCGACTGTATCTGCTGCCGGTTCGCGGACCGTCGGGAACCTGCTGATGGGGCCGCGCGTTGGGCACAGAGAAGGCACACGGACGGGAGAGCAGAGGTGTTCACCCGTCTTCGGCAGCACTGCGAAAAGTACGACCACGAATGCACTGCGAGAGCTGCGAAAGCACTGCGAGCAGTACGTTTATCCGGAGCTAACGGGCGAGGTGGATATGGTAGGGGCTCTACTGGACACCACCAGAGCCGACAGGGGAGGTGCGGCTGCGGCCGGTGACCGGAAGGCGCTCATCCGCTTTCGCCGGTCGGCCGGACAGCCCAAATCCGTGACCAACACCGCTGACGACCGTTCACGCGACAACGGCGTGTCCCTCGAATCCGACGACGACGCCGCGAGCAGCGCCACCGCGACCTTCGCTGTCGACGGGGACGCCCAGTCGTGGACGCCTCCCTCCTGGGAGGAGATCGTCAGCACGCACAGTGCCCGGGTCTACCGGCTGGCCTACCGCCTGACCGGCAACCAGCACGACGCGGAGGACCTCACCCAGGAGGTCTTCGTGCGGGTCTTCCGATCCCTGTCCACCTACACGCCCGGCACGTTCGAGGGCTGGCTGCACCGCATCACGACCAATCTCTTCCTGGACATGGTGCGCCGCCGCCAGCGGATCCGCTTCGACGCCCTCGGGGACGACGCGGCCGAGCGGCTGCCCAGCCGCGAGCCGTCCCCCGCGCAGCACTTCAACGACACGCACTTCGACGCGGACGTCCAGCAGGCGCTGGACACCCTCGCCCCGGAGTTCCGTGCCGCCGTGGTGCTCTGCGACATCGAGGGGCTGTCGTACGAGGAGATCGCCGCGACCCTCGGCGTGAAGCTGGGCACGGTCCGCAGCCGCATCCACCGCGGCCGGTCCCACCTGCGCAAGGCTCTGGAACACCGGGCCCCGGCGGTCGCCGCTCGACCCGTCCCGGCCCCCGCACTCGCTGCCACCGCACCCAAACCTGGCCTGGAGGGCGGGAGAGCGTGAGCAGCAGCGGTTCTGGCGAGGCGCGTCCCCAACGCACCCAGCGTTCTGCGCCCGCCGAGCAGCACCTCGGAGACCGGCTCGCCGCGTTCGTCGACGGCGAGCTGACCGACGACAGCCGTGACCGGGTGCTCGCCCATCTGGCGACGTGTCCGCAGTGCAAGACGGCCGCCGCCGAACAGCGGCGGATGAAGTCGGTCATCGCGCAGTCCGAGCTGCCGGCCATCTCGGCGGGGCTGCTGGCGCGGCTCCAGGGGCTGCCCGGCATGGGCGCGGACACCGGTCTGCCCGGCGGCTCCGGCGGTCCCACGCTCCCCGGCGGACCCGGCGGACCCACGCTCCCCGGCGGCTCCGGCGGACCCGCCCTGCCCGGCGGCGGTCCGCTCCGCCCGGCCGAGGCGGACGACGACCGGGCGGCCCGCCACGGTCCGCTCGACGGCGGCCTGCTCGGCTCGGGCCCCGGGCTGTTCGGCGGCAGCCGCCGGGACGACTACTCCTACCTCGGCCCGGGGCGCGACCTGACCGCGCCCGCGGGCTCCCGCTCCCGCGGCTTCCGCGTCCACCAGGCGATCCGCGCGATCACCCCGGTCAGCCCGCTGGCCCCGGCGGCCGGCCGCGGCCGGCCGGTGGGCGCGGGGGCCGACACGCGCGGCGCCCACGGCGCGACCGCGGTGGGCGCGTCCGGCACGCCGGGCGGCTCCGGCGCCGGGAGCGCGCCCGCCTCGCGCGGCCGCAGGTTCGCCTTCGCGGCGGCCGGCGCCTTCTCGATGGCGGCCATCGCCATCGGCGGCGCCCTGCCGATGGAGGCCGCGGTCGACGGCGGCGCCCACCCGGACGACGGCCCCGCGGTCAGCCCGCTGGGCGCCAGCACCAGCACGGTCTCCGACACCCGCGGCGTCACCCCGCGCGGCATGCTCGACGCGGAGGAGCGGGCCGGCCGCCGCACCCCGGCCGCCGCGGTCCCCTCGACCTGGCCCGACGCGCCCCGGCCGCAGCCCTACCAGGCGGTGGTCAGGTCCTCCCCGTCCTCCCCGTACGCGCTGTCCGCGTCCTCGGTGGTCCTGCACTGAGGCCGCGCGCCGGGGGCCCGCCCGAGGACCCGCGCCGGGGCCCGGCACGGGGACCCGCGCCCGGCCCCACCCGCGATCCCGCCCGCGCACCCGCACGCGGGACCTGCTCCGAAGGGCGCGGCGAGGGGTCAACCTTTACCGCGCGGCGACGTAGTGTTGGCCTGGGCCACTCCCGCGCCCCGGGTGCGGGCGGGTACCGTAAGTCCGCCGGACTCTGCCCATCCGGGCGCACCCGGCCGTGGTCGTCCCAAGGAGCTGCAAGGTGTTCTTCGACATAGGCCCGCTTGAGCTGGTCGCGCTCGTGGTCCTTGCCGTGCTCGTCTTCGGCCCCGACAAGCTGCCGAAGGTCATCCAGGACACGATGGCGTTCATCCGGAAGGTGCGCGCGTTCTCCGACAGCGCCAAGGAGGACATCCGCCGCGAGCTGGGGCCGGAGTTCAAGGACTTCGAGTTCGAGGACCTCAACCCCAAGACGTTCATCCGCAAGAACCTGATGAGCGACGACGATGAGTACGGCCTGAACGAGCTGAAGGAACTGCGCGACAGCTTCGACCTGCGCAAGGAGATGGCCGAGGTCGCCGACCTGCGCAAGGACATGGCCGAGGTCACCGACGCGGTGAACGGCGTGGAGCCGGCCACCGCGACCGGGTCCTCCGGCGCGCGCGGAGCGTCGGGGTCCGCGGGGTCCGCCACGCCCGACCGGCTGACGAAGAAGGACCGGCTGGACCCGGGCGAGGCGCCGCCCTTCGACGCCGACGCCACCTGACCGGCCCCACCTCGGGTCACGCCCCCGCGGGGTCCGTCAACCCCATGGCCGCTTTTCATCCGTTCGGGTGCGGTTTGACCGTGTGTTCGCCGTCACCCCACGCCGTTTCTGGTCCCGAACCCCCCCAGGGTCGGGCAAGATGGCGAGTCGCCCATGTGTGGGCATGGAGGAGGCGCGACCCAATGGAGACGAAGACCGGCACGGCACAAGGGGCGGTCGACGGCTACCTGATGGCCGACTTTCCGTGGTACGGGCTGGACGAGGCCTTCACCGGCCCGCGCTGGCTCGGCGCGGTGGGCGTCAGCGCGGACGGCACGGTCGAGCACGGCTCGATAGGGCACGGCGACGAGCCTTCCCTGAAGGCGGAGGCCACCGAGCCCGAGGGGCAGCGGTTCGCGGTCGTGGTGACCGTCGCGCGCCTGCCGGCTGGCGCAGCGCGGACGGCACGGGGCTGCTGGAGGCGACCTCGGTCTCCTCGGCGGCCTGGCTGGCCGGCTCCGGCCTGCTGTCGTGCACGTGGCCCACGCACATGGAGCGGGCGCTGCGGCAGGACTGGATGGACCAGCAGACCGCGGCGGCGTGGGAGCTGGCGGACGACCTGACCGGGCCGAGCTGGTCGACGCTCACCCTTCCGGTGGACGGGGAGCCGACGGCGTTCCACTACCGCGAGTCGGAGTACGGCTGGGTGATGGCGGGCGCGGCGCGCGGGGTGCACCTGGGCGCGTACGGACGCGGGCTCAGCGCGTACGGGCTGGCGCTCAGCGTCGTGCGCGACCTCACGGAGTACGGGGCGGCATAGGGCCGTCCGGGCTGCCCCGTGCGGGTGCTGACGCCCGGCGTCAGCACCCGCAGCCGCGCCTCAGAACTTGTTGCGGGGGGTGATCCCCAGGGACATGCCCGCCAGGCCGCGGGCGCGGCCTCCGAGCTTGCCGGCGATGGTGCGCAGCGCGGCGCCCGCGGGGGAGTCGGGGTGCGAGAGCGTCACCGGGCGGCCGTCGTCGCCGCCCTCGCGCAGCCGCACGTCGATCGGGATGCGGCCGAGCACCGGCACGGTCGTGCCCGTGGTGCGGGACAGGCCCTCGGCGACCCGGTCGCCGCCCCCCGTGCCGAAGACCTCCACGATCTCGTCGCAGTGCGGACACGGCATGCCCGCCATGTTCTCCACCACGCCGACGATCTTCTGGTGCGTCTGCACCGCGATCGAGCCGGCCCGCTCGGCCACCTCGGCCGCGGCCTGCTGCGGGGTGGTCACCACCAGGATCTCCGCGTTCGGCATCAGCTGGGCCACCGAGATTGCGATGTCGCCGGTGCCGGGCGGCAGGTCCAGCAGCAGCACGTCCAGGTCGCCCCAGTAGACGTCGGCCAGGAACTGCTGCAGCGCGCGGTGCAGCATCGGGCCGCGCCAGACCACCGGCGCGTTGCCGGGGGTGAACATGCCGATCGAGATGACCTTCACGCCGTTCGCCGACGGCGGCATGATCATGTTCTCGACCTGGGTGGGACGGCCGTCCGCGCCCAGCATGCGCGGCACGCTGTGGCCGTAGATGTCCGCGTCGACGACGCCGACCTTCAGGCCGTCCGCGGCCATCGCCGCCGCCAGGTTGACCGTCACCGAGGACTTGCCGACGCCGCCCTTGCCGGAGGCGACCGCGTAGACCCGGGTCAGCGAGCCGGGCTTGGCGAACGGGATCTCCCGCTCGGCCTGGCCGCCGCGCAGCGACGACGCCAGCTCACGCCGCTGCTCGTCGCTCATCACGTCCAGCGTGACGCGCACCGAGCTGACGCCCGGCACCCGGCCCACCGCGGTGGACACCCGGCCGGTGATCTCGTCGCGCATCGGGCAGCCGGCCACGGTCAGGTAGACCGCGACCGCGACCGCGCCGTCCTCGGCGATGTCGACGGACTTGACCATGCCGAGGTCGGTGATCGGTCGGTGGATCTCCGGGTCGTCCACGGTCGCCAGCGCGGCGCGCACGGCTTCGTCGGTCGGCTTGGTGCCGGCAGGGGGAGTGGTCGTAGCCATAGGTCGATGGTACGGCGGTCCTACCCGCCGGTTCAGCGACCCCGGCCGTCGCTTTCGTCACCCGCGGGGCGCGGCCGGCCCGCGGGCGCGCGCGGGTGGGGCGCCGGCAGGCCGTGGTTCTGCCGCTCCTCGATCTCCTTGACCAGGTCCTGGAGTTCGGAGCGGATCCAGTCGCGGGTGGCCACCTCGCCGAGGTTCACCCGCAGCGCGGCGACCTCCCGGGTCAGGTACTCGGTGTCGGCGATGCTGCGTTCGTTCTGCTTGCGGTCCTGCTCCAGGTTGACCCGGTCCCGGTCGTCCTGCCGGTTCTGCGCCAGCAGGATCAGCGGGGCCGCGTAGGACGCCTGCAGCGACAGCATCAGGGTCAGGAAGATGAACGGGTACTGGTCGAAGCGCAGGTGCCGCGGCGCGAAGACGTTCCACGCCACCCACACCAGGATGACCACCGTCATCCACGCGATGAACCGGCCGGTGCCCAAAAAGCGCGCGATCCGCTCGGAGAACTTGCCGAACGCCTCCGGGTCGTACGACGGCAGCAGGCTGCGCCGCGGCGCGCGCGGCTGGTCCAGCCGGGTCCTGGACCGTCCGGTGGCGGTCGCGCCCGCCGGGTGGTGCCGGCCGCGCTCGCGGTCCCGCTCCTCAGCGGTCATCGGCGGCCTCCTCCACCGGACCGCGGCCCTCGTCGTCGGCGTCTTCAGCGTCCTCGGCGCCGTCCGGGCCCTCCCGCGGGCCGCCGTCCGCCCGGTCCCCGTCCGGGCCGCCCGCCGCGTGCGCGCCCACCGCGCCGTGCAGGTCGGTCTCCCGCCAGTCCTCGGGCAGCAGGTGGTCCAGCACGTCGTCCACGGTGACCGCGCCGAGCAGCGAGCCGCTGTCGTCCACCACGGGCGCGGACACCATGTTGTACGTGGCCAGGAAGCTGGTCACCGACGGCAGCGCGGTGTCCGGCGGCAGCGGCTGCAGGTCGGTGTCGACGATCGAGCCGACCAGCGTGAACGGCGGATCGCGCAGCAGCCGCTGGAAGTGCACCAGGCCGAGGTACTTGCCCGTCGGCGTCTCGTCCGGCGGCAGGCACACGTAGACCTGCGCGGCCAGCGCCGGCGACAGGTCGGGGTTGCGGATGCGGGCCAGCGCGTCGGCCACCGTGGCGTCCGGGCGCAGCACGATCGGCTCGGTGGTCATCAGGCCGCCGGCGGTCCGCTCCTCGTACGACAGCAGCCGCCGCACGCCGGCCGCGTCCTGCGGCCGCATCAGCGTCAGCAGCCGCTCCTGGTCGGCGACCGGCAGCTCGGCCAGCAGGTCGGCGGCGTCGTCGGGGTCCATCGCCTCCAGCACGTCGGCGGCGCGCTCCTCCTGGAGCTTGCCGAGGATCTCCACCTGGTCGTCGTCCGGCAGCTCCTCCAGCACGTCCGCCAGCCGGTCGTCGTCCAGCGCCGCCGCGACCTCGCCGCGCCGCTTGGGCGACAGGTGGTGCATGACGTTCGCCAGGTCCGCCGGGCGCAGCTGCTCGAACGTGGCCACCAGGTTCTCCGCGCCCTGGCCCTCCTCGGTCAGCCAGAACCCGCTGACCGCCGACCAGTCCACCGTCAGGGTGCCGCCGCGCCGTCGCAGCGCGCCCTTCTTGCCGCGCCGCACGAAGACCTTGTCGATCTCCCAGTCCCGGCGGGCCGGCAGCTGCACCATCGACACGTCCAGGACGGTGACCTCCTCGCCGCTGCCCTCGGCGCCGCGCGGCCCCTCCCCGGAGTCCTCCGCGACCAGCCGCACCCGGCGGTCCAGCAGCTCGCCCAGCACCAGCGTCTCGGTCTTGCGCTGCTCGAAGCGCCGCATGTTCACCACCCCGGTGGTGATCACCTGCCCCGACTCCACGCCGGTCACCCGGGTCATCGGCAGGAAGATCCGGCGCCGGCTGACCACCTCCACGACCAGCCCGAGCACCCGCGGCGGGCGCCCGCCGACCCGCAGCATCACCACGACGTCACGGACCCGGCCCACCTGGTCGCCGGTCGGGTCGAACACCGCCACGCCGGCCAGGTGCGACACGAAGACCCGCGGTGCGCCAGCCACCATCAGGGCCTCCCAGGGCTGCTCCGGTCCGCACCTCGTACCGCTGCCAGGCTACTCCGGGCCGATCTTGGCCGCCCTGCGGGGTGCTCCCCGGGGGTACGCTGCGGTAGCTTCTGCACCGCCCGCCCGCCACCCCACAGGAGGACGACCCGCCGTGCACTCCGGCCGCAGGACCGCCATCGCCGCCGTCGCCGTGCTCTGCGCGGGGCCCGCGCTCGGCGGCTGCCTCGGCATCGGCGGCGACCCGGACGCCGGCACCAACGGCGTCGGCAAGCTGCCCGCGGCCTCCATCGAGCGGCAGGCCAAGACCGCCGCGGCCGGCGCGCACGCGCTGCGGCTGGCCGGCACCGTGGTCAGCGGCGGCCAGTCCTACCGCCTCGACATGCGGCTGCGCGACAACGGCGGCGTCGGCGAGGTCTCCTCCAAGGCCGGCACCTTCCAGCTGCTGCGCGTCGGCGACGACCTCTACCTCAAGGCCGGCGCGGACTTCTACGGCGACGGCGACGACAAGGACAGCCAGGCCGCGGCGGCCAAGCTCAACGGCAAGTACGTCAAGGTGCCGCCCGGCGACCCGGCCTACCAGCAGTTCAGCGGCTTCACCGACAAGAAGGTCCTGCTCGCGGACCTCTTCGTGCTGGACGGCGAGGTCTCCGTCGGCGACCACCGCAAGGTCGACGCCGTCAAGACCATCGCGCTCAACGGCTCCCGGGGCGGCTCCCTCGACGTCTCCCTCAAGGGCACGCCCTACCCCCTGCGCTACGTCCGCGCGAACGGCGCGGGCACGCTCACGCTCTCCGACTGGGGCCAGGACTTCACGCTCGCCGCCCCCGCGAAGTCCCAGGTCGTGGACTACGGCTCCACGGTCGGCACCACGCCGAAGAAGTAGCCGGCCGGGTCAGCCCTTCCCGCGCCGCCGGGCCAGCAGCTTCGGCAGACCCGCGGGGATCGGCCGGCGCGTCGTCGCCCGCGTGGCCACCGGCGCGGCGGCCCCCGAGCCCTCCGGCATGGCCCCCGGATACTCCACCGGCCCTCCCACCGGGACCAGCCGGAACACCGAGCACTCCCGCGCCCAGCGCTCGGTGATCGCCTCGCCGTCCGGCGAGTTCAGCCGCTTCCCCTTCAGCTCCGCGGCGGCCACGCCCCACGCCTCCGCGTCCGGCGCGAGCACCTCCACGCGGGCGTTCCACGTCACCAGCCGCCCGCCCTTGTCCTTGCTGCGCGCCACCACGGACGCGGCCCCGCCGTCCACCAGTCCCGGCGCGGGCTGCTCGCCCGGTCCCGTGACCAGCACGACCGCGCCGTCCGCCCAGGCGTGCCAGACGGCCTGGCCGTTCACCCACACGAGCCCCGATTTCCGAGCGCTCTCCTCGACCAGCCCACTCACCACGTCACCCATCCCCCCACTTTAAGTTCCCTCGACGCTGCCCCTTTCCCGCTGTCGCCCTTGACGGACCGGCTGAGCGTCTGCCCCGTCCTCGCCGTCCCCGTCCAGCGGTCCGCTGTGGCTGGTGGGGGCACCTCCCGGACGGAGTCTGGGGGAGCAGTTCCCCGCGCCCCTGAAAAGCCGGCCGCCCGGCTGCCCCGAACAGTCCGTCCCCGTCCGCACCGCCGTCGTGGCTTGTCGCGCGGTTCCCCGCGCCCCTGATGTGAACGCTCAGCGTCCAGCCGACCAGAAGCCCCGCGACCCCGGCCTGCTGACCTCCGGCGCCACCGGGACGCAGAAAGAGACCCGCAGCGCACATGCGGCCCGAGGGGGCGGTCCGGGGGTGTCCCCGCAGGACTTCGAAAACAACACCGGCGGAAAGCAGGCAACGAAAGCCGCCACTTTCGAAGTCCGAGGAGATACCCCCGGGGCGACCCCGACCCGTACACGCAACGCAGCGCACCCGGCCGAGGCAACGCCCAGCGCCACGCCGACGCAGCCGCACCCGGCCGAGGCACCGCCGGGCGTCGGCGTCACACGCCACGCTTACGCTGGACGCGTGACCGTCCCCGCCTCGCACGCCGCGCCCCCCGCCGCGACCGCCCCGCCCCCCACCCCCACCCCCGCAGCGCCGCAGGCACCCCGCACGCTCGACCTCACCCTCCTCACCCTCGCCGTCGCCGGCGTCTCCCTCTCCGCCCCCCTGATCGCCGCCACCACCGCCCCCGCCCTGGCCATCGCCTTCTGGCGCAACGCCATCGCCGTCGGCGTCCTGAGCCCCGTCGCCCTGTGGCGCCACCGCACCGAACTGCGCACGATGGGCCGCCGCGCCACCCTGCTCTCGCTCGCCGCCGGCCTCCTCCTCGCCCTGCACTTCGGCCTCTGGCTGCCCAGCCTGGACATGACCTCCGTCGCGACGTCCACCGCGCTGGTCACCACCACGCCGATCTGGACCACGCTGATCCTGCGGCTGCGCGGCCACCGGCCGCCCGGCATGGTGTGGGCGGGCACCGGCCTCGCCGTGGCCGGCGTGCTGATCCTGACCGGGATCGACCTGTCGACGGACGGCCGCGCCCTGGAGGGCGACGCGCTGGCGCTGGCCGCGGGCGCGGCGGCCGCGGTGTACATGCTGCTGGGCTCGGAGGTGCGGCGGACCGCGAGCACCACCGCGTACACCTACGTCTGCTACTCGACCACCGCGGTCGCGCTGCTCGGCGCCTGCCTGGTGTCGGGCTCGGCGCTGGGCGGCTACGACGGCCGCACCTGGCTGAAGATCGCCGCGCTGACCGTGGCCGCGCAGCTGCTGGGGCACTCGCTGCTCAACCGGGTGGTGCGGGGCCTGGGCCCGTCGACCACGTCGACCGCGATCCTGCTGGAGACGCCGGGCGCGGCGCTGGTGGCCGCGCTGTGGCTGGGCCAGACGCCGCCGGCCGCCGCCTACCCCGCGCTCGGCGTGATCCTCGCGGGCCTGGCCCTGGTCATCCTCGCCGACCGCAGGAGGACCCCCGCCGTGGAGCCCGCGGCCTGAGCCGTACGGCCCCCGCGGGCTCCCGCCGCCCCTGCTGTCCCCGCTGTCCCCGCGACGCCTACAACCACCCGTTGCGCCGGAATCCCCGGTGGATCGCGTAGCAGATCGCGAGGATCGCGCAGAGCACCACCGGATAGCCGTACTTCCAGCGCAGCTCCGGCATGTGGTCGAAGTTCATGCCGTAGACGCCGGTGATCATCGTCGGCACCGCCAGGATCGCCGCCCACGCGGTGATCTTGCGCATGTCCTCGTTCTGGACGACCGTCGCCTGCGCGAGGTTGGCCTGGAGAATCGAGTTGAGCAGGTCGTCGAAGCCGGTGACCTGCTCGTGCACGCGGGCCACGTGGTCGGCGACGTCGCGGAAGTACTTCTGGATCTCCGGGTCGATCAGCCGCATCGGCCGCTCGCCGAGCACCTGCATCGGCCGCAGCAGCGGCGACACCGCCCGCTTGAACTCCAGGACCTCGCGCTTGAGTTGGTAGATCCGCCCCGCGTCGCCGCCGCGGGACGCCTTGCCGGGTCCGCCGCTGTTGCCCGCGGAGAAGACGTCGATCTCGACGTCGTCGATGTCGTCCTGGACCGCCTCGGTGACCGCGAGGTAGTCATCCACCACCTGGTCGGCGATCGCGTGGAGCACCGCGGAGGGGCCCTTGGCCAGCAGCTCCGGGTCGCCCTCCAGCCGGTGCCGCAGCGCCCGCAGCGAGCCGTGGCCGCCGTGCCGGACGGTGATGACGAAGTACCGGCCGGTGAAGACCATCACCTCGCCGCTCTCCACCACCTCGCTGGTGGAGGTGAGTTCGGCGTGCTCGACGTAGCGGATCGTCTTGAAGACGGTGAACAGCGAGTCGTCGTAGCGCTCCAGCTTCGGCCGCTGGTGGGCGTGCACCGCGTCCTCGACGGCCAGCGGGTGCAGGCCGAACTCCTCGGCGATGCCCGCGAACTCCTGCTCGGTGGGCTCGTGCAGACCGATCCACACGAAGCCGTCGCTGCCGTCGCAGCTCTCGGCCGGCCGCCCGCGGCGTACCGTCCGCAGCGCCTCGCGCAGCCCCGAGCTGTCGCAGCGGACCCCGTCGCGGTACACCGCGCAGTCCACCACGGCACTGGATGCGGCGATGTCCTGGGCCGGGCCGTAGTCGTACGAAGCGGTGGACTTGCGCAGCGCCGGGCGGACGACTGCGCGCAGATCACGGATCATCGACATGGCAAGCTCCTTCACGGACTGGCCGACGGCAACACGCCGCACTGGATTGCTGGTGGGGGGTGGCTGATCGCCATTGATCGCCGGTCGATCGCCAGGCAGTCCAGCAAGCTCCTCCGACGCGCGGCACTGCTCGCGCGGGTTCCCGGGAGCCCGGGGTTCACAGCAGGAGAATCCCGCGTTTCACGGTCCGGGGACCGGGTATGGAACGCGGAGGCTCAGACCGCGGAAGGGCGCCACGTGGAGGAGCTGCCGGTACTGCACGGTCGACTTCGATCCATGTCAGTCCCACCTCCTCCGGCCGTTCCCCGCTGAGGGATGACGTTGTGTGAACGCTCCACCTTAGCAAGACGGTGGAGCGCCGCCGTCGCGCTTTGCCGCTTCCATACGCGTTCTATGCTCGCGGCATGATCCGATCGGCCGATCTGCCCGCCCTGGTCGAGGAGCGGCTGTGCTCCGTCTTCGGCCCGCCCGACGCCCGCGCCGCGGTCACCTTCGTCGGCGCCGACCGCATCGAGGTGCTCCGCTTCGCCGACGGCGACCTGCTGCGCTACGCCACGCTGGGCATGTCCGCCCAGCCCATGGCCGACCCGCTGGCCACCGCCGTCGACCCGGTCCGCGGTCCGCGCGCCGAACTGCTGCTGAGCGTACGGGCCGGGGCCGTCGACACCGCGGGCGTGCTCAGACCGCTGGCCGTGCTGGCCGCGTCGCCGCAGGTGGAGGGTGTCGTGGTGGCGCCCGGCAACTCCCTGGACGTCGGCGAGCCGCTGTGGCCGGGCGCGCCGTTCTCCGCGGTGCTCGTCGGCGAGGGCGGCGGGCTGGTCGACGACCTGGTCCTGGCGGAGCCCATGGACCCGGTCCGCTTCCTGCCGCTGCTGCCGATGACCGCGAACGAGGCCGCGTGGAAGCGGGTGCGGGGTGCGGCGGCCCTCCAGGAGCGCTGGCTCGCCGCGGGCACGGACCTGCGCGATCCGCTGCGGGGGTCCGTGGCGCTGGACTAGGGCGTGTCGGGGCCTTGTCGCGGCCTGGTCGGGGCCTTGGCCGGGGCCTTGTCGCGGCCTGGTCGGGGCCTGTGGGGCCTGTGCGACGGCCGCGCTCGGGGACGCTTGCCGGACCCGCGGGAGCGTCCGCCGGACCCGTGCGCGGAGGCGGGCCCGGACGGGTGATCGTCCTTGACGCGGGCAGGGGCCAGGAGGACCGTTGAACCTTATGAGGGGCGAACCCAGGTGCCCGAAGTGCGGAGGCAGGGTCCGCGCGCCCGGACTCTTCGCCGACACCTGGCAGTGCGCCGTCCACGGCGCCGTGCACCCGCTCCAGCCGGTGGTGCCCCCCAGCGTCGAGGCGCTCGGCGTCGTCGTGAACCGCTCCCGGGTGCCGGTGTGGATGCCCTGGCCGCTCCCGGTCGGCTGGCTCTTCTCCGGCGTCGCGTCGGTGGGCGACGACCGCAGCGGGGGCCGCGCGACCGCCGTCACCTGCTCGGGACCCGGACCGCTCGGCGGGCCGGGGAGCTGATGCTGATCGCCGAGGAGCTGGGGGTCGGGCTCGGCGCCCGTTACGCCGGCATCGAGGGCCCCGACCCCGGCCCGGCGATGTGCCTGGACCGGCCCGCCCACGCCAAGGTCCTCGCCGCCGGGCGGCCCACGCCGCTGTGGCACGTGGACGGCGCCCCGGACGACCGCGTCGTCTTCGCGGGCGAGGCGCGCGGCCTGTGGCTGTGGGCGGTGGTCTGGCCGGAGGAGACCGGCCTGCTGATGTACGACGAGCTGGTCCTCACCGATCTGCGCGACGCCGGCGCGGAGGTCGACCTGCTGCCGTGCGGAGCGTTGTCGCCGCGCCTGCTGTAACTGCGGCGGGGGGGGGGCGGCCGGGGCAGCGGGGCGGGTGAGCGTCCGGGGCGGGGCGCGACCGGACGAGGCCCCGCCGGCCCGTGGCGTTATGCTGGCCGGGCGCGGGCCGGGCCCGCCTTTCCCGTCCCGCCGTCCCCCGTCAACGGAGTGC
Source organism: Actinacidiphila sp. DG2A-62 (assembly GCF_035825295.1). Classification (NCBI taxonomy): domain Bacteria; kingdom Bacillati; phylum Actinomycetota; class Actinomycetes; order Kitasatosporales; family Streptomycetaceae; genus Actinacidiphila; species Actinacidiphila sp. DG2A-62. Next base: position 5,839,732 of record NZ_JAYMGI010000002.1, read on the forward strand.
CCTCGTGCGAATCGACCTGCACACGCACTCCACCGCGTCGGACGGCACGGACACCCCCGCCGATCTCGTACGGGCCGCCGCCGCGGCCGGGCTCGACGTCGTCGCGCTCACCGACCACGACACCGTCGCCGGCCACGCCGAGGCGGCCCGCGCCCTGCCCGCGCTGGACCGGCCGCTGACCCTGGTCACCGGGGCCGAGCTGTCCTGCCGGATCGACGGCACGAGCATGCACATGCTCGCGTACCTCTTCGACCCCGCGGACCAGGACCTGCACCGCGCCCGCGAACTCGTCCGCGACGACCGGGTGCCGCGCGCGCAGGCCATGATCGCCAAGCTGCGCGACCTCGGCGTGCCGGTGACCTGGGAGCAGGTGGCCGCGATCGCCGGCGACGGCTCGGTCGGCCTGCCGCACATCGCCGCCGCCCTGGTCGACCTGGGCGTGGTGCCCTCGGTCTCCGACGCGTTCACGCCGCAGTGGCTGGCCGACGGCGGTCGCGCGTACGCGCCCAAGCACGAGCTGGACCCGTTCGAGGCGGTGCGCCTGGTCAAGGCCGCGGGCGGCGTCACCGTCTTCGCGCACCCCGGCGCGAGCAAGCGCGGCGCGACCGTGCCCGACCCGGTGATCGCGGAGCTGGTCGCCGCCGGGCTCGACGGCCTGGAGGTCGACCACGTCGACCACGACGCGCCGACCCGGGACCGGCTGCGGGCGCTGGCGAAGGACACCGGCGCGCTGGTCACCGGCTCCAGCGACTACCACGGCACCCGCAAGACCGTACGGCTGGGGGAGTGCGTCACCGACCCCGAGGTCTATGTGGAGATCGCCCGCCGCGCGACCGGCGCGCAGCCCATCTCCGCGGTCTAGCGCCCCCGCCTCCGCCCCTTCTCCGCATCCCCGCCCCCGCCCCCGCCCCCGCCTCCACCGGCGCACCGCCGGCCCCAGCCTGTCCCCGCGCCACCGCGCACCCACCCCACCCCGCTGCCACCGGGGCGCTCACCCCCGTCCGGAAAGACTCGCCATGTTCGACCTCACGCTGTTCGGCTCCGTGTTCGTCACGCTGTTCGTGATCATGGACCCGCCCGGGATCACGCCGATCTTCCTGGCGCTGACCTCGGGCCGCGCCACGAAGGTGCAGCGGCGGATGGCCTGGCAGGCCGCGTCCGTCGCGCTCGCGGTGATCACCGTGTTCGGCATCTGCGGCCAGCAGATCCTGGACTACCTGCACGTGTCGGTGCCCGCGCTGCGGGTGGCCGGCGGCCTGCTGCTCCTGCTGATCGCCCTCGACCTGCTCACCGGCAAGGCGGAGGAGCCGACCCAGACCAAGGACGTCAACGTCGCGCTGGTCCCCCTCGGCATGCCCCTGCTGGCCGGCCCCGGCGCGATCGTCACCGTGATCCTCGCCGTCCAGCACGCCGACGGCTTCGCCGCGCAGACCTCGGTCTGGCTGGCCATCATCGCGATGCACGCGGTCCTCTGGCTGACGATGCGCTACTCGCTGGCGATCATCCGCCTGATCAAGGAGGGCGGCGTCGTCCTCGTCACCCGCCTGTCCGGCATGCTGCTGTCCGCCATCGCCGTCCAGTCCGTGGCCAACGGAATCTTCGGCTTCGTCCACGGCGAGGGCTGAGCGGCCCCCGGGAAACGGCCCCGGCGAAACGGCCCCGGGGAAACGGCTCCGGGAAACGGCGCCGGGGATGCGAAAGCGCCCCGTACGTCCTTGCTGTACGGGGCGCCGTTGCGTGCGCCCGCGCGGGCGGTCGGGCCGCCGCGCGGAAGCCTTGGGGTCAGTCCGCGGGGCGGATGAGGATGCGCTGACCCAGTGCTGCGGCCTGCTGCACCATCTCGTCTACCGCGGAGGCGTCCACGACGGTGCTGTCCACAGCGTTGCCGTCGGCGTCGTCCAGTCGGAGGATCTCAAAGCGCATGGGGCTTCTCCCTTCGTCGCGCGTTACATGTGTGGTCAACGAACACCCCCTTCTAACTATTCCTTACGCTAAAGAAAAACTTCTTGCCCTGAACTACTTACCGGTAACGTCACCGGTGGCCCGCGGATCGCCGGCGGTGTCCCGGTCCGCGCCGGGGGCGGCGCCGCGGTGCGCGTCGGTCCAGAACGCGGCCAGCGCGGCGGCCGTCTGCGCGGGACGCTCGGCGTTCGGCGAGTGCTCGGCGCCCTCGATCACCACACGCCGGGCGCCCAGGCGCACCGCCATCTCGTCCAACTCCGGGACCGGCCACGCGTAATCCACCTGGCCGGAGAGTACGAGCTTCGGCAACGGTACGGCGGCGAGTTCGCCCACCCGGTCCGGTTCGGTCATCAACTGGCGCGCGGTGGCGATCAACTGCTCGGGGACCGTGGTCACCCAGCGGCGGTGCAGGAACTCCTGGAGCCCCGCCGGCTCGTCCGGGCCCGCGTCGCCGGCGTCGCCCGCCCCGCCGGCCTCGCCGGCCTCACCGTCCATGGACCGCAGCATCCGCCACGCGGTCTCCATGTCCGTGGTCGGCAGGAAGTCGATGGCCAGCTGGGTGCGGACCTGCTGCTCGGCGCTGATCGCCGCGGGGCCGGAACTCATCAGGGTCAGCGAGGCCCAGGGGCCGCGGCCGGGTTCCTCCAGCACCGCGGCCCGCACGATGTGGCCGCCCAGCGAGTGGCCGAGCAGGTGCACGGGGTGCTCCGGCGTCGCGCCGATCGCCGCGGCGACCGCGCGCACGTCGGCGGCCAGCTCCTTCTGCGCGTACGCCGCTTCGTCGCGCGGGCCGGACGTCTCGTGCTGGCCGCGGCCGTCGATCGCGACCACGCGGAAGCCCGCGGCGGCGAGGGGGGCGAGGAGGTCGAGGAAGTCCTCCTTGCTCCCGGTGAACCCCGGCACCAGCAGCGCGGTGCCGGCGGGGCGCCCCGCCGGGCGCGCCTCCAGCGCGGCGAAGGCGCCGCGTGCGGTGGTCAGCTCGTACGACGCCGCGTTGTCCGGCAGCGTCAGCCTTTTCGGTCGGCTCATGCGGGAAGGCTACGCGCCGCGTATGTCCCCCACGTTGCGCTCACGCTCGGCGTCGGTACATCAGGGCCCGGCCCCTCTCCGTCAGCTCAGCGCTGGGCGGTGCCTCAGCGCTGGGCGGTGCGCCCCGGGGGGCGCGGCGAGACGCTTCCCAGACTCCGTCCGGGAGGGGGTGTTCGGATCCGGTCCGGACCTCCCCAGAGCTTCGCCTGGGAGGTACCCCCAGCCGGAGGGGGGCTGAGCGCGCAGTTCCCCGCGCCCCTGAGGGCCGGCGCCGAGCGTCGTGCGGGGCGATGCCGGCGCGCCCGCGCGGCGCCGGCCGCATGTGGGACGCGGCCCCCGTCCCTGACGGCCGGCGCCGAGCGTTTTGTGGCTCAGCGCTCAGCGTTCAGCTCGGGTCGGAGGGGGCGGGGACGGCCGGCTTGCGGGTGCGGCGGCGGCGGGGGGTTTTCGGTGCCGCGTCGTCCGCCGAGGGGGCGGAGTCGGTAGCCGGCGCGGCGACCACGGCCTCGGGGACCGCCGCGGACTTGCGGGTCCGGGTCCGGCGGCGGGGAGCCTTCGGCGCGTCCTCGACCGAAGCCGAAGCCGAACCAGAACCGGAAGCCGCGGGCGACGACGCGGCCGGCACGGTCGCCGGGGCGTCGGACGCCTCGGGCGCGACCTCGGCCCCGCCGCGGGTGCGGCGCCGCTGCCGGGGCGTCCGGGTGCGCGCGGGCCGCTCCTGCACCGGCGCGGCCGCCTTGCGGCCGCCACGCCCGCGCCCGCCGCCCCCGCGCCCGCCGGTCTCGCCGAGGTCCTCGACCTCCTCCGCGTCCAGCCCCGCCCGGGTCCGCTCGGCCCGCGGCAGCACACCCTTCGTGCCCTCGGGGATGCCGAGCAACTCGTACAGGTGCGGCGACGTGGAGTACGTCTCCTCCGGGTCGTTGAAGGTCAGCTCCAGCGCCTTGTTGATCAGCTGCCAGCGCGGGATGTCGTCCCAGTCGACCAGCGTGATCGCGGTGCCGGACGCGCCCGCCCGGCCGGTGCGGCCGATCCGGTGCAGGTAGGTCTTCTCGTCCTCGGGCGTCTGGTAGTTGATCACGTGCGTGACGCCCTCGACGTCGATGCCGCGCGCCGCGACGTCCGTGCACACCAGCACGTCCACCTTGCCGTTGCGGAACGCCCGCAGCGCCTGCTCGCGCGCGCCCTGGCCGAGGTCGCCGTGCACCGCGCCGGCCGCGAAGCCGCGCTTCTCCAGCTGCTCGGCGACGTCCGCCGCGGTCCGCTTGGTGCGGCAGAAGATCATCGCCAGCCCGCGGCCCTCGGCCTGCAGGATGCGCGCGACCAGCTCCGGCTTGTCCAGCGAGTGGGCGCGGAAGACGTGCTGCGTGGTGTTCGCCACCGTCGCGCCCGTGTCGTCCGGCGCGGTGGCGCGGATGTGCGTGGGCTGCGACATGTAGCGGCGGGCCAGGCTGATGACCGCGCCCGGCATCGTCGCGGAGAACAGCATGGTCTGCCGGCGCACCGGCAGCATCGACATGATCTTCTCGACGTCCGGCAGGAAGCCGAGGTCGAGCATCTCGTCGGCCTCGTCCAGGACGAGGGTGCGCACGTGCTTGAGGTTGAGCTTCTTCTGCCCGGCCAGGTCCAGCAGCCGGCCGGGGGTGCCGACGACCACGTCGACGCCCTTCTTCAGCTGCTCGACCTGCGGCTCGTAGGCCCGGCCGCCGTAGATCGCGGCGACCCGGACGTTGCGCACCTTGCCCGCGGTGAGCAGGTCGTTGGTCACCTGCTGGCACAGCTCGCGGGTCGGCACGACGACGAGCGCCTGCGGGGCCTCGGTGAGCTGCTCGGGGGTGGCGCGGCCGGCCTCGACGTCGGCGCCGACGGTGACCCGTTCGAGCAGCGGCAGGCCGAAGCCGAGGGTCTTGCCGGTGCCGGTCTTGGCCTGGCCGATGACGTCGTTGCCCGCGAGGGCGACCGGGAGCGTCATTTCCTGGATCGGGAAGGGAGTGGTGATGCCGACGGCCTCAAGGGCCTCGGCGGTCTCGGCGAGGATTCCCAGGCTGCGGAAAGTCGTGGTGGTCAGGATGTTGCCTCTTCTGTGAGACGCGGCACTGTGCGGCAAGGGGGGTCGAGCAGCCGGTACGCCGGAAGGAAACGGCGCCGGTCACTGACCGCGCAGAGATACGTACGGCCGTTGGGTGGCCGCGAAGCGCGGGACCGCTGCCCTCGCTCATGCCGCGAGTGGGCCCCTCCCGATGGCGGGAGGGCGGTCGGTTCGGAGCCGATCGGGCCACCGACCGGGCATCCAGGTGCTGCACACGTCGCCCGCCGATGCGCCGGGACGCGCCACGGACGCGTCGGCTACCGACGGGTGCAATACCACTCTACCCCCGAAACGCGTAGTTGCACCCGATCAAATGTTTCGTTCGGGACGTCGCCGACCCCGCGACCGGGTGTTCCCGGCTCCGCGACCTGGTCGTACGGCCGTCGCGCCGACCGTGTCCCCGCCCCCGGCCCGGGCGTGGCCGGACTTGGCTATTGTGCGCAGCATGGAGACGCCAGACGAGACCGGGACCGCAGCCACGCCCGACGCCGACGCCGGGGCCGCGGCCGAGACCGCCCAGGAGACCGCCGCGACCGGGATCGCCGCCATGGACTGGGCCGCGGCCTCGGCCGAGCCGCAGTACCGCGCCGCCGTGGTCGACCTGCTCGGCGCGCTGGCGTACGGCGAGCTGGCCGCGTTCGAACGGCTCGCGGAGGACGCCAAGCTCGCGCCGACGCTGGAGGACAAGGCGGAGCTCGCGGCGATGGCCGCGGCGGAGTTCCACCACTTCGAGCGGCTCAGGGACCGGCTGGCCGAGATCGGCGAGGCCCCGCACCAGGCGATGCAGCCGTTCGCCGCCGCCCTCGACGGCTTCCACCGCCAGACCGCGCCGTCGGACTGGCTGGAGGGCCTGGTCAAGGCGTACGTCGGCGACTCGATCGCCTCCGACTTCTACCGCGAGGTCGCGGTCCGGCTGGACTCCGACACCCGCACGCTGGTGCTCGCGGTGCTCGACGACACCGGGCACGCCACCTTCGCGGTGGAGAAGGTGCGCGCGGCGATCGCCGCCGAGCCGAGGGTCGGCGGCAGGCTGGCGCTGTGGGCGCGGCGGCTGATGGGCGAGGCGCTCTCGCAGGCCCAGCGGGTGGTCGCGGACCGCGACGCGCTGTCCACGATGCTCGTCGGCGGCGTCGCGGACGGCTTCGACCTCGCGGAGGTCGGCCGGATGTTCTCGCGCATCACCGAGGCGCACACCAAGCGGATGGCGGCGCTGGGCCTGGCGGCGTAGTCCGTACGGCGCTCAGGGCACACGGGTGAGGTGCCCCGAGCACGTGGCGGGGTGCCCTGAGCACGCGGCGCACGCGAGCAGCCCCGGGCACCCAGGGCGGCCAGGGCACGCGGGACGCCCAAGGCGCCCGGGACGGCCAGGGCGCCCGGCGCTCACGCGCCGCTCAGGCGTTGGACGCGCGCACCTTGGAGTGCCGGCCGCGGGCCGGCGGCCGGGCCAGCAGGCTCAGCAGCGCGGCCGCGGTCCCGAACGCCGCCGGGAGCGTGGCCTCCGGGTGCCCGCCGCCCACGATGGTGTGCGTCACCAGCCCGCCGACCAGCCCCGCGACCGGGCCGGTGGCCAGCAGCAGCGGCCCGAACTGCAGCCGCGCGGAGAAAATCCGCCCGCCGGCGTACGCGGCGAGCAGCCCGAGCACGGCATACGCGACGCCTTCCCCATACAGCATCGTGACCCCTCCCGTGGTGCGGCGGTGCGACGGCTTGGACGGACCGGTCGGTTCGTACCGCTCCTACCCGCGCGACCGCCCACGCCAAACGGAAGGCTCGCCTCACGCCCCCTCAGGAGTGACGCACCACACGGCACTTCGCCCCCGGCCGCGGGCCTGCGTGAACCCCGCGGCGGACTTCGGGCAACAGGGGATGAGCGCCACGACCGGCGCTCGGCGACACCCGACCGAACGGAGTTGGAGAACGGCCGCAGGTCGGCACCCGTGGTGGTGGACACGGCCGGCACCGTGCCGGGCGGCGCGCGCTGGAAGCCGTACCCGCTGCCGACGCCCGGGCCGGTCGAGGGGCGCTGAGGCCGTCGGCCCGTCGCGCGGGGCAACGGGAAGGGGCGGCGCTCCGGCCGTGGGCCGGGGCGCCGCCCCTTCACCAGTGCTGCGTCAGGCGGGCGTCAGAGCGCCGCGCCGAAACCGACGCGGCGGGCGGCCGGCTCGCCGATCTCGACGTAGGCGAGGCGGTCGGCCGGGACCAGGACCTTGCGCCCGTGCTCGTCGGTGAGGGAGAGCAGCTTCGCCTGGCCGCTGAGCGCGTCGGCCACCGCCTTCTCCACCTCGTCGGCCGACTGCGCGCTCTCGATGCTGATCTCGCGCGGCGCGTGCTGCACGCCGATCTTGACCTCCACGGCTGGGATACCTCCGATGGTCGGGCGGTGTGCGCGGTCGATCGCGCCGTACGCAGCAAAGACTAGCCCCGCCGCGGGCGCGCGAATCGGCGGACCGCTGACGCCGTGAGCGAACACGGCGCGGTGCGCGCCGCCGCGCGTCGCCGGCTCACCGCGGGCGGCCGCTCAGTGGTGGCCCTCCGCGCCGTGCAGCGGGAAGCCCGCGATGCCGCGCCAGGCCAGCGAGGTCAGCAGCTGCACCGCGGTGTCGCGGGGCACGTCGCTGCCCGAGGCGAGCCAGTGGCGCGCGACCACCTGCGAGACCCCGCCCAGGCCGACGGCCAGCAGCATCGACTGCTCCTTGGCCAGCCCGGTGTCCTCGGCGATCACCTCGCTGATCGCCTCCGCGCACTCCAGCGAGACTTTGTCGACCCGCTCGCGCACAGCCGGCTCGTTGGTCAGGTCCGACTCGAAGACCAGCCGGAAGGCGCCGCCCTCGTCCTCGACGTAGGCGAAGTAGGCGTCCATGGTCGCCTCGACGCGCTTCTTGTTGTCCGTGGTGGACGCCAGCGCCGTGCGGACCGAGTGCAGCAGCGACTCGCAGTGCTGGTCGAGCAGCGCGAGATACAGCTCCAGCTTGCCGGGGAAGTGCTGGTAGAGCACCGGCTTGCTGACCCCCGCGCGCTCGGCGATGTCGTCCATCGCGGCCGCGTGGTAGCCCTGGGCGACGAAGACCTCCTGCGCCGCGCCCAGCAGCTGCTCACGCCGGGCCCTGCGGGGCAGACGGGTGCCGCGCGGCCGCGCCTGAGTCTGCTCGATGGCTGTCACGCCGCCTCCCAGTTCCTGATGAGGATGTCCGAAACCGACCGATCATCCGATCGACCGTGGAGCCGATCGTCCCACCGGTCGGCCTTGTGCGGGGGTGCCGTGTGCGGAACGCGCGACAGCACTGCGACGGCCATCGTACTTTTCGGTAACGACACCGCGCGCTGTGCGAGCGCACATTCTCACTTCCTGGGACCCGCGGCGAGCGCCCCTGCGGCGGCCGCACCGGCCTCAGCGGTGCCTCAGCAGTCCTCAGCGGTCCCCAGCGGTCCTCAGCGGTAATCGTCCTCGTCCTGGCCGACCACCCGCCGCTGCTCCGCGGCATCCGCCGGGTCCGCCCGGCCGACCGGGTCGGGTGCGGGCGGCTCGTCGTCCTCGGGGACCCAGTCGGCGCGCTGCTCGGCCGCGTCCGCCTCGGGCGTCTCCACGTCCAGGTCCACTTCCCGCTCCTCCTCCTCGTCCCGGTCCACCTCCGGCTCCCGCTCCTGCTCCGGGTCCTGCCCCTGGTCCGTCATGGCGCCTCCGTCCTCGATGGCCCCGGTACGCCGGGGGCGCGCGCACGTGTCCGCGCATCCACGGCTACGGGTAACCCGTGCTCGTCCCCGTACGCCCCGGGCCTGCGGAAAACCGGCCGATCGGACCGGTCCCGGCGGTCGTGTGCGTGGAACCCGCTCCCTTCCCAGCGTGCTCCCGTTCGCGCTTCTCACCACTTGTGGCGGTGAACACGCGGCCGGACACGTGATCGTCTCGTAACATCGGACCATGCCCTCGGCCGGATCCCCCTCATCCCACCCGACCGCGGCGGAGCAGGCGGCCGTGGCCCCCGCGACCGTGCCGCCGGGACCGGCGCTCGCGGCCGGGGAATCGGCCCGTACGGTACGGCTGCCGGGTCTGAGCCTGCTGGTCCGCTCGCTGGACGCCGGACCCGCCGACGCCGGCCGGCTGCGGGAGGGCCGGGCCGGACGCGAGCCCGCGCTGTTCGTGCACGGCCTCGGCGGCTCCTCGCAGAACTGGTCGGCGCTGATGGCGGCGCTGGCCGACACCGTCGCGGGCGAGGCCCTCGACCTGCCCGGGTTCGGGCACTCGCCGCCGCCGGACGACGGGAACTTCTCCCTCGCCGCGCACGCCCGCGCCGTGGTGCGGCTGCTGGACGCCGAGCGCCGCGGCCCGGTGCACCTGTTCGGCAACTCGATGGGCGGCGCGGTCGCCGTGAAGGTCGCCGCGGCCCGCCCGGATCTCGTCAGGACGCTCACCCTGGTCTCGCCCGCGCTCCCCGAGGTGCCGCCGCAGCGCACCGCCTGGCCGACCGCGCTCGCCGCGGTGCCGGGACTGCCGCGGCTGTATCTGCGGGCCACCCGCGACTGGAGCGTGGAGCGGCGCACCGCGGCGCTGCTTGAGCTGTGTTACGGCGATCCGTCGGTGGTAGGCGAGCCGGCCCGGCGCGCGGCGGTCGAGGAGTACCGGCGGCGCGCGGAGCTGCCGTACTTCTGGGACGTGATGGTCCGCTCCACCCGCGGCATCGTCAACGCGTACACCCTCGGCGGCCAGCACGCGCTGTGGCGGCAGGCCGAGCGGGTGCTGGCGCCGACGCTGCTGGTCTACGGCGGCCGCGACAAGCTGGTGTCGGTGAAGACCTCCCGCCGGGCCGCCCGCGCCTTCCGGGACGTCCGGATGCTGACCATCCCCGACAGCGGCCACGTGGCCATGATGGAGAATCCGGAGCTGGTCGCCCGCGCCTTCCACGACCTGCTCCACGAACTCGCGCACCGCGACGCGCGCGGTGGGGACGGCGCGGCGGGCACGGGAACGGGCGCGGGCGCGGGCATGAGCGCAGGCGCGGGCACGAGCACGAGCGTGGGCACGGGGACCGACGAGGACCCGGGCACGGACCCGGGTCCCACGAGCGCTGCGGCGACCGGGAGCTGATCGGGCGTGGGGAAGCACAGTGCGCGTGACGGCCACGACGGCCTGAACCCTCCGATACCGGGTGGCGGGCACGACGGCCGGCCGGTGCCGCCCTGGCCGGACGTACCGGGCGCACCCGGCGGCACCGGCGGCTTCGACACACACGGCGCCCCGGGCGCACCCGGCGGCCCCGGCGGCTTCGGCGCGCCCACCGCCCCGACCGGTCCCACCGCCCCGAGCGGCCCCGGCGCCCTCGGCACCCCCGGCACCGGGCGCCGCCGCCGCGGCGACTCGCCCGACGACACCGGCGGCTTCGCGGTGGTCCGCCCGCGCGACGGCTCCGGCCGCCCGACGCCGCACCCCGAGCACCGTGAGCACTCCGCGTGGGGCGGCTCCGGCGGCTGGGCGGGGCAGGTGCTCGGCAGGCCCGGCCGGATGCCCGCCGGGCCCGGCCCGTCCCTCGACCCGGTCGAGGAGTGGGCCGAGGACTGGGCGCCCTACGACGCGGCGACGCTGATGCGCTCGGTCAGGAACGGCACCACCGGCAGCCTGCCCGTCGCCGGCGGCACCGGCCCCGGACTGCCCGGCCTGCCGCCCACCCGGATCACCACGCCGGGCGGCCGGATCCCGCGGCCCCGGCAGGAGTTCCTGGACGCCTTCGACGCGCCGGCCGCGCCGCGCCCGGCCCACCCGGCGGGGACCGCGCACGCCGAGGACCGGCACCCGGCGGACCCGCGCCCCGCCCCACCGCACGCCGCCGACCCCGCCGCCGATCCCGCCGGCGGCGGTCCTTCCGCCGCGGACCGGCCCGGCCGGGGGAAGACCGCGGCCTCCGGCGGCAAGGGCCGCACCCTCAGCGGCGTGGCCGCCGCTGCCGTGGTCACCGTGCTCGCCGTGGTCGTGGCGGGACAGGCCGCGCAGGACCGGCACCACCCCGCGAAGGACACCGGCACCGGCGCGGACGACAACGCGCCCCGCGCCGACGACGGCGCCTCCCGCTCCCAGGAGCGCACCGCCGACCCGCTGCCGTCCGCGACCGCGACCGCCGCCGCCACCTCGCCGGTGACCGCCGCCGACTACACCCGGCTGATGGCGCAGCGCTTCCCGCTGCCCGCCGACCTGAGCCTGTCCGGCGCGTTCACCACCGTGCCGGGGCACCAGGCCGCGCCCGGCCGCGGCAAGGTGATGCGGTTCCGGGTCGACGTGGAGAAGGGACTGCCGCTGGACGCCCGGCTGTTCAGCGACGCCGTCTTCGCGACCCTGAACGACCCGCGCAGCTGGGGCCACGGCGGCACGATGACCTTCGAGCGGGTCTCCAGCGGGCCGGCCGACATCGTCATCACCCTGGCCAGCCCCGGCACCACCGCCAAGTGGTGTGCGAAGTCCGGCCTGGACACCACCGTCGACAACGTCTCCTGCGACGCCGCGTCCACCCCGCGCACCATGATCAACGCGTACCGCTGGGCGCAGGGCGCGGCGACCTACGGTCCGGACCGGATGCACGCCTACCGCCAGATGCTGATCAACCACGAGGTCGGCCACCGCCTCGGCCACGACCACGTCGGCTGTCCCCGGCAGGGCGCGCCCGCGCCGGTGATGATGCAGCAGACGAAGTTCCTGTCGCTGGACGGCGGCCCCACCTGCAAGCCCAACCCCTGGCCGTTCCCGTAGCCGATCGTCACACAGTGTCACATTAGAGGCGGTTTCGCCCCCGCGCATAAGTGATCCTTATCGCTTACCTTGATGCGACTTTGACAGCGAGGGCTCTTTCCCTGCACCCTTTTGACCATGTCGCAGCGCCTCGTCAGCCCCACCTTGCGCGTCAGCATCGAGCTGGCGCTCATCGGCGTGACCGCGCACAGCGTCGCCGACGTGCACTGTCGGTGATCACTTCGCGGTCCGCCGCGTAGAGGCCAGCCCCCCGGCCGCCTCCGCCCCGGCTCGCGCGGCCGCGCCCACCCGTGCGCCCCGCGCTCCCCTCCGGCGCCCCGGCGCCGTCCCCCTCGGCATGCCTGCGAACCAGGCCCGTGAAAGGTTCTACGATGCGTCACTTGTCCGCCCCGTCCCGCCGTCTGGGCGCGATCGCCATAGGTCTGGCCCTTGCCGGAGGGGCCGTCGCCTGCGGCCCCAAGAGCGGCGACGACGCGAAGTCCGGGGGCGGCGACGGCGCGCCGCACAAGGGCGGCACCCTCTACGTGCTCAACAACCAGGCGCAGGAGGACTTCGACCCGGCGCGCCTCTACACCTCCGGCGGCGGCAACATCCCCTCGCTGGTCTACCGGACCCTGACCACCCGCAACCGCGCGAACGGCGCGGCCGGCTCCAAGGTCGTCCCGGACCTCGCCACGAACACCGGCGAGCCCAGCGCGAACGCGACCGTGTGGACGTACCACCTCAAGGACGGCCTGACCTACCAGGACGGCAGCCCGATCACCACCGCCGACATCAAGTACGACATCGAGCGCTCCTTCGCGCCCGAACTCTCCGGCGGCGCCCCCTACCTGCGGGACTGGCTGGTCGGCGCGGCAAACTACCAGGGCCCGTACAAGGACCCGAAGGGCCTGGCCTCGATCCAGACGCCGGACGCGAAGACCATCGTCTTCCACCTGAACAAGCCCGAGGGCGAGTTCCCGCTGCTGGCCACCCAGACGTCCTTCGCCCCGGTGCCCAAGGCCAAGGACACCGGCACCAAGTACGCCGAGCACCCGGTCTCCTCCGGCCCGTACGTCGTGGTCAGCAACCAGAACAACGGCGAGCACATCGTGCTCAAGCGCAACCCGCACTGGTCGCCGGCCACCGACTCGCAGCGCAAGGCGTACCCCGACGTCATCGACGTGCAGTCGGGGCTGGACCAGGCCGTGATCAACCAGCGGCTGGCCTCCGGCGTCGGCAAGGACGCGGACGCGATCACCACCGACACCAACCTCGGCCCGGCCGAACTCGCCAAGATCACCGGCGACAAGGCCCTGGCCTCGCGGGTCGGCACCGGCCACTTCGGCTACACCGACTACATCGCCTTCAACCCCAAGGTGAAGCCGTTCGACGACATCCGGGTGCGCGAGGCCATCGCCTACGCGATCAACCGCACCACCGTCATCAACGCGCAGGGCGGCTCCTCGCTCAACGAGCCCGCCACCACCTTCCTGCCCCCGCAGGCGTCCTTCGGCTACACGCCCTACGACCCGTTCCCGGCCGGCCCGACCGGCAACCCGGCCAAGGCCAAGGAACTGCTGAAGCAGGCCGGTTACCCCCACGGACTGACCGTCAGCCTCACCCACGACGTCACCAAGGGCGACGAGCAGGGCCCGGAGGTCGCCACCGCCATCCAGGAGGCCCTGAAGGCCGCCGGCATCACCGTCAAGCTCGACGGCGAGGAGCACAACGCCTTCAGCGACAAGGTCCACAACGTCTCCACCGAGCCCGGCTTCTTCCTGGCCGGCTGGGGCGCCGACTGGCCGTCCGGCGGCCCGTTCCTCGGCCCGATCTTCGACGGCCGGCAGATCGTCAAGGACGGCGACAACTTCAACAACGCCCAGCTCAACGACCCTTCGGTGAACAGCGAGATCGACGCGATCAACAAGATCACCGACCTGAAGGCCGCCGCGGTCCGCTGGGGGGCGCTGGACAAGAAGATCGGCGCCCAGGCGCTGACCGTGCCGCTCTACCACCCGGTCTACAAGCGGCTGTTCGGCAAGAACATCAAGAACGTCGTGATCAGCGACTGGACCGGTGTGCTCGACGCCTCCCAGGTCGCGGTGAAGTGACGCCGTGACGCTCGAAGCGATATCCGCCGTCGAGGCGGGGGCGGGCGTCCAGGCGTCCGCCCCCGCCTCGGGGGCGCGGCAGGTCTGGCGGCGGCTGCGCGGCCGGCCCGCCGCGCTGGCCGGCGGCGCGGTCATCGTGCTGCTGGTCCTGGTCGCGCTGGGCGCGCCGCTGCTCGCCGCGATCGAGGGCCAGGACACCACCACCTACCACGCCGACCTGGTCGACTCCGCCTCCGGCGGCGTCCCGCTCGGCCACCTCGGCGGCATCGGCGGCAGCCACTGGCTGGGCGTCGAACCCGGCACCGGGCGCGACCTGTTCGCCCGCATCGTCTACGGCGCCCGGGTCTCGCTCGGCGTCGCGATCGGCGCGACCGTCCTCCAGGTGCTCATCGGCGTCGCCCTCGGCCTCGCCGCCGGGCTCGGCAACCGCTTCGTCGACGGCCTGCTCAGCCGGATCACCGACGTCTTCGTGGTGATGCCCGCGCTGATCCTGGCCATCGCGCTGCTCGCGGTGGTGCCCGGCAGCTTCCCCCGCCCGGTGCTGCTGACCCTGGTGCTGGGCCTGCTCGCCTGGGGCGGCTTCGCCAAGATCGTCCGGGCCCAGGTGCTCGCCCAGCGCTCGCTGGACTACGTGGCCGCGTCCCGGCTGGCCGGCTCCTCGCGCTGGCGCACCGCCCGCCGCGAACTGCTGCCCGCGCTCGTCGCGCCCGTGCTGACCTACGCGGCCGTCACGCTGCCCACCAACATCGTCTCCGAGGCGGGCCTGTCCTTCCTCGGCATCGGCGTCACCCCGCCCACGCCGTCCTGGGGCCAGATGCTCTCCAGCGCCACGACCTGGTACCAGGCCGACTCCGCGTACGTGATCATCCCGGCCGCGCTGCTGTTCGTGACCGTGCTGGCCTTCACCGTCTTCGCCGAGGGCGTGCGCGCCGCGCTCGACCCGCGCACCGCCAGCCGCGTCAACGTCGGCAGGAAGCGCACGCGGGCCGAGCGGCAGGAGACGGCGGCCGGCACGGCGGTCGGCACGGCGGCCGGCGACGCGTCGGCCGCGGGAAAGGGCGCCCGGTGATCCCGTTCGTGCTGCGCCGCGTCGTCCAGGCGGTGCTGGTCCTGCTGGCGCTCGCCGCCGTGCTCTACGCGGTCTTCTACCTCGCCCCCGGCGACTCCGCGCGGCTGGCCTGCGGACCCAAGTGCTCCACCGCCCAGGTCGACCAGATCCGCGTCCAGATGGGCCTGAACGACCCGGTCTACCAGCAGTTCTGGCACTTCCTGCAGGGCGTGCTGACCGGCCACACCTACAGCACCGGCACCGGCACCCTGCACTGCCCCGCGCCCTGCCTCGGCCAGTCCTACCGCAGCGGCGAACTCGTCACCCACATCATCGCCCAGAAGCTGCCGGCCACCGCCTCGCTCGCCGTCGGCGCGATGGTGCTGTGGCTGGTCATCGGCCTGGGCACCGGCATCGCCTCGGCGCTGCGCCGCGGCGGCGTCACCGAGCGGCTGCTCACCGGCTTCACGCTGGTCGGCGTCGCCACCCCGGTCTTCATCACCGGCATCGTGCTGCTGCTGGTCTTCTGCTCCTGGCTGCAGTGGCTGCCCTACCCGTCCTACGTCTCGCTCACCGACGACCCCCAGCAGTGGGCGTGGAACCTGCTGCTGCCGTGGCTCGCGCTGGCCCTGGTCGAAGCGGCCAAGTACGCCCGGCTGACCCGCTCGGCGATGCTGGAGACGCTCGCCGAGGACCACATCAGGACCTTCCGCGCGTACGGCGTCAGCGAGCGCGCGCTGGTCTGGCGGCACGCCCTGCGCGGCGCGCTCGCCCCGGTGATCGCGCTGTCCGCGCTGGACCTCGGCACGATCTTCGGCGGCGCGCTGCTCACCGAGACGCTCTTCGGCATCCCGGGCCTGGGCCAGCAGCTGGTGCAGGCCGTGCAGTCGAAGGACCTGCCCATCGTCGTCGGCATCGTGCTGGTGATGGGCCTGGCCGTGGTGGTGGCCAACGCCGTCGCCGACGTGCTCTACGCGATCGCCGACCGGAGGGTGGTGCTGGCATGACGACGCCCGAGGAGTCCCGCGGCGAGGTCCGCGAGCCCGCGGCCCAGTCCGCGGCCGAGGCCGCAGCCGGAGCGGCCGAGTCCGTGGCCGGACGGACGGCCGTGTCCGCGGCCGGGCAGGCGGCCGGGGCGGCCGAGGCCGCAGCCGGAGCGGCCGAGTCTGCTGCCGGGCACCTGGTCGAGGTCGCGGACCTGCGGATCGAGTTCCCGACCGAGAGCGGCCCGGTCACCGCCGTGGCCGGCCTCGGCTTCACCCTCGCGCCCGGCGCCGCGCTCGGCCTGGTCGGCGAGTCCGGCTCCGGCAAGAGCGCCACCGCCTACGCGCTGCTCGGCCTGCACCGCGGCACCGGCGCGAAGGTCACCGGCACCGTGCGGGTGGCCGGCACCGACGTGCTGGGCGCCTCCGACGCCGAGCTGCGCCGGCTGCGCGGCGGCACCGCGGCCATGGTCTTCCAGGACCCGCTGTCCTCCCTCGACCCGTACCAGGCGATCGGCGACCAGATCGCCGAGGTGCACCGCGTGCACCACCGCGTCTCCCGGTCCGCGGCCCGCGCCCGCGCGGTGCGGGTGCTCGACCGGGTCGGCATCGCCGACGCCGCGCGGCGGGCGCGGTCCCGGCCGCACGAGTTCAGCGGCGGCATGCGGCAGCGCGCGCTGATCGCCATAGCGCTGGCCTGCGAGCCGCGCCTCATCGTCGCCGACGAGCCGACCACCGCGCTCGACGTCACCGTCCAGGCGCAGATCCTGGACCTGCTGCACGAGCTGCGCGCCGAGGAGGGCGTCGGCCTGCTGCTGGTCACCCACGACCTGGGGGTGGCCGCGGGCAGCGTCGACGAGCTGCTGGTGCTGCGCGACGGCGCCCCCGTCGAACGCGGGCCGCTGGCCCGGGTGCTGGCCGCTCCGGCCGCCGACTACACGCGGGCGCTGCTGACCGCGGTCCCGCGGCTGGACGCGGGGCCCACGGGCCGTACCGGGGCGGACGCGGCGTCCGCGGGCCGTGCGGGGGGCGACGCGGGCGCCGAGGTGCGTGAGCCGGTGGGTGCGGCAAACACGAGTGCCGAGGTCCGCGAGTCGGCCGGCGCGGCGGACACGAGTGCCGAGGTGCGTGACCCGGTGGGCGCGGCCGGCGGCGGTGGCGGCTCCCGAGGGGACGAGCTGCTCGTGGTGTCGGGGCTGAGCCGGGAGTTCGGGCCGGCCAGGCACCGGGTGCACGCGGTCCGCGACGTGGACCTGACGCTGCGCGAGGGCGAGACGCTCGGCGTGGTCGGGGAGTCCGGCTCGGGCAAGACCACGCTCGGCCGGATGCTGGTCCGGCTGCTCGACCCCAGCGCCGGCCGCATCCTCTACCGCGGCCGGGACATCGCGCCGCTCGGCGACCGGGCGCTGCGCCCGCTCCGCCGCGAGCTGCAGATGGTCTTCCAGGACCCGGTCTCCTCGCTCAACCCCCGCCGCAGCATCGGCGAGTCCATCGCCGACCCGCTGCGGGCCGCGGGCGCGCTGACCGACAAGGAGATCCGCGCCCGGGTGCGGGAGCTGCTGGAGCGGGTCGGGCTCGACCCCGACTGGTACCGCCGCTACCCGCACGAGTTCAGCGGCGGGCAGCGCCAACGCGTCGGCATCGCACGGGCGTTGGCCCCGGCGCCGAAGCTGGTGGTGTGCGACGAGCCGGTGTCCGCGCTGGACGTGACCACGCAGGCCCAGGTGGTCGCCCTGCTCGGCGAACTGCAGCGCGACCTCGGCCTGTCGCTGATCTTCATCGCGCACGACCTCGCCGTCGTGCGCCAGGTCAGCGACCGCGTCGCGGTGATGCGCGGCGGCCGGATCGTGGAGACCGGGACGGCGGCGGAGGTCTACGACGCGCCGCAGGACCCGTACACCACGTCGCTGCTGGCCGCCGTGCCGGTGCTCGACCCGGCCGAGGCCGCGGCCCGCAGGACCGGCCGCGCGGAGCTGCGGAAGGCGACCGCAGCGGCACCATAAGCCGCCCCAACGCCCCGCGTTGGGAGAAGTTACGTCTCTTCACCCCTTTTGGTGGCGCGGCGGACAACCGTCCGTCGCGCCACCGTCGTTGCGGCATACGGTCGTCGCGTTCCGCCGGGATCGGGGCCGGAACCGGGTGTCGCACCCGGCGGCCCGGACCCGGACGCCGAATCAGCACCGGGTCCAGAACCCGGCACGCCGTACAGGAAGAGGGTGCACTCGTGCGCATCGCGCTGCTCACCGAGGGTGGCTATCCGTACGCGCGTGGTGAGGGCGGTGCGTGGTGCGACCGGCTCGTCCGCGGGCTGCCGCAACACGACTTCGACGTCTACGCGTTGAGCCGCTCAGCCGCGACCGAGGCGGGCGGCGCGGTCCCATCGCCGCGGAACGTGAAGCGGTTGCGCACCGCACGGTTGTGGGGACCGCCCGACCCCGCGGCGTCCGCCCCCGCGCCCGAGCGCGGCAGGGCCGCCCGGCGGGCCAGGACGGCGGCGTTCCGCTGGCACTTCGGCGAGCTCGCGGCGGCCCTCGCGGGTGGCGCGACCGAACGGGCCGAACGGGCCGACCGGTTCGCCGCCGGACTGTACGGACTGGCCGGCGCGGCGGCCGAACACGGCGGTCTGGCCGAGCAGTTGCGCGGCGACGACGCGATCGCCGCGCTGGAGGCCGCCTGCCGCGCACCCCGGGTGCGCCCGCTGCTCGCCGACATCACCGTCACCGAACTGCTCACCGCGGCCGACCTGTTGGAGCGCCAACTGCGACCGCTGGCGCTGCCCTGGTACGGCGACGGGGAGTTGGCCGCGGCCGACCTGTGCCACGCCGCGTCCGGGGGCCCCGCGGCCCTTCCCGGCCTGCTGGCCAAACGGTTCTGCGGTACACCGCTGGTGGTCACCGAGTACACCGTCCGGCTGCGCGAGGCGCTGCTGGCCCACCGCGCGGCCGGACTCACGCCCGCGGTACGGCTGCTGCTCGGCGACTACCACCGGCTGCTGGCCGGCGAGGTCTACCGGCGCGCCGCGCTGATCACCCCCGGCTCCACGCACGTCCGCCGCTGGCAGGAGCGGTGCGGGGCGCCGCGCGAGCGGATGCGGACCGTCCACCCGGGCATCGACGCGGCGCGGTTCGCCCGCGCGGGCGAGGCGGCCGAGGCGGAAGCGGCCGAGGCGGTGGCGCGGAGCGGACAGCCGGCCGACCCGCGCGCTCCCGTCGACCCCGTCCTGGTGTGGGTCGGCCGCCCCGACCCGGCGAAGGACCTCATCGCCCTGCTGCACGCCTTCCACGCGATACGCGCGGAGGAGCCGGGAGCGCGGCTGCGGATCTTCCTGCGCAGGGGCGGGGGAGCGGGGCCGGCGGCGCGCCGGCGGTCGTCGGCGGCGCGCCGGCGGTCGCCGGGGACGCGGCGGCGGGTGTCGGCGGCGCGGCCGGTGGCGGCGGGGCGCCGGCCGCCGGGACGGGCGCGGACGCGGACCCCGCGGCGCGGTACCTGGACCACTGCCGGGCGCTGGCCGCGCAGCTCTTCCCCGACGAGGCGGAGAGCGCGCACGCGGTGGGGGAGAGCCCGGTGACGTTCGAGGAGGTGGGCTCGCCCGCGGCGCCCGACCTCGCGGACGCCTACGCGGCGGGCGACGTCGTGGTGCTGTCCAGCAGCGCGGAGGGCTTTCCGCTGAGCCTGGTCGAGGCGATGTTCTGCGGGCGCGCGACGGTCTCCACCGACGTGGGCGCGGTGCGCGAGGTCATCGGCGGTACGGGGCTGGTGGTGCCGCCGCGCAACCCCCGGGCGCTGGCCGGTGCGGCGCTGTCGCTGCTGCGCGATCCCGAGCGGGCCGCCCGCCTCGGCGCGGCGGCCCGCGAGCGTGCGCTCGCGCTCTTCACGGTCACGCGCTGCGTGGAGGCGTTCCGCGAGGGCTACCTCGATGTCGTGGCCCACCACGCGGTCGCCCGCGAGCCGCTGACCGGCCCCGCGGGCGCGGCCCGCCCCTTCGCGGCCCCCGCGGAGTCCTGGTCGCCGACCCCCCTGGCTCCCCTCACCCGCCGCGCCGACGTCCCCGCTCCCACTCTCGAAGGTCCCCGCCGATGACCACGCACCCGACCTCTGCCGAATCGATTCCCCACGTCGCCCCGGCGCTCCCGCCGGCCCCGCCCCGGCCTCGACCGTGCCGCTCCCGGCCGCGCCGGAGGGGCGTGGTGAGGGATCGGCGCCCCTGTCGCGGGTGGCTGGGCGGGGGACGGCCGTGGGGGGCGAGGAGACCGGCTCGCGTGGAGCCGGTGAGCGGGGCGATGTCGGCCCCGGCGCCGGGCGTCGGGACGGAAGTCGGGGCGGCGTCGAGCGCGGCGCCGCGCGTCGGGAGGGGGAGCGGCTCGGCGTTCAGGGGACGCGGGGGCGCGGAGCCAGCGCGGGGGCCCGGCGCCGGGGTCCCGCCGACCCCGTGAGAGGCGTGATGCACGCCCACCGCGCCCTGCTGGCCCACGCCACCGACCCCTGGGAGATCACCGCCGGCCTCGAAGCCCAGGGCCTCACCGACACCGACGCCCACCGCCTGCGCCACCGCGACCTCTTCGGCCTCGCCGAGGAACTCTTCGCCCGCGCCCCGCGCTCGCGCCCACCCGCCCCGGCCGCCGGGCGCCCCGCGCCCGCCCCGGAGCGCGCCAAGCCCTGGCCGGCCGCGCGCACCGCCGCCGCCCACCTGCTGCCCGCCGCCGTCTGCGCCGCGGCCACCACCGCGCCGCACCCCCACCTGCTCGCCCCCCTCCTGCTCACCCCCGCCGCCGCGGCCGTCACCCGCCGCGGTCCGCTGCGCGCCGCCACCGGCCCCGGCGCGGCCTGGGCCGCCGCCCTGCTCGCCCTGACCCTGCCGCGGCTGAGCCGCCCCGACCTCATCGGCCTCGCCGCCACCCTGCTGCCCGCCGCACTCGCCGCACGCTGGTTCGCCGTCCGCGCCCGCGCCCAGCTCGCCCCCAGCCACGGCCTGTCCGACTTCGCCGACGCCGTCCGGCCGCGGCTGGCCGCCGCCCTCGCCGGGTACACCGCCGTGCTGCTCGCCGCGGTCGGCGCGAGTGCGCTGCCGCTCGCCCTGGGCGCGCTCCTGTTCACCGCCCGGCTGCTCGCCGTGCACCGCCGCCCCGCGCCGGCCGCCGCGGGCCTCGCCGCGGCGGCCGGCGTCGCCGTGCTGTCGGCGCTGGCCGGCCTTCTCGGCCTGCCCGGCGCCGGCCCCGCCGGGCCGGCCGCCGCCTGCGCCGCCGCGGCCGTCGCCCTGGCCGTCCGGGCCCTGCGCCTGCTGCCCCGCGCCTCGGCCCACCACCCGACCTGATCCACGCACCACCACATGGGAGAACGTCACATGAGAGTCCTGCTGCTCGGAGCCGACGGCTTCCTCGGCCGGCACGTCGCGGAGCGGCTGCTCGCCGACCCCGCCGTGCAGCTCACCGCGCTCGGGCGGAGCGACGACGCCGACGTGCGGTTCGACCTGGCCGGCGGCGCCCCCGGCGTCCTCGCCCGGTTCCTGGAAGCCGTGCACCCGGGCGTCGTGATCAACTGCGCCGGCACCACCCGGGGCAACGCCCGCGACCTGACCCGGCAGAACACCGTCGCCGTCGCGACCGTCTGCGAGGCGATGCGCCGCAGCTCCACCGCCGCCCGTCTGGTGCAGCTCGGCTGCGGCTCGGAGTACGGGCCGTCCCAGCCGGGCGCGTCCACCGGCGAGGACGCGATGCCGCGCCCCGGCGGCCCGTACGGCGTGAGCAAGCTCGCCGCCACCGAACTCGTCCTCGGCTCCGGCCTGGACGCGATCGTGCTGCGCGTCTTCAGCCCGGTCGGCCCCGGCACCCCGACCGGCGCCCCGCTCGGCCGCATCGCCGAGGCGCTGCGCCGGGCCATGCAGAACGGCGACGGCGAGCTGAAACTCGCCGGGCTCGCCGTGCAGCGCGACTTCATCGACGCCCGCGACGTCGCCCGCGCGGTGCACGCCGCCTCGCTGTCGGCCGCGCAGGGCGTGGTCAACATCGGCAGCGGCCGCGCGGTCCGGCTGCGGGACATGGCCGCCGCCCTCGCGCACGTCGCCGGCTTCGAGGGAGTCCTGCACGAGATCGACGAGGGCCACCCGCAACAGGGCCAGCCTCCGTACCCCGACGGATGCGGACTGTGGCAGCAGGCCGATGTCCGTACCGCCCGCGACCGGCTCGGCTGGCGCCCGCGGATCGGCCTGGAGGAATCCCTCGCCGACGTCTGGATGGAGGCGGCATGCCGCGTCTGATCCCCTCCTCGCTCCGCCCGCCCGCGCCGCCCTCCCGCGACCGCACCGGTTTCGGCGTGCCCGCCTTCGCCCACCCGCTGGTCGCGCCGGCCGAGTGGGCCGAACTCGCCCGGCCCGGCGCCCCGCTGCACTGGGCCGCCTTCGACGTGCACCGCGGCCCCGGCACCCGGGCCGACCCGGTCTACGCCGACGCCCTGGCGCGCATCCGTGAGAACCGCGTCCCGGTCCTCGGACTGCTGGACTGCGCGCACGGCACCCGGCCGTTCGGCGCGCTGGTCACCGACGCCTCCCACCACCTGGACTGGTACCAGGTCGACGGCTTCTACCTGGACCGCGCGCCCACGCTCCACTCGGAGCTGGCCGAGTGCCGCCGGGTGGTCAGCACGCTGCGGGCCATGCTGGACCGGGACCGCTCCCGCGAGCAGCGCGCCCCCGGCCCGGTCGTCCTCGCGCCGGGCGCCTACCCGCACCCCGGCTACGCGGAGGCCGCCGACCAGCTCGTCGTCTTCGACGGGCCCTGGACGCGCTACCGCTGGTCGGAGGCGCCCCAGTGGTCCGCGGCCTATCCGCCGTCCCGCTTCGCGCACCTGGTGCACGGGCTGCCGGTCACCCACCTCGACACCGCGCTGCGCATCGCCCGCTGGCAGGGCGCCGCGACGCTGTGCCTGACCGACCGCACCGACCGCGACGGCGCCGACCCCTGGGCGGGCCTGGCCGGCTACTGGCACGAGGCGGTCCGCCGCGTCACCCGCTGACCCGCACCGGCCCGGACGCGCCGCCGCCCAGCATGTGACCGGAAAGTGTCTCGGCCCTCGGACCGGGTGTCTTGGAATGAAGACGGCCGTGGCACTGTTGCAGAAGCAGGGCCTACGGGCTGCCGCCCGTTCGTACTGTCTGATGACCGACCAACCGTATTGCTGAGGTCTCTGTGTCGCTGCCACCCCTGGTCGAGCCGGCCTCCGAGCTCACCGTTGACGAGGTCCGCAGGTACTCGCGTCACCTGATCATCCCCGATGTGGGCATGGACGGGCAGAAGCGGCTGAAGAACGCCAAGGTGCTGTGCGTCGGCGCCGGCGGCCTCGGCTCGCCGGCCCTGATGTATCTGGCCGCGGCCGGCGTCGGCACGCTCGGCATCGTCGAGTTCGACGAGGTCGACGAGTCGAACCTGCAACGCCAGATCATCCACAGCCAGGCCGACATCGGCCGCTCCAAGGCCGAGTCCGCGCGCGACTCGGTCCAGGGCATCAACCCGTACGTGAAGGTCGTCCTGCACGAAGAGCGGCTCGAAGCCGAGAACGTGATGGAGATCTTCTCCCAGTACGACCTGATCGTGGACGGCACCGACAACTTCGCCACCCGCTACCTGGTCAACGACGCGTGCGTGCTGCTCAACAAGCCGTACGTCTGGGGCTCGATCTACCGCTTCGACGGCCAGGCGTCGGTCTTCTGGTCCGAGCACGGCCCCTGCTACCGCTGCCTGTACCCGGAGCCCCCGCCGCCGGGCATGGTCCCGTCCTGCGCCGAGGGCGGCGTCCTCGGCGTGCTGTGCGCCTCCATCGGCTCCATCCAGGTCACCGAGGCGATCAAGGTGCTGGCCGGCGTCGGCGAGCCGCTGGTCGGCCGGCTGATGATCTACGACGCCCTGGAGATGGCGTACCGCACGGTCAAGGTCCGCAAGGACCCCGACTGCGCGGTCTGCGGCGAGAACCCCACGGTCACCGAGCTGATCGACTACGAGGCCTTCTGCGGCGTCGTGTCGGAGGAGGCCCAGGAGGCCGCGCTCGGCTCCACGATCACTCCCAAGCAGCTCAAGGAGTGGATCGACGACGGCGAGAACATCGAGATCATCGACGTCCGCGAGCCGAACGAGTACGAGATCGTCAGCATCCCCGGCGCCAAGCTGATCCCGAAGAACGAGTTCCTGATGGGCTCGGCGCTGGAGCACCTGCCGCAGGACCGGCGGATCGTGCTGCACTGCAAGACCGGCGTGCGCAGCGCCGAGGTCCTCGCGGTGCTGAAGTCGGCGGGCTTCGCCGACGCGGTCCACGTCGGCGGCGGCGTGATCGGCTGGGTCAACACGATCGAGCCGCACAAGCCGGTGTACTGACCGGCACGGCGCCGTGACCGGCGCCCCGCGTGAACGGTAAGGGGCGGCCCCCATGGGGTGCCGCCCCTTACGCGTGCCGCGCGTCGTGCCCGTGCCTCCGGCCGGGTTCGCGCTCAGCGGTTCACGGACTGGTACTCGTGGACCGTCACCGGGCGCGGGTCGTCGATGACGCCCTCGGGCAGCGGATGCGGACCGCCGCCGTCGGAACCGGTCCACCGGACCGTCCACGTGGCCGTCACGTCGAGCGCGAACGGCGGCCGGTTGTCGGTCGAGCGCAGATACGTCACACCGCACGGCGGGTCGGCCTTCGCGTCGCCGCTGTACGGTGCGCCGACCGTGCCGTCCGCCGCGATGGCGCAGTCCCCGCCGGCCGGGAAGACCTTCGCGTCCGGCGTGCCCGGCGTGATGTGCACGCTGGTCGGCGTGGCGGTGGTCTGCGCCCAGATCTGCTGCCCGCCGCCGAGGTCCACGGAGGCGCGGACGGACACCGGGGAGTAGTTCTCCTTGAGCCACACCCACGTGGGCAGGTTCACGGTCTGCGTGTCGACCGGATTCGTCTCGATGGTCACCCCGGGCACGTGCGTGTGCGCATACGCCAGCTCGGACAGCATCTCCGGGGTGATGACGTGCTGCGTGCCCGCCGGCGGGCGATCCCCCGCGGCCACCCAGAACGGCAGCGTGCCGTTGCAGTCGAACCGGTGCGGGCTGTCGGAGTCGGGGTTCTCGACCGGGCCCCAGAACATGCCCTTGCCCTGCTGATCGAGGTTGAAGTCCTTGTACCCCTTGCCGCCGCCCTCCCAGGTGTAGTTGTCGGAGTAGTGCCGCCGCAGCTCGTCCATGGCCTCCAGCGCGTAGTTCGCCTGGCCGGGCACGTCGGTGTTCTTCACCTCGTCGAGGATCATCTGCTTGAACGACGCCGGGTCCGCGATCGGCCCGATCCAGCACGGCGGCGGGGTCCAGGAGACGTCCGTCGACACCAGCGGCTTCGCCGTGCCGTCGGGCTTGCCCGACGGGTAGGTGTAGGTCACGACCTGCGCCCTGGCGCCGAGGTCGCCCTTGCCGTCGCCGGTGCCGCCGCTGCCGGAGGAGTTCCTCGACGTGCCGGTGAAGGCGTAGCCGGGCCCGGCGGCGCACAGGATCGCGACCGCGGCGAGCACCAGCGCGCGCCGGACCACGGCGGAGGATCTCATTGCTTGCATGCGAGGGACTGCTCCTTCACGGTCACCGCGTGCGCCTGCCAGATCGCGTGCGCCGCCGGAAGCTTGACCATCACGATGTCGTAGGAGACGTAGTTGCGGTCGTCCGCGCCGGTCACGTGGACCTTCCCGGTGGCGACCTCCTTGCTGTACAGCTTCGACTGGTTCTCGCACAGCTTGACGTCCACGGAGCCGCCGCCGGAGACCGTGGTGAGCACCGGCTGGTAGTAGGCGTCGGTCCCGGTGACCGTCAGCTTCTCCTTGACGTTCTCCTGCACGAAGTTCTGCGCGTAGGCGAGCGCGTCGTCGGCCGCGTACGCCCGCAGCGGCGGGTCGTTCCTGTTCTGCTCGGTGACCGCGTGGTCGATCGCCTGGAGGTAGTCGGCGGCGGCCGACAGGGCCGCTGCCTGCGTGGCGTCGGCCGGCGTCGGCCAGGTGAAGGTCACCTTCAGGTCCGCCGGGAGTGCCAGCGCCGGGTCGATCTTCAGCGGCGCGGACGCCGATGTCGGCGTGGGCGCCGTGGTCGCCGGGGCGGCCGTCGCGGTCGGGGTCGGCGTCGCGATGGTGGCGGAGTCGTCGGAGCCGCCGCCCCCACCGCACGCGGTCAGCGTGAGCGCGGCCGTCGCCGCGAGCGCGGCAGTGGTCACAGCGGTACGGGCTCGCATCGTCGAAGGCTCCCGGTCGGTCGTCGAGGGAACCCGACGCGCCGGCGCGGCGCCGCAGCGGCTCTGGTCCCCGTATGCCAGAGCCCCCAGCCTAGCGAAGGGGCTTTGGCGCGGCGGTGTCCGGTGCGTGGGAATCTGGTCACGGGCATGTCACGTCCCGCGAGGACGCGGCACTCCGCGTCCGGCGTCACGTCCCGCGGGGAACGCCCGGAGCGCTCCCCGCGGGACGTGTGCCGCCGGCGCCGGCTGACCTCGGCCGAGGTGAGCCGACGCCGGCCGACCTCAGCTCACTTCAGTGCGCGCGCCGGGATCGAGTAGATCCCGCGGCCGTGCGTGGCCGCGTAGATCCGCCCGTCCGGGCCGGACTTGAGCTGGAGCACCGCCACCGCCGGCAGCCGGCCGACCCGCTGCCAGGCGCCGCGGTGCGGCGCGCGGTAGACCGTGCCGAGGTCGGTGGCCAGCAGCAGGCCGCCGTTCGGCAGCGCCAGCAGGCCGTTGGTCGGCACGTCGGGCAGGTTCGCCGAGACGTCCTTCCACGTGGTGCCCGCGTCGGTGGACTCGAAGACGTGGCCGACGCCCGCGCCGGGCCCCTCCGTCCACTGCCGCGAGAAGCCGTTGACGGCCAGGTAGACGTGCGAGGAGTTGGCCGGGTCGATCGCGAAGCCGGCCAGGTAGCGGTTGGGCACGGTGCCGTCCACCGGCAGCGCCACCTGGTGCCACCCCGCACCGTCCGCGTTCCCCACCGCGATGCCGCGGGTGAAGCCCTGGTTGTTGCACGGGCCGCACCACGCCGCGTAGACCTTGCCGCCCTGCGCGGCGACC
The DNA here is from genome assembly GCF_035825295.1 of Actinacidiphila sp. DG2A-62. Taxonomy (NCBI): domain Bacteria; kingdom Bacillati; phylum Actinomycetota; class Actinomycetes; order Kitasatosporales; family Streptomycetaceae; genus Actinacidiphila; species Actinacidiphila sp. DG2A-62. The sequence goes on from NZ_JAYMGI010000002.1 coordinate 5,866,709, forward strand.
GCCGTCGCGGTGTGGCCCTCGCCGAGGTCGAACGCGTCGGTCCACTGCGAGCCGCTGCGGATCGCGTAGCCCTGCGTCTGCACCCACACGTGCCGTCCGCCGGCGATCCACGTGTCGCCGTCCTTCGTGTCGACGGTCAGCGGCGCGGTGAAGCGCGCCTCGCCCGTCGCGTTGTCCGGCGGCGCCACGGCGTAACTCGTCGCCTTGGCCGGGTCGTCGACCCACGAGCCGTCGTTGACCGCGCAGTTCTGCGTGACGTTGATCGCCAGGTAGACGTACTCCTGGGCGATGTCGCAGCCGTTCGCCGGGTTGGTGAGCGTGTCGCCGCCGTCGCCGCCGAAGTTCGAGCCCATCACGCGGTCGCCGGGGCGCAGGATCGACTGGCCGTTGTCCTGGAGGCCGCCGTTCACCGCCACGCCGCGGCCGGAGGGGTCGGCGCCGACGCCCACCGAGTAGTACTGCAGCGTGTCGATGGTGCCGTCGTTGGTGGACACCCAGTCGGTGGCGTGTCCGTCGGCGTCCGCGGAGCCGTTCAGCGGCCGCTTGTACACTCCGCCGTCGTCGCCGACGTAGACGTACGACCTGCCGTGGTAGCTGCCGACGGCCACCGCGTGCTGGTCGGCGTGCGTGGTCGGGTGGCAGTCGCCGCTCTGCCGCGAGGGGTCGATGCTCCAGCACGGGAAGTCGAAGTTCCAGTACGGGCCCACCGCCGACCACGTCGCGCCGCCGTCGGTGGTCTCGAAGACCTCTTCGAGGCCGGCGTAGACGTGGTCCGGGTTCGCCGGGTCGACCTGGAGGAACTCGTTGTACCAGGCCTGCACGCCCGGCATGAAGCCCGGCTCGTCCAGCGCCGAGCCGGAGTCCGCGAGCTTCTCGGTGTCCGCCAGCTTCGTCCAGTTGCCGAACGGGTCGCCGGAGCGCGAGACGTAGATGCCGTCCAGATTGCTGTCCGGGTCGGTGTTCAGCAGCTCGGGCGACTGCACGACCGCGTAGTACCGCGAGCCGTCGCGGGACCGCGCGAAGGTGACGTTGCCGACGTCGTCCGCGCCGGTGGGCAGCGCGCCGAGGCCGGTCACCCGGGTCCAGGCGCCGTTCACCTTGCGGTAGTAGCCGTTGTAGTCGTCACCGCTGCGCCAGCCGATGGCCAGCAGGACCTTCGACGGGTCGCGCGGGTCGATCGCCACGTCGTTGGCGATGTTCTTGTACGGCGCGTCCGGGTCGGTGGCCTGCGAACCACCGGGCAGGAACGCCGGGTTGGGCGCGTACTCCAGCTTCCACGGCCCGCGCAGGTCCGTGGTGGAGTGGCTCCACACGCCGTGCGTGGTCGACGCCCACACCGTGTCGCCGCCGAACCGCAGGGTGTGGATCGACGTCGAGTCCAGCTCGCTGCCGCCGACCCGGTCGCGCTCGGTGAAGACGCCGTGCCGCGGGTCGGCGAGCACGTAGACGCCGCTGCCGAGGTACGCGTCCGCGTTCGTGGTCGCCTCGCCGGTGCCCAGCCACAGCCGGCCCCGGCCGTCGAGCGCGAGCGAGCCGGTGGCCTGCGCCGGCAGCGCGTCGCTGATCGGCTGCCAGTGCCCGCCGCCGGTGGCCGAGCGCCACACGCCGCCGCCGGCGCTGCCCTCGTACACATAGCCGTGGTCGTCGGCGGCCAGCGCCGCGGTCCGGCCGGTGACCAGACCGGCGCCGCCGCTGGAGTTGGAGTCGATGTCGCGGTAGCGCGGGTCGTCGGAGTTGTACGGCAGCCCGGTCACATGGGTCCACGAACCGCCGGTCGCCGGCAGCGCGTTGAGCTGGTTCCAGGCCGCGGTGTAGGCGCCCGGCCGCAGTGTGCCGGGCGAGGTGCGGGCCTCGGCGAACTGGTCGGCGCCCTCGGCGATCTCCTCGGCCTCGCCGCCGTCGTCGTCGCCCCCGCCGTCCCCGTCGGTCACCGCGGCGCGGACCGCGGCGTCGAAGGACCGGGGGTGGGTGGCCGGATGGCCGGGGACGCGCCGGCCGGCACGGCGATCAGCGCGGCCAGCGCGGTGACGGCCGAGACCGTCGCCCATCGTCCATGACGGGTGAGCCATCGTCTCTTACGGGTGAGCAGGTGCAACGGGACCTCCCCGAGCGAACACGGATTGAGCGGTTCGCACCGAAGCGGATCACGCGCCGCAAAGCAACTGTCCGGCGAAATCGCAGATTTGACGGAAATTTTGGCAAGGACCTGCCACGCTTGCCGGGCTCGGCGCGGCTACAGCCGCCCCTTGCGGGTCAGGTGCGTGAAGGACAGCCAGCCCGGCAGCACCGGCAGCCAGAAGGTCAGCAGCCGGAAGAACAGCACCGCCGGCGTCGCCACTTCCTTGGGCAGCCCCGCCGCGATCAGACCACCGGTCAGGGCGAGTTCGACCGCGCCGACCCCGCCGGGGGTGGGCGCCGCGGAGCCCAGCGCGTTGCCCGCCAGGAACACCACCGCGATCGCCGCGTAGCTCAGATGCCCGCCGAACGCCCGCACGCAGCCGTCCAGGCAGATCACGAAGCACACCGTCAGCATCAGCGTGCCGCCGATGCCCGTCACCAGCTTCGCCGGGCGCTGCAGCACGTCCAGCATCCGCGGCACCACGCCCGCGAACAGCGCCCGCACCCGCGTGGAGACGAACCGCCGCAGCGCCGGCACCGCCGTGACCACCAGCACCAGCACGCCCGCGGTCAGCAGCCCCGCCATCACCGTGCGCGAGGGCGAGAGCGTCGGCGTCTTCTCGGTGCCGGTGATGTAGCCGAAGGTCATCAGCAGCACCACGTGCGAGCCCAGCCCCACCAGCTGCGAGGCGCCGACGCTCGCCACCGCCAGGCCCGGCCGCACCCCCGCCTTCTGCAGGTAGCGGGTGTTGAGCGCCACGCCGCCGACCGCGGCCGGCGCCACCAGCTTCACGAACGACCCGGCGACCTGCGCCAGCACCGTCCGCACCAGCGACAGCCGCTCCGGCACGAAACCCGACAGCGCGCACGCCGCCGCCACGTAGCTCGCCGCCGAGCCGAGCACCGCGACCACCGCCCAGCGCCAGTCCGCGTTGAGGATCGCGTCGCCGATCGGCACCGAGCTGAGCTGCGACAGCAGGAAGTACGCGGCGAACGCGCCCGCGATCACCGTCACCAGCGTGCGCGGCTTGATCCGCTCCAAACGCACCGGCTCCACCGGCGCCTGCGGGCGGATCAACAGCACCTGCTGGCGGATGCGGGACAGCAGGTCCTCCTCGCGGACCTCCTCCAGCGCGTCCTCTATGGCCCGCTTCTGCGCCTTGTCCTCGGCCTTGCGTTCGGCCTTGGACGGCGCCTTGGCCCCGCCGGCCGCACCGGCGGCGCCCGCCTCCGTGGCCCCACCGGACGCGCCCGCCGCGGCGCCGGCCGCACCGTGCCGCGCGCCGGCGTCCGCGCTCCCGGCGCGGGCCGTCACCCGCTCCGCCCCGGCCGCGTGCGCCGCGGCCTCGGCGGTACGTTTCAGCTCCCGCGCCTCCTTCTCCCGCGCTGACGCCGCGAGCACCGCCTCGCGCTCGCGCTGCGCCCGCTCCCGGCCCAGCACCTTCAGCTCGCCGCGGGTCGAGCGGCTGAGCGCGATCGGCTGGAGCAGCGGCAGCGAGTCCGCCACCGCGTCCGGGCCCAGCACCGCGACGCCCGAGGCCACCGCGCGTTCCGGGCCCACCCGCAGCGCCAGCGTCGTCAGCAGCTGCGCGACGTCCATCCGCAGCACGATGTCGCCCGCCGCGATCTCGCCGCCGCGCAGATCGGTCAGGAAGACCCGGCCGTTCCGGTCCACCAGCAGCGACTCGCCCTCCAGCCGCCGGTGCGCGATCCGCCGCGACTGCAGCGCCCGCACCTGCGTCCACACCTCGCGCAGCAGCCCGTCGGTCAGCTCCTCGTCGGCCAGCGCGTCGAACCTGCGGCCGCCGATGTGCTCGTAGACCAGCATCACCGCGTCAGGGCCCAGCTCGGAGGTCGCGATCAGCTTCGGCGCGTTCGCGCCCGCCGCGATCGCCGCGTAGGCGAGCAGCGCCTCCTGCTCCAGCGCCTGCCGCAGCGACAGCAGGCTGCGCCGCTGGGTGATGCCGCCCACCAGCGACAGCCGCCGCCACGCCCGGTAGAAGAAGCCCTGCGCCTGCTGCTCGCGGTCCACCACCGTCACGTCCAGCGGCGGGCCGTCCTCCAGCGTGACCAGATACTCCCGGCCGCGGTCGGACTCGGGGTGCTCCGGGCCGGCGGCCGCGCGGTGCTCCACCCGCCGCGCGGTGAGCGGCGCGAACCCCACCCGGCGCAGCCCCGCCAGCAGTTGGTGCCCGGTCGGCCGCACGTTCGGCGACCCGACCGCGTAGATCGTGCCGTACGCGACGGTCCAGCCGATCAGCACGGTCAGCGCGATCGAGAACGGCGTGGTGTAGCCGCCGACCAGCACCGCGAAGGCGTCCAGCAGCAGCACGAACCACAGCGCCACCCGCCAGCGCGGGCGCTGCGCCATGCCGACCGCCGTCACGTACGCGATCACCGGCGCGAGGTAGCCGTGCACCGGGTCGGTCATGCCGGTGCCGCCCGGCGCGTTGTGGGACAGCGCCTCGCGGATCGGGGCGGGCGCGGAGTTGCTCACCCACAGGTCGGTGGCGAGCGCGGTGCCGTGCGCGAGCACGGCGGCCAGCACGCCGTCGGCGATCCGCAGCCCGTCCCGCTTGACCAGCCGCTCGACGGCGAACGCCACCGGCACGATCAGCACCGCCACGCTCGCGGTCAGCCCGGCGAACGACGACAGCGCGTCGGGCGCGTGGTCCGCGCCCTTGGTGATGTCGGTCTCCAGGCCGCTGGTCGTCGCGTGCGCGAAGCCCGCGATGGCCAGCACGACGGCCAGGCCGAGCAGGCCGAAGCAGAAGCGGACCAGGTCGGCGGGCCGGTGCACGCGGGCGGCGAGCAACGGCTCGTCGCCCGAGACCGGCATCCGCGTCGCACCGGATTCGCCCTCGCCCTCGCCGCCGGGGGACAGCCGTCCGGGTCGTCAGCGTCCCCCGGGCCGCCGGACCCGGAGCCGGGGGAGCCGGCGGAGTCGCCTGAGCGGCGGGATCCGCCGGGGCCGGTGGGGTCGGGGGAGTCGCCGGGGCCGGGGGCGGCGCCCGTGCTCGCCGGGGTGGTCGCGCCGCGCGTGCTGCCCGAGCCGTCCGTCCGCGGGCGGGCGCCGTGCGCTCCGGCGGGCGCGGCGTCCCCGGGCAGCACGCGGGAGGCGCCGGCGGCCTCCCCGGCCTCCTGCGCGCCCGTCGTGTCCCCCGTGGTCTCTTCTTGATCCCGTATCACCAGTCACCGCCCGGACGATGGTGGCACGCTCGGTCTCCGGATGGCACCGGAACCCCCTGGTGTCGGCGGTCTGGGGCAGGATTGTGCGGATGAGCGAGGAGTACGACCCTTCGGGGGGCGCGGCGCACGCCGGCGCGGGCGGGCCGGGCGGCGCGGACGGGCCGGACGGGCCGGGACGGACGGGTGAGACGGGCGAGACGGGTGAGACGGACGGCGGGGACGGGACGGACGGGCCGGGCGGGCCGGGCGGGATGGACGCGGGCGACGCGGAGGACGCCGTCGGCGTGCCCGATCCGTACGCCGAACGCGTGCTGGACGCCGTCGAGCTGATCCCGCCCGGGCGTGTCATGACCTACGGCGACGTCGCGGAATGGCTCGGCGAGGGCGGTCCGCGTCAGGTCGGCCGGGTCATGGCGCTCTACGGCGGCGGCGTCCCGTGGTGGCGTGTGGTCCGCGCGGACGGCAGGCTGCTGCCCGGCCACGAGCCCTCGGCGCTCGCCGAGTACCGTGCCGAGGGCACGCCGCTGCGCCCCGGCGGACCCGCCGCCGAGGGCCACGTGCCCCGCCTCGACATGCGGCGCGCCCGCTGGGACGGCCGGGACGGCGCCGGCGAGGGGTGACGGCCGGTAGGTCATGTCATCCAGCTTCCGCCATGGGGGCTGTGGGCATGCCGACGTCCGTCCGTACGGAGTACATTCCCTGACCACCACGAAACCGGCCAACCACGTGAAGCCCTCTTCCTCTTCCCCAGCCTCCCCGGCGTCGTCCTCCGCGCCGCGGACACCACCCGCGGGTGAGGCGTCCGCGGCGTCCGCGCCGTCTCCGGCGCCCGCGGCGGGCGACGCCCGCGCCGTCGGGGTGCCGCGGGCGCGGGCGGGGTCGGGGTCGGGCTACCGGCTGGTCCTGCCGCCGGTCCGCACCGCACCGCCCCCTGTGCTGGACGCGGCACAGCGCCGGGTGGTTGAGCACCCCGGCGGCCCGCTGCTGGTCCTGGCCGGACCCGGCACCGGCAAGACGACCACGCTGGTCGAGGCGGTCATGGCCCGGGTGCGGGCCGGCACCCCGCCGGACCGGGTCCTGGTCCTGACCTTCGGCCGCCGCGCCGCCGCGGAGCTGCGCGACCGGATGGCCGCGCGGGCGGCCGCCGCGGGCGGCGCCCAGCCGGGGGGCGGGGCGCCGACCGCGTCGGGTACGTCCTCCGGCTCGGGTACGTCCTCCGGCTCGGGTACGTCCTCCGGCTCGGGTACGGCGCCCGGTCCGCGGACATCCTCCGGTGCCGGCGCTGCTCCCGCCGTCGGGTCGCCGGTGGAGGCGCCGCGGGCGATGACGTTCCACTCCTTCTGCTACGCCCTGCTGCGCGCCGAACAGGAGCCCGAGGCGTACGCCGAGCCGGTCCGGCTGCTGTCCGGCCCCGAGCAGGACCTGCTGGTGCGCGAGCTGCTGGCCGGTGAGGCGGACCTCATCCGGTCGGGCCGCGCCGAGGTGCGCTGGCCGGAGGACCTGCGCGCGGCGCTGACCACGCGGGGGTTCGCCGACGAGGTGCGGGCGGTGCTGGCGCGCGCCCGCGAGCTGGGCCTCACGCCCGCGGACCTGGGCGCCTTCGCGCGCCGCGCCGGGCGCCGGGACTGGGAGGCGGCGGCGGGGTTCCTCGGCGAGTACCTCGACGTGGCCGACCTGATGGGCGTGATCGACTACACCGAGCTGGTGCACCGCGCGGTGCGGCTGGCCGAGCGGCCCGAGGTGCACGCGCGGCTGCTGGCGCGCTACGACGCGGTGTTCGTCGACGAGTACCAGGACACCGACCCCGCGCAGGTCCGGCTGCTGCGGGCGCTCGCCGGACAGGGCCGCACGCTGGTCGCGTTCGGCGACCCGGACCAGTCGATCTACGCCTTCCGCGGTGCCGACGTGAACGGCATCCTCGACTTTCCCGCCGACTTCCCCGGCCGCGACGGCCGCCCGGCGCCCGTGGTCGCCCTCACCGCGTCCCGCCGCTCCGGCGCCGTGCTCCTCGACGCCACCCGCCGGATCGCCGCGCGCATCCCGCTGCGTCGCCCGCCCGAGCACCGCGCGCTGCGCGCGGCCCGCCCCGGCGGCCGGATCGCCGTGCGCACCTACCCCACGCCCGGCGCGGAGGTCGACTCCATCGCCGACGTGCTGCGCCGCGCCCACCTGGAGGACGGCGTCCCCTGGGCCGACATGGCCGTCCTGGTCCGCGCCGGCGCCGCGATCCCCGCGCTGCGCCGCGCCCTGACCACCGCGGGCGTCCCCACCGACGTCGACACCCAGTCCGCCCCCCTCCACGCCGAACCGGCCGTCGTCCCCCTCCTCACCGCCCTCCGCCTCGCCGCGACCTGGCCGTCCGGCCCGGAGAACACCGCCCCCGGGGAGGCCGAGGCCTCCGGTGAGACCGAGGGTCCCGGCGAGGTCGCGGCTTCCGGCTCGGGAGAGGACCCGGCGACCGGCGCGTCGGGCTCGGACGGGCTCGGCTCCGGCGGCGTCGACGGCACGGGCGGCACCGGGAGCGGCACGGGGAGGGGGACGGGCGACGGCATGGGCGGCGGCACCGGGAGCGGCACGGGCGGCGGCACCGGGAGCGGCACGCGGGCGTGGCCGGGGAGCGTGGAGCAGGCGATCGAGTTGCTCGTGTCGCCGCTCGGGGGGATGGACTCCGCGGACCTGCGGCGGCTGGGGCGGGCGCTGCGGGAGGAGGAGCGGGCCGCCGGAGTCGCGGTGCCGCGGCCCTCCGACGTGCTGATCGCCGAGGCGCTCGCGCGGCCGGAAGCGCTGGTCGCACACGACCCGGCGTACGCCCGCGGCGCGCAGCGGCTGGCCCGGCTGCTGCGGCAGGCGCGTGACACGCTCGCCGCCGGCGGCACCGCGGAGGACGCGCTGTGGCGGCTGTGGGACGGCTCCGGCTGGGCCGCGCGGCTGGAACGGGCCGCGCTGCGCGGCGGCCCCGCCGGCCGCAACGCCGACCGCGACCTCGACGCGGTGTGCGCGCTGTTCGAGACCGCCGCGCGCGCGGAGGAGCGCACCGGAGGCCGCGGCGCCCTCAACCTCATCGAGGAGCTGTCCGGCTACGACATCGCCGCCGACACCCTCGGCGCCCGCGCCGTCCGCCCCGAGGCCGTACGCCTGATGACCGCGCACCGCGCCAAGGGCCTGGAGTGGCCGCTGGTGGTCGTGGCCGGCGTCCAGGAGGGCGTCTGGCCCGACCTGCGCCGGCGCGGCTCGCTGCTGGAGGCGGACCGGATCGGCCGCGACGGCATCGCGCCGCCGCTGAGCCAGGGCGCGCTGCTCGCCGAGGAGCGCCGGCTGTTCTACGTCGCCGCGACCCGCGCCCGCGACCGCCTCCTGGTCACCGCCGTGCGCTCCGCCGCGGACGACGGCGACCAGCCCTCCCGCTTCCTCGCCGAACTCGGCGTCGAGCCCGAGCACGTCACCCACCGCCCGCGCCGCCCGCTCGCCGTCGCCGCGCTCGTCGCGGAGCTGCGCGCCACCACCGTCGACCCGGACGCCGCGCCGGAGCTGCGCGAGGCCGCCGCCCGCCGGCTGGCCCGCATGGCCGCGCTGACCGACGACGGCCACCCGCTGATCCCGGCCGCGCACCCGGACCGCTGGTGGGGGCTGTACGAGCCGACGCGCTCCGCGGTGCCCCTGCGCGACCGCGACCAGCCCGTCGCGCTGTCCGGCTCCGCGCTCGAGCAGCTCGCCAACACCTGCGCGCTGCAGTGGTTCCTCGGCCGTGAGGTGCGCGCCGAACCCCCGGCCACCGCGGCGCAGGGCTTCGGCAACGTCGTGCACGTCCTGGCCGACGAGGTCGCCTCCGGCCGCACGCCCGCCGACCTCGACGTGCTGATGGCCCGGCTGGACTCGGTGTGGGACGCGCTGGCCTTCGACGCGCCCTGGAAGTCCCGCCAGGAGAAGGAGAACGCCCGCGCCGCGCTCGAACGCTTCCTGCGCTGGCACGTCATGGAACGCGGGCGCACACCGGTCGGCGCCGAGCACGAGTTCGCGGTCACCCTGGACGCGGGCGACGTCCAGGTGCGGGTGCGCGGCAGCATGGACCGCGTCGAGACGGACGCGGAGGGACGCGCGTACGTCGTCGACTTCAAGACCGGGCGGGCCAAGCCGACCGGAGCGGAGGTCGCGCGGCATCCGCAGCTGGCCGTCTACCAGCTCGCGGTGCGCGAGGGCGCGGTCGACCCGCTGTTCGGCGGGGAACGCCCGGCGGCGGGCGGCGCGGAGCTGGTGCAGCTGCGGATCGGCGCGGCGCGGCGCGACGGCGGGGACGCGCTGCCGGCCGTCCAGCGGCAGGAGCCGCTCGACGGCGACTGGGCCGGCGAGCTGCTCGCGTCCGCGGCGGGGCGGGTGCTCGACGAACGCTTCACGCCTTCCGCGGGACAGCACTGTGCCCACTGCGCCTTCCGCGCGGCCTGCTCGGCCCGCCCCGAGGGCCGCTCCACTGTCGACTAGCGCCGACCCCCTTCTCCCTCCTCAGCTCCGCGCTGTGCGTCGCCCCAGCCGGGCGCGGGGGCTGCGTTCGATGCACCGCTGGCGCCGCGTGGGTGGCCGGCCCGGCCCGGCCCCGTCTGCCCCTCCTCGCCGGTGGCGACCCGCGGGTCGTGTGTGGCTGGTCGCGCAGTTCCTCGCGCCCCTGGGGGGTGGGCGTTGAGCGTGTAGGGCCCGGCCCCGTCTGCCCCTTTGGGCCGGTGGCGACCCGCGGGGTCGTGTGTGGCTGGTCGCGCAGTTCCCCGCGCCCCTGGCGGGGCGTCGAGCGTGTAGGGACCGGCCCCGTCTGCCCCTTTGGGCCGGTGGCGACCGACGGGGTCGTGGGTGGCTGGTCGCGCAGTTCCCCGCGCCCCTGGGGGGTGGGCGTCGAGCGTGTAGGGAGCGGTCGGATCGGTCCCTTTGGGGTGGTGGCGGCCGTCCGGCGCTGTCTGAGCGCCTGAAGTCGCTCCGCGCACGGTGGGCGCTCACTTCAGGGGCGCGGGGAACTGCGCGACCAGCCGTCCACCGGGCGGGTGATCCGGGGCAGGCCGGTCGGCCCCTTCGGGGCGGTGGCCACCCGCGGGCGCGCGGTGGTGAGTCGCGATGGCCAGCGCCCAGCGCTTAGCGCCCAGCGCTTGGTCGAGTGTCCGGCCGGACGGATAGCCTCGGGGGGGTGGGAACGCGCATCGAGCAGGCCGAGGAGCTGAAGGAGCTGCTCGGCGTTCCGTTCACCCCGGAACAGCTCGCGTGCATCACCGCCCCCCTCACGCCCGGCGTGATCGTCGCCGGCGCCGGCTCCGGGAAGACCACCGTGATGTCCGCCCGCGTGGTGTGGCTGACCGGCACCGGCCAGGTCACGCCCGACCAGGTCCTCGGCCTGACGTTCACCAACAAGGCCGCCGGCGAGCTGGCCGAACGCGTCCGCGCCGCCCTCGCGAGAGCCGGCGTGACCCCGGGGGACGTGGCGGAGCCGGGCGCGGGCCCGGGCGCCGACCCCGACGCCGCCGCCGCGGAACCGACCATCTCCACGTACCACGCCTTCGCCGGCCGCCTGCTGAAGGACCACGGCATCCGCATCGGCCTGGAGCCGACCGCCCGGCTGCTCGCCGACGCCACCCGCTACCAGCTCGCCGCCAAGGTGCTGCGAGCCGCGCCGGGCCCGTACCCCGCGCTGACCAAGGGCATGCCCGCCCTCGTCGCCGACCTGCTCGCCCTCAGCGGCGAGCTGTCCGAGCACCTGGTGACCCCCGAGCGCCTGCGCGCGTACCACTCCGTGCTCACCGCCCACCTCGCCGGCCTCGATCCCGACCGCCGCGGCAACGCCTGGGTGCGCGACGTCGCCAGGGCCGCCGAGGCGCGGTACGACCTGGCCGGCCTGGCCGCCGCGTACCGCGACGAGAAACGCCGCCGCGAGCTCTTCGACTTCGGCGACCAGATCGCGCTGAGCGCCCAGCTCGCCCAGACCCGGCCCGAGGTCGGCGCGATCCTGCGCGAGCAGTACCGCGTGGTGCTGCTCGACGAGTACCAGGACACCTCCGTGGCCCAGCGGCTGCTGCTCGCCGGCCTGTTCGGCGCCGGCACCGGCCACGCGGTGACCGCCGTCGGCGACCCCTGCCAGGCGATCTACGGCTGGCGCGGCGCCTCCGTGGCCAATCTGGACGACTTCCCGCGCCACTTCCCGTACGCCGACGGCCGCCCCGCCGACCGCTACGCGCTGAGCGAGAACCGCCGCTCCGGCGGCCGGCTCCTGGACCTCGCCAACACCCTCTCCGCGGAACTGCGCGCACGCCACGAAGGCGTCCAGGCGCTGCGGCCCGCGCCCGGCGCCGAGCGCGACGGACTGGTGCGCTGCGCGCTGCTGCCCACCCAGCAGGAGGAGACCGCCTGGCTGGCCGACTCCATCGCTCACCTGGTGCGCACCGGCACCGCGCCGGGGGAGATCGCCGTGCTGTGCCGCACCGCGGGCCGCTTCCCGGAGATCCACGCCGCGCTGGTGGCCAGGGACGTGCCGGTGGAGGTGGTCGGGCTGTCCGGGCTGCTGCACCTGCCCGAGGTCGCCGACCTGGTCGCCACCTGCGAGGTGCTGCACGACCCGACCGCGAACGCCGCGCTGGTCCGGCTGCTGACCGGCCCGCGATGGCGGATCGGCGCGCGCGACCTGGCGCTGCTGGGCCGCCTGGCCCGGCAGCTGGTCCGCGGCGGCCGGCCCGCGCCCGGCGCCGATCCGCTGGCCGCGGCGGTGGAGGGCGTCGACCCGGCCGAGACGGTCTCGCTCACCGACGCGCTGGAGACGTTCCTCGACGGGACGATCGGCGAGGTCGCGGGCGCCGCGAGTGCTGGTGCCGCGAGCGCGGGTGCCGCGAGCCCCGGGGCGCCGAGTGCCGGGGCGCCGAGTGCCGGGGCATCGACTGCCGGCGCCGCCGCGGAGGGCGAGCGCGCGGTGGGCGCCGACCTGCCGTTCTCCCCCGAGGCGCGGGTCCGCTTCGCCCGGCTGGCCGCCGAGATAAGGGAACTGCGCCGCGCACTCGCCGACCCGCTGATGGACGTCCTGCACCGAGTGCTCGCCGTCACCGGCCTGGAGGTCGAGCTGTCCGCCTCCCCGCACGCGCTGGCCGCCCGGCGGCGCGAGACGCTGCACGCGTTCCTCGACGTCGCCGCCGGGTTCGCCGGCCTGGACGGCGAGGCGACACTGCTGGCCTTCCTCGGCTTCCTGCGCACCGCGGTCGAGTACGAGAAGGGCCTCGACAGCTCGCTGCCCGGCGGCGAGAACACCGTGAAGGTGCTGACCGCGCACAAGTCCAAGGGCCTGGAGTGGGACGTGGTGGCCGTGCCCGGCCTGGTCGAGCGGGGCTTCCCGAGCACCCGCGGCCGCGAGCTGTGGCCGCTGAACGCCAAGGTGCTGCCGCACGGCCTGCGCGGCGACGCGGCCACCCTGCCCGACGTCGCCGAGTGGACCCGCGGCGGCCTGGAGGGCTTCCGCGGCGCGATGAAGGAGCACCAGCGCGTCGAGGAGCTGCGGCTCGGCTACGTCACCTTCACCCGGCCGCGCTCGCTGCTGCTCGGCTCCGGGCACTGGTGGGGGCCGTCCCAGAAGACGCGGTTCGGGCCCTCGGACTACCTCCAGGCGCTGCGCGCGCACTGCGAGGCGGGCAACGGCGAGGTGGAGGTGTGGGCCGAAGAGCCCGCCGAGGACGCCGAGAACCCCTCGCTCGCGGGCGCGGTCGAGCCGCCGTGGCCGATGCCGCTCGACCCGGTCGCGCTGGAGCGCCGTCGGCAGGCGGCGAAGACGGTGCTGGCGCTGGCGGACGCGGCGTCCGGGGCGGGGAGGGGGCGGGGGCCGGGCCGGGCAGCGCGGGCGGCGCGGCCGGCGCGGGCGGCGCGGCCGGCGCGACCGGCGCGACCGAGGGGCCTGCGCCCGGGGATGTGCGTGCGCCTGCGCCGGGGGAGGGGCCTGAGCCTGCGCCGGGAGACGGGTCTGCGCTGGACGAGGAGCTCGCGCTGGTGCCGGAGGACGCGCGGCTCGCCGCGTCCTGGGACCGCGACCTGACCGCCCTGACCGGCGAGCTGCGGCGGGCCAGAGCCGCCGTGCACGACGTCCCGCTGCCGGCCTCGCTCACCGCGACCCAGCTGCTGCGGCTGGCCGCCGACCCCGACGGCCTGGCCCGGGAACTGGCCCGGCCGACGCCCCGCCCGCCGGCCCGGCCGCGCGCCGCGGCACCCGCTTCCACGCCTGGCTGGAGTCCCGCTTCGACGTACGGCCGCTGTTCGGCCCCGAGGACCTGCCGGGGGTCGGCGCAGGCGCCGGCTACGGGGACGACGGCGAGGCGCCCCCCGACATCGCCGACGAGCGCGACCTCGCCGCGCTCAAGGAGGCGTTCCTGCGCACCCCGTACGCGGACCGGACGCCGTACGCCGTCGAGCAGACCTTCCAGCTCGTGCTGGCCGGGCGGCTGATCCGCGGCCGTATCGACGCGGTGTACCGCGAGCCGGCGGGCGGCGGAGCCGGGGGAGGGGAGCCCGGGGGCGACCCGGGTCCGGGGACGACGGGGCGTACACGTACGAGGTGCTGGACTGGAAGACCGGGCACCCCGCGGTCAGCCCGGCCGACCCCCTGCAGCTCGCGGTCTACCGGGTCGCCTGGGCCGAGCGGGCGGGCGTGCCGCTGGAGCGGGTCAGCGCGGCGTTCCTCTACGTGCGCACCGGCGATCTCGTGCGCCCCCCGGACCTGCCCGACCGCGCCGCGCTCGAACGCCTGCTGGCCTGAGCGCGCCCCGGGCGGTGAGCGGGCGCGCGCCGTGACCGTGTGCGGGCCCGGGGCGGGCGCGCGCCGGGGGCGTGCGCCCGCCCGCGGCCGGGGGCCCGCCCGGCGCGGGACCGCGCACCGCTAGGCTGCTGGCAGAAGCTCTGCCTCGGACAGCGCCGTCCGCGCGCACGAAACGCACGACCCCCGTACGCACGGCCGGCGGGAGCGGGCCGACCGGCCCGCACCGCCGGTGCGCTGCCGGGCGACCGGGAATTTCCGGGACGTTCGGCGGTTGGCACTACCCGTGGACGAGCCGGCCCGCCCGCCGGCGCGCCGTACCCTGGCAACGATCGACGGGGAAGTAGGACACCACCTTGACCGGACCCGACGCGACCACCACCGGACTCGACCTGGCAGCGCGGCCCGTGGCCCTGACCCACGAGGGTGTGGACCGCGCCGCCGGCCACCGCCTGGACGAGGCGTGGCTCGCGGCGGCCTGGAGCCACCCGAGCACACGGGTGTTCGTGGTCTCCGGCGGCCAGGTGCTGGTCGAGGACACCCCCGACGGCGGCACCGAGCTGGTGATGACCCCGGCCTTCGACGCGCCCGAGACCGAGACCCACCGCTACTTCCTGGGCATCGACCCGGACGGCGTGCGCTATTTCGCGCTCCAGAAGGACTCGCTGCCCGGGCGGATGGACGACGCCGCGCGCCCGGCCGGGCTGCGCGAGGTCGGCGGGCTGCTGTCGCCGCTGGAGGCCGGGCTGATGGTGCACGCCGTGGCGCTGGAGAACTGGCAGCGCATGCACCGCTTCTGCTCCCGCTGCGGTGAGCGCACCGTCATCGCCGCCGCGGGCCACATCCGGCGCTGCCCGGCCTGCGGCGCCGAGCACTACCCGCGCACCGACCCCGCGGTGATCATGCTGGTCACCGACGACCAGGACCGGGCGCTGCTGGGCCGTCAGGTGCACTGGCCCGAGGGCCGCTTCTCCACGCTGGCCGGCTTCGTGGAGCCGGGCGAGTCCGTCGAGGCGGCGGTGCGCCGCGAGGTCGCCGAGGAGGTCGGCGTCACCGTCGGCGACGTCGCCTATGTGGCCAGCCAGCCGTGGCCCTTCCCGTCCAGCCTGATGCTGGGCTTCACCGCCCGGGCCACCGACCCGCGGATCACCGTGGACGGGGAGGAGATCCACGAGGCCCGCTGGTTCTCCCGCGACGACCTGCGCGCGGCCTTCGCCTCCGGCGAGGTCCTGCCGCCCTTCGGCATCTCCATCGCCGCCCGCCTCATCGAGCTCTGGTACGGCGCCCCCCGCCCCGCCCCGGCGTCCCCCGCTGATCCAGCGGATCGCGCACCCGGCCGGCGCGCCGCGAGGAGCGCCGGCCGGGTGCGGGCGGGGCGGGGGACCGGTCCGAACCGGGTCAGGCGGCGAGCTTCTGCTTGACCTGGGCGACGGAGGGGTTGGTGAGGGTGGAGCCGTCGGTGAACAGGACGGTGGGGACCGTCTGGTTGCCGCCGTTGGCGCTCTCGACGAACTTCGCGGACTCGGGGTCCTGCTCGATGTTGACCTCGTCGTACGCGATGCCCTCGCGGTCGAGCTGGGACTTCAGCCGACGGCAGTAGCTGCACCAGGACGTGCTGTAGATGGTCATCTTGGCCGACATCGCTGTTCGCTCCTCGTCCGGGGAATGTGGCGTCGAAGTTCGCTGTCCAGAACGTACCGGGCCGCCGGGACATTCCGTGCGGGCGGAGTGAGCGGCCTGTGGAAAACTCCGCGCCGGCGGGGTGGCCTGTGGACAACCCGTCCGGCCCGTCGGCGGGAAGTGGCACAGTGGCGGGGTGACTGCGACACTCCACGACTCGCTCTTCCCCGCGGTGCCCGAATCCGCGGACGCCGTGCTGGACGGACTGGACCCCGAGCAGCGCGCCGTCGCCACGGCGCTGCGCGGCCCGGTGTGCGTGCTGGCGGGCGCCGGCACCGGCAAGACCCGCGCGATCACCCACCGGATCGCGTACGGCGTGCGCGCCGGGATCCTGCAGCCCGCGAGCGTGCTCGCGGTGACGTTCACCGCGCGTGCGGCGGGGGAGATGCGCGGCCGGCTCCGCCAGCTCGGCGCCGGCGGCGTGCAGGCGCGGACCTTCCACTCCGCGGCGCTGCGCCAGCTCCAGTACTTCTGGCCGCGCGCGATCGGCGGCGAGATGCCGCGCCTGCTGGAGCGCAAGATCCAGCTGGTCGCCGAGGCCGGCGCGCGCTGCAGGATCCGCCTGGATCGCAACGAGCTGCGGGACCTCACCGGTGAGATCGAGTGGTGCAAGGTCACCCAGACCGTCCCCGAGGAGTACGCCGCGGCAGCCGCCAAGACCGGCCGCGACGTGCCCCGCGACCCGGCCGAGGTGGCCCGCGTCTACAGCACGTACGAACAGCTCAAGCGCGACCGCGGCATGATCGACTTCGAGGACGTGCTGCTGCTGACCGTCGGCGTGCTCCAGGACCGGCCAGACGTGGCGGACACCGTCCGCTCGCAGTACCAGCACTTCGTCGTCGACGAGTACCAGGACGTCAGCCCGCTCCAGCAGCGGTTGCTCGACCTGTGGCTGGGCGACCGGGAGGACCTGTGCGTGGTCGGCGACGCCTCGCAGACCATCTACTCCTTCACCGGCGCCACCCCCGACTTCCTGCTCGGCTTCCGCGCCCGCCACCCGCAGGCCACCGTCGTCAAGCTGGTGCGCGACTACCGCTCCACCCCCCAGGTGGTCGGCCTGGCCAACGGCCTGCTGGCCCAGGCCCGCGGCCAGGCCGCCGCCCACCGGCTGGAGCTCGTCTCGCAGCGCGAGCCCGGCCCCGATCCCTCCTACGCGGAGTACGCCGACGAGCCCGCCGAGGCCGAGGGCGTCGCCCGCCGGATCAAGGAGCTGACGCAGGCCGGGGTGCGGCCCAGCGAGATCGCCGTGCTCTACCGCATCAACGCCCAGTCGGAGGTCTACGAGCAGGCGCTCGCCGACGCGGGCGTGCCCTACCAGCTGCGCGGCGCCGAGCGGTTCTTCGAGCGGCCCGAGGTGCGCGAGGCGGGTCTGCTGCTGCGCGGCGCGGCGCGGGCCGCAGCCGATCCGGACCAGGCCGCGGCGAGCATCCCCGACCAGGTCCGCGCGGTGCTCAGCTCGCGCGGCTGGGCCTCGGAGCCGCCGGCCGGCTCGGGCGCGGTGCGCGACCGGTGGGAGTCGCTGGCCGCGCTGGTGCGGCTGTCGGAGGACTTCGCGGCGGCCCGGCAGGGCGCCACGCTGGCCGATTTCGTCGCCGAGCTGGACGAGCGGGCGAACGCCCAGCACGCTCCGACCGTCGAGGGCGTCACGCTGGCCTCGCTGCACGCCGCCAAGGGCCTGGAGTGGGACGCGGTGTTCCTGGTCGGGCTGACCGAGGGGACCCTGCCGATCACCTACGCCAAGACCGACGAGCAGATCGAGGAGGAGCGCCGGCTGCTGTACGTGGGGGTGACCCGGGCCCGCTTCCACCTGAGCCTGTCCTGGGCGCTGTCGCGTTCGCCCGGCGGCCGGGGCGGGCGGCGGCCGTCCCGCTTCCTGGACGGGCTGCGGCCCGGCTCGGCGCCGCGCGGCGCCCGGGGGCCGGCGGCGCGGGCGGCGTGGAGCGCGGACCGGGCGGTCGGCGGCGCCGCGGCCCGGTGCAGTGCCGGGTGTGCGGGCGCACCCTGTCCGACGCGGGCGAGATCAAGCTGATGCGCTGCGAGGACTGCCCCTCGGACCTGGACGAGGCGCTGTACGAGCGGCTGCGCGGCTGGCGGATGACGCAGGCCAAGGCGGTCGGCCACCCGGCGTACGTGGTGTTCACCGACCGCACGCTGATGGCGATCGCGGAGGTGCGTCCGTCCGACGAGGGGGAGTTGGCGCGCATTCCCGGAGTGGGCGCGCGGAAGCTGGAGAAGTACGGCGCGGACGTGCTGGCGCTGTGCGCCGGTAAGGAACCCGGGATTCCGGATTCCTCGGACGCCGCGGAGGACCCCGGTCCGGACGCGGCCGCCGCCGAAGACGCCACCGCCGAGGCCCCCGCCTTCGACCTCGACGATGCCTCTGACCTGCGCGAACAATCTCCTGAAGAAGAAGATGAAAAATAGTTTGCGCGAGTCGCCGACAGCCCCATAGCCTTCACGAGCGCGGTTGGGAACGGCCCTTCCAAGAGCCCGCCCCGCCGTGATGTAATAAGCGAGTACGTTCCACTGTCCTTACGAGACGCCGAGAGGAGGCGAGCCCCGATGATCAGCCAGATGACCACCATCACGATGACCGATCGCCCGGTCGCCGCCGCCTGCTCGCTCGACGTCTCGATGGTGGACGTCCTCATGCGGAACCTCGACATGCGGGACGCCGCTGTGCGTGGCACCGGTCTGTCCGTCTCCGCCGCTCTGCTGCCGGTCCTGCCGGCGCGTGAGCGCAGCGAGCGACCGACCGGGGCGCCCGCGGTAGCGGCGGCGAAGGCGCAGGCGTCGGCCTATGCCTTTGCGGCGGCGGCCAACGGCGCCGGCGCCACCAGCGCGCACGCCGACGGTACCGCCGAAGGCAGTGGCATCGCCAATGGCAACGGACAGCAGAAGAAGACGCAGCAGCACGGCAAGTGGGCCTTCCGCGGGCTCGAACCCTGGAGTGATCCAGCCTGACGAACGATCAGGTCGGTGCCTTCAGGGCCGCGGAATCCCAGACCGGGAACCGCGGCCCTTCTGTTTTCCCCGGACCTGAACACCAGACCTGAACCACCGAGATCCGGCCGGACCACCAGACCGGCCGAACGACAGACGAGGAACGAACCCACCGTGCACACCGCCTCGCACGCAACGTCCGGACCCAAGCCCGAACTCGGCCACCCGCCCGCAACGCCCCCTTCGGAGACCACCTTGCTGCCCCTCACCGAGCTCGACGACGAGATCGAGCGACTCGGCGTGCCCGTCCCGTGCCGGACCTACGACCCCGAGGTCTTCTTCGCGGAGTCCCCGGCCGACGTCGAGTACGCCAAGTCCCTCTGCCAGACCTGTCCGGTGCGCGAGGCCTGCCTGGCCGGCGCCAAGGACCGCCGCGAGCCCTGGGGTGTCTGGGGCGGCGAGCTGTTCATCCAGGGCGTGGTCGTTCCCCGCAAGCGGCCGCGCGGCCGCCCGCGCAAGAACGCCGTCGCGGCATGAACACCCGGCAGAGCACCTACCGCACCGCGCCCGGAACCATCGACGGTCCCCGGACGCACGACCCCAAGAATCAGGCCCCGATGACGCCCTCCCTCACCGAACTGCCCGCCCGCGCCTCCGACGCCATCGCGTCGCACCAGAACAGGAACCTCGAAATGCAACTCATGCCAGAAGCCCTGGCCCGTGCCCAAATGCAGGATCGCCTGCGCGAGGCCGAGCACGAACGCAGGTCGGCCCGCCTGATCGCGGCGCGCCGACTCCAGCGCCGTGCCGAGCGAGCCTCGCTGCGCGCCCGCCGCGCGCTCGCCATGGCCGTGATGCAGTAATCCCGCCGGCCGGGTCCGGGACCCGGAAGGCCGCGCCGGCCGGTGCCGGTGCACCCGCACCACCAGCAGGAACCATCCGCCTCAACCCCCGCGGGACCGGTCGACACCGACCGGTCCCGCGGTGCGTTCCGGCGGCGATCCCGGCCACCACGGAGGTATCGTCGCCCGGTGGATCACAAGACCTCTCAGACCACGGGTCGAAGCACGACGTGCGGCCGCTGCGGCGCCACGCACGAGGGTCTGCCGCTGACCTGGATCTGCTCGGTGGAGAACGGCCGGCGCGTCTATTTCTGCGAGGAGTGCGCCCGGCGGCATCTGCGCAGCATCGAAGGGCGGCTGGACTCCGCCTGGTGGTGACCGCCCCGGCTCACGCCGACTCCTCCTCGCCCTCCGCCGCGAACCCGGGCAGCCATTCCAGCAGCTCGTCGCGCAGCCGCACGGTCGCGCCCAGCTGGCACAGCACCCCGACGGTGCTCAGCGTCACCCGGTGGATCAGCAGGTACGACGGCGGCAGGTTGAGCTGCTTGCCCAGCTGGTGGGCGGGCGAGCGGGGGTCGGCGATCCTGGCCGCCTGCGCCCGCATCCAGGCGCGCTCGAAGAGGAAGTCCTCCCGGCCGGCCGGCTCGATGATCGGCCGCAGGTAGTCCAGCACCGCGTCGGCGTCCAGGGTGATCGTCGGCTTGACGAACCCCTCGGTGCGCAGCATCGCGTACACCTGCTCGGCCTCGCCGGCCAGCGCCAGTCGCAGCGCGGTGCCGATCGGCAGCGGCAGGCCCTCCGGCAGCCGGTCCACCGTGCCGAAGTCCAGCACGCCCAGCCGCCAGCCGGCGGCCGGGCCGTCGTCGGTGAGCAGCCGGAAGTTGCCCGGGTGCGGGTCGGCGTGCAGCAGCCCGGTGCGGGCCGGCCCGGCGAACAGGAAATGCGCCAGCAGCTGCCCCGCCCGGTCCCGCATCTCCTGGCTGCCCGAGGCGATCACCTCCGACAGCGGCACCCCGTCCATCCACTCGGTGATCAGCACCTGGTCGGCCTGGTGGACGACGTCCGGCACCTCCACGTCCGGGTCCCCGGCGAACTCCACCGCGTGCGTGTGCTGGGCCTCGGCCTCCAGGCCGTAGTCCAGCTCCTCGGCGACCCGCGCGCGCAGCTCCGCCAGCAGCGGCTTGACGTCCATCCCCGGGATGAGCGGCCCGAACAGTCTGGCCACCCGGCCCAGTTGGCCCAGGTCCGACAGCAGCGCGTCACCCGCCCCCGGATACTGGACCTTCACCGCGACCTTCCGCCCGTCGCTCCACACTGCGCGGTGCACCTGCCCGATCGAGGCCGCCGCGGCCGGCGCGTCCTCGAACTGCGCGAACAGCGACCGCCAGTCCCGGCCCAGCCGCTGCGCCAGCACCCGGTGCACCGTGCGGGCGGGCATCGGCGGAGCCGCCTCCTGGAGCTTGGTCAGCGCCGCGCGGTACGGGCCGGCGACGTCCTCCGGCAACGCCGACTCGAACACCGACAGGGCCTGCCCGAACTTCATCGCGCCGCCCTTCAGCTCCCCGAGCACCTTGAAGAGCTGCTCCGCGGTGCGCTCCTGCAACTCGGTGGCGACCTCGTCGGCGGGGCGACCGCCGAGCCGCTTGCCGAGCCCCAGGGTGGCCCGTCCGGCGAAACCCAGCGGGAGCGCCGCGAGCTTCGCGGTACGGGTCACCGCCTTGCGCGGAAGATCAGACATGCGCTCCTCATTTCCGGTCGGTCACATGGCCATTGTGCCTCCCTGCGACGAGGCGGCCGTGGGTGCTGCGGCCAAGACCCGGTCAGTTCCGCGCGGCGGCGACGCTTTGTCCCGCTCGTCCTGATCAGCGATTTCGCGCCCGCCACGGCCACGCGGCGGGCGGCCGCCGAGAGCCGCGGCCCCGCAGCCGCAGCCCGGGTGGCCCGGCACCGCCAGCACCCGCGGCGCCGGGCCGGCCGACGGCAGCTCCAGCCGCGCCCCGGTGCTCGGCGGCAGCCGCCCGTCCAGATGCGCCAGCACATGGCCGGCCGCGGTCCCCGCGACCGCGGTGGCCAGCGCGACGTCGCAGGCCGGGACGGCCTGCCGCCGACCGGACCGCAACTGCGCCAGCAGCCGTGGCCACGCCGGGTCCCGGTCGGCCAGCAGCAGCCCCAGGCACTCCCCGCACCCGGTGCGCCCGGGCAGCACCAGCGGGCCGACCAGGCCGGTGTCCTCCAGCACCCCCGCGTACAGATGCGGCACCCCCGCACCGACCAGCTCGCGCGCCTGCTCCTCGTCCGGCGCGAACGCGTACAGCCCGTCCCGCGGCGCCACCACCGCCAGCACGTCCACGCCCGGCGCCTCGCCGCCGGGAGCCGCGCCCGCGTCCGCGTCCACGCCCGGGCGCGTCACGGACCCGCCGCGGCCCGGGCCCGCGCCGGCGCGGGCGGCGCGGGCGCGGGTGCGCTCGACCGCCGAACCCGGCGGATGCGTCCCCGGCGGCCGTGCGCCGGGCGGACGGACGGGGGCCGCGCCCGCCGCGCGGCGGACCGCGCCGCGGCCCGCGGCGTCCCGCCGCTCGCCCGCGTGGTCGGCCGGGATGCCGCACGGCCCGGTGTCCCACGGCTCGACCCGTCCGCCGTCCACCAGGTCGACCGCGCCGACGCCCGCCGCCGACAGCACCGCGGCCAGCGCCGCGCCGACCCGCCCGGCTCCGAGCACCCGCACCCGCGACGCCCCGCGATGCCGTATCCGGGCAGGGCCCGCGCCCGGCGCCGGGTGGACCAGGGACAGGGCCGCCAGGTCGGGGCGGAGCCGGTCGAGCAGCGCCGACCGGTGGCGCACCGAGGCGGACAGCGCCGCGTGCGCCGAGGCGTCGTCCAGCACCCCGCCCTCCGCCAGCTCGCCGAGCAGCCGCCGCACCCGCTCGGGCCCGAGCCCCAGCGCCGCGGCGTCCGCGACCAGGGCGTCCATCCCCCGTGTGCCGTCCAGCAGGTCGAGGAAGCCGGCCGCCGCGCCGTCCACCGGCCCCAGCACCACCGCGTGCCTTCGGTCGACGCCGAACTGCACGCTCTCCGCGTCTCGCCAGCCGCGCCGCAGCGCGGGCTTCAGCATCGGGCGCATCGCCCTCACCCCTTTGTCTCTCCGTCATTGCCGTCGCTCGTCACCCGTCGACGCCGCGGGCCCGAGCGTCCGGGGCCCGCCCGGCGCGGGGCCCGACCAGCCGGTCCCGCGCCGCGGTCGGCCGATCACGCTCCGTCATCGACGCACTCAGCATGCCCTCCCGCGGGCCTGCCGCCGCGAAGTTATCCACAGGTTGTGGGGAATAGTCGTTCAATATGCGCACGATCTGAGGTGATTCGCGGGCCAACCGGCCCGGAGACGGGACTTCCCCCGCGGCCAGCAGGTAACGTCGAGGCGTGTCCGCCGACCCAGTGCGCGATCTCGCCGGTCAGCCGCCCGCCCGCGGCGGCGCGGTCGAGGTGCGCAGAAGCGCCCGCAGGCGCCGTACGGTCTCCGCCTACCGTGAGGGCGACCGGACCGTGGTGCTCATTCCGGCCCGGATGTCCACGGCCGAGGAGCAGCGCTGGGTGACCACGATGCTCGACAAGCTCGCCGCGCAGGAGAGCCGCCGGATGCCCGGCGACGACGAGCTCGCGGCGCGCGCGGAACGCCTGTCCGCGCAGTATCTCAACGGCCGGGCCCGGCCCGACACCGTGCGGTGGGTCACCAACCAGAACTCGCGCTGGGGCTCGTGCACCCCCGCGGAGGGCAGCATCCGCCTGTCCCACCGGTTGCAGGGCATGCCCGAGTACGTCATCGACTACGTACTGCTGCACGAACTCGCCCACCTGCTCGTCCCCGGCCACGGCCCGCGGTTCTGGAAACTGCTGGAGAGCTATCCGCGCACCGAGCGCGCCCGCGGCTTCCTCGAAGGCGTGGTCGCCGTCGGACGGCTGCCCAACGGCGCGGGTTCCGGCGAGGAATAGCCGCTGTCGGTTCGAACGGTTAGCCTGGCGCAACGTACGGAGCAACAGGGCGAGGGGGACGGTCGCACCATGGCCAGGGAATTCCAACGTGGCCACAAGGCCAAGATCAGCGATCTGACGGCCGGCACGGATCTCTACGTCGGAGTCCAGATCTCCGCGCCCGGGCTGACCTTCGACATCAGCTGCTTCGGCCTGGACGCGCGGGAACAGCTCTCCGACGACCGCTACTTCGTCTTCTTCAACCAGCCGAAGTCGCCCGAGGAGTCCATCCAGCTCCTCGGCCCGCAGGCCGGCGACACCGAGTCGTTCCGCGTCACCCTCGACCGCATCCCGGCGGCCGTGCAGAAGCTGGCCTTCACCGCGACCATCGACGGCGACGGCCAGATGTCGCAGGTCGCGCCCGGCTACATCAGGATCGTCGCCGGCGGCGAGGAGGTCGCGCGGTACGCCTTCACCGGCGCGGAGTTCAGCACCGAGCGCGCGGTGATGCTCGCCGACATCTACCTCAAGGACGTGTGGCGGTTCGCCGCGGTCGGCCAGGGCTTCGACGGCGGACTGGCCGCCCTGCTGCGGAACTTCGGCGGCGAGGTCGCCGAGGAGGAGCCCGCGCCCGAGGCGCCCGCGCCGCAGCAGTCCGCGCAGGCGGCGCCCGGTTTCGCACCCCCGCCGGGCCCGCCGCCCGCTCAGGCCCAGGCTCCCGCGCCGGCCCCGGCCCCCGGTTTCGCGCCCCCGCCCGGCGGCCCGGCCCCCGTGCCCGCGCAGCCCGCCGCGCCGCAGCCGCCCGCGCCGCAGCCCGTGGCCCACCAGCCCGGCTTCACGCCGCCGCCCGGCGCCGGCGACCCCGGCATCCACCAGGCGCCCACGATGATCGCGCCGCTCGCGCCGGCGCAGACCCCGCCGCCCGCTCCCGCGCCGGGCCCGCCCGGCGCCCCCGCCTTCCCCGGCCAGCCGGGCCCCGCGCCCGCCGGCTACCAGCAGCCGCCCTTCGGCAGCCCGCAGCCCGGCGCTGCCCCGCCCGGATACGCGCAGCCGCCCGGCCCGCCCACCCCGCCCGGATACGCGCAGCCCCCGGGTTTCGGCGCGCAGCCCGGCTACGCGCAGCCCGCCGCGCCGCCCACCGCCGGCGCCGGCATGGCGGCGGCCATGCAGAAGTACCGGGAGCTGCCCACCGGCCAGCGCTGGACGCAGCAGAACCCCAAGATGATGCGCGCCGACCTCGGCCAGGGCGGCGGCCAGCCGGTGCTCGCCCGCCAGGGCAGCATGGTGCTCTACCAGGGCAAGGTCGACTTCGGCTACAAGGGCGCCGGCTTCACCGGCCGGATCGTCGGCAACATGACCGGCCAGGAGATGCAGCTCATGCGCTGCACCGGCGGCGGCCAGGTGTTCTTCGCCGAGAACGCCTCCTACCTGCACCCGGTCGAGCTGCAGGGCGACGCCCTGTGCGTCTCCGCGGAGAACGTCCTGGCCTTCGACGAGGGACTGCAGTACGAGGTGCGCAGGATCGAGGGCCACGGCATCCCCGGCGGCGCCCTGTTCACCATGCAGTTCCAGGGCACCGGCACTGTGATCGTCAAGACCCACGGCACCCCGGTGGTGCTGCCCGTCACCCCCACCACCTACGCCGACAGCAACGCGATCGTCGCGTGGTCGGCCGCCGCCCAGGTGATCGTCTCCAGCCAGGTGCGGCTGCGCAGGAGCGCCTACCCCGGCCACAGCGGCGAGACCGTGAACCTCCAGTTCCGCGGCGCGCCCGGCAACTTCATCGTCGTCCAGCCCTACGAGGTGTGACCCGCCATGGACCAGCAGATGATCGCGGGCTACGCACCCACCCCGGTCGCCGCCCGGATGGAGAACCACGGTTCCTCGATGCTCAAGGTGGCCATGCAGACCGGCCACGACCTGTTCGCGCGCACCGGCTCGATGGTCGCGTACGAGGGCTTCGTGCAGTACGAGCCGAACCCGCCGGCGGTCCGGCAGATGGCCTCCGCGTGGCTGACCGGTGAGAGCGCGCCGCTGATGAAGTGCAGCGGAGACGGCCTGCTCTACCTCGCCGACTACGGGGCCGACGTGGTCTGCCTGAACCTGAACAACGAGTCCGTGTCGGTCAACGGCACCAACCTGCTCGCCTTCGACGCCCACCTGAGCTGGGGGGTGGAGCGGGTCAAGGGACTGGCGAAGTTCGCCGGCCAGGGCCTGTTCAACGTGGGGGTGTCGGGCGTCGGCTGGGTGGCCGTCACCTCCCGCGGCACGCCGATCGTGGTGGACTGCGGCAGCGGCGCGGACGAGACGTACGTCGATCCGGACGCGCTGGTGGCCTGGTCGTCCGGGCTGAAGATGAAGGCCAAGCGCAGTTTCAAGGCGTCGTCGCTGATCGGGCGCGGCAGCGGGGAGGCGTTCCAGATCGCCTTCTCCGGACAGGGCTTCGTGGTCGTACAGCCCAGCGAGGACAGCACCGACCGGCTCCGGATCCGGGGCTGAGGGGGGACCGACACACCATGCAGAGCCCGCTCTTCGCCTTCACCGAGGTGCAGAACCAGGACCACTACAGCCTGCAGAACTCCTATCTGCTGCGGGTCCGCCTGGACGGCAACACCGGACCCGACTGCCTGGCCCGCAAGGGGTCGATGGTCGCCTACCAGGGCATGATCGAGTTCGACGGCGAGTACCAGTCCCACCACCAGCGCCGTGCCCGCCGGCAGACCGGCGAGGGCCTGGAGCTGATGCGCTGCTCCGGCCAGGGCACCGTCTACCTGGCCAACCTCGCGCAGCAGATCCACATCCTGGACGTGGACCACGAGGGCCTGACCGTCGACAGCGCCTACGTCCTCGCGCTCGACTCGGGCCTGCACTGGGAGGTCATCGCGGTCGACAGCCAGTTCGGCCTGTCCGGGACCGGCCAGTACAACCTGAACATCTCCGGCAGCGGCAAGGTCGCCCTGATGACCTCGGGCAAGCCGCTGATGATGCCGGTGACCCCCGACAAGTACGTGTCGTGCGACGCGGACGCGGTCGTCGCCTGGTCCACCGGGCTGCGGGTGCAGATGCAGGCGCAGACCTCCAGCTCCTCGGTCTTCCGCCGCCGCGGCAACACCGGCGAGGGCTGGGAGCTGAACTTCGTCGGCCAGGGGCACGTGCTGGTGCAGCCCAGCGAACTGATGCCGCCGCAGAACGCGGCGATCCAGGGGCTGCGCGGCCAGTACGGCCTGGGCCCGCAGGGCCACGGCCAGAACCAGGGCAACATCTGGTCCAACCGCTGAGGCGCGTCGGCACCCGCCGCCCCCGCACCCGCCGCCCCCGTAGCCCTAGCCCCCGCACCCGCCGCGCGTGCTGTCCGGCGGGTGCTCGTACGGCCCGCGGGCCCGCCGTCACCGGCCGGCCGCCACGTGCCTACGCGTCGAGCAGCACGCGGGTGCGGGCGAGCAGGGACACCACCGAGGCGTCCGCGACCCCGGCGACCTCGTCGTAGCCGAACCAGCGCAGGTCCAGGGACTCGTCGCTGATCGCCGCGACCGCGCCCTCGGGCGCCGCCGCGGCGTACTGCACGTCCAGGTGCCAGGCGCAGGGCGTGAGGTGGCGGTCCAGGCGCACCGGCTCAGGGGTGATCAGCCGCAGGCCGTCGATGCCGGACTCCTCCGCGCCCTCGCGCAGCGCCGCGTTCGCGAGGGAGGCGTCGCCGGGCTCGCAGTGGCCGCCCATCTGCAGCCACATCTTCAGCTTGGCGTGCAGGGTCAGCAGGACCCGCCGCCGCGGCGGGTCCACGACCAGGACGCTGCCGGTCAGGTGCCCGACCCGGCAGGGCTTGTAGAGGCCGTCGGGATGCTCGGCCAGGTGCGCCAGATACGCGGTGCGCAGCTTCTCCTGCGCGGCGTCGGGCGCACGCCAGCCCTCAAGGACGCCGACGGCGTCCGCGTGCAGCGCGGTGCTCACTTGCCGGGGTCGCCCTCGCTCGTGCCGTCGGGGTCGCCCTCGGCGCCCGAGCCAGGGCCGGAGCCCGAGCCGGAGCCGGAGCCTGAGTCCGAGCCCTGACCCGCCTCGCCGGCGTCCTTCGCCGGGCCCTCGCCCGCCTCGCCCGCAGAACCCTTCGAGTCGTCCGCCGCGCTCTTCGCCGCGTCGCCCGCGCCGGCCGCCGCCTCCCCGAGGATGCGGTCCAGCTCGGAGAAGTCCACGCTCTCGCGGTGCACGAAGCCGTCCGGGTCGTCCAGGTCCGCGGCGGTCGGCAGCATGTCGGGGTGGCCCCACAGGCCGTCCCGCCCCTCCACGCCGCGCGCGTCGGTGAGGGAGGCCCACAGCCGCGCCGCGTCCCGCAGTCGCCGGGGCCGCAGCTCCAGCCCGATCAGCGTGGCGAAGGTCTGCTCGGCCGGGCCGCCGGTCGCCCGGCGGCGGCGCAGCGTCTCGCGCAGCGCACCGGCGGACGGCAGGTGGGGGCTCGCCGCGGCGTGCACCACCGCGTCCACCCACCCCTCGACCAGGGCCAGCGCCGTCTCCAGCCGGGCCAGCGCCGCCTTCTGCTCCGGCGTGTCCTCGGGCTGGAACATGCCCTGCTGCAGCGCCTCCTGGAGCTGCTCGGGCTGCGTCGGGTCCAGCTGGCCGACCGCGTCCTCCAGCCGGGCGGTGTCCACCTTGATGCCGCGCGCATAGCCCTCGACCGCGCCGAACAGGTGGGCGCGCAGCCACGGCACATGCGCGAACAGCCGCTGGTGCGCGGCCTCGCGCAGGGCCAGATACAGCCGCACCTCCTCCTGCGGCACGCCCAGGCCGTCGCCGAACGCCGCCACGTTCGCGGGCAGCAGGGCCGCCTTGCCGGCCGGGCCGAGCGGCAGCCCGACGTCGGTGGAGCCGACCACCTCGCCGGCCAGGGTGCCCAGCGCCTGTCCGATCTGCGAGCCGAACATCGCGCCGCCCATGGAGCGCATCATGCCGAGCAGCGGGCCGGTCATGGCCTGCATCTCCTCGGGCAGCACATCGCCCATCGCGCCGGCCACCCGCTCGGCGACCGGGTCCACCAGGTCCTTCCACACCGGGAGCGTCGCCTCGACCCACTCCGCGCGGCTCCAGGCCACCGCGGAGTTCGCGCCCGAGGGCAGCGAGGTGACACCGTCCAGCCACAGGTCCGCCAGCCGCACGGCCTCCTCGACCCAGGAGCGGTCGGCGCGGCCCACGGTCGCGTCCTTCACGCCGTCCGGGGTGCCCTGGGCGACGGTCTGCCGGGCGATGTCCTTGGCCATGTCCCAGTTCACCGGCCCGCCGTCGTAGGACAGCATCTGGCCGAGCTGCTGGAAGGCCGCGCCCAGGTCGCCGGGGCCCAGCGAGCCGAACATCGCGGCGAAGGGGTTGTCGCCGCCCGCGCCGAACGGGCCGCCGGCGCCGAAGCCGAAGGGTCCGGGCGGACCGCCCTGGCCCCCCTGACCGCCCTGGTCACCGCCCCTGCCGCCGCCCTTGCCACTGCCCCCTGACGGGGTGCCGTCGTCCCCGTCCCCGGGTTCCTCGGGAGGGACGCCGAATCCGAATGGGATGTCACTCACGGGAATTCCTCGGCTCTGTGTCGGTGTGGGGTGGTGTGATGGGCTGTACCTCCAGCCTAGACACGTGTCCGGCAGGATGGCTCGCGTACGTATCTGAGACAACCGTGGGAGACACCCGGTGAGTTCCCCAGAAGCACACGTTCGCCCAGAGCGGAGCGCCGGCCGGTCCGGGGCCGGCCCGGTGGTCGCGATCACCGGCGCCGCCTCCGGCGTGGGCCGGGCGCTGGCGCTCAGGCTCGTCTCGTCCGACCGGATCAGGAAGGTCGTGGCGATCGACGAGCGGCGCGGCGAGGTGCCCGGGGCGACCTGGCGGGTGCTGGACGTGCGGGACCCGGCGATCGCCGACAAGCTGCGCGGCGCGGACGTGGTGGTGCACCTCGCGCTCGACCTCGACCTGGAGTCCGATCCCAAGGCACGCTCGGCGTTCAACGTCCGCGGCACCCAGACCGTGCTCACCGCGTCCGCGGCGGCCGGCGTGCGCCGCGTGGTGCTGTGCACCTCGGCGATGGTCTACGGCGCGCAGGCGGACAACGACGTGCCGCTCGCCGAGGACGCGCCGCTGCGGGCCACCTCCGAGGCCAGCTTCGTCGACGACCTGCTGGAGATCGAGCGGCTCGGCCGCCGCGCCCCGCGCGCCCACCCGGGGCTCAACGTCACGGTGCTGCGCCCGGCGGTCCTGGTCGGCGGCACGGACACCGCGCTGACCCGCTACTTCGAGTCGCCGCGGCTGCTGGTGGTGGCGGGCAGCCGGCCCTGCTGGCAGTTCTGCCACGTCGAGGACCTGGTCTCGGCGCTGGAGTACGCCGTGCTGGAGAAGGTCGACGGCGAGATGGCGGTGGGCTGCGACGGCTGGCTGGAGCAGGAGGAGGTCGAGGAGCTGTCGGGCATCCGGCGGATGGAGCTGCCGCCGGCGATCGCCTTCGGCGCGGCGTCCCGGCTGCACCGGCTCGGCCTGACCCCGTCGCCCGCGGGCGACCTGGCGTACACGATGCACCCCTGGGTGGTCAGCGGCAGCAGGCTGTACGAAGCGGGCTGGCGTCCGCAGTGGACCAACGAGGAGGTGCTCGCGGAGCTGCTGGCCGAGGTGGAGGGGCGCAACTCGGTGGCCTGCCGCTGGCTCGGTCGCAAGGACGCCACGGCGCTGGGCGCGGCCGGCGCGACGGTGGCGCTGGTCGGCGCCGCGGCGGCGGTGCGCAGGGCGCGCAGGGCGCGGCGCGGGCTGTGAGCGGGAGCGGGCGGTGGTCCGGCGTCCGTCGTGCCGGTCGTGGGACGGCCGCCCGGACGTGCCGCGAAGGAACGGCGCCGCGAACGGAAGAGGGCGAACGGAAGAGGGCGAACGGAAGAGGCTTTCCGCATCGCGGGAGAGTGAGGCAGCATGAACACCATGGACGGCATGGAGAGCATCTACGAAGAGCGGGACGGCGACGGCCCGGTCCGGCTGCTGGCGATCCGCGACACCCCCCTGTCGGTGGACGAGGTCCACGCCGCGGTGGGTGACGACGCGGCGGGCGGCACCACTCTCTTCGTCGGCGCCGTACGCGACCACGACGGACGCCCCGGCGTCGCGGTGACCGGGTTGTCGTACTCCGCGCACCCCAGCGCGGGCACGCAGCTGCGCCGGGTTGCGGAGAAGGTCGCCGCGGACTATCCGGTGCGCGCGCTGGCCGCCGTCCACCGGGTGGGCGATCTGCGGGTCGGCGACATCGCGGTGGTCGTCGCGGTCTCCTGCCCGCACCGCGACGAGTCCTTCGCCGCGGCCCGCCGCCTGATCGACGACCTCAAGGACCAGGTCCCCATCTGGAAGCACCAGACCTTCGCGGACGGCACAGAGGATTGGGTCGGCGCGTAGCGCCTCGATGGGGGGTGGTGGTCGGGCGACGGGTGGGCTGGGTCGGCGCGTAGCGCCTCGATGAGGGGTGGTGGTCGGGCGACGGGTGGGCTGGGTCGGCGCGTAGCGCCTCGATGAGGGGTGGTGGTCGGGCGGGGACTCGGCGTGCGGGTCCGCGCGGCCCACTCCGATGACGTAACCGTCCGTTAGTGGGATTTCCGCATGCGTAACCCCGCGCCCCGTAGGACCGTTGTATCACTCAGCGGTTAATCTGCTGATACGTCTCAATGGTCCGTTTCGGGTACGGGGTCGGGAGTCCGCAGTGGCAGCACTCGCCTGGTTGATCATTCCGCTGATCGCTGCGGTCGCCGCCGCGATCTGGGGCCGCTGGGCCGGTCGGCGGCGGCTGACCGGGGACGGCGCCTCGCTGGCCGGCTACGAGCGCTTCCGCGTGGCCATGGAGGGCGCGGGAGAGGGCGAGGGAGGCGGCGAGGGCGGGGAGGATTCCCCCGCGGGCCGGTCGCCGGTCCCGTCCCTTAGGGTCGGACCCATGCCACGCCGGACGACGACGCTGATCGCCTCGACCCTGACGCTCATAGTGCTGCTGTGCGTGGCACTGCTGGTGCCGACGCCGTACTCGGAGATGTCACCAGGGCCGACCGTCAACACCCTCGGCACCTACGGCGGCGACACGGTGATCGACATCGGCGGCCACCCCACGTACCCCGCGACCGGTCATCTGAACATGACCACCGTCCGGGTCACCGGTGCGGACTACCACATCAACCTGGTCGAGTCCCTGATGGGCTGGCTGCGCCACGACGACAAGGTGGTCGAGCACGACACCCTGTACCCCAAGGGGCAGACCGCCGAGCAGGCCGACCAGGAGAACGCCGAGGAGTTCAGCCAGTCCCAGGACAGCGCCAAGGTCGCGGCGCTGAAGGAACTGAAGATCCCGGTCACGTCCCGGGTGATCGTGGCCGCCGTCGTCAAGGGCGGCGCCGCCGAGGGCACCCTGCACGCGGGCGACGTCATCAAGGCGGTGGACGGCACGGCGGTGACCGAGGCCGACCAGGTCGCCCAGCAGGTCACCAAGCACAAGCCCGGTCAGAAGGTCGTCTTCTCCATCGTCAGGGCGGCCGACGCGAAGAAGGCGTCGGCGCCGGTCCAGCGGCTGACGATCACCACCCGCGCGTCCGACGACTCCGGGCCGTCCCGGGCGGTCGTCGGCATCCAGGCGGGGATCGAGCACACGTTCCCCTTCACCATCGACATCAAACTGGCCGACGTGGGCGGTCCGAGCGCCGGCATGATGTTCGCGCTCGGCATCGTGGACAAGCTCACGCCCGGCAGCCTGACCGGCGGGAAGTTCGTCGCGGGCACCGGCACCATAGACGACGACGGCACGGTCGGACCGATCGGCGGCATCAGCCTGAAGACCATCGGCGCCCGCGACAAGGGAGCGCAGTTCTTCCTGACCCCCGCGGACAACTGCGAGGAGGCCGCCAAGGACACCCCCAAGGGCCTCACCCTGGTGAAGGTGAAGACCCTGGACGACGCCATGGCGGCCCTCGCCGACATCCGCTCGGGCAACGACAAGGCGCTGCCCTCCTGCAAGAGCTGACCGCGCCCCGACCGCTCAGGCGCGGGAGCCGACCCCGCCGCGACCGCTCAGGCGCGGGAGCCGACCGCGCCCGACCGCTCAGGCGAAGGTCGCGGTCAGCGCGTCCGCGAGGCCCGGCACCAGCTCGGGCCCGGTCAGCACCTCCGACGGCGTGTCCTTGGCGCGCAGCCGCACCGCCGACTCGCGGCTGCCGTCACGCAGCACCGCGACCGTCATCCGCACCTCCTGGCGCTCCGGGTGCCGCGCCACCCAGGACGCCAGCGCGGCGTCGTCCAGGTCCTCGGGCAGCGACGCCTCCGCCGACGGCGGCAGCATCAGCCGCTCCACCGTGAGCGCGCAGCCGGCGATCACATCCGGCCAGGCGATGGTGGCCAGGAACTCGTCCAGCGGCTGCCCCGAGGGCAGCTCGTCCTGTTCGATCGGGGTGAGCCCGCCGGACGTGTCGTCGCCGAGGCCGAGCTGCTCGGCGAGACCCGGCTCGCTGGCGCGCAGCCGCGCGGTGTCGACCAGGGCGAACAGCCGCGCGGGCTGGTCCCAGCCCTGCCCGGACGCATAGGTGTCGATCTCGAGGACGGCCCGGGTGAGGGGGGTCGCCGCGAGCGGCGCGCCGTCGGAAGCGATGTTGGACATGACCCACATCCTGCCCCTTCCGGCCCCGGAATCGGGAACCGGCCAAAGCGTAGTTAAGTTGCACCAGTGGGAGCCCGACCCGGGACACCCGCGGAAACCATGACATTTCGAGGTGCGCACCTTGGTATTCCAGCTGCCTGACCGCGGCGGAGGCCTGGCCCCACGGTCGGGTTTCGGCCGTCCCTCGCGGCGCGCGAGGACGCTGGTCGTCACGATCGGCGTCCTCGCCGTCGTGATGGCCGCGTTCATGGTGTTCGCCGGGTTCTGGACGGACCTGCTGTGGTACCGCTCGGTGCACTACTCCTCGGTCTTCACCACCACGATGTGGACCAGGGCCGGTCTGTTCGCCTCCTTCGGGCTGCTGATGTCGGCCGCGATCGGTGTGAACATCTACCTGGCGCACCGGCTGCGCCCGCCGCTGAGCGCGATGTCCCCCGAGCAGCAGGGCCTGGACCGGTACCGGATGGGGGTGGCGCCGTACAAGACCTGGGTGCTGGCCGGGATCTGCACGGTGGTCGGGCTCATCGCCGGCGGATCGGCGTCGACGCACTGGCGGCTGTGGCTGCTGTACGCCAACGCCACGCCGTTCCACCAGCGGGACCCGCAGTTCCACAAGGACGTGTCGTTCTACACCTTCGACCTGCCGTGGTACCGCTTCCTGCTGAACTTCGGCTTCGCGGCCGTGGTGCTCTCCCTGCTGGCCGCGACGCTGGTGCACTACCTATACGGCGGGCTGCGGCTGACCTCGGCCGGCGGCGGCAAGGCGACCGCCGCGGCCACCGGGCACCTGGCGGTGCTGCTCGGCCTGTTCGTGTCGCTGAAGGCGCTCGCCTACTGGCTGGACCGGTACGCGCTCGCGGTGAAATCCAGCAATCTGCGCGCCACCGGCTCCTGGACCGGCCTGCGCTACGTGGACGCCAACGCGTACCTGCCGGCCAAGACGATCCTGTTCTTCATCGCCTCGATCTGCGCGCTGCTGTTCTTCGCCACCTTGTGGCGGCGCTCGTGGACGCTGCCGCTGCTGGGCCTGGGCCTGATGGCGCTGTCCGCGGTCCTGATCGGCGGGCTGTACCCGGCGATCGTGCAGAAGTTCCAGGTGGAGCCGCACGAGGCGGCCAAGGAGGCGCCGTACATCCGGCAGAACATCGACGCGACGCGCGCCGCGTACCGCATCACCGGCGACACCGCCTCGGACTACAGCGGCACCAGCTCCGCCGACGCGCGCACCCTGCGCGCGGACACCGCCAAGGCCGCCGCGATCCGGGTGCTGGACCCCGAGGTGATGGCGCCGGCCTTCCAGCAGACGCAGCAGGGCAGCGGCTACTACTCCTTCCCCTCCACCCTCGACGTCGACCGCTACACCGTCGACGGCCGGGAGCAGGACACCGTGGTCGGGGCGCGCGAGCTGGACAGCAGCGGCATCCCGCACAAGGACTGGGTCGACGAGCACCTGAAGTACACCCACGGCTACGGCATCGTCGCGGCCAAGGGCACC
The DNA here is from genome assembly GCF_035825295.1 of Actinacidiphila sp. DG2A-62. Lineage (NCBI taxonomy): Bacteria > Bacillati > Actinomycetota > Actinomycetes > Kitasatosporales > Streptomycetaceae > Actinacidiphila > Actinacidiphila sp. DG2A-62. Next base: position 5,901,319 of record NZ_JAYMGI010000002.1, read on the forward strand.
GAGGTGACGGGCCCCGGCGGCTCCGGCGCCACCGGCGTCGCGGGCGGCGCCGACGCTCCCGGCGGCAAGGCCCCGGCGGGCGCGCCCGTCTACACCGAGGGCGACCTGCCGACCAGCGGCGACCTGGGCCCGTACCGGCAGCAGATCTACTTCGGCGAGCAGACCAAGCAGTACGCGATCGTCGGCGGCCCCACCAAGGAGGTGGACTACACCGCGGGCGGCAGTCAGACCACCACCTCCTACCGCGGCAGCGGCGGGGTGAGCCTGGACGACCCGGTGACGCGGGCGGCGTATGCGGTGATCTTCGGCGAGCCGCGGATCTTCTCCTCCAAGGCGGTCGGCCACGGCTCGAAGATCCTCTACAACCGCACCCCCGAGGGACGCGTCGAGGCGGTCGCGCCCTGGCTGACCGTCGACGGGGACCCGTATCCGGCGGTGGTGCACGGCAGGGTGCAGTGGATCGTGGACGCCTACACGACCAGCGACCAGTACCCGTACTCCACCCGCACCAGCCTGGGCGGCGCCACGGCCGACTCGCGCACCGACGGGCAGCACCGGATCTCCGCGGCGCAGGACCAGGTCAACTACATCCGCAACTCCGTCAAGGCGACGGTGGACGCCTACGACGGCACCGTGAAGCTCTACCAGTGGGACACCCAGGACCCGGTGCTCACCACCTGGATGAGGGCGTTCCCGCACACGGTGCTGCCCAGGAGCGAGGTCCCGGCGGACCTGCTGTCCCATCTGCGCTATCCGCAGGACCTGTTCAAGGTGCAGCGGGAGATGCTGACCGCCTACCACGTCACCGACCCCGGGCAGTTCTACCGGGGGGACCAGGCGTGGCAGGTGCCGGACGACCCGGCGTCGGCCTCGGGCAAGGCGGTGCCGCCGTACTACCTGAGCATGAAGATGCCCGGCCAGGACGCGCAGGCGTTCTCGCTGACCACCACCTTCACGCCGAGCGGCGGCGACACCCTCGCGGCGTACATGGCGGTGGACGCGGACGCCGCGAGCAAGGACTACGGCGCCATGCGCATCCTGCGACTGCCGCCCGGCACCCGGGCGGAGGGACCGCAACAGGCGCAGGACAACGCCGACTGCGCCTTCTCCGCCGACCTGGACGCGCTGAAACGCAAGGACTCCACGGTCCTGCGCGGCAACCTGCTGGCCGTGCCGCTGGACGGCGGGGTGCTCTATGTGCAGCCGGTGTACGTGCGCGCCGCGAACAGCGACTATCCGGTGCTGCGCAAGGTGATGGCCGACTTCGACGGGACCCGGGCGATGGGGGACACCCTGGACGGGGCGCTGGACGCGGTCTTCGGCACGGGGGCGCCGGCCGCTGGCCCGCCGGGCGCCACGATCAGGTCAGGCACGTCAGGTACGTCCAGCACGTCAGGTACGTCGGGCACGTCCGGCACGCGCGCCAAGGCACCGCCCGGGGACACCCCGGCACCCACCGCCGAGCTGAAGAAGGCGCTGGCGGACGCGATGGCGGCGGCCGGCGACGAGAAGGCGGCGACGGCCGAGGGCGACGAGAAGGCGTACGCCGACGCGCACGGCCGCCTCATGGACGCCCTGCGGCGCGCCGAGGCGGCGGAAAAGCGCTGATCTTGGCCACCCGCGCCGTGGTACGGTTGTCACACACGACGCGGGGTGGAGCAGCTCGGTAGCTCGCTGGGCTCATAACCCAGAGGTCGCAGGTTCAAATCCTGTCCCCGCTACTGCACGAAGAGGCCCGGAGTCAACCGACTCCGGGCCTCTTCGCTTGTTCGTGGGAAGATCGCGGAAGCGCGTTTGGTGTGACGCCTTGTCGGGAAGTCGACAAAACGCTGAAGTGACCGTGCCGGTTGCGGTATACCAGGTGTACGCCGGTATCAGGTGGTGCGACGATGGAGCTCATGGGGGATGGTGCACGACTGCTGAACGCTCGTCAGATCCGCGAAGGGCGCGGGTCCGCGAGCGGGTCGGCGACGCCCGGGGCGGGGGAGGCCAAGCCCCCGACCGTGGCGGAGCTGCTGCCCGCGCCGCGCGCCTCGCAGGACGCCCGCGACCGCGCCGCGGCGGCCCCCGGCGGCCCGCGGGCCGCCGTTCCCGCAACCGTCCTGGACGCGGCGGCCGGTGACAGGCCGTCGGGCGCCTACCCGCGCACCGCGGCGGACACCGGCGCGAGCACCGGTGCCGAGGGCGCCGCGCCCGTGCTGCTCAGCGAACTGCCCGACGAGGACACCCTCGCGCTGCGCGAGGAGGCCGAGATCGAGGCGCGGCACCGGCGCGCCGCCGAGCAGGGCGACCCGGCCGCGATGAGCGCGCTCGGCACGCTGCTGCTGCGCCGCGGCGACCTCGACGGCGCCGAGCCGTACCTGCGCGAGGCCGTGCGGTACGGCGACCGCGCCGCCGCCAACAACCTTGCCCTACTGCTGCACCAGCGCGGGTACGCCGACGAGGCGGCCGGCTGGTGGCGGATCGCCGCGGTGGCCGGCTCCGCGCCGGCCGCGCACGCCCTGGGCCGGCACTACCGCGAGCGCGGCGATGAGCCCGGCGCCGAGTACTGGCTGCGCCAGGCCGCCGAGTCCGGCCACACGCTGGGCGCGTACGCGCTGGCCGACCTGCTGGACCACCGGCGGGACGTCGGCGCCGAGCGCTGGTTCCGGGCCGCCGCGGAGCACGGGCACCGCGAGGCGTCCTACCGGCTGGCCAGGATCTGCGCGGAGCGCGGCGAGGACCGCGAAGCCGAGCAGTGGTACCGCCAGGCCGCCGCGCGCCGGCACCGCCGCGCCGCGCTGCGCCTGGGCACCCTCCTGGAGGAGCGCGGCGAGACCAAGGAGGCCAAGCACTGGTACCTGACCGCGGCGCGGGACGGCGAGGCGCGCGCGGCCTGCGCGCTGGCCTTCCTGCTGCGCGACGAGGGCGACGTCGACCAGGCCGCCACCTGGTGGCGCCGCGCCGCCCAGGCCGGCGACGGCAACGCGGCGAACGCGCTGGGCGCGCTGCACGCGCAGGAGGGCGAGACGCAGACCGCGGAGCGCTGGTACCGCACCGCGATGGAGGCCGGCGACGTCAACGGCGCGTACAACCTCGGCCTGCTGTGCGCGGGCCAGGGCCGCTCGGTGCAGGCCGAGCAGTGGTACCGCAAGGCCGCGTACGCCGGGCACCGCGAGGCGGCGAACGCGCTGGCGGTGCTGCTGCTCCAGCGCGGTGACGCGGCCGGCGCGGAGCCGTGGTTCTCCAAGGCGGCCGAGGCGGGCAGCATCGACGCGGCCTTCAACCTCGGCATCCTGCACGCGGGGCGCGGCGAGGAGGCGGCGGCGCGCGGCTGGTACGAGCGGGCGGCTGCGGCGGGGCACGCCGAGGCGGCGCTCCAGGTGGCCATAGCGCTGCAGCGCGAGGGCGACCTGCACGGCGCCGAGCGGCACCTGCGGTGCGCGGCCGGCGGCGGCAGCCCCGAGGCGGCGTTCCGGCTCGGCACGCTGCTGGGCGCGGCGGCGCGCGGCGAGGGCCGCGTCGGCGCCGGCGGTACGGCCGACGAGGCCGGTACGGGCCCGGGTACGGCTGCGGGCGCCGCGGCGGCGGTCGAGGCGGAGGAGTGGTACGAGCGGGCGGCCCGGCAGGGGCACCGCCGTGCGCAGGTCCGGCTGGGCATGTGCGCGGCGCGGCGCGGCGACGTCGAGGAGGCGGCGCAGTGGTACCGGCTCGCGGCGGAGGCGGGGTCGCGCAACGGCGCGTTCAACCTCGGGCTGCTGCTGGCCCGGCAGGGCAGCGAGCCGGAGGCGACGCTGTGGTGGACCCGTGCGGCAGAGGCGGGGCACGGCCGGGCGGCGCTGCGGCTGGCGCTGCTCGCGGCGCGGCGCGGGGCGCTGGCCGAGGCGCAGCAGTGGTGTGCGCGGGCCATCGCCAACGGCCCGGCCGAGGTGGCGGAGCGGGCGGCGCGGCTCACCGACGCGGTGGCGCACGAGCTGACGGCGTAACGCCGTCGGGTTGCGGGGCGTTCAGCATCTGCCCCGGTTCGCCCGTCGCGGTCTGCGGGTTCGTGGGTGGTTGGTGGCGCCGTTCCTCGCGCCCCTTGCGGGGTGCGTCTGCCCGGGGTTGCTTGTTGCGGTCTGCGGGTTCGTGGGTAATTGGTGGCGCCGTTCCTCGCGCCCCTTGCGGGTCGGGTCTGCCCCGGGTTGCTTGTTGCGGGCCGCGGGTTCGTGGGTGGTTGGTGGCGCCGTTCCTCGCGCCCCTTGCGGGTCGGGTCTGCCCCGGGTCGCTCGTTGCGGGCCGCGGGTTCGTGGGTGGTTGGTCGCGCCGTTCCTCGCGCCCCTTGCGGGGTGCGGGGATTTGGTGGTGAGGTGCGGGAGCACGTATGGTGGGGGCATCGACGCGGGGTGGAGCAGCTCGGTAGCTCGCTGGGCTCATAACCCAGAGGTCGCAGGTTCAAATCCTGTCCCCGCTACTGATGAGAGGGCCCGGAGGCACACGCTTCCGGGCCCTCTTCGCGTCGGGGAGGGCGTGGCGGCGCGCCGCGGAGCGCGGGCGCATCCGCGAGGTTGTCCTGGGTTCGGGTTGAATCCGGCAAAGTCGCGGTGAAGCCGCTTGGTCCGCGCCGACCGAGCCGAGATGCTGGACCCATGCTGCGCAGACCACGGGGGCCTGGCCGGGCCCGCGGTCCGGCCGATCCCGGCCGGTGGGCGGGCTGGTGCGCCGCCGCCCTGGACGGCCGTCCGGAGAGCGTCACCGCCCTGCTCGCCCACCTGCGCGCCGCGGACCGCGCCGCGCAGAGCCGTACCCACGACCGCGCCGCCGCCGTGGACGCGGTGGCCGCCGCGCCGGCCCGCCTGCTGCTGCTCCTGGACCGGTACGCGCGCCCCCGCGCGCCCGCGACCGGCCCGGCGGGTCCCCTGCACCTGCTGCTGACCTCGCTGGACGCGGACGGCCGGGTGCGCGAGCAGGCCGTCGTGGGTCTGGCGAGCACCGGCGGTCCGCTCGCCGCGGCGCTGCTGGCGCTGCGCACCGCCGACCACGTGCCGGAGGTCGGCGCGCGGGCCGCCGCCGCGCTGGCGCTGCGCACCGCCCCCGACGAGGTGGCCGCCGCCGTGCCGGTGCTGCTGGGCCTGGGCAGGCGGGTGCGCGGCGGGGCGGCGCTGGCCGCGTACCGCGCGGTGCTCGCCGAGCCGCCGCACCGGCGCGCGGTGCGCGCGCTGGCCGTCGCCGCCGACCCCGACACCCGCAGGTTCGGCGTGGAACTCGCCCTGGACCTGGGCGAGTACGTCCGCGGCGACCTGCTGCGCGCCGCGCTGTACGACCGCGACCAGGTGTGCCGCAGGCTGTGCGCGCAGCGGCTGCTGGAGATCGACCCGGAGCAGGCCGGACCGCTGCTCGGCGCCGGCGGCGCGGGCGTGCGGGAACTGGCGGTGGCGGCGCTGCCGGGCGACGTGCCGGCCAAGCGGCTGGTGCCGCTGCTCGCCGACCGCGCCCGGATGGTGCGGGCGCAGGCCCGCTGGCAGCTCTACCAGCGCGGTGAGCCGCCGGCCGGGGTGTACCGCAGGGAGCTGGAGAAGGCGCTGGCCGGCAAGGCGGGGGTGCGCACCCGGCTGCTCGCGGGGCTGGTGGCCGGCCTGGGGGAGTGCGGCGAGACCGCGGACGCCGCGCTGCTCGCCCGGCTGCTCGGCGACGGGCGCCCCGCGGTGCGCCGGGCCGCCGCCCGCGCGCTGACCAGGATCGCCAGGGCGGAGGACCTGCCGCCGCTGCTGGGACCGCTGGCCAACGACCCGGACCCGGGCGTGGCCCGCGAGGTGTTCGAGGGCCTGGCCAGGGCGCCGCACGGGGTGCTGCCGGAGACGCTGTGGATCGGCCGGACCCGTACCGAGCCGGCCGTACGCTCCCTGGCCGCGCGGATCGAGGAGCGGCAGCGGGCGGCCAGGGCCGCGGCGCCGGCGGCCGGGGACGTCTCGGGGACGTCCGGGGCCTCAGCGCCCGGCGGCGCCGGAGCACCGGCGGCCTCGGCCGGCGCGGGCGCTCAGCGGGCGCAGTCCGGGCACAGCCCCCGGTAGGTGACCTCGACCGCGGAGACGGTGAAGCCGAACCGCTCGGCGGCCGGCAGCGCGGCGAGCGGGTCGCCGTCCGGGTGGACGTCGCGGATCGCGCCGCAGGAGGAGCAGACCAGGTGCTGGTGCGGCCGGTGCGCGTTGGGGTCGTACCGCTTGGCGCGGCCGTCCGTGGCGACCTCGATGACCTCGCCGATGCCGACCATCTCGCCGAGCGTGTTGTAGACGGTGGCGCGGGAGATCTCCGGCAGCCGCGCGATGGCACGGGCGTGCACCTCGTCGGCGGTCAGGTGCACGTGCTCGCCGTCCAGGACCTCCGCCACGACACGCCGCTGCGCGGTCAACCGCCAGCCGCGTTCGCGCAGTCGTTCCAGCAGGTCGCTCATGCGTTCAGCGTAGCAGTGGTGCCCCGGCCGGGCTGATGTCGTCCGTTCTTGATCGGACTCTTGTCCTACTCGGACTCTTGACTTGGACTATGTCCAATGTACGATCTGCTCCGACGGCCGCCGCGGCCGAGGTTGCTCTCCGCGGCGGGCGCCGACCGCGGCAAGCGGCCGTCCGCCGCGCTTCCAGGCCCTGCGCGCCGGACGGACCGCTTGACCGCGAAGACTTGGCGGGCTACGCCGGGACCGCCGTGTGGGACGGGCTCCAGCAGCAAACGATGTCCCGTACGGAGACCACCCCGACCGGGTCGCGGCCGTCGAGGACGATCAGGTGGCGGAAGCCGCCGCGGACCATCGCGGCGGCGGCCTCGTCGAGGGTCCAGCGCGGGGCGGCGAAGACGACGTCGGTGGTGGTGTGGGCGTGGGCGGCCTCGGCGTCCGGGTCCAGGCCCGCGCCGATCGCGTTGAGCACGTCGCGCTCGGTCAGGATGCCGAGGCCGGCGGTGTCGGGGTCCAGGACGATGGCCGCGCCGACCCTGCGGGCGGACATCAGCTGGGCGGCCTGGCGGAGGGTGTGGGCGGGGCCGATGGTCAGAACCACTGTGCTCATCGCGTCGCGGACCAGCATGAGGGATACCTCCGTGAACGCATTCACAAGTTCACAAGCTCGGGCATTCTCATGTTCACATGCGTGACCCGGACCGGGCAAGGGGCGCGTAGGCACGAGCACGGGGCGCGCACCCCGCCGGTACGCCCCCGACTGCCGGCTCAGCCCCGGCCGAAGCGCTCGCCCCGGCCGGGACCGCCGCCTCAGCCCCGGCCGAGGTACCCGAGCAGATCCTCGTGCAGCAGCCCGTTCGAGGCCGCCGCGTTCGCTCCGAACGGGCCCGGTTCGCCGTCGAGGGAGGTGAAGCGCCCGCCCGCCTCGCGCACGATCACGTCGTTCGCCGCCATGTCCCACAGGCTCAGCTCGGGCTCCGCGCACATGTCCACCGACCCCTCGGCGACCATCATGTACGGCCAGAAGTCGCCGTAGCCGCGGGTCCGCCAGCAGTCCCTGGACAGTCGCAGGAACCCGTCCAGGCGGCCCTGCTCCTCCCAGCCGGTGAGCGAGGAGTACGCGAAGGACGCGTCCGCCACCCGCTCGACCCGGGAGACCCCCAGCCGGGTCGCCGAGGTGAGGCTGCGCCCGCAGAACGCCCCCGCGTCCTTGGCCGCCCACCAGCGACGGCCCAGCGCCGGCGCGGACACCAGGCCGACCACCACCTCGTCGCCCTGCTCGCCGCGCACCGCCAGCGCGATCAGCGTCGCCCACACCGGCACGCCGCGCACGTAGTTCTTCGTGCCGTCGATCGGGTCGACGATCCAGCGCCGCGCGCCGCCGCCCTCGCTGCCGAACTCCTCGCCCAGCACCGCGTCCCGGGGCCTGGCGCGGGCGAGGTGACCGCGGATCAGCTCCTCGGCCGCCTTGTCCGCCTCGGTCACCGGCGTCAGGTCCGGCTTCGTCTCGACCTTCAGGTCGAGCGCCCGGAAGCGTTCCATGGTCGCGGCGTCGGCGGCGTCGGCCAGCACGTGGGCCAGCCGCAGGTCGTCGTTGTATTCGGGCATGGCCGAACAGTAGCGGTACGGCGGCGCGGAGGGCCGGAACCGGCCGACGCCGGCCGCTGCGCGGGACCTTGACAGCAGCACCTGCCGCGTCAATTCTCCAACCACGGCGGCCGCGGCCTCGGTACGGCACCTCCCAGGACGAACGACGCACGGCGCGCGGCGGTTTGGAGGCGACGATGCCCACCGCACGCGAGTCGCTGCTCGACGCCGCCAGCGCGGCGCTCGGCAGGCGGCCCTGGACCGCCATCCGGATGGTCGAGGTGGCCGCCGCCGCGGGCGTGTCCCGGCAGACCCTGTACAACGAGTTCCGCAACAAGGACGGGCTGGCCAGGGCGCTGGTGCGGCGCGAGAGCGAGACGTACCTGGCCGGCGTTGACCGCGCCCTCGCGCTGGCCCGGCTCAGCGGCGCGGACGCCGGGGAGTGCTTCGCCGCGGCCGCCGGCTGGACGCTGCGCACCGCGCGCCGCAGCCCGCTGGTGCGGGCCGCGCTCGTCGGCGCCGGCGGCCCGCGGGACGCCGACCTCGTCGGCGCGTTCCAGCGCAGGGCCGTGGCCGCGCTGGAGGCGCAGTTCCCGCAGTTGCGCGGGAGCGCGACGCCGCCGCGCCCGGCGGACGCGCCCGGTTCGGACATCGCCTGGGCCTGTGAGGCGGCGGTGCGGCTGACGCTGTCCTACGTGGTCGCGCCGGGGCCGGCGGCGACGAGGCCGCGTGCCTGCGCGTCGCCCACCTCGTCCGCAGCCTGCTGGCCGGACCGCCGCACACCTGACGGGACGTCAGGAGCGGCGAGCCGGCGTCAGTGGCTGGAGCCGGAGATCTGCAGGCCGATCACGCCCAGGATCACCAGCGAGATCGACGCGAGCTTCAGCGCGGACACCAGGTCGCCGAGGAAGGCCATGCCGTAGATCGCGGTGCCGGCCGCGCCGATGCCGGTCCACACCGCGTACGCGGGGCCCACGTCCAGCTTCTTCAGCGACAGCGTCAGCATGCCGAACGAGCCCAGCGCGAACAGGCAGAACGCCACCGTCGGCCACAGCCGGGTGAAGCCGTGGGAGAGCTTGAGGCACACCGCGAACCCGGTCTCGAAGAGCCCCGCGACCACCACGAGGAGCCAGGCCATCGGTGCCTCCGTACCTCTGTCGGCGCCTGAGCCGACCTCTGTTGAACTTTGTCCCGCACGGCCCGCCGTACGCCTTTCCGCGTGCCCGCGCCGTTCTGCCGCCGTCGATCATCACACAGGTCGGTCCGCGGCGGACCGTCAGTCCCCCTCCCGGCGCTCCCGCGTCGCCAGCAGCCGCCGCAGCGAGTCCAGCCGGGCGGGCTCCGCGTGCCCGTCGGCGACCCACGCGTCCAGCGCGCAGTCCGGCTCGTCGTGGGAGCACGCCCGCGGGCACTCCTCGGTGCCCGGCTCCAGGTCGGGGAAGGCGTGGATGACCCGCGACGGGTCGACGTGCGCGAGCCCGAAGGACCGGACGCCCGGGGTGTCGATGACCCAGCCGTCGTCGTCCGGCAGCGGCAGGGCCAGCGCCGAGGTGGTGGTGTGCCGGCCGCGCCCGGTCACCGCGTTCACCCGGCCGGTGCTGCGCTGCCGCTCCACCAGCGCGTTGACCAGCGTGGTCTTGCCGACGCCGCTGTGCCCGACGAACGCCGTCACCCGCCCGGCCAGCCGCTGCCTGATCTGGTCCACGCCGCCGGTCAGGAAGTCGTCCCTGTTGGTCACCACGTGCTCCAGGTCCAGCGCGCCGTACGTCTCCAGCAGCGGTCCGGCCGGCGCCAGATCGGACTTGGTGAGCACCAGCAGCGGCTCCAGGCCCGCGTCGTAGGCGGCCACCAGGCAGCGGTCGATCATCCGCGGCCGCGGCTCGGGGTCGGCCAGCGCGGTGACGATCGCCAGCTGCTCGGCATTGGCGACCACCACCCGCTCGTACGGGTCGGTGTCGTCCGCGGTGCGGCGCAGCACCGAGCGGCGCTCCTCGACCCGGACGATCCGGGCCAGGGTGTCCTTCGCGCCGGACAGGTCGCCCACCACCGCGACACGGTCGCCGACCACCGCGGACTTGCGGCCCAGCTCGCGCGCCTTCATCGCGACCACCTCGCGGCCGTCGACCAGCACCGTCAGCCGGCCGCGGTCCACGGTGAGGACCATGCCCTCGGAGGCGTCCTCGTGCTTGGGGCGGATGCTGGTCCTGGGGCGGTTCCCCTTGGGGTTGGGCCGCGACCTGACGTCGTCCTCGTCGGGGTTCTTGCCGTAACGCCGCACCGCTTCCGCCCCGCGCCCTCAGCCCCGCGCCCGGACCGGGCCGCCGTCGGCGGCCGGCGCCGCGGGCTCGGCGAGCATCCCGGTCCACAGCTCGGTGAAGTCCGGCAGCGTCTTGCCGGTGGTCGCCACGTTCTCGATCTCCACGCCGGGCACGGCCAGGCCCAGTACGGCGGCCGCGGTGGCCAGCCGGTGGTCCTCGTAGGTGTGGAAGACGCCGCCGCGCAGCGGGCGCGGGCGGATGCGCAGGCCGTCCTCGGTCTCGGTGACGTCGCCGCCCAAACGGTTCAGCTCGGCGGCCAGCGCGGCCAGCCGGTCGGTCTCGTGCATCCGCAGGTGCGCGATGCCGGACAGCTGCGAGGGGCCGTCGGCGAGCGCGGCGACCGCCGCGACCACCGGCGCCAGCTCGCCCACCTCGTGCAGGTCGGCGGTCAGGCCGCGCACCCGGCCGGAGCCGGTGCAGGTCAGCCCGCGGTCGGTCAGCTCGCACGAGCCGCCCATCCGGGTGAACAGGTCGCGCAGCGCGTCGCCCGCCTGGGTGGTGCGGGCCGGCCAGCCGGGGACCGTCACCCGGCCGCCGGTGACCAGGGCCGCGGCCAGGAACGGCGCGGCGTTGGACAGGTCGGGCTCCACCGTCAGGTCGCGGCCCAGCAGGGCGCCCGCGGTGACCCGCCACACGTTCGCCCGGCCGCCGTCCTCCGGCGCGTCCACCTTGGCGCCGGCCTTGCGCAGCATGTCCACCGACATCCGGACGTGCGGCAGCGACGGCAGGCTGTTGCCGGTGTGCCGCAGCTCCAGACCCTTGTTGAAGCGCGGCCCGGACAGCAGCAGGGCGCTGACGAACTGCGACGACGCCGACGCGTCCACGTCCACCGCGCCGCCGGCCAACTGCCCCGCGCCGTGCACGGTCAGCGGCAGCGCGCCGCGGCCCTCGTCGTCGATCCTGGCGCCGAGCACCCGCAGCGCGTCGATCACGCCGTGCAGCGGGCGCTCGTACGCCCGCGCGTCGCCCTCGAAGCGGACCGGGCCGTCGGCGAGCGCGGCGACCGGCGGCAGGAAGCGCATCACGGTGCCCGCGTTGCCGACGTCGACGGTGGCCGGGCCGTGCAGCCCGGCCGGGATGATCCGCCACGCCTCGCCGCCGTCCGGGTTGACCGTCTCGTCGATCTGGACGCCCATCGCCCGCAGCGCCTCGGCCATCAGCATGGTGTCCCGGCTGCGCAGCGGGCGGCGCACCCAGCCGGGTTCCGTGGAGTGCGCGGCCAGCACCAGGGCACGGTTGGTCACCGACTTCGAGCCGGGGACGTGGACGGTCGCGTCCACCGCTGCGGCCGCGTGCGGCGCAGGCCAGAGGTCGTGCTGTGCGGTGCTGTCACTCATGGGCGCAAGCGTAGTGGCTCGGGTACGGGCGGATAAGTCGGCGAATCGGCCGAAACCTGCCGGAAACAGGATGTCATCCGCTTCCGGCCATGTCACCGGCGGGCAGCGGCGTGCACCGGTGGTCAGCGGGGTCAGCGGGGTCACCGGTGGTCAGCGGGGTCGGCGGGGTCGGCGGGGTCAGTGGCGCGTTCCGCCCTCACGCCCGCAGCAGCCAGCTCCCGCCGCCGAACAGCGAGCACAGCGCGACCGCGTAGAACAGCAGCAGCCACAGCGCCGCCGGGGTGTGGGTGAGCCGGGCCAGCTGGTCGGCGTCGGAGGAGCCGCCGCGCTCGCGCCGCCGGGTGCGCTGCAGCTCCGCGACCGGGCGGGCGCCGCCGAGCAGCAGGAACCACACCGCCAGATAGGCGAACGCCGCCTGCACCCGGGCCCCGGTCAGCCAGGACACCCCCAGGAACAGCGCGCACGCCACCACCACGGTCAGCGCGCCGTAGGCGTTGCGGATCATCACCAGCATGACCAGCAGCAGCGCGGTCGCCCCCCACAGCAGCGCGGTGATGTGCCCGGCGGCCAGCAGGCCCGCGCCGGCCAGGCCGAGCAGCGGCGGCGCGGTGTAGCCGGCCGCGGCGGTCAGCACCATCCCCAGGCCGTGCGGCTTGCCGCGGGAGACGGTCAGCCCCGAGGTGTCGGAGTGCAGGCGTATGCCGTCCAGGCGGCGGCCCGACAGCAGGGCGACCAGGCCGTGGCCGCCCTCGTGCGCGATGGTCACCGCGTTGCGGGTGACGTGCCACACCCCGCGGAAGGCGACCGCGCCCAGGGCGAGCAGCGCGGTCACCAGGACCAGCCAGCGCGAGGGGTCGGGCTGGGTCCCGGTGAGCCGGTCCCACATCTCGGTGATGCTCGCGACGTTCATGTGCCTGGCGCTCCCGGTCCGTCTCGTCCGTCTCGTACGTGTGCCGCGTGTGCCGCGTGTGCCGCGCGCACCGCGTCTGCCGCGTCTGTTGAATCCCGTCCGTGGTGTCGGCGGGTCGTGGCAGTGTGGCAGGCATGTGCGGTCGATATGCAGCGAGCCGGCGTCCCGAGGACCTCGCCGCGCTCTTCGAGGTCCGGCAGTGGGACACCGCGGAGGCCCTCGGCTCCGGCTGGGCCCCGGACTGGAACGTGGCGCCGACGAAGGAGGTCCCCGTCGTACTGGACCGCCCGGTGCGCGATTCCGGTTCCCCTGAGCCGGTCCGGCAGCTGCGGATGCTGCGCTGGGGCCTGGTGCCGTCCTGGGAGAAGAGCCCCGAGGGCGCCGCCCGGCTGATCAACGCGCGCGCCGAGACCGTGCACGAGAAGCCGTCGTTCCGCCGCGCGCTGACCGCCCGCCGCTGCCTGATACCCGCCGACGGCTACTACGAGTGGAAGACCGGGGCGCAGGAGCGGGAGCTGGAGGAGGAGGGCAGGAAGAAGCGCGCGCGCAAGCAGCCGTACTTCGTCACGCCCGCCGACGGCTCGGTCTTCGCCATGGCCGGCCTCTACGAGTTCTGGCGCGACCGGACGCTGCCGGACGACCACCCGGCCGCCTGGTGGACGACCTGCACGGTGGTCACCACGGCCGCGGAGACCACCGAGCTGGCCGGGTACGCGGGGCAGGGCCCGCGGTCGCTCTCCGAGCTGCACCCGCGGATGCCGCTGATGCTGACGGCGGACCGCTGGGACGCCTGGCTCGACCCGGCCACCACCGACCCCGACGAGGTGCGCGCGATGCTCGCCCCGCCGCCGCCGGGACTGCTGCGCGCCTACCCTGTCGGCGTCGCGGTGAGCAATGTGCGGAACAACGGGCCCGAGCTGGTCGAGGAACTGCCGGCGCCCGAGGAGGAGACGCTCTTCTGATGGCTTCCACCCAGCTCGTGGACACCCCCGCGGGCCCGGCGCGCATCACCTGGCACCGCCCGCCGGGCCGGACCACCGCCCGCAGCGTGCTCGCGCTCGGTCACGGCGCGGGCGGCGGCGTCGAGGCGCGCGACCTGGCTGCGCTGGCCGCGGCGCTGCCGCCGCTCGGCGTCACCGTCGCGCTGGTGGAGCAGCCGTGGCGGGTGGCCGGCCGCAAGCTCGCGCCCGCGCCGAAGACGCTGGACGCCGGGTGGACCGCGCTGTGGCCGCGGCTGGCCGGACCCGGGCTGCCGGTCGTCGCGGGCGGGCGCAGCGCCGGCGCGCGGGTCGCCTGCCGGACCGCCGCGGAGCTGGGCGCGGCGGCCGTCCTGCTGCTGGCGTTCCCGCTGCACCCGCCGGGCAAGCCGGAGAGGTCGCGCGCCGAAGAGCTGCTGGCCGCCGCCGCGGCCGTGCCGGTGCTCGCCGTCCAGGGCGGCAACGACCCGTTCGGCCGGCCCGCGGAGTTCCCGGCCGGCCACCTCCCCTTCGAGGTGCCGGAGGCCGACCACGGCTTCGCGGTGCCCAAGCGCGCCGCGCTCGGCCAGCAGGAGGCGCTCGACCTGCTGACCGAGGAGGTCGGCCGCGGGCTGGCCGGGCTCGGACTGGCCGCGGGCCGCCCCGGGGAATGACCGCGGCGACCGGAGTGTTGTGCGAGGCGACAGACGGCGCGACAACCGGTACGGCCGGGTGCGGCCAGGGGCGCGGTGAAGGGTCCCGAGGGCGGCACAGCCGGGTACGGCGGCGTCGACAGGGCGTCGGAACAGGGTGAGAAAGGCAGCCGCATGGTTTCAGCCGCATGCCGGCCACGGGCGCAGGACCCCGCAGCGGACGCGGGCGTGAGTACCGCGAGCGCCGCGAGCACGGCCACCGCACAGGCCGCCGCCAGGGCCCCCTACCTGGAGTGGGCAGCCGAGTGGTCCACCGAGGACCACGGCAAGGGCGGTTCGGGCGTGCCCGCCTCACGTGCAATATCCTCCCAGTCGAGCGTGTCCGCTTTGGGGCACGCAAGCGTCACTGAGGAGGTGGGTCAGGTCACCGGCACCGACGACAGCACGGCGGGCACCGCGGGTGCGTCCGGCCAGGGGCGGCAGGAGAGCGACGCGGAGCGCACCGAGCGCTTCGAGCGGGACGCCCTCGGCTTCCTCGACCAGATGTACTCGGCCGCGCTGCGGATGACCCGCAACCCGGCCGACGCCGAGGACCTGGTGCAGGAGACCTACGCCAAGGCGTACGCGTCCTTCCACCAGTTCCGCGAGGGCACCAACCTCAAGGCGTGGCTGTACCGCATCCTGACCAACAGCTTCATCAACTCCTACCGCAAGAAGCAGCGCGAGCCGCTGCGCAGCGGCTCGGAGGAGATCGAGGACTGGCAGCTGGCCAGGGCCGAGTCGCACATGTCGACCGGTCTGCGGTCCGCGGAGTCGCAGGCGCTGGACCACCTGCCCGACTCCGACGTCAAGGCGGCCCTGCAGTCCATCCCCGAGGAGTTCCGCATCGCGGTCTACCTCGCCGATGTGGAGGGCTTTGCCTACAAGGAGATCGCGGACATCATGGGTACACCCATCGGTACGGTGATGTCCCGGCTGCACCGAGGCCGTCGCCAGTTGCGCGAGCTGCTGGAGGACTACGCGCGCGAGCGCGGGCTGGTCCCGGCGGGCGCGGCGGATGAGAAGGGCGCGGATTCATGAGCTGCGGGAACGCACATGAGACGGACTGCTCGGAGGTGCTGGACCACCTCTACGAGTACCTCGACGACGAGATGTCCGACGACGCCTGCGCCAAGTTCAAGCAGCACTTCGACGAGTGCCACCCGTGCCTGGAGAAGTACGGCCTGGAGCAGGCGGTGAAGAAGCTCGTCAAGCGGTGCTGCGGCTCCGACGACGTGCCCACCGACCTGCGGTCGAAGGTGATGATGCGGATCGACCTGATCCGCTCCGGCGAGGCGGTGGTCGAGCCGGACCCGGCGGCCACGGTCGGCGCGTCCGAGGCGCCCTCGGCCTGACCCCGGCATTCTCGGCCTGACCCCGGCAATCTCGGCCTGATCCCGGGTCCGCGGGCGTTCGCGGGCCCGGAAGGGCCGCGTCACCCGTGCGGGTGAGCGGTGGGCGACCGGCCCTCACCACGACGGACGCGGCCCTATCCTCCTTGAGTCTCCGGCGGGCGCGGCGATGCCGAAGGGCCGCCCCCCGCGGGAGTCGTGCGAGGGGAGGCCGCCGCCGTGCCAGTCGCGTCCCGCCGCCCGCTGCCGCCCGCGGCGCGGGTCACGGTCGCCGCCGTGTGCGCCGCGGCAGCCCTGTGCGGCGCCCCGGCGCTGCGGCCCGGCACCCACTGGACGACGCTCGCGGTGCTGGCCGCGCTCTACGCGATGTGCGAGCCCGGCGTGCTGCCGGCCCGGGTGGCCGGGCGGCACCCGCCGTCCGAGGTCGGGCCGTTCCTGCCGGTGCTGCTGGCCGGCGCGCTGCTGCTGCCGCCGGCCGCGGCGGCCCTGGTCGGCGTGCCCGGCTCGCTGGCCAGGCCCGTTCCGTGGGTGCGGCGCTGCTGGCGGGCCGGGTACCTGGCGGTCGCCGCCTGGGCCGCGGCGCTGTGCTGCCGCGCGGTCGGCGGCCCGGCGGCGGTGCGCACGGCCGGACTGCCGTACGGCCTGCTGCCGGCCCTGTGCGCCGCGCTGTGCTTCTGTGCCACCGCGACCGCGCTCACCGGCGCCGTCCTGGTCACCGCGGAGCGGCGCGCGCCGGCCGCGGCCTGGGGCGAGCCGCTGCTCGCCGCGCTCGTGCCGTACCTCACCTACGGCCTGGTCGCGCTGATGACCGCGCTGCTGTGGCTGCGCGGCTACGGGGTCTTCGCCGCGGTGCTGGTGCCGCTGCCGATGTACGTGGCCTGCTGGGTGTTCGCGCGGTCCCGCCGGGAGCGGGCGGCGCACGGGGCGACGGTACGGGCGCTGGTGCACGCGGTGGACCTGAAGGACCCGTACACCCGCGGGCACGGCGAACGCGTCGGGCGGGCGTCGGCGATGATCGCCCGGGAGCTGGGGCTGCCCGAGGAGCGGGTGGACGCGCTGCGGCTGGCCGGGCTGCTGCACGACATCGGCAAGCTCGGCGTGCCGACGCGGGTGCTGCGCAAGGACGGGCCGCTGACCGAGGAGGAGCGGCGGGTCGTCCAGCGGCACCCGGAGTACGGCCACGACATGACCCGTGGCATCGCCTTCCTCGACGAGGCGCGCGAGGCGATCCTGCACCACCACGAGCGCCTGGACGGCACCGGCTACCCGCACGGCCTGTCCGGCGATCGGATTCCGCACTGCGCCCGCGTGGTCGCCGTCGCCGACGCCTTCGACGCGATGACCTCCACCCGGTCCTACCGCCCGGCCCGCCCGGTCGACGCCGCCCTCGCCGAACTCCAGCGCTGCGCCGGCACGCACTTCGACCCCGCGATGGTCGCGGCCCTCACCCGTGCGCTGACCTCGCCCTCCGGGCCCGCGGCCGCCCCGGCGCCGGAGGCCGCGCACGCGTCCGCGGGCGGCGCGACCGTTGTGGGGGAGGGGACGTGGCGGGTGGGCTGACGGCATGCCGGGTGGTGCGGGGCGGCGGGGGGCTGCTGGTGGCCGTCGCGGTCGGCTGGACGGTGTGCGGCGGGGTGCGCGAGCCGGCCGCCGCGGCGGCGTTCGGCGCGGTGATCGTGCTCGGCGAGGCGCTGCGGGTGCCGCCGGGCGCCGACCGCGAGGGCGCGCCGCTGGCCACCGCGGGCGCCCTCGGCTACGCCCTCGTCGCCCCCGGCGGCGCCGACGTCGCCCAGGCCGTCGCCCTCACCTTCGTCTGCGCGGCCCTGGCCGCCGCCGCGCGCACGGTCCTGCGACGCCACGCCCCGATCCCCACGCGCACGGTCCTGCGACGCCACGCCCCGATCCGCGCGCGCACGCGCCTGGGAGGGCGCGCCCCGACCCCCGCGCGCGCCGGCCCGCCCCGCGCCGCCCCCATCCCCGCCGCGCGGCGGCCCGGACCCGAGGCCGGGAAGGCCCGCGGGCACGGCCGGCACGCGCGGGGGCGCCGCGCGCCGGCCGCCGCCGGCGGAAGCGGGCAGCGGGCCGGCCTGGTGCGCGGCTGCGTGGCGGTCGCCTTCGCCGCGGTGTGCTGCCAGCCGCTGCACGACGGTGGACCGCGGGGCGCGCCGCTGGCCGCCGGATACGTCGCCGTGCTCGTCCTGGTGGGGCTGTGCGACGCGGCGGTGGCCGCGGCGCTGGGCGGCGCGCCGTTCGCCGCCGGGCTGCGCGACGAGGTCAGGGGGCTGGCCGCGATGGGTTCCGCGGTCTGCGCCGGCGGCGTCGTCCTCGCGCTCGCCGTCGACAGCGCCGGGCTGTGGGCGGTGCCCGTGGTGGCCGTACCGCTGCTGCTGACGCAACTGGGCCTGCGCGGGCACGCCGCCGTCCGCGCGACGTACCGGCAGACCGTGACGACGCTGGCGCGGGCCACCGAGGTCGCCGGGTACACGCCCGAGGGCCACGCCCGCCGGGTCGGCGACCTGGCCGCCGCCGTGGGCCGCGAACTGGGCCTGCCGCCGCGCCGCGTGCTGCTGCTGGAGTACGCCGCCCTGATGCACGACATCGGGCAGCTCTCGCTGGTCGACCCGGTGCCGCGCGGCGCCACCCAGCCGCTGGACGCCGGCCGCCGGCGGACCATCGCCGCGCTCGGCGGCGAGGTGGCCCGCGCGACCGGCGCGCCCGCCGAGGTCGCGCTGATCGTCGAGCGCCAGGCGCACCCGTACCGCGAGCAGCCGCTCGCCTGCCGGATCGTGCGCACGGTCAACGACTACGAGGACCTGACGGGTGACGGCGCCCCGGAGCACCGGCCGGCCGCCGTGGAGCGGCTCCGGCGGGACACCGCGCACACCTACGATCCGCGGGTCGTGGACGCCCTGACCAGGGTCCTCGCCCGCGAGCCGACCGGGGCATGGTTGGATGCCGTCGAGGATGGCAATGAGGGGGGTTGACGGCCGGGGCCGCCGACCGGTCTGCTGCTGTCAGGCTGAGACAACGGCCGAAGTGTGCAAGGTTGGTGTCGTAGGGGTTGCTACGGGGGGAGGCGGGAAACGACGGTGAGGATCTTCGGCAGAGTGCGGCACCGGCCGTCGCCCACGTGGCGGCAGGCCACCGACCGCGCGTTCTCGCTGATCGACGACGGCCGCTACGAGGACGCCGGCGCCCTGTTGACCCGCGCCGCGGACCTGGAGCCGTGGCTCTCGGAGTCCTGGTACAACCTCGCGCTGCTGCACAAGTTCCGGCACGACTGGGCACAGGCCCGGATCGCCGGCCTGCGCGCCGTGGCGCTGCTGGACCGCCCGGTCGGCGCACCCGACTGGTGGAATCTGGGCATCGCCGCGACCGCGTTGCAGGACTGGCCGCTGGCCCGCCGCGCCTGGCAGGCCTACGGGCTGCGCCCGCCGACCGGGACCGCCGCCGCGGAGCTGGCGGCCGGCGAGGAGTCGGTGCGGATGCCGCTGGGCAGCGCCGCGGTGCGGCTGTCGCCCGAGGGCGAGGCCGAGGTGGTGTGGGGGCGCCGGCTGGACCCGGCGCGGATGGAGGTGCTCTCCATCCCGCTGCCGTCCTCCGGGCGGCGCTGGGGCGAGGTGGTGCTGCACGACGGCGTCCCGCACGGCGAGCGGGCCACCGAGGGCGCCGCGCGCCGCGCGGTCTACCCGGTCTTCGACGAGATCGAGCTGTGGGCGCCGTCCCCGGTGCCCACGTGGCTGGTGCTGCTGGAGGCCGCCACCGAGGCCGACCGGGACGCGCTGGAGCGGCTGGCGGCCGACGCCGGCTACGCCGCGGAGGACTGGTCCTCCTCGGTCCGGCTGCTCTGCCGCACCTGTTCGGAGAGCCGGATGCCCACCGACGACGGCTCGGTGGTCACCCGCGACCCGCACGACCACGGCGAGCCCGGCCACCCCGGGCACCTGAGCCATCTGGGCCGCGGCGCCGAGGCGCTGCACTGGACGCCGGAGCGCGAGTGCGGCATCGCCGCGCCCGCCTCGCTGGTGCGCGGCCTGCTGGACAGCTGGGTCGCCGACAGCCCCGGCAGCCGGGACTGGCGGGACCTGGAAGAGGTGTGCTGAGCCGGCCGGGGAGTTTTCCCGCGGCCGCCCGGCGCCCCGTACCCTTGGAAAGGTTCACCCAAGGTTCCGGGAAGGCATACGGCGCAGATGTCCCAGCAGCAGACCGAGCAGGGCCAGGAGTTCCTCGACGACGTGACGGACGCCGAGGAGCGCGAGGCGGCGTACCGCGCGCGTGGCACGGTCCGCCCGATCACCGTGGTCGGCAATCCCGTGCTGCACCGCGAGTGCAAGGACGTGACGTCCTTCGACGACGAACTGGCCGCTCTGGTGGACGACATGTTCGCCTCGCAGCGCGCCGCCGAAGGCGTCGGGCTGGCCGCCAACCAGATCGGCGTGGACCTCAAGGTCTTCGTCTACGACTGCCCCGACGACGAGAACAAGCGGCACGTCGGCGTCATCTGCAACCCGGTGCTGGAGGAACTGCCCGCGGACAAGCGGCGGTTGGACGACTCCAACGAGGGCTGCCTGTCGGTGCCCGGCGCGTACATGGAGCTGGCCAGGCCCGACTACGCGGTGGTGCGCGGCCAGGACGCGCAGGGCAACCCGATCCGGGTGCACGGCACCGGCTACTTCGCGCGCTGCCTCCAGCACGAGACCGACCACCTCTACGGCCGGCTCTACATCGACCGGCTGTCCAAGCGCGACCGCAAGGACGTGCTGCGGCAGATGGCCGAGGCGACGCCGAAGTTCGAGACGGTGCCCAACGACTGAGCGGGCGGGGCCGAGCGGCCCGCGCCGGGCCGGGCGCCGTTCCCGCGCGCCCGGCCCCGCAGACCGCCGGCGGACGGACCGCCGGCGGACGGACCGCCGGCGGACGGACCGCCGGCGAGAAGTCCTCGTCCAGCGCCACCGTGCCCTCCACCGCGACCTGGTACGCGGACGGCCTGCGCTCGAAGAAGTTGGTCAGCTCCTGGACGCCCTGCAGCTCCATGAAGGAGAAGGGGTTGCGCGAGCCGTAGACCGGCGCGAAGCCGAGCCGGACCAGCCGCTGGTCGGCGACGCACTCCAGGTACGCGCGCATCGACTCGGTGTTCATGCCCGGCAGCCCGTCCCCGCACAGGTCGCGGCCGAACTGCAGCTCCGCCTCCACGGCCTCCTTGAGCATGTCGGTGACCTGCTCGCGCAGCCGGTCGTCGAACAGCTCGGGCTCCTCCTTGCGCACGGTGTCCACCACGTCGAAGGCGAAGCTCATGTGCATCGTCTCGTCGCGGAACACCCAGTTGGTGCCGGTGGCCAGGCCGTGCAGCAGCCCGCGGGAGCGGAACCAGTACACGTACGCGAAGGCCCCGTAGAAGAACAGGCCCTCGATGCACGCGGCGAAGCAGATCAGGTTGAGCAGGAAGCGCCGCCGGTCGGCCGCCGACTCCAGCCGGTCGATCGACTCCACCGAGTCCATCCAGCGGAAGCAGAACCGCGCCTTCTCGCGGATCGACGCGATGTTCTCCACCGCCGCGAAGGCCGCGGCGCGGTCGTCGGGATCGCGCAGGTAGGTGTCCAGCAGGGTCAGGTAGAACTGGACGTGCACCGCCTCCTCGAACAGCTGCCGGCTCAGGTAGAGCCGCGCCTCGGGGGAGTTGATGTGCTTGTAGAGGGTGAGCACCAGGTTGTTGGCGACGATCGAGTCGCCGGTGGCGAAGAACGCCACCAGCCGGCCGATCAGGTGCTGCTCCGCGGGGGTGAGCCTGGCCAGGTCCGCGACGTCGGAGTGCAGATCGACCTCCTCCACGGTCCAGGTGTTCTTGATCGCGTCCCGGTAGCGCTCGTAGAAGTCCGGGTAGCGCATCGGGCGCAGCGTGAGCTCGAAGCCCGGGTCGAGCAGGTTCTTGCGGGTCGTGGTGGTGGTGCTGGTCGTCACTGGCATGCCTCGCAGGACTCGGGGTTCTCCAGGGAGCAGGCGACGGCGTCGGCGTCGACGGCCTGCCGCACGGGTACGGGGGCGGGTCCGCCGGCCGGCACGGCCTCGTGGGCCCCGCCCTGGGCGGCGCGGGCGATCCGGGTGGCCGGCCGCGAGCGCAGGTAGTACGTGGTCTTCAGGCCCTGCTTCCAGGCGTAGGCGTACATCGAGCTGAGCTTGCCGATGGTCGGCGTCTCCAGGAACAGGTTCAGCGACTGGCTCTGGTCCAGGTACGGGGTGCGCGCCGCCGCCATGTCGATCAGGCCGCGCTGCGGGATCTCCCACGCCGTGCGGTACAGCGCGCGCACCTCGGCGGGCACCCAGTCGAAGCCCCGCACCGAGCCGTTGGACGCGCGCAGCGCCTCCCGCGACCGCTCGTCCCACGCGCCCAGCCGCTTGAGGTCGGCCACCAGGTAGGAGTTGACCTGGAGGAACTCCCCGGACAGCGTCTCGCGCTTGAAGAGGTTGGAGACCTGCGGCTCGACGCACTCGTACGCCCCGGCGATCGACGCGATGGTCGCGGTCGGCGCGATGGCCAGCAGCAGCGCGTTGCGCAGACCGGTCTCGGCGATCCGCCGCCGCAGCCGCTCCCAGCGCTCGGGCCAGGTGAACTCGACGCCGTAGTGGTCGGGGTGGAGCACGCCGTCGGCGGTACGGGTCTGGTCCCAGGCCGGCAGCGGGCCGCTGCGCTCGGCGAGGTCGCAGGACGCCTCGTACGCGGCGAGCATCACCCGCTCCGACAGCCGGGTGGACAGCTCGCGCGCCCCCGCCGAGTCGAAGGGCAGCCGCAGCTTGAAGAACACGTCCTGCAGGCCCATCACGCCCAGACCCACCGGCCGCCAGCGGGAGTTGGACCGGCCGGCTTCCTCGGTCGGGTAGAAGTTGATGTCCACCACGCGGTCCAGGAAGGTCACCGCGGTGTGCACGGTGGCGTCCAGGCGCTCCCAGTCGATGTCGCCCTCGGGGGTGACGAAGGAACCGAGGTTGACCGAGCCGAGGTTGCACACCGCGGTCTCGGAGTCGTCGGTGACCTCCAGAATCTCGGTGCACAGGTTCGAGGAGTGCACGGTGCGGCCGGGGCGCGCTGTCTGGTTGGCGGTGCGGTTGGCCGCGTCCTTGAACGTCATCCAGCCCTGGCCGGTCTGCGCCAGCGTGCGCATCATCCTGCCGTACAGCTCCCGGGCCGGCAGGGTCTTCCTGGCCAGGCCCGCGGCCTCCGCGCGGCGGTAGGCGGCGTCGAACTCCGCGCCCCACAGGTCGACCAGCTCGGGCACGTCGGCGGGCGAGAACAGCGACCACGGCAGGTCCGCCTCGACCCGCCGCATGAACTCGTCGGGCACCCAGTGCGCGAGGTTGAGGTTGTGGGTGCGGCGGGCGTCCTCACCGGTGTTGTCGCGCAGTTCGAGGAACTCCTCGATGTCGCTGTGCCACGTCTCCAGGTAGACCGCGGCGGCGCCCTTGCGCCGGCCGCCCTGGTTGACGGCCGCGACCGAGGCGTCCAGCGTCTTCAGGAACGGCACGATGCCGTTGGACAGGCCGTTGGTGCCGCGGATCAGCGAACCGCGCGATCGGATCCGGGAGTAGGACAGGCCGATGCCGCCGGCGTGCTTGGACAGCCGGGCGATCTGGGCGTAGCGGTCGTAGATCGAGTCCAGCCGGTCCAGCGGCGAGTCCAGCAGGTAGCAGGAGGACATCTGCGGGTGCCGGGTGCCGGAGTTGAACAGCGTCGGCGAACTGGGCAGGTACTCCAGGCGGTTCATCAGCCGGTAGAGCGCGGCGACCTCGTCGACCGCGCGGGCGGAGTCGTCCTCGGCGAGCCCGGCCGCGACCCGCAGCAGGAAGTGCTGCGGGGTCTCCACGACCTGCCGGGTGACCGGGTGCCGCAGCAGGTAGCGGCTGTGCAGGGTGCGCAGGCCGAAGTAGCCGAAGCGGTCGTCGGCGCCGTCGGCGAGCGCCTGCTCGACCAGCGCGTCCAGGCGCGCGGCGTGCAGCTCGGCGAAGGCGGCGGTGCGGTCGGCGATCAGACCCTCGCGGTGGCCGACCGCGATCGACGCGGAGAAGGACACCGCGCCCTGGCCGGCCGCCTCGGCGGCGATCGTACGGGTCAGCAGGCGCGCGGCGAGCCGCGAGTACGCCGGGTCCTCGGCGATCAGGCCGGCCGCGGCCTCGCAGGCCAACGCGCGCAGTTCGGCGGCGTCGGCGTGCGCGCTGCGGCCGCGCAGCGCGGCGGCGGCGACCCGGCCGGGGTCGGCGTCGGGCAGGTCGGCGGTCAACGCGAGCAGCTCGTCGAGCAGCGCCTTGCCGGCGGCGTCGGGGGCGGCGTCGGGACCGGTTCCGGGAGCGGGAGCCTGGGCGCCCCCGCTCCCGGGGGCTGTCCCGGGGGCTGTTCCGGGTTCGGCGGCGGTTTCGGCGGCCGGGGGAGGGGGCGCCGTCCGGTGGACGGTTCCGCTGGGCGCTCCAGCGGGTGCTGCGGCGGGCGCGATGGTCACGATGGGTGCTCTCTCCCTCGTACGCGGCGGCGGCCGCGCGGGAGGGGAGCAGCGGGCAGGGCGCCGTCACCCGGCGGGCGGGCAGGCGGCACCGCGTCCGCAGGCCCAATCCGCGAGGCCCGGACACAAGCGCGCGTCGACGCGGGGAACGCGTCGGGCGCGGCGCCGGCAGGCGATCGGGCTGTGCGGAGGCGTGCGGGGACGCCTGCCGCTCACCGTTGCGGGGCAGCGCCGGATTCGCACCGGCTTCCCCTGCGGGCAGCGGAGTTGAGCATACATCTTGTGTTCGGCTATCGAAGCACCACCACATGTTGTGTCTGTTGTGTCGGTGTGTCAGCTTCCGGAAGGGCCGGTCGGGGCTCGGCGGCGGCGTGGGCGGGCCCGGGGACCCGCGCGGCGGCGTGCGCCTGGCGGGCGGCGTGCGCCTGGCGGGCCGCGCGGGCCGCCCGGATCTCCCGGGTGATCCGGGCCTCGTGGCGCAGGCCGTGCAGCGGCACGGCGGAGAGGGCGGCGGCGAGAACGGTCAGAGCCGTGATGTCCAGGAGAACGGTCATGGGTCAAGCGTGCTCGCGCCGCCGACCCGGGGACAGTGGCAGGACTGTCGTACTACCGCGACATCCTGCCACATGGCATCCTCGGAGCCATGCTGCAGAACATCGCGGTGCTGCTCCTCGACGGTGTGCACCCGTTCGAACTCGGCGTCGTCTGCGAGGTCTTCGGCCTCGACCGCAGCGACGACGGCCTGCCCGTCTACGACTTCGCGGTGGTCTCCGCCGAGGGCTCCCGGCTGCGCACCCACGCCGGCTTCGAGCTGGCCGTCGGCGAGGATCTGGACCGGCTGGAGGAGGCCGACCTGATCGCGGTCCCGGCCGGCGACGCGTACGTGCGGCGGGACTTCCCGCCCCGGATGCTGGACGCGCTCACCCGCGCGGTGGAGCGCGGCGCGACGGTGCTCAGCGTGTGCTCGGGCGTCTTCGCACTGGGCGCGGCCGGGCTGCTGGACGGGCGGCGCTGCTCCGCGCACTGGCGGCACGCCGACCTGCTCGCCGCCCGCCACCCGCTGGCCCGGGTCGAGCCGGACGTGCTCTACGTGGACGACTCCGGCGTGGTCACCTCGGCCGGCACGGCCTCCGGCATCGACGCGTGCCTGCACCTGGTGCGCAAGGAGCAGGGCAGCGCGGTGGCCAACGGCATCGCCCGGCGGATGGTCGTACCGCCGCACCGCGAGGGCGGCCAGGCGCAGTACGTCGCCCGGCCGCTGCCCCGCGCCGCGGACGACACCGTGGCCGGGGTGCTGGGCTGGATGGAGCGCCACCTGGACCGCGAGGTGACGGTCGAGGAGCT
Source organism: Actinacidiphila sp. DG2A-62 (assembly GCF_035825295.1). Lineage (NCBI taxonomy): Bacteria > Bacillati > Actinomycetota > Actinomycetes > Kitasatosporales > Streptomycetaceae > Actinacidiphila > Actinacidiphila sp. DG2A-62. Next base: position 5,926,707 of record NZ_JAYMGI010000002.1, read on the forward strand.
GGCGGCCCGCGCGCACATGGCGCCTCGGACGTTTGCGCGGCGGTTCCAGCAGGAGACCGGGACGACGCCGTACCGCTGGCTGCTGGGGCAGCGGGTGCTGCTGGCGCGGGAGTTGCTGGAGGGGACGGACGAGACCGTCGACGCGGTCGCCTCCCGCGCGGGGTTCGGCAACGCGGCGACGCTGCGGCACCATTTCGCCCGGTGGACCGGCACGACCCCGCACGCCTACCGGCGTGCGTTCCGGGGATCGGGGCGCGCCCCTCGGGGGTTGACGTCTCAGGTCGGCTGAGCCCCCGAGGGGCGACGGGGTCGAACTGTCAGGTCAGGTCAAGCTCCCGCGGGTTCGGGGAGGCCGGGGACGCCGGGCTCGCCCTTCTCCGGGGCCGGGACGGCCTCCTCCTCGACCTCGGTGACGTAGTCCGCGCGGGACGTCTCGTCCGTGCCGGCCGGCGCCTTGAGGAGGTCGAGGACCACCGTGAGCACCACCGCCACCGCGAGGTTGAGCACGAAGGCGGTCATGCCGATGTAGCCGATCTTGTCCAGACCGGGGATGTTCGCCGAGTTCCCGCCGAAGTGCGACTGTGTAGGGCTCGCCTGGTCGTACGCCTTCCACGTGCCGTACGCCATGCCCGCCGCCCAGCCGGCCAGCAGCGCCCAGCGGTGGAACCACCGGGTGAACAGGCCGCCCACGATGGTCGGCACCGTCTGCAGAATCCAGATGCCGCCCAGCAGCTGGAAGTTGATCGCGACCGTCTTGTCCATCGACAGCACGAAGACCAGCGCGCCGACCTTGACCACCAGGGAGACGATCTTGGAGACCTTGGTCTCCTCGCTCGGCGTGGCCTGCGGGCGGATCAGGTCCTTGTAGATGTTGCGGGTGAACAGGTTCGCCGCCGCGATGGACATGATCGCGGCCGGCACCAGCGCGCCGATGCCGATCGCGGCGAACGCGACGCCGGCGAACCAGGACGGGAAGACGTTCTCGAACAGCTGCGGGATGGCCAGCTGGGCGTTGTAGCCCTTGATGCCCTTGCCGACGCCGTCGGCGACCGCCATGAAGCCGAGCATCGCCAGCAGGCCGAGCATCAGCGAGTACAGCGGCAGGATCGTGGTGTTGCGGCGGATCACGTTGCGGCTGCGGCCGGAGAGCACCGCGGTGACCGAGTGCGGGTAGAGGAAGAGCGCCATCGCCGAGCCGAGCGCCAGGGTCGCGTACGCCCACTGCGCCTGCGGGGCGGTCACCAGCGAGCCGCGCGGTTTGCCGGTGGCCGGGTTCTTCACCGCGTACGCCTGCTGCGCGTGGTGGAAGATGCCGTCGAACCCGCCGAGCTTGTACGGGATGTAGATGATCGCCACCGCGATGACGATGTAGATCAGCGCGTCCTTCACGAACGCGATCAGCGCCGGCGCGCGCAGCCCGGAGGAGTAGGTGTAGGCGGCCAGCACGCCGAAGGCGATCAGCAGCGGCAGGTCCTTGACGAACCAGTTGGTGGAGTCGCTGCCGCCGACGCCCATCACGTCCAGCACCGCCTGGATGCCGACCAGTTGCAGCGCGATGTACGGCATGGTCGCGACGATGCCGGTCAGCGCGACGGCCACCGACAGCGCCTTGGAGCCGTACCGGCCGCGGATGAAGTCCGAGGAGGTCACGTAGCCGTGCTTGCGCGAGACCGACCACAGCCGGGGCAGGAAGAGGAAGACCAGCGGGTAGGCGATGATCGTGTACGGCACCGCGAAGAAGCCGGCCGCGCCCGCGCCGTAGATCGCCGCGGGCACCGCGACGAAGGTGTAGGCGGTGTAGAGGTCGCCGCCGAGCAGGAACCAGGTGACCCAGGTGCCGAAGGTGCGGCCGCCCAGGCCCCACTCGTCCAGGTGCAGGGCGTTCTCCGCGCGCCGCCAGCGGGCGGCGAGGAAGCCCATCACGGTGACGGCGAGGAAGAAGAAGATGAAGACGCCGAGCGCGACGCCGTTGACGTCGTTGTTCACCGGGAGCCTCCGGCCTTGCGGTGCCGCTCGTCGAGCAGGACGAGCTGGTACGCGGTGTAGGTGAGCGCCGCGGCCACCGGGACCCAGGCGATCTGGTACCAGTAGAAGAACGGGATGCCGATGAACCGGGGGGTCATCCGCGCGTAGGAGTCCACCCACAGCAGGGCGACGAGCGGGATGACCAGGCACACGCCGGCCAGCACCCGTGGCACGGTGACCACGGGCGGTGCGGCCGGCCCGGCGTCACCGGGCGGTGTGGCGGTCTGCGGCGGTGTCTCTTCCGGCATGCGTGCTGCTCCGTCCCCTAGAGCGACCTTGCGGTGACCTGGTCGACCGTGGCCGACCTTGATCTCGGTGCCCAAGGAATCTAGGGGACGGGGCGGACGGGCGTCACTACCTGTGCGGGTGTGAGTCCCCGGAGGCCGGCGGGGACGCCAGGGCCGGTGGGGCCGGCGGGGCCGGCGCCGCGGGCGTCAGTCGGTGGGGCGGCTGAGGCGGGCGACGAACTTGTAGCGGTCGCCGCGGTAGACCGAGCGGACCCACTCCACCGGCTCGCCGGTGGTGTCGATCGAGTGCCGGGAGAGCATCAGCATCGGCAGGCCGACGTCGGTGCCCAGCAGCCCCGCCTCGCGCGGGGTGGCCAGCGAGGTCTCGATGGTCTCCTCCGCCTCGGCCGGCCGCACGTCGTAGACCTCGGCCAGCGCGGTGTACAGCGAGGTGTACTTGGCCAGGCTGCGGCGCAGCGCCGGGAAGCGCTTGGCCGACAGGTGGGTAGTCTCGATGGCCATCGGCTCGCTGTTGGCCAGCCGTAGCCGCTCGATCCGCAGCACCCGGCCGCCGGGCTTCATGTCCAGCAGCCCGGCCAGCCGGTCGTCGGCGGTGATGTAGCCGATGTCCAGCAGCTGGGAGGCCGGTTCCAGCCCCTGGGCCCGCATGTCCTCGGTGTACGAGGTCAGTTGCAGCGCCTGGGAGACCTTGGGCTTGGCGACGAAGGTGCCCTTGCCCTGGATGCGCTCCAGCCGGCCCTCGACCACCAGCTCCTGCAGCGCCTGCCGGACGGTGGTGCGCGAGGTGTCGAACTCGGTGGCCAGGGTGCGTTCCGGCGGCACCGGGGTGCCGGGGGGCATGGTCTGCGTGATGTCCAGCAGATGCCGCTTGAGCCGGTAGTACTTGGGCACGCGCGCGGTGCGGCCCGCGGTGCCGGTCCCGGTGGCCTCGGCCGCTGTGCCCGCGTCGCTGTCCATGACGTTCACTCCCGACTGCTGTCGTGCTGCCGTCACCGGCTTCCTCCCGTTGATTGCGGCTCACATGGTGGCACGCGCTGCCCTGGCCGAGGGAGGCGGTCGGTGGCTGATCCCTCTCAGGTGTCGGTCCGATAACAGACCCGACGGGTGTTCTTATACACCCTTGACACCCCCAAAGGTCTAGGCCAAGCTCCCCGTACTGGTCTAAACCATTAAGCCCGGGGAAGTGGACCAGTCCCAAGACCCACGAGCAGGACGCGGTTGCCGCATGTCGCGCGACAGCCGGCATTTCGGGCGGTGGGGGAGTTTCGGGCATCCTGAGGAGGGTGGCGTGAAGCGCAAGCTCATCGCGGCGGTCGGCGTCGCGACCATGATCGCCGGTGTCGCGGCCTGTGGCGGGTCGGACAAGAAGGACGACAAGTCGGCCGAGAAGCCGGCCGACCGCACCGGCACGGTGACGGTCTGGCTGATGGCGGAGTCGCAGACCGCCTGGCCCGAGCTGGTCAAGAACACCACGGCCCAGTTCAAGGCCAAGTACCCCAAGGTCAACCTGAAGATCCAGTACCAGCAGTGGAGCGACAAGGTCCAGAAGCTGGACGCGGCCCTGGCCGGCTCCAGCGCCCCCGACGTGGTCGAGCTGGGCAACACCGAGACCATGACGTACATCCTCAACGGCGCCCTCGCGCCGGTGGACAAGTCGCAGTTCGCCAACTCCGCGACCTGGATCAAGGGCCTTGAGGACACCTGCACCTACCAGGGCAAGCTCTACTGCGTGCCCTACTACGCCGGCGCCCGCGTCGCGATCTACAACGCCGACGACTTCAAGGCCGGCACCGGCTCGGACCAGTTCCCGGCCACCGAGGACGCGCTGACCGCCGCGCTGGACAAGATCGAGGCGAAGAAGGGCAGCGACAAGACGTACTCGCCGCTGTACCTGCCCGGCCAGTACTGGTACGCCGCGATGTCGTACGTCAAGGCGTACGGCGGCGCGATCGCCACCACCGACGGCACCAAGTGGACCGCCAGCCTGGAGACCCCGCAGGCGCAGCAGGGCATCCAGCACTTCATCGACCTGGTCAAGAAGTACAACCACGGCGACCAGACCAAGGACGAGGCCGACCACGCCAACGTGATGGCGCACGGCAAGGCCGGCGTGATCTACGGCAACGGCTGGGAGGCCGGCTCGGTCGTCACCCCGCCGACCGGCAACGCCAAGCTCAAGGACGCGATCAAGACCGCGACCATGCCCGGCCCCAACGGCAAGGCGCTGCCCTCCTTCATCGGCGGCTCCGACCTCGCGGTGATCAGCAAGTCCAAGGTGCAGGACCTGGCCAAGGAGTTCATCGCCGACTACACCGACGAGAAGAACGAGGCCGCGCTGGTCGCCAAGGCGACGCTGCCCAACAACACCACGCAGCTGGAGCCGATGAAGGCCGACCCGGCCACCGCCGCCGCGGCCAACGCGGTGCCGGACGCCTGGTTCACCCCGATCGCACCGGGCTGGGCGGCCATCGAGAAGCAGGGCATCCTCAAGACGATGCTGCTGGACATCCTCAAGGGCAAGTCCGTCGCGGACGCCACCAAGGCGGCCGACGACAAGATCAACTCGCTGATCAACAACGCCTCCTGACCAGGCGTTGGCCATCGGAGGCGGGCGGTCCGCTGCTGCGGGCCGCCCGCCCCGGTATCCCGGCATGACACCGAAGAAAGGTCAGCGCAGATGAGTGCCGCCGACACGCATGCCACCGAGCCGGTGACCGGAGGACGCCCGCTTGCCTCCCCGCCGGTCCCGTCCGGTCCCTCGGCCAGAGGCCGGGGCCGGGTCAGAAGGAACCGGCAGAGCAGAAGCCTGCCGTTCCTGCTCGTCGCGCCCGCGCTGGTCATCATGGCCGGCGTGCTCGGCTACCCGCTGGTCGACACGGTGATCCTGTCCTTCCAGGACGAGCGCCGCGGCAATCTGTGGATGCACACCTCGCCGCCGTGGGTCGGCTTCGACCAGTACCAGTCGGTGCTGGGCGACAGCCAGTTCTGGCACGTGGTGCTGCACACGGTGGTCTTCGTGGCCGGCTGCGTCGCCGCGACCATGCTGCTGGGCCTGCTGGTGGCGCTGCTGATGCAGCGGGTGTCCAACTGGGTGCGGATCATGATGACCAGCGTGATGATCGTGGTCTGGGCGATGCCGCTGCTGGTGTCGACCTCGGTCTTCAAGTTCATGTTCGACTCCGACTACGGCCTGGTCGACCAGCTGCTCACCCGGCTGCCCGGCGTCGACATGACCGGGCACAACTGGTTCCTCAACCCCACCACCGGCCTGTTCATCATCGGCGTGCTGGTGGTCTGGGGAGCGATACCGTTCATCGCGATCAGCCTGTACTCCGCCCTCACCCAGGTCCCCAAGGAACTGGAGGAGGCCGCCAGGATCGACGGCGCCCGGGGACTGGGGATCTTCCGCTTCGTCACCTTCCCGGTGATCAAGCCGGTGTTCGTGATGACCACCACGCTCTCGGTGATCTGGGACTTCGGCGTCCTCGGCCAGATCCTGCTGATGCGCAACAACATCCCCGAGCAGGACTACCAGCTGCTGGGCCTGTACTCCTACGTGCAGGCGTTCACCGTCAACTCCTACAGCCGCAGCGCGGCGATCTCCATCATCACGGTGATCCTGCTCTCCGGCTTCTCCGTGTACTACCTGCGCCAGCTCCTGAAGATCGGAGAGGTCGAATGAGCACGGCAGCCGACACCGCGGCCCCCGCCGCCGAGGCCCCCAGGGTCTACCACACCAAGAAGAAGAGCAGGGCCGGCTGGAACCTGCTGGGCCTGGGCGTCTTCGTGGTGATGGGCTTCCCGGTCTACTGGATGATCATCACCGCGCTGCGGCCCAGCCAGGAGATCCTCAGCTACCACCAGAAGCTCTACCCCAGCTCCGTCACGCTGGACCAGTTCAAGCGCGCGATGGACATGCCCAACTTCTGGGACAACGTCAAGAGCAGCGTGATCATCTCGGTGTTCAGCGTGGTCATCGCGATCGGCGTCGGGCTGCTCGCGGCCTACGCCATCGGCCGGTTCCGGTTCTGGGGCCGCCGCGGGCTGATGATCACCCTGCTGCTGGTCCAGATGATCCCGGCCACCTCGATGCTGGTGCCGATCTACATCCAGCTCAACGACATGGGCGGGCTCAACCAGTACTGGGGCGTGATCGCCGTCTACGCCGCCTCCACGCTGCCGTTCTCGGTGTGGATGCTGCGCGGCTTCATCATCAACATCCCGCGGGAGCTGGAGGAGTCGGCGATGGTCGACGGCTGCGGCCAGATGGCCGCCTTCCGCCGGGTGGTGCTGCCGCTGCTCGCGCCCGGCCTGGTCGCCACCGCCATCTACGCGCTGATGACGGCCTGGAACGAGTACCTGTTCGCGTACGTTCTGCTGCAGGACAACGACAAGTACACGCTCAGCATCTGGCTGCTGAAGTTCACCGGACAGCGCGGCACCGACTACGGCGCGCTGATGGCCGGCTCGATCCTGATCGCCCTGCCCGTGGTGTTCTTCTTCCTCCTGGTCCAGCGCAAGGTTGCCGCCGGCCTGACTGCCGGTGCGGTGAAGGGATGACCGTCATTACCGTCGACACCACCGCGCGGAGCCTGACCCGCGACGCGCTCACCGTCCTGCAGCCCGGCTTCCGCGGCACCACCGCGCCGGACTGGGTGCTGCGCCGGCTGGAGGAGGGCCTGGGCGCGGTCGCCCTGTTCTCCCGCAACATCCAGACCCCCGAGCAGGTCGCCGCGCTCACCGCGCGGCTGCGGGAGGTCAGCCCCGACCTGCTGGTCGCCGCCGACGAGGAGGGCGGCGACGTCACCCGCCTCGAAGTGCACGGCGGCTCGTCCTTCCCCGGCAACCTCGCCCTGGGCGCGGTCGACGACGTCAAGCTGACCCGGGCGGTGGCCGCCGAACTCGGCCGCCGGCTCGCCGAGTGCGGCGTGAACCTGGACTGGGCGCCGTCCGCCGACGTCAACTCCGACCCCGGCAACCCGGTCATCGGTGTGCGCTCCTTCGGCGCGGACCCCGAGCTGGTCGCGCGCAACACCGCGGCCTACGTCGAGGGGCTGCAGTCCGCGGGCGTGGCCGCCAGCGTCAAGCACTTCCCCGGGCACGGGGACACCGCGGTGGACTCGCACCACGCGATGCCGCGGATCGACGTGGACCTGGAGACGCTGCACGCGCGCGAACTGGTGCCGTTCCGGGCCGCGCTCGCGGCCGGCGCGAAGGTCGTGATGAGCGCGCACATCCTGGTGCCGGCGCTCGACCCGGAGCTGCCGGCCACGCTCAGCCCGGCGATCCTGGGCGGCCTGCTGCGCGCCCCGCGGTCGGCCGGCGGCCTCGGCTACGACGGCCTGGTCATCACCGACGGCATCGAGATGCAGGCGATCTCCGCCGCGTACGGCATCGCGCGCGGCACCGTGATGGCGCTCGCCGCGGGCTGCGACGCGATCTGCGTCGGCGGCGGGCTGTCCGACGAGCAGACGGTGCTGATGCTGCGGGACGCCATCGTGCAGGCGGTGCGCGACGGTTCGCTGCCCGCCGAGCGGCTGGCCGACGCGGCGGCCCGGGTGCGGCGGCTGGCGGCGTGGGCCGCCGAGCAGCGCGACGCCGCCCAGGGCATCGTGCCCGGCTGCGACGTCGGTCTGGAGGCGGCCCGCAGGGCGCTGAAGGTCACCCGCGGCGACGCCTTCACCCCGGTCACCGGGGCGCCGTACGTGGCGTCCTTCACCCCGGAGGCGAACATCGCGGTCGGCGACGTCACCCCGTGGGGCGTGGCGGCCGAGCTGGACCGGCTGCTGCCGGGCACCGAGACCGGCACGTACCGCGCCGCCGACGCCTCGGCCGTGCTGGCCGCGGCCGGCGACCGGCGGATCGTCGCGGTGGTCCGCGACGCCCACCGGCACCCGTGGATGGCCGAGGCGCTCGCCGCGCTGGTCGCCGCCCGCCCGTCCACGATCGTGGTCGAGATGGGCGTGCCGCAGTCGCCGCCGATCGGCGCGCTGCACATCGCCACGCACGGCGCGGCGCGGGTGTGCGGCGAGGCGGCGGCGGAGGCGATCGCGGGACGCGAGGCGTGACCGCGCCGGCGGACGCGGGCCGTCGCGCGTTGACCGCACACGCGGACGCGGGCCGTCGCGCGTTGACCGCGCCGGCGGACGCGGGCCGTCGCGCCGCGTGACGCGCCCGTGCCCCCGGCGGACCCGCCGGGTGCGCCGCGGGCGTGCGTGACCGGGGCGCCGTCGCGGCCGGGACCCTTCCCGTGGGGTCCCGCCGCACGGCGCCCTTCCGCGTTCCCGGCGCGGCCGCGGAGCACCTGACATATCGGCGGGCCGCCGCTGGCCCGGCGGCGCCGGGGCCGGACACGATCGTGCGCAGGGACGACCACCTGACGCACGAGTGACCGACGAGAGGCCGCCATGCTCACCAGAATCGACCACATCGGGATCGCCTGCTTCGACCTGGACGCCACCGCGGACTTCTACTGCCGCACCTATGGGTTCACCGTGGCGAGCGTCGAGAGCAGCGCGGAGATGGGCGTACGCGAGGCGATGCTGCGGGTCGGCGGCACCGACGACGGCGGCGCGCAGTGGATCCAGCTGCTGGAGCCGTACGGCGAGGGCGGCGCGGTCGCCGACTGGCTCGCCAAGCACGGCGAGGGCGTGCACCACATCGCCTTCGGCACCGCGGACGTGGAGGCGGCGACCGCGGCCGCGCGGGACCGGGGGGTGCGGTCGGTGTACCCGGCCGCGCGGCCCGGCTCGCGCGGCTCGCTGATCAACTTCCTGCACCCCAAGGACTGCCACGGGGTGCTGACCGAACTGGTCACCGCTGCCGGAGCGGACGGCGCGGCGACCGGCGACGGTCCGGCTCAGCCGGTCGTCCAGCGCGGGGTGCGGGCGTAGCGCGGCTGGAACACCCGCCGGTACAGCACCCGTACCGGCGGGGGCAGCAGCCCCAGCACGTGCTTGACCGTCGCCTCGGGCGCGTCGTCCAGCAGCCACGCCAGATACGCGCCGCCGCCCTTGAGGCCGTTGGTCTTGCGCATGTAGTCGGTGTAGTGGTCCCAGCCGGCCTGGCCGAGGTGGGTCTCCACCAGCGCCAGCGCCCGGTCCTCCTCGTGCTCCATGTGCGCGCCGAGCGCGTCGGCCAGCTCCCGGACCTCGGCCACCAGCTGCTCGCCGCCGCCGGCGCCGGAGCCCAGCACGGCGTCGATCGAGGCGAGCAGCGGGTCGATCCTGCCGTGCTCGGCCTCCATCAGGTCGAGCACCCCGATCTCCGCCGGGGAGGTGATCTTCTCCCGCAGCGGCGGCCACAGGGTGACGTCCTCGCCGACGTGGTGGACGTGCAGCTGGTGCTTGAAGGTCGCCCAGCCGTTGCGCACCGGCTGCTCGCCGGCCGGCCGGCGGTCGCGGCGGCGGTCAGCCGCCGCAGGTCGCGGGTGAAGGCGTCGTGCGAGAAGTACATCATCGAGAAGTCGATGACGCCGTCGGGCACGCTGCGCTGCCGGGGAGCGCTGCCCAGGCTGCCGTTGGTCATGACGAATCTCCCTAGAGGTCGGTTCCGTGTTCACCCCACCGCGGACCGTCACCGCGCGCAGGGAGGCTTGACCGCGATGCATTCAATCCACAATGTATCTTAGTCACTGAAATATCTGAAGTGCTATCGGGACGTGCGCGGTGACGGCGCAGGTCAGAGCGGCGCGTCGGCCGTCCCGGCCGGATCGAGGTCGGCCGGATCGCGGTCGGCCAGGGCGCGGTCGGCCAGGGCGCGGTCGACCAGGGCGGGGGCCGCGCCGGTGTAGCCGGCCGGGTCGCACAGCCGGTCCAGCTCGGCCGTGGTGAGCCGCCCGGCCAGCTCGGGGCGTCCGGCCAGCACCTCGGCCAGCGGCAGACCCGAGGCGGCGGACCGCGCCGACGCCTCGCTCAGCACCTGCTTGGCCGCCGCCCGGCCGAGCACCGGCGCCAGCACCGCGGCGATCCGCTCGGAGACCACCTGGCCGCCGGTCAGGCCGAGGTTGGCGCGCATCCGGTCGGCGCGCACCTCCAGGCCCGCCGCCAGCTCGGCCCCGGTACGGGCCGCGCCGCCGGTCAACCGCAGCAGCTCGCGCAGCAGTTGCCACTCGGCGTGCCACGCGCCCGCCGAGCGCTCGTCCTCCGCGAGCAGGCACTGCGTCAACCCCGCGGCGAGCACCGGCACTTGGAGCGCCGCACTGCGGATCAGCGTGGCCAGCACCGGATTGCGCTTGTGCGGCATCGCCGAGGACGCGCCGCGGCCCGCGCCGCCCGCGGGCTCGGCCACCTCGCCGACCTCGGTACGCGCCAGCGCCTGCACGTCCACCGCGATCTTGCCGAGCGCGCCCGCGGTGAGGGCGAGCGCGGCGGCCAGGTCCGCGAACGGCGTGCGCAGCGCGTGCCAGGGCAGCGCCGGCCGGGCCAGCCCGGTCTCCGCCGCGAACGCCTCGGCCAGCGCGTCCGCGTACGCGCCCGGGTCCACCGCGGGGTGGTCCGGGTCGGTGCGCGCCGCCGCACCGAACCAGCCGTCCACGCGGGCGTACTCGACGTAGCCGGCCAGCGTGCCCGCCGCGCCGCCCAGCGACACCGGCAGCCCGCCGTCCAGCAACCGGTCGATCCGGGCCACCGCGTCCAGCAGCGACCGCCGCCAGCCCGCGGCCTTCAGCCCGAACGTCGTCGGCACCGCGTGCAGCGCCAGCGTGCGGCCGGTCATCGGGGTGTCGCGGTGCCGCTCGGCGAGCGCGCGCAGCGACCGCGCGGCGTCCAGCAGGTCGGCCCGTACGATCCGCAGTGTGCGGTCGGCCACCAGCATCGCGCCGGTGTCCAGCACGTCCTGGCTGGTCGAGCCGCGGTGCACGTAGGGCGCCGCGGCCGGGTCGCGGGCGGCGACCTCCCGGGTCAGCGCCTGCACCAGGCCGACCACCGGGTTCGCGGTCTCCCGCGCGGCCAGCGCCAGGGCGCGCAGGTCCAGTGAACCGGCCCGGGCCGCCGCGCCGATCGCCTCGGCCGCCGACGGCGGCACCACGCCGAGTCGCGCCTGCGCGCGCGCCAGCGCGGCCTCCGCGTCGAGCATCGCCCGCAGCCACGCCGTGTCGCTCACCGCCGCCTCGGCCGCGGTCCCGGCCCGCACCGGCGACAGCAGCCCGGCGTCCACGAGCACGGGATCGACGAGCAGGGGGTCGGCGAGTACGCGGTCGCCGGGCCGCGGGGCCGCCGGGCGGCGGGCGGCCGGGGTGCTCACACGATCACGTCCGCGAGGCCGGGCGCCAGGGCCGCCGTCAGATCGGCGTCCAGGCCGGCGTCGAGGCCGCGCGACCTGACCGCGGCCGGCACCTGGCTGGCCACCGGCAGGCTCAGCACCGCCTGCGCGATGGCGTCGGAGTCGCCGAGCGTCACCGAGTCCACGCCCGGTCGGATGCCGGCCGCCGTCACCCAGTGCACGGACTCGGTCGGCACGCCGTACGCGAACCGCCGCGGGTGCTCCCGGCCGCGCGCGTCCAGCAGCCGGTACGGCCGCTCGCCGACCGCGAGGCCGCCGGTCTCGTACGCCGGGCCGCCGCCGGTCGCGATCCGGTACGGCGCCGCCTGCTCGGTGTTGAGCAGGTGCCGCAGCAGCGGGTCCTCGGTGCGCCGCAGATCGGTGTCCGGCAGCCGCGCCTCGATCAGCGCCCTGGCCCGTACCGGCGGACCCGGGACCACCGAGGACTGCGCGACGAACGACGGGTCGGCCGGGTCGAAGCGGATCAGGCTGCCCGGACCGGTCAGCTGCAGCACGCCCGCCTCGACCAGCGCGCGCATCTCCAGGATGCGGCGCACCGGCGGGCCGATGGACAGGAACGCGTTGAGCGGGGTGTACCAGCCCTCCAGGTCGTCGCGGTGCGAGTCGCCGTCCACCCCGCCGTGGTCGACCACCTGCCGGATCTCGTTGCGCAGGTCGCGCAGCACGTCCAGCGCGGCCTTCAGCGGACCCTCGACGTTGCCCGCGCGGGCGGCGTCGGCGTCCGCGGCCAGGTACCCGACCAGCCACTCCTGGAACTGCGCGCGGTCGGCGAAGGTCCGGCCGCCGACCGGGTCGGTCAGCCGCTCCCAGTCCCAGCGCTCGTCCGCGCCGATCCCGTAGACCTCCAGCAGCGCGTCCCGCTCCTGGCCCGGCGCGGCGGTCAGGTACCGCGCGGTCAGCCGCTCGGCGTCCTCGGCGTGGCCGCGGGCGCGCAGCAGCGTGCCGTAGTAGTGGCTCTCCACCTCGCCGCAGATCAGCGGCCACACGTCGGCGGTGAACCGCACCCGCTCGCCGTCGCGGTGCCGCGCCCGCAGCGCCGCGATGCGCTCCGGCGTCAGCAGCCGCGGGGTGTACCGCCCGTACGGGCCCTTCTGGTTCTCGCCGCGGGCGTGGTACGGCACGCCGCGCCGGGAGCTGGCGAACAGCTTCGGCTCGCGGCCCGAGGCGCGGTAGGCCAGCCGCCGCGGGTCGTCCGGGTGCGGCTCGAAGACGCCGCCGCGGCCGAGCGTGAACAGCGCCATGTAGTCGAAGAAGTTGAGCCCGAGGCCGCGCAGCAGCACGTTCTGACCGGGCGCGATGCCGCTGAGGTCGACGTCGGCCGGGTTGCTCGGGGTGACGTACGTCAGGTAGTGGATGCGGGCCAGCGCCGCGGTCCGCTCCTGCAACGGCGAGAGCCTGGCCGCCACATGGCCCTGCGCGAGCACCACCGCGTCCAGGTCGTGCAGCCGGGTGCCGTCCTCCAGCCGTACGCCCTGCGGGCCGCCCGGCACGCCGTGCAGGTCCGACAGCGCCACCGCGCGCGAGCGGTGCACGTGGATCTTCATGTGGGCGGGCGCGGCGGCGGTGATGGCCGCGAAGCTGTCCGCGAGGTAGCGGCCGTACAGCGCCCGCGAGGGGTAGTCGTCCGGGCCGAGCAACTGCGCCTCGGCGACGGCCTCCTCGTCGTAGCCCGACCCGCCGACGCCGACGCCGACGCCGACGCCGTCGCCGGGAGCCGGGCCGACGGACGGCTCGTCGGACGCGGTGCCCGCTGCCGTGCCCGCTGCCGTGCCCGACGCCGCGCCGGACACCGGATCGGCGACGGCCAGCGCCCGCGCCCACTCGTACAGGCTCGGGCCCGGCACGATCGGGCCCTCGATGCCGACGCTGTCGTCGGTGTAGACGGTCACCTGCGAGGCGACGGTGTTCATCAGCAGGTGCCGCGACTGGTCGGTGCGCCAGACCTGGCCCGCGCCCGGCGGCCGGGGGTCGACCAGGTGCACGATGACGGCGCCGCGCGAGGGCCGGGCGCGCTCCCGGGCGCACAGCCGCTCCAGCACGGACAGGCCGCGCGGACCGGCGCCGACGACGCAGATCTCGACGCAGCTCTCGGTCTTGGGACTCTCGGTCATGGGACTCCCCTGTGACGGTCGGACGACCCGACTCGATGCGTCCCGGATCGTGTCAGCGCGGCCCCGCGCGCGGCCAAGGGGGACGGCGATGATCCGTCAAGTCCCGGCAGGTCCGGGGCCTGACCTGACAGACCCTCGCGTGGTTTGCGCGGCCGCGCGCCGCCCCGGTGCCAGGCTGGCGAGCATGCGAGCGGCCTACATCGAGCACCTCGGGACACCCGACGACATCCGCTACGGCGACCTGTCGGCGCCGGTGCCGGGACCCACCGACGTCCTGGTCGACGTCATCGCCACCACCGTCAACCCGGTCGACACCTTCGTGCGCTCGGGGGTGTTCCGCACCCCGCTGTCCTTCCCGCACGTGATCAGCCGCGACCTGGTCGGCACGGTGGCCGCCGTGCCGCCGGCCGAGACCCGGTTCGCCGTCGGCGACCTGGTGTGGTCCAACAGCCTCGGCCACGGCGGCCGGCAGGGCCCGGCCGCCGAGCAGGCCGCGGTGCCGGCCGACCGGCTCTATCCGGTGCCCGCGGGGACCGACCCGGAGCAGCTGGTGGCGGTGGTCCACCCGGGCGGCACCGCCTACCTCGCGCTGTTCACCCACGCCAGGGTGCTGCCCGGCGAGACGGTGTTCGTCGCGGGCGCCGGCGGCAACGTCGGCTCGGCCGCGGTGGTGATGGCCGTCGAGGCCGGCGCCCGGGTGGTGGCGACCGCCTCGGCCGCCGACGCCGGCCACGTCCGCTCGCTGGGCGCGGCCGTGGTGCACGACTACCGCGACCCGGAGCTGGCCGAGAAGCTGGCCCGCACCGAGAGCGACCGGATCGACGTGTGGCTGGACTGCTTCGGCGCCAACGACCTGGCCGCCGCGGTCCCGCTGCTGGCGCCGCGCGGCCGGATCGTGCTGCTGGCCGGCGTCGCCGCCCGCCCCGAACTGCCCGTCGGCCCCTTCTACATGAAGGACGCGGCGATCCTCGGCTTCGTCATCTCGCACGCCACCACCGCCGAACTCGCCGCCGCCTCGGTCGCGATCAACCGGCTGGCGGCGGCGGGGAGGCTGCGCCCGCGCGCGGTCGAGCGGGCCCCGCTGAGCACGGCCGCCGACGCCCACCGGCGGATGGAGAAACGCGAACTGTCCGGCCGCAGGCTGCTGCTGCGCCCGGACCTGGACCGGCCCACGGAGTCGTCATGACAGCGCCCGGCACGTCCCCCTCGTCCCCCGCCCCCGAGCCCGCTGAGCCCGCTGAGCGCGACCGGCCCTTCGAGCCCGCCCGGCCCTTCGAGCCCGCCCGGCCCTTCGAGCCCGCCGAGCCCCTGGGGCCCGCCGAGCCCCTGGGGCCCGCCGAGCCCCTGGGGCCCGCCGAGCGCTCGGGGCGCTCCGCGCCCCCGGCGGCCACGCCCTCGCCGCTGCACGTCGCCGTCGCGGGCGGCGGCATCGGCGGCCTGGCCACCGCGCTCGCCCTGTCCCGCCGCGGCCACCGGGTCACCGTGCTGGAGCGCAACGAGGACTTCACCGAGTTGGGCGCCGGCATCCAGCTCGCACCCAACGCCTTCCACGCCCTGGACCGGCTCGGCGTCGGCGCCGACGTGCGCGACCTCGCGGTCTTCATCGGCGAACTGCGCCTGATGGACGGCACCACCGACGAGACCATCACCGCCATGCCGCTCACCGGCGCGTACCGCGAGCGCTACGGCAACCCGTACGCCGTCGTCCACCGCACCGACCTCTACCGGCCGCTGCTGGCCGCCTGCCGGGCCGCCGCGGACGTCGAGCTGCGCACCCGCGCGGCGGTCACCGGCTACCGCCAGGACGGCGAGGTCGCGGTGGCCGAACTCGCCGGCGGCGGGCGGGTCGAGGCGGACGCGCTGATCGGCGCGGACGGCATCCGCTCGGCGGTCCGCGCCCGGCTGGTGGGCGACGGTGAGCCGCGGGTGTCCGGCCACACCATCTACCGCTCGGTGATCCCGATGGAGCGCGTCCCGCGGGAGCTGCGCTCGGACGCGGTCACCCTGTGGGCCGGGCCCAAGTGGCACTTCGTGCACTACCCCATCAGCGGCGGCCGGGACCTGAACCTGGCCGCCACCCGCGACGACGGCGCCACCGAGGCGGTCGCCGGGGTGCCGGTGGCGCGCGACCTGGTCCTCGGCGCCTTCCCTGGCCTGGGCGCCATCGCCCGGCGGCTGCTGGAGCTGGGCGCCGACTGGCGCAGCTGGGTGCTGTGCGACCGCGACCCGGTGGACGGCTGGACCGACGGCCGGGTGGCGCTGCTCGGCGACGCCGCGCACCCGATGCTCCAGTACGCGGCGCAGGGCGCCTGCATGGCGCTGGAGGACGCGGTGCTGCTCGGCGACCTGCTGGACGGCCCGGCCGCCGCGGTGCCGGCCCGGCTGACCGCGTACAACGACGCGCGCCGCGCGCGCACCGCCAAGGCCCAGTGGATCGCCCGGGAGATGGGCCGGCAGGTCTACCACCCGGAGGGCGTCGCGGCCAAGGAGCGCAACGCGATGCTCTCCGCGCTGTCCGCCGACGACCTCTACCGCAAGGTCGACTGGGTGCACGGCGCGCGTGACTTCACCGCCGCGTGAGCGTTCGCCCCTGGGGCGCGCCCGCGGCGGCCCGCACCCATCGCTGACAACCGCCATGCCATGAGTCGAGAAGAGGGAAGTGCCATGACGCAGACCGAGGCCGGGACCGGCCAGCACCCGACCACGTTCCTGGTGCGCGCCGAGATCCACGTGGACGCCAGCCCGCAGGAGCTGTACGACGTGGTCAGCGACCTGCCGCGCAGCGGCGAGTGGAGCCCGGAGTGCAAGGGCGGCGAGTGGGTCGTGGGGGAGCCGGGCCAGGTCGGCTCCATCTTCCGCGGCGACAACCTGCGCAGCACCGAGGTGGTCCCCTGGGCGCCGGTGATCCGCGGCCCCTGGCAGACCGAGTCCGAGGTGGTCGAGGCGGTGCCCGGCAAGGTCTTCCGCTGGGTGGTCCTCAACAGCGCGCGCGGCCGCCAGGAGAGCGTGTGGTCCTACGAGATCGAGCCGGCCCCGGCGGCGGCTCGACCCTGGTCCACCACTACCGCCTCGGCCGCCTCACCGAGGGCCTGACCAAGATCTTCGAGAACCTCGACGACGCCGGCCGGGCGCGCTTCGTGCGCGAGTGGAACGCCAAGCTGTCCGACGAGGCCCGGGTCTCGGTCGAGGGCATCAAGAAGTACGTCGAGAGCGGCGCCGCCGCCCGCTGACCACGAAGGGGGGCCCGCACCGTCAGGTGCGGGCCCCCCTTCGCGTCGGACCCGGGCTCCGCGGCCCCGGGCCCCGCCGGTCAGCCGCGCGCCGCCGCCAGCGCCGCGGCCACCGACGCGATCCGCGCCCCGAGGTGGCGGGCCGTCTCCGCGTCGGCCTTGGTGACCGCCTCGGCGCCCTCGTCGACGTTGGCCTGCGCGCCGACGCCGAGGTAGAAGCCGAGCCGGTTCAGATCGTGCTCGGAGGCGGTGGAGGAGTTCCAGCCGGGCAGCAGGCCGAGGCTGACCCACACCATGCCGTGCTGCGCGGCCAGCACCGACAGCGCCTGGAGGGTGTTGAGCTTGTCGCCGCTCTTGGCGCCGGAGACGGTGAAGCCGGCCGCCGCCTTGCCGTCCCAGGCGCGCCGCGACCAGCGCGGCGAGGTCGCCTCGGCGAACGCCTGGAAGGCCGCGGCGGCGGCGCCCATGTAGGTGGGCGTGCCGAACACGATCCCGTCCGCGGCGTCCAGGAACTCCCAGTCCGCGTCCGTCATCGACTCCACCGCGACGGTGCGGACCAGCGCGCCGGACTCCTGCGCGCCGGCCCGCACCGCGTCCGCGAGCACCTCGGTGTGGCCGTACCCCGAGTGGTAGGCCACCGCGACCCGCGGCGCGGCCGCGGCACGGTCCGGGTCCGGCCGGCCGCCGCTCACCGCGTCCCCCCGTCCGCCGCCTGGTCCGCCTGGTCCGCCGGGCCCGCGGCCCGGACCGCGGCCGGCTCCGCCGCCGGGTCCTGCGGCGCCTTCCGCGGCAGGACCAGCTCCAGCTCCGCCGCCAGGTGCTCCAGGTCGTCCAGGTGGCCGTGCGCGGCGATGTGCCCGTCGGGCCGCACCAGGTGGTAGCCGCCGCGCCCGCAGCCGGTGGCCGACAGGGCTGCCGCGCGCGGCAGCCGTACCGTGCGCACCGGGCGGCCCTCGGTCAGCTCCGCCAGCCGCGCCGACCAGGCCGCCGCGCGCACCGCGGGCGGCACGGTCGCCAGCGTCCAGCCCGAGGGCTGGGCGTCGGGCCCGGCGAAGCCGTGCGCGAGGGCGAGGTCGCGCGGGAAGACCATGCCGGGGCGCAGCCGGCCCGGGGCGCGGCCGAGCAGTTCGCACGCGGCCCGGCCGCCGGGCCGCTGGGTCGCGCGCACCGGTTCGTAGCGCACCCGCCGCCCGGCCATCACCGGGAAGACCAGCCGCGGCACCAGGCCGGAGCGGTCGGCGGCGCGGAAGGCGGCGTCGCGCACGGTGATCCGGGCCGGGGTGTTCGCCATCCAGGCCCTGGTCTGCCGGTCGGTGTCGGCGATGATCCGGTCGGTGGCCGCGCGCCGCTCGGCGGTGTACTCCGCGAGCAGCGACGACGGCGACTGCCCGCGCAGCACCGCGGCGAGCTTCCAGGCCAGGTTGTACGCGTCCTGGATGCCGTTGTTCATGCCCTGGCCGCCGGCCGGGCTGTGCACGTGGGCCGCGTCGCCGGCCAGGAACACCCGGCCGCGCTGGTACTCGGTGGCCTGCCGGGCGTGCACCCGGTAGACGGTCTGCCACACCGGCTCGGTGATGGTCACCCCGCCGGGGCCGCGCGCGTCCAGCAGCTCCTGCATGGCCTCCACGGTCACCCGGTGGCCGGCCGGCGCGCCGCCGGGGATCACCGCGAGGATGCGGAAGACCCGGTCGGGCAGCGGCGCGATCATCAGGGTGCCGGTCGGGGCCTGGTAGTACAGCAGTCGGTCGGCCGGCAGCTCGCCGTCCACCCGCGCGTCCACCAGCGCGAACGCCAGCTCGTAGGTGCTGCCCTCGAAGCCCGCCCCGATCAGCCGGCGCACGATGCTGGACGCGCCGTCCGCGCCGATCACGAAGCGCGCCCTGATCCGCTCCAGGTCGGAGCCGTTCTGGGTGACGACTGCGGTCACCCCGTCGGTGGCGTCGATCCGGCCGCCGAAGTCCAGGTCGTCGAAGTCCAGGAGCCGCACGCCGTGTTCGGCCTTTCCGCCCAGCTCGTGCAGCCGCTCGGTGAGCAGCCGCTCGGTGTGCGGCTGCGGCAGGTGGCGGGCCTGCAGGGAGGCCGGGATCGCGAAGTCCGCCAGCTCCTTGCCGAGCGAGTAGTAGCGGAAGCCGGCCACCGGGATCGACGCGCGGTGCAGCCGCTCGCCGATCCCCAGGTCGGCCAGGATGTCCAGGGCGCGCGGCCACAGCGCGAGCGCCCGCGGCTGGTCGGCGGGCTGCTCCGCCCGGTCGATGATCCGCACCCGCACGCCGCGCCGCAGCAGCTCGCAGGCGGCGAACAGGCCGACCGGACCGGCCCCGACGACCAGCACCTCGGTGTCGTCGGGCCCGGTCATGCGCGGCTGCCCGACGCGTCGGAGGCGGCGCCGGCGTCGCCGGAAGCGGAGGCGCCGGCCGCGGCGTTGAGCCGGCGGGCCAGCGCGACCCGCTGCACCTTCATCGTCGCGGTGCGCGGCAGCTCCGACAGCGACATCTGGACCGGCTCCGCCATGTCCGGGAAGTCGCGCACCGCGTCCCGCCAGCGGCCGCGGTCCAGCGGCTCGTCGTTCTTGGTGCACACCACCGGCAGCGGCTCGCGGTCGGGCCCGGGCACCAGCACCAGCTCGATCAGCTCGGGCAGCCGGCCCAGCACGGTGTCCTCGACCTCCAGCGTGGAGTCGATCGTCGGGATCACGTCGACCAGCCGGTCCAGCAGGTGCACGCAGCCCAGCCGGGTGCGGTAGCCGACGTCGCCGGTGCGCCACCAGCCGTCGTGCAGCTCCTTCTCGTACCGCTCCTCCTCGGCGTGGTAGCCGACCGCGCGGCCGGGGGAGCGCACCTCGATCAGGCCGGGGTTCTGCTTGCTGATCGGCCGGTCGTTCTGCGGCACCACCCGCACATGGGTGACGCCGGGGATCGGGAAGCCCAGGCAGCGGCCGTTCGCCTTGTGGATGTTCTTCGGGGTGTACCAGCGGCCGGTCAGCGGGCCGCACTCGCTCTGCCCGTAGAACTGGAAGAACAGCGGGTTGGCGCGGCGCGAGGCCGACATCAGCTTGGCCATGGTCGGCGGGTGGATCGCGTCGAAGGTGCCGCTGAAGTACTTCACGTTGGACAGCGGCTTGAGCGGGTGGTCGACCAGCTCCTCCCACTCCATGTACGAGTTGGGGTGGGTCTCGACGAACCCGGGCCGGACCTTCGCGAACAGCGGCGCCACGTCCTGCGGCGCGCCGTGGTCGACCACCACCAGCGGCATGCCCTTGGGCAGCGCCACCGCGAGCGCCATGAACATCCGCGAGTGGACGAACGACACGTGCACCGCGTACGTCTCCCGGTCGCGGATCAGCGAGGCCAGCCGCGCCTGCGGCATCCAGCGCCCGCGCAGCGACCGCGCGGTGTGCACCACCAGCTTGGGGATGCCGGTGGTGCCGGAGGTGTGCGTCATCAGCGCCGGGCTGTCCTGGCCGAGCAGCACCGGCTCGACGCGCGGCGAGCCGGCCAGCGACGCCAGAAAGACGCTGTCCGGGCGCGGGAGGTCCTCGGCGGCGCGCGCGGCGTCGGCCTCCGCGCCGTCGGCGGCGCCGACCACGATCACCGCGGACGCGAGCTTCTCCAGCGGGCGGCCGGCCAGCGGGCCGTCCAGCTTGGCGGCGTCGGTGATCAGGTGCGGCCGGTCGAGCCGGTCGAACAGCGCGCTGACCGTCTCGCCGTCCAGCGCCGGCGACAGCAGCACCGGGGTGCCGCCGATCCGGGACGCGGCGCAGGCCAGCACGTAGATGTCGAAGTTGTGCGTCTTGTACAGCGCGACGTGGTCGCGCGGGCGCACGCCGGCCGCCCACAGCCGCCCGGCCATGTCGTCCACCAGGTCGGCCAGCCGGCGCTGGGTGAACTGCCGGCCCAGCTCCGGCGCCGCCGCCATGTCGTGGTCCAGCGTGATCGGCGCGTTCGGATGCAGGGCGGCGGCCTTCTCAGGGACCAGGCCCAGGTACAGCCCGTGCCGCTCGTTCGACGGCAGCTTCGGGAACGCCGGGAGCGAGGACGGCAGGGCGGACAGCTTGGGAAGCTTGGGGAGCTTCAGCGGGGAGGACGGGAAGAGCGCCATGGTGCCTCCTGGCGGCGGAAGGGAAGCTGCGGGACTGCGGGACTGCGGGACATGGCCGCGGCACCGGTCCGCGGTGCGGGCGCGGGACCGGTCCGGGGTGGCGCGCCGCGGCGGGACTGCGGAAGCCGCGGAGCGAGAACAGGGATGAAAAGGGGAATCAGGCGTCCGCGTGGCGGAGCCGCAGCCCGCGTACGTCCTCGTCGTCGAGTCGCAGGCCGAAGGCGCCGCGCAGTTCGGCGATGATTCGGTCGGCGTTCAATTCGATGTGCTCCGTCGTTCCGTCCGCGTGATGACGCGTCAAACGGCGGTCGTTGAGTACGTGCCACATCCGGTCGGCATAGCGCATCGCGATCGTTTTCCCGGTGAACGTGGAACTCTCGTGGTGGGCGGTGAAGTAGTTCGCCACCTCGAAATCCGGCGGGAAATGCCGTTCGGCGCGGAATGCGTAGAGATCGAACCAGCCGTCCGCGCGCAGCGACTGCACCACCCATTCGTCGCCCTGCCGCACCGCCCGCCAGGTCCATCCGTCGACGCCGACCCGGGCGCCGGACTCCAGCGGCAGCGGGGCCAGCGGGCCGTCGTCGCCGAAGCCGACGTCGCAGATCCACAGCCGGTCGTCGGCCTGCACGACGAGCACCGCGTGCGCCCGGTAGCGCACCTCGGGGCGGCCCCTGCGCACCCTGGCCAGCAGCCGGGTGACCGGGAAGCCGAGGCGCTGCAGCACCCCCGCGAACAGCAGGTTGTGCTCGAAGCAGTAGCCGCCGCGGCCGGCCGCGACCAGCTTGTCCTGCACCGCGTCCAGGCCCAGCCGGACCTCCCGGCCCAGCGCCACGTCCAGGTTCTCGAACGGGATCGCGTCCACGTGCGCGCGGTGCAGCGCGGTGAGCGCGGCGAGGTCCGCGGCGCGCGGGCCGGTATAGCCGGTGCGCCGGAAATACGCCTCCAGATCCACCAGTTCCGCGCCCCATTCGGCAAGCGGTGCGGCACCGGACGAGTCCTGCGGCGTACGTCCCGGGACACTTCCCGGCGTACTTCCGGCCGGACCCCCGGGCATGCGTGCGGGACCCGCGGACACACGGGCGGACAAGCTCTCGGACAGGGTCATGCCCGCAGCGTTTCCGGTGCCCTCCCCGGGGGTCAACGCGGGTCCCCGAACTCCGTCAGGTTCTGTCCCGCGCCAATTGCCGCCGGCCGCTGACCTGACGTATTCGCGGGTCACTTGACGGAGTTTCCGGCGGTCCTTTGGCCTGCCCGGAACGCCACCGCAGGATCAGCAGTGCCGCCGCACCGCAGCGCCGTCGCACCGCCCGGCCCGTACCGCAGGGCCCGCCCAGAAGGGGAGCACACCGCCCATGAAGATCGCAGCCCGGACCGGGACCGTCGTCGCGCAGACCGCGGCGGGGCGGGTGGCCGGCACCCGCGAGGGCGGGCTCGCGGTCTTCCGCGGCGTCCCCTACGCCGCGCCGCCGGTGGGACCGCTGCGGTTCGCCTCGCCGCGCCCGCCGCTGCCGTGGACCGGGGTGCGCGACGCGACCCGCTTCTCACCGCCCTTCGTGCAGTCCGGCGCGCCCGAGTCCGCCGAGGACGCGCTGTACGCCAACATCTGGACGCCGGACCCGGCCGGCTCCCGGCCGGTGCTGGTCTACGTGCACGGCGGCGCCTGGCAGGTGGGCTCGGGCAGCGTGCCGACCTTCGACGGCGCCCGCCCGGCCGCCCGCGGCGACCTCGTCGTGATCAACTTCAACTACCGGCTCGGCGCGTTCGGCTGGGGCCTGCACGACGACCTCGCCGACCCCGACACCGGCCACCTCGCCAACTGGGGCCTGCAGGACCAGATCGCCCTGGTGCGCTGGGTGCACGAGAACATCGCGGCCTTCGGCGGCGACCCGGACGACCTGACGCTGTGCGGCACGTCGGCCGGCGGCGCCTCGGTATGGCAGATGACCCACCTGCCCCAGACCAGGGACCTGGTCCGCCGGATCATCCCGATCAGCGCCGCGCACCCGCGGCAGCCCGCCTTCGGGCTCACCCCCGACGACTCCCGCACCGTCTACCGGGCGCTCGCCGCCCGCTTCGGCACCGACGTCCGTGGCCTGCGCGCGGTGCCCGCCGCTGACCTGCACACCGCCTGGCTCGACGTCTTCTCCGGCGACCCCGACCGGCGGCTGGTGGCCAGCGGGCGCGAGTACCGCGGCCCGGTGCTCGACGGCCGCCTGGTCACCGCCTTCGCCGGCGAACTGCCGCCGCCGCGGGTGCCGGTGCTCAGCGCGTACTGCGCCACCGAGGGCTCCTTCTTCACCGACCCGCTGTCCCCCTCCTACCCGCCGGCCCCGCCCGCCCCCACCGACGAGGCGGGGCTGCGCGCCGCCGTGCACCAGGTGCTCGCCAAGACCGCCGCGAAGGTGCCCGAGGCCCTGGCCGCCGAGTGCGTGGCCGCCTACCGGGCGGCCGCCCGCGCCGAGGGCCTGGCCGCCGACCCGCGCACCCTGTGGACCGAGGTTTGGGGCGACGCGCTGTTCCGCCACCGCATCGTGCGACTGGCGCAGCAGCACGCCCGCACCGCGGACGCCGGCCCGCTGTGGCTGATGGAGTTCGCGCACCCGGTGCGCGAGCCCAGCTACGGCACCCCGCACGACGCCACCTCCAAGTTCCTCTTCGGCTCCTACGGCGCGGAGCGCAACGTCCGCCAGTTCGGCGACGGACCGCTGGAGCGCCGCGTCTCCGACACCTTCATCGACCTGGTCGCCTCCTTCGTCCACCGCGGCGCCCCGGCCGCCCCCGGCGTGCCCGACTGGCCGGTGTACACCCGGGGCACGCCCAGCACCCTCATCCTCGGCGGACCCGGCATCGCCCGCGTGGCGGCCACCCGCAAGCAGGCGCAGCTGCGCTTCTGGGACGCGCTGCCGACCGCCGCCTGAGCCCCCGCCGCCTGAGCCCCCGCCGTCCGATCCCCCCGCCGTCCGATCTTCCCGCCGTCCGATCCCTCCGCCGTCCGATCCCCCCGCACACCGACCACCGCATCCGACGGACGCCGCAATGCCGACGGGCACCGCACTGCCTACCCGCGAGAGGAAACGCCCCGTGGACGACGTTCTGCTCGACATCCGCTCCCGCCCCGCCCGGCAGCAGCCGGGGTGGCCGCAGGACGAGGCGCTGCGGCGTACCGCGGGCGAACTCGCCACCCGCCCGCCGCTGGTCGAGGCCGCCGACCTGTGGACGCTGCGCACCCTGCTCGGCCGGGTCGCCGACGGCGAGGCCCAGGTGATCCAGTCCGGCGACTGCGCCGAGGACCCGGCCGAGTGCTCCAAGGGCTACATCGCCCGCAAAGCCGGCCTGCTGGACCTGCTGGCCGGCGCCATGAAGCTGGCCGCGCACCGCCCGGTGGTGCGCGTCGGACGGATCGCCGGCCAGTTCGCCAAGCCCCGCTCGGCCCCCCACGAGACCGTGGCCGGCGTCGAACTCCCGGTCTTCCGCGGCCACATGGTCAACAGCCCGGACCCCGACCCGGCCAGCCGCCGCCCCGACCCGCGCCGCTTGCTGCTCGGCTACCAGGCCGCCAGCGAGGCGGTCGGCCACCTCGGCTGGCGCGAGCACGGCGGCGGCCTGGCCATCGACCCGCGGGTGTGGACCAGCCACGAGGCGCTGCTGCTGGACTACGAACTGCCGATGCTGCGCCGCGACGCGCAGGGCCGGCTCTGGCTCGCCTCCACGCACTGGCCGTGGATCGGCAACCGCACCAACCAGGTCGACGGCGCGCACGTCGCGCTGCTGGCGAGCGTCATCAACCCGGTGGCCTGCAAGGTCGGCCCGGAGATGGACCGGGACGCGCTGCTCGCGCTGTGCGAGCGGCTGGACCCGGAGCGGGAGAAGGGCCGGCTGACGCTGATCGCGCGGATGGGCGCGGCGCTGACCGCCGACCGGCTGCCCGCGCTGGTCGCCGCGGTCCGCGCGGCCGGCCACCCGGTGGTCTGGCTCAGCGACCCCATGCACGGCAACACCGTCACCGCGCCCAGCGGCCTCAAGACCCGCTTCCTGGACACCATCGAGCGCGAGATCCAGGACTTCCAGTGCGCGGTGCGCACCGGCGGCGGCGTGATCGGCGGACTGCACCTGGAGACCACGCCGGACGAGGTCGTGGAGTGCGTCGCGCACTCCGTGGACGTCGACCAGGTCGGCGACAAGTACACGAGCTTCTGCGACCCCCGGCTCAACCCCTGGCAGGCGGTCTCCGTGATCTCCGCCTGGCAGGGCTGACCGCGCGGGTCCGGCAGACCCGCGACCCCGCACCCGAGCAGGCCCGCGACCCCGGACCGAGCAGGCACCGAGCCAGCGCGGAGCAGGCACCGAGCAGGCAGCACCGAGCAGGCACCGAGCGGACACCGAGCAGAAAGGCACCACGAGCCCATGGACGAGCACGGCAAGAAGGTCGTCATAGTCACCGGCGCCGCGGGCGGCATCGGGGCGGAAGTCGCCCGGGTGCTGGCCGAGGGCGGCAGCACGGTCGCCGCCGTCGACCTGCACGCGGAGCGGCTGCGCGAGACCGCGGAGAAGCTGGCCGCCGACGGCCTGGCGGTCACCGCCTTCCCGGCCGACGTGTCCGCGCCCAGCGAGGTCGACGCGCTGGTCGGACAGGTGGAGAGCACCCTCGGCGCGGTGGACCACCTGGTCAACGCGGCCGGTGTGCTCCGCCTCGGCCCGGTCGACGGTTACTGCTACGAGGACTGGGCGACCACCTTCGCGGTCAACGCCACCGGCGTCTTCCTGATGTCGCGCGCGGTGGTCGCCCGCATGGTGCCGCGCGGCGCCGGCGCGATCGTCACCGTCGCCTCCAACGCGGCCAACACCCCGCGCAGCGAGATGGCCGCCTACGCCGCCTCCAAGGCCGCCGCGACGATGTTCACCAAGAGCCTGGGCCTGGAGGTCGCCCGGCACGGCATCCGCTGCAACGTCGTGGCGCCCGGCTCCACCGACACCCCGATGCTCACCTCGATGTGGACCGACGAGAGCGGCCGCAAGGGCACCGTCGAGGGCCGCCCCGACGCCTACCGGGTGGGCATCCCGCTCGGCCGGATCGCCAGCGCCGCGAACATCGCCGACGCCGTGGACTTCCTGCTCTCCGACCGCGCGTCGCACATCACCATGCACGACCTGACCGTGGACGGCGGCGCGGGCCTCGGCGCCTGACCCCCACACCCCCGTCCCCGCCGGCCACCACCACACCAGGAAGCCGAACCCATGAGATTCACCGCCGGCATACCGGCCATCGACTCCTACCCCCTGCCCGCGGGGGACGACCTGCCCGCCAACGCCGCCGACTGGACCGTCGACCCGGACCGCGCGGTGCTGCTGGTGCACGACATGCAGCGCTACTTCCTGCGCCCGCTGCCCTCGCCTGGCCTGCGCGACCAGGTGATCGCCAACGCGGCGGCGCTGCGCGACGCGTGCGCCGCGCACGGCGTCCCGGTGGCGTACACCGCGCAGCCCGGCGGCATGTCGCAGCAGCAGCGCGGCCTGCTCCAGGAGTTCTGGGGCCCGGGGATGCGCGTCGACCCCGCCGACCGGCAGGTGGTGGACCCGCTCGCGCCGGCGCCCGAGGACTGGCTGTTCACCAAGTGGCGCTACAGCGCGTTCTTCCGCTCCGGCCTGCTGGACCGGATGCGCGCGGTCGGCCGCGACCAGCTCGTCGTGTGCGGGGTCTACGGCCACGTGGGCGTGCTGATGACGGCCGTCGAGGCGCACGCCAACGACATCCAGGTCTTCATGGCCGCCGACGCGATCGCCGACTTCTCCCGCGAGCACCACCTGCTGGCGCTGTCCTACGCGGCCGGCCGGTGCGCGGTGGTCTCGCCGGTCGCGGAGCTGACCGAGCAGATCGCGGCGGCGCGCGACACCGTGCGGGAACTCGCCGCGTGGGGGGCCGCGGTATGAGCGGCGGGAGCGCCGAGCGCGCCGACCTGCTGGCGCGGGTGCTCGCGCCGGGCGCCGGGCCGTTCGCGCTGCTGTACCGGCCGCAGACCGCGCCGGACGCCGTGGAGGTGCTCGCCGGCACCGTGTCCTACCCGGGCACGCTGGCCGAACTCCCGCTCCACCAGGGTCCGCAGGCTCCCGCCGGGCACGACGTGCTCGCGCTGCTGCCCTACCGGCAGATCGGCGAGCGCGGCTTCGCGCACGTGGACGACGGCACTCCGCTGGTCGCGCTGAAGATCGCCCGGCAGCAGCGGCTGCCGCTCGCCGAGGCGCTGGACCGGCTGCCCGACCTGCCGATCCGGCTCACCGAGACCGGCTTCGACGTCTCCGACGCGGAGTACGCCGAGCGGGTCCGGCGGGTGGTCGCCGACGAGATCGGCCGCGGCGAGGGCGCCAACTTCGTGCTGCGGCGCTCGTTCACCGCGGTCATCGAGGACTACGCGCCGCGCGACGCGGTGGTGCTCTTCCGCCGGCTGCTGGAGCGCGGCTCGGGCGCCCACTGGGTGTTCGTGGTGCACACCGGCGACCGCACGCTGGTCGGCGCCAGCCCCGAGCGGCACGTCAGCCTCGCCGCCGGCACCGCGGTGATGAACCCGATCAGCGGCACCTACCGCTACCCGGCCGGCGGGCCCACGCTGCCCGGCGTCATGGACTTCCTCGCCGACCGCAAGGAGGCCGACGAGCTGTACATGGTCGTCGACGAGGAACTGAAGATGATGGCCAGGATCTGCGAGGACGGCGCCCGCATGGAGGGCCCGTACCTCAAGGAGATGGCGCACCTCGCGCACACCGAGTACTTCCTGCACGGCGGCTGCGCGCGCGACCCGCGCGAGGTGCTGGCCGAGACGATGTTCGCGCCGACCGTCACCGGCAGCCCGCTGGAGAGCGCCTGCCGGGTGATCGCCACGTACGAGCCGGACGGCCGCGGCTACTACAGCGGCGTCGCCGCCCTGATCGGCCGCGACGGCGACGGCGCGCCGAGCATGGACTCGGCGATCCTGATCCGCACCGCGGACATCGACGCCCGCGGCGGCGTGCGGATCGGCGTCGGCGCCACCCTCGTACGCCACTCCGACCCCGACTCCGAGGTCGCCGAGACCGCCGCGAAGGCCACCGGACTGCTCACCGCGCTGCGGGCCAACGCGCCCGCGTCCGCCGCCCCGGCCGCGAGAGCCCGGGTCGCGCCCACCGCCCCGGCCGCGGGCACCGCCCCCGCCGCCTCGATCGCCGCGGCCCGCCCCGCGCCCGCCCTCGGCGAGCACCCCGACGTGCGCGCCGCGCTCGCCGCGCGCAACGCGACCGTCGCCGGCTACTGGCTCGGCGCCGACCCCGCGCTCACCGCGCCCGATCCCGAACTCGCCGGGCTGCGCGTGCTGATGGTCGACGCCGAGGACACCTTCACCGCGATGGTCCGCCGGCAGCTGGTCTCGCTGGGCCTCGACGTGACGCTGCGCCGTTACGACGAGCCGTACTCCTTCGACGACGGCCACGACCTGGTGGTGATGGGCCCGGGGCCGGGCGATCCGGCGCGGCTCGACCACCCCAAGATCGCCCATCTGCACGACGCGGTCGGCCGGCTGCTCGCCGGGCGCCGCCGCTTCCTCGCCGTCTGCCTCAGCCACCAGGTGCTCAGCCTGCGGCTCGGCTTCGAGCTGGTCCGCAAGGACCCGCCGAACCAGGGCCTGCAGCGCGCGGTGGACCTGTTCGGCACCGCCGAGCGGGTCGGGCTCTACAACACCTTCACCGCGGTCAGCGCCGAGGACAAGCAGGACGTCGAGGGCGTCGGCCCGGTCGAGGTGTGCCGCGACCCGGCGACCGGCGACGTGTACGCGCTGCGCGGACCGCACTTCGCGTCCACGCAGTTCCACGCCGAGTCGGTGCTCACCCAGCACGGTCCCGCCGTGCTGGCCGGCCTGCTGCGGGGCCTGCTGTGACCCCGCCGCCCACGACCGCCGTGCCGCCCACGACCGCCGTGCCGCCCACGACCGCCGCGCCGCCCACGACCGCCGCGCCGCCCACGACCGCCGCCGCGCCGCCCACGACCGCCGCCGCGCCGCCCACGACCGCCGCGCCGGCCACGGCCGTCGCCGCGCCGGCCGCGGCGGCCGACGCCGAGGCTCCCGGCAGCGTCGCCGAGATCCTCTCCGCCATCTTCCTGCGCCCCGCCCGCGGACCGGCCGGGGCGGGGGACGCCGCAGCACGGACCAGGACGCGTTCCGCACGGTCCGGTCAGAAACCGTCGCCCGGCCGGACCGGTCCGCCCGGTCTTCCGATGTACGCCACCCGGTAACAGGGAGCTGAACACCATGACCATCCTTGACCCCGTCGGCACGCCCGGCACCGGACGTCCGGGGGCCGCGGCCGGCAGCCTGCCCGAGATCCTCCGGGAGCGCGGCCGGACCCAACCGGACGACCTCGCCTTCTGCTTCCTCGACGGCGGTGAGGAACCGGGCCGCAGCCTCACCTTCCGGGGCCTGGACGAGGCCGCCCGCAGCACCGCCGCCGGGCTGCGCGCGGCCGGGGTGGCGGCCGGCCGGTCCGCGCTGCTGGTCCACCCCGCGGGACTGGACTTCGTCAGCAGCCTGATGGGCTGCATGTACGCGGGCGTGGCCGGCGCCCCGGTGCAGGTGCCCACCCGGCTGCGCGGCCTGGAGCGGCTGCGCCGGATCGCCGACGACGCGCAGGCGACCGTCCTGCTGACCGTCGCCGCGGTCCGCGACGAACTGCTCGCGAAGTTCGGCGACTCGCCGCTGCTGGACGGGCTGACGCTGCTGGCCACCGACGAGCTGCCGGCCGCCGACCCGGGGGAGTGGCAGGACGCGGCGCCGCTGCCCGAGGACATCGCGCTGCTCCAGTACACCTCCGGCTCCACCGGCGACCCCAAGGGCGTCATGGTCAGCCACGCCAACTTCCTGGCCAACGCCGCCGAGACCGACGACCTGTGGCCGACCGGCCGCGACGGCGTCTACGTGTCCTGGCTGCCGCACTTCCACGACATGGGCATGCTCTTCGGGGTGATCGTGCCGATCTACACGGGCGCGCCCTCGTACCTGATGTCGCCCGAGGCGTTCATCCGCCGCCCGGGCCGCTGGACCGAGGCGATCTCCCGGTTCGGCGGCACCCACTCGGCCGCGCCCAGCTTCGCGTACGAGCTGTGCGTGCGCGACGCGCGGGAGAAGGGCATCGCGCCGGGCACCGACCTGTCCCGGTGGCGGGTCGCGGCCAACGGCGCCGAGCCGGTGCGCTGGTCGGTGATCGAGGAGTTCACCCGGACCTTCGCCGCAGCCGGCTTCCGGCCCGAGGCCATGTGCCCCGGCTACGGCCTGGCCGAGAACACCCTGAAGGCCACCGGCAGCCCCGGCGACAAGGCGCCCGCGGTGCGCTGGGTGTCCGCGGACGCGCTGCGCGACGACCGGGTGGAGACCGTCGACCCCGCCGACCCGCAGGCCCTGGCCCTGGTCGGCAGCGGCGTGCCGGTCGCCGGCACCCGGATCAGGATCGTCGCGCCGGACACGCTGCGCCCGGTCGAGGAGGGCCGGGTCGGCGAGATCTGGATCAGCGGGCCGTGCGTGGCCGACGGCTACTTCGGCCGCGCGGTGGAGACCGCGCAGACCTTCGCCGCGCGCATCGCCGGCGAGGACCGCACCAGGACCTATCTGCGCACCGGCGACCTGGGTTTCGTGCACGACGGCGAGCTGTACGTCGCGGGCCGGCTGAAGGACGTCATCATCCGCAAGGGCCGCAACTTCTACCCGCAGGACATCGAGCTGACCGTCGAGCGCACCACCGAGGGCCTGCACCCGAACTGCTCGGCGGCCTTCTCGGTGGACGACGGCACCTCCGAGCGGCTGGTCGTGGTGGTCGAGGCGGACGGCCGGGTGCTGAAGTCCACCGGCGCGGAGGAGCTGAGCCGGCGGATCGAGGACGCGGTGCACGAGGGCCAGCGGCTGCACGTGGACGAGGTGGTGGTCACCCGGCGCGGCTCGCTGCCCAAGACCTCCAGCGGCAAGGTGCAGCGCCGGCTGACCCGCATCCGCTACCTGGACGGCGAGTTCGTGCCGGCCGGCGGCGGCGCGCGGACCGCGGGCGGTGCGGCATGAGCGCCCGGCTGCGCACCGCGGCCGCGGTCGGCGGCTCGCGCATCCTGGGCGTCGGCGCGTACCGGCCGAACCGGCTGGTGTCCAACGAGGAGGTGGCCGCGCCGATCGACTCCTCGGACGAGTGGATCCGCAAGCGCAGCGGCATCACCACCCGCCGGTTCGCCGCCGAGGACGAGTCGGTGGTCTCGATGGCCGCCGAGGCGTCGCTGAAGGCGCTCGCGCAGGCGGGCGTGGCGCCGGAGTCGGTGGACACCGTGCTGCTGGCCTCGATGTCCTACCTGGAGCAGTCGCCGGCCGGGGCGCCGCAGGTCGCGCACCTGATCGGCGCGAAGGAGCCGGGCGCGATGGACGTCGGCGCCGCCTGCGCCGGGTTCTGCTACGCGCTGGCCACCGGCGACGCGCTGGTCCGCTCCGGCACCTCGCGGCACGTGGTGGTGGTCGGCTCGGAGAAGATGAGCGACATCGTCTCGGGCACCGACCGCGGCACCGCGTTCCTGTTCGGCGACGGCGCCGGCGCGGTGGTGCTCGGCCCGTCCGACGAGCCGGGCATCGGCCCGGTGGCCTGGGGCTCCGACGGCGGCCGGCGCGAGCTGATCGCGCACGACCGGACCTGGCTGGACGTCAGGGACGAGGCCGGCCCGTGGCCGACGCTGCGGATGGCCGGACCCGAGGTGTTCCGCTGGGCGGTCGCGACCGCGCCGCGGGTGGCCCGGCGCGCGCTGGACCTGGCCGGGCTGCTGCCGCAGGACGTGGCCGCGTTCATCCCGCACCAGGCCAACGGCCGGATCATCGACTCGGTGGCCCGCGAACTGCAGCTGCCCGAGGGCGTCGCGGTGGCCCGCGAGGTCGTCTCGGTCGGCAACACCTCCGCCGCCTCGATCCCGCTGGCGATGGAGGACCTGCTCAACTCCGTCGCGCTGCCCAGCGGCAGCCCCGCGCTGCTGGTCGGCTTCGGCGCCGGCCTGGTGCACGCCGCCCAGGTGGTGGTGCTGCCGTGACGGAGACGGTGAACCGGCCCGGCGGGGCCCCCGCCGCCGGCACGGGCGCGCACGGCGACACCGACGCCGGCCGTCCGGTGGAGGGCAGCACCGCGCGCAAGATCGCCGAACTGGAGCGCCGCCGCGCCGAACTGGACGCCCAGTCGGCCGGCGCGCCGCGCGAGCGGCAGCACGGCAAGGGCAAGCTGACCGCGCGCGAGCGCATCGACCTGCTGCTCGACCCCGGCTCGTTCGTGGAGCTGGACGCGCTGGTCAGGCACCGCAGCCACACCTTCGGCATGGCGGACCACCGGCCGTTCGGCGACGGCGTGGTCACCGGCCACGGCACCGTCGACGGCCGCCGGGTGTGCGTGTACGCCGAGGACTTCACCGTCCTCGGCGGCAGCCTCGGCGAGGCGTTCGGCGAGAAGATCGCCAAGGTGATGGACCTCGCGGTGCGCATCGGCGCCCCGCTGATCGGCATCAAGGACTCCGGCGGCGCCCGCATCCAGGAGGGCGTGGTGGCCCTCGCCCACTACGCCGAGCTGGTCAAGCGGCACGTCGGCGCCTCCGGGGTGGTCCCGCAGATCTCGGTGATCGTCGGCCCGTGCGCCGGCGGCGCCGTCTACGCCCCCGCGCTCACCGACCTGGTGGTGATGGTCGACGGCATCTCGCACATGTACGTCACCGGCCCCGACGTGCTGCGCGCGGTCACCGGCGACGACGTCACCCACGAGGAGCTGGGCGGCGGCCACAGCCACAACGCGGTCAGCGGCGCCGCCCACTACCTCGCGCACGACGAGCGGGACGCCTTCGAGTACGTGCAGACCGTGCTCGGCTTCCTGCCGTCCAACAACCTCTCCGAGCCGCCGGTCTACGCCGCCACCGGGCCGGCCGGACCGACCGCCGCCGACCTGGCGCTGGACCGCCTGATCCCGGACCGCGCCCAGCAGCCGTACGACATGCGGCAGGTCGTCGAGACGGTGGTCGACGACGGCGAACTGGTCGAGGTGCACCCGCTGTTCGCGCCGAACATCCTGTGCGGGTTCGCGCGGGTGGACGGCCGCAGCGTCGGCGTGGTCGCCAACCAGCCGCTGGTGCTGGCCGGCGCGCTGGACTACGACGCCAGCGAGAAGGCGGCCCGCTTCATCCGGCTGTGCGACTCCTTCGGGGTGCCGGTGCTCACCTTCGTGGACGTGCCCGGCTTCCTCACCTCGGTGGACCAGGAGCGCGGCGGCATCATCCGGCGCGGCGCCAAGCTCATCTACGCCTACTGCGAGGCCACCGTGCCGATGGTCACCGTGATCACCCGCAAGGCGTACGGCGGCGGCTACGGCGTGATGGGCTCCAAGCACCTGGGCATCGACGTCAACCTGGCCTGGCCCACCGCCGAGATCGCGGTGATGGGCGGCTCCGGCGCGGTCAGCGTGCTGCACCGGCGCGAACTGAAGGCCGCCGCCGACCCCGAGGCGCTGCGCGCCAAGCTCAGGGCCGAGTACGAGGACACCATGTGCACCCCGTACATGGCCGCGGAGCGCGGCTACGTGGACGCGGTGATCATGCCGCACGAGACCCGTGAGCAGGTGTCCGCCGCGCTCCTGGCGCTGCGCCAGAAGAGCACGTCACGGCTGCCGCGCAAGCACGGGAACATCCCGCTGTGACGCCGGCAGGCTGGCCGCTGGCCGGCCCGCCGCGTCCCCCTCGCCGGGCCCGCCCGGTGACCTGACACACCGCGCTCCCTTTCGTTGGCGAGCGATCCGAATCCAAGAAGGATCGGGGCGGACGCAAGGCCCGTCCCGGTCGCACACGCGAAACACGCAGGGAGCCGCAGATGAGCACGGCCATCGGAATCCTGGGAACCGGCGCGTACTTCCCGTCCCACGTGGTGACCAACGAGGAGGTGGGCGGCCCGGCCGGAGTCACCGACGAGTGGATCAGGGCCAAGACCGGCATCCACAGCCGGCGCCGGGCCAAGCCCGACGAGGCCACCTCGGACCTGGCCACCTACGCCGCGCGCACCGCGCTGGAGGACGCCGGGGTGCGCGCCCAGGACGTCTCGCTGATCGTCGTCGCCACCACCACGCCCGACATGCTCGGGCCGGCCTGCGCGTGCATGGTGGCCGGCAACCTCGAATGCCCGGTCACCACCGCGGCGTTCGACCTGCACGCGGCGTGCAGCGGCTTCCCGTACGCGCTGTCGATGGCCGAGCGGCACATCAGGGCCGAGGGCGGCCACGCGCTGGTCATCGGCGCCGACACCTACACCCGCTTCCTCAACCCGGCCGACCCGCGCACCGTGGTGCTGTGGGGCGACGGCGGCGGCGCGGTGGTGCTCGGCCCGGTCCCCGAGGGGCGCGGTCTGATCAGGTCCCGGCTGATGAGCCACGGCGCCGAGTTCGGCCTGGCCACCATCCCGGGCATCGGCAGCCGCGAGCCGATCGGCGCCCGCACCCTCGCCGAGGGCCGGCACTACGTGCACATGAACGGCCGCCGGATCACCGAGATCGTCAAGGAGCGGGTGCCCGGCCTGGTCGCGGACTTCCTCGCCGAGGCCGGCGTGGACCGCACCGAGGTGGACCACCTGATCCCGCACCAGGGCAACGACATGATGGTCCGCAGCCTCGGCCCGATGTTCGGCCTGGACAACGCGACGGTGCACTCCACCTCCCGGGACTACGGCAACACCGGCTCCGCCTCCATCCCGGTGACCCTGGACCAGGCGCGCCGGGCCGGCGACATCTCCCCGGGCGACACCGCCCTGCTGGTCGCCTTCGGCGCCGGCATCACCTTCGGGTTCACCCTGCTGCGCTGGCAGTGACGCGGGCCCGTACCCACTGGCAACCACTCACGGGAGGGCGACGCTCCACATGACCGCCACCGACACCCACCCCATCGACGTCGACGCGTACCTGGACCGGATCGGTGCGGCGCGTCCCGAGCGGCCCACCTTCGAGGCCCTGTGCGACCTGCAGGAACGGCACATGATGACGGTGCCGTTCGAGACCCTGGACTTCGCGCTCGGCGGCATACCGAGCATGAAGGACGAGGACGTCTACGACAAGATCGTCCGGCAGCGCCGCGGCGGCGGCTGCGGCGAGCTGAACTCCGGCTTCGCCCTCCTGC
This sequence comes from Actinacidiphila sp. DG2A-62, assembly GCF_035825295.1. Taxonomy (NCBI): domain Bacteria; kingdom Bacillati; phylum Actinomycetota; class Actinomycetes; order Kitasatosporales; family Streptomycetaceae; genus Actinacidiphila; species Actinacidiphila sp. DG2A-62. The sequence continues at coordinate 5,961,868 of NZ_JAYMGI010000002.1, forward strand.
TGCGCGCGCTGGGCTACCGGGTCAGCCTGCTCGGCGGCCGGGTGCTGCACAACGGCCGCGAGGCGTTCCGCGGCGTCCACAACGGCCACCTGGTGCTGCTGGTCGAGCTCGACCAGCCGTACGTGGTGGACGTCGGCTTCCGCTGGGCCGCCCGCAAGCCGCTGAAGCTGCACGAGCGGGGCGTCCAGCACGACGCGCACGGCGGCTACCAGCTGCAGTTCTCGCCGTACGGCGACATCGAGATGGTGCACGACGGCGTGCTGCGCTGGCAGGTGGAGACCCACCCGCGCGAGCTGGACGACTTCACCTCGGTGATGTGGTACTGCGCCACCTCGCCCGAGGTGCCCGGCAAGGGCCAGCTGTGGGCGTCGATCGTCACCGCCACCGGCCGGGTGTCGCTGTTCAACCGCATCCTCACCGAGCACGGCGAGGGCGCCAAGGAGTCCCGCGAACTGACCGACGACGCCGAGTTCCTCAAGGAGTTCGAGCACCGGTTCGGCATCACCCTGGACGCCGTGCCCGAGCTGGCCCCGGTCCCGGCCGCGGGCTGAGCCCCCGGCCGGACCCCCGACCACCCGCACCACCCCCCTGACCGGACGTACTGAGAACGGAAGAGGTACCCACACGTGAGCAAGGTGCGCTGGGGACTCCTGGTGACCGGCGGCTACGCGGACGTCGCGATGCTGGCCAACGCCGAGTCGGAGACCACCGAGTTCGTCGCCGTCGCCGCGGGCGACGCCGAGGAGTCCAAGAAGTACGCCGAGGCCCGCGGCATCCCCGCGAGCTACGCGAGGTACGAGGAACTGCTGGCCGCCGAGGACATCGACGCGGTGTTCGTCGCGCTGCACCCGGTCGACCACGCCGACTGGGCGGTCAAGGCGCTGCGGGCCGGCAAGCACGTGCTGGTGGAGAAGCCGCTGGCGCTGACCGCGGCCGACGCCGAGCGGGTCTTCGACGCGGCCGAGCAGGCCAGGCCGGCAGGCCGTCGAGGGCGTGATGTTCCGCCACCACCCGCAGACGCTGCTGGCCCAGCGGCTGGTCGCCGAGGGCCGGATCGGCGAACTGCGCTACATCTACGGCAGCTGCACCGCCACGCTGCCGCCGGACTACTTCCGCCGCGACCGCGCGCTCGGCGGCGGCGCCCTGCTGGACCTGGGCGTCTTCCCGCTGACCGCGATCCGCCTGTTCGGCGGCAGCCCGCAGCGGGTGTACGCCGAGGAGGTGCGCCGCGGCGAGAGCGCCGCCGACCACAACTACTCGGCGGTGCTGCGGCTGCCGAACGACGTGCTGGCGCAGTTCGAGGCCGGCCAGGAGGTCGCGCGCGGCGACGTGCTGCACATCGTGGGCACCCTGGGCCGGGTCATCGTGCCCGACCCGTGGCTGGGCCGCGCCGAGAAGGTCGAGCTGAGCCTGCAGGGCCCGCCGCCGCACGGCGACCCGGTCGCGGAGTTCTTCGACGTCGACCCGGACGGCTCGCTCGGCGCCGGGAAGCCGTTCGCGATCTCCCGGCTGCAGTTCGACGCCGTCTCCGCGGCCTTCGCGGGCGGCGAGCCGCTGCCCTTCGGCCGCGCGGACGCGGTCGAGCAGGCCCGGGTGCTGGAGGCGCTGCTGGCCTCCAGCGCGCGTGCCGAGGCGGTCGTGCTGGACGCCTGAGAGCCCGGCCGCCCCCCCGCACCGGCCGTTCCCGCACCCCTCCCGCACCCCTCCCGCGGCCCCGGCGACGCATGTCGCCGGGGCCGCGGTGCGTCCGGGGCCCGCGGGGTCCGGCGCGGCGCCGGTGGCAACAGTGCGGTGGTGTGGTGACGGCACACCCGTCGGTGTGGCGGGAGACATACGGGCGTCACGGTAGGGGCCCCAGGAGTGCTTCAAACCCACATCCGGGGCCCAAGTGGGTGCCCGGGGGACCTTGGGGCGCGGGCGCGGTTCGTCGGAGGGTTGAGGCGCACACAAGAGCCACGCGGGCACCACGCGAACTCAACGATCACCGCAGTTCGCAGCGGACGCGCACCACCGTGCGCACGCTCACCGCGCGGCACTTGCCATCGCACATCGACCAGCCATTCGGGGGATGGATGAGCATCGACGACGCGTTGATGACCTTGCCGGCCGATCAGCGCCCGCCGGTCACGGCGGCGCAGCAGCACACCTGGGACGACGGATCGCTCGACGAGCTGTCCGAGGTCCTGTTCGCCTCGCTGGTCCGCAGCGACCAGCGGCGGCGCGGCAACGACTACCTGCGCGGCCTGCTGCGGGCCCAGGGGCGCAGGTCGATCCGGAACATCGCGACGGAACTGGGGGGTTCGGCCACCGAGCAGAGCCTGCACCACTTCATCTCCAGCTCCACCTGGGACTGGGTGCCGGTGCGCCGCGCCCTGGCCCGCCACCTGGACGACAACGTGCCGCCGCTGGCCTGGGTGGTGCGTCCCATGGTGATACCCAAGACCGGCGAGAACTCCGTCGGCGTGGAGCGGCAGTACATACCCGAGGCCGGCCAGGTGCTCAACGCGCAGCGCGCGGTCGGCGTCTGGGCGGCCACCGAGCAGACCAGCACGCCGGTCAACTGGCGGCTGCACCTGTCGCCGGCCTGGCTGAACGACGCCGAGCGGCGCCGCCAGGCGTCGGTGCCGGACGACCTGGTGGCCCAGGCGCCGGGCGAGAGCACCGTGGACGCGGTGCTGGAGGCGGCCGGCTGGGGCCGGCCGGACGCCCGGTGGTGCTGGACGCCCGGGGCATGGACATCCCGGTGCTGGTCCGCCGGTTCCGCGCCGCGGGCGTGCCCTTCCTGGCCCGGGTGGGCAGCGCCTTCCGGCTCGGCGTGACCGACCGGGCGCTGGTCAGCCGGCGCACCGAGCCGCTGCCCGCCGGGCAGATCGTGGCGATGGCCAGGGACCGGCTGCGGCCGGTGATGTGGCGCGACCACACCGCCGCGCGGATGCGCTGCAGCCCGGCCACCGCGGTGCGGGTGCGGCTGCCCGGCGGCGAGCGTGAGACGCCGCGCGGCGCGGCCCACGCCGACCTGGCGCTGCTCGGCGTCACCGAGGACCGCAGGCGGCTGCCGGCCGACCTGTGGATCACCGACCTGGTGCGGACGCCGCCGGCGGTGCTGGTGAGGCTGCGCCGGCTCACCGGGCGGGTGCAGCGCAACTTCGAGGAGACGGCCGACCAGTTGGGCATCCGGGACTTCACCGGCCGCTCGTACCACGGCTGGCACCGGCACATGACGCTCGCCTCGGCCGCCCACGCGGTGGCGATGCTGCGCGCCGCCCGCCGCACCGGCTGACCGGACGCGCCGCGCGCCGCGCGGGCGCCGGCTGCACCGCGAGGGGCCCGGACGCCTCGCCGCGTCCGGGCCCCTCCGCGTGGTCCACCCGTGGCTCACATCTTGCGCAGCCGCTCCACCGTGGCCTCGGCGACCTTGATGCTGCTCTCCAGGTACGTGACGATCGCGGCCAGCTCCTCCTTGGAGTAGTTCAGCGCCAGCTGGAGCTGGGCCTCGACCATCGGCTGGAAGACTCGTCCGATGGTCACGGCGGCCTCGGTCGGCACCACGATCACCTTGCGGCGGTCGACGGTGTCGCGCTCCCTGCGGACGTAGCCGGCCTTCTCCAGCCGGTCGATCACCCCGGTGATCGCGCCGGTGGTGAGTCCGGTGAGCTTGGCCAGCTCGCCGGGGCTCAGCGGCGAGTCGGCCGGCAGCGTCTGCACGTAGGAGATGATCCACGCGTCCGTGGGGTGGGTGCCGATCGCCTTGGCCGCGGCGGCGTTCAGCGCGAGCAGCCCGAGGCCCAGCTCCCGGCCGGCGGTCGCCACGCGCTGGAGCAGCAGGTCGCGCTCGGCGTCCCCGGTGCTCTTGCGGTGGTACCCGCCGGTCTCCGTCGCCGACGACCCGCCGGCGTCGTGCGGCGCCCGCTCGTAGGGGTGGCCCAGGCCGGTGGCGCCGCCGGCCGCGGGGCCACCCGTACCGCCCGAGCCGCCTGTGCCGTCCGCGCCGTCGGCGTCGCCCTTGCCGTCGCCGCTCGCTGTCCCCGCCATACCGCCCGCCTTTCGCGCGTCGTCCACGGATCTGTCGCTCCTTGACACCTCGACCGCCTGTCTCTTATCGTCATTATATCTTGGTGACTAAGAGACATCATTAATGAGATACCTCGTTGGTGCAAAGATACTCCACTGAAAGAGGGGTCGAGCCGAAGTGAGCTTGCCCACCGATGAATCGCCCGCCGTGGCCGGCACGGCGGAGGACGCACCGGACCCCAAGCGCTGGGCAGCACTGGCCATCGTTCTGCTCGCCGCCTTCATGGACCTGCTGGACGTGACGATCGTCAACGTCGCGGTCCCCAGCATCCAGACCGACCTGCACGCCGGCTACTCCGCCATCGAGTGGGTCACCGCCGGCTACGCCCTGTCCTTCGCCGCGCTGCTGATCAGCGGCGGCCGCCTCGGCGACATCTTCGGCCGCAAGAAGCTGCTGATGATCGGCATGGCCGGCTTCACCGTCGCGTCGCTGCTGTGCGGCGTCGCGGTCAGCCCCGGCATGCTCATCACCGCGCGCGTCCTCCAGGGCTGCATGGCCGCCCTGATGGTGCCGCAGGTGCTGGCCATCATCCATGTCGCCTTCCCCGCCTCCGAGCGCGGGAAGGTCTTCGGCATGTACGGCAGCATCGGCGGCCTCGCGGTGCTCTCCGGCCCGATCCTGGGCGGCGTGTTCGTCAACGCGAACCTGTTCGGCTGGGACTGGCGCCCGATCTTCCTGGTCAACATCCCGGTCGGCGTCCTCGGCTGCGTCGCCGCCGCCTACTACGTCTCGGAGTCCCGCTCGCCGAACGCGCCGCGGCTGGACGTCGTGGGCGTGGTGCTGGCCACCGTCGCCGTGCTGCTGCTGGTCTACCCGCTCACCGAGGGCCGCGACCGCGGCTGGCCCGCCTGGATCTTCCTGATGATGGGCGCCTCGGTCGTCATGACGGTGGTCTTCGTGCTCTACGAGCGCCGGCTCACCGCCCAGGGCAGGACACCGCTGATCGTGCTGAGCCTGTTCAGCGCCCGCAGCTTCGCCGGCGGCTTCAGCGTCAACCTGCTGTTCAACCTCACCTACGGCACCTTCTTCCTGATGTCCGCGCTGTACATGCAGGTCGGCCTCGGCTGGTCCGCGCTGCACGCGGGCCTGACCGGGGTGCCGTTCTTCCTGGGCCTGGCGATCTCCGCGGGCGCGGCGGTGCAGTTCCTGACGCCGAAGTTCGGCCGCAAGGTGATGTTCGCCGGCGGCATCCTGCTGGTGGCGGGAACTCTCGTCTACATCCTCGCCGTCAACCGGTACATGATCGGCATCCACTCCTGGGAGATGGGTCCCGCCCTGTTCGTGATGGGGCTGGGCATGGGCCTGGTCGTGGCGCCGCTGGTCGACTTCGCGCTCACCGACGTGCCGCACGAGTCGGCCGGCTCGGCCTCCGGCGTGCTCAGCACCACCCAGCAGCTCGGCAACTCCATCGGCATCGCCCTCGTCGCGGCCCTCTTCCTGGCCCCGCTCGCGGGACAGGCCGCGGCGGGGGTCGACTCGGTGGCCCCGCAGATCCGGCACGAGCTGTCGGCGGCGGGCCTGTCCCAGCCGGCCCAGTCCGCGGTGATCAGCAGCTTCAAGGTGTGCGCCAAGGACCAGGCGGCCGAGAAGGACCCGGCCGTGGTGCCGGCCAGCTGCAAGGCCGGGCCGCCGCCGGGCACCACCCCCGAGCAGGCCGCGGTCGTCGCCAAGTCGATGCGGGACCACTCGCCGGCGGTCACCGCCGACACCTTCTCCCGCTCGTTCAGGAACGGCCTCGGCTGGGTGGCGGGACTGCTGGTGCTGGTCACCCTGCTGATGGTCACCATGCCCAAGTTCGCCCGGCCACAGGAGGTGTGACCCGCGCCCGGATCGACGGGCGGGCGCGAGGACGATCGCGGCACCGGAGTTCGGCACAGCGGTCACTTGCCCGCCACCTGCCCGTGACTGATGATCAATCCGACGAGCACACCCTGCAGATCCGGGCTCCTGAGCAGCCCGCCGGGCGCAACCCCCGAGCCCCGGCGGGCCTCGGCCCGAAGCGCGGCGCCGAACGGCGCCGCGCGGACCGGCCCGGCGACCGCGACGAGGCGGCCGCCGGCGGCACGACGCAACGGTGCGACCCCCGACGGCACGCACGTGCCGGCGCAGACGATGCGAGCAACCTGCAGGTGAGGATCAGATCCGACCGAGATGACGGCGGCCCCGCGGGAGCTGCCTGACACGTTACGGAGAGCCGATGTCACTGCTGGACGCACCCTGCGGCGAGAGCACCCTCCTGGGGCTGCTCGTCGGGAAGGCGTCACCCTCCGCGTTCGAGGAGCTGCTGTTACGCACCAGGCAAGGGGGAGCCTCACCGGAGGACATCCGTGAGACCGAGCTGGCGGTCGAGATGGCGATGCGGCTGGACAACCGCATGCGCCGGCTCGACCAGCGGCGGGTGGAGCTCGCGGAACTCGTCGACGCGGTGAGGGAGTTCGGGGAGCAGCAGAATCTCGACGCGCTGCTGCGCACGGTGGCCCGCAGGGCCCGCCGGCTGATCCACGCCGACGCCGCCTACGTCGCCCTCGCCGACCGCCAGGGCGGCGTCGCGGTGGTGGCCGGCGACGGCGCGATCTCCGCGGTGTCCACCGAGGTACGGGTGGCGCACGGCCACGGCATGTCCGGCGAGTCGGTCAGCTGCCGCGCCCCGGTGTGGACGGCCGACTACGCCCACGACGAGATGGTCGCCCGCTCCAAGGACCTGGACCAGATGGTCGAGGCCGAGGGCATCTCGGCGCTGCTCGCGCTGCCGATGCGCAACGGCGACCAGGTGATCGGCGTGCTGCTGGTGGCCGAGCGCAGCGTGCGCTCGTTCACCGCTGACGAGGTCGCCTGGACCAACTCGCTCGCCGACCACGCGGCCGGCGCCATCGCCCGCACCCGGGCGCTGGACGAGACCAGGACCCGGCTGGCCTACGCCACCGCCGTCCAGGACCGGCTGCGCGCGGAGTTCCAGGCCGAGCGCGAGGCCGCCGACATCGGGCAGCGGATGGTCGAGGCCGCGCTGTCCGGCGGCACCGCCGAGGACCTGGCCGCCTCGGCGGCCCGCGCCCTGGCCGGGGCCGTCATGATCCGCGACGACCAGGACGCCACCGTGGCGCACTACGGCGATCTCGCCTCCTTCCCCGAGGCGGACATCGCGGAAGCGGTGCTGGAGGCCCGGCTGGACGACCGTCGGGTGCACCGCGACGGCGGCATCACCGTGCTGCCGGTGCGCTCCGGCGAGGAGGACCTGGGCGCGCTGGTGCTGTGCGGACCGCGCACCCTGGACGACACCGATCTGCGGCTGCTGCGCCACGCGGCGTCCGCGGCCACGGTGCTCGCGCTGGCCCGCCGGCGCTCCGGCTCCGGCCTGCGCGGCCGCGACCAGCTCCTGGAGGAGCTGCTCAGCGCCCCGCCGCGGGAGGAGCGCCAGGGCAGACCCTGGGCCCGGCGGCTCGGCCTCGACCCGGACCGCGCGCACTGCGTGGTGGTGGCCCGGGTGGAGAACGGCACGCGGGGCCGGGCGGCGATGTGGGCCGCGGGGCACGCCTCCCGCCGCGGCGGGGTCAAGGTGGTCCGCGACGAGCACGTGGTGCTGCTGCTGCCCGGCGAGGACGCGGGTCAGGAGGCCCGCAGGGTCGCGCTGGAGATGGGCAGGGCGCTGGGCGGCCCGGTCAAGGCCGGGGGCGCGGGGGTCGTCGGCGGGCCGTGCGAGGGCGTCTCCCGGGCGTACCAGGAGGCGCTGCGGTGCCTGGAGGCGCTCACCGCGATCGGCGGCGACGGCGCCGCGGCGACCGCCGAGGACCTCGGCTTCGTCGGCATGCTGCTGGGGGAGAACCGCGACGTCAGCGGCTTCATCGACGCCACACTCGGCCCGGTGCTCGCCTACGACAAGGAGCGGTCCACCGACCTGGAGGGCACCCTGGCCGCCTACTACGCGGTCGGCGGCAGCCCGACGCACGCCGCCGAGGCGCTCCAGGTGCACCCGAACACGGTGGCCAGACGCCTGGAACGGGTCTCCCAGCTGCTCGGGCCCGACTGGCAGCGGTCCAGCTCGGCGCTGCAGATACAGCTGGCGCTGCAGCTGCAGCGGGTGCGGCACTCGCTCGACGACCCCGATCCCGCCGCGGAGGCGGAGGCGTCCTGAACCGGCCGCGGCCGGGACAGGACGCCTTTTCCCTGTGAGGGCCGTGTGACGCACGCGCCGGATGGTACGGAGCGGGCCGCGCGGGGCAGTCGCTGCCCCGCGCGGCCCCTCCTACAGCCCCTGCCAGGTGGGCTTGGCCGCGTAGGTGGCCCGGAAGTACGGCGCGAGCTTGAGCTTGGACGCCGCCGCCTCGTCGGCCACCACGGTGGCGTGCGGGTGGAGCTGGAGCGCGGAGGCCGGCACGACGGCCGCGACCGGGCCCTCCACGGTCTGCGCCACCGCCTCCGCCTTGCCCTCGCCGGTGGCCAGCAGCACCAGGTGCCGGGCCTCCAGGATGGTCCCGATGCCCTGGGTGATCACGTGGTGCGGCACCTGGTCGATGTCACCGTCGAAGAACCGCGCGTTGTCCACCCGGGTCTGCTCGGTGAGCGTCTTGATCCGGGTGCGCGAGGCCAGCGACGAGCACGGCTCGTTGAACCCGATGTGCCCGTCGGTGCCGATGCCCAGCAGCTGGAGGTCCACGCCGCCGGCCGCCGACAGCGCCGCGTCGTACGCCTCGCACGCCGCCTGCACGTCGGCCGCGGCGCCGTCCGGGCCCATGAAGGACTTCGCGGACAGGCCCAGCGGCTCCACCACCTCGCGCAGCACCACCGAGCGGTACGACTCCGGGTGGCCGGCCGGCAGGCCCACGTACTCGTCGAGCTGGCAGACCCGGGCGCGGCTCGCGTCGACCGCGCCGGAGCGCACCTTGGCGGCCAGCGCCTGGTAGATCGGCAGCGGGGTGGAGCCGGTGGCGACGCCGAGCAGCGCGTCGGGCTTGCGGCGCAGCAGGGCCGCGATGGCCTCCGCGACGAGTTCGCCGCCTGCCGCGGCGTCGGGGACGATGACGACTTCCACGCTGGGCCCGCCGTTTCTGAGAGATGAGTGTGGTATAGACCAATCTAGCAGAGCGGGGGTCGGCCGCGGCAGGCCCGCGAGGACCTTCTCCCGGCCGTCCACGGCTGTCCCCGGCCGTTCAGCCGCCGTTCACACGGCGTCCCGCGCTGCTGGTGCGCGGCGCCGGGTCCTGTGGTCGACTGGTGAGGTTCGGCGGCCGGGACCAGAGCCGGAGGCGGGTGGACCGGATGGATGCGGTGGGAACGCCGGGCCCGGCGGCCCCGCGCCGGGGCGAGCCCGGCTGGATCATGTGGGGCGAGACGGCGGAGCAGCCGGAAGTGTTGCGCCGGGTGCTGGAACAGGGCGCGCCCGCGATCCGCGAGACCGCGCGCGCCATCGCCGCGCGGCGGCCCCGGTTCGTGCTGCTCAGCGCGCGCGGCACCTCCGACCACGCGGCGCTCTACGCCAAGTACCTGATCGAGGTGGAGCTGGGGCTGCCCTGCGGGCTCACCTCGATGTCCACCACCACCGCTTACGGCGCCGAGCCGCGGCTGCGCGACGTGCTGGTGGTCACGGTCAGCCAGTCCGGCGGGTCGCCGGACCTCGCGGCCTCGACCCGGGCCGCCCGGGAGGCCGGCGCGGTGACCCTGGCGGTGACCAACAACCCGGACTCGCCGCTCGCGGAGGTCGCCGAGTTCCACCTCGACCTGCTGGCCGGCGCGGAGAAGGCGCTGCCGGCCACCAAGACGTACACCGCGGAACTGCTCGCGCTCTACCTGTTCGTGGCGGGCCTGAAGGAGGGCGAGGACCCGGCGGCGGCCGGGCAGGCGGTGAGCGCGGCGCAGGCGCTGCCGGACCTCGCGGCGCGGGTGCTCGGCCGCGGCGAGGAGGTGCGGCAGCTCGCCGGCCGCTACCGGTTCGCCGAGCGGATGGTCGTCACCTCCCGCGGCTACGGCTACCCGACCGCGAAGGAGGCCGCGCTGAAGCTGATGGAGACCAGCTACATCCCAGCGCTCGCCTACTCCGGCGCGGACCTGCTGCACGGGCCGCTGGCCATGGTCGACAACGTCTCGCCGGTCATCGCCGTCGTCACCGAGGGGCGCGGCGGCCAGGCGCTCCAGCCGGTGCTCGACCGGCTGCGCGGGCGTCGCGCGGACCTCGTGGTGGTCGGCCCCCGCGCCCAGGTGGCCGCGGCCTCCGCGGGCTTCGCCCTCCCGGAGGGCCGTCTCCCCGAAGCCCTCCAGCCGGTCCTGGAGATCCTCCCGCTGCAGAAGCTCGCCTGGGAGGTCGCGATCGCCCGGGCCCAGGACCCCGACGCCCCCCGCGCCCTCGCCAAGGTCACCGAGACCCGCTGAGGCGACTGGAGGCGACTTGAGGTGACAAGGGCCGACAACGGCTCGAAAACACTTCGGGCCGCGGTGCCGGGAGAGGACCCTCAACCTCTCCAGCACCGCAGCCCGGAGCTGCTGCCGACGCCGTGGCCGGCGGGGTGTGCGGTCCCCGCGGGCCCGATAGGGCCGACCGGGAGGCCCGGCGTAGTCAGGGCAGAGAACGCCGGCCTCGTCCGCCCTCCTGTGCGGGGAGTGCGGAGCTTGGTACAGCGTCATTGTGGACTAGACCATTAGCCCGTGTCCATACGCCGAGGCCGCCGATTTCCGGCCCTCCCGCGACCGGCGCGTCGCCCCCCGGCCTGCGCGGCTGCTCCCCGCCCGCCGCGTCACGGGCGCCCGCGCGCGGTGCGGGTACGCTCGCAGGCGTGCCCTCCATGAACGACCTCGTCCGCGAGCACACCGACCTCGACGAGTCGGACCTCGAATGGCTCCACCTGCTCGTCTCGGAGTGGCAGCTGCTCTCCGACCTGTCCTTCGCCGACCTCGTGCTGTGGGTCCCCACCCGCGACGGCTCCCGCTACGTCTCCGTCGCGCAGATGCGGCCGAACACCGGCCCCACCTCGTACCAGGACGACATGGTCGGCCACCTGGTGCCGCGCGGCCGGCGGCCGTTGCTGGACGCCGCGCTGGACGAGGGCCGGATCGTGCGCGAGGGCGACCCGGAGTGGCGCGAGGAGGTCCCGGTCCGGGTCGAGTCCATTCCGGTGCGCCGGGACGGCCGGGTGCTCGGCGTGATCGCCCGCAACACCAACCTGCTCACCGTGCGCACGCCCAGCCGGCTGGAGCTGACGTACCTGCAGAGCGCCTCCGACCTGGCCCAGATGATCGCGGCCGGCTCCTTCCCGTTCCCCGCCGAGCAGGTCGACATGGACGCCTCGCCGCGGGCCGGCGACGGCCTGATCCGGCTCGACGCCGACGGCATCGTGCAGTACGCCAGCCCCAACGCGCTGTCCGCCTACCACCGGCTGGGCCAGGCCGCCGACCTGGTCGGCCACCACCTGGGCAAGGCCACCGCCGAACTCGCCCCGGAGCGCGGCCCGGTGGACGAGGCCCTGGTCAAGCTGGCCAGCGGCTGGGCGCCCCGGGAGTTCGAGGTCGAGGGCGGTGACGGCGTGATCCAGCTGCGCGCCATCCCGCTCAAACCCAAGGGCGTGCACACCGGTTCGCTGGTGCTGCTGCGCGACGTCACCGAACTGCGCCGCCGCGAACGCGAGCTGATCACCAAGGACGCGACCATCCGGGAGATCCACCACCGGGTGAAGAACAACCTCCAGACGGTCGCCGCGCTGCTGCGGCTGCAGGCCCGCAGGATCGAGTCCGAGCGGGGCCGGGAGGCGCTGGAGGAGGCGGTCCGCCGGGTCGGCTCGATCGCCATCGTGCACGAGACGCTCTCCCAGAACCTGGACGAGCGCGTGGAGTTCGACGAGATCGCCGACCGGGTGCTGGCGATGGTCGCGGAGATCTCACCCGGCCGGGTGACCACCCGCCGCACCGGCCGGTTCGGCATCCTCACCGCCGAGATGGCCACCCCGCTGTCCATGGTGCTCACCGAGTTGGTGCAGAACGCCCTCGAACACGGCTTCGGCCCGGGGGAGTCGGGCACCGTCGAGGTCACCGTGGTGCGCGGCCGGGAGCTGCTCACCGTCGCCGTCCAGGACGACGGCCGCGGCCTGCCCGCCGGGTTCGACGCCCAGCACGCCGGCAACCTCGGGCTGCAGATCGTCCGCACGCTCGTGGTCGGCGAGCTGTCCGGCGCCTTCGACATGCTCCCGGGCACGGACGGCGGCACCCGCGTGGTCCTCGAACTCCCGCTGGACGCCTAGGGTCTGTCGGCCGAACGGCGAGAGCCCCCGTACCCATCCGGTACGGGGGCTCCGAGCTGTGTGCTGCGCGTATGAGGCAGGTGCTGCGCGCTGCGGTTCGGGGGAAGCCTGAGTGTGTCAGGCGCTGGCGTTACGGGCCCTGTTGCGGGCGGCGCGGCGCTTCATCGCGCGGCGCTCGTCCTCGCTGAGGCCACCCCAGACACCGGCGTCCTGGCCGCTCTCCAGCGCCCACTGCAGGCACTGGTCCATGACGGGGCACCGGCGGCAGACGGCCTTGGCTTCCTCGATCTGCAGCAGCGCAGGACCGGTGTTGCCGATGGGGAAGAAGAGCTCGGGGTCTTCCTCGCGGCAAACGGCGCGGTGACGCCAGTCCATGGCTGCTCCAACTCCTTGTGTGACAAGCACGTTGCTTGTGAATGTGAACGCTTTCACGAATCCCCCCACAGGGAACGGGACGCCACCCAGCCCTCGCTGGTGCGGTCCCGCTGGTGTGAGAGTGAGGATTCGGGCTCTCATGGGGGCTGCTCTCCGCGGCCCGTCCCGATCGCCAGTTAGAGGTTCGCAAACCTCGGCTGGAGATACAACCCCTTCAGGAAAGTTTTTTTGGAATCCTCGGTGTCGCGTCGATCACAGCCCTACAACCTTCGGGTACAGCCCAGCCTAAACGTTCGAGTAAAAGGACTTTAGGCTCTTCGACTTACACAATCACACGCAGTGCCCGGCGTACGCCTGTGAAGGTCGCGCTCGTACGCAGCCCCAGGTGGTCACCGTCCACCTGAAAGGGCAGTGGCGCCTGCGAATGCAAGGTGAAGTCCGTCAGATCGTGCAGCGAGACGGTGTGCTTTCCCCGGGGTCCCCGCTCCGGGGTGGAGCGGAGCAGTTGCGCGGCGTAACGCGTACCTGACAGCGCCGACATCTTGGTGACGCCCAGCACGTCCAGCGCGGTGTCGAAAGACGCTTCCGGTGAGGCGTACACGGGTCGGTTGCCGAGATACGTCCACGGCGAGGTGTTGCAGATTATCGCCGTCATCAGACCCTCGACCGGGCCGGTGTCCTCCGCGCTCCCGGAGGCCGGCAGCTCCAGGGTGATGGTGCCGTGCCGCCGGTGCGGGTCGCCCATGAACTGCCGGGCGACCTGGCGCAGGTACAGCGCGTGGGTCGAGCGCTTGCCCAACTCCCGCTGCTGCTCGACCCGTCCGACCACGCCGGCGTCGAACCCCAGGCCGGCGCAGAAGGTGAACCAGCGCGCCGGCACCCCCTCGTCCTCGGTGCCCGGGGTGCCGCTCGCCAGCCCCAGGCCGACCGTGCGGGAGGAGCCGGCGCGCAGCGCGTCCAGCAGCGCGCCGGTGGCCTCCACGGCGTCGTTCGGCAGCCCGAGCGCGCGGGCGAAGACATTGGTCGACCCGCCGGGCACCACGGCGAGCCGGGGCAGCGCGTCCGGGTCGGGGCCGTGGTGCAGCAGACCGTTGACGATCTCGTTCACCGTGCCGTCGCCGCCCAGCGAGACCACCAGCTGGACCTCGCCGCCCTCCGCGGCCCGCCGGGCCAGGTCGCGCGCGTGGCCGCGGTACTCGGTGGTGGCCACCTCCAGCTTCAGGTCGCTGGCCAGCGCTGTGCTGATCACGTCGCGGACCCGCGCGCTGGTGGTGGTGGCGGCGGGGTTGACCACGAGAAGAGCACGCATGGTCGACAGCGTACCCAGGCGATTTCGCCCGGGGCTACGCTGAACGGTGTGAGCCAGACCCCGAAACGCCGTGCCGCCGCGTCCCCGCGTCCGTCCTCCCCGGGCGCCTCCCGGGCCATGTCCTCGGACCCGTCCGCCCGCCCGACCGAGGGCCCGGCGGCGGGGGCCGCGGAGGGCGCGCCCGCCGGACCGCCGCCGCTGCGGCTGAACGTGGCGGCGGGCGTGGCTGGCCTGGAGGGGCTCGCGGTCGCCGCGTGGGGCGTGACGATGTGCTTCACCGGCGGCGACAAGGGGGTGCTGGCCGGGCTGCTGGTGCTGGTGCTGGCCGCGCTGCCGCTGGGGGCGGCGTACGGGCTGCGCAGGGCCCGCAGCTGGAGCCGCGGGCCCGCGCTGATCATGCAGCTGCTGTGCCTGCCCATCGCGTGGACGATGCTCAAGAGCGACGGCGCGGTGGTGGCCGCGGGCGCGGTGCTCGGCGTGCTCGCGCTCGCCGGGCTCGCGGTCCTCGTCCACCCGGCCACCACCGACGCACTCGGCATCCGCCGTCGCACGCTCACATAGCGCTGGACCGGGAGGGGCTACTCCTCGATCAGGAGTTTGTCGCGGAGCTGCGCCAGGGTCCGGGCGAGCAGCCTGGAGACGTGCATCTGCGAGATGCCCACCTCCTGCGCGATCTGCGACTGCGTCATGTTCCCGAAGAACCGCAGCAGCAGAATCGTCTTCTCCCGCGGCGGCAGCTGCTCCAGCAGCGGCTTGAGCGACTCCCGGTACTCCACCCCTTCCAGCGCCTCGTCCTCGGAGCCGAGGGTGTCCGCGACCGCCGGCGACTCGTCGTCGGTGTCCGGGACGTCCAGCGACAGCGTGCTGTACGCGTTGGCCGACTCCAGCCCCTCCAGGACCTCCTCCTCGGAGATCTTCAGGTGCTCCGCCAGCTCGTGGACGGTGGGCGCGCGGCCGTGCCGCTGGGACAGCTCGCCGGTCGCGGTGGTGAGCGACAGCCGCAGCTCCTGGAGCCGGCGCGGCACCCGTACCGCCCAGCCCTTGTCCCGGAAGTGCCGCTTGATCTCACCGACCACCGTCGGCGTCGCGTAGGTGGAGAACTCCACGCCGCGCTCGACGTCGAACCGGTCCACCGACTTGATCAGGCCGATCGTGGCGACCTGGGTCAGGTCGTCCAGCGGCTCGCCGCGGTTGCGGAACCGCCGGGCCAGGTGCTCGACCAGCGGCAGGTGCATCCGCACCAGCTGGTTGCGCAGCTCCGCCCGCTCCGGCGAGCCGTCCGGCAGCCGTCTCAGCTCCACGAACAGCGCGCGGGCGCCGGAACGGTCCTGCGGGTCGTGCGGACCGGCGTGCCCGGCCTGGTCCCCGTCCCCGGCCTGCCGGCCGTGCTCGGGGCTGTGCTCCGCGCCCGTGCTGTGCTCGGCGCTGGTGACCTGTTCGTGCTGCTCCATCGGCTCCGCCTGCTCCGCCGCGTCCATCGCTTCCCTACGGTCCGTACGCCTACCGGTCTCGGGGTGCGGTCGCGCCGTGTGCCGCCGCCCGGCGGGTACGGGTCCCGGGCTGGCCGGGCCGGTCTGCTGGGCGGGGACGGAGGCGCGGCCGCGGGCCGCGGGCGCCTCGGGCTCCGCGGGCGTACCGGTGTTGTCAGCCGATCTCACGACCGCGGCCTCATGACAGCCCGGGAACGGCGCCGCGCTTCTTGTGCAGGCTGATGCTCACCGCCCGGTCCTCGTCCACCGTGGAGTCCACCTCACCGGCCAGCGCGGACAGCACCGTCCAGGCGAAGGTGTCGCGCTCCGGCGCCCGGCCGTCGGTGGTGGGCGCGGAGACGGTGACCCACAGCGAGTCCCCGACCAGCCGGAACACGCAGCTCAGCACCGAGCCCGGAACGGCCTGTTGCAGCAGGATCGCGCACGCCTCGTCCACGGCGATCCGCAGATCCTCGATCTCGTCCAGGGTGAAGTCCAGCCGTGCGGCGAGTCCGGCCGTGGCCGTACGCAGCACCGACAGATAGGCCCCCGCCGCGGGCAGCCGGACCTCGACGAAGTCCTTCGACCCGGGCTCGCCTGCGATCTGGGACACCCACACCTCCAAGGTGGCACACAGTGATTGCGCTGGTTCGCATGGTTCGCTGCGACGCTATCGCGATCCGTCCCCCGGTGTCGCCCGGACGGAGCACGGGCGCCGCCCGTTCCTGTCACCCATGGTAAGCGCTCGGGCACGGACGGTGGAGGGGAATCCGGATCTCGATTCGTATGCGAATCCGTACCGACTCGGGCGAGGTCCGGTCGGCTCCGGTCGGCTGCTGTCGGGTCCGGTCCGATGTCGGTCCTCGGCCGGTCCCCCGCCGTCCGGGCGCGGGCACTTGCGTGCCGGGTGCAGGCATCCAGCGTACGCAGCGCGGGGTAAAGGCGGGGTCAGCCGGTGATCACGACCGCGACGCGGCTGCCGCGCGCGAACGCCCCCGCGTCCGTCAGCTCCAGCGCCGCGTACAACGCCTTGGCGACGTACACCGGTTCCGGGCGCAGCCCGTGCCGGCGCGCGAAGCCGGCCGCGAAGGCGTCGAGCTCCGGCGGGGTGCGGGCGTAGCCGCCGTGGTGGAAGCCGTCCTCGACCCGCCACCGGCCGCGCCGGCCGCCGTACGCCGCGTGCTGCAGCCGCAGCACCTCCTCGCCCAGGAAGCCGCCGCGCAGCACCGCGACGCCGACCGCCTCACCGGGGAAACCGGCCGCGAGCCCGGCCAGGGTGCCGCCGGTGCCGCAGGCGACCACCGCGACGTCCGCGCGCCCGGCCAGTTCGCGCCCCAGGCCCGCGCAGCCGCGCACGGCCGCGGCGTTGGAGCCGCCCTCGGGGAGCACGTACGCGGGGCCGTACGCCGCCAGCAGCGCGACGAGTTCACGCCCGGCCGCCCGCCCCTCCTGCTCCTCCTGGCCCACCTGCCCCTCCGACGCGTGCCGCCCGGTCCGCGCGGCATGCCCGGTCAGGCGGCGGTAGGCGCCGCGTTCGACGAAGTGCAGCCGCATGCCGTCCGCGGCGGCCGTGGCGAGCGAGGGGTTGAGCGGGCGGCCGGCCAGCTCCTGGCCGCGGACCACGCCGACCGTGCGGAAGCCGTACAGCCGGCCCGCCCTGGCGGTGGCCCGCAGGTGGTTGGAGTAGGCGCCGCCGAAGGTCAGCAGCGTGTCGTGGCCCGCGCGCCGGGCCTCGGCCAGATTCAGCAGCAGCTTGCGGTACTTGTTGCCGACCAGCTCGGGGTGGACCAGGTCGTCCCGCTTCAGCAGCAGTCGCACGCCCCGGCGGGCCGCCCGCGGTTCGTCGACCTCGACTAGCGGGGACGGCGCGACATCCTCGGGCAGCGGCCCGTACGCCCCCGGCGGCGCGGGGGCGGGGCGGGGGTTCGCAGGGGGGCCGGAAGGCGCGGTCACCGGACCATTGTCGCCCGCGGGGCGCCCCGCGCGGGGCCCGTCTGTCACCCGGCGGCAGGACAGCCGCGGGCCGCCCGGCGCCGCCCCGCGCGCCCGGAGCGCGCCCGGCGGGCGGATCGCGGCGGGCGCGGATTGCGCCACGCCGGTGTCGTACGGGGGACTTCCGGTGCATCCTGTCTCCCGTGCACGAAGAACACGCCGTCACCACCCCCCGGCCGGAGCGGGTGGGACCGGGGATCGCCACTGCGGCCGGTGACACGACGGACGCGCTCACCGCGACCGTCCGCGGACTGCTGCCGTCGCTCACGCCCGCCGCGGCGCGGATCGCCTCGCTGATCGTCGAGGACCCGGCGCAGGTCGCGCGGAGCACCATCTCCGAGCTGAGCGCGCTGGCCGGCACCAGCGAGTCGTCCATCGTGCGCACCGCCCGCGCGCTGGGCTTCGCCGGCTATCCCGAACTGCGCCTGGCGCTCGCCGCGTCCGCCGCCCGCCAGGCCCCCCGCTCCACCCTGACCTCCGGCATCACGCCGGACGACTCGGTCGCCGAGGTGGTCGCCAAGCTGGTGCACACCGAGTCCCAGGCGGTCCTGGAGACCGCCACGCAGCTGGACGCCGAGCAGTTGGCGGGCGCGGTCGCGGCGATCTGCGGCGGCGGGCAGCTG
Organism: Actinacidiphila sp. DG2A-62; assembly: GCF_035825295.1. Classification (NCBI taxonomy): domain Bacteria; kingdom Bacillati; phylum Actinomycetota; class Actinomycetes; order Kitasatosporales; family Streptomycetaceae; genus Actinacidiphila; species Actinacidiphila sp. DG2A-62. Next base: position 5,979,927 of record NZ_JAYMGI010000002.1, read on the forward strand.
CACATCGCCGGGGTCGGCGCCTCCGGGCTGGTCGCCCAGGACCTCCAGCAGAAGCTCGCCAGGATCGGCCGGCCCTGCCACGCGCACGGCGACTCCCAGTCCGCGCTGACCAGCGCGGTGCTGCTCGGCGAGGGCGACGTCTTCCTCGCCGTCTCCCACTCCGGCGAGAGCCGGGACGTGCTGGCGCCGCTGCGCCGGGCCGCCGCCCAGGGCGCGACCACCGTGGTGATCACCAACCACCCGCTGTCCACCGCGGCCCGGCTCGCCGACCACGTGCTGGTCTCGGCCGGCCGCGAGACCACCTTCCGGCCCGGCGCGATGGCCAGCCGGATCAGCCAACTGGTCGTGGTGGACTGCCTGTTCGTCTGCGTCGCGCAGCGCACTTTCGACACCTCGAGCCGCGCCCTGCGGGTGACCCACGAGGCCCTGGAGATCGACCGCAAGGGGTAGGGCGGCCGGGCCCGACCCCTTGCGGCCGCCGGCGGCTCAGCCGGCCGGGATCACGTCGACGTCCGCGGCGTTCACGAACGCCATCCGGTGGTTGTAGACGATCTCGTAGACCTTCGTCGTGCCGATGAAGTCGTGCTGGTCGTACGGCGCCGAGCCGTCGTAGTAGATCGCGAAGTAGGAGTCGGTGTTCACCGCCGGGCCGCCGGTGACGTAGGACTGGCCGGCCGCGATCGTGTACTTGGCGCGGGCCAGTTGGGCGCGCGGCGCGGTGCCGCCCTCGAAGGCGACGAAGTCGGGCGGGTAGACCGACGCCTCGGGGTAGGCCGTGGTGTAGACGGGGATCGAGGTCCTTCCGGGCTTCGGGGTGATCCGCGCGGCCTTCACCGGCACCGTCGCCGGGCGGGTCGCGGAGTCCTGGAGCCACGCCTTCGTGCCGCCCCACCAGATCGCCGTCCAGCCGGGCTGCCGGCCCGCCACCGCGTACTCCTCGCCGGCCGGGGCCTTGTCGCCCCAGTCGTTCATCGCGTTCGTGCCGGTGCCGGTCGGGTGCAGGTAGGGGTCGGCGACCAGCGGCGCCGAGGTGCTCGGCGCGGTGTACAGCGGGACGAAGTTCGCGGGCGCGTCCGCGGAGGTCACCGGGCAGTCGAAGCTGCGGTAGGGCCCGGGGAACTGCTTGTAGCCCGGCACGTCGTCGCAGTACGTGGTGGTCTGCCGGTTGCGGGCGTACCCGGGCTTGATCGCCACGACCGGGCTGCCCTGGGCCGCGGTGGCGTGGATGGGCGCGCCGAGCAGGTCGAAGAAGTGCTCCCAGTCCCAGCCGGGTCCGGGGTCCCAGTGCTGGGTGGCGACGCCGCTCTCGGTGCCGCCGGGGACGTTGTCGTGGCCCAGGATGTGCGCCCGGTCCAGCGGGATGTGGTACTCGGCGGCCAGGTACTTCACCAGCGTGGCGGTCGAGCGGTAGAGGTCCTCGCTGAACCAGGCGGCGCCGTGGGTCGCCCACGCCTCCTGCTCGATGCCGATCGAGTGCTGGTAGAAGGAGCGGTTGGCGCTGTCCCAGGCGATGTCCTGGTCCGGGATCATCTGCGTGACGTGGCCGTCCTCGGACCGCACGACGTAGTGGGCGCCGGCCGCGTAGGTCGGGTCGCGGAACAGGTCGAGGGTGCCGTCGTAGGTCTCGTCGGTGGTGTGCAGCGTGATGTAGCGGATGTCCAGGCCGCCGTGCGGGCGGTCGGCGAGGTCGTGGCTGCCGTAGTCGGCCAGGTCCGAGGGGTCGAGCAGGGTGTACGCGCCCGGGATCACGTCGCAGTGCAGCGAGGCCGGGCACTGCGGCTCGGCGTCGCTCCTGGGCGGCGTCACCTCCTTGAGCCCGAGCTTGCGCACGTCGCCGCGGTCGGGGTGCAGCCGCGGCACGGGCGCGAGGGTGACCGTCTGCCCGTCCTGCGTGGTGCGCGAGGCGCCGGTGCGCAGGATGTCCCACACGCCGTCGGCGAAGGCCTGGGCGACCTTGTCCTCGGTCGACCGGCTGTAGCGGGCGGCGGCGGCGTACCAGCCGTCGGTGGTGCGCGGCAGCCGTCCGTGGCCGTAGCCCCTGGCGTACGAGGCCAGGAGCGCGGCGCCGCCGCGGATGTTCTGCGCCTCGTCGCCCTCCACGGCGGCCACGTCGGCGCCGGTCAGCGCGGCGGCAGCGGCGGCGGTGTGCTCGGCCGGGGCCTTGAGCAGGTCGGCGTAGCGCGGCGACTGGGTGCTCAGCCCGTCCGCGTCGAGCGTGGCGGCGGTCAGGTCGGTGAGGTTCATCGGGCCGTCGCCGGCCTCGGCGTTCTGCTGCCCGGCGTGCGCCTCCCACCGGGTCTCGTAGTACGACACCGCTTCGAGGACGGACTGCGGTACGCCGAACTCGTGGGCGGCGGCGGCGAACTCGGCCTGGCGGGTGCCGGCGGCCGCGGCGGGCGTACCCGCGGCCGTCACCGCGGACCGGTCGACCGGCGCGGTGGCGGCGTGCGCGGCGGCGGTCCCCGCGGTCACCGAGACGCCGGCCAGCAGGGCCAGCGCCGCGGCCAGGGTCGTCGTCCTGCGCTGTCCGCGCTGTCTGTGTGGGCGGTGCATCCAGGCTCCTCGCGTCGTGCCGTTCGAAGGGGGGCCGCAGGGGCGTGCGGCAACTGCTGGGCGCAGCCTGACGATCCGCCCTGGCAATGAGCAACCACCACGACGTAAATCCTGGAACTTTTTGCCAACCGGAGGGGACGGCTCACGCGGGCGGGGGAGCCCCCGGCGCCGGCACGGCGCCGCGGACACGCGTCAGGGGCGCGGGGGAGAGCCGAGGAGGAAGGGGTGTGCGGAGGCGGGCTCGCGGCCCGGCGCGGTGTGCCAGTAGTCGCGCGTCTCGGCGGCCAGCCCCTCGGGCGTGAAGCGGACGAAGACGCAGCCGGCCAGGGTGCTGGAGCGCGGCCCCGCCGCGCCCGACTCCTCCGCGGTGACGTGGAACTCCGCGACCGCCAGGCCCCCTTCGCCCACCAGGGGGTCGCTGAACCGCACGGACAGCGGGAGTTCGTCGGCGAACGACCAGCGCAGGTACGTCGCGAGCGCGGCCCGCCCGATGTGCGGCGGGCGGAACGGCATCGAACGGTGCACGCAGTCCTCGGTGTAGAGGGCCAGGATCGCCTCCACGTCGTGGGCGGCCCAGCCGGACTCCCAGACGCGCACGAATCGTTGCGCTGCGGCTGCGGTCTCCATGGCCATGGCTCGTCTCCTGCTCGGCGCCTCGTGGGGGGCGGGCGTCCGCCGGCCCGGCGGGGGCGTCCACCCCCCGAAGTGGATGTCCCTGACTGAGACTTATGGAACCGGGAAACGATCGGCTACTTCCACCGTGACACCTGTCACATCACCCCCGGTGATCCCATCCCCACCACTACCGCCGCGAATCCGGCGCACCTCCGCGCCCCCCGGCGCACCCCCATGCACCCCGGCGCGGCCCGGTTGCGGACCCCGGCGCGGCCCAGCCCGGCCCGGTTGCGGACCCCGGCGCGGCCGAGGCCGCCCGGCGTCCTCCCCGCGGGGAGCGCGCCGGGCGGCCTCGGCCATCGGAGCGCCGGGCGCGGGTTCGCGCCCGGCCGTGCAGGAGCGTCAGCGCCGCGCGACGCCCTCCGCCCGCGCTGCCGCGGCGACCGCCGCCGTGACCGCGGGCGCCACCCGCGGGTCGAACGGGGACGGGATCACCCGGTCGGCGGCCAGCTCGTCGGCGACGACCGCGGCCAGCGCCTCCGCGGCGGCCAGCTTCATGCCCTCGGTGATCGCCGAGGCGCGCACCTGGAGCGCGCCGGCGAAGATGCCGGGGAACGCCAGCACGTTGTTGATCTGGTTCGGGAAGTCGCTGCGGCCGGTGGCGACCACCGCGGCGTACCGGTGCGCGACCTCGGGGTGCACCTCCGGCGTGGGGTTGGCCATCGCGAAGACGAAGCAGCCCTCGGCCATCGTGGCGACCGCGGCCTCGGGGACGGTGCCGCCCGAGACGCCGATGAAGACGTCCGCGCCGGCCAGCGCGTCGGCCAGCGAACCGGTCAGGCCGGCCTTGTTGGTGTACGACGCCAGCTCCCGCTTGACCGGGTTGAGGTCGTCGCGGCCGGCGTGCACCACGCCCTTGCGGTCGGCCACCGCGACGTCCCCGACGCCCGCCTCGACCAGGATGCGGGCGATCGCGACGCCCGCCGCGCCCGCGCCGGAGACCACCGCGCGCAGCTCGCCGAGCGCGCGCCCGGTCAGCCGGGCGGCGTTGCGCAGCGCCGCGAGGGTGACCACCGCGGTGCCGTGCTGGTCGTCGTGGAAGACCGGGATGTCCAGCCGCTCCTTCAGCCGGCGTTCCACCTCGAAGCAGCGGGGCGCGGAGATGTCCTCCAGGTTGATCCCGCCGAAGGACGGCGCGAGGCGGACCACGGTCTCCACGATCTCGTCCACGTCCGTGCAGTCCAGCGCGATCGGGACGGCGTCGACCCCGCCGAACTGCTTGAACAGGATCGCCTTGCCCTCCATGACCGGCAGCGACGCCCGCGGGCCGATGTCGCCCAGGCCCAGCACCGCGGTGCCGTCGGTGACCACCGCGACCACCTGGGAGGTCCAGGTGTAGTCGTGGACCAGCTCCGGCCGCTCGGCGATCGCGGTGCACACCTGGGCGACGCCCGGCGTGTAGGCCAGCGACAGGTCGTCGGCGTCGCGCACCGGCACGGTCGCGGCGACGGCCAGCTTGCCGCCGCGGTGCAGCGCGAACACCGGATCGACCGGATCGACCGGATCGACCGGATCGGCGTCGACCGCACCGGCCGGATCGGCCGGATCAGCGATGTCGCTCAGTGGATTGACGATCTCCGTTGCCACGTGTGACCCCTTTGTCGGAATGTTGAGGGAGAGTGCTCCACCCGGCCGCGGCAGGTGCGGCAACCGCGCCGCTCGCGGGAACGGCGCAGCGCGCGGACGGGGGGAGGTGGGCTGGCGCCTGGGCCGCCGGATGAGAGTGAGCGCGGCGGCAGCCGGACGCCTGACGCGCCGCACGCGCGTCGTGGGCCCCGGGATGAGGGGTGAGGAACCGTTCTACCGGAAAGACCATCCGGGTGCCGAACGGAATGTGGTGCGGAAGGTGACGTCGGTTACGGCTGTGACGTCCGTGATGGCCGTGATATAGGGCACGCTCCACCGCGATCCGGCCTTGGTGGACCGGCGGGGTGGGTGCCCGGGGATCGCCCGTTATCCGATTTTGACACAACGGCGACCCTGTCGGGGGCTGTCCGGATGGCAAGATGCACAGATCACACAGCGTGGCGGTATTCGAAGACGCATTCCAGGCCGCGCGGCCCTGCACCACCTTCGTCTCGCAGGAGGACACAGCGATGACCGCAGGCACCAGTCGGTGTACCACCCCACGTTCGCGGCTCGCCGCGGTCGCCGCACTCGCGGTCGCCGGCGCCCTGGTGCTGGCCGGGTGCGGTGACCAGACCAAGAAGGACTCGGGGTCCGATAACGGGACGACCCCCTCTTCCAGCACGTCGCAGGCCCCCCTGTTCGCCAAGCTGCCGAAGAAGTACCAGGACTCCGGTGTCATCAACGTCGGGACCGACGCCTCGTATGCCCCGATGGAGCAGACGCAGGGCGGGACGATCGTCGGCATCGACCCGGACCTGGGCAACGCGCTGGCGCAGCAGCTCGGCGTGAAGTTCAAGTTCACCAACGGCACCTTCGACGGGCTGATCACCTCGCTCTACACCGGGCGCGAGGACATCGTGATGTCCGCTATGAGCGACACCAAGGCCCGCCAGCAGGGACTGGACGACAAGGGCAAGAAGACCGGCAAGGGCGTCGACTTCGTCGACTACTACATGTCCGGCTCCTCGCTGCTGGTCAAGAAGGGCAACCCGGAGCACATCACCTCGCTGGCCGACGTGTGCGGCAAGACGGTCGCGGTCCAGCGCGGCACGATCTACCAGGACGCCTTCAACAAGCAGAAGAAGGCGTGCGGCGCCAAGGGCCTGACCATCCAGCCCTTCGACACCGACGCCGAGGCGCAGACCCGAGTCAAGGCCGGCGGCGCGGTCGCCGACCTCAACGACACGCCCGTGGCCGCGTACATCGCGCAGAAGTCCAACGGCGCCTTCGAGGTGGCCGGCTCCCCGGCCGACGCCGGGCCCTTCGGCATCGCGCTGGACAAGAGCAACACCCAGCTGCGCGACGCGCTGAAGGAGGCGCTGGACGCGATCATCGCCGACGGCACCTACGCCAAGGTGCTGGCGAAGTGGAACGCCACCAGCGGCGCCATCAAGACGGTCACCCTCAACGGCGGCTCCTGACCGTGGCCGGCAAGCTGGACAAGAACCCGGCGGGCCCGCGGGACGCGGCGCCCGCCGCGGCGGCCACCACCCCGTACGAGGCGATCCGGGCGGTGCCGGTGCGGCACTACGGGCGCTGGGTCAGCGCCGTGGTGGTCGTGGCGCTGCTGGGCTGGCTGGCCTACGCGTTCTCGCAGGGCAACATCCTGTGGGGGACCGTCGGCGACAAGCTCTTCGACCAGACGGTGATGAAGGGCGCCTGGCACACCGTGCTGATCTCGGTGTGCTCGATGGCGCTCGGCCTGGTGCTCGGCGTGCTCTTCGCGGTCATGCGGCTGTCGAAGAACCCGGTGACCGGCGCGGTGGCCTGGCTCTACATCTGGTTCTTCCGCGGCACTCCGGTGTACGTGCAGCTGCTGATGTGGTTCAACCTCTCGTTGATCTTCCCGGTGATCAACCTGATGCCGCTGTACAAGAACAACACCGTCGCCGTCATCACGCCGTTCGTGGCCGCGCTGCTGGGCCTCGGCCTCAACGAGGGCGCGTACATGGCGGAGATCGTCAGGGCCGGCATCCAGTCGGTGGACGAGGGCCAGACCGAGGCGGCCCACGCGCTCGGCATGACCGGCGCGCGGACCATGAGCAGAATCGTTCTGCCGCAGGCGATGCGGGTGATCATCCCGCCGACCGGCAACGAGTTCATCAACATGCTCAAGACCTCCTCGCTGGTGTCGGTGGTGCAGTACACCGAGCTGCTGCGGGCGACGTCGAACATCGGCAGCGACACCACCGCGGTCATGGAGATGCTCTTCGTGGCCTCGATCTGGTACCTCGCGCTGACCAGCGTGTTCAGCGTCGGCCAGTTCTACCTGGAGCGGCGGTACGCACGGGGTTCGCTGCGCACCCTGCCGCTGACGCCGTGGCAGAAGGTCAAGGCGAACCTGTCCACCCTGCGGCGACCGAAGGCGGCCTGAGCGATGAGCGACTCGACAGGATCCCCGAAGGCGGCCGGCACCGCGTCCGGCGCCCAGCCCATGGTGAAGGCCGAGGCGGTGCACAAGTCCTTCGGGGCCGCGCACATCCTCAAGGGCGTGGACCTGGAGGTGGCGCCGCGGGAGGTGTTCTGCCTGATCGGCCCGTCCGGCTCGGGCAAGTCCACCTTCCTGCGGTGCATCAACCACCTGGAGCAGATCAACGCCGGCCGGCTCTGGGTCGACGGCGAGCTGGTCGGCTACCGCGAGCACGGCGGGCGGCTGTACGAGCTGCGCGACCGCGAGGTGGCCGCCAAGCGCCGTGACATCGGCATGGTCTTCCAGCGCTTCAACCTCTTCCCGCACATGACCGCGATCGAGAACGTCATGGAGGGCCCGGTCCAGGTCAAGCGGGAGACCAAGGCGGTGGCCAGGGAGCGCGCGCAGGCGCTGCTGGACCGGGTGGGGCTGGCCGACAAGGGCGGCAACTACCCCAGCCAGCTCTCCGGCGGGCAGCAGCAGCGGGTGGCCATCGCGCGGGCGCTGGCCATGGAGCCCAAGCTGATGCTCTTCGACGAGCCGACCTCCGCGCTCGACCCCGAGCTGGTCGGCGACGTCCTGGACGTCATGCGGAGCCTGGCCGAGGACGGCATGACGATGATCGTGGTCACCCACGAGATGGGCTTCGCCCGCGAGGTGGGCGACGCCCTGGTCTTCATGGACGACGGTGTGGTGGTCGAGTCCGGCCACCCCCGCGACGTGCTCGGCAACCCGCAGCACGAGCGCACCAAGGCGTTCCTGTCCAAGGTGCTGTGACCGCCTCGCGCGGTGCCGCCGCCGCGGGCGGCACCGCGCGACGCGTCGCCCACCCGGCTCAGCGCAGCGCCAGCACCATCGCGTCCGACGGCGAGGACCACACCGTGCGGGCCTCGGCGAAGCCCGCGTCGAGCAGGGTCCGCACGTGCCAGTCGGCCGGCGGGGTCTCGCCCTCGGCGTGCTCGCCGTAGATCCGGAAGCGCTCGGCGGTGGGCCCGGCCAGCGCCGGGTCGGCCGCCGCGAGCTGCCACCACTGCGCCCAGTCCAGCGCGCCCTGCCGCTTCGCCTGCTCCATGCGGGCGTGGCGCAGGGCGTGCTCGGCCGCGTTGATCCGCGGTGTGGCGGGGCTCGGCATGTGGTCGGCGTTCAGGAACACCCCGCCGGGGCGGACCAGGCCGGCCAGCTGCCCGTACAGCGTTCGCAGCGGCTCGGCGCGCAGCCAGTGCAGGGCGGTCGCGGTCAGCACCGCGTCGTAGCGGGCGTGCGGGAGCGAGGCGGTCCAGTCGGGGGCGGTCAGGTCGGCGGTGACCAGGGCGACGCGGGGGTCGCCTGCGAAGGTGCCCTCCGCGATGGCCAGCAGCGCCGGGTCGAGGTCGACGCCGGTGCTGCGCGCCCCGGGGAGCCGGGTCAGCAGCCGGTCGGTGATGCTGCCCGTCCCGCAGGCGAGGTCCAGTACGGTGGGCGTGTCGCCGACGGTCGCCTCGACCATGTCGCATCACCCGAAAGCGTTCCTCGCGATCGGGCATGTACCACTCCTGCTGGCGGTCCCAGCTCTGCTGCCACATCCGCCAGTCGGAGCCGGGTCGGCCGGGCCGGGCGTCAGGTGTCACCGCAGGCATACGTCGTCCTCCGATTCGTAATACCCTGGACGTAGCTTTGGGCATTACCGAGACTAGACCGCGTCGCGTAAGGACCACAAGTGGAACTGGCTTATTACTCGGAGTACGCCGTCCGTCTCGTCAACAGCGAGCAGCCGGACCGCGGCACCGACGCTTTGACCTCGGTGGAGGCGGCGCGGGAGCTGTTCGGGCCGGGGACGCAGAGCGCGGCGCGGGTGGTGGAGGCGGACGTGGCCCGGCTGCGGGCGGTGCGCACCCGGTTGCGCGGTGTGTTCGAGGCGGCCGACGAGGGCGACCAGGTCCGCGCGGTCGACCTGCTCAACCAGCTGATGCTGGAGTTCCCGGTCAGCCCGCAGATCTCCGGCCACGACCACCTGGACGCCGACGGCCGCCCCGACTGGCACATGCACCTGGCCGACCACGCGGCCAACGCCACCGCCGGCTACTCGGCCACCGCCTGCATGGGCCTGGCCTTCCAGCTCACCACGCTCGGCGCCGACCGCCTGGGCATCTGCGAGGCCGTGCCCTGCCGCAACGCCTACGTCGACACGTCGACCAACCGGTCGCGCCGCTACTGCTCCGACCGCTGCGCGACCCGTGCGAACGTGGCCGCCTACCGCGCCCGCAAGCGCCTGGAGAGCGAGCGGTCCGCGCGCAGCGGCCTGACGCAGGACGCCGCCCACGAGGCCCAGGAGGCGACCCCGGCCAGCGAGCGCTGAACCTCGCGGGCCTGCCGGAACCGGCCGCGCGCCTTGGCCAGCACCAGTTCGTCCGGCACCGTGCCGAACTCCCGGCTGTCGTTCTCCACGAAGGTGTTGTCGCCCAGCACCCACCAGCCGCCCTCACGACGCTCCACCGCGCGCTTGACGATCAGCAGATCCTGCTGGAGCGGATGCCGCAGCACCACGACGTCCCCCTCCCGTACCTGCTCGGAACCGTTGCTGATCCGCTGGATCAGCAGCCAGTCACCGTGCAGCAGCGTCGGCGCCATCGACGGACCGGTGACCTCGACCACCTGCCACGACAGCCTGCCGGCCCCTGCTCCCGCATCCTGTGCCTCCCGGCTCGTTTCTCCACCGCCCCCAGGGTGACACCAGACTTTTGGCCTAAGCCACCTGGGGCACCCGAGAAAACGACTCGTCCAGGGAGTAATGTCCCACCTGAAAGACGATCACGAGGAAGGACAGCCATGTTCACTCGCCTGTTCGCGCCCAAGGTGAAGGTAAGCGCACACTGCGACCTGCCCTGCGGCGTGTACGACCCGGCCCAGGCCCGAATCGAGGCCGAGTCCGTCAAGGCGGTCCAGGAGAAGTACCAGGCCAACGAGGACGCGGACTTCCGCACCCGGGCCATCATCATCAAGGAGCAGCGCGCCGAGCTCGCCAAGCACCACGTGTCGGTGCTGTGGAGCGACTACTTCAAGCCCCCGCACTTCGAGAAGTACCCGCAGCTCCACCAGCTGGTCAACGACACGCTGAAGGCGCTGAGCGCGGCCAAGGCCTCCAACGACCCGGCGACCGGCCAGAAGGCCCTCGACCTGATCGCCGAGATCGACAAGATCTTCTGGGAGACCAAGAAGGCGTGAGCGGGTTCCGCGCCGGCCCCGCGCCGGCGCGGGGCGCGTCGGGTCCGCCCCGCGGTGTGCGTCACACCGCGGGGCGGTTCCGTACCCGCGGGTAGGGGCCGTAGGGTCGGGCCATGTTTGCTGTCTACGCCGCGCGTACGGATGCCGAACAGCCGTTGTCCGCACTGGAGCTGGGGGAGCGGCCGGCCCCGGAGGAACGCGAGGGCTGGAGCACCGTCACGGTGCGCGCCGCCTCGCTCAACCACCACGACCTGTGGTCGCTGCGCGGGGTGGGCCTCGGCCAGGAGAAGCTGCCGATGATCCTCGGCTGCGACGCCGCCGGGACCGACCCGGACGGCAACGAGGTCGTCGTCTACCCGGTGATCGGACTGAGCGGCCACGGCGTCGGCCCGAAGGAGCCGCGCTCCATCCTCACCGAGCGCTACCAGGGCACCTTCGCCGAGCAGGTCGCCGTGCCCACCTGGAACCTGCTGCCCAAGCCCGCGGAGCTGAGCTTCGAGGAGGCGGCCTGCCTGCCCACCGCGTGGCTGACCGCCTACCGGATGCTGTTCACCAACGCCGGGGTCAAGCCCGGCGACTCCGTCCTGGTGCAGGGCGCCGGCGGCGGCGTCTCCACCGCGGCGATCGTCCTCGGCAGGGCGGCGGGCCTGCGGGTCTACGCCACCAGCCGGGACGAGGCCAAGCGCAAGCGGGCGCTCGACCTGGGCGCGCACGGCGCCTTCGAGCCCGGCGCGCGGCTGCCGCAGCGGGTGGACGCGGTGATCGAGACGGTCGGCGCGGCCACCTGGTCGCACTCGGTGAAGTCGCTGCGGCCCGGCGGCACGCTGGTGATCTCCGGCGCGACCAGCGGCGTCAACCCGCCCGCCGCCGAGCTGAACCGGATCTTCTTCCTGGAGCTGAAGGTGGTCGGCTCCACCATGGGCACCAAGGAGGAGCTGGCCGGACTGCTCGACTTCTGCGCGGTCACCGGCGTGCGGCCGGTGATCGACTCGGTCCTGCCGATGGAGCGCGCCCGCGAGGGGTTCGAACGGCTCGCGGCCGGGGACGTCTTCGGCAAGATCGTGCTCACGCGCTGAGCACCTGAGTCGCTGAGCCGCCGGGGGCGCGGGGCGCGGCGCCGTCAGTGTTCGCCGCGCCGGCTGAGGGTCGCGACCACGTGGGCGGTCGTCTCCTTCAGGCGGCGGCGGATCTCGCGGACCTGGCGGTCGTCCACGCCGTGGTCCCGGGCGGCGTCGCGCACGTCGTCCCGGAAGCGGTCGAGCAGGCGCTCCAGGTCGCGGAACGGATCGCCCGAGGCCGGCTCGGCGTCCTCGGTGTCCGTGTCCCTGCCGCTGTGCGTGTGCGTGTGCGTGCCGAAGCCTTCGGCGGTCCCGGCGGACGCAGCCGCCCCGGCGTCCGCGGCGCCCTTCACGCCGCCCCGCGCCGTGTCGCCGCCCGCCGCCGCGCCCGCGTCGTCCCCGGCCGGGTGCGCCGCGGTCGTCGCCCAGCCCCGGCCGGAGGTCGGCGCGTCCATCCGCCCGCCGACCGTACCGGCCCCGAACTGCCCCAGCTCGCGGGTGAGTTCGGCCAGCCCCTCGCGCAGCCCGGTCTGCCAGTCGCCGGTCCGGGAGTACGTCTGGACCTGCTCCTGTACCTGCCGGGCGATCCGCTGCACCTCGTCGCGCGCGCTGTCCATGGCGTCGCGGGCGGCCTTCGCCTGGCGGCGGGCGTCGCGGGCCTCCTCCTTGGCGCGCCGGCTCTCCTCCTTGGCCCGCCGTGCCTGCTCCTTCCAGCGCTGCTTGCTGTTCTCGGCGTCGTCGGGCCCGGGGGCGGTCCTGGCCTGCCGGGCCGCCGCCCGCACCTCGGCCCGCAGGTCGCCCGCCGCGCCGCGGACGTCCTCGCGGATCTCCGCGGCCAGCGACGACACCGACTCGCGGATCTCCCGTTCGAGACCGGAGATCTCCGCCGCGCGCGAGGCCAGCTCCGCACGGCCCTCGTCGGTCAGCGCGTAGACTTTGCGGCCGCCCTCGGTGGAGTGGCTGACCAGTCCCTCCTTCTCCAGCTTGGCCAGCCGCGGGTAGACGGTGCCGGCCGAGGGCGCGTACAGGCCCTGGAAGCGCTCCTCCAGCAGCCGGATCACCTCGTAGCCGTGTCGCGGCGCCTCGTCCAGGAGCTTCAGCAGGTAGAGCCGGAGACGGCCGTGCGCGAAGACGGGGGGCATGTCAGACGTCCTTCCGAAGGGAGCCGGCGCCGGGGGCCCGGCCGGGACCGGGCGACGGGTCCGGGTCCGGCGCGGTTCCGGGGCCGGTTCCCGGGCCTGTTCCCGTTCCCGGGCCGGCTCCGGTTTCCGGGCCGGCGGCGGGGCCGTCCGCGTCGAGGCCGGGGTCGACGTCCTCCAGCGGCGGTCGGCGCAGCAGCGCGATCGCCCCGGAGACGGTGGTGGCCTTCAGCCGGGCGCCGCCCGTCCCCATCCGCCCGGTGATCCTCTTGGCCCCCCACTGGCCGGTGACCTTCAGCTCGTCGAAGGCACAGGAGACGCTGCCGCTGGTGGTGTTGGCGTCCACCTCGGCGTCGGCCGGCTCCGGGATGCGGATGGCGATCTCGCCGGAGACGGTGGTCAGCCGCACGTCGGCGCCGGCCGAGGGGTCCAGGTCCAGCACCATGTTGCCGCTCACCGAGTCCGCCTTGACCTGTGGGCCGCTGCCCTCGACCACGGTCAGGTCGCCGGAGACGGTGCTGAACTGCAGCTCGCCGGCGACCGACTGGGCCTCCACGCTGCCGGCCACCGTGCTGGCCCGCACCGGCCCGGTCAGCCCGACCAGGGTGGTGTCGCCGTTCACGCCCTTGACGGTGGTCGCGCCGGTGACGCCGGAGACCACCGCGTTGGCGCCGACCACCCCGACCTCGACCCGGGTGCGCGCCGGGACCGCCAGCGAGACCACCGCGTGCCGCTGCCAGCCCTTGCGGTCCAGCCACTTCAGCAGGCCCTTCCACGGCAGGTCGTCGTAGCTGACGGTCAGCGAGGAGCCGTGCAGCCGCACCTTCAGCGGCGGGCCGTCGATCTCGCTGATCTCCACCCGGGCGGGGCCCTCCTCGACGCCCACCACGTTGACCGCGCCGTTGACCAGGCGCACCGAGAGGGTGTCCACGGGCCCGTCGCACACGATCTTCTCCGGTTCGGTGACCGACCACTCCGACGTGCCGCTCATGGGTGCCCCTCCTCGGCTACGGCGCAACGCAACATATCGCGTCTACTGAAAGACACGATATATCGCGTGCCGGGGAAGTCAAGCGGCCCTCGGCGCCGGGCGCCGCGGCGGTTACTCGTCGTCGTCCTCGTCGTCCAGCCGGGCGAGCCACGTGGCCAGCCGCTCGACCGGAACCTCGAACTCCGGGTTGAGGTCGACGAATTCGCGCAGGCGGTCGGCGAGCCACTCAAGGGTGACCTCCTCCTCGCCGCGCCGGTCGGCCAGTTCCTCGATTCCTCGGTCGGTGAAGTACAAGATCTGCTCCGGAACAGGGGTGGGGCGGGTGGCGGACGGGCAGGAACAGCGGTGAACGGGTGGTGACGGAGATCGCACGGACGGGCGACGGGCGCCCACGAGGTGTACCCGGCAAGGATAGGCAGTGCCTGCGACGTCTTCCCGAAGTGCCTCGCGCGAGCGGCGCGCGGGAGGCTAGCCTTCTGGAGGACCTGGCCAGTGGGGGGAATGAGGGCGTGCGGACGGCGGCGGCTGCGGAGGCGCTCTCGGCGCCCGGCGCACGGGTCCCGGGAGGCGCGCGGTGATGCCCGGCGACAGCCCGGAATCGCGGGCCGACGCCGCCGAGATCCTCAACCCGCTGGTGAGCGCGGCGACCGTGCGCATCCACGCCGCCGACGCCGGCGCCCGGCTGCTCGGCAGCGGCTTCTTCATCGCCCCCGGCTGGGTGCTGACCTGCGCCCACGTCGCCCTGGAGGGCGCGGCCCGCGGCGACGGACGCGGCCCGGTCCCGGTTCCGCGCGCACCCGGCTCCGGAGGGCCGCGCCCGGCGGACGCCGGCCCCGACCTGGCCGCCGGCCGCCCGTTCGGCCCCCCGACCCCGTTCGGCCCCGCGACCCCGCTCGCCGGGCCGGTGCCGCCGGCCGCGGGGTTACCGCCCTCGGCGCCGACGCCGCCGTCGACGCCGCCTTTCGGCTCCACCACGCCTTCCGCGGCCACGCCGCCGGTGCCGCGCCCGCTGCCCGGCCCGATCCCGCGCCCGGCGCCGGCCGCCGGCTCCGGTCCGGCCCCGCGCCCCGGCGCCGCGGCCGCCCCGCCCGCCGCCGGTTCCGCTTCGCCTTCCGCTTCCGGCGCCGTGCCCGCGGTTCCCGCGCCCCCCGCCGCGCCCGCGGGCTCCGCGGCGCCCACCGTGCCGGCGCCCACCGTGCCGGCCCCGCCGACCGGCCCGCGGGTCTCGATCGGCTACGGCGACCGGCTGCTGGGCGGCGTCGTCGAGTGGTCCGAGCCCGCGGCCCCCGCGTCCGGCGGCTCCTGGCCCGCGCCCGACCTCGCGCTGATCCGGCTGCTCGACCCGGTCGACCACCCGTGCGTGTGGATCACCGAGCGCACCGCCAAGAGCTACACCACCAACCAGGTCGCGTTCTTCGGCTGGGTGCCGATGGACGGCGAGCACGTCGCGTACAGCGGCCGCTGCACCATCAGCGGCCAGCTCGCCGCGGGCAGCGGCGGCATACTGCGGCTGGGCAACGAGGACGAGATGCCGCACGGCCTGTCCGGCGGCCCGGTGGTCGACCTGGTGCGCGGCGAGGTGATCGGCGTGGTCAAGGCCCGCCGCAAGGGCCACGACGGCGGACTCGCGGTCGGCATCCAGCAGTTGCGCCGGCTGCCCGACCTGCCGGGCCCCGACGGCGACCTGTACGACCGGGTGATGAGCGCCCACGACCTCTACCACGCCGACCAGCACCAGTCCGTGCACGGCGGGGAGTTTACCTGGACCGACGCGCACAGCGAGATCGGCGCCGCGGCCGGCCGCGCGCTGACCCCCGGCCAGCGCACCCGATTGCTCGGCATGCTCGCCCAACTGCCGCCGCCGGTCGGCGCGCGCGGCGTCCAGGACATCGTCACCGAGGTGCGCGGCGCCCCGGTGCACGGCCTGCCGGTCGCCCCGCGCGCCTGGCGCGACGGCCTCGGCCTGCTCTACGACCTGCGCCGCGGCACCGCCGAGCTGGAGTCGGTGCTGCGCTACGCCGTGCAGGCCGCCACCGCCGCACGCACCGCTCCGGTGGACGAGGTGGTGGAGCGCGAACTCGCCCGCTGGGCCCAGGAGACGGCCGCCGCGGACGACCGGCTGACCCGGTTGTTCCGGGCCACCCTGCTGACCGAGCGCACCGCCCGGCTGCGGGCCCGCGCGCTCGGCGCTCCCGCCGGTCCGGTCGGCGCCGCCGCGCCGCGGATCAGGACCGAGGCGCTGCTGGAGATCATCCCGCGCGGCTGGGAGCCCGGCCGCTACGACTGGCGGGTGTGCGTGGTACCGCCGGGCGGCGAGACGGAGTGCGTGGCCGAGGACTTCCACGGCACCGCCTTCGCCGACCTGCCCGAGCGGCTGGCCGAGCCGCTCGCCGAGGCGTTCCGCCGCTGCGACGAACCCGGCTGGACCGCCACCCTGCAACTGGCCGTCCCCGGCGCCCTGATGGCCTTCGCCGCGGACGCCTGGCGGCTGGCCCCCGGCGGCGGCGCGCTCGGCGCCGCCCGCCCGATCGTGGTGCGCCGCACCGACCCGCCGGCCGACGAGGACCCGGCGGTCGCCGAGGAGCGGCACAGCCGCTGGCGCGCGCTGCACCGCTCGCCGCCGGCCTCGTGGTGCTGGACTGCGAGGACTCCGTGCTCTGCCCGGTCCCGGAGGAGGCCGATCTGCGGCTGCGCCCGCCGGAGACGCTGCCCGTGCTGTGCCGCAGCGGCCTGGACGCCCCCGAGGTGCTGCACACCCTGGTGCGCAGCGGCTACGCGGTCGCGCTGTGGCGGCGCGACCCGGTGGACGCCGAGGCGCTGTGCGCCGACTTCCACCGCGGCGCCGTGCGCACCGTGCGCGCCGCCAGGACCGCCGGCGCGCTGCCCGGCCACCTGGTGACGCTGCGCGCGAAGGTGGCCGCGGGGGTGCCGGAGGCGTACTGGTCGCACGGCCTGACGCTGCTCTACGACGACCCGACGAGGCCGCTGCCCGGAACCGACGAGTTGCTGGAGACGCCATGACAGTCACGACGGCGGCGACCGCGGACCGGCACGGCCGCCGGGGGAGCACGCTCAGCCGGCACGGAACCACGGACCCGGGCCGCCGCCCGGGGACGCAGCAGAGAGGGGCATCGAGGTGAGTGAGATGACCGAGGCCGAGCGGGCCGGCGAATGGCTCATCTATCGCGGCACCGGGGAGCCCCACACGGGGATAGACGTGCTGCCCGAGCCGCCGCCCTGGCGGGACTTCGACGGCGGCCCGCTGGTCGAGCAGGGGCCCGGCCCGGACAGCTCCTCGGCCCGCAGACTCGGCGCGTACCGGCACATGGCCGAGCTGCACCGGCCCAGCCCGGAGGAGCTGGAGATGGTCAACGCGGCGCTGTACCTGCGCCGCCCGCTGCTGGTCACCGGCAGCCCCGGCACCGGCAAGAGCACCCTCGCGCACGCGGTCGCGTACGAACTGGGGCTGGGCCGGGTGCTGCACTGGCCGATCGTCAGCCGCAGCGCGCTCCAGGACGGGCTCTACCGCTACGACGCGATAGCGCGGCTGCAGGACACCCAGATCGCGGCCAACTCCGGGACCGCGCCCCCCGGCGGCATCGGCAGCTACATCCGGCTCGGCCCGCTGGGCACCGCGCTGCTGCCCACCGCCCGGCCGCGGGTGCTGCTCATCGACGAGCTGGACAAGAGCGACATCGACCTGCCCAACGACCTGCTGAACGTGATGGAGGAGGGCGAGTTCGGCATCCCGGAGCTGGAGCGGCTGGCCGAGCGCGAGCCCGAGGTCGACGTGATGACCGACGACGGCACCCGGGTGACGCTGCGCGAGGGCCGCATCCGCTGCCGTGCCTTCCCGTTCGTGGTGCTGACCAGCAACGGCGAGCGCGACTTCCCCGCGCCGCTGCTGCGCCGCTGCATCCACCTGGAGCTGGGCCGCCCCGACCACGAGCGGCTGTCCACGGTGGTGCGCGCCCACCTCGGCGAGGAGGCGGCCGCGCTCGGCGACGACCTGGTGCAGCGCTTCCTGGAGCGCTCGCGCAGCGAACTGCTCGCCACCGACCAGCTGTTGAACGCCATCTACCTCACCCACCACGCCGCGCCGCCCACCCGTTCCCGGCTCGCCGACATGCTCATCCAGCGCCTCGACCGGCCGAGGTGAGGCGGCCATGGCCGACAAGCCCGGCGCCCGCCCGGACCCGCACGAGCCGGTCGGCGACGCCGCGCCGCACCGCCCGCGGTCCGCGGACCCCCCGACCACCTCGGACCCGACTGCCCCGGACCCGACTGCCCCGGACCCGGCCGCCCCGGGCCCGGCGGCCTCCGGCGTACCGGCTCCCGGCGGCGTACCGGAGGGCGGCGACCCGCTCGCCAGCGTCGTCCGGGCGCTGACCCGGGCCGGACTCGACCCGGCCGAGACCGAGTTGGCCGACGCGCTGTGGCTGGCCCGGTGGTCGCGGCCGACCAGGCCCGCGGGCCGAGGCGAGCAGCCGGGAGCCGGCGGCTCGGACACCGGCGCCTCGCCGCCGCGCCCGAGCTACCTGCGGCCGGGGCGCGGCGACACCGACGGCGCCGGCATGCGCCTGGCGCCGCCGGCCGCGGCGCAGCCCGACGAGCGGACGGTCAGCCTCTACCCGGGCGGGCCGGGCAGCGGCGGCGGCCGGCCGCTGACCGGCGCGGTCGCGATGTCCGTCGCCGTGCCGGAGGCCGCCGCGCTGCCCGGCCTGCTCGAACTCCAGTCGGCGCTGCGCCCGTTGCAGCGCTTCCTCACCCCGGCCGGCCGCGCCGCGCGATCCTCGACGAGGCCGCGACGGCCGAACGCACCGCGGGCGCGGGCGGGTTGCTGCTGCCGGTGTTCCGCCCCGACAACCGGGCCGATGCCGCACTGCAGTTGCTGATGGACGCCTC
Organism: Actinacidiphila sp. DG2A-62; assembly: GCF_035825295.1. Classification (NCBI taxonomy): domain Bacteria; kingdom Bacillati; phylum Actinomycetota; class Actinomycetes; order Kitasatosporales; family Streptomycetaceae; genus Actinacidiphila; species Actinacidiphila sp. DG2A-62. Next base: position 5,998,488 of record NZ_JAYMGI010000002.1, read on the forward strand.
CTCCTCGATGTTCGTGTGGGAGCGGATGCTGCGCGAACTCGCCGACGTCTTCGGTCGGCTGGGCGCGTTCCGCGAGGTGAGCGTGCACTACCTGCACGAGACGCCGTCCGGCGAACCCGCGGTCAGCGGGCGGTTCGACCCCGACCGCTCGGGCCTCGGCTCCGCCCAGCAGCTCAGCGACCCCTCCGGCCGCCGAATGACCGTGATGGTCAGCGACTGCGTGGGACCGCTGTGGCGCAGCGGACGCGCCCACCGGCTGCTGCACCGCCTGGCCGGCCACGGCCCCGTCGCGGTGCTCCAGCCGCTGCCCGCCCGGCTGTGGAACCGCACCCGGCTGCCCGTCTCGTACGGGGTGCTGCGCCGCTCGGAGGGTTTGGTGCACACCGCGCCGCTGCGGTTCTCGGCCGGCGCCGCGGGCTACCCGGCCGACCCCGAGGCGCTGCCGGTGCCGGTGATGCCGCCGACCGCGCAGGCGCTCGGCGCGTGGGCCCGGCTGCTGGCCGGCACCAGCGCGGGCGAGACGCCCGCCGCCGTCGGCTGGGTGCGCGCCGACCAACCGGCCACCCCCACCGCGCCGCGGCACACCACCGTGCCGGTGCCCGCGCTGGTCTCCCGGTTCCGCTCCGCCGCCTCGCCCGCCGCCGCCCAGCTCGCCGTCTACCTCGCCGCCGCGCCGTTGTTCCTGCCGGTGATGCAGCTCGTGCAGCGCACCATGCTGCCCGACTCGGGCCGGCGGAGCTGGCCGAGGTGCTGCTCAGCGGGCTGGTGGTGCGCGCGCAGGGCGGCGCGTACCCCAAGGCCGACGACCACCGCTGGTACCGCTTCGCCGACGGCGTGCGCGACACCCTGCTCGCCTCGCTCGGCCGCGACGAGGCGCTGCTGGTGCTCAAGCACTGCTCGGAGTACGTCGAGCAGCGGTTCGGCAAGGGCGGCCCCAACTTCCCCGCGCTCGCCATCACCCAGCTCACCGAGGGCCCCAGGGACCGGATCGCCGAGGCCGCCGTGCGCAGCGCCGTGCAGGAGGCCGCGCGCGTCTCCGGCTTCCGCGACGGCCGGGACGGCGGTCGCGACAAGAACCGGGACGGCCGCGACGACACCGGCGGCACGCTGGTCACCGAGTCGCCGCAGCCCTTCGCCGAGGTCGCCGCCCGGGTGCTGGAGCGCTTCATGCCGCTGCCGCCGGACGGCGCCCGGCCGGCGGCCTGGGCCGAGGCCGCCGTCGACCGGCCCTCCAGCGTGGTGCGCCAGGCCCGGGTGCTCGCCGCCCGGTTCGCCGACGAGGGCATGGTGCAGAATCTGCTGGACGCCGTGCAGATGCTGCGCCGGGCCGCCGCGCGGGAGCGCGTGCACGGCATGGACGCCGAGCTGTGGACCGAACTCGCCCAGCAGCTCGTCACGTTGTGGCGGCTGCGGGGCAGCCCCGACCTGTTGCGCGAGGCGCTGGAGGCCGCCGAGACCGCCGCCGCGCACCCCGGCTCGGTGCCGGCCCGCGCGGTGCGCGCCCGGGTCTACCAGGCCGCCGCCGAGGACCGCGCCCAGGCCGGCGACACCCGCGGCGCGCTGGACCTGCTGCGCCGCGCCGACCGGGAGTTCACCGCGGTGTGCGCGGCGCCCGGCCTGGAGCGCTCGGCCGTGCTCACCGCCACCCTGGAACGCGTCCAGGTGCTGGAGGACCAGTGGCAGCTGAGCGGCGACGCCGGGCTGCTGCAGGAGACGATGGGCATGATCGAGGCGTTCGCCGACTCCTGGCCGGCCGGCGAACCCCGGCCCAGCGGGCTGCCGTTGGCGCACGGACGGGCGCTGCTGCGGCTGGCCGAGGCGGCCCGCGACCGCGAGCAGGAGCAGGTCTACGCCGCGCAGGCCGCCGCCTCCTTCGAGCAGGGCCGCGACGCGCTGGTGCGCGAGCACGCCTCCCCGGAGGCCAGGACCGCGGCCGTGCTGTCGCTGACCGACGCGCTGCTGCTGGCCAGCGGCTGGCTGGCCGAGGCCCAGCACCTGGTGGACGGCGCCCTCGCCGGCACCCGGGACCGCGTGGCCCGCGCCCAGATACTGCTGCGGGCGGGGCGGATCAGGGTCGCCCGGCACACCGAGGGCGGCCCGCCCGGTGAACTGGAGGCGGCGGCCGGCCGGTTCGCCGAGGCGTGCCGGCTCACCCAGCGCGACCGGCCCGAGTACCGCGACCTGGTCGCCGAGTGGGGCGAGTCCCTGCTGGAGCGCGCCGCGCTGCCCGGCGGCGCGACCTTCGTCAACTCCGCGGTCCGGGTGCTGCGCGAGTGCCGGATGGAGACCCCCGAGGGCGATCCGCGGCTGCCCGAGCGGCTGTTGATGCTCGGGCGCGCGCTGGTGCTGCGTTACAAGGCCGAGCAGGACCTCGTCGACCTGCGCGAGGCCGAGCACGTGCTGGGCCTCGCGGTGCCGCCCACCGAGGACCCGGCGCTGCTGGCCAGGATCTGGTACGAACTGGGCGAGTCGCACCGGCTCGGCCACCCGCACGCGCGCCGCCCGGAGTGGCTGGACCAGGCGGCCGACGCGTACCGCAGGGCGGCCGAGTTCGCCGACGGCGCCGCCCGCGGCCTCGCCGACCCGGCGCCCATGGTGCGGTTGTCCGCGCTGGCGCATCATTGGCGGGGCGTGGTCTACGAGTCGGCCCGCCGCCCGCGGGCCGCCGCGGGCGCGTACCGGGCGGCACTGGCCGAGTGGCACAAGCTGCCGGGCGGCGCGGACTCGGCGGAGGCCGAGGGCTCGGCACGGCGGCTGGCGGAGCTGACGGCGGGCGGCTGAGGCGGCGGGACGGCACGGCGCGGGTGCGCGGCGGCGCACAGCGGCAGGACCCGTACACGGCGGCGGAGGGTACGGAGCGGCGCGGAGAGCACGGAGCGGTACCGGCACGGCGACGGCGGTGGAGATACGGAGGCGCGCGATGGAGCAGCAGCCCTACGGCGGGGCCGAGGAGGCCCGGCCGGACACGAAGGACACACCGGGGCCGCCCGGCACGGACGCGCCGGACCCGCGGGCTCCGGGCGACGAGGCGCGGTCGCGGGTCACGGTCGCGGGCGGGACCGGCGGCGAGGCGCGGGCCGCGGGGGCGGACGCGGGAGCGGAGGCGGACGCGGGGGCACGGGCGCCACGCGCGAACAGGCCCAGCGCAGACGTGCCCGGGACGGACCCCGCGGTGACGGACCCGGCGGCGACCGACCCCGCGGCGAAGGACCCGGCGGCGAAGGACCCGGCGGCGACGGACAGCGCGGCGACGGACCCCGCAGCGACGGACCCGGCGGCGACCGACCCCGCGGCGACGGACAGCGCAGCGACCGACCTCGCGGTGACGGACGTCGCGGCCATCGACCTGGAGACGCTGCGCACCGTCGAACACCCCGTGCTGGCCGCCCTCGTCGACGACCTGCGCCTGCGCGTCGCCGCGCCCGGCAGCGAGGCGCTCTGGGGCTTCGACAACTCCATGTAGCGCCCTGGGCGGGGCCCGGCGGACCGCCGGCCACGATCAAGCCGCCCGCCGCGACGTTACGGCCAATCCCGGCCACCGGCGTTTGCCGGAAGCCGCCCGGCGGGAACAACCGCGGGGCCGGCGGGGCGGCCCGCACGACGGGGAGGCGATACGGTGCGCGCGCAGTCCAGCGGCGGCGACGCCGTGCGATCCCTCCCCCGCCCGCGCCCGTACGGCAGTTCATCCTCAAGACGCACAGCCGCTGCAACCTCGCCTGCGCCTACTGCTATCTGTACGCCGGGCCGGACCACGGCTGGCGGGACCGGCCGCGCGCGGCCGGCGGGGCGGTGCTGCGGCGCACCGCGCGGCGCATCGCCGAGCACGTGCGCGCGCACGACCTGCGCGAGGTGGCCGTCGTGCTGCACGGCGGCGAGCCGCTGCTGTCCGGTGCGGCGCGACTGGCCGCGGACGTCGAGGTGATCCGCGCCGCGCTGCCGCCCGGCCGCACCCTGCACGCGAGCGTGCAGACCAACGCCACGCTGCTGGACGCGCCCGGCGCCCGGCTGCTGCGCGACGCCGGCGTCAGGATCGGCGTCAGCCTGGACGGCGGGCTGGCCGGGCACAACACCGCGCGCGTCGACCACGCCGGCCGCCCCTCCTGGCCGGCCGCCGCCGCCGGGCTCCGGGCGCTCGCCGCGACCGCCCCCGAGGCGTACGCGGGCGTGCTGTGCGTGGTGGACCTGCGGCACGACCCGCTGGAGGTCTACGACTCGCTGCTGGCGCTGCGCCCGCCCGCGATCGACCTGCTGCTGCCGCACGGCAACTGGACCGCGCCGCCGCCCGGCCTGCCCGCCCGGCCCGGGGACCGTCCGCCGTACGGGACGTGGCTCGCCGCCGTCTTCGACCGCTGGTGGGACGCGCCGCGGCGGGAGACCCGGGTGCGGCTGTTCGAGGAGTGCGTCGCGCTGCTGCTCGGTCTGCCCGCCGCCACCGAGCGGCTCGGACTCCAGCCGTTCACCGCCGTCGTGGTGGAGACCGACGGCTCGATCGAGCAGGTCGACTCGCTGAAGTCGGCCTACGAGGGCGCCGCCGCGACCGGCCTCGACGTCTTCCGGCACAGCTTCGACGACGCGCTCGCGCACCCCGGGATCGCCGCCCGGCAGGCGGGCCTGGCGGGGCTCTGCGCGACCTGCCGCGCCTGCCCGCTGGTCGGCGTCTGCGGCGGCGGCCACTACGCCCACCGCTACCGCGCGCCGGCCTGTCGGCCACCCGTCGGTGTACTGCGCCGACCTCGCCCACCTCATCCGCCACATCGGCGGCCGACTCGCCGCGGCGACCGGCGGCACCGGCCCGCCCCACCGAGACGTTCCCCGGGAGACCCACCGGTGAAGCCCACCACCACCCCCACGACGCGGACCGCGGCCCCCACCGCGGACGCGGCCGCCGCCCCCACCGCGGACCCGGCCGGGACCACGCCGGCCGGGTCGGCCGCGCTCGCCGCGCTCACCGCGCGGCCGGCAGGCCTGGACGGCGCGCTGCCCTCGCTCGGCCGCACCGGCGGCAGCCCGGAGGCGCTCGCCCTGCTCGTCGCCCACGAGCACCGCCGCCGGCTGCTCACGCTGCGCGCGCTGCTCGACGCGGTCCGCACCGCGCCCGCCGGCACGCTCCCGCAGGGCGCGCCCGAACGGGTGCTGCGCGACTGGCGGCTGCTGGAGCGCGCCGAGCGCGCCGACCAGGAGGCGGCCCGCCGCCTGGTGCACTACTCCCTGGTGGGCGCCTGGGCCGAGCACTGCCTGCGCGCGCTCGCCCGGCCGGGGCAGGCCGGCCGGGCCGCCGCCGAACTGCCCTACCTGGGCGCCATCTCCGCCGCCGCCGCGCTCCGCGCGGGGCTGCGCTTCGATGCCGAGGTGCCGGTCCGCGACGGCGTCCTGACGCTGCCCACCCTGGGCCGGTACGCCGTCGCGCCCGGCCGGCCCGGGCCCGCCGCCGCCCGGCCCGGCCCGCCCCACCGCGTCCGGGTGACCGGCGACGGCGGCCGGCTGCTGCTCCACCTGGAGGCGTGGGCGCCGGAGTACGCGGCGGCGGCGCACGACGGCACGGCGCCTCCCGGCGACCGCACGCCGCCGAACGCCTCGGCCCCGTCCGCCGCTTCCCCCTCCGCCGCCTCCGCTCCCGGTCCCGCCTCCGCTCCCGGTCCCGCCGCCGCCCCCGCGGTCGGAGCCGCCGTCGGAGCCGCGGCCGCAACCGCCGCCGTGGCCGCCTCCGCCGACCCGGCCGCAGCCGGGCCCGACCCCGCCCCCGCCCGGAGCCGCCCCCCGCGCCGCACCGTCGAGATCCGCCGCGGACCCGACGGCGTATGGCGTTCGGCCGACGAGAACTGGCGGCCGGTGCGCGCCCTGCACGCCCCCGACCGCACACCGGTGCTGATCGACGACGCCGACCCGTACCGCGACGACGACGGGCACAGCGGTCCGTACGCGCTGGCCGCCCTGGACCGGCTGGACGACGCCGGGCACGCGCGGTGGCGCACCGCGTGGCAGGACGCCCAGCCGTGGCTGCGGCTCGGCGACGGCGCCCGGGCCCGCGAGACCGCCGCGCTGCTCGACGCGTTCGTGCCGCTCGGCGGCTCGCCCACCGCGCAGTGCAGCGCCACCAAGCACGACGCGTTCGGCGCGCTGCTGACCACCGTGCCGCGCTCCGGCGTGGAGCTGGCCGCCACGCTGGTGCACGAGCTCCAGCACGCCAAGCTGCTCGCCCTGTCCGGCGTCACCCCGCTGCACACCGCGGGCGACCGGGCCGTCTACTGGGCCCCCTGGCGGCGCGACCCGCGGCCCTTCGACGGCCTCCTCCAGGGCGCCTACGCCCACCTCGCGCTCGCCGACTTCCACCTCGCCGTCGCCACGGCCACCGCGGACCCGGCGGTGCGCGACACCGCGTGGGCCGACCACTGCCGCTGCCGCCAGCAGGTCGGGGCCGCCCTGCCGCAGCTCCAGGGCTCCAGCCGGCTGACCCCGCACGGCCGCGCGCTGATCGGCGCCATGAGCGCCCACCACGCCCGGATGCAGCTGCACCGCCCGCCCGAGGGACACCTGGCCCGCGCCACCGCCTACGTGGAGACCGCCCGGGCCCTGTGGGACAAGCAGCGCGCCCGCGCGACCGGCCCCGCGGCCCCCGGCCGCTGATCCCGCACGACCGGCCCCGCGGCCCCCGGCCGCTGATCCCGCACCCCCCGCCCGCCCCGCACGGCGGTCCCCGCAACCGCCCGCCGCCCTCTGCTCGTCACCCCCCGTGAGCAGGAGGAAACCGCGCCGCGAAACGTGTGACCGTGCGTCAGCGGGGGATCAACCAGTGTAGTTTCGGGCGCAGATCTCTCTGAGGTTTCGTCAGTACGTCACGCGCGCAGCGAGGGAGTCGGTCGTATGGCCGGAGGGCGGAACACCGCGGCAGCGGCATCCGGGCGGGGGCCCGTGACCATAAGCTTCGCCGGCTACAACCGCGCCTGGGCGGCCTGGATCGCGCACCGCCTGGAGCGCCAGGGCCACCAGGTGCGCATGCAGCGCTGGGACCTCAACCCCGGCGACAGCATCGAGCAGGGCTACCGCGACCTGCTGCTCGCCGACGGCCTGGTGCTGGTCGTGCTCAGCGAGTGGTACTTCCGGCTGGGCAACCGCAGCCACGACGAGTGGAACGCGGTGCTGCGTGAGATCGTGCCGCCCAACGCCGACCGGTTCGCCGCCGTCTCGGTCACCCCCGCCGCGCTGCCCAGCGCCGTCGCCTCGATGGGCGCCGCCGACCTGTGGGGCCTGGGCGCCGCCGAGGCCGAGCGCCGGCTGCTGTCCCGGCTCGGCATCGCGTCCCCCCGCTCCGCCACCGCCGCCGGCAACTCCGACACCCTCGGCGGCGGCGGTCCGCGCTTCCCGCTGGAGCAGCCCGCGGTGTGGGGCGGCGTGCCCCGGCGCAACACCCGCTTCACCGGCCGCGAGTCGCTCCTCGGCGACCTCCACCAGCAACTCCTGCAGGCCGAGCCCGGCGCGGGCGTCGCCGCCCTGCACGGCCTGTCCGGCGTCGGCAAGACGCAGATCGCCACCGAGTACGTCTACCGCTTCGGCCCCGAGTACGACGCGGTGTGGTGGGTGCGCGCCAGCGAGCGCGGCACCCTGCGCGAGAAGCTCGCCGGCCTGGCCCCGGCGCTCGGCCTGGTTACCGGCCGCGAGTACGGCGAGCGGCTGCGCGCGGTGCGCGACGCGCTGCGCCGCGGCGACCCGTACTTCCGCTGGCTGGTGGTCCTCGACGGCGCCGACCAGCCCGACGAGATCCACGACCTGGTGCCGTCCGGACCCGGCCATGTGCTGATCACCTCGCAGAACCGCGACTGGGGCGAGCACAACAGCTCGCTGATCGAGGTGCCGGTCTACGACCGCGACGAGTCGGTGGCCTTCATCCGCCGGCGCGCCCCCCGGCTGGACGACCAGGACGCCGACAAGCTCGCCGAGGCCCTCGGCGACCTCGCGCTCGCCCTGGACCAGAACGCCGGCGCGCTCAACGACTCCACCATGCCGGTCGACGACTACATCGCGCTGCTCCAGCGCGGCGCCGTGGAACCCGGCCTGAAGGTCGCCGCCGACTTCCAGATGACCTACTACACGGCCTTCTCGATACTCCTCAACCGCCTGCGCGAGGACAAGCAGGAGGCCGTCGACCTGCTGCGGCTGTGCGTGTTCTTCGCACCCGGCCCGATCCCGGTGCGGCTGCTGCGCGACCTGACCATCCGGGACGTGCCCGAGCAGCTCGCCGCGCTGCTGGACGACCCGCTGCTGTGGAACGCGGCGATCGGCAAGCTCACCCAGTGGTCGGTGATCCAGTCCGACCCGCAGGAGATCATCTCCGACGAGTCGCCGGGCTCCACCGAGGTCGTCCAGATGCACCGGCTGGTCTACCAGGCGGTCCGCGCCGACATGGGCGAGCAGGAGCGGGCGACGTACTCCCGCGTGGTGCGCAAGCTGCTGGCCGCCGCCGACCCCGGCCGCCCCACCGACACCCGGCTGTGGCCCCGCTACGCCGAGATCGTCCCGCACCTGGAGGCGTCCGGCGCGCTGGAGAGCACCAACCCGGAGATCCAGGTGACGGTGCTCAACTGCCTCAACTACCTCTACCTGTCGGGGGAGTACCGCACCGGTCTGCGGATCGCCGCGCTCACCGAGGAGGGCTGGAACCGGGCGCTGGAACCCGGCGACCCGCGCCGCTTCGACCTGGCCCACCACCGGGCCAACCTGATGCGCGCCACCGGCGACTACGTGGCCACCGAGGCCCTGGACCGCTCGGTCTACGAGCGGCTGCGCGCCGAACGCGGCAACGACGACCTGCTGTCCATCCGCGCCGCCGGCAGCCTGTCCGCCGACCTGCGCGCGCTGGGCCGCTACGACGAGGCGCTGGAGCTGGCCGACTTCGCCCGCCGGGCGTACGCCCAGCTGGTCGGCGAGAACGACTTCCGCACCCTCAGCGCCCAGAACAACATCGCGCTCGCGCTGCGCCTGCTCGGCCGCTACCAGGAGGCCCTGGAGCTGGACCAGCAGACCATGGAGACCCGGCGCGAGCTCTTCCGCGACCGCAACAACTGGACGCTCAGCTCGGAGAACAGCTACGCCCAGGACCTGCGCCTGCTCGGCCGCTACGAGCAGGCCATCTCGGTCCAGGAGCGCAACTGCGAGGTGCACCGCACGGTGATGGGCGCGGACAACCCGCAGACGCTGCGCGCCGAGCACAACCTCGCGCTGTGCTACCAGCGCGGCGGCGACCGGCCGCGGGCCGGCCTGCTGATGAGCCGGCTGCTGGAGCGCTGCCAGCGGGTGCTCGGCGACACCGAGCCGCTGACCGTGGGCGTCACGGTGACGCTGTCCACCTACGAGCGCGAGCACGGCGACCTCGACCGGGCCCGGGAGCTGGGCGAGTTCGCGCTGCACCACTATCGGTCCCGGTTCGGGGACGCGCACCCGTACACCGCGGGCACCCTCGCCAACCACGGCCTGGTGCTCCGGGCGGCCGGCGAGCGCCAGCAGTCCCAGATCCAGGTCGAGGCCGCGCTGACCGCGATGACCGCGGCGGTCGGCCCGGACCACCCCTGGACGCTGGGCTGCGCGCTGAACGCCGCGGCGGCCCGCAACTTCGCCGGCGACCCGGAGAGCGCGGTCGAGCTGAGCCGGATCACCGCGGACACCGCGGCGGCCACCCTCGGCAAGGACCACCCGCTGACGCTCTCGGCACGGATCGCGCTGGCCACCGACATGCGGAACCTGCGCAGGCGCCAGGAGGCCGACAAGATCGAGGAGGAGACGCTCGCCGCACTGGCCGACCGGCTCGGCGCCCAGCACCCCCACACCGTCTCCGCCCGCGCCCGCACCCGCCCGTACTGGGACTTCGAGCCCTTCACCACCTGAGCGGACGCCGCTCCGCCCGTCACCACGGCCGCGGACGAAAGAACCGGCCGGGGCCCGTACCGCGAAGGTACGGGCCCCGGCCGGTTCCGCGGCGTCAGGCGGCCGGAACCGCCCCGGGCGGCCGGCTCAGATCTCGAAGACCTCGGTGACCAGCTGCTCCTGCTCGGCCTGGTGGCGCTTGGCGGAGCCCACCGCGGGGGAGGAGGAGGCCGGGCGGGACACCCGGCGCAGCCGGTCGGCGTTGTCGGGCGCCGCGCCGAGCACCAGGTCGAGGTGGTCGATCAGGTTGAGCGCGATGAACGGCCACGCGCCCTGGTTGGCCGGCTCCTCCTGGGCCCAGACGAACTTCTGCGCCTTGGTGTACGGGGCCAGCGCCTCCTGGATCTCCGCGCCGGGCAGCGGGTAGAGCCGCTCGATGCGGATCAGCGCCACATCGTGCGCCCCGCGCCGCTCCCGCTCGGCGACCAGGTCGTAGTAGACCTTGCCAGTGCAGAAGACGACCTTGCGGACCGCCTCCGGCTGCACCGACGTGTCGCCGATGACCGGCTGGAACTGCCCGCTGGTGAAGTCCTCGGCCTTGGAGGCCGCGGCCTTCAGCCGGAGCATCGACTTCGGGGTGAAGACGATCAGCGGCTTGTGGTGCGGGTTGTGCACCTGCCAGCGCAGCAGGTGGAAGTAGTTCGCCGGAGTGGTCGGGAAGGCCACCGTCATGTTGTTCTGCGCGCACAGCTGGAGGTAGCGCTCGATCCGGGCCGAGGAGTGGTCCGGGCCCTGGCCCTCGTAGCCGTGCGGCAGCAGCAGCACCACGCCGGAGGTCTGGCCCCACTTCTGCTCGGCCGCCGAGATGTACTCGTCGATGATCGAGGACGCGCCGTTGGCGAAGTCGCCGAACTGCGCCTCCCACATCACCAGCGCGTCGGGGCGGGCCAGCGAGTAGCCGTACTCGAAGCCCATCGCCGCGTACTCGCTGAGCAGCGAGTCGTAGACGTTGTAGTGGGCCTGGTCCTCCGACAGGTACAGCAGCGGGGTGTAGTCCTCGCCGGTGACCCGGTCGATGAGCACCGCGTGCCGCTGGCCGAAGGTGCCGCGGCGGGAGTCCTGGCCGGCCAGCCGGACCGGGGTGCCCTCCAGCAGCAGCGAGCCGATCGCCAGGGTCTCGCCCATGCCCCAGTCGATGGTGCCGTCCTCGACCATCGCCATCCGCCGCTGCAGCTGCGGCAGCAGCCGGGGGTGCACGGTGAAGGAGTCGGGGAGGTTCACCTGCGAGGCCGCGATCCGCTTGACCACCTCGGTGGAGACCGCGGTCGGCACGGCCACCGGGAACTGCGGCTGGTTGTCCTGCGAGGGCGACTCGGCCGGCGCCGACGCCGCCTCGCGCACCTCGGTGAAGACCTTCTCCAGCTGGCCCTGGTAGTCCTGCAGGGCCTGCTCGGCCTCCTCCAGGGTGATGTCGCCGCGGCCGATCAGCGACTCGGTGTAGAGCTTGCGCACCGAGCGCTTCTTGTCGATCAGGTCGTACATCAGCGGCTGGGTGAACGCCGGGTTGTCCGACTCGTTGTGCCCGCGGCGGCGGTAGCAGATCAGGTCGATCACGACGTCCTTGTTGAACGCCTGCCGGAACTCGAAGGCCAGCCGCGCCACGCGGACCACGGCCTCCGGGTCGTCGCCGTTGACGTGGAAGATCGGCGCCTCGATCATCCGGGCCACGTCGGTGCTGTACATCGAGGACCGCGCGGACTCCGGGGCGGCGGTGAAGCCGACCTGGTTGTTGATCACCACGTGCACGGTGCCGCCGGTGCGGTAGCCGCGCAGCTGCGACATGTTCAGCGTCTCGGCGACCACGCCCTGGCCGGCGAACGCCGCGTCGCCGTGCAGCGCGACCGGCAGCACGGTGAAGTCGGTGCCGCCCTTGTTGATCACGTCCTGCTTGGCCCGCGCGATGCCCTCGATGACCGGGTCGACGGTCTCCAGGTGCGAGGGGTTGGCGGCCAGCGACACCCGGATCTGCTCGCCGTCCAGACCGGTGAAGGTGCCCTCGGCGCCCAGGTGGTACTTCACGTCGCCGGAGCCGTGCATCGACTTCGGGTCGAGGTTGCCCTCGAACTCGCGGAAGATCTGCGCGTACGACTTGCCGACGATGTTCGCCAGCACGTTCAGCCGGCCGCGGTGGGCCATGCCGATGATGACCTCGTCCAGCCGGGACTCGGCCGCCGCGTCCAGCACCGCGTCCAGCAGCGGGATGACGGACTCGCCGCCCTCCAGCGAGAAGCGCTTCTGGCCGACGTACTTGGTCTGCAGGAAGGTCTCGAACGCCTCGGCCGCGTTCAGCCGGCGCAGGATGCGCAGCTGCTCCTCGCGCTCGGGCTTGGCGTGCGGGCGCTCGATCCGGTCCTGGATCCACTTGCGCTGCTTGGGGTCCTGGATGTGCATGAACTCGACGCCCACCGTGCGGCAGTACGAGTCGCGCAGCACACCGAGGATGTCGCGCAGCTTCATCAGGGACTTGCCGGCGAAGCCGCCGACGGCGAACTCCCGCTCCAGGTCCCACAGGGTCAGCCCGTGCTCCAGCACGTCCAGGTCGGGGTGCTTGCGCTGGCGGTACTCCAGCGGGTCGGTGTCGGCCATCACATGGCCGCGCACCCGGTAGGAGTGGATCAGCTCGAAGACCCGCGCGGCCTTGGTGACGTCGTCCTCGTGGCCGGTGTCGATGTCGGTGCGCCAGCGGACCGGCTCGTAGGGGATGCGCAGCGCGGCGAAGATGTCGTCGAAGAAGTCGTTCTCGCCGAGCAGCAGCTGGTTCATGATCCGCAGGAACTCGCCGGAGGCGGCGCCCTGGATCACCCGGTGGTCGTAGGTGCTGGTCAGCGTCATGACCTTGGAGATGCCCAGCTTGTTCAGGGTGTCCTGGGAGGTGCCCTGGAACTCGGCCGGGTAGTCCATCGAGCCGACGCCGAGGATCATCGACTGGCCGGGCATCAGCCGCGGCACCGAGTGCACGGTGCCCAGGCCCCCGGGGTTGGTCAGCGACGCGGTGACGCCGGTGAAGTCGTCCATCGTCAGCTTGCCGCTGCGGGCCCGGCGGACGATGTCCTCGTACGCCTGCCAGAACTCGAAGAAGTTCAGCGTCTCGGCCTGCTTGATGGCGGCGACGACGAGCTGGCGGTCGCCGTTGGGCTTGACCAGGTCGATGGCCAGGCCCAGGTTGACGTGGTCGGGCTTGACCAGCGTCGGCTTGCCGTCCTTCTCGTCGTAGTGCCAGTTCATCGACGGCATGGCCTTCAGCGCCTGGACCATCGCGTAGCCGATGACGTGGGTGAAGGAGACCTTGCCGCCGCGGGCGCGCTTGAGGTGGTTGTTGATGACGATGCGGTTGTCGAACAGCAGCTTCACCGGGATCGCGCGGACCGAGGTGGCGGTCGGCAGCTCCAGCGAGGCGTTCATGTTCTTGGCCACGGCGGCGGCCGGGCCGCGCAGCGGCACGTACTCGGTGGCCGCGGGCTCGGCGGGGCCGGACGCGGCGGGCTTGGCGGCGGCGGGCTTGGCAGCGGGCTTCGCGGGCGCGGCGGCGGGCGCGGGCTGCGCGGCGGCGGGCTTGGCCGGCGCGGGCTGCGCGGGCGCTGCGGGGGCCTGGGCGGCGGGTGCGGCCTGGGCGGCCGCGGCCGGCTGCGCGGGGGCGGCGGCGGGCGCCGGCGTGGCGGCGGCCGGTGCCGCGGGGGCTGCCGGGGCGGTGGCCTGCGGCGCCGGGACGACCGGCGCGGCGGCGGCGGGAGCGGCGGCCTGGGCGGCCGCGGGACCCGCGGCCTGCACGGCGCGCTTCGCGGCGCCCGAGGCGCCGCCCTCACCCGCGGGCGCGGCCGGGGCGGCCGAGCCGTCCGGCTTGTAGTCCGCGAAGAAGTCCCACCAGGCTCGGTCTACCGAGTTCGGGTCCTGGAGGTACTGCTGGTAGATCTCGTCGACGAGCCACTCGTTCGGGCCGAAACCCGCAGCGGGGCCATCGCCCGGCGCGTCCTGTTCGGTCGAGACACTAGAGCTATTGGGGGACTGTGGCGACACGGCGGTAACCGCCCTCTTCCGCTTCACAAGATGGTGGACAGCGGGAATAAAGGCTACGCCTACCGGACCCCTTCCCGCAGGCCCGGGGCCCAGGCGTCGCGTACGTCACACCGAAGATGCGGTTTCAGGGCCGTGTTTGGCGGGAAAGTGGTCCCTCTTATGGGTTGCCCGGCGACGAGGGCCGGGGATCGCCCGCCGGCTCCGCCGGTTCCGTCCGCGGCTGCTTCGGCAGCTGCGGACGCCCCGGCAGCGTGACGTGCATGCGGCAGCCGCGCGGCGACTCGGCGACCTCGATGCGGCCGCCGTGCAGGTCCACCGCCCAGCGCGCGATCGCCAGGCCCAGGCCGGTACCGCCGTCGCGGCCCGGGTGGGAGCCGCGGTGGAAGCGCTCGAAGACCCGGCCGCGGTCGGCCTCGGGGATGCCCGGGCCCTCGTCGCGCACCTCCAGGTCCAGGCTGCCGGGCTCCGGGCCGCCGCGGGCCCGCACCGTGACCCGGCCGCCGGGCGGGCTGTGCTTGACCGCGTTGTCGACCAGGTTGGCGACCACCTGGTGCAGCCGCTCGCCGTCGGCGTACGCGGTCAGCTCCGGCGGCCGGACGTCCAGGTGCAGGTGCACGTCGGCGCGCGGGCGCGAGCGCGACCCGGTGGCCTTGGTGCTCTCCATGCCCAGGCTCGCGGTCTTCAGCACCGCCGACAGGTACGGCCACACCTCGAACCGCTTGGCGTCCAGTCGCACCGCGCCGCTGTCCAGCCGGGACAGGTCGAGCAGCTGGCCGACCAGCTTGCCCAGCCGCTCGGTCTGCCGCAGCGCCAGCCGCATGGTCTCCGGGTCCGCCGCGGACACCCCGTCCACGACGTTCTCCAGCACCGCGCGCAGCGCCGCGATCGGCGTCTTCAGCTCGTGTGAGACATTCGCCACCAGTTCCTTGCGGTGCCGGTCGACGGCGTCCAGGTCGGCCGCCATCCGGTTGAACGTCTCGGCCAGCTCGCCGACCTCGTCGCGGCGCACCCGGGCCACCCGGCGGCTGTAGTCGCCGCCGGCCATCGCCCGCGCCACCGCCGTCATCTCCCGGATCGGCGCGGTCAGCCCGGTCGCCATGATCTGGGTGATCAGCAGGCAGGCGATGATCGAGAAGATGGTGATGACGCGGATCTCGGTCGCCGAGTGGATGGCGACGATCACCAGCAGTGTGGTGATGCCCACCGAGAGCAGCACCAGGCCCTGCATCGCGGCCTTGATCGACCGCAGCGGGTCCCACGGCCGCAGCGCCTCCCACGCCCGGCGCCGCCACCCGGTCACCGCGCGGCCCCCGCTGCTGCGTCCCCTCCGGTCATGCCCGGCATCCTGCCAGCCTCACGGGGCGGGCGTCTCCAGCGCGTAGCCGACGCCGTGCACGGTGCGGATGCGCTCGGCGCCGATCTTCCGCCGCAGGGCCTTGACGTGGCTGTCGACCGTGCGGGTGCCGGACGCGTCGGCCCAGTCCCACACCTCGGCCAGCAGTTGCTCGCGGGAGAGCACCGCGCGCGGCTGCTGCGCCAGGCACACCAGCAATTCGAACTCGGTCGGCGTCAGGTGCACGTCGGAGCCCCTGACCCGGACCCGGCGCTGGGCGTGGTCGATCTCCAGGTCGCCGAGCTGGATGCTGGCGCCGCGCGGGCTGTGCGCGGCCGCCGCGGCCCGCTCCACCCGGCGCAGCAGCACGTGCACCCGGGCGGCCAGCTCGCGCATCGAGAACGGCTTGGTCATGTAGTCGTCGGCGCCGACGCCCAGGCCGACCAGCATGTCCGTCTCGTCGTCACGGGCGGTGAGCATCAGCACCGACACCGGCCGGTCGGCCTGCACCCTGCGGCAGACCTCCAGGCCGTCGTACCCGGGCAGCATCACGTCCAGGACCAGCAGGTCGGGCTGCCAGGCGTGGGCCGCGTCCACCGCGGAGGGGCCGTCGCCCGCCGTCCGCACCTGGAACCCCTCGGCCTGCAGCCGGGCGGCGATCGCCTGCCCTATCGTCTGGTCGTCCTCGACCACCAGCACCCGGCGCTGCGCACCGGCCGTCTGCGTGCTGTCCACGTCCGCCCCACAAGGTCGTCACAATTACCGGCAGCGTACGGGGCGGGCCGCTGCCCTGACTATGACGCCTTCACGCCGTGACGCCATCGTGCATCAGCCCCTGAGGCCGATGTGGACCACGTCGGGCACCCCGCGCGAGACCGGGACGCGCGTGCTGCGCACCCCGGTGAACCCCGCTTCCCGCAGCGCCTTCTCGAACGCGGCCGAGGGCTGCGCGGACCACACGGCGAGCACGCCGCCCGGTTCGAGCCGCTCCCGGCAGGCGTCAAGGCCGCTGGGGCTGTAGAGACTGCCGTTGTTCTCGGTTACTGTCCAGTCAGGTCCGTTGTCGATGTCCAGGCACAGGGCGTGGTAGCGGCGTCCGCCGGCCCGCATCCACTCCACCAGGTCCTCGCGGACCACCCGCACCCGGGGGTCGTCCAGCGCGTGCGCGGAGTACGCCGCCAGCGGCCCCGCGGTGTGCCACCGCACCACCGCGGCCTCCCGCTCGACCACCGCGATCTCGCCCCAGCGCGGCTCGGCCGCCGCCCTGGCCAGCGAGAAGCCCACGCCGAGGCCGCCGATCAGCACGCTCAGTCCGGACCTGCCCGGCTCGCGCGCGTCCAGCGCGGCCAGCGCCTCGTCCACCAGCAGGCGCTCAGAGCGGCCGTCGGAGGTGTCCATCAGGAAGCAGCCGTTGGCGATGATCTCGTAGTGCTCGCCGTTCCTGCGCAGCACCACCTCGCCGTACGGCCCCTCCCGCCGGTCCAGCACGACGGGCGCGGGCGCGGGGCTCGGGACGGGCGGCATGCGCCCATTGTGGCCGAGCCGCCGCGGCGGCCCGTGCCCGCCCCCCGCCTGGGCGCACCGCCCCGCCGCGGAGCCGGACCGGGTGATCGCTGTGGGCGAACACGGGTGCGGGAACACCGTGCCGGGGTGATGAGTTGAGTCAGGCGTACTCAACTTGCTTGCTTAGGGAGCGATCATGGCGTTTGAGCCGCAGAGTTCCAACCTCACCCTCCCCGTTCTCCCCCTGGACGACGAGGTCGTCCTGCCCGGCATGGTCGTGCCCCTCGACCTCACCGACACCGAGGTCCGCGCCGCCGTCGACGCCGCGCGCAGCGCTGCCACCGGCGGCGAGAAGCCGCGGGTGCTGCTGGTGCCGCGGATCGACGGCGAGTACGCCGGCATCGGCACGCTCGGCACCGTCGAGCAGGTCGGCCGCCTCTCCGACGGCGACCCCGGCGCGGTCATCCGCGGGCGTTCCCGGGTGCGCATCGGCGCCGGCACCACCGGCCCCGGCGGCGCGCTGTGGGTCGAGGGCGCCGTCGTCGAGGAGCCCGCGCCCACCGAGGCGCCCGGCACGATCGCCGAGCTGATGAAGGAGTACAAGGCCCTGGCCGCCGGCTGGCTGCGCAAGCGCGGCGCCTGGCAGGTCGTGGACCGGGTGCAGCAGATCGACGACCCGGGCCAGCTGGCCGACAACTCCGGCTACTCGCCGTTCCTCACCACCGAGCAGCGCATCGAGCTGCTGGAGACCGCCGACCCGGTCGCCCGGCTGCGGCTGGCCGTGCAGCGGCTCAAGGACCACCTGGCCGAGCAGGACGTCGCCGAGACGATCCGCAAGGACGTCCAGGAGGGCATGGAGAAGCAGCAGCGCGAGTTCCTGCTGCGCCAGCAGCTCGAAGCCGTCCGCAAGGAGCTGGCCGAGCTGAACGGCGACCCGGAGAACGAGAGCGAGGACTACCGCGCCCGCGTCGAGGCCGCCGACCTGCCGGAGAAGGTCAGGGAGGCCGCCCTGAAGGAGGTCGAGAAGCTGGAGCGCGCCTCCGACGCCTCGCCCGAGGGCTCTTGGATCAGGACCTGGCTGGACACCGTCCTCGAACTGCCGTGGAACACCACCACCGAGGACACCTACGACGTGGCCGGCGCCCGGGCGGTGCTGGACGCCGACCACGCGGGCCTGGACGACGTGAAGGAGCGCATCACCGAGTACCTGGCGGTGCGCAAGCGCCGGGCCGAGCGCGGCCTCGGCGTGGTCGGCGGGCGCCGCGGGGGCGCGGTGCTGGCCCTGGTCGGCCCGCCCGGCGTCGGCAAGACGTCCCTGGGCGAGTCGGTGGCCCGCGCGATGGGCCGCACCTTCGTGCGGGTCGCGCTCGGCGGCGTCCGCGACGAGGCGGAGATCCGCGGCCACCGCAGGACCTACGTGGGCGCGCTGCCCGGCCGGATCGTCCGCGCCATCAAGGAGGCCGGGTCGATGAACCCGGTGGTGCTGCTCGACGAGGTCGACAAGGTCGGCTCGGACTACCGCGGCGACCCCGCCGCCGCGCTGCTCGAAGTCCTCGACCCGGCGCAGAACCACACCTTCCGCGACCACTACCTGGAGGTCGAGCTCGACCTGTCCGACGTGGTGTTCCTGGCCACGGCGAACGTCCTGGAGGCCATCCCCGAGCCGCTGCTCGACCGGATGGAGCTGGTCAGGCTCGACGGCTACACCGAGGACGAGAAGGTCGTCATCGCCCGCGACCACCTGCTGCCCCGGCAACTGGAGCGGGCCGGCCTGGAGCCCGGCGAGGTGACCGTCGAGGAGGGCGCGTTCCGCAAGCTGGCCGGCGAGTACACCCGCGAGGCCGGGGTGCGGAATCTGGAGCGGACCATCGCGCGGATCCTGCGCAAGGTCGCCGCGCGGCACGAACTGGGCGAGCAGGAGCTGCCGTTCACCGTCGGCCCGCAGGAGCTGCGGGCGCTGATCGGCCGGCCGCACCACGTGCCGGAGTCCGCGCAGGACCCGGAGGAGCGGCGCACCGCGGTGCCGGGCGTCGCCACCGGGCTCGCGGTCACCGGCGCGGGCGGCGACGTGCTGTACATCGAGGCGTCGCTGGCCGACCCGGAGACCGGCGGCTCGGGCCTGCAGCTCACCGGCCAGCTGGGCGACGTGATGAAGGAGTCCGCGCAGATCGCGCTGTCCTTCCTGCGCTCGCACGGCGCCGAGCTGGAGCTGCCGGTCGGCGATCTGAAGGACCGCGGCGTGCACCTGCACGTGCCGGCGGGCGCGGTGCCCAAGGACGGGCCGAGCGCGGGCGTCACCATGACCACCGCGCTGGCCTCCCTGCTCTCCGGCCGTCGGGTCCGCACGGATGTGGCGATGACCGGCGAGGTGTCGCTGACCGGGCGGGTGCTGCCGATCGGCGGCGTCAAGCAGAAGCTGCTGGCCGCGCACCGCGCGGGCGTCACCACCGTGGTGATCCCCAAGCGGAACGAGCCCGACCTGGACGACGTCCCCGCCGAGATCCTCGACGCGCTCGACGTCCACGCGGTCGGCGACGTGCGCCAGGTGCTGGCGCTGGCCCTGGAGCCGGCCGCGTCCGGGGCCGAGGTCCCGCTGGCCGCGTAGCGCGCGGCCCGCGCGGGTGCCTCCCGGCCGCACGGCCGGGAGGCACCCGCGGTCCGGGCGGCCGGGGTCACCCCAGAGCGAGCGCCTGGAGCCGGGAGAGGTCGCCGTTGAAGCGGTCCTGGTCGCCGGGGAAGGTGCCGGAGTCCGCGAACTGCCAGAAGGTCTGGTAGCTGTAGCCCGCCGGGAGGGTGCCCGGGCTGGTGCTGTACCTGGCGATCCAGAACGGGCTGGTGGTGGCGAAGCCGGAGTTGTTGCCGGTGCAGGTCGACCACCAGTCGTAGGTCGAGTAGATCACCGGGTACACGCCCTCGCGCGCGTGGTACTCGTTGGCGAACGCGTGGATCCAGCTGACCATGCTCGCCTGGCTCAGGCCGTAGCAGGTCGCGCCGTACGGGTTGTACTCGATGTCCAGCGCGCCCGGCAGCGTCTTGCCGTCCGCCGACCAGCCGCCGCCGTGGGCGATGAAGTAGTCCGCCTGCGTCGCGCCGCCGGAGGTGTCGGGCGTCGCGAAGTGGTACGAGCCGCGGATCATGCCCACGTTGTACGAGCCGTTGTACTGCTGGGCGAAGTACGGGTTGGTGTACGACGTGCTCTCGGTGGCCTTGACGTAGGCGAACTTGGCGCCGTTGGCCCACGCCGTGGACCACGCGACGTTGCCCTGGTAGCCGGAGACGTCCATGCCGGGGGTCTGGGTGGCCAGCGGGGTCACCACCGTCGAGCCGGAGCCGGCGGAGGAGCCCTCGTGGGCGCGTACCGTCGAGCCCATCCAGTCGAGTTCGGGGTGGGTGACGTGGTTCGTGCCCGGGGTGGTCGCGGTGGGGGAGGTGGCCGCGCTCGCAGAACCGGGTGCGGCGACGACGAGGCCGAGCAGGGCGAGGAAGAGACCGGCCAGCAGTGCCAGCCTGGTCCGGGCCGAGCCGGGGGTACCGTGCACGACGGAGTGGCCTCCGTGAGACATGCGTGCCTCCAGGTGGGGGTGGTTCGGCAGATGGCCGGGGGGAGATGAGATGGCCATGACAGGAGCGAAGGTACGGACGCGCCCCACCCGGGGAAAGAGCCCCTGGAAACGCCTTTGGTCTACGCCTGCGAAATACTTGACGTGCTGCGGAAACCACCGTGGGTGAAGAAAACTTTCAGGCGTTGAAAGCAGGGGACACTGTGGCGCATGGCAACACCCCCGCGGCGGAGGCGCGTTCGGACGTGTGCGAGCCGGCGGACGCGGACGCCGGCGCGACCGGCGCGATGGACGCGCTGGAGCGCGAGCTGACCGTGCTGTTCCGCCGGGCCCGCTCGGTCTCCGGCGAACTGGCCCGCCAGGTGCACCCGGAGTTGGAGCCGGCCGCGTACGGCCTGCTGCTGCGGCTGGAGGAGGTCGAGCCGGAGCGGGCCACCGACCTCGCCGCGTACTTCGGCGTCGGCAAGGCCACGATGAGCCGCCAGTTGCGCGCGCTGGAGACGCTCGGGCTCGTCGCCCGCGACCAGGACCCGGCGGACGGGCGCGCGTTCCTCATGCGCCTGACCGACGAGGGCCGCGAGCGCTTCTCCCGGGTGCGCCGGGCCCGCCGCGAGAGCTACCTCGCGCAGCTGCGGGCCTGGGACCGCGCGGAGATCGCGGAGCTGTCCCGGCTGCTGCACAAGCTCAACGAGGTGTAGGCCGGCGGGGCGCGGCGGCGGCCGGGCGCGGCTCACAGCTCCACGAGGACCGCGGTCGCGTCGTCGCGGGGCTTGCCGCGGGGGACCGCGACGCCCTGCGGGTCGGCGTCCTCCAGCGCCCGGACCCGGGCGATCAGCGCGTCCGGGCCGGCCTTGCGGAGCAGCGCGAACGTGTCGGCCCAGTCGTCCGCGCCGAACACCTCGACGGCGCGGGCCGCGCCGTCGGTCAGCGCGGCCAGGGCGCGGACCGACGCGCGCGGGGTGCGGCCGGTGACCGCGCGGGCGGCGACCGCGGGGTCCGCGGCGGCGGTGAAGAAGCCGCCCTCGACGTTGCGCAGCGGCGCGACGCGCACGCCTCGGGCACGCAGCCGGTCGATCCGGTCGTCCAGGACGGCGGTCACGGTGCCGGCCCGGTCGGCGGACTCCAGCAGCAGGACCGAGTCGGAGAGCACGAGGTGCTCGACCCACCGCGCGTCCCAGCGGGCCCCGACCACCGTGGCCTGCGGAGTCAGCCGGTGAGAAAGATCACAGGTGGCGCTGTGGGCGGCGGCGGTCTCGGCGATCGCCCGCGCGAGGCAGTCCGCGAGGGGGAGGTCGCGGCGGAGCCGGCGAGGCCGAGCAGCGTGCTGCCCAGCCGCGCGCTGAACCACGCGACGCCGTGCCGGCACCCGTTCTCCCCGTCCGGCGGCGGCGTCACCCCGTCCAGCACGACGACGGCGCCGCCGGCTCCCGCCGGGCCGACCCCGTGCACCGCCACCCCGGCGAAGTCCTCGTTCGCCACGTCGGCGCGTCCCGCTTGGCTCCCCACGTCGATCCGCATCCCCCCAGTCTCCCCCGTCGCCCCGGCGCCGCCCCGCGGCCCCGCCCGACGTGACGCTCGGCGTCGGGTGGGCGCGTACCTGGGGGGCTCGACGCCCGGCGTCGGGTGGGCGCACCTGCGGGGAGCTGGAGAAAGGGGGGTTTGGGGGGATCAGCGTCAGCGCATATTCACTCGTTCGAGTGTCACCACCCACCACACCTGGCCCGCGCCGGAGGCGCCCTGCCAGGGTCGGAGCGACTCTGCCCGGCAGAAGACCTGAATGCGAGCCGACCTTGCGTGAACGGAACGCACTCCGTCGAGTCCGCCGCGCCCGGCGGCTCCGGCACCGGATGCTCGGCGCGCTGCTGATCTGCACCGCCGCCGTACTCGCCGCCGCGGCCCCCGGCGTCGCGCTCGCCGCGGGCGACCTCTCCGCCGCGCGGGACCGGGCCGGCTCCGCCGCCACCGCCGCGCGCGCGATCGTCCTCGCCCAGACCCTCGCCGACGAGCGCGACACCCTCGCCGCCTACGCCGCCGCCGGCCGCGGCAAGGACGCCGGACCCGGACTCGCCCCCGCCGACCGGGCCCGCGCCGACCGTCAACTCGCCGACGTACGCCCCACCGCACCCGCCGACGTCCGCACCTCGCTCGCCACGCTGGACTCCGTACGCGAGCAGGCCCTCACCGGCGACGGCCCGCCCGCCGCGGTGATCGCCGCGTACCAGCCGCTCGTCGACGCGCTCGGGCGGCTGGCCGGGCCGGCGACCGCGCCGCTCGACCGGGCCGCCGACGCCGCCGCCGCGCAGCGCGGCTACCTGGTCGCCGCGCTCACCGCAGACGGCACCCAGCGCTCCCTGGTCGCCGCCGCGCAGTCCGCCGGGCTCCAGGAGCGGGCCGCCCTCGCGGAGTTCCGCGCCGTCGCGCCGGCCGCGTTGCGCGCCCGCTACGACCAGACCGTCACCGGCGCGGACGTCGCGCGGGCCGACCACGACCTGGACCGGCTGCTCGCCGACGGCGAACTCACCCCCGAGGACCGGGACATGTCCGCCTCCTCGGTCGACACCGCGCTGACCGCCCGGCTCGCGCTGGTGCGCAGCGTCGTGGCCTCCGCGGCCACCGACGAGGCGCAGGCCGCCGCGGCCGACCGCGACCACCGCGTCACCGTGCTCGAACTGCGCGTCGCCCTCGCCGTGTTGTGCGCCGCGCTGCTGGTCGGCGTGCTGGTCGACCTGTTCCGCGGCATCAACCGCCCGCTGGCCGCGCTGCACCGCTGGTCCCGCGCCGACCCCGACAGCGGGCAGGGCGCGCAGGTGATCGGCGCGGACGAGTTCGCCGCGGTGGCCCGGCGGATCAACGCGCTCACCCACGAGGCGCAGGCGCTGCGCGGCCGGGTGCACGAGGTCACCGCCGAGCGCACCGCCGCGGCCGAGGCCGGCACCGCCCTCGCCGCCGAGCGCGAGGGCCTGCTGCGCAGCCGCGAGGACCTCGCGCGCAGCCGCGACGAGATCGCCGCCCGCCTCGCCGCGGCCGCCGCGCGCAACGCCCAGCAGATCACCTACGTCAACCTCTCGCTGCGCACCCTCGGCCTGGTCGAACGCCAACTCGCCCTGATCGAGAGCCTGGAGGGCGACGAGGAGGACCCGGACCGGCTGGCCGTGCTGTTCCGCCTCGACCACCTCGCCACCCGGATGCGGCGCAACAGCGAGAACCTCCTCGTGCTCACCGGCACCGAGCACAGCCACGGCGCCACCGCCACCCCGGTCCCGCTGATCGACGTGGCCCGCGCCGCGGTCTCCGAGATCGAGGCGTACGAGCGGGTGGTGGTCGGCCCGCTTCCCGAGGCGCTGGTGGCCGGCCGCGCCGCCGACGACATCAGCCACCTCGTCGCCGAACTCCTGGACAACGCCGCCGCGTTCTCCGCGCCCGGCGCCGAAGTCCGGGTCGGCGCGACGGTGTCGGCCGACGGCGAGGTGCTGCTGTGCGTCGACGACACCGGGCTCGGCGTGCCGGGCAGCCGCCTCGACGCGCTCAACGCGGTGCTGGCCGACCCCGATCCGACGCCTCCCGGCGCGGTCTCCGGCATGGGGCTCTACGTGGTCGCGCGGCTCGCCCACCGGCACGCCGTCCGCGTCCACCTGGCGCCGCGGGCCGGCGGCGGCACCACCGCGGTGGTCGTCCTGCCGCGCCTGCTCATCCCCTCGACGGGCCCGGACGCCACGACCGCGGGGCCGGTACGGACCGCTGACCCGGTGCCGACCGCCGGTCCCGTACCGACCGCCCATCACGTGGTGGCCACGGGCCCCGTGACGACCCCGGCTTCCGCGACGACTCCGGCTTCCGCGACGACCCCGGCTCGCGGACAGGCCATGGACCCGGCGGCGCCGACCGCCGCCCCCGCGATCTCCACCGGACCCGCGGCTGCCGCGAACCCCCTCGCCGCGCCCGCGCCCCGGCGCGGACCCGTACGACCCGCCGCGCCCGCGCCACGCTCCGTTCCCCCGCCTCCGCTGTTCCGTCCGCCGGTCCCGCTCCCGCCGCCGGGCCGCCGCTGACCGCACTGCCGCGGCGCAGGCCGCTCGGCGGCGGCGCGGTGCCCGGCGGTCCGGGGCAGCAGCGCCGTGCCACGCCCGTCGACCCGGAGGCGCTGCGGCGCACCCTCGGCGGCCTGCAGCGCGGCCTGGCCGCGGGCCGCCGCGACGCGGAACGCGAAACGGCCGGTGGAACCGGCCCCTTCGGCGCCTCCCGGAGCGCCGACTCCCCCAGCACCCCCGGGAAGCCACGAACGCCGAGGAGGCGACCCGCCCGTGAACGCGGTCCACACCCGTACCCCCGCGCCGATTCCGAACCCCAGCCCCAGCGCGGAGCCAGGCCCGGCCCCCGACCCCGCGCCGGCGGCGGGAGGACAGGCGGCCGGAGCCCCCGCCGCAGGAGCCCCCGCCGCGGGAGCCCCCACCGCCCCCGCCGCCGCTCCCGGCGCGCTGAGCCACGAGGCCCGCAACCTCCAGTGGCTGCTGCGCGATTTCATCGACGAGGTCCCCGGCGCCCGCTCCGTCGCGGTGGTCTCCTCCGACGGCCTGCTGCTGCTCGCCGCCGACGCCGGCCGGGCGCCGGGCCCGCAGCCGGGCGCCGCTCCCGCCTCCGGCACTCCCGCCTCCGGCGCCCTCCCCTCCGGCGCCCCCGCCACCCCCGGCGGACCGCCCGCCCAGGTGGGGGAGGCCCGCCTCGACCTCGCCGCCGTCGTCTCCGGCCTCGCCTCCCTCACCGTCGGCGCGGCCAAGCTGATGGACGGCGGCCGGGTGCGGCAGACCACCGTCGCGATGGAGGGCGGCCTGCTCGTCGTGATGTCGATCAGCGACGGCTCGCTGCTCGGCGTGCACGCCGCGGCCGACAGCGACATCACCGTGATCGCGTACCACATGGCCCTGTTCGTCTCCCGGGCCGGCCATGTGCTCACCCCCGCGCTGCGCGGTGAACTACGGCAGGCCATGGAGACGTCCGGCTGATGACCTCGCTGCGCTACGCCCTCGCGCCGGCCGCCGAACCGTTCCAGGGACCCCCGCAGGCCCCGGCGCCGGCCCCCGGCGGCCCCGCCACGCCGCCGCCCGGCCGCAGGCTCCCGCGGCGCCCGCACCGCGCACCGCGCCGTCCGCGCCGCCCGCGCCTCCCGAACCGCTCTCCGGCACGGCCGCGCCCCGCCCCGCGCCGTCCTCCGGGCCGCCGCCCGGCGCGCTCCCCGCGCCCTTCTCCGGACCGGCCCGCACGCCGCTCACCGGGGCCGATGCACGTACCTCCAGGGTCCGGCCGTACTCTCTGACGGGCGGCCGGACCCGTACCGGGCACGAGCTGCCGGTCGAGACGTTCGTGATGACGATCGAGCGTCCGGGCGAGGAGCCCGCCCGCGCCGGAGGTGCGGGCGGCCGGGCCGAGCCGGCTCCGGAGCTGCGCGAGATCGTCGACCTGTGCCGTGGCATGCGGTCGGTGGCCGAGATCTCCGCGCTGCTGCGGATACCGCTCGGCGTCGTCCGGGTGCTGGTCAGCGATCTGGCCGACCAGGGAAGGATTCGCGTGTTCGGGACCGGGCACGGGCCCGGCGGCCCCGACCGCGCGCTGCTGGAAAGGGTGCTCGATGGGCTTCGCAGGCTTTGACCGGCAGGAGGGCCTGCAGGACTGGCAGACCGACCCCGAGCGGGCGCCGGTCTCCACGAAGATCGTCGTGGCCGGCGGCTTCGGTGTGGGCAAGACCACCTTCGTCGGCGCGGTGTCCGAGATCTCCCCGCTGACCACCGAGGCGGTGATGACCAAGGCCAGCGAGGCGCTGGACGACCTGGCCGCCACGCCCGACAAGCAGACCACCACGGTCGCCATGGACTTCGGTCGCATCACCCTCGAACAGGACCTGGTGCTCTACGTGTTCGGCACGCCGGGCCAGCAGCGCTTCTGGTTCATGTGGGACGACCTCGTGCGCGGCGCGATAGGCGCGGTGGTGCTGGCCGACACCCGCAGGCTCGCCGACTGCTTCCCCGCGCTGGACTACTTCGAGGGCACCGGCCTGCCGTACACCGTCGCGGTCAACCAGTTCGAGGGCACACCGGAGTACACCGCGCAGGACGTGCGGGACGCCCTCGCCGTCCCCGAGCACATCCCGGTGCTGATCATCGACGCGCGCAAGCGCTACTCGGTGATCGAGGCGCTGCTGGCGCTGGTCGCCCACGCGATGGACGAGCAGCCGATCTGAGCCGCCCGGCCCCTTGGCCGCCGCCCGGCCGCCGGGCGCGCCCGCACTCCCCGGCCGCCGGGCGCGCGCGGGCCTCAGAGCTTCGTCGTCCCGATCGGCGTCGGCAGCCGCGCCGACTTCGGCACGGAGTGCGGCTGGTAGTGCGTCAGCGACGCCGCGCCCATGTCGGGGCGGACCGCGCCGAGCACCGGGTTCGCGGCGATCGGTGAGACCTTGACCACCGAGCCGGGCCGCGGCGCCTGGATGACCAGCCCGTCGCCGATGTAGAGGGCCACGTGGGTGGCCTTGGCGAAGTAGACCACCAGGTCGCCCGGGCGCAACAGCACCAGCGGCACGTGCGGCAGCCGCGCCCACTGCTCCTGGCTGGTGCGCGGCACCACCGTCCCGGCGTGCGCCCACGCCTGCGAGGTCAGGCCCGAGCAGTCGAACGCGTTCGGACCGGCCGCGCCCCACACGTACGGCTTGCCGAGCTGCTCGAAGGCGAAGTCCAGCGCCCGCGCGCCGACCGCGGAGGGGGAGCGCAGCGCCGGGTCGTCGCCGAGCGGCTTGGCGTCCATGAAGTCGCGCTGGGCCTGGTCCTCGCCCCGCTGCTCCAGTGTCTGCAGCTCCTGGACCTGCACGCCGGTCAGCCCGGACAGCGCCGCCTCGACCTGCCGCAGGCTGCTCTCGACCTGGTTCTTGCGCGCCGACTGCACCGCCTGGGCGTGCTGCGCCTTGTCCAGCGCCTGCTGCGCCTGGGTGTTGAGGGTGCTCAGCCGCCGCTCGCCGGCGCTCAGCTCGGCCAGCACGTCCTTCTGGTGCTGCGCGGACCGTTCGAGCACGTGCTGCCGGCCGAAGAAGTCCTGCGGGCTGCCGCCGTCGAGCAGCGCCAGATACGGCGACAGGCCGCCCTGCTGGTACATCCGGTTGGCCAGCAGCGCCACTTCGTCGCGGCTCGCGGCCACCTTCACCCGCTGCTGGGCGAGCTGCCGGTCCACCGTCCTGGCCTTGGCCCGCTGCTCGTCGGCCACCTGCTTCGCCTGGTCGTACGCCTCGGTGGCCGACTCCGTCTGCAGATACAGGCTCTGCAGCCGGGACAGCAGCGTGGTCAGCGGGACGGCGGGCTGCGGCGGCGGGTCGTAGGGCGCCGCCCCGGCCGCCGGCGCCAGCGCGCCCACGGCCAGCAGCACCCCCGCGCACAGCGCGCCCGTGCACGCCCACTGCCGCCTGCGTCGTACGTCCGCCATCCCTCGCCCACCTCCGTACTCGGGGGTAACGCCCCGGCGGGCTCGATGATGTCACGCTTCGTCATATTGTCGACACCCCCACTGGGGTGAATTGCGGGCGTACGACCCGGCCACCGCCCTCGGGGACCGGGCCGTACGCGTACCGGTGTCCTACCGGCTCGGCCGCGCGGGTTCGGCGCGCGGGCTCAGCCGAAGTAGGAGTGGAAGGTGGTGGAGAACTCCCAGTTGGAGAACCGGTCCCAGTTGATCGACCACGTCATCAGGCCGCGCAGTCCTGGCCAGGTGCCGTGGGTGGCGTAGCCGCCGCAGTCGGTCTTCTTGGTCAGGCAGTTCAGCGCCTGGTCGACCTGGGCGGGGGCGGTGTAGCCGTTGCCGGCGTTGACCGAGGCGGGCAGGCCGATGCCGACCTGGGAGGGGGCCAGCGCCGGGAACATGTTCGCGGTGTTGCCGGCCACCGGGAAGCCGGTGAGCAGCATGTCCGTCATCGCGATGTGGAAGTCCGCGCCGCCCATGGTGTGGTACTGGTTGTCCAGGCCCATGATCGGCCCGGAGTTGTAGTCCTGGACGTGCAGCAGCGTCAGGTCGTTGCGCAGCGCGTAGATCACCGGGAGGTACGCGCCGCACCGCGGGTCCTGGCCGCCCCACGGGCCCGAGCCGTAGTACTGGTAACCCATCTGCACGAAGAAGGTCTCCGGGGCCATCGTCAGCACGAAGCCGCTGCCGTACTTCGCCTTGAGCGACTTCAGCGCCGAGATCAGGTTGACGATCACCGGGGTGGTCGGGTTCTTGAAGTCGGTGTCTCCGGTGTTCAGCGAGAGCGAGTGGCCCTCGAAGTCGATGTCGACGCCGTCCAGGCCCCACTGGTCGATGATCGAGCCGACCGAGGAGACGAAGGCGTCGCGGGCCGCGGTGGTGGTCAGCTGGACCTCGCCGTTGGCGCCGCCGATCGACAGCAGCACCTTCTTGCCGGCCGCCTGCTTGGCCTTGATCGCGGCCTTGAAGTCCGCGTCGGACTCCACCGACGGGCACTCGCTCACCGAGCAGCGGTTGAAGTGGATCTGCCCGGAGGTGGGCGAGCTGGTCTCGCCGAAGGCCAGGTCGATGACGTCCCAGCTCGCCGGCACGTCGGCGAGCCTGGTGTAGCCCGAGCCGTTGGCGAAGGTCTCGTGCAGGTAGCCGACCAGCGCGTGGGCCGGCAGGCCGCCCCGGAGGGCGGGGAGGTCGGCGGCGAGGTGGGGGGCGAGGTCGGCGGGGAAGTGGGGGGTGAGGTCGGCGGGGTGGTGGTGCCGCCGCCCGGCCCCTGGAGCGAGATGTCGTCGGCGAGGTACGCCGGCTGGCCGTACCAGCCGTGCACGTACACCGACGCGGTGGTCTGGCCGGCGCCGGTGGTGAAGGAGACGCTGAGCGGGGCGTACCCGCCGCCGGTGCCGGGCGTCCAGGTGCTGGCGCCGCCGTCCACGCCGAGGTAGACGTAGCTGCCCTTGACCTGCGCGGTGAGGGTGTAGGCGGTGTTGGGCGCGACCGTGACGGTCTCCTTGCACTGGCCGGTGGCGCCGGCCGAAGGGGTGGCCTGGAGCGCGTAGGTGCCGCTGTGCGCCTGGCCGCTGACGACCGAGCTGCCGGCGTCGCAGGTCCAGCCGGCCAGCGTGCCGGTCTCGAAGCCGCCGTTGCTCAGGAGTTCGCCGGCGCTCGCGGCCGGCGCGAGCGCCACCAGGCCGCCGACGGCGACGGCGCCGGCGAGCGCGGCGGATGCGGCGACCAGGGATCTGCGGCGGACGGAGGATCTGGCGGGTCCGGGTGCGGTGAGCATGGGGGGATGCTCCTTCTGTCCAGAGGGCGCATGGGCATGCCAGAAGGACATGTCACCGCGCAGCAAACAGGTCCAGACCAATCGTGTCAACGGTCCGGACCAAGTCCGCGCGGGGCGGGGCGCGTCGAGGAGGTGCCGGGGCGCGCCGCGGCGTCGGACCGCGGGTCAGCGGGAAGGCCGGCGCGCGGCGGTCGGCCGGCGTGCGGCTGCCGGCCGGAGTGCGGCTGCCGGGCGGCGTGCGGCGGTCGGGCGGGTCAGGAGCGCTTGCTCCACGGCCAGCGGGGGCCGGGCGGGCGCTTGCCCTCGGGGTCGTAGACGAACACCCAGCGGGTGCGCCGGGACGGGCTCGGCTGCCGGTGGTAGACGTACGTCACGTCCGGCCGCCCGTCGTCGCCGGGGACGGGCACGGTGTACGAGCGCGGCGGCTGCCCGGTCATCCCCACGATGACCTCCAGCACCCGGCCGTCCAGCGGGCCCCCGACGAACTCCGTCTCCTCGTGTCGCACGCCCCCCACCCTGTCACGGCCCCCGCCGCCGCGCGCGGCCGGGCAACGGCGGCCGGGACCGTCTGCCCGGCCCGCCCGCCCGGCCGGGCTGGGCACGACGGAAGAGATCGGCCGCCCGGCGACCGGCTACCCTGCGGACATGAGCAGCGAGGCCCCCGCCTACCGGCGGATGAGCGTCGAGGCGCGCCGTGCGCAGCTCCTCACGGCCGCCGTCGACCTCTTCGGGCACCACAGGCCCGAGGACGTCTCGGTGGACGACGTGGCCGCCGCCGCGGGCGTCTCCCGGCCGCTGGTCTACCGCTACTTCCCCGGCGGCAAGCAGCAGTTGTACGAGGCCGCGGTCCAGGGCGCGGCACAGGAGCTGATCGGCCGGTTCGCGGTGCCGCCGGCCGGCGCGCCCACCGGGCGGCTGGCCGACGCACTGGGCCGCTACCTCGCCTACGTGGACGAGCACGCGCCCGCCTACGCCGCCCTGATGCGCGGCGCGAGCGCCGGCGGCCCGGACCGCACCGGGGCGATCGTCGACGACGTGCGCCGCAGGGCCGCCAAGGAGGTGCTGCGCCACCTGGGCGTGGCGCACCCGGGCCCGCGGCTGGCCACGATGGTCCGGTCCTGGATCGCCTCGGTCGAGGCGCACTCGCTGATGTGGCTGGACGACGGCAGGCAGCCGCCGCTGGCCGAGCTGCGGGACTGGCTGGTCGACCAGTTCACCGCGCTGCTGGTGGTCACCGCGACGCGCGACGAGGAGGCCGCCGCGGCGGCCGGGCGCGCGCTGGCGCAGGAGACCGGGGACAGCCCGGCCGGCGCGCTGGCCCGCCGCCTCGCACCGTTCCTGGCCGCCCAGGGCGCCCACCTGCTGGCCGCCCCGGCAGTCCCGGCGGTCCCGGATGCCTGAGCCCCGAGCTCCGGGGCCCTCAGCCCCGGGCTCCGGGCCCTGAGCCCCGGGCCCTGACCCCCGGAACCGTGGGCCGGGGGGGCTACGCCAGCAGCCCGGACGCCTTCCACAGCCGCCTGCTGGGCCCCTCGAACATCCCGATCTCCTCGAAGAAGTCCATCAGCCGCTTGGCCGACCGCAGCATCACGTCGCGCCGGTGCTCGCTGGCGCGGGCCGCCCGCACCGCCTCGTCCGGGTCCAGGCCCACCTCGGCGTAGACCCGCGGGCTGATCAGCGCGCGGGAGATGACCCGCGCCGCCTGGCCGCCCGAGGTGCGGGTCAGTGCGATCTCCCAGCGCGGCGCCGACCTCATCTGGCGGCGCAGCTCCTCGCGGGCGTACCGGATGTGCCGGGACTCCTCCACGACGTGGATGCGCGCGACGTTGGCGATCAGCGGCTGGACGCGCTCGTCCGGGAAGGTCAGCCGCTGCATCCAGTCGAGGATCTCCTCGGCCAGCAGGGTGCCGGTGAAGGAACCGGGCGTGGTGGACACGGTCTTCATCGCCCGGCCCAGCAGGTGGTCCAGGCGCGAGGGCCGGTAGGTGGGCGTGCCCATCTTCGTCACCGCGCGGGCGAACATCTTGGAGTGCCGGCACTCGTCGGCGATCTCGGTCAGCGCGTAGCGCACGTGCGCCGACGTCGGCTCCTGGTCGTAGGTGTGGCGCAGCAGCAGCTGCATCAGGATCGTCTCGAACCACACGCCGATCGAGCAGAGCGAGGCCACCTCGTGCCGGCTCAGCTCGATCCGCTGCTCCGGCGACATCCGCCGCCACAGCGGGGTGTCGTAGAGCGAGACGAGTTCCGGCGGCCAGAACCACTTGCCCTCCTCGAAGGGGGCGTCCCAGTCCAGCTCGGCGTCGGGGTCGAAGGAGTGCTTCGCGGACGCGGCGAGCAGCCGTTCCGCGGTCTTTTCGCGGTCGATCAGTACGGCGTCCATGCGGAAGATGCCTCCGGCGCAAGGGGGTTACCACGGGTACCCCCCTTATGAGACTCTGTGTCAACAAGCTCGTCAAGACCCCGGGAGCCGACCGATGTCCTCGCAAGGTCTGTACACGCAAGCACCGGACGAGTGGAGCTGGCAGGTGCCCGCGCACGGCGCCGCACGCTTCTCGTGGGAGTACGACGACGGCCGCGACCGGCTGCTGGCCCTGTACCAGAAGGGCAAGGACAAGCAGTGGGACGCCGTCCGCCGGATCGACTGGGACCTGGAGGTGGACCCGTACCA
Organism: Actinacidiphila sp. DG2A-62; assembly: GCF_035825295.1. Lineage (NCBI taxonomy): Bacteria > Bacillati > Actinomycetota > Actinomycetes > Kitasatosporales > Streptomycetaceae > Actinacidiphila > Actinacidiphila sp. DG2A-62. The sequence goes on from NZ_JAYMGI010000002.1 coordinate 6,030,746, forward strand.
GCCCCTCGGCACCCCGGACGAGGCGATGGCGATCCACGGCACCCGCTACTGGGCCGCGATGAGCGAGGCCGAACGCGGCGTGCTGCGGCAGCACTACACCTCCTGGCAGTTCAGCCAGTTCCTGCACGGCGAGCAGGGCGCGATGGTGTGCGCGGCGCGGATCGTGGAGTCCGCGCCCGACCTGGACGCGAAGTTCTACTCCGCGACGCAGACCATGGACGAGGCCCGGCACGCCGAGATCTACGGCCGCTTCCTGCACGAGAAGATCGGGATGATCTACCCGGTCAACGACAACCTCCAGGCGCTGCTCGCCGACACCCTGCGCGACGCCCGCTGGGACATGCCCTACCTGGGCATGCAGGTGCTCATCGAGGGCCTGGCGCTGGCCGCCTTCGGGCTGATCCGGGACACCACCACCAAGCCGCTGCCCAAGCAGATCCTCGCCTACGTGATGCAGGACGAGGCCCGGCACGTCGCCTTCGGGCGGATGGCCCTGCGCGACTACTACAAGCAGCTCACCGACGCCGAACTGCGCGAGCGCGAGGAGTTCGTGATCGAGGGCTGCTACCTGATGCGCGACCGGCTGCGCGGCGCCGAGGTGCTGGAGAACTTCGGCGTGCCCGCGGCGGAGGCGGCCGAGCTGAGCGAGCGCTCGCCGTTCCTGCACATGTTCAGGAAGCTGCTGTTCAGCCGGATCGTGCCGTGCGTGAAGGACATCGGGCTGTGGGGCCCGCGGCTGCAGCAGGCGTACGTGGACATGGGCGTCCTCGACCTCGGCGACTCGAACCTGGACCTGCTGATGACCCAGGACGAGGAGGTCGCCGAGCGGCTGGACGCCGAGCGCTTCGCCGCCGAGGAGCAGGCCCGCGTGGCGGAGGTCGCCGACGCCGTCGCCGCGGGGGCAGGCGCGGAGGGGGCCTGAGCGTCCCCGCCCCGCTTCCTTCGCAGGTCCGCCGTGTCCTGATTCTGCAACAGCCGTCCGGCGCACGGGCCCGGACGGAACCGTAGTCTGGGCCGCCGCATCTATTCGTGCGCAGATCCGGTGAGCCGACCATCTCACCGGGTCCGCGCCAACGAGCGACGCGACGGACCGACACGGGCAGGCGGGGACACACATGGCGGGGCGGGGAACTCTCATCCGGATGAAGGCGGCACCCCAGTGGCTGGCGGTGAGCGCGGCGGTGGTCGTCGTGGTGCTGGCGGCGGTCGCCTCGGCGCTCTTCGCGTCGGGCTCCGGCGGCGCCGCCGCGGACGCCGGCGGCCCGGGCGGGCACGGCGCCGGCGTGGTCGGCGGGGCGGCCGGCGCCGGGGGTTCCGGCGGCTCCGACGGCAAGGGCGACTCCGGCGGCGGCACCCCGCCCACCCCCACACACCCCGCCGTCGACCCGGTGCCCGACTCGATCGTGCACGCCAGCGACAAGCCCGGCCAGGCCGTCAACATCACCATCGACGACGGCCCCGACCCGCAGTGGACGCCCCGGGTGCTCCAGGTGCTCAAGCAGCACCACGTGCACGCGACCTTCTGCATGATCGGCCCGCAGGCCGCGGCCCACCCGGAGCTGGTCAAGCGGGTCGTCGCCGAGGGCCACCGGCTGTGCGACCACACCGTGCACCACGACACGACGATGGACCACAAGCCGTTCGCGTACCAGCAGTCGGAGATCATGGACGCGCTGGCCATGATCGAGAAGGCGTCCGGCGGCGCCCGCGTCTACTACTACCGCGCGCCCGGCGGCGCCTTCACCCCGCCCAGCCGCGCGCTGGCCGCCCAGCACGGGATGCGCCCGCTGGGCTGGAACGTCGACACCAAGGACTTCGACCGCCCGGGCGTCCCGGCCATCATGGACACCCTCAAGGACGAGATCCACAACGGCCCGACGATCCTCTTCCACGACGGCGGCGGCGACCGCGCCCAGACCGTCCAGGCCCTCGACCAGTCGCTGACCTGGCTCAAGGGCCAGGGCTACGCCTTCGGCTTTCCCCGGGTCCGCTGACCGCCGGCTCCGGCGGGCTGAAGGCGCCAGAGGCCCCCGAGGCGCCGGGCGCGCCGGCCGCGTCCGGTGGGGCCGGCGCGGCCGGCGCCGCCGGGGAGTCCAGCACCGCCCGCATCACCTCCCGCGCGATCGGCGCCGCGTTGCCGCCGCCGGAGATGTCGGCCCGCACCGCCCCGGCGTCCTCGACCACCACGGCCACCGCGACCGCCGCCCGCGCCGCGCCCGGCGGCCTGGCGTAGCTGATGAACCACGCGTACGGCGTCCCCTCGTTGGCCTCGCCGTGCTGCGCGGTGCCGGTCTTGCCGCCCACCGCCGCGCCGGGGATCGCCGCGTTGCCGCCGGTCCCGTCGGCGACCGCGGCCTCCATCAGCTCCTGGAGCGCCCCCGCAGTCCGCGCGCTCACCGCCTGCCGCAGCACCTTCGGCCGGGTCGTCGCCACCGTCAGCCCGCTGTGGTCGGTGACCCGGTCCACCAGGTAGGGCGTCATCAGCCGGCCGCCGTCGCCGACCGCCGCGGCCACCATCGCCATCTGCAACGGGGTGGCCCGGGTGTCGAACTGGCCGATCGACGACAGCGCGGTCCGGTCCGCGGACATCGCGGTGTCCACCGTGCTGGCCGCCACCCGCGTCGGGATGCGCAGCCCCGCGTCGTTGAAGCCGAAGCGCTCGGCCTGCGCGGCCACCGCGCCGGGGCCGAGGTCGGCGCCGAGCTTGGCGAAGACCGTGTTGCACGAGATGCGGAACGCGTCGTAGACGCTCGCGTCCGCGCAGCCGCCCGACTCGTTGCCCAGCCGCACCGAGGTCCCCGGCAGCGGATACGGGTCGGGGGAGTCGGTCGGCGCGCGCAGGTCGGTGATCCGGCCGCGCTCCAGCCCCGCCGCCGCGGTCACCACCTTGAAGGTCGAACCCGGCGGGTACGTCTGCCGGATCGCCCGGTCCAGCATCGGCTGGTCCGGGTCCGAGGTCAGCCGCTGCCACGCCTCGGCGGCCTGCGGCCCGGCCCCGGCCAGCGCCGCCGGGTCGTACGACGGCGAGCTGACCAGCGCCAGGATCCGCCCGGTGGCCGGGTCGAGGGCGGCCACCGCGCCGCGCCGCCCGGCCAGCCCCGCGTACGCCGCGCGCTGCGCGTCCGGGTCGATCGTGGTGTGCACGTCGCCGCCGCGCTGCCGGGCCCGGGTCAGCTCGTGCCACAGCGGCTGCGAGGCGAGCCGGCCGTCCGTGCCGGACAGCACGCCGTCCTCGGTGCCCTCCAGCAGCGAGGCGCCGTAGACCTGCGAGGAGAAGCCGGTCACCGGCGCGTACAGCGGGCCGTCGGTGTACGTGCGGGCGTAGCGCAACTGGCCGCCGGTGGGCCGCGATCCGGTGATCCGCCGCCCGGCCGCGAAGATGTCGCCGCGCGGGTCGGCGAAACGGGCCACCGCGATCCGCCGGTTGGCCGGGTTGGCGTCGAACTCCCCGGCGCGCAGCACCTGGACGCGCACCGCGTTGGCCAGCAGCGCGAGCAGCAGGAGCAGGCAGAAGGCGGCGGCGTGCCGGATGCAGCGGTTCATCCCGCCCCGCCCTCCGGGCGGCGGGCCCGGTCGCTGGCGCGGATCAGCACCGCCACGATCAGCCAGTTGGTCACCACCGAGGAGCCGCCCTGGGCCAGGAACGGCATCGCCATGCCGGTCAGCGGGATCAGGTCCATCACGCCGCCGGTGATCACGAACACCTGGAGCGCCAGGATCGACGCGAGACCGGTCGCCAGCAGCCGGCCGAACGGGTCGCGCAGGGACAGCCCGGCCCGGAACCCGCGCTCCACCAGCAGCGCGTAGAGCAGCAGCAGCGCGCACAGCCCGGCCAGCCCCACCTCCTCGCCCGCCGTGGCCAGCACGAAGTCCGACTTGGCGGCGAAGCCGATGGTGTACGAGTAGCCCTGGCCGAGCCCGGCGCCGAGCACCCCGCCGCCGGCGAAGGAGAACAGCGACTGGGCCAGCTGGTTGGGACCGAGCCCGGCGTCCACGGTGGCGAACGGGTGCAGCCAGTCCTCCACCCGGGAGTGCACGTGCGGCTCCGCCGCGCCCACCGCCACCGCGCCGGCCGCCGCCAGCAGCAGCCCGACCGCGATCCACCCGGTGCGGCCGGTCGCCACGTAGAGCATCACCACGAACAGACAGAAGAACAGCAGCGAGGTGCCGAGGTCGCGCTCCAGCACCAGCACGCCGACGCTGAGCAGCCAGACCGCGAGCACCGGGCCCAGCACCCGCCCGGTGGGCAGTTGCAGCCGGCCCAGCCACGGGACCGCGCGCAGCCGGGCGATCCGCCGGCCCGCGTACGCCAGCGCCGCGCGGTTCGCCGACAAATGGCCGGCGAAGAACACCGCCAGCAGCACCTTCGCGAACTCGCCCGGCTGCAGCGAGAACCCCGCGATGCGCACCCAGATGCGGGCGCCGTTGACCGCCGGGAAGAGGATCGGGACCACCAGCAGGGCCAGCGCCAGCGTCCCGCACACGTAGGCGTACCGCGCCAGCACCCGGTGGTCGCGCAGCGCCAGGACGGCCAGCGCGAACAGCGCCACGCCCGTGGCCGACCAGACCAGCTGAGACGGCTCCGCGCGCGGGCCCAGCGACGGCTCCAGGTCCAGCCGGTAGATCAGCACCAGGCCGATCCCGTTGAGCAGCACCGCGATCGGCAGCAGCAGCGGGTCGGCGTAGCCCGCCCGGGCCCGCACCGCCAGATGCGCCACCAGCGCGAGGGCGGCGAGCCCGGCGCCGTAGCCGAGCGTGCCGGGCGGCACCGAACCGCTCCTGGCCAGCCCCACCTCGGCGTAGCCGTACACGCAGACCAGCACCGCGGCGGCGAGCAGCGACAGCTCGACGCCCCGGCGCCGGCCGGGCCGGGGCGCGGCCGCGGTCGGCGGGGAGGAGCGGGCGGCGCGGTCGCTGGCGTTGCGCTCATGGGCCGTCACGCTAGCAACCTGTGGGCGATATGTCCGTGAGGCCACCCCCGGCCGCGAGCGTCGGCCCCCGCCCGGCCCCCACCCGGCCCCGACCCGGCCCCCGCCTGGGCCCCGCCTTGGCCCCGCCCCGGCCGCACCTGGCCCACCGCCCGCCGCCCGTCGGCCGCGCGACGTAGGCTGGCGGCCGTGACCGTCGCGGAGGAACTCGCCGACCTGCCGTACGCCGACCTGCTGCGCCCGCACACCGGCCCGCTGGCCGTCGACGGCGACTACGACACCGTCCACTTCGACCGGCTGTCCTTCGAGGACGGCGAAGCGGCCGGCGGCTCGCGCTTCCTGGAGTCCGCCGTCACCGACTGCGTCTTCTCCGGCGTCAGCCTGCGCCGCTCGCGGTTCAACGACCTGTGGGCGTACGGCACCCGGCTGACCGGCGTCTCGCTCGCCGAGACCAACTGGGTGGACTCCGCGCTGGTCGGCTGCTCGCTGGCCGGCGTGGAGGCGTTCGGCGCGGTGCTGCGCCGGGTGGTGCTGCGCCGCTGCAAGCTCGACTCGGTCAACCTGCGCGGCGCCCAGCTGCACGACGTCGCCTTCGAGGACTGCGTGCTGCGCGACGTCGACCTCGGCGAGGCCGCGCTGAACGGCGTGACCTTCCCCGGCAGCCGGCTGGAGCGGGTCAAACTCGGCCGCGCCACGCTGAAGAAGGCCGACCTGCGCGGCGCGGTCGCGGTCGACCTGGCCGACGGCTACGACAGCCTGCGCGGCGCGCTGATCAGCTCCACCCAGCTCCTCGACCTCGCGCCCGCGCTCGCCGCGACCCTCGGCATCGTCGTCGAGGACGGCTGACCCTCCGCCCTCCGCGTCGTCGCGCGGCAGGCCCGCCCCGACCGACTTTCCGCCCCGACCGACCCTCGGCCCCGACCGACCCTCCGCGCCGGCCCGATCCGCGCGGAGCCTTTCACCCCTTTGGAGACTTCCCGTGAGCACCCTCTACGACATCCCGCTGCGCTCCCTCGACGGCAGCGCCACCTCGCTGGCCGACCACCGCGGCAAGGCCGTGCTGGTGGTCAACGTCGCCTCCCGCTGCGGCCTGACCCCGCAGTACGAGGGCCTGGAGCGGCTGCAGAAGCGCTACGGCGACCGCGGCTTCACCGTCGTCGGCGTCCCGTGCAACCAGTTCGGCGGCCAGGAGCCCGGCACCGCGGAGGAGATCGAGACCTTCTGCTCGACCACCTACGGCGTCACCTTCCCGATGCTGGAGAAGATCGAGGTGAACGGGCCCGGCCGGCACCCGCTCTACGCCGAGCTGACCGCGGTCGCCGACGCCGCCGGCGAGGCGGGCGACATCACCTGGAACTTCGAGAAGTTCCTGGTCTCGGCGGACGGCGCCGTGGTGGGCCGGTTCCGGCCGCGCACCGAGCCGGAGTCGGACGAGGTGACCGCCGCCATCGAGGCGCAGCTGCCGGCCTGATCCGAACCCCCGTCCGGCGCCCGCCGCCGCCCGGTCCTGCCCGGTGTGCCGCCGGCCGCCGGGACCGGGCGGCCGGCGGTGCGCATGTGACCCGCGTGACCCCGCGTGACCTGCGGTTCGTCCGGCGGAGCCGGGCCCGCTCTACGCCGTAGATGCGCGAACGCGCCATGGCAGAGACCGGCCGGTCGGTGGACATTGTCGCGGTCACCCGCCGCTGCGAAGCTCTGATTACCGCACCGAGCGAGGAAGGGACAGCGGCAGTGCAGGAGATCGAGTTCCGTAGCGGACACCTCTGTGTCGACACGGACCCTGCCCTGTGCGTTCCTTGCCAGGAGCGGTTGGATCGGCAACTCGCCTTGCTTCCCCGGGTATACGGCGAGTTGGAGGTTGCGCTCGTAACGGCGCCGGACTCCGGCGACCGAGTGACCGGCAGTGACCGGCCCGGCATCCCCCTGAACGGGCCGGCTGTCGAGGCGCGCGCCGCGATTCGAGGCACTCTCGCCTCCTGGGCCGATCTGATAGTCGAGGGCCGCACCGTCCGTCTCCCCCTGCGGACGGTGCCGGCCCTCGCAGCCTTCCTCCGCCGTCACCTCGGCTGGCTGGCCGTGCACCCGGCCGCCGACGACGCGGCGACGGAGATCGACGCACTGCTCCGGCGGGCCCTCGCAGTCAGCCGGGGCGGCCACGGACGACAGTTCGCGCTGGACCACTGCGGCGCCGCCTGACCGGCGCGCCGGGCCCGGGCGGACTGCCGCGCCGACCCCCGGACGCATCCACCCCGCCCCGAGCCCTCCGCCCCCGTCCTCGCGTCCTGGACGCCGCCGTCACAACCGCCCGCACCGCCGAAGGCAACGCACGGTCCGTAGAACGCCGTACGGCCCGCGAACCATCACGGGCCGTACGGAGGAGATCGAAGGAACAAGGGACAACAGCCGACCGGCCGGCCTGTCAGGCGGACACGGAACCGCCACCGGGGAACCACACCGACGGGTCGTCGGCCGCGACGGCCCCGGGGAACCACACGCTCGCCTGCGCGGGAGCGGCGCTCTGGGGGAACCACACATCGGCCTGCTGGGCGGTGGTGGAATCGCCGCCGGGGAACCACACGCCGGGCTGGTCGGCAGCGACGTTCCCAGGGAACCACACGGCGGGCGCGGCCGACTCGGCCGCGGCGGACGTGGTGGCGGAGGCCGGCGCCGACGCGTGACCGTCGGCGGCGACCGCTGCGGTGGTTCCGGCTGCCGATGACAGGATCAGAACCAGCGCGGCGACTGCGGACATGTGAGTCGTGTGCCGGATACGCGACATCGAAATCCTTAGTGGGACTGAGAAGGGGTAGTGCGCTCGCGAGGGCATGCAGCCACACTTAACTCCGCCAATGGTGGCAAAATCAGACAGTAGAAGACCAGGCTCCGCTTGTGCGCATCCACGCCATGGCGTGTATGCGAACGTCAAATCAAGCCATGGGCCGAAGCCAGTACGCCTGCCTGGAAGCGGCTTTCCGCCTGGAGATACCTCATGATCTCCGACACCAACCGACTCACAGTGCGCAGTGATACCCCTAGTTTGCGCGCGATCCGCTCGTCTGTCAGCCCGTTCGCGAGAAGTCGCATCGTCGTGCGGTGCTGCTCGGTCAGTTCGCCGTCGAGGTCGAAGCTCCCCGCCGACTTGGCCGAGTAGGGCACCGAGCGCAGCCAGCAGTCCTCGTACAGGGCGACGTAGGAGCGGACCAGGGCCGGTCCGCGGACCACCACGGCGGCGCCCGCCGGGTCCTCCGGATTGGCCAGCACCAGGGCGCTGTGCGAGTCGGCGATCAGCAGATCGAAAGGCACGTGGGACGCCAGTCTGACTTCCACGCCCGTGGTCGCCAGGTCGGAGAGATATTTACGCTGCCGTGGTGCGGAATTAATGCTCTGGCTGTAAATGGACCGTACCCGGATTCCGCGGTCGATGAGCCTTTTGTCTTCTTCCAGGGCGCCCGAGAGAATTTCGCTGGGCGGCAGCGGACCGGGATGCATCGAACCGATCGACTCGGTCACGGTGGCGTCGAAATCCTGCACGAACTGCCGCCGCCGGTCGTCCTGCGTGATGAGTTCCACCTCGATCTCGGCGGTCTCGCGCAGCACGGCGGGGCGGTAGCGGTCCATCAGCGACTCGGCCGCCTCCACGATCGCGGCCAGCTCGTCGCGCTGGGCCCGCAGCGCCTCGCGCTGCCGGGCGAGCAGCCCGATCAGCGCGGTGTCCGGCTCCACCGGGGTGACTTCCTCGGGCAGCCGGCCCGAGCGTATCAGTCCCAGCTCCTCCAGCTCGGCCCAGCCCGCCGCGGCCTCGGCCTCGGTCAGGCCCAGTCCGGCGACCGCCTTGTCCGGCGCCGTGGAGCCGCTGGCACGCAGCGCCTGGTAGAGCGCGAGCCCGGCATCCGCCGCGTCCGCCCCACCACTTCGCACAACACTGGCCACGGCTTCCCCCTTTCGTCACCGCTCGCGGACCCCGATCCGTGGTGCGGTTCCGCGACCGCCCCGAAACGACTTTAGCAACGGTTCTGGCGGCTGCCAGCAGTCGAGTCGGCGCCTGTCCCCAATAGGAGGGCGCGTTCAGGACACCGGGTGTCCGAAGACACCAAAGTGCCGATACGGTCATTGCGGTTTCCAGGCCCAGGACGCCGCATTCCCTCGCTCCCAGGACCATAATCGATCATCGGCGCCGGAGAAGCCAGCGTCAGGACCTACGGGGAGCGGACCACGGACGAGAAGGAGCGACCGGTGGCGCGGCGCCAAACCGCGCACGCGCCCGCGCGGGCGCCGCTGCCGGTGGTGCTGGTGGGAGCGGGCAAGGTCGCGCACGCCGCCCACCTGCGGGAGATCCGCGACCTGCCGGACGCGCTGCGACTGGCCGCGGTGGTGGAACACGACCCCGACCGCCTCGCCGCCGTGCGGGCCGGCTTCCCCGCGGCCGCGGTCTGCGCGGACCTGGCCGAGGCGGTGCGCGCCGGCGCGCGCGCCGCCCTGGTGTGCACGCCGTGGTGGACGCACGCTTCGGTGCTGGCCGCGTGCCTGGACCTCGGGCTGCCGGTGCTGTGCGAGAAGCCGGTCTCCCTCGACCTGGCCGAGATCGACGCGCTGATCGCCGCGGAGCGCGCGGCGGGCGTCCCGGTCGCGGCCGGCGACATGAAGCGGCACGACCCGGTCGTCGCCCTCTTCGTCGCGCACTGCCGGGAGCACCTGGACCGGGCCCGCCGGCTCGCCGTCGACATCCACGACCCGAACGCGCCGCACCAGGTGGCGCACCTGCTGCCGTACCAGCCGCCGCCGTTCGGCCCGCAGCCGCCGGCCGCGCGGCGGGCGCTGGCCGCGGCGCTGGGCCCGCAGGTCGGTCCCGGACAGCGCGAGGCGTACGCGCGCGGGCTCGGCGGCTCGCTGATCCACCAGGTCAACATCGTGCACGCGGCGCTGGCCGGCAGCGGCCTGGCGCTGGCCTGGCCTGCTGCACGCCGACAGGTGGGCCGGCGGCGACTCGGTCAGCTGCCGCTGGCGGCCCGACGACGCCTTCGTGGTGGACCTCGGCCACGCCCGGCTGCCGGCCCACCGGCGCTACCGCGAGGTGCTGGAGCTGACCGCGGCCGACTCGGTGGCCACCCTGACGCTGCCCTCGCCGTACGCCAGGGACGAGGCGGCGACGCTGACGGTGGAGACGTGGGACGCGGGCAGCGGCCTGGGCGCCCGCACGGTCCGCACCGCCGAGCCGGGGCACACCGGCTTCCGCCGCCAACTGCTGGCGTGGTCGCGCGCGCTGACCGGCGGCGGGCCGCCGCTGCCGGGCCTTGACGAGGTGCGCGCCGACGCGGCGGCCGTGCGCGAGGCGGCGCTGGCACTGGTCTGAGGCGGGGCGCGCGGACACGGCGGCAGCGGTGTGCGTGCCCGCGCGTACCCGGGGTAGCCGACCAGGCAGCAGAGCAGCGACTGCGGAGGTGAACGCCATGCTGATACTGGGACTGCTGCTCCTGGCCTGCACGGCCGCGTTCGTGGGGCTCGCCATCGCCGACAACCTCGGGGGCGGCGCCGACCACAACGTGACCGTGCTCGGACACCACATCGCCACCATGAACGGACTGGCGATCTTCTGCGCGGGCCTCGCCCTCGCGCTGATCTTCGGTCTGGGGCTGATGATGGCCCTGGGCGGCGCGGCGATGCGCCGCCGCAGGGGACGCCGTCTGCGCAGGGCGCGCAAGGACGTGGACGCCGTGGCCAGGGAGCGCGACGAACTGGCCGCCCGGCTCGACGCCATCCACGCCGAGCACGTGCGGGGCGGCGAGGGCGCGCAGGGCGCCGCGGTCGACGACCGGACGCTGGCCGCCGACCGGGAGGGCGCGTTCCGCGCCAACCAGGAGGCGGACCTGGCCGACGAGCGCCACATGGCCACGGCGGGCGGCGGCTCGACCGTCGACGGCCGGCCGGCCGACACCGCGGCGGACGCGGGGGAGGCCCCGAAACACCGCCACACCCGGCACCTGTTCGGGCACTGACGCCGGCACGGCGGCGCGTCCGCCCGCCGGCACACCGTGAACGCCCCGGCTCGGGGACCCCGCACGGGTCCCCGAGCCGGGGCGTGCGTGCGCCCGCCGCCCCCCGGGTCAGCCCTCGATGCGGTGCTGGGCCCAGAAGGACGTCAGGTCGATGCCGGGCGTCGCCCAGCGCTCGGGCGGCCCGCGGGGCGCGGGAGCGGGGCCCGGAGTGTGGCGGCGGCGTAAACTTCTCCCCATGGAGGAGGTGCCCGCCGTCGATCCGCACGCGCACCGGTCGGGTGCGCTCCTCGACCATCTCTCGCGCCGGATGCGGCTGCGCGCCGAGACCGTGCTCGCGCCGTTCGGGCTGCGCCCGCGCCACCTGGTCGCGCTGACCGTGCTGCGCGCCACGCCCGGCACCACCCAGCAGGCGCTGGCCGGCACCCTGATGATGGACGGCACGAACGTCGTCGGCCTGCTCAACGAGCTGGAGGCCGACCGGCTGATCGAGCGCCGGCGCTCCCCGGAGGACCGCCGGCGGCACATCGTGGAGCTGACCGCCCGCGGCGCGGCGACCCTCGCGGAGGCCGAGTCGGCGCTGGCCGGCGCCGAGGACGACGTGCTGGCCGCGCTCGGCCCCGAGCAGCGCGAGACGCTCTTCCAGCTGCTGCAGCTCGCCGTCGGCGGCCCGGAGTGCGCGGAAGTGGTGGCGGGGAACGCGTGCGCGGGCGATGCGTGCGCGGGCGACGAGCCGGAGGCCGCCGCGGCCCCCGGTCGCGTGGCCGCGGAGCCCTGCGTCGAGGCGCTCGTCGACGCGCACCTGCGTCAGGACGCCTGACCGCCCGGTCGTCCCCGTCCCGCCTTCCGGCGCCCGCCTCTCATCCTTCCGGCTTCGTTTCCGTGTTTTCGCAGGTCAGAGCACCCTCGCTCGGGGGTGCTCCGTGGTGTGCCCCGCAGTTGGCTGCCGTGCTATAAATGATTGACGGAGCACAAGCTATCTGTGAAGGGTTCGCCATGCCGCACCTGCTGCACATCGACTCGAGCATCAACGGTGAGGACTCGGTGAGCCGCAAGCTCACCGCGCGGGCCGCCGACGTGTGGCGCGCCGCCCACCCCGGCGGCACGGTCACCTACCGCGACCTGGGCGCGGAGCCGGTGCCGCACTTCGACACCGAGACGTGGAAGGCCCGCAACACCCCGGCGGAGCAGCACACCGCCGCGCAGGCGGAGTCGCTGGCGCTCAGCGAGCGGCTGATCGCCGAGGTCAAGGACGCGGACGCGGTGCTGCTCGGGCTGCCGCTCTACAACTTCGGGGCGCCCAGTTCGGTCAAGGCGTGGGTGGACCACCTGATCCTGCCCGGGCTCTCGCACGACCCGGCGAGCGGGAAGGGGCTGCTCGGCGAGCGCGAGTTCGTGGTCGTGGCCACGCGCGGCGGCGGGTACGGCGAGGGGACGCCGCGGGAGGGGTGGGAGCACGCGCAGGACTGGCTGCCGCACGGCATCTCGCTGACCGGACTGGAGCCGCGCTTCGTCACCGCCGAGCTGACGCTCGCGCGAGTCGTTCCCGCCATGGCGGAGCTGGTTCCGCTCGCGGAGAAGAGCCTGGCCGCCGCGGAGGCGGACATCGACGCGCTCTGGCCTCCGGCCCGGACCGCCTGACCTCCCCTCGACGCCGACCGCCGCGCCGGGCGCCGCGCTCCGGGGCGCGGGTGGTCGCCGACGTGGTGGGGTTGCTCGTGCCGTCCCCGGACCGCCGGCGGTGGGCGGCTGAGCGCGCAGTCGCCCGCGCCCCTGGGGCGGCCCGACGCCCGGCGTCACGGGGGACGCCCCCGGCGTTCAGCTCCGCGCCGGGCGCCGCGTCCAGGGCTACAGCGCGGCGAAGCGGTGGGCGACCTCGCGCCAGACGGGGGCGGACGCAGGCTCCGCGGCGAGTGCCGCGGCGTGGAGGGCGGCGCGGTCCACGCCGTGCCGGGCGAGCCGCGCGGCGTCCCAGCGGGGGATGCGCGCGGCCTCGGCCTCCGGGTGGAACTGGACCCCCCACGCCGGCGCGTCGCCGACGCGGAAGGCCTGGTACGGGCACGCCTCCGACTCCGCGAGCCACCGCGCCCCCGGCGGCAGCCCGACGATCGCGTCCACGTGGTTCTCCAGCGCCGTCGGCTCCGCGGGAAGCCCGTGGAAGAGCGGGTCGTCCGCCGCCTCCGCGCGCAGCCGCAGCCGTGTGCTGCCGAACTCCGGCGTGCCGTGCTCGCCGCGCACCTCGCCGCCCGCGACCCGCGCCAGCATCTGCCCGCCGAGGCAGATCCCGAACACCGGCGTCCCCTCCTCCAGCGCCTGCCCCATCAGCGCCCGGGTCCGCGCCAGCCACGGCGCCCGCGCGTCGTCGTCCGGGAGGTAGCCGCCGCCGAGCACCACCAGCGCCCGGTCGGCCAGCCGTTCCGGCAGCGGCTGTCCGTCGTACGCCGCGACGACCCGCGGTTCCAGGCCGCCCTCGCGCAACCAGCCCGCCCAGCGCCCGAGCCCGCCGCCCGCCGTGTTCTGCACCACCAGTGCCGTGGCCACCGCTCCCGCCCTCCCGCGTCCGTACCGCCTACCGCCGTACCGCGCGCCCGCGCGTCTCGACCGTACGGACGACCGTACGGTCCGCGCCCCTCCGCCCCGGAACCGGGTCCGACGTGCGGGTTTCGGCCCTGCCCGAAATGTATCGATCCGCCGCGGTACGACCGGCAGCATCGTGTTCCGGGCGGGACGAACCGGGCCCGCCGACCACGGGAGGACACCATGCGCAAGCTCATCAAGGCCATGACCGCCGTCGCCTTCGCGGCGGGCGTCGCCGTCACCGCCGGCGCGACCGACGCGCAGGCCGCGGGCGGCACGTACGAGGGGTGCCCGTACACCGCCGTGTGCGTGTACCCGCAGGACGCCGGCTGGAACGGCGGCAACCCGTCGCTGATCTTCTACAGCTACGGCGCGCACAACCTGAGCGGCCAGTACGGCAACCACATCCTCTTCAACAACCAGTCCGGCGGCGCCACCGCGCAGACCTGCACCGGCTACGACGGCGTCGGCTGCCAGGGCTACCTGAAGGCCAACACCTACATGACCAAGGACCTGACCCCGATCAACTCCATCAAGCTCAACCCCTGATCCGCGCCCCGCGACCGACGCGACCGGCGGCCGGCCGGACCCGGGGGCCCGGCCGGCCGCCGGCGGAAGGAGAAGCCATGCGCAGGAGCGCCTCGACCGCCGCAGCCACCGCGGCGGCCACGCTCGCCCCGACCGCCCGGATCGCCGCCGCGGTCACGCTCACCGCGGGCGCGGTGCTCGCCCTGGGCGCGGTGCTCGCCCTGGGCGCGGGCGCCGCACACGCCGCCGACCCGGCGACCGCGCCCGGCGCCCGTCCGGCCGCCGTACAGGCCGCCCGTCCGGCCGCCGCGTCTCAGGGCTGCGGCACCGGACTGGTGTGCCTGTACCCGCGGGCGGACTGGAACGACGGGCACCGTCGCAGCAGTTCTACGGGACCGGCGTCTTCCACGTCGCCGGCCTGTCCGGCGTCCACCGCGTCCTGGACAACCGCCCGACCGGAACGGTCCGCCTGTGCTCCACGCCGGACCTGTCCGACTGCACCACGCTCACGCCCGGCGGCTACGCCGACTACCCCTTCACCTCCTCGACCACCCTCCTCGTCCAGCCCTGACCCGCGTGCCGCGGGCGCAGGGGCGTGAACGCCCGCCGGACCGGCGGGCGTTCACACGTGTCCGCGCAGCAGCGCGGCGCCCAGCGGCGTCAGAGTGTGCAGCACACGGCCGTCGGTGCGGTGGCTGAGGACCAGGCCGGCGTCGCGCAGCGCGGTGACGTGCGCGCTGGCGGTGGGCGCGGAGACGTCGAGGCGGACCGCGAGTTCCCCGGTGGTGCCGCAGTTGCCGAGCGCGACGAGCACCCGGGCGCGGGTCCGGCCGAGGAGCGCGGTGAGCCGCCGGTCGCAGCCCGGCGCATCGGCCGCGCCCGCGCGTCCCGCCGTACCCCGTCCCGCCGCACCGGACCACGCCGTCCCGGCCGGCCCGGAGCCGTCCGCCGCGCCCCCCGGGCCGGCCGCTCCCACGGCCCCGCCCGGCCGCGCCCCGCCGGAGACGCCCGCGCCGCCCGTGCCGCCTGCTCCGCCCGTACGGCCCAGGCCGCCCATGCCGCCCATGCCGCCCGCACCGCCCGCGGTGCCCGCCAGCGCCGGATACACCAGCACCTGCGGCAGCCCCGGATCGCCCAGCGCCACCGGCATCCGCCAGCAGAACCGCGACGGCACCAGCCGCAGCCCCCGCCCGCCGAGCGACAGTTCCCGGCTCTCGCAGTACGGGACCAGGAGCGTCGGCGGCTGCCAGCGCATCGTCGGCGCGAAGGACGCGAGCAGGCCGTGCACGCCGCCGTCGCGCAGCGCCCGGGCGCGTACCGCCCGGTCCGCCTCCACCAGGGACTCCGTCGCGCTCCAGCCGGGGGCGACCACCGCGTGGTAGAGCCGGCCCACGCCCTCGGCCAGGTCGGCGAGCCGGTCCCGGTCGCCGCGGGCCAGGTCGCGGCACCAGGGCGCGACGACCGGGCGGCCGGCGAACGTGCGGGTCATCTCGGCGGCCAGCCGGTCGCGCGGTGTACCGCACAGCGCGTCGAGGCCCGCGGCCAGCCCGCCCGCCGACCCCTCGGGGGTCAGGAAGTCGGGGAAGTAGTCGGCCCGGGGCGGCGCCAGCGTGTGCAGCGCCCGCAGCGTGCCGCGCAGCCGCTGGTCGGCGAGCTCGGCCCGGGCTTGGCGCCGCCAGGTGCCGTACGCGCGCTCGCCGCCGCGCGCGGCCGACGACAACTGGTGTGTCGCCAGGACGGTCTCCCACAGCGGATCGACCCCGTCGGCGACCCGCACGCGGGCCAGATCGCGGTCGGTGAAGCGGATACGCAGCACGACGGCATCCCCCAGCGTCCCCGTGGCACGCCGCGACCCCGCCGGGCCGCCGCGGCTCACTGCCCCCCGGCCGGTTGCCTCCGGCCGCCCCACCCGGCGCGCGGACCGGCCGTGCGTCCCCCGGTCACAGGAGTCGCGCCGAACCCGCGCGTCACTGGGTGATCGGCCTCACCATGGCCGCGCCCGGCCGTACGGCGGAAGGGCCTATCGCGCCGAACTCGGCGGCACGCGGCCCGTGTCGTATCTGTCGAATGCCGGAAATGACAGGGAACGTCTCGTGCCGCCGGTGCGCGGTCCGTGTGGAGGAACCGTGCAGGCGCACCCGGCGCGCGCCGGGGCGGAGCCCGCTGCCTGCGGATTTCGGCCATGGCTGAAACGCCGGGGCGACGGGAGCTGATATGTCGCATTGTCGACTCGGCGGCCACACGATTGCGGTTGTGTGAAGACGCCGGTCGGGCCGTCGCACAGCCGGGAACGCCGTGGTGGCAGGGGGATAGGCTCTCCCCACGACTTGCTAGGACTCGCTAGGACTCGCGCCACGACGTCGCCCCACCCCGAAGGGGACCAGATCTTGATACGGATAGAGTCAGTCACCAAGCGGTACCCCGACGGCACCACGGCGGTCGACCAGCTGTCGCTGGACATCCCGGACGGATCGATCACCGTGCTGGTGGGACCGTCCGGCTGCGGCAAGACCACCACCCTGCGGATGATCAACCGGATGGTGGACCCCAGCGAGGGCCGCATCCTGCTGGACGGCGAGGACATCTCCGCGCGGCCGGTGAACACCCTGCGCCGCTCGATGGGGTACGTGATCCAGAACGCCGGCCTCTTCCAGCACCGCACCATCGTGGACAACGTCGCGACCGTGCCGCGCATGCTCGGCTGGGACAAGGCCAAGGCCCGGGCGCGGGCGATGGAGCTGATGGAGCGCGTCGGCCTGGACGCGGGGCTGGCCAAGCGCTACCCCTACCAGCTGTCCGGCGGCCAGCAGCAGCGCGTGGGCGTGGCCAGGGCGCTGGCCGCCGACCCGCCGGTGCTGCTGATGGACGAGCCGTTCTCCGCCGTCGACCCGATCGTCCGCAAGGGCCTGCAAGCCGAACTCCTGCGTATCCAGGAGGAATTGGGCAAGACCATCGTCTTCGTCACGCATGACATCGACGAGGCGATCCGGATCGGCGACACCATCGCGGTGATGCGCACCGGCGGCCGGCTCGCCCAGTTCGCGCCGCCGGACGAGCTGCTCTCCCGCCCCGCCGACGCCTTCGTCGAGGACTTCCTCGGCACCGACCGCGGCATCCGCCGGCTGTCCTTCTTCACCTCCGCAGGACTCGAACTGACCACCGCGCCGGTCGTCGCGGTCGACGCCACCGCCGAGCAGGTCGCCGAGAGCGTCAAGGCCGCGGCGGGCGTGCCGTACCTGCTGGTCGCCGACACCGACGGCAAGCCGCTCGGCTGGGCCGAGCCGGCCGCGCTGAGCGCCGGCGCCGGCTCCGTCGACCGGGCCGGCCTGCTGTCCTTCGGGCGGCCCTTCGAGTTCGGCCGCGAGTCGCTGCGCGACGCGCTGGACTGCGCCGTCCTGTCGCCCACCGGCTGGGCGGTCGCCGTGGACGGCGCCGGCCGCGTGGTCGGCGTCACCTCGCAGGAGACCATCGGCGCCGCCATCCGCACCGCCCACGCCGAGCGCGAGCGGCGCGAGGCCGCGGGCGGCGGCGGGACCGACGGCGGCGAGGGCGACACCGGCAGCGGCAAGGGCCTGGCGAAGGCGGCCCGGTGAGCGCCTACTTCGACATCCCCAGCGACCTCCAGCACTCGTATCTCGGCCTGATCGGCGTGCACCTGAAGGAGGCGCTGCTGCCGGTGCTGATCGGCCTGGGCATCGCGCTGCCGCTCGGCCAGCTGTGCGCCCGCTTCAAGTGGCTCTACCCGCCGGTGCTCTGGGTCACCACGATCCTCTACGCCATACCGTCGCTGGCCTTCTTCGTGATCCTCATCGACTACACCGGCGCCACCGAGACCACCGTGATGATCCCGCTGACCGTCTACAGCCTGGTGCTGCTCGTCCCGGCCATCGTCGACGGCACCCGCGCGGTGCCGCAGGAGACCATCGCCGCCGCCACCGCGATGGGCTTCGGCCCGATCCGCAGATACCTCCAGGTCGAACTGCCCATCGCCGTCCCGGCGATCATCGCGGGGCTGCGGCTCGCCGTGGTCTCCAGCATCAGCCTGGTCAGCGTCGGCACCCTGATCGGCAACCAGGGCGCGCTGGGCAACCTGCTCGCCGACGGGCAGTACTACCACCGCGACCCGCTCATCGTGACCTCCGTCGTCACCACCGCGCTGCTGGCCATCGCCATGGACGGCCTGCTGGTGCTGGTGCAGGTGCTGCTCACCCCCTGGGCGCCGCGCGGCCGGCGCGGGGCCCGCAGGACCCGGGCCGCGCAGAGCGAACCGGCCGTCGCGGCCGCCGCCGCGGGCAGCCCCGAAGCCGTCAAGGACCTGGAGGGCGCGGCCCGATGAGCGTGCTGAACTTCATCAGCGACTTCTTCTCCACCGGCGCCAACTGGCACGGCAGCGGCGGCATCCCGCACCGCCTGCTGGAGCACGTCGAGTACAGCGGGATGGCGCTCGGCATCTCCGCGGCCATCGGGCTGCCGATCGGCCTGGCCACCGGCCACACCGGGCGCGGCGGCTACGTGCTGGCGGTGTTCTCCACCGCGGCCCGCGCGCTGCCCAGCTTCGGCCTGCTGGTGCTGATGACCGTGTGGCTGCACCAGATCGGCACCACACCGGCGATGATCCCGCTGGTGGCGCTGGCCGTCGCGCCGATCCTGGTGACCACCCACGAGGCGGTCAAGAACGTCGACCCGGCGCCGGTCGACGCGGCCCGCGGCATGGGCATGGGCCCGCTCGCGGTGCTCTTCCAGGTGGAACTTCCGGTCGCGCTGCCGCTGATCCTCAGCGGACTGCGCTCGGCGGCGATCCAGGTGGTCTCCACGGCCACCATCGCCGCGTACATCAGCCTCGGCGGGCTGGGCCGCTACATCATCGACGGACTGGCCCAGCGCGTGTACACCAAGGTGGTGGGCGGCGCGACGCTCGTCGCGGCCCTCGCGCTGGTCACCATCGGGCTGTTCTGGCTGGTCGAGCGGTTCGTGGTGTCACCGGGCGTGCGCCGCAGCCGCTGAGGCCGGTACGGCCGGCCCGGGTTCCGCGCGACGGGCCCGGGCCCCGGGGTCGGCGTCCCGGAGGCCGTGCGCCGCGCGGCAGGACCGCGCGCGGTGCCGGATGTCAGCGCTCCGCGCGGGCCAGCGCCAGCTCCAGCACCACCAGCAGCGCGTCGCGGACCGAGCCGCGTTCGCGCGCGTCGAAGGCGATCACCGGCACGCCGTCGGTGACGTCCAGCGCCCAGCGGATCTCCTCCAGGTCGTGCTCGATCCGCCCGTCGAAGGCGTTCACCGCCACCGCGAACGGGATCTGCCGGTGCTCGAAGTAGTCCACCGCGGCGTAGCAGTCGTCCAGCCGCCGGGTGTCCACGATCACCAGGCCGCCGAGCGCGCCCTGCACCAGGTCGTCCCACATGAAGCCGAACCGCTCCTGGCCGGGGGTGCCGAACAGGTAGAGCTTCAGCGTCGGGTCGATGGTGATGCAGCCGAAGTCCATCGCAACCGTGGTGGTCGTCTTGCGCGGCGTGTGCGACAGGTCGTCCACGCCCGCCGCGACCGTGGTGATCGCGGCCTCGGTGGTCAGCGGCTCGATCTCCGAGATCGAGCCGACGGTCGTGGTCTTGCCCACGCCGAAGCCGCCCGCGATCACCATCTTGACCGGCAGCGGGGGAGCGACACGCTCGGGCGTGCGGTCAGTTGTCGTCACGGTGTGTTCCCCCGGGAATCGGGGATGGTGCGCAGACCATCGATAACCCTTCGCAGTACGGAGACGTCCTGGGCGGTGTCGGCACTGGGCACGTACACCGAGAGGTGACCGCCGGCCCGCAGGTCCTCGGCGAGCACCCGGACCACGTTCAGATGCAGCCGCAGCCGCGCGGCGATCTCGGCGAGCGACTGCGGTCTGCGGGCGGCGGCCACGATGTCGTGCCGCTCGAAGACCAGCCCGGCCGGACCGGGCGGGCCGTCGAGCGCGGCGAGCCCCGTGGCGGTCGCGACCACCTGGGTCTCGACCGGCATCGGCGGGCCGGAGCCCGGCACGGTGTCGCCGGCGCCCGCGACCCGGCCGGCGGTGACCAGGAACGGCCGGACGGCGGAGGCCCGGCCGATCTGGTCTGCCCCCTCGCTCACCAGGTCGGCGAGGGGGCGCCGACGCTGTTCTTCAGCTCCAGCACCAACTGCGGGCTCAGGGCCGCGCCCGCGCGGTTGGCGAACAGCGTCATCTCGTACGCGATGTTGCCCAGCTTGGCCTCCTTGGAGGCGACCACGCCGAGCACCGCGCCCGCGCCGATCGCGGAGACCAGCACGTGGCCCTCCTCCAGATCGATGATCACCTTGTTCAGGCCGCCCAGCCGGTAGTTGCCCGCCACACCGGCGGCCAGGCTGGTGATGCCCGAGACGATGGCCGCCAGCCGCTCGGAGTCGGCCGCGTCGCGCAGCTCCGACACGGCGATCAGCAGACCGTCGGAGGAGACCGCGATGGCGTCCACGACCCCCGCGGTCTCGGTGGCGAAGCGGTTCAGCAGCCAGGTGAAGTCCGCTGCGGCGGCCCGCAGGTCCTCGCTCCCGGCCACCGCGTCGGCCGGCCCGGCCGGAGAACCACCTGTCGGCGTCGTCACTGTTCCGCTCCTTCCTGAAGCGCGTTGTCGTGGTCGTGGTGCCGGGACCCGCCGGGGGCGGGCTCGCGGTAGGGGGGCGCGGCGGCCGCGTCAGCCGCGGCGTCGCGGTTGGCGCGGGCGATCGCCGCCTCGAACTCGTCCAGCTCAGACCGTACTTCGTCGGCGTCGACGATCCGCGGGGTGGTCGGCGCGGCGGAGGCGCTGGTGCCGAACGTCGTCCGCAGCGTCGCCCCGCGCACCCGCCGCCGCAGCGGCCGCGGCCCCTCGCCGGCGCCCGCCGGCCGCGGCTCGGGGGACGCGGCCTGGGTCTGCTGGGTCTGCTGCTGGGCCTGCTGGTGGGTCTGCTGGTGGGGGTGCGCGTACGGCGTGGGCCGGGGCTGGGTCTGCGGTTGGGGCTGCGGTTGGGGCTGCGGCTGCGCGTACGGCGCGGGCGCGGCCTGGTCGTACGCGGTCCGCCGGTCGTACGACGCGGGCTGGTCGTACCGCGTGCCGCCGCCGTAGGGCGTGCTCCCGCCGGCGTCGTACGGCGCGGAGGAGTCGTACCGCGTGTCCCGGCCGTCGTCGTACCCGGCGCCCTGGTCGTACGGCGCGCCCTGGTCGTACGGCGCGCCTTGGTCGTACGACGGCGCGGACCAGCCGGTTTGCGCGGGCGGCGGGTACTGGCCGTGGGGGTCGGGCCGGTCGTACGCGTCCTGCTCGGCGGACCGGGCGGACCCGTACGACCACGAGGGCTGCGGCGCGGGGGCGGTCGGCGTGTCGGTCGCCGGTTGCTGCCGCGGGTACGCCGAGTGCCGCGGGTACGTCGCCTGGTCCGAGTACGCGGCCTGGTCCGTATACGGCGCGTACTCGGCGGCATGCGCGGGCTGGGACGGCGCCGCGTACGGCGTCTGCTGCGTCTGCTGCGGGTGGTGCTGCGGCTCGTCCGCGGACCGCGCGGCCCAGGACGGCTCGGGCCGGTTCGGGCGCACCGGCTCCGGGGGCGGCACGGGCCGCTGCTGCCGCACGGGCTGCGGGGGCTGCGCGGGCCGGGACGGCGGTGCGGGCTGCCGGACCGGTTGCTCGACGGGTGGGGCCGGCTGCTCGGAGGGCTGCGGCGCGGTGCGGGTGCGGCGGGGGAGCGGGGCGGGCGCGCCGGCCGCCGGGGGCAGCGCGCGGCGCTCCGGCCTGCTGGGCGCGGGGCCCGACGGCTCGCTCGGGAAGGTCGGCGGCGTGACCGGCGCGGAGGCGTCGGCGAACGGGCTCATGAGCAGCAGCAGCGTCGGCGGGATCACCACGCGGCTGGTCACGCCGCCGCCCGGGGTGCGCAGCAGCGTCACCTGGATGCCCCAGCGCCGGGCCAGGCTGCCCACCACGAACAGGCCGAGCACCTTCGTCGGCACCAGGTCGAGCCGCTCGCGCCGCACCAGCCGCGCGTTCTCCTCGGCCAGCCGGTCGGCGCTCATGCCCAGGCCGTGGTCGGCGATCGAGATCAGCGCGCCGTCCGCGCCCTCGCGCACCGACACCTCGACGGCGCTGTGCGCGGGTGAGAACGCCACAGCGTTCTCCAGCAGTTCGGCGAGCATCAGGGTCAGGTCGGCGACGATGTCGGGGGCGAGCGTCACGTCCGCCTCGGCGCTCAGCGTGACCCGCTGGTAGCCCTCGATCTGGCCGAGCGCGGCGCGCACCACGTTGGTCAGCGCGGTCGGCTCGGCGTCCAGGCCCGCCTCGCGGATGCCGGCCAGCAGCATCAGGCTGTCGGCGTTGCGCTGCAGCCGGACCGCGAGGTGGTCGATCCGGTACAGCCGGTCCAGCAGCTCCGGGTCGGTCTCGCTGCGCTCCACCGCGTCGATCAGGGCGAGCTGGCGGGCGGTGAGGTTGCTGACCCGGCGTCCCACGTTGCCGAACATCTCGGCCACGTTGCGCCGGCTGAGCACCTGCCGCTCCAGCAGCGCCGCGGCGCTGCCCTGCACCCGGTTGAACGCGTCGGCCAGGTCGCCGATCTCGTCGCGCGCGGTCACCGGCACCTCGCGCAGCCGCGGCGGGCCGTTGTCCGGCGCGTCGTCGTCGGCGACCCGCGCCAGTTCCCGGCCCGCGACCTCGGCCACCTCGGTCGCCGCCCCGGTCAGCGCCTGCACCGGGCGGATCACCGAGCGGCGCACCGCCACCGAGAAGCCCAGCCACAGCGCGAACGCCAGCACGGTGCCGCCCAGCAGCCAGGCCGCCCGCCACCACGCGGCGTCCGAGGCGCGCTGCGCGCGGGAGGCGATCTGGCCGATCAGGTCGCCGGTGATGGCCAGCCGGTTCTGCGCCTGCCGCTGGTAGCCGGGGTAGGCGTCCAGCGCCCTCACCAGCGCGGACCTGACCTTGGCCGGGTCGCTGGTCTCCAGCGAACTGGGGTCGATCTGCAGGCCGGCGTACTGCATGTTGATCGCGTTCCAGGCCGCGCCGCGCTCGACGCCGTTGAGCTGGGTGCGCTGCGCGTCGGAGGCGACCCGGCCGAACCGGCCGGCCTGGGCGGTGTAGAGCTGCTGGTAGCCGACCGCGTTGTTGAACTCGATCAGCGCGTTGGCGTCGGCGGTCTGCGCGGAGAACACGCTGGTCTCGAAGGCGCTGTGGGCCGCGTCCGCGCGCAGCAGCGAGTCCAGCAGGGC
Source organism: Actinacidiphila sp. DG2A-62 (assembly GCF_035825295.1). Taxonomy (NCBI): domain Bacteria; kingdom Bacillati; phylum Actinomycetota; class Actinomycetes; order Kitasatosporales; family Streptomycetaceae; genus Actinacidiphila; species Actinacidiphila sp. DG2A-62. Next base: position 6,053,998 of record NZ_JAYMGI010000002.1, read on the forward strand.
GCCGGTCCTGGTCGAGGAGAGCGAGTCGCCGTTGTCCAGTCCGAGCCCGTCGATCAACCCGTCGACCAGCCCGATGTAGGTGGGGTCGATGTTGTCGGCCGGCAGGTAGCTCTGCTCGATGGTGTCGCGCAGGCTGGTCAGGCCGTTGATCTCGCGCAGGATCTGCGCCTCGGCGGCCGGCAGCCGTGAGCCGAACGTCCTGCGCACCTGCGTCACCTGGGCGTCCACCGCGGACTGCGCCGCGCGGAAGTCGGCCAGTGACGGCCGCTTGGCGGCCGATCCCGCGGTGGTCGACTCGTAGCGCACCGACACCAGCAGGGCCTGCTGGTGCTCGGTCTCGACCCGGTCCACCAGCTGGGCGACCTCGCGGCTGTCGCGGACCAGGGAGGCCGCGTCCGCCGCGTCCCGGGCCTGGTCGACCAGCCCCGAGATCACATAGGCGAGCAGCAGGCCCACCACCACGAGGGGCACCCCGACCAGGATGTTGAGCTTGCGGCGGAAGGGCCAGCGGTCGGCGAAGGCACCCCGCGGCCCCTCGTCGGGAGCGCTCTGCGTGGGCTCCCGGTCACCGTCCGCTGTGGGTGACACGCGTTCGGGGCGTGCGGGCGCGTCCACCTCGTGCACGGACACCAGGACTCCTCGTGATCTCGTCACACACAAGCCGTGACCGGACACCCCCCGTTGTCGACCGATCCCGTCATCGACCGATTAGGTCGGCAACTGCCCGGAGAGTACCGCCTTTTGTGCTCTACGAGCTGATCACATCATCAAGAAACTGTTACGGCAATGCGGCTTGTGACCGACCGCACTTGACTGATCCCAAACCTGGTGGATTGGATCGACGCCGAAGAACACATCTTCGACACAGTCACGAGAGCCCCCACCCCCGCACGCGTTCTTCCGGGGCGCCCTCGGGGGCCTTCGAGCAGCGTCGCTCGTCGCCAGATCACTGTCCGGCCCCATCCGACCCCTCAGCCCGGAAGCGGAAATCGTGAGATCACGACAGAAGAGCACCTGGTCACAGCCGCGGAACCGCCGATTCGCCGTGGTGGCGGTCGTCGCCGCCACCGCCGCTCCGCTGCTCGCCGGCTGCGGCGGCTCCGACAAGAAGGACCCGCTGTCCGACAGCGGGTCCGGCAGCAAGCCGAGCGGCGACACGGTCGTGGTCGGCTCGAACAACTTCGCCGAGAGCACGCTGATCGCCGACATCTACGGCGAGGCGCTCAAGGCCAAGGGCATCAAGGTCAGCTACAAGCCGAACATCGGCACCCGCGAGACCTCGTACGGCCTGCTCAAGAACGGTTCGATCACGGTGCTGCCGGAGTACAACGGCGCGCTGCTGGCCTACCTGGACCCCAAGGCCGTGCCCAACTCGGCCGCCGCCACCGACGCGGCGGTCACCGCGAAGCTCGACCCGAAGCTGACGCTGCTCAAGGACGCCCCGGCGGAGGACAAGGACTCCCTGACGGTCAACGCGGCGACCGCCGCGAAGTACCACCTGACCGCGGACTCCACCATCGCCGACCTGGCCAAGCACGGCTCCGAGATCGCCATCGGCGGCTCGCCGGAGTTCCAGACCCGGCAGCAGGGCCTGGTCGGCCTGAAGTCCGAGTACGGCCTGACGCCCAAGTCCTTCAAGGCGCTCGACGCCGGCGGCACCCTCACCGAGGCCGCGCTGAAGAACAACAACGTGCAGGCCGCGGACATCTTCACCACCGACGTGACCATCGCGCAGGAGAAGTTCGTGGTCCTGAAGGACCCGAAGAACCTCTTCGGCTTCGAGAACGTCGTGCCGCTGGTCTACAAGTCCGGCCTGTCGCAGCCCGGCGTCGACGCCCTCAACGCGGTGTCCGCCAAGCTCACCACCGAGGCGCTGCTCGACCTCGACGCCGAGGTGCAGAGCGACAAGAAGGACCCGCTGGACGTCGCCACCACCTGGCTGAAGTCCGTCGGCCTGGTCTGAGCCGCGCAGCGCGGGCCCGGGGAGCACAGGTGGGGTCGTACGTCGTCCTCGACGGGACCGGACTCGACGCCGAGTCCGTCGCCGCGATCGCCGATCGCGAGGCCGAACCCACCGTGCTCCCCGAGGCGTTCGCGCGGGCCGAGCGCTCCTGGCACACCGCCCGCAGGGTCGCCGAGGCCGGCCGCCTCTACGGCCGGCACACCGGCGTCGGCGCCAACCGCGGGGTGCCGGTCGACCCCGCCGACCAGGCCGGGCAGGACCTGCGGCTGCTGCGCAGCCACGCCGGCGGCATCGGCGCGCCGTTGCCGGCCCGGCAGATCCGGGCGATGCTCGCGGTGCGCGCCAACCAGGTGCTGGCCGGCGGCTCCGGCATCCAGCCGGCCGTGGTCACCGCGCTGGTCGAGGCGCTGCGCCTCGGCGTCCACCCCGCGGTGCGCGAGTACGGCGCGGTGGGCACCGGCGATCTGACCGCGCTGGCGTGCACGGGGCTGGCGCTGATCGGCGAGGAGCCGTGGGTGCGCGGCGAGGGGGCGGGGCCGGTCGCGGGAGAGGAGCCGCACGCGGGGGCGGCTTCCGCGGCGGGGGCTTCCGCGGCCGGGGCGGCTTCGGCGCCGGAAGCGGCTTCGGCGGCCGGGGCGGCGGCTTCCGTGCCGGGGGCGTCCTTCGCGGGGGCGGCCTCGGCGCAGGGGGAGGCGGAGCCGGCGCGGATCGTGCTCGGGCAGGGCGACGCGCTGTCCCTGATGAGCAGCAACGCCCTCACCCTCGGCCAGGCCGCGCTGGCCTGCCACGACCTCGGCGTGCTGCTCCAGGCCACGCACGCCGTCGCCGCGCTGTCGCTGGCCGCGGTGGGCGGGTCGCCCGAGGCGTACGCCGCGCCCGTGCACGAACTGCGTCCGTATCCCGGCGCGCGGCGGGCCGCCGCCGAGGTGCGCCGGCTGCTCGCCCTGCCGGACATCCCCACCACCACCGGGCGCCGCATCCAGGACCCGTACGGCTTCCGCGCCTTCCCCCAGGTGCACGGGCAGGCCACCGAGGCCGCCGCGGCGCTCGCCCGCATCCTGGCCGTGGAGGTCAACTGCGCCTCGGAGAACCCGCTGATCAGCGAGGACGGCGGCGCGGACGGCGGCCCGGCCGCCTACCACCACGGCGGCTTCTTCGCCGCGCCGCTGGGCCTCGCCCTCGACCAGCTCTCGCTGACCGTGCTGCAGACCGCGCAGCTGTCGGTGGCCCGGCTGACCCACCTGAGCGAGCCGGAGATGACCGGCCTGCGCGCCTTCCTCGCCACCGGTCCCGCGACCAGCTCCGGGATCATGGTGCTGGAGTACAGCGCGAGTTCGGCGCTCGCCGAGATCCGCGCGTCGGCCGCGGCCCCCGCGTCCGCCGGCCACGCGGTGCTCTCCCGCGGCACCGAGGAGGCCGCGAGCTTCGCCTCCCAGGCGGCCCGTCAGGCGCTGCGCACCGTCGACGCCTACCGGCAACTGCTCGCCTGCGAACTCGTCGCGGCCGTACGGGCGTTGCGGATGCGCACCGAACCGCTGCCGGAGGCCCCGGTGTTCGCGGTGCTGGGCGCCGGGATGAGCGCGGCGCTGCCGCTGTCCACCGAGGACCGCTCGCTCAGCGGCGACGTGCACGCGGCGGCCGGACTGCTGCGGACGCTCGCGGAGTTGTGAGGCTCGGCGCGGCTCCCGCTCGTCGGCGGGGGCGGGCGGCGGGCGCGCCCCGGCGCCGAACCGCGTCACCCGCCCCCGACCACCCGCCGTGGCCTGCGGTCATACCGTCCCGCAACCGCATGTCAGCCGCCGTGCCGAGACTTGAGGTGTCGGTGCCGGTCAGGACCGGCGGCCACGGCGCGAGGAGCGGCGGGCCGCTGCCGTCCCACCCGGCCGCCGCGAGGGGTTCCGGCCGCCGTGCGCGGAGCCCGTGCGCCGCCAGGTCCGGTTCCGCGACCGTGTCCCGGCCCCGCGAACGCCCGGCGCGGGCGGACCCCTGGATCCGCGCCGGGCTCGCGCGCATCCGCCCGCGGCCCGCCGGCGGGGCGGCAGGACGGTCCCGGCTCCTCGTCACGCCGAAGCCGTCACGCCGAAGCCGTCACGCCGGCGTCGTATCACCGACCCCGTATCACCGACCCCGTCACGCCGATCCCGCCCCGTCCTCCCCGAGCAGTCCGCGGCCGAACGCGTGCGCGAAGCCGGACATGCCGTACACCACGACGTGCGCGCTGACCTCGCCGTCGGGCGGCGTCAGCAGGCAGCACTCCAGCAACTCCTCGGCCTGGTCGGCGACCTGTTCGTGCCGGTACGGCGGCGGGAGCGCGACGACCGCGCGGTAGGCGCTGCGCTGGGCATCGGTCAGATCGCGCCAGAACGCCTCGTAGCGGTCGCGCAGCACCAGCTCCCCGGCCGTCATCTCGTTGAGCAGCGAGGGCGCCGCGCACAGCCGCGCGGCGAAGTCGGCGAGCCGCACGTGCCGCAGCGCGTCGAGCTTGGCGCCCGCGATGCGTACCGCGATCGGCAGCCCCTCGCAGCAGCCGACGATCGCGCGGGCCGCCGCGGGGTCGGTCATCACGCGGCCGAACCCGACGATGCCGCCGAACAGTTCGACGCCCTCGGCCTCGGTGAGCGGCGGCAGCCCGACGCGTGCCACCGCCTCCAGGCCGCTGAGCCGGTAGCGGCTGGTCACGATGGTGCCGCTGCCGCCGCAGCCGGGCAGCAGCTCCCGCACCACCTGGCCGGACACCGCGTCGTCCAGGACCAGCAGCAGCCGCCGCCCCGACACCCACGACCGCCAGCGGGCCAGCGCCTGCGCGACGCTGCGCTCGCCGGGCAGGCCCACGGTGTCCAGCAGGCGACGCAGCACCACGCCCAGCGGACGGCCGCCCAGCTCCACCATGACCTGCCCGTCCGGGTACGCGGAGGACAGCAGGTGGGCGACGTGCACGGCGAAGGCGGACTTGCCGACGCCGACCGGGCCGGAGACGACCAGCACCCGGCCCTCGGCGTCACCGCGGGAGCCCGGCCGCGCGTCGCCGATCCGCAGGTCCTCCGCGCGCCCCGCACCCGTCGCCGGGGACGGCCCGCCCCCGCCCGGTGAGCCCGGCGCCGCCCCGAAATGCGCCAGCACCCGGTGGACTTCGGCGGCCCGGCCCACGAAGTCCGGCAGGTCGCGGGGGAGTTGGTTGCCGGGTCCCGGTCGGCGCGGGTCCGCGGTGTCCCGGGCGAGCAGCCGGCGGTGAACGGCCGTCAGCGCAGGACCCGGCGTGACGCCCAACTCCCGCGACAGAGCCCGGCGCACGGTCTCGAAGTGGGTCAGCGCCTCGCCCTCCCGGCCGACCCCGGCGAGCGACCGCATCCACGCCGCGGCCAGCCGCTCCCGCAACGGATGCGCCAGTACGTGGTCCTGCAGCCGGTCCAGCACCCGGTGGTGGCCGCCGCGCGCGGCCTCCAGATCGGCCCACTCCTCCAGCGCGGCCAGGAACAGCTCCTGCAGCCGGTCCACGGCGGGCGTCAGCACCGGCACGTCGCCGAACTCGCCGAGCGGCCGGCCGGTCCACAACTCCACTGCCGCGTCCAGGAGTTCCATCGCCGCCTGGGGGTCGCCCTCGCGCGAGCGGCGGCGCCCCTCGCGGACCATCTGCTCGAACCGCACCAGATCGCAGTCCTGCGCGCCCAGGCGCAGCAGATAGCCGCCGTGGGCGTGCACCAACCGGTCCCCGAGCAGCCGGCGCAGCCGCGACACGTACACCTGGAGGTTCTTGCGCGCGGTGCGCGGCGGCCGGCCCTCCCACAGCGCGTCGATCAACTCCTCCGCGCGCAACGCCGAGTTGGCACGGCTCACCTGCAGCGCCAGCAGCAGCCGCGGTTTGGGGCCGCCGAGGTCCAGCGGTTCCGCGCCCCCCTCGGCCCGCACCGACAACTCCCCGAACGTCGTGATCGAGCAGCTCATGACCCGAAGTTGCCACTCACCGACGCTCCGCGCATGGGTGACCGTCCCCCACATTCCTTTTGTGCCGCGAGGTGACCGGCGCAACGCGCGTCACTCTCGTCACATCGAGAAATCTGGGGGACTTCTACCCATGTGTTTCCGGCCACGGCGTGCGAGGGTCGCGACATGTCTTCGGTGCCGACCTCCCCGCCGACACCACCGCACTCGTCCCCCGCCGAGCCGTCGGGACCCGGCCGCGGCCCCGGAACCGCTCCCGGAACCGCCCCCCGGGGGTCCGGCGCCCGCGGGTGGGCGGGCGTCCGGCTGCCCGCGCCCGCGCAGTGGTGGCGCTCCGCGCTCTACGAGGAGGAGCACGGCGCCGGCTGGGAGGAACCGGAGTGGGCGCGGTTCACCGCGCAGGCGCTCGACCACGCCACCGTCGCCCCGCACGGGCCCGGCGAACAGGTGCGCTCGGTCCCCGGCGCGGGGCCGGAGGGCCGGCTCGTCCACCCGCTGTGGCCGTTCCTGACCGCCGCGGGCATCCGCTTCCACGCCGGCCGCCCGGCCGCCGCCGACGCCGCGGAGGCGGCCGACCGCCGCGCCGTCTGGGAGGGCGCGCGCCGCCATCTCGCGGCCGGGCTGGTCGCGCTGGCCGGCCGCACCCTCGCCGCCGAGCTGCGCGCCGTCCGGCTCGCCGGAGGCCTGCGCGGCGACGACCCGGCGGCGCGCTTCGACCACTTCGTCCGCGCCCAGGCCGCCCGCGGCGCCCTCGCCGACCTGCTCTGCCGCCGCCACCCAGTGCTGGCCCGGCTGCTGGCCGAGCGCTGCCTCAACGCGGTCGCGGCGGCCGGCGAACTCCTCGACCGCTACCGCGCGGACCGCGCCGCCCTCGCGGCGCTCCTCGAACCGGAAGGGTGGGACGGCCCCGGCGCCCGGGCCGTCCGCACCGGCGGCGCGGACGATCCGGGGGGCCTGGCAGCCGCCGGTCCGGAGCCCGAAAACGGTTTCGGGACGCGGCGGTTGACGGCCGTGCGGTTCGGGCTCGGCGACCCGCACGCCGGCGGACGGACCGTGGCGCTGCTGGAGTTCGGACCGCGGCTCCCGGCGGTGGTGTACAAGCCGCGGCCGCTGGGAGTGCACGCACGCTGGAACGAGGCGCTCGGCCTGCTCGGGGAGCTGCTGCCCGAGTCGGCCGCCCGGCCGGTGCGGCTGCTGGAGCGCGACGGCTACGGATGGACCGGCTTCGTACCGGCGCGGCCGTGTGCGGACGCGGCCGGACTCGACGCCTTCTACGCCCGTCTCGGCGCCCAACTCGCCCTGCTGCACGCCCTGGACGCCACCGACATCCACGCGGAGAACCTCGTCGCGGCCGGCGACCAGCCGGTCGTCGTCGACGTCGAGACGCTGTTCCACCCGTTGTGGACGCCGCGCGCCGACGGCGGCGCCGACCCGGCGGCCCGCGCGCTCGCCGTGTCCGTCCTGCGCACCGCCGTGCTGCCCAATCCGCACGCCGCGCCGCACGCCCCGCTGGACACCTCCGCGCTGGCCGGCGGTCCCGCCGCGGACTGCCCCACGCCGCGCCCGACGTGGGCCGACGCGGGCCTGGAGACCATGCACCTGGTGTACGCGCCCACGCCGTGGCCGGGCGCGGCCAATCTCCCCACGCTCGCCGAGGCGCGCCCCGCGGCGGCGAACCGCGCGTCCGCCGGCGCCGCGTCGTCCGGCCGCGCCGGCCCGGTGGCCGGCGTTCCCGCCGAGCCGGGCGACCACGTCGAGAGCCTGCTGCGGGGCTTCCGCGCCGCGTACCGGACGATCGCCGCGCACGCCGAGGAACTGTGCGCGCCCGGCGGCCTGTTGAGCCGGTTCGCGGACGAGACCGTACGGGTCGTGGTGCGGTCCAGCCAGACCTACGCGGAGCTGCTCGCGGACGCGACCGATCCCGAGTCGATGCGTGAACCGGCCGCGCGCCAGGCGGCGTTCGATGCGCTGTGGGACGAGACCGGTCACGACCACCTCCGGGCCCTCGCGCCCCACGAGGCGGCCGAACTCGCCGCCGGCGACATCCCCGTGCTCACCACGACCCCCGGCTCCCGCATCCTGCGCACCTCGCGGGGCCGCGAACTCCCCGCGCTGCTCACCGAACCGCCCCTCGCGGCGGCCCGCGCCAAGATCCGCGCGATGGGCCCCGCGGACCTGGCCCGCCAGGAATGGCTCATCCGAGCCGCCCTGGCCACCAAGGCACACCCCCCGCGGCACCTTGCCCCTGCCCCTGCCCCTGCCCCCGTCTCCGCCGCGGCGGTGCCGGACCGGGAACCCGAACCGCGCGGTGCCGCGGGCGGTGGCGCGCAGGCCCTGCCAGAGGCCGCGCCGGTCCAGGAGTCCGAACTGCCCGGCACCGGCCGGCGATCCGCCGAGCTGAGCGATCCCGCGCCGGGGTACGCCGTGCCGGGGTACGCCGTGCCGGCGGACGCGGAGTCGATCGGCGGTGGGCCCGGGCCGGCCGGTCGGGTCCGGCGCGGTCTGCTGCCGCTGCCGGCGTTGCCGGCGTTGCCGGATCGTTCTCCGCCGGATCGCTCTCTGCCGGCGCACCGTCCGCGGACGCGCCGGGCGCCGCGCCGCCGCCCACCGAGCCGCCCTCCGCGCCGCCGCCCACCGGGGCCCTGCCCACCGTGCCGGGGACGGTCGCCGAAGCGGCCGGCGCGGAGCCGGTCTCCGTTGCCGTGCGGGTGGGGGATCTGCTGCTCGACACGGCGTGGCGGGGCGACGGGCGGGCGAACTGGGCCGGGGTGCAGGACCTCGGTGCGGGGGAGTGGGCGGTCCTCGCGATGGGGATGGGGCTGGGCGACGGCTACTGCGGCCCCGCGCTGTTCCTCGCCGAACTCGGCCGGGCCACCGGCGAGTCGCGGTTCACGCGGGCCGCGGCCGAGGCCGTACGCCCGCTGCCGCGGATGCTGCGGCTGCTGGCCGCGCACCCCGAACTCGCCGCCGCGGTCGGCCCCGGCGGCTTCTCCGGGCTCGGCGGCGTCGCCTACGCCACCGCGCGGCTCGCCCGACTCCTCGACACCGACGCCGGGTCGCAGGCGGGGGACGGGCTCGCCGCCGCGCTGCCGGACGCGCTGACCGCGCTCGCCGCCGCGGCCGCGGCGCCGGACGCCGCGCCGGATGTCGCGGACGGGCTCGCCGGAGCGCTCCTGGCCGCCCGCGCCGTGCACGCGACGGCCCCGCACCCGCTGACCGCGGCGCTGCTGCGCGACCTGCCGCGGCGTATCGCCGCCGCCCCCGCGCCGAGCGCCCCCGGCTTCCTCCACGGCCGGACCGGCCTCGCGTACGCCCTCGCCGCGGCGGCTCACGCCGCCGCGGCGTCCGGAGCGCGCGCCGCCGATCCGGGCCGGGGCGCGGACCCCGGCGGCGAGGCCCGCGCCGACGCGGCTGCCGCCGAGCACGCGCGCGCCGACGGCCCCGCCGACGCACCCGCCGCAGCCGGGGACCTGAGCTGGTGCTCGGGTCTCGCCGGCGCGGCCGCGGCGTTCGGCGGCGCGGCGTCGGAGCGTCATCTCGCGGCGGTCGGCGCCGCCGGCGGCGCGTCGGCGCACGACCTCTGGCTCCGCGACCTCTCGCTGTGCCACGGCGAGTCCGGCGTGCTCGAACCGCTGGCCGCGCTGCCCGGCCCGGCGGGCGCCGAAGCGCGCCGCCGGGCCGGCGAGCGGCTCGCCGCGGCCGTCGCGCGGGCCGCCGCGCACGGCGGCATCCGCTGCGGCACGCCGCTCGGCGTCCCCATCCCCGGTCTGCTGACCGGACTCGCAGGCATCGGGTACGGCCTGCTGCGCCTCGCACCGGGCGCCACGATCCCCTCGGTCCTGCTGCTGGAGCCCAGCGCAGGCCGAGGCACGTCGAACGACAGAAAGGGCACGAACTCCATGGACAACGACCTGACCACCATCGAACCCCCCGCGGCGGAGGAAGCGGCAGGGGTCGACCCGGCGAGGGACGCCGCGGCGGACCGGGCCGCGGCCTCGCGGGCGGCGCGGCGCAGGGCCGCGATCCTCGCCGGGATGACGGTCGGGGCCGTCGCCGTCGTCGCCCTGGGCGACGGGGCGACCACGGTCTCCAGCATCATCCTCTGACCCCCACCCGCCGGGCCGGCGCACCCACCACCGCGCGCCGGCCCTCCGGGCCGCCCCCGCCGTGTGCGACCCGATGCCGCACCGCAGCCCCGCACCCGCCGGCGGCCCCGCACCCGCCGGCGGCCCCCGCACCGGCGCGGCGGTGCTCAGCGTTCCGGGGCCTCGCCCGGCGTCTCGCGCAGGACGTCCTCGGCGGCGTGGCGGCGGGCGGAGAGGAAGTCGACGGTGTAGTCGCACAGCCGGGCGCGGTCGGCGACGCCGGTCTTGGCGACCAGGCTGGCGACGTGCTTCTCGACCGTCCGCGTCGACAGGTGCAGGCGCGCGGCCAGCGCCTTGTTGCCGGGCCGGTCGACCAGCAGGCGGAAGACGTCGTACTCGCGGGACGTGATGCCGAGCGCCCGCAGCTCCTCGGGGATGCGGTCGGTGCCGGCCCGCCGCTGGCGGACGCTGACGCCGAGGGTGCGCAGCCGCGACCGGCACGCGCCCGCGACGGCGACCACCCCGCCGCGGTGGAAGAACTCCTCCGCCTCGGTCAGCCAGCGCCGCGGCTCGCCCCAGCCGTCGGCCATCGCCGCGTCCGCCGCCAGCCGCAGGCCCAGGTGGCGGGCGGTGGGGAAGACCGCCGCGCTGGACATCGCCGCCCGCACCGCGCGCTGCGCGTCCGCCGCGCGGCCCTCGCGGCCCAGCAGCACCGCGTCGGCGAGGTGCACGAACTGCCGGTTCCAGCGCATCCGCGCCGGCTGGCCGCCGGCCACCCGCTCGAACTGCTCGCGCCCGCCGCCGTCGAGGACCGACAGCAGCACCGACAGACCGTGCGGGCCGGCGAAGTGGAAGAAGCTCTCGCTGCCCGGCGCGCCCGCGTCGATCCGCGCGGCGAGCGCCGCGGCCTGCTCGCGGTCCTCCTCCAGCAGCGCGCAGAACAGCTCGCCGAGCCCCAGCGCCAGCGGCGCCTCGCGCGACTGGTCGCCGCCGCCCGCCCGGAACTCCGCGAGCGCGTCGCGCATGTCGCTCCGCCGGCCCTGGTGCGCGGCCACGACCGCGCGCAGCATCAGCGCGTAACGGGTCACCGAGTGCAGCTGCAGCCGCCGGGTCTCGTCCAGCGAGCCGTCCAGCAGTGCGGTGGCCCGCGCGAAGTCGGACTTCAAGGCCGCGTCCAGGGCCAGCATCACGCCCGCGTTGTGCGCGAGGCTGACGCAGCCGGTGCGCAGCGCCTCGCGGTGCGCGAAGGCGAGCGAGTCGGTGACGGCCTCCGCGAGCCAGGCGTTGCTGCCCAGGCCGATCAAACCGTGGTTGCGCCAGATCATCAGGTCGCCCTCGGTGGCGATCCGCAGGGTGCGGCGGAAACAGCGGTCGGACTCGGTGAGCGAACGGCCGCGGGTGGCGAACCCGACCGCGTACCACGCCTGGCAGGCCAGCGCCGGGTCGACCCGCTGCTCGGCGCCCTCGATCGCCCGGCGCGCCAGCCGCTCGCTCTCCTCGATCCGGCCCTGCTCGGCGCCGGACACCGTCAGGTACGCCTCGACCGCGTCGATGCCCGCGGTGTCGCGCTCGGGCGCGTCGGCCGGCAGCAGCGCGCGGGCCGCGGCCACCTGGTCCATGCCCTCGACCCAGCGGCCGGCGACCTCCGCGGCCCACGCGAGCCGTACGTGCAACTCGACCCGGCGGGCCGGGTCCGCGCCGGTGTCGGCCCGCCGCAGCCGGTCCACGACCTGTGCGGCCCGGTCGAACTGCCCGTCGTCGGCGAGCGCGAACAGCAGCGTCTCCAGCAACTCCTGGTGCACGCCGCTCTGCACCGGGCGGTCCGGCGCGTCGCCGAGCATCCGGTGCGCCTCGTCGAGCACGGCGATCGCGGTGCCGGGGCCGCTGTCGGCCAGGGCGCGGCGGGCCACTTCGAGGTAGAGCGCCGCCGCCGCGCCCAACTCCCCCGCGTGCCGCCGCAGTCGGGCGGCCAGATGGCACCAGGTCCCGGGCAGGCCCGGGTAGAGCACGTCCACCGCGTCGGCGGCCCGCACGGACAGCTCCGCGCGCTCCACCGGGGTCAGCAGCGAGAGCAACGCCTCCTCGGTGAGCGGGTGTTCGAAGGCGTACCAGTCCGGGCCGCGGTCGTCGTCGTGGACCAGCAGGCCTTCCGCGACGGCCGCGCGCAGACACGCCCGCAGCGCCGGCTCGTCGGGACCGGCGCAGCGGCGCAGCACCGTCAGCGGGAACGACCGGCCCAGCACCGCGGCGGCCGACAGCACGCGCACGCCCTCCGGGCCGAGCCGGGCCGCCCGCTGCTCGACGGCTCGCGCGAGTGTGAACGGGACCCGCCCCCGGCCGCGCGGGCCGGCCGCCCGCGGCCCCACGGCCTCGGCCCGTCCCCGCGCCCCGGGCCGCTGCCCGCGCCCGCCCACCGCGACGACGGCGTCCCCGCCTCCCGCGTGCGCCCGCCCGGCGCCCGGCCCGCCGCCCCGGACGCCCCTGCCGACCCCCGCTCCGCCGTGCCCGTGCCCGCGCCCCCGACCGCCGGCGATGTCGCCCCCGACCCCGAGGCCCGTCCCGGCGGCGTGCGTCGCGCCCGGTCCGTCCGTGCCGCCGGGCCCGCCGGGACGCGGAACTGCGCCTGGGCTGCCGCCGTTTGCGTCGTCACCATGCCCGACACCCGTACCGGGGGAGTGCGTCGCGCCCGGTCCGTCCGTGCCCGCCGCCTCGCCGGAGCGCGCAACCGGGCCCGGACTGCTGCCCGTTGTGTCGCCGCCGCCGAAGACGCCGCCGCCCACGCCGACGCTGCCGCCGACGCCCGTGCCGGGGCCGTACGCCGAGGCGGGTGTGCGGGTGTGCCGGTCGCCGGGGCGGGTGTGGTCGGGGTGGGCCGTGACAAAGGGCGTGACGTCCGGGGCGGCGCCGTTCGTCGTGCCGGCGCCGGGCGCGGGCGTGCGCTGCTCGCCGGGACGCGCGGGGCCGGTGGCCGCGCCGCTCGCCGTGCGGGCTGCGCCGGGGCCGGCGCGCCCGGCGTGCCCGCTCGGCTCCCGGACGTGTCGTGGCCGTTCGCGGCGTACGGCGCCGCGTCGCCGCCGAGCGGGAGCGCGGCGCGGCCGTTCGGCGGGTCCTGCGCGAGGCCGCTCGCCGGGGCGTCCGCCGCGCCGGGCGGGAAGCCGTCCGAGGCGAACCAGTCGGCCGTGCCCCAGGTCGTGGGGGCGACCGGCCCGCCCGGGCCGAGGCCGGCGGCGTACGGGTCGGCGGCGCTCGCGGCGCCCGTGCCGCCCGGCGCGATCACGCCGTTCGCCTCCTCGGCGTCGTCCACGTCGCGCCAGCGGCCGCGGTCGAAGCGCAGCCGCTCCTCCGCGAGCATGCCGCGGATCAACTCCTCGGCCACGAAGGGGATTCCGTCGCTGTCGGCGTAGACGTGCGCGGAGACCGCCGGCGCGAGGTCGTCCCGCGCGCAGCCGAGGCAGGACGCGGCGAAGGCGTGGATGTGCGCGGCGTCCAGGCGGCCCAGGGTCAGCATCAGGGCCTCGCGGCGCTGCGTCACCGCGCCCGCCAGCTCGTACGCCGTCGAGGGGGCGCTGCGGACGGTCGCGACCACGGCCACCGGCTGCCCGGCGACGTTGGCCGCGATGTACTCCAGGACCGCGAGCGTCTCGGGGTCCGCGTCGTGCAGGTCGTCGATCAGCAGCAGGCAGCCGCGGTCCCGGCCGCGCGCCGCCGCCAGCCGCAGCACGGCCTCGGCGAGCACGATCGGCGACTGGTCGCAGTCCCCGCCGGTCGACCACTCCGGCACCAGGCGGCCCAACACCGGCAAGTACGGGCCGAGTTCAGCGGCGGGCGGCGCCTCGCCTGCCCGGGTCAGCGAGAGCAGCGCCTCGGTCAGCGGCCGGAACGGCACCGCGGGGCCCGTCGTGGTGCAGCGGCCCTTGAGCACCGCCATCCCCGCCCGGGTGGCCATGGCGACCGCCTCCGCGGTCAGCCGGGTCTTGCCGATGCCCGGTTCGCCGGCGACGAAGAGGGTGCCGCCGCGGCCGGCCGTCGCGTCTTGGAGGACCGACGCGAGCACCTCGATCTCGTCGTCGCGGCCGACGAGCGCGGCGGCACGGCCCCTGAACGGGTTCGTCATCCTGATTGCGACTCCGGTCTTCCAGCGTGCGTCACGACACCGAACCCCGAACACGTGGGCTGATCACCGGAACAAATGCTACCGGCACCGCGCAAGAGGGACTCGGTCGGCGTTACGCGCCGGCGCTGTAGCGGAACCAGTCGAAGTCCGCGTGGCGGTGCGGTCGCCGCAGGCCCGTGCGGTGCGGTCCGGCGGTACCGGAATCCGCGCCGGCGTGCAGGGTCGCGTACGGGCCGAGGAAGACGCCGGTGAAGCCGCCCGCCGCCTGGCTGCTGAGGAAACGGCCGTCCACGGCGCCCAACTCCCGCTCCGCGTCGGTCCCCTGGGCGCACCAGAAGGCGTACTCCTGGCCGCGGGCGCGGACCGTGAGCCGCACCGGCCCGTCCCGCAGCGGGAGTTCGGCGACCACGCGGGTCCGGCCCGCGCGCCGTTCGGTCAGCCGGGCGGACGGGTGGCCGGCCGCGTCCCGGGTGATGAGCGCGGTGAGGTGGTTGTCGGGGTTCTGCAGCACCGCGAGGCCGGCCGCCTCGCCCGCCGTCATCGGCGCGAAGTCGAGCGACGTGCTCGCCGTGAAGTGGTGGTGCTGCTGTCTGCGGCCGACGAACGCGGGGGTGGCCGGCTCCGCGAGGGTGCTCGGCAGCAGCCGCAGCCGCAGGTGGCCGGGGCGCGCGGACAGGCTCGCCGCCTCGCCGAGCGGCCCGCGCAGCGTGCACCACTGCGGGCCGAGCACCGGACCGTCGAAGTGGTCCACCGGATCGGCCGACGGCCACGGGCAGGGCGCGAGGCCGATCAGCGTGCGCTCCTCCAGGCGTCCCACGCCCGGGTTGACGACCGGCCAGCCGTCCTCCCAGGCCACCCGCGCCACGAACGTCTCCCGGCCCAGGTTGGCGTACCGCCCGCCGTGCATCCGCGAGGCGAGCAGCAGCGCGTACCAGTCGCCGCCGGGGGTGTCGACGAGGTCCGCGTGGCCGGCGCCGGAGACCGGGTGGCCCAGGCCCAGGTGCCGGTGGGTGAGCACCGGGTTGCCCGGGTGGTTCTCGTACGGCCCGGCGACGTGCCGGCTGCGGGCCACGGTCACCGCGTGGCCGTGGTCGGTGCCGCCCTCGGCCAGCACCAGGTAGTACGTGTCGGCGCGGCGGTACAGGTGCGGGCCCTCGGCCCAGACCGCGCCGACCAGCGCGCCGCGGAACAGGACGTGGTCGGGCCCGGTCAGCCGGCCGGTCGCCGGGTCGAGGGCGCGCAGCCAGATCTCGCAGTGGCCGGCGGCGTCGGTCTGCCGGGTGCCGAGCAGGTACACCGAACCGTCGTCGTCGAAGAAGAGCGAGGGGTCGAAGCCCGGGGCCTGCGGCAGCCACACCGGGTCCGACCAGTCGCCGGCCGGATCGTCGGCGGTGAGCAGGAAGTTCCCCGACGTGCCGAGCCCGTCGACCAGCGTGCACACCAGGTGGAAGCGGCCGGCGGCGAACCGCAGCGTCGGCGCGTACAGCCCGCCGGAGGGGCGCACGCCGGTCAGCGAGAGCTGTTCCGCGCGGTCCACCGCGTGCCCGATCGGCCGCCAGTGCGCCAGGTCCCTGCTGTGGTGCAGCGGGATGCCGGGGAAGAACTCGAAGGAGGAGTTGGCCAGGTAGTAGTCCTCGCCGACCCGGCAGACCGAGGGGTCCGGGTGGAAACCGGGGAGCACGGGATTGGCGGCGAAGAAGGTCACGGGCGGCGGCGAAACTTTCGTTGATCTTCCGAAACTTGCTGGACGACCGTAGAATCGGCGGCGCGCCGGCGTCAAGAGCCGCGCGGCGGCGAGGAGGCACGGTGACGACGGACGGTTCCGGGGAGCGGGCCGGGAACGCCCGTTCCGGCGAAGGGGCCGGCGACGCCCGTTCCGGCGAGCGGGCGAGCGAGGCCGCCGGCGGGCCCGGCGGCCGGGTGACGATCGCGGACATCGCCCGCGAGGCCGGCGTCTCGCTGCCGACCGTCTCACGGGTCCTCAACGGCCGCACCGACGTGGCGGCGTCCACCCGGCGCCGGGTCGAGGACCTGCTCGCCCGGCACGGCTACCGGCGCCGCGCCTCGCGCACCGCCTCCCGCGCGCACCTGATCGACCTGGTCTTCAACGACCTGGACAGCCTGTGGGCGGTGGAGATCCTGCGCGGCGTGGAGAAGGTCGCGCACGACGCGGGCGTCGGCGCCGTGGTCTCGGCGGTGCACCACCAGCAGTGGTCGGCGCAGCAGTGGCTGGCCGGCATCCGCTCCCGCAACTCCGACGGCGCGATCCTGGTGACCTCGGAGTTCGCACCCCAACTCCACGCGGAGCTGCGGCGGTTGGGGATGCCCGCGGTGGTCATCGACCCGGCCGGGGTGCCGACCTTCGACATCCCGACCATCGGCGCGACCAACTGGGCGGGCGGGCGCAGCGCGGTGGAGCACCTGCTGGCGCTCGGACACCGCAGGATCGGCGTCATCACCGGCCCGTCGGCCGTGCTGTGCAGCCGCGCCCGGCTCGACGGCTACCGCACCGCGCTGGACTCGGCCGGCGCCGAGACCGACGAACTCCTGGTCCGCGAGGGCGACTTCTCGCACGAGTCGGGCTTCGTGCACGGCACCGCGCTGCTCGGTCTGGAACGCCCGCCGACCGCGGTCTTCGCCTCCAGCGACCAGATGGCGCTCGGTGTGTACGAGGCGGCGCGGCGGCACGGGCTGCGCATCCCGGACGACCTCAGCGTGGTCGGCTTCGACGACCTGCCGCAGGCACGCTGGTCGCCGCCGCCGCTGACCACGGTCCGCCAGCCGCTGGCCGAGATGGGCGCGACCGCGGCCCGCGCGCTGCTCGACCTCGCCGACGGACAGACCCCCGACAGCCTGCGGATGGAGCTGGCCACCCACATCGTCGTCCGCCACAGCACGGCCGCGCCCCGCGCCTGAGCGCGGCGGCGCCGCGCTGCTCCGGCGCGCCGACCGCTGCTCCCGCGCCCTCCGCGGGTCCTGCGCCGACCCCTGCTCCCGCGCCCGCCGCGGGCCCGGCCGGCGTCCGCTACTCCCGCGCCGGCGCGGGGAACGCCACGCTCCGGCCCGGCAGGATCTCCTCGACGTAGGAGCGCACCGTCGCGTCCAGGCCGACGTCGTGCTGGGCCCGCTCCAAGAGGTACCAGCGGTGCTCCAGCAACTCGTGGTAGATCTGCGCCGGTTCCATGCCGGCGCGCAGCTCCTGCGGCACCGCGCGCACCGCGGGCCGGAAGACGTCGCGGACCCAGCGGTGCGCCAGCACCTCGGGCCGCGCGCCGAGCCCGCCGCCGGCCCCTCCCGCGGGCCCGCCCGCCGCTCCCGCGGGCCCGCCCGCCTCGTAGTCCTCCTGCGTGGCCATCCACTGCTCCAGGTCGTTGAGCAGGCTGCGGGCCTGGTTCTCCTCGGTGTCCAGGCCGGTCAGCCGCAGCAGCTGGCGCTGGTGGTGGCCGGCGTCCACCACCTTGGGCAGGAAGGTCACGGTGTCGCCGGCCGGCGAGCGCTGGATCTGCATCTCGGCGACGTCGAAGCCGAGGTCGTTCAGCCGCCGGATCCGCCGGTCGATGTAGTGCCGCTTGCTCGCCGGGTACACCGACTCACGGGTCAGCTCCCGCCACAGGTCGGCGTACCGGGTGGCGATGGCCTCGCCGAAGGTGACCGGGTCCACCGAGGGGTGCAGCGAGCCGCCGGCCTCCAGGTCCATCAGCTCGCCGGCGATGTTCACCCGGGCCAGCTCGATGTCGTACTCGCGCTGCCCGGTGGACAGCGTCGGGTGCAGCTGACCGG
Organism: Actinacidiphila sp. DG2A-62; assembly: GCF_035825295.1. Lineage (NCBI taxonomy): Bacteria > Bacillati > Actinomycetota > Actinomycetes > Kitasatosporales > Streptomycetaceae > Actinacidiphila > Actinacidiphila sp. DG2A-62. The sequence goes on from NZ_JAYMGI010000002.1 coordinate 6,071,879, forward strand.
TCTCGGCGTCCACCAGGTACGCGGCGAACGCCCCCGCGTCGCGCCGGAAGAGGGTGTTGGACAGCGAGCAGTCGCCCCACGCGAAGCCCACCAGGTGCAGCCGCACCAGCAGCACGGCCAGCGCGTCCAGCAGCCGGTTGACGGTGCCGGGCCGCATCGTCGTCTCGAACATCGAGCGGTACGGCAGCGAGCCGTGCAGGTGCCGGGTCACCAGCACCGGCTCCAGCGGCTCGCCGGCCGCGTCGGTGCGGCCGGTGACCACCGCGATCGGGTCCACCGCCGGGATGCCGAGCCGGTCCAGGTCACGCAGCAGCCCGTACTCGCGGACCGCCGCCCACTCGCTGACCTCCTTGACCGCCACCACCTCCGCGCCGGCCCTGGCGAACCGCACCACGTGCCGGGAGATGCCGCGGGGCAGCGCGACCAGCGCCTCGTCCGGCCACTCCTCCAGCGGCACCGACCAGTCCAGGTCCAGCAGCGCCGAGGGGTGCTCGGCGTCGAACGCGCGTATCTGCAGGGGCATGGCCACAGCCTAGGCGGCCCGCCCGGACGGGCCCCCGCGCGGCCGGAGCACGGCCACCGTCCGTGACCGGCGCCGCGGCCCGGGGACGCCGCCCGGCCGGCCCGGCGCCGCATCCGATCCCCGTTCCGGGAATAATTTCGGGCGCGTCCCGCGTAAACCGTGCGACCACTACCGGAATTGTGCGCCGGGGCGTTTTTCCGCCGTTCAGGCCGGTGGCCGGCCCCCGCCCAGAGGGCATTCTGGAAGAGGTACGCATCGTTCCCGTACAGCCATTCTCTGACTCAGGTCTCATAGAGGAGGAATGGATGTACGACTACGTCATCGTGGGCGCCGGTTCCGCAGGCAGTGTGCTGGCCGCCCGGCTCAGTGAGGACCCCAACGTCAGCGTCTGCGTGATCGAGGCCGGTGGGGCCGACACCTCGCCCAACATCCACACCCCGGCGGGGCCGGCAAGCTCTTCAGGACCGAGGTCGACTGGGACTACGACACCCACGACGAGCCCTTCGTCAACGGCCGCCGCATCTTCCTGCCGCGCGGACGCGTCCTGGGCGGCACCAGCGCGCTCAACGGCATGCTCTACATCCGCGGCGCCAAGAAGGGCTACGACGCCTGGAACCAGCCGGGTTGGAGCTACGCCGAGCTGCTGCCCTACTTCAAGCGCGCCGAGGACAACGAGCGCGGCGAGTCCAAGTACCACGGCGCGGGCGGCCCGCTGGCGGTCTCCGAGAGCCGGTCGAAGAACCCGATGACGGCCGCCTTCGTCGAGGCGGCCATCGAGGCGGGCTACGCCGCCAATGACGACTTCAACGGCGAGGAGCAGGACGGCTTCGGCTACTACCAACTTACTCAGCGCAACGGCCGACGCTGGAGCACCGCGGTGGCGTATCTGCACCCGGCGGAGCCCCGGCCCAACCTGAAGGTCGAGACCAACCTGCAGGTCCACCGCGTGCTGGTGGAGAACGGCCGCGCCGTCGGCGTGGTCGGCCGCAAGTTCGGCGAGGAGGTGGAGATCCGCGCCGAGCGCGAGGTGATCCTCTCCGCGGGCGCGTACAACACCCCGCAGCTGCTGCAGCTGTCCGGCATCGGCCCGGGCTGGCTGCTGAACGCGCTGAACATCCCGGTGGTGCTGGACCAGCCGCAGGTCGGCCAGAACCTCCAGGACCACACCCATGTCTTCCTCGTGTTCGCCCACGACGAGCCGATCAGCCTGCTGTCGGCCGGCAGCCCGGAGAACGTCCGGCTGTTCATGGAGGAGGGCCGCGGCCCGCTGACCTCCAACATCCCCGAGTCCGGCGGCTACGTCAGGACCCGCGAGGACACCTACGGCCCCGACACCCAGTTCCACTGCGCCCCGGTGATGTTCAAGGACGGCGGCCTCGGCATCCCCGACGCGCACGCCATCTCCTTCTCCTCCGGCTACCTCTTCCCGGAGAGCCGCGGCATGGTCACCCTGGGCTCCGAGGACCCGACCGCCAAGCCGCGCATCCAGCACAACTACTTCGCGGAGCCCGGCGACCTGGACGCGGCCGTCGAGAGCTTCAAGGTCAACCTGGAGATCAGCCGCCAGAAGGCGCTGAGCCAGTTCACCACCACCGCGGTCGGCGGGCCCGAGGGCGAGTCGGACGCCGAGCTGCGCGAGCACATCCGCCGCAACACCCAGACGCTGTACCACGCGGCCGGAACCGCCGCCATCGGCAGCGTCGTGGACACCGACCTCAAGGTCATCGGCGTGGACGGGCTGCGCGTCGTGGACGCGTCGGTCATCCCGACCGTCTTCTGCAACCCCAACGCCCCCATCATCGCCATCGCCGAGAAGGCCGCCGACCTCATCAAGGGCGTCACGCCGCTGCCCGCCGCCGAACTCTGAGGTCGCGCCCCGTCACGCATCCGCCTCCCCGGACCTGGCTCCGCCGAACCAGCAACGCTGAAGGGAAAACCCGTATGTCCAGCACCGTTTCCGTCGCCGCGGAAGACGTGGCGGCGGTCCAGGCCGTCCCCGCCCGCATGATCGCGGCATGGTCGAAGAACGACGCCGACGCCTTCGCCGACCTGTTCACCGAGGACGGGTCGATGGTCCTGCCCGGTGACGTGTACCTCAACACCCGCGAGGAGATCCGCGCCTTCATGTCGAAGGCCTACGCGGGCCCGTACCAGGGCACCCGCGTGACCGGCTCCCCGCTCTCCGCGAAGTTCATCAACCAGGACTCCGGCGTGCTGGTCACCCAGGGCGGCGTCCTCTACGGCGACGAGACCGACGTCACCGAGGCCAACAAGATCCGGGCCACCTGGGTGCTCGCCAAGAAGGACGGCGCCTGGTTCATCACCGCCTACCACAACAGCCCCGTCCAGACGGGCTGACCCCCAACAAGCGATCTAGGAGGTGGCCGCGCATGGGCGGCTATATCGGTGACCGCGCAATCGTTCTCGGTGGCAGCATCGGCGGACTCCTGGCGGCGAGGGCGCTCAAGGACTCGTACCGCGAGGTGCTGATCATCGACCGCGACGAGATGGTCGGTGTGACCGGCGCGCGCCGCAGCACCCCGCACTCGTTCCACGCGCAGGCGCTGCTGGCCCGCGGCCAGCAGGCGCTGGAGGAGCTGTTCCCGGGCATCACCGCCGAGCTGAGCGCGGCCGGCGTGCCCACCGGGGACATCGGCGCCGACCTGCGCTGGCTGGTCAACGGACGGCAGATGAAGCAGACCTACACCGGTCTGGTCTGCCTGGCCGCCCCGCGGACCATCATGGAGAGCCACCTGCGGGCCCGGGTCGAGGCCTGGCCCAACGTCCGCTTCCAGGAGTGGACCGACATCCTCGGCCTGGAGGCCAACGCGGACCGCAGCCGGGTGATCGGCGTGCGCGTGCTGCGCCAGGCCGCAGGCAGCAACGAGGAGATCATCAAGGGCGACCTGATCCTGGACTCCACCGGCCGCGGCTCCCGCAGCCCCATATGGCTGAAGGAGCTGGGCTACCCCGAGGTGCCCGAGGACAAGGTCAAGATCGGTCTGGGCTACGCGACCCGGCACTACCGCCTGCCCACCGACTACCTCGGCCACAACCTGGCGATCGTCCTCGCGCCCACCCCGGCGCACCCCCGCGGCGCCATCTTCGCACGGGAGACCCCGCTGTCCGACACGGACTCCCGCTACCTGCTCACCCTCAACGGCGTGATGGGCGACCACCCGCCGACCGACCCGGAGGGCTTCCTGGAGTTCGCCAGGTCGCTGCCCAACCCGGACATCTACAACGCCATCAAGGACGCCGAGCCGCTCGACGACCCGGTGCACTTCCGCTTCCCGGCCAGCCGGTGGCGGCGGTACGAGAAGATGTCCAGGTTCCCCGCCGGCTACCTGGTGATGGGCGACGCCGTGCACAGCCCCAACCCGGTGTACGCCCAGCCGATCACCATCACCGCGGTGACCACGCTGCGGCTGCTGAAGTACCTGGAGCGGGGCGTCGAGCCCAACCCGCTGGAGTTCTTCAAGCACCTGGGCCAGTACATCGACATCGCCTGGGACATCACCACCGCCTCCGACCTGGCCCACCCGGGCATCGAGGGCACCCGCAGCCTGAAGTACCGGTTCATGACCGGGTACATCGGCCGGCTGCGGGCGGCGGCGGTCAACGACGGTTCGCTCACCGGCGACTTCCTGCGGGTGGCCGGCCTGGTGGACCGTCCGGAGAAGCTGATGAAGCCCTCCACGGTGTTGAAGGTGCTGCTCAACTCCTCGCGGAAGCCCGACTTCAAGGGCCTTCCCGGACAGGCGCGAATTCCCGGCGCGCTGGAGCCCTCCGTGCGACAATAACGCGGGACCGTGAAATACCCACGTAGCCTGTCCGGTTGAGGACAGGCTACGTGTTCGAAATGCCAACGGTCCGGCGTATCGTCCGTCATTGGAGGAAATTCATGGGCAAGACCGCGGTCATTCGTTACGAAACCAAGCCCGAGGCCGCCGACGAGAACCAGCGTGTCGTCGAGCAGGTTTTCGCCGAACTGGCCGAAACGCAGCCGGAAGGCCTGCGCTACGCCACTTTCCGGCTGGACGACGGCGTGACCTTCGTGCACATCGTGTCCACGGAGGGCGACGCCGACCCGCTGCCGCAGCTGGCCGCGTTCCAGGCGTTCCAGAAGGGTCTGGGCGAGCGGCTGGCCGGCAAGCCGAGCCGCGGCGCGGCCCACGTGGTGGGCTCCTACAAGTTCCTGAGCGAGTGACGATCCGGCCGCCGTGGCGGCCGGGGAACTGACACCGGTGGTGCAGACGGATGCGGAGACGGCCGCATCCGCCGGCACCACCGGAGCTTTTCTCGGGGCCGCGAGCCCCGGAAGCGGAAGTCCCGGGGCCGGGGCCCCGGGACCGGTGCCGGAGGGTCAGAGCTTGAGCGACCGGCCGAAGGTCCGGACGTCGCCGACGAACTGCGCGGGCCGCTCCAGCGAGGCGAAGTGCCCGCCGGACTCGAACTCGGTCCAGTGCGTGATGGTGGCGTTGTCCCGCTCGGCGAACTTCCTGATGCCCACGAAGATGTCGTGCGGGAAGATCGCGACGCCCAGCGGCACGGTCAGCGCCGGCGGGTTCCCGGACCGGGTGAAGATCATCTTGATCAGCTCGGCGCCCTCGAAGTAAAGGTTCGCGGAGGAGCCCGCGGTCCCGGTCAGCCAGTAGAGCATCACATTGGTGAGCAGCAGGTCGCGGTCGACCGCGTCCTCGGGCAGCGGCGTCGACGGGTCGGTCCAGTCCTTGAACTTCTCGATGATCCAGGCGAGCTGGCCCACCGGCGAGTCGGTCAGACCGTAGGCGAGGGTCTGCGGCCGGGTGGTCTGGATCTTCATGTAGCCGGAGAACTCCGCGTCGTACTGGGCCAGTCGGGCCAGCCGCGCGCCGTCCTGCTCGGTCAGCGAGGCCATCTCGGCCGGGTCGCCGGACGGGACCGTGATCATCATGTTGACGTGCACGCCCGCCACGTGGTCCGGGTGGGTCCTGGCCAGCTCGACGGCGATCACCGCGCCGACGTCGCCGCCCTGCGCGACGTAGCGCTCGTAGCCCAGCTCGGTCATCAGGGTGTCCCACGCGTCGGCGATGCGGTGCACGCCCCAGCCGGCCTCGGGGACCGGACCGGAGAAGCCGAAGCCGGGGATCGAGGGGATCACCACGTGGAAGGCGTCGGCCGGGTCGCCGCCGTGCGCCCGCGGGTCGGTCAGCGGGCCGATGACGTCCAGGAACTCGACGAAGGAGCCGGGCCAGCCGTGGGTGATGATCAACGGCTTGGCGTCCGGCTCCGGCGAGCGCACATGCAGGAAGTGCACGCGCGTGCCGTCGATCTCGGTGGTGAACTGCGGGAAGGTGTTCAGCCGCGCCTCGGCGGCCCGCCAGTCGTAGCCGTCCTTCCAGTAGGCGGCCAGGTCCTTCAGATAGTCCAGGGGGACGCCGCGGCTCCAGCCCGAACCGGGGATCTCCGCGGGCCAGCGCGTTCCCGCCAGCCGTTCGCGCAGGTCGTCGAGGGCGGACTCGGGAATGTCGATGCGGAAGGGGATCACGTGCGGCACCTTTCGGGTGTTCGCGGATGGTCTTACGATTTCCGCCTCTCGGGGTCCCCTGCCGCTACTCGGTGCTTGCGGAGATCGTCACCGCGGCTCAGGCGACGGCCACCGGCCGCTGCGGCTTCAGCGCGCGGATCAGCCGGTCCACCACGCCGGTGTCGCCGGTCAGCCGCAGATCGCCGCTGGCGGTCGCCTCGGCCACCGGCCGCCGGCCCTTGAGCACCGCGGTCAGCGTCTCCAGGTCGCTCTCCATCGACGCGTCCGGGCGCGCGGCCGTGCCGCGCTCCACCTCCAGCTCGCCGTCGGCCACCCGCACGGTGAAGGCGTCGTCGCCGACGGTGAACTCGTAGGTCGCCCGCAGGTCGCCGCCGACCTCGGCGTCGAACAGCGAGCGCTGCCAGAGCATCAGCGAGTCCACGCTGCGGTAGGGCTCGCTGGCGATCGGCGACCTGGCGCCCCAGCGGCCGAGGTCCAGCAGCACCTGCTCCAGCTCCTGGCCCCACTCGGTCAGCTCGTACACCCGGGAACCGGCCGGCGGACCCAGCTTGCGGCGGCGCACCAGGCCGGAGTCCTCCAGCTCGCGCAGGCGCAGCGCCAGCACGTTGGGGCTGACTCCCGGCATGCCGCTGTGCAGGTCGGTGAAGCGCTTCGGGCCGAGGAGCAGCTCCCGCACCACGATCAGAGCCCAGCGCTCCCCGATCAGATCGAGCGCCCGCGCGATGCCGCATCCGTCGGAGTACGTGCGCTTCGTCGCCATGTCGATCAACTCCCGGCCGAGAGGTGGAGCCCCTGCTGAGGGGCTGGACCGCGTGGTCCATCGGCAACAGGTTACACCTCAAGAGCAGCTAGTTGTACTTTAGGAGTAAGACCGACTAGAGTGCAAGGAACTGCTAGTAAGTCACTACAGCTCCTGGAGGAGCCATGGCCGCAGGTGCGCCGACGGCAGCCCCGGCATCGGGGATGACCACAACACAGAAATGGGTACTTGGCCTGGCCTCGCTGGGCTCGTTCATGGTGGCGCTGGACTCGCTGGTGGTGACCACAGCGCTCAGCACGATCCACAAGGACCTGCACGCGTCCCTCGCCTCGCTCGAGTGGACGGTGAACGCGTACAGCCTCACCTTCGCGGTGCTGCTGCTCAGCGGCGCGGCGCTCGGCGACAAGTTCGGCCGGCGGCGGATGTTCGTCGGCGGCCTGGCGCTGTTCACCCTGGCCTCCGCGGCCTGCGCGCTGTCCACCAGCATCGGCCCCCTGATCGCCTTCCGCGCGGTGCAGGGCGCCGGAGCCGCGATCGTGCTGCCGCTGGCCCTCACCCAGGTGAGCGTGGCGTTCCCGCCCCAGGTGCGCGGCAAGGCGCTGGGTCTGTTCAGTGGTCTGACCGGCCTCGCGGTCTTCTCCGGCCCGTTCATCGGCGGCGCCGTCTCGCAGGGCCTGGACTGGCAGTGGATCTTCTGGGTCAACGTCCCGATCGGCGCCGTCGCGATCGCCCTGGTGCTGGCCAAGCTCGGTGAGAGCACCGGCCCCAACATCCGCTTCGACCTGCCCGGCGTCTTCCTCGTCACCATCGGCGCGCTCGGCATCGTCTGGGCGCTGGTCCGCGGCAACGACGCGGGCTGGGGCAGCGGCGAGGTGATCGGCACGCTGATCGCCGGCGTCGTGGTCAGCGCGGTGTTCGTGGTCTACAGCTCGCGCGCCAAGACCGCGATGCTCCCGATGCGCTTCTTCAAGATCCGCACCTTCACCACCGCGAACTTCTCCAACTTCGCGCTGTACGCCTCGATGTACGGCACGCTCTTCCTGATCACCCAGTACCTGCAGAACGCCCTGGGCTACGGCCCGCTGGCGGCCGGCCTGCGGGTGATGCCCTGGACCGCGACGCTGATGGTCTGCGGCCCGATCGCGGGCAACCTGGTCGACAAGCTCGGCGAGCGGCGCTTCATGGTCACCGGCCTGACGCTCAACACCATCGGGCTCGGCTGGCTCGCCGCGATCGTCTCGCCCGACCTGAACTACGCCGAGATGGTCCTGCCGCTCATCATCAGCGGCTGCGGCCTGTCGATGGCGATGCCCGCCGCGCAGAAGTCCGTGATCGGCGCGGTCAAGCCGCAGGAGATCGGCCAGGCGTCCGGCGCCATCACCATGCTGCGCATCCTGGGCGGTGTGTTCGGCATCGCGATCATCACCGCGGTCTTCGCCGGCCACGGCAGCTTCGCGTCGCCGAAGGCGTTCACCGACGGCTTCACCGCGGCCATGGTCGGCGCGACCATCGTCTCCGGCGCCGGCGCGATCGTCGGCCTCGGCATGGCCGGCCGCAAGCCCGCCCCGCCCGCCGCCCCGCAGCAGCCGGCCCCGCCGGTCTCCACCACGACCGGCGCGGGCGCCGGCAACTGACCCACCCCTCCCGTGGGAGCCCGTCCTTCCCCGGCTGACGGGCTCCCACCCTCCCCGCGGCCTCCCGGTCCCGTGCCCCCCACACGGCGACCGGGGGGCCGCGACTTCTGTTTCTGTCGTCCGGGGGCGCGTCGGGCCGGGCGCGTCAGGCCGAGTGCGTCAGCGCGGGTGCGTCGGACCGGGTGCGTCCGGACGGGTGCGTCAGGTCGGACGCGTCAGGCCCGCGCGTCCCGCGGGTCCTCCCGCGCGTCCCGCGGGCCGTCCCCGGCCGGGGCGGCGGTGACGCCGAGGCGCGCGGCGACGCGGCGGGCGGTGAGCTCGCGCTGGACGGTGCGGGCGGCGACCACGGCCCGTACCTCCGCGAGGACGTCGGCCGGCGCGGTCCGCGGGGTGCCGGCGTCGAACGGCGGCTCGGGCGCGTACTCGACGGCGAGCTGGATCCGCTGCGCGGCCTTCGCCCCGCGCAGCTCCGCCGCCAGCAGCAGGGCGCCGTCGATCCCGGCGGTCACACCGCTGGAGGAGTACAGCGTGCCGTCGACCACGACCCGCTCGTCCACCGGCGTCGCGCCGAAGAACGGCAGCAGGTGGTGGGCCGCCCAGTGGGTGGTCGCGCGGCGGCCCCGGAGCAGGCCGGCCGCCCCGCACAGCAGCGCGCCGGTGCACACCGACAGCACCGCCGTGGCGCCGGCCGCCTGCGAGCGCAGCCAGGACAGCACCCGCTCGTCCTCCATCAGCGCCTCCTGCCCGAACCCGCCGGGCACCTGCAGCACGTCGAGCTGCGGCGCGTCCTCGATCAGCTCGTCCGCGGCCAGCCGCAGCCCGTTCACGTCGCGGACCGGTTCGAGCGTGGTCCCGTAGGTGCGGCAGGTGGTGTTCGGCAGGCGCGACAGGATCTCGTACGGCCCGGTGAGGTCGATCTGGTCGAGCCCTTCATAGAGCAGCGAACCGATCCGCAGACGGGTGTCGGGGGCGGCCAGGGGCATGGGTTCGGTCTCCACTTCGCTCCGGGGAGGTGCCCGTCCATCGTGCGGGCCCGCCGGCCCCGGCACGAGCGCCCCTGCCGACCCGTTCCGCAACTTTCCCGCCACGCGGCGCCCGGAGCGGCGGTGCGCGGCCGACTCGGACATTCCGAAGCAGAGCGGAAGCCGGCGCCACGCAGCCACCTCCACCCACCCGTGCGGCAGCCTCACGCCGTACGAGAACTGATGAAACCAAGGCCGGCCAGCCCCTCGCTCCGGCAGATCCGGTCCGACGCGCCGCCGATCTCGGTCTGGAGCAACTGGTAGGCCGCGCTGTGCGTCTGGCCCCAGTGCATGGCGGCGCGCCACAGCAGGCGGCCCAGCCTGCGGCCCCGCGCGTCGGGGAGAACGGCGAAGTACTGCGGCATCAGTTGGGCTGCCCCTGTGGGGTCGGGGCGGATCTCCATGGGCCCGATGGCACCGACCACGCGGTTGCCCAGGACGGTGGTGAGGACTGGTCCGCAACGTCCGGCATGCATCTGCCGGTCGAGGAAGGCGAATCCGTCTGCTGCCATGGCGTGGGCGAAGGTGCCGAAGGTTCGGCGTACGGGGGCGGGCCAGTCGTCGAGTGGGCGCACGGGACCGTCTGGTGCCGGGCAGCGCCGCACTGTGAAGTCCTGGAGCTGGATGCGGACGCCGCGTGGGCGCGGTGTCTCCGGGCCCAGTGGCCTGACGACGCGGGCCGTGGCAGCTCCGTGGCCGACGGCGATTTTCGCGGCGAGTTCGGCGGCCTGGTCGAGGACGTCTCCACGGTGGCCGTAGGCGAAGACCTTCACCACCCCCCGGCCACGTGTCGACAGGGTGGGAATGAGCGTCTGATCGCGCTGGTGCACCACGTCCCCGGCAAGGACGGCCTCCTGCTTCTCCGGACCCCAGCGGCGGTCCTTGTCGTACGGCAGAAAGTGCCGGTCTGCGGCTGCCGCGACGAGGGTGGCCTCGAAGAGGTCGACGGTCGCGGCGTGCGGGTGGACGGGGCCGAGGGTGGGGACGACCGGTGCGGTGAGCACGGGGCGCAGCCATTCCCAGCGGAAGAACATGCGGGCACCTTCGCGCAGTACGTGAAGGCGCTCCGGCCCGTCGACAGGACGGGCCGGAGCGCGGCCTCGTGCGGGTTGTCGTCACCGGCGTCGCAGGAACATTCCGCGCTCTCGACGACGTCGTCCAGGTCCGCGACGAGCGTCACGGCGGCCGAGGCCACCGGGGGCGCGACGCGGCGGGCACTGCTGGGCGGCCCGGACAGGGCGCAGCCCTCGCACCCTCCGGTGCGAAGCATGAGTCGGTCTGCGATCGTGCCGAGCCGTCGTAGTCCTTCGACGCCTTCGGCCATGAGGTCGATCTGGTCCTCGCGGCCGACCTTGCAGATCGAGACCTTGGCGTGAGGGTCGGCGTGGAAGAAGGTGTGGCCGGCGTTGCACCCGGCGAACGGCTTGCGCTGCCGCAGGTGCTCGGACGACTGGGCGAGGAGCGGTTCCCCGCCACCGTGGATGGTGGGCGTCATGTTCGTGTACGCGTGGTTCTCGACGTCCCACTCATTGGCGAGCGCAGCCATCGCGTCGGCCTCGTCCGCGTTGTCTTCGGTCACCACGACGTTGATGCGCAAGGGCAGGCCGGCCTCCCGTGCAGCAGCGAGCCGTTGGTCGAGATGGTGAGCATCATCCCGCAGAGCCAGGTACTTGTAGGCGTCCTGGAAATGCGGGTCCATGGTCGGTTCGCCGCCGGTGATCTGGAGCCAGAGGACACCGGCCTCGCGCATGATGTTCAGCAGCCGCACCTTGCCCTCCCGCGGGAGGCCGGAGAAGGGGCGTTCGCCGAGGTAGCAGTGCTTGCAGCCGAAGTTGCAGCCGAAATTGATCTCCCAGGATGCCCGGCAGTAGCCGTACGGAGACGGATCACGGACCAAGATGGTGCCTTGTGTGGGCAGCCCGGCCACGTTCACGCCCCAGCTCGTCCATGCGGTGTCGGACACCCAGCCCGGCACGACCTGGTCAGCCGCAGCAGCGTGCCGGAGCTGTTGGTAGTGGTCGGCAGGGATGCAAGCCCCTGCCCTGGCGCCGGGCTTGAGGAGCAGGTGCCCGTCAAGGAATGGGGAAGCGATCAGAGCGTGGGCCATCAGTGGCCCTCCTTCCGGACCGAGAAGCGTGCCGGGACGCGTACCGCCTGATGGGAGCTGGCGCGGCAGTAGATCTCACCGACCGCGTCGCAGGCGCCGCAGCCCTTGCCGGGCGAGTCGGCATACTGCGTGTCCCATGTGGCCATGGCCGGGACCGTAGGGACTCCGACTGACCGCCCGCGCGCCGATTGCGCCGGATTGTGCGAGCCCGTCTCAGTGTTGGGGCGGATTGCTCACGCGAGGTCGAGCGACGCCCGCGCGCGAGCGATGAGCCGATGCGCCGGCGCCCCGTACACCGCGCCCTCGTCGAGCCCGTCCCACGCCCGCGCGTACAGGGCGATGTCCTCGGCCGACTCCAACGTGTACTCCGTGTTGATCGTCTCGACGACGACGCGCTTCTCGTCGAACACCCAGAACCCGTGTTTCGGGCTGAGCTTGAGCTGCACCCCGAACGGCACGATGCCGAGCGCGACCGTGCTCATGCCGATCAGCCCGACGAGCCGGTCGAGCTGCCCGGCCATCACGTCACGCGGACACACCATGGCGTGAAGCACGCCTTCCCAGATCAGGACCCGGAACGTCTTCCCCCGCTCGTACAACACCTCTTGCCGCTTCATACGCGACCGAACAGCCTCGTCCGTGTCCCGCGGCGACTGCATCAACTCGGCATTCCCCACGAGCAGATGCCGGGCGTACTCCGGCGTCTGGAACAACCTCGGTACGACAGTCGCCTCGTAGCCGCGCACCGTGGACGTACGCCGGTACTCGGCAACGTACCGATCCTGCACACTCCGGTGCCCGGACGAGAGCTGCCGCCGCCACGAACGATGCTGCGACTCCAACCCTCGAAGCCGACTCTTCAAGTCGGCGGCCGCGGCCGGCGCCCCCACGGCCGCGGCCCACGCGTCGAGATCCGCAGGCGTCGCCGTCTGCTTCCCGTTCTCCAGCCGCGACACCTTCGACCGCTGCCATCCGAGCACCTCGGCAACGCCCTTCCCGTCGAACCCGGCCTCGGCGCGCAGCTCACGCAGCCGCGCTCCGAGCGCCTCACGGGCCGTCTGAAAGTCGGTGCTCACGCAGACGAACGTACCTGCGCCCACGCCTGCGCAGTAGGCGCCGCGAAATGCCAGGCGGCATCCCGGGCCTGACACGCCGCAAGTACCTCGGCGGGGTCCTCGGTCACCTCGACGCCGACCGTCGTGTCGGTGTCGTCGATGTGGAAGCGGACCAACACCCGGGAGTCGAACAACCACAGGTCGAAGTCCGGCAGTTCCAGCCGCTTCGCCTCGGACCGAGGCAACACGCAAATGTCCTCCCCGGCCTCGACGTTGCCGAGCGCGGTCGCCATGAGGAACCGCTGCCCGTCCGTCGGCGGTTCGTCGATGACCCGTACCCGTGAGAACCGCTTGCCCGCCGCCGTCTGCACCCTCACGTTGGCGTTCCAGGGGTGCCGCGGCTCCACCTCCGGGAGCACCCCCCTCATGAACGCCTTGAACCGCTGCCCCTCCCGGTCCGACGCATAGCCGCGACGCGTCTCCAACCGCCACGCCGTGTGCTCGAACTCTGTGAACAGATGGGCGATCTCGTTGAATGAGACCAGATCAGGCACCCGCGCTACTCCTTCGCCTGCTGCCCGGCATCCGGTGCGACATCCCGCAGCGCGAACCGCGCGAGCATCTCCCGCGGCACGCGCACGAACGTCTCGCCCGGCTTCACGTCCCGGAGTTGAGCGAGATGCTCGGGGTCCGTCTCTCTCTCTCGCCCTGCACGAGGATCTCGCCCGTCTCGACCACCTCGTACAACGTGGGGCAGTTGCCGTGCTCCGACGTCGTACCGATGAACCTGAGCGTCATCCGTTCGCCTCCCGTTCCGGCGGATGAGAGACCCAGGATGCTTCGGATCGCGCACGCCCGCACAGCGATTGCGACGGATTGCGCGAGTCGACCCGCCGCGAACGCGTTGCGCGCAACCAGCCCCCGGGAGTGACTCCCCTCTCCGCCCCGTCTCGGGCGAGCGGCTCGGTCACGGAGAGAGGTTAGGCCACGACGCCAGGCGCGTGCTCTACACGCCGTCCAGGGCGCGCAGCTCGTCCGCGTAGGAGACCGAGGTGCGGCGCAGGATGCCGGTGCGGCTGACCGTGTACTGGCCCATCCGGCCCAGCGGCGGCGAGTACGCGTGCACCGAGACGCTCGCGGCGGCGCGGCCGGTGATCCGGTGGATGTGGTCGGGGCCGAAGCAGTACACCTGCCCGGCGTGGACCTCGGTGGCCAGGCTCGGCCGGCCGACGGCGAGGTTGTGCTCCACCAGCGTGCCGTCGGCGACCGCCACCGCGCCGCAGGAGATGTCGTGGTCGTGCCAGCCGGTGTCGTTGCGCGGGGTCCAGCACAGCAGCCACACGTCCACGTGGGCGTCGCGGTGCAGGCAGACGTAGTGGCGGTTGTCGTCGTCGAAGGCGACGTGCCGCTGCCACAGCTCCCGGTCGGCGGCCACCGCGCGGGCCAGCCCGCGCAGCTCCCGCCGGTCCAGGACGCGCCCCGGCAGCGAGTCCAGCGTCACCGACGCGGCCACCCGCTCGAACGGCCGCGCCCCCAGCACCGGAGCGGCCTCCCGGTCCTCGGCCGAGGCCGTCGGCGCCGCCGGCGCGGACGGCGCGGAAGGCGCCGCCGGCGCGGACGACAGCGGCGACGGGGTCTGCGGAGACAACGGAGCGATCATGCGGAACCTCCTACTGAAGCGCCTCACTGATGCGCTTCAGTGAAGCGCTTCACCCGGCCGCCGGTCAAGAGCCGGCCGCGCCCGCCCAAGGTGCCGCCCAGAGCTCCGTTCAGGGTCGCCCTCGGGTCCCGCCCGGGTCGCTCTCGGGTTCCCCCCGGGTCCCCCGGCCGGTCCCGGGCCGCTCCCGGGTCCCTCCCCGGCGGGTCCCGGGCCCTTCCCCGGCCGGTCCCCGGCGGGTCCAGGGCCGGTCCCCGGCGGGTCTCCGGCCGACCCCGGCGGGTTCCCGGCCGACCCCCGGCCGGTCCCGCGCGCGGCCCCGCCCGCTGTCCGCGCCGCCCACTACAGTGGTCGGGTGCCCAATCGTCCCCAGCGGGTCACCCAGCGCGATGTCGCGGAGGAGACCGGGCTGTCCATGGCCACGGTGTCCTACGCGCTGCGCGGCATCCAGGTGCCGCCCGAGACGCAGGCGCGGGTCCGCGAGGCCGCCGAACGCCTCGGCTACCAAGCCGATCCCATCGCCCGCGCGCTCGCCTCGGGCCGCACCGACTACATCGGCGTGCTCTGCCGCTCCCTCACCGACGTATGGCAGCAGGGCACCGCCGCCGCGCTGGGCCGCCGCCTGCTCGGCGCCGGCCGGCACGCGCTGATCGTCGACGCCTCCAACGACCCGGTGCTGGAGGCCGAGTTGGCCTGGCAGCTGGCCGACCAGCGGGTGGACGCCCTGATCGTGCTGCCCGTCGACCCGGCCGCCGCGCACTGGGTGGAGGTGGCCCGGCGGACCGTCCTGGTGTCCATCGGCGACGGCCTGCCCGGCGCCTCCGCGCACGCCGAGGTCGTCTTCGACAACGACGCCGGGATCACCGACGCGCTGCACCGGCTCGCCGACTTCGGCCACCGCCGCATCGCCGTCATGACGCCGGGGGGCCTGACCACCCCCGACCGGCCCGCCGAGGTGGTGGCCGGCCGGGTGGCCCGCCGGCTGGGCCTGCGGGTCACGCTGCACCGCTCCCCGCACGACCTGGACGGCGCCGCGGCCGTCGCCCGCTCGGTGCTGACCGGCGCCGACCCGCCGACCGCCTTCCTGTGCATGGCCGACTCGATGGCCTACGGCGTCTACGCGGGCGCCCGCGCGCTGGACCTCGTGGTGCCGGACGACGTCTCGGTGGTCGGCTACGACGACCACCCGCTGTCCCGGCTGCTGACCCCGCCGCTGTCCACCTACCGCTGGCCGGTGGACCTGCTGGTCGACCTCGTGGTCGAACGCACCGTCAAGGCCATCTCCTCGGGCCGCCGCAGCCGCCGCAAGGTGCTGCCGCCGCAGGCGCAGCCGCGCGGCTCGGTCAGCCGGCCGCGCCCCGCCGGGCCGTGAGGTCTCCGCCCCGCGTTTATAACGATGAAAACGCTCTCGGCCGCCGCGTCCGGGCGAGGTGGCACCGCCTGACGGGCCGTCGGCGGCGAGCGGTCCCGTGCCGCCGCGCCCAGGTGATCGCCCCGCTCGTATGAGCAACCACCCGTGAGGCGACGCGATTTTCCACAATCTTTGCGCGAAGGGTGGACGCCGCCGGAGGCTCCTGGTTTCATGCTCCCCGGTCCAGGGTTTTCTAACGTTGCAAACAACGATGTCATGCCATCGCCCCTTCCTGGACGCCGAGTTCTCCCCACGGAGAGGTGTATCCGCAGTGAGACCAGGCAGATTCCGCACCACGAACCGACGCCGACTGACCGCCCTCGTGCCGCTGCTGATGGGCGCGGCGCTGCTGAGCCCGGCCGCGGTGGGAGCCGCCTCCGCGGCGGCGGGCGGCTCCGCGGCGCCGACTGCCGCAGGCGCCTTTGACCAGGGCCTGCGAGGGGACTACTACCTCAGCACGAACGACACGTCGCTGGACTTCGCCCAGTACAGCAGCACCGGCATCGAGCCGTCGCTGAACGTCCCGGACCTGCTGCCGACCCTGCGTACGTACGCGGGCTCCACGCTGAACGTCGCCGCCCACTGGACGGGCCGGCTCGACGTGCCGACCGGGGGCACCTACACGTTCTACATCAAGGGCGACAACGGCTTCCGGATGTCGCTCGACGGGTCCAGCGTGATCGACCACTGGACCACCGACTGGGACGTGCAGACCACCTCCGCGCCGATCACGCTCACCGCGGGCCTGCACGACCTGTCCTTCGACTACAACCAGGGCAACGGCGGCGCCTACATCACCACCGAGTGGTCGGGCCCCGGCATCAGCCGCGAGAAGATCCCCGACTCCGCGCTGCACCTGCCTGCCGGCTTCACCGAGCCGAGCGTGGACGCCGTGGTGGACACGACCGGCAGGACCGCCACCGTGCAACTGCCCGGCACGGTCGCGTCGCTGCCGGCGGACCTGACCAAGCACCTCGCGGTCATCGCCGGCACCAGCCGGTGGACGCCCGCCGTCGCGCTGAACCCCAAGGACTCCTCGCAGCTGGTGCTGACCGCGGGCGCCGACGACATCGCGGCCTCGCGCGGCTCCGACGTGCGGGTCAGCTACGACGGCGCCGGCGGTCTCGCCACCTCCGCCGGGACCGTCCCGCTGCTGTCCGGCCTGGCGAAGAACGACTCCACCTGGTACTTCGCCAGCAAGTACGCCAAGGACGTCGACACCAGCCACCCGCTGCCCGACTACCCGCGCCCGCAGCTGACCCGGTCCGACTGGAGCAACCTCAACGGGACCTGGCAGTTCCAGGCCACCGACGAGAACGCCCCGCTGCCCACCGGCAAGCTGACCGGCAAAATCCTGGTGCCGTACCCGATGGAGTCCCAGCTGTCCGGCGTGGCCGAGCACCACGACTGGTCGCTGTTCCAGCGGACCTTCACCGTCCCCGCGAACTGGCGGGTCGGCAACGGCGACCGGCTGCGGCTGAACTTCGGCGCGGTGGACTACGAGACCTGGGTCTACGTCAACGGCCAGCAGGTCGCCCACCACGTCGGCGGCTACGAGGCGTTCAGCGCCGACGTCACCGACGCCCTCACCCGGCGCGGCCCGCAGACGCTGCTGCTGAAGGTGAAGGACACCACCGACGACCAGACGCCCACCGGCAAGCAGTCCCGCAGCCCCAGCGGCATCTGGTACACGCCGACCTCCGGCATCTGGCAGACCGTGTGGCTGGAGCCGGTGCCCGAGGCCAGCATCGACTCCCTGGTGCTGACGCCGAACCTGGCCGACGACACGCTGTCGGTCACCGCGCGCCCGGCCGCCGGCACGCCCGCCTGGTCCAAGGTCACCGCGACCGCCTACGACGGCCACAAGCCGGTCGGCACGGTCACCGGCACCGCAGGCGCCGCGCTGAAGCTGAAGCTGAGGAACCCCAAGCTGTGGAGCCCGGACAGCCCGTTCCTCTACAACCTCAAGGTGACGCTGTCCAACGGCCGTTCGCACGACACGGTCGGCTCGTACTTCGGCATGCGGTCGATCTCCGTCGGCAAGGTCGGCGGGGTCAACAAGATCGAGCTGAACGGCAAGCCCACCTATGTGCTGGCCACCCTCGACCAGGGCTTCTGGCCCGACGGCATCTACACCGCGCCGACCGACCAGGCGCTGAAGTCCGACCTGGAGCTGCACAAGCAGCTCGGCTTCAACGCGGTGCGCAAGCACATCAAGGTGGAGCCGGCCCGCTGGTACTACTGGGCGGACAAGCTCGGCCTGATGGTCTGGCAGGACATGCCGAGCCGCAACGCCGGCCCGGACGCGACCGCCGCGAGCGACAAGGCGTTCACCGACCAGGTGCACGAGATCGTCGACCAGCACATCAGCACCCCGTCGATCGTCATCTGGACGATGACCAACGAGGGCTGGGGCGAGAAGACCAAGGAGGCCACGGGCGCACTGGCCGACGCGGTCAAGCAGCAGGACCCCAGCCGTCTGGTCGACCCGGCTTCCGGCGTCAACTGCTGCGCGTCCAAGGGCGATTCGGGTCGCGGTGACCTGATCGACTACCACGTCTACCACGGTCCCGCGTTCCCGTCCCCGGACGCGACCCGGGCCGCGGTGGACGGTGAGCACGGCGGGTACTCGCTGTACGTCCCCGGCCACATCCTGGGCGTCTCCGGCGGCCAGAACTACGGCGGCGACGCCTCGACCATCGCGGAGCTGACCCAGGACTACGTCGACAACACCAGCCAGCTGCTGTCCGCGGCGGCCGGCAACCTGTCCGGCTCGGTCTTCACGCAGCTCAGCGACGTCGAGGGCGAGTTGAACGGCCTGATCACCTACGACCGCGAGGTGCTCAAGGTCGAGCCCGGCCCGGTCCGCGACATCAACCGCCGCCTCATCGCGGCGGGCGCGTCCGCGGGGCAGTGAGCCGCTGACCGGTGAAGGAGCCGGTGGGCCGGAGCGACCGCTCCGGCCCACCGGCTCTCCGCATCCGCGCCCCGCCCCGTCCGCGTGCGGAGCCGGCCGCGGCGTCCGACCATGGGGGCATGGCCGGTCACCGGGACGGCGCCGACGGCGTGGACGACGTGGACGGCGCGGACGGCGCGGACACGCCCGCGCCCCCGCTGCTCACCGTCGGGCACGGCACCGCCGACCGCGAGCGGCTCGCCGGGCTGCTGCTCGGCGCGGGGGTCGCCGCCGTCGTGGACGTCCGCACCGCGCCCGGCAGCCGGCGCAACCCCGACGTGGGCCGGGAGCGGCTGGGGGAGTGGCTGCCGGAGCACGGCATCGGCTACCGCTGGGAGAAGGACCTCGGCGGATTCCGCCGCGCCGAGCCCGACGCGCCGGACGTCGTGTGGCGCAACGAGTCCTTCCGGGGCTACGCCGGCTACACCCGCGACCCACGCTTCGCCGCCGCGGTGGACCGCCTGCTGCCGGAGGCCGCGGCCCGCCGGACGGCGGTGATGTGCAGCGAGTCGGTGTGGTGGCGCTGCCACCGCAGGATCATCGCCGACTTCGTGCTGCTGGCCCGCGGGACGCCGGTCCTGCACCTGATGCCGGACGGCCGGCTCGCCGGCCACCGCCCCACCGCGGGCGTACGCCTGCGCGAGGACGGCCTGCTGGTCTACGACGACACCGCCGCGGCCGCCGCGCGGTGACCCGCGGCGGCGGCAGCGGGCGGGCGTCACCTCACCGGCCGCCCGCCACCGGACCGGTCAGCCGCGGCAGGGCCGGTCGCCTCACCGGCCGGCGATCCCGTCCGATGCCGGAGCCGGGCAGGCGCCCGAGGTCGGCCGGGGCGTGGTGGCAGGGCAGGCGCCCAAGGTCGGCCGGCGCGTGGTGGCAGGGCAGGCGCCCGGGGTCAGGCCGGCGCGTCGTTGCGGGGCCGTCGCCCGAGGTCAGGCCGGCACGGACCCCTCGTCGGCGGGCGGGCCGGCCGGGGGCCGCGCCGCGAGGCCGGCGAGGTAGCCGTCGAGCAGCTCGACCTGGCGGCGCGGCGGGAAGGCGGCCGGGTCCAACAGCGCCTGGACCACCAGGCCGAGGACGAACGCCTGCGCGCCCGCCGCCAGGTCGGCCGGGCTGCCGGGCGGGAGGTCGCCCCGCTCCTGCGCCGCCGCCGCGTGGGCGCTCAGCCGGTCGCGGCTGCGGGCGTACTTGTCCGCGTAGTCCTCGCGCATCGCCTCGTCGGACAGCGCCGCGTCCCAGGACGACACCCAGATCCGGTTGCTGACCACGGCCTGCGCGGCCAGCGGCAGCACATCGAGCAGGGCGGCGCGGAACGCGGCGAGGCCGGGGGCCGCCGCCCGGCGCGGGCGGCCGAGGGTGCGCTCCTCCAGCAGCCCGAGCGCGTACTCCACCAGGGACCGCTTGCTGGGGAAATAGTGCGTCAACAGGCCGGTGCTCGCGCCCATCTCGGCGGCCACGGCGCGCAGCGTCAGGCCGGTGAAGCCGCGCGTGGCCATCACCTGCCAGACGGCCTCGGAGACCTCGCGCCTGCGCGCTTCGTGATCCCCCTTGGTGCGTGGCATACTCCCACCCTACATTCACACAACATTTGTTACGTATATCGGAGGTCATGATGTTCTCGCTGCCGCTGGGCGACGGCGCGGTCCTCGTGCCGCTGGAGATCTCGCACGCCGAGGAGTTCGCCGGCCACATGGACCGGGCCCGCGAGCACATCCGTCCCTGGGTCGGGCCGGCCTTCGTCACCGCCGACGTGGAGGGCGCCCGGGCCACGCTGGCGCGGTACGCCGAGCGGCAGGCCCGCGACGGCGCCCGCATCTACGGCGTCCGACAGGACGGCGCGCTGGTCGGCGGGGTGATGTTCACCGAGTTCTCGACCGCGCTGGGCGCCTGCGAGCTGGGCTGCTGGCTGGAGCCCGCCGCCGAGGGGCGCGGCCTGATCACGCGGGCCTGCGCCGCGCTGCTGGACTGGGCGCTCACCGAGCGCGGCCTGGCCCGCGCCGAGTGGCGCTGCCGCGCCGACAACCCGCGCAGCTCGGCCGTCTCCGAGCGGCTCGGCATGACGCTCGAGGGCGTGCTGCGCGAGGCGTGGCCGTACCAGGGGGCCCGCTACGACAAGCAGCTGTGGGCGGTGCTCGCGCGCGACTGGCGGGCGCGCGAGCACTGAGCCGCGGCGCGGCGGGCGGCGGCGTACCGGGACGGCGGCGAGCCGCCGGCCAGAGCCGCGGCGCCCTTGCTCAGGCGACGGGGCCGGCGTCGGGCGCGGGGACCGGGCGCAGGCGGGACGGCGCGGCGCCGGCGTCGGCGTCCGGGCGCCGTACGCCGAACCACTGCTCGGCGTCGTACTCCTCGAAGCGTTCCACCTCGGTGAAGCCGAGCCGCGCGGCCAGGCGCATCGAGCGGGCGTTGGCGGTCTGGGTGCACAGCACCACCGGCTCGCCCGGGTGCGCCGCGGCGAACCAGTCGAGCGCCGCCGCGCACGCCTCGGCCGCGTAGCCGTGCCCCCACGCGTGCGGCAGGAACATGTAGCCCAGCTCGGCCTCGCCGCCGTCGGGGCGGAGGTGCCCGGGACGCGCGGCGTCGCGCCGGTCGAGGGTGACCATGCCGATCATCGCGCCGTCCAGGGCGACCACGAAGAACCCGGAGCGCCGCCGCGGCGCCGCGGGCATCGTGCGCTCCAGCTCCGCCCGGTCGCGGGCCCCGCCGACGTACGTCCCCACCTCGGGCGACGCGAACAGCTCGACGAACCCCGCGCGGTCGCGGGCCTCGGCGGGCCGCAGCACCAGCCGTTCCGTCGCGATGGTCTCCGGCGCCTGTTGCGCGTCCCCGCCCGCATCATCCATGGCGGCACCCTACGCGTCCGCGGCCCACGACCGCGCCCCGCGGCCTTCGACGATCATCCCCGCTCGCGTCGCCGGCATCGACCGCGTGACGCTACCCGGGAGTCGCTCGTCATCGCCCGGCGCGTCCGTGCCCTCCGGCGTGGACCTCGCGCATGAACGCCTCGGCGTGCTCGCGCGGCGCGAACCGCTCGGGGTCGCGTCCGCTGAGGATCCAGAAGAAGACGGGTCCGACCAGCAGGGCGGTGGCCTGGTCGACGGGGACCGCGGGGCCGGGCCCGAGCGCGCGCTCCACCACGGCCCGGGCGCTGTTCCCGAGGACGTCCTCGGCCGCCAGGAGAGCGGCGACGCCCGAGTCGTGCTGGGCTTCGCCCACGAGCGCCCGGTAGGCGATCCCGGCCGGCGAGTGGGCCAGGAAACGGGCGAGTGCCTCCAGGAACGCCGTCAGGTCCTGGACGGGGTCGTCGGAGGGCTCGACCGCGAGCTCCTCGGCGGCGTCCCCCGCGCTGGCCTCCAGGAGGATCTCGGCGGTGGTGGACCACCAGCGGTAGACGGTCTGACGGGACACCTGCGCGCGCTCGGCGATGCCCTTCATGGTCATGCCCGCGTAGCCCACCTCGACCAGCAGGTCGTCGACGGCGTGCAGGACCGCCACGCGCGCCCGCTCGCTGCGCGGACGACCGCTTCTGCCCTGCTCCTTCTCCATGCCGGAATCATACATGGACACCGTGTCTCGTATCTGTTAGGTTTGTGGACACGGTGACTCGAAACCCGGGTCCGGCCCCTCGCGCCGGGCGGGTCGAGGCGCCTGTCGTCCGTGCCGACCGTCCGTCGGCAGCCCTAGAACAGATCAGGAGGCACGCGGATGCGCGTGTTCGTCACCGGAGCAACCGGCTGGATCGGGTCCGCCCTCGTCGATGAGCTGATGACGTCAGGCCACCAGGTGGTGGGCCTCGCCCGGTCCGAGAAGTCCGCCCGGGCACTGGCCTCGAAGGGGCCGGCGTCCTGCGCGGGGATCTGGACGATCCGGGGTCCCTGCGCCGGGGCGCGGCGGACGCCGACGCGGTCGTACACCTGGCCAATAAGCACGACTGGGGTGACCCGGCGGAGTCGGACCGGGTCGAGCGCCGGTCGGTGCACACCCTCGCCGAGGCGCTGGCCGGCACCGACCGGCCGCTGCTGGTCGCGGCCAGCCTCGTCAAGGGGCGCACGGCGCTGGAGACCGACGCCTCGCCCGCCGTAGGACCGGACTCGGACCGGGGCGGCAGCGAGAACCTGGCGCTGGAGTACGCCGACCGGGGCGTGCGGACGGTCATCGGCCGCTTCGCGCCGAGCGTCCACGGCCCGGGCGACTGGGGGTTCGTGAACTTCCTGGTCGCGGCCGCCCGCAAGCAGGGCGTCTCCGGCTACGTCGGCGACGGCTCCACGGCCTGGTCGGCGGTGCACCGCACGGACGCGGCCCGGCTCCTGCGGCTCGGCCTGGAGTCCGCGCCCGCCGGCACACGCCTGCACGCGGTCGCCGAGGAGGCCGTCCCCACCCGGGTGATCGCGGAGGCCGTGGGGCGGTACCTGCGCGTCCCGACCGTCTCGGTCGACCCCGAGGACGCGGGCGCGCATTTCGGGTTCGTCGGCGGCTTCTTCGCCATGACCATGACCGCCCCCAGCGCCCTCACCCGCGCGGCGCTGTCCTGGACGCCCGTCGGGCCGACCCTGGTCGAGGACATCGAGAACGGCGCCTACGCCGGCGCCTGAGCCGGCGACGCGTCCGCCCGGGCGGGCCGGTTCCCCTGGCCCGCCGTCCCGCCCGGGCCGCCCGGGCCGCCCGTCCCGCCCGGGCTGCTCGTCTCGTCCGGGCCGCTCGTCCCGCCCGGGCTGCTCGTCCGGCCCGGGCCGCCCGTTCCGCCCGGGCCGCTCCAGCTCGGCGCACCCACCCCTCCCGTCGATCCAGACCCCGCCCGGAGACCCCATGTCCTCCCTGTCCACGCCCGCCGCGCCCACCTCGACCGGCGGGACCCGGCTCCGAGGGGGAACGGTGCAGGCATGCGTGTGCCTGTGCACCCTCCTCGTCGTCGGATTCGTCGCCTCGATCAATCTGGCGGTGCCCGAACTCGCCGCGAGCGCCCTGCGTCCCTCGTCCGCACAGCTGCTGTGGATCGTGGACGCCTACGTGGTCCTCTTCGGGTGCCTCGTGGTCCCGGCCGGCGCGCTCGGCGACCGGCTCGGTCGCAAGGGGGTGCTGCTCGGCGGCCTGCTGCTCTTCGCCCTGGGCGCGGCCGTCTCCGCGGCGGCCCCGGACGTCGCGGTGATGCTGGCCGGCCGGGCGGTCACCGGCGTGGGCGCCGCGTGCGTCCTGCCGAACGCGCTGGCCGTGCTGATCCACGCGACCGAGCCGGCCCGGCGTCCGCGTGCGATCGCCGTCTGGGCCTCGATGTCGGGCGTGGGGGGCGCGGTCGGCAATCTGGGCGGGGGCGCGGTGCTCTCCGCCGGATCATGGCGGCTGCTCTTCGCGGTCGCCGCGGCGGCGGCGGTCGGGTGCGCGGGCTGGGCGGCGGTGGCGGCGCCGCGCAGCCCCCGGCACGACCGGGGCCTCGACCTGCCCGCGGCGGGGGCCCTGACGCTCGCCACCCTGGCGCTGCTGCTCGGCATCATCCAGGGGCCCGAGCAGGGCTGGGGGAGCGCGTTCGTGATCGGCGCGTTCGCCGTCTCCTGCCTGCTGTACGGCCTGTGGGTCCTCGGCGGGCTGCGCGCGCGGCGCCCCCTGCTGGACCCGCGGCTGTTCGCGGTGCCCGCGCTGCGCGCCGCGTGCCTGGGCATGCTCGTGGTCTTCTTCGGGATGTTCGGCTTCTTCTTCCTCAACGCCTCGCTCATGCAGTACAGCCGTGGGTTCTCCGTCCTGCAGACCGGCCTCGGCGTCGTCCCGCTGACCATCCCCCTGCTGGCAGGCTCCCGGTACGTGCCCGGCCTGGTCGCGCGCTTCGGCGACCGCCGGGTGCTGGCGGTCGCGTTCCTCCTGGTCGGCGCCGGGATCGCCGGCTCGGCGACGGCCCTCGACGAGAGCTATCCCGTCTACGCCGTCTGGCTCGTCGTCCTCGGGTCCGGCGCGGCCCTGGCCCTGCCGGCGCTGACCGCGGTGATCGCCGTCGCGCTGCCCCGGGAGCAGGCCGGCGTCGCGGGAGGACTCCAGGCCACGACACGGGAGTTGGGGAGCGCACTGGGAGTCGCTCTCGTCGGCACGCTGCTCACCTCGCGGTTCGTGCACGCGCTGCCGGGCAGGGCCCCGGACGCCGTCGTGGACGGGCACGTCCCGCACACGGTCGCCGAGGCTCTGGCCACCGCGGCCCCGACTCATCGCGGCGGTGTCGTCAGCGCCTACACCGCGGGCGCCGACGGCGCGTTGAAGACCGTCGCGCTGATCGTCCTCGCCGCGGGCGCGCTGGTCGTGGCGGAGATGAGCTGGGCCGCCCGGCGGGCGGGGTCCGGCCGCGAGTAGCCGACGGCTGCCTCGGCGCGGGGCCGGCGCGGGGTCGAGGTGGGCTCGACGCGGGGTCGGCGCGGCGTCGGCGCGGGTGTGGTCAGGATGCCGGCGCGGCCGGGTCGGTGCGGGTGAGGCCGGCGAGCAGCAGGTCGATCATCTGGCGGGCGTGGTAGTCGGGGAAGGTCTCGACTCCGATGCACAGGTTGCCGATGGCGAGCATGAGGTCGTACGCGCGGACGTCGGGCCGTGTGGCGCCGGTGGCGGCGGACGCCGTCAGCAGCCGGTCGAGGACGGGCAGGAGGCGTTCGACGAACTCGTTGTGCAGGGTCTCGAAGCCGGCCTGGTCGGAGTGCATGGCTTCGGCGAGGCCGTGTTTGGTGACCAGGAAGTCGGCGAAGCGGTGCACCCACTGCCGCAGCGCCTGGAACGGCGGGTCGGCGGCGGGGTCCGCGGGGTCCGTGGACGCGGCGGCAAGGGCGTCGACCTGGTGTTTGAAGACGGCGACCACCAGGTCCGCCCGGGTGGGGAAGTGACGGTAGATGGTGCCCATGCCGAGTCCTGACTCGGCGGCGATCTCCCGTACGGGGGCGTGGACGCCGGCGCGTACGAACACGGCCGCCGCGGCGTCCAGCAGGGCCTGTTCGTTGCGGCGGACATCGGCTCGTCTGCGGCCGGCGGGGCCGGCGCGGTCGGGGGTGTGGGCATCGGGGAGGGCCTTCGCTGGTGGACTGGAGCAATGCTCCGTACGCTGTGAATCGGAGCATTGCTCCCTCTTCACCATCCTGGCAGACGCCGCGCGGTCGCAGCCACCCGACGCCGCCCGAAGGACACCCCCCCCGTGACCGGCGCCACACCCGGGCCGGCACCGGACCTGGGCCAGGTGGGCCTGGGCCGGCACCGGACCTGGGCCAGCGCCACACCTGCCGGCGTCGCTGCCGCCGGCAGGTGTGGCGCGCTGTCAGGGCAGGTTCCAGACCTGGTCGCCGGCGGCGGCGCAGGACTCGATGTCCAGCCGGGTGCCGGAGGCGCCGAATCCGGGATCGGTCAGGCACAGCCCGGAGTTCGGGTTGACCAGCTCGCCGTCGGCCCGCGGCTGCCACTGCTGTGCGGGCGTGCCGTTGCACCAGTAGAGGTCCACGGTCGTGCCCGCGGCGGTGCCCGCGTTGTTCACGTCCAGGCACTTGCCGTACGCCCGCAGCGTGTAGTCCGACGCCAGGGTCCACTGCTGGGCGAAGGTGCCGTTGCAGGTGTAGACCTGGACCGGGTCGAAGTCGGTCGGGTCGGCGTCCCGGACGTCCAGGCACAGGCCCTGATAGCCGGTCGTCGGGCCCACCGGCGCCCGCTGGACCCAGGTCTGGCCGGCGGCGTGCCCGCAGTCCTCGATGTCCAGTCCGGTGCCGGACGGGCCGGAGCCGGGATCGGTCAGGCACCGGCCGGACTGCGGATTGACGATCTCCCCGTCGGACTGCGCCTGCCAGCGCTGCGCGCCGGTGCCGTTGCAGGTGTAGAGCTGGACCGGCGTGCCGCTGCCGGTGCCGCTGTTGCGCACGTCCAGGCACAGCCCCTGCGCCCGGACGGTCCCGTCGGACGGTGCGGTCCACCCCTGCGCCGACGTGCCGTTGCAGAAGTAGGCCTGGACCGCGTCGCCCGACTGCCCGCCGCCTCCGCGGTCGTCGGCGCACAGGCCCTGGGCGCCCAGGCGGATCTGCTGGACCGCCGGGGGAACGCTGATCTCGCGGACCTGCGCGGTGGCCGAGGGGTCGGCCTGGTAGCGGATGTAGCGGTGGACCGCGGTGGGGAACGCGGCCGTGCTGCTCGCACTCGCGATCGCCGCCTGGCGCGCGAGCGCCGTCCAGGTGCTGCCGTCGTCGGAGCCCTCGACCGTGTACGCCGTCGTCGGGCCGTCCGACTCGACCCGGACCGCGTCGAGCCGGGTCGGCGCGCCCAGGTCGATCGTCAGGCTCGCGCCGGCGGCCGCGGCGTGCCAGGCCGTGCCGGGCCCGCCGTCGACCGCGCCCTGCGCCGGATAGCTGGGGTCGGCGTGGGAGGCCGTCACGGGCTTGCACGCGGCGGCGTCCGACGAGCCGGCGAAGGTCCGCGTCGCCACGGTCAGCGGGGTTCCCGGGCTCACCGTCCGGGTCGCGCCGCCCGCGACGGCCACCGGCAGGGCCGGGCCGCCGGTGACGGTGATCGTGGTGCCCGCCGGGGTGATCGCCAGCGCGTAGGTGCTGTCGTGCCACCGCAGGCCGGTCAGGTCCAGTTCGGGGATCTGCGGCGGCAGCGAGGGATCGAGCAGGACCGCGTTCTGGTCCCAGCGCAGCCCGGTGAACCCGTACTCCAGCTCCTGGAGGAACCCGCCGGCGCCGGTCGTGAAGGTGAACGCCCCGCCGGTGCGCGTCTCGTGGAACTGGTCGAACGGCGCCCCCACGAACGGGTCCACGCTGCGCTTCAGATACGTGTACGCGTCGCACCGGTCGGCGGGCAGGGCGGCCGCGTCGATCGACGCGATCGAGTCGGTCATCGACGGCCCGTCGGGATCGGTGACGGAGCTGTAGTAGTCGAGGTCGTCGCGCGCCACCGTCCCCGGCATCGCCACGCTCCACGGGTACTGCAGCATGGTGACGTCGGCCTGCTTGACGGTCTGGCCGGCCGGATACCCGGCGTACTCGGGGTGGCGCTGGGCGGCGGAGTCGAAGGGGATCTCCAGGCCGTCGGCCACGGCGGTCCACGCCGGGGCCGCGGCGTTGCCGGTGATCTGCGCCGCGCGGGCGGCGATGGTCAGCACCGACCGCGCCGCGGCGTTGGTGTAGGCGCTGTCGTCGACGTGGTCGTGGTACTCGTCGGGGCCCATGACGTCCAGGATCCGGTAGCCGCCGGACACGTTCGGGTCCCGCACGGCGCGCGACGCCCAGAAGTCCGCGATCCCGCTGAGCACCGGCCACGCCTTGCCGGCCAGCCAGGACGAGTCACCGGTGGCCAGGTAGTACTGCCACTGCGCGAGCGCGATGTCGGCCGACACGTGCAGCTCGTCGCAGTACGCGCCGGGCCCGTGGTAGGCGTCCCGGCCGGTGATGCCGCTCTCCCACGGATACCGGGCGCCGGTGGTCGTCCGGCCCGCGGGGGCGCAGGTCGACGCGTTGGCCCTGGCCTGCCCGAGCAGGGCCTGCCGGTAGGTGTCGGTGGCCTTGGCGACGTCCGGGTGCTGGGCCAGCAGCGCCGGGTACATCCAGGTCTCCATGTCCCAGAACACATGGCCGTTGTAACTGTCCGAGGACAGCCCGCCGGGCGGGCTCGGCCACGGCACGTCGGCCCGGTTGCTCTCCAGCAGGTAGAACAGGGAGGCGCGGATCTCCCCGGTGAGCGCGTCGTCGCCGGGAACGGATATGTCGGCGCTCCACAGCCCGGACCAGGACTGGTCGTTGCGGGCGGCGACCCCGGCGGCGCCGAGGTTCGCGGCCGCGGTCGCCTGGTTCAGCGCGGTGCCCTGCGGGGCGGTGCTCGCCGCTGCGGGCCCGCCGTCGTCGCTCGCGGCCACGCCGACGAACTTCGTCGCCGTGTAGGTCGTGCCGGCGACCACGTTCAGCTGCGCGCTCTGCCCGGACGCGGCGCCGTCCGCCGCGGTGGTGGCCGTCGGCGACGTCGAGCCGCCGAGCCTGAGCACCGACGCGATCGCGGCGGTGACGCCGGTGCCGTCGGCGGTGACGGTCTCGGTGAGGACGCCGTTCCGGGTGTCGACGGAGGGGGCGGCGGCCGAGGAGCCGTTCAGCCCGCGTTCGTCGAGCGCGTCGACGACGGTCGCCTGCCCGCTCCAGTGCGGGGTGAAGGACATGCCGACCATGCCGACGTGGGCGTTGCTCCGGTCGGCGTGCACGGTGTACGTGAAGTCGGTCGCGCGGCCCGACGGCGCGGTCCAGGTGAAGGACGTCGTGAGCGTCCCCGTGCGCAGGTCCAGCGTCTGCCGGTAGCCGGACCGGGTGCCGGCCTGGAGCGTGGAGACGGTGGTGGGCGCCGCGGCCCCGGCCGGGTACGCGGCCACCGTGTCGACGTTCACCTGGCCGGTGTCGCCGGAGCCGACGGTCAGGGCGACGCTGTTGTTCCCCGCGTTCAGCGTGGCCGGAACCGTCACGGTGCCCCAGGTGTTCCAGTCGGCCGTCGCCGGGAGCGTCACCTGCCGCCGCGCGCCGCCGTCGACGCTCACCGACACCGTCTCGGCGGCGCCGTTGCCGTTGGCGTACCTGATGGCGATCGTCGCGGCGCCGGCGACGCTCTGGGCGATCGGCACGGTGACGGTGGCGCCCACGTTCGGCGACCCGTAGCCGAACCCCGCGGCGAACAGCCGGCCCACCGCGCCGCCGTGGTCGCTCGCGGGAGTGGCGCCGCCGGACAACTCGCCGGCGGCGGCCTGGCAGAGCGTGCCGTACCGGCAGACCGGCAGGTTGCCGTACGCGTCGGCGCCGGCGGTCAGCCCGAGCGTGGTCCAGGTGGGGAGGTCGGCCCTGATCTCGGACCAGTCGGTCTCTGCGGGCGGATCGGCGTAGAACCCGGCGAGTTCGCTCTCGGAGGTGATCGGGTTCGCGGAGAAGCCGGCGCCCTCGGCCGGCACCCGGGCCGCGAGGTAGCCGTTGCCGATGAACGTCGGGGTGTAGCCGCTGCCGGTGTCCGTGGTCGACAGCGTCCACGGACCCGCCGCGGCGCTGCCGGCCGCTGCCGGCCGGGCCGTGCCGCCGGCGGAGGCGGTCGCCGTCGTCGTGGGTATCGCCGTCGCGGACAACGCCATCGCGACGACGAGTCCCGACAGGGCCGCCGCGGCCCTGGCCGGCCCGGCCTGAACCGGAGCCGTCTGCGCACATGCCGGAGTTCCATGGTGTCCGTCCTTCGTCGGGAGAGTCGACAGTGGGGGGAGACCGACGCTTTTCCGGTGGAACCGCGGACGGAGTGGGCGACGCGCGTGGTCCGTACCATCTCTGCCCACGGCGCGGCCGTTCGACTCCCCCTCGACTCCCCCCGCGGGGCGAAGGGGCGGTGTCCCGGCCAGATGCGCTCCGGACGCCGCGAGCCCGCGCGGGGTACGGCGCGCGGATGACGTACGGTGGTGGCCGACGAACAGTGTTCGTCGGCCAGCAGGCGCCGAGGGCCGGGAGCGCGCGGGGACACTCGGGGCGCCCGGCGTGACGCCTCGGGCGTGGCGGGCGTGGGGCGCCGGGCGTGGCGCCTCGGACAGAACGGAGCACGTGATGAAGGCAGCCCGCTTCCGCCGGTTCGGCGGCCCGGAGGTCCTGGAGATCGTGGACCTTCCCGATCCGCGCCCGGGGCCCGGGCAGGTGCGGATCGCGGTGCGCGCGGCGGGGATCAACGCCAGCGACTGGAAGAAGCGCCAGGGCCTGATGGACCCGGAGCTGCCGCAGACGCTCGGCTACGAGGCCGCGGGCGTCGTCGACCTGCTGGGCGAGGGCGTCGTCGACGTGGCCGTCGGTGAGCGGGTGTTCGGCTTCTGCGACGACGGGACCGCCCAGGCCGAGTCGGCGGTGCTGGCGCACTACGCGCCCGTCCCGCCGTCGCTCGACTTCGCCGGCGCCGCAGCGCTGCCGGCCGCCGTCGAGACCGCCACCCGCGCGCTCGACCAGCTCGGCGTCCGGGGCGGCACGCTCCTGGTCAACGGCGCCTCGGGAAACGTGGGCAGCGCGGCGGTCCAGCTCGCCGTGGCACGCGGCGCCCGCGTGATCGGCACCGCGAGCCCCGCCAACCACGAGTACCTGCGCTCGCTGGGCGCCGAGCCGGTGGCCTACGGGGAGGGACTCGCCGAGCGGGTCCGCGCGCTCGCGCCGGGCGGCGTCGACCTGGCGCTCGACGTCGCCGGGAGCGGCGTGCTGGCCGAGCTGATCGGGCTGGCGGGCGGCCCGGAACACGTCGTCACGGTCGCCGACTTCGCGGGTGCGCGCGAGCACGGAGTGAGGTTCAGCCGCGGGGACACGGGCCGCGCGGTCCACGCGCTGGCCGGAATCGGCGCACTGGTCGAGTCCGGGCGCTTCTCGCTCCCGGTCGCGCGGACCTTCCCGCTCGCCGACATCGCGCAGGCGCACCGCGTCGGCGAGGCGGGCGGGGTGCGCGGGAAGCTGGTGCTGCTGGTCGGCTGAACAGCCGGCGCCGGCAGGCCCGGCCCGAACGCTCATGTGTTGGACGGGCCAACGTTTATAGTGGGGGCCATGAGCGACGCCGACGACGACCTGCGGCCCCCGGCGCGACTGCAGGCGCTCACCAGCTGGCAGGCGAACAAGGTCTCCACGATCGGGGCCAGGACGACCGCCCGGCACATGCCGTTGACGGCGCGCTCCGACTTCGCCGTGCTCGCCGCGCTGGAGGAGTACGGCGCACTGAGCCAGGCCGACCTCGGCAGGCGGCTGGGCCTGGACCGCAACGACGTCAGCGGCATCGTCGGCCGGCTCCAGGCCGGCGGCCACGTGGACCGCCGGGTCGACCCCGCCAACCGCCGCAGGAACCTCGTCACCATCCAGGCCGGCCTGCGCTACCTGGAGCAGATCCAGCTCAACGCGGACAGGGCCCAGGACGAACTGCTGTCGGCCCTGGACGCGGACGAGCGCACCCGCCTGCACGCGCTCCTGGCGAAGGTCCTCACGGCGCACACGCCGCAGTCCGCATAGCGCCCCGGCGCCCCGAGAGCCCCGCGGCGATCCGCGGCGATCCGCGGCACTGCGGCCTTACAGGGGCTGGCGCAATGAGATGGATCGGTCGTGGTGGCCGTGCCCGGCGGACGAGTCGGTCGTTGGGCGGTTGTGGGAACCTCGCCATGGTTGGTGTCGGATGAGCTGCGGGAACGGATCGAACCGCTGCTACCGAAAAGGGACCGGCGGTCCGCTGTCCGGGCGGCAGACCGGTTCCGGACCGTGAGGTGCTGTGCGGGCTCTCGTTCGTGCTGCACACCGGTTTCCAGTGGGAGCACCTGCCGCGGGAACTGGGGTCCGGGCCGGGGATGACGTGCTGGCGGCGGCTGCGGGACTGGAACGAGGCCGGGGTGTGGCAGGGTCTCCACGGAGTCCTGCTGGCTGAGCTGAACCTGGCCGCCCGGCTGGACCGGTCGAGAGCTGTGGTCGCCTCCTCGCACGTCAGGGCGCTAGAAGGGGGGCGCCACACTGGCCCCTCGCCAGTCGACCGGGGCCGACCGGGCTACGAAACACCACCTGATCACCGACGGGACGGCACACCGCTGGCCGTCATCCTCACCGGCCGAAACCGTAACGACGTCACCCGGCTCCTGCCGCTGATCGATGCCATCCCTGCGATCAGAGGTCGGCGCGGGCGCCCCGCCGCAAGCCCGACTCGCTGTTCGCCGACCGCGGCTACGACCACGACACCTACCGCTACCAGGTCCGCGCCCGCCGCATCGTGCCGGCCACCGCCCGCCGCGGCACCCGGTATGGAACGGGCCTGGGCACCTACCGCTGGGTTGTCGAGCGCACCTCCGGCGAGTTCGTAAAAGAATCCTTCGATGGCATGGATTGAAAGAGGGAATGCAAGGGCCCACCGAGTGCTACTGCTGCGGCATCCCGTTTCACGATGTCTTCGCGGATGCAAGCTTTTGATAGACGTCAGACATCTGGATCAACAGCCCGAGGGCCTCGCTCGACCGGTGGCCACCTCGAAGAAGCTCAGTGAGCCTCTTGCATCCTGAACGGTCGCAGGCCAGGAGTACGTGTACGGCTTGGACGACGCGGCTGATGTGGCGGGTGGAGCAGCGTGCTCGGCGCAGGATGCGCCAGGACTTCAGCCGGGCGAAGGCCCACTCACCGGGGCCCGTAGGCGGGCTTGGTCCCGGTTGAACTGCTGGTAGTGCTCAGGTTGTTCGTGGTGCTGGTAGGAGGGGGTGCGAAAGGTGGCGCAGGCGCCTTGGTAGGCGCAATCCGCGAGCACGAAAATTCTGCCGGGTCAGGCAGGCTTGGACGATGCCGTGGGCCCGTGCGGAGGTCAGGTCGTGCATGCGGCCCGGCGACGCGCGTGAGAACCACAGGGGCGTGCCGTCCGGGGTGGCGATGACCTGGAGGTTCATGCCGTGCTTCTTGTGTTTTTGTGATAGCACGGCTCGTCCGCGGTGATGCGGTCGATAAAGATCAGGGTGCCGTCAACGATGACGTGGTCGCCTCACCGAGACCAGTGAGGGCTTCGTGCAGGCCGGGCGCCCAGAAAACCAGTCCGTCCGCCGCCTGGTCGACGTAGCGCCGGGCGGGGGCCTGGAATCGCGAAGCCCGCTTCGAGCTGGGAGAATGTCTCGTTCTTGCGCAGGTGGACCAGTGTGAGGAGCGCCCGTTTGAAGCAGCCGAGCTTGCGCCAGCGGGTGTTGGAGGCCCGGCGGTGCTCGTACAGCAGCCAGGAAACATACTCGACGAGCTCGTACGGGGCGTCCAGGGTGGCACGACAAGGCAGGGCCCCTCGTCGTTGGCGTGGTGATTCCACTCATCACGAACGTGGATCACTTCGCCACAGCTGCCGAACCGCAGCTTGGGGATCGAGTCCCAAACTGCTGCGCGCGATGGTCAAGACGTTCACCGATCAGCCGGTGGTCGTCCTTCTATGCGGGCACCAAACCCGAACGCCGGGACTAACCCCCGGCTCAGCTCCAACCCGTCTCACCATTTCCGAAGAAGCAACCGCGCAAGCAGGTGGCCGCGGAACTGGGCGGTGCCGGCCGGGCTGAGTGTCCGGAGTGCGGGGCTACGTGGGTCGCGGGGGGCGTCGTTCGACGAGGTTCCCTTCCGCAGCCGCGGAAGGGAACCTTTCATCGCTTGCAGGCTGACCGAGTCGATTGCGGAGCCGTCAGGGACGTCGCACTCGGTTTTGGCCGGTGACGACAGGCGGGCACCATCGCGGACTACCCCAGATGCAGCTCCAGCGTGTCCTTTGAGGCGCCGCCACCGCAGGTGGGGGAGCCTGCGGCGAAATAGGCGCGGCCGCGCAGCGCGCCGGCGCCGAATCCGTGTCGGCTCTGGGGCAGGGGGCTCCCGGCGGACCAGATGTCGGACTCTGGGTCGTAGACGGCCACGTCGCCGAAGGTGGCTCCAGCGGAGCTGCATTCGCCTCCGGCGTAGACAATGCGACCGTTGAGGACGACCGCGGCCCCGGCCGACCGGGGTGCCGGAAGCGGTGCCGCCGTGGTCCAGCGGCCCGTGCCGGTGTGGTAGACGTCGTGGCGGGTCAAATTGTCGGTCACGTCGGCCACCCTGCCGCCGAACACGTGGATGTCGCAGCCGAGGACCGCGATGCCTGCGTGATCGCGAGGTTCGCCGGGCAGCGGCTGTGCGGTGGACCATTGACGCCGTCGTGGGTCGTACACGAAATGGCTGTTCACCGTGCCGAATCCCATTGAGACCGGGGGGTCCGGAGTCGTGACGACCGACGTGGATTCACGCCCGCCGATGAGGTGGAGCTTGCCGTCCACGGCGGCGACAGCGACCGATCCGAGCTTCTGGGGCATGTCGGGCAGCCGGCTCCACCGGTCCCTGGCCGGGTGGTAGACATAGGCCACCGGTTGCGGGTTCAGGTGCACCGCGTCGGTGAACCCGCCGAAGGCGTACAGTCTTCCGTCGAGGGCGGCCACCCCGACGTGGGTGAGCGGGCGTGGCAGCGGTGCGTGTGACGACCACCGGTCAGTGCGCGGATCGTAGCTGGTGACCACATCCGATTTCCACACCGGTGCCGCGTTGTCACGCTGGAGGGTGCCGCCGACGACATACAGGCGGCCGTCGAGCGCGGCGGCCCCGACCTCGGCACGGGCCAGCGGCATTGGTGTCCTGGCCCGCCACTGGCCGCGGTCGTCGGCAGCGGGCCCCACAGCCTGGGCGCTGTTGCGGGACGTAGCCAGACCGACGGCGGTCATCGACAGTCCCGCCAGTGCGCTCAGGGCGCTTCGTCGCGAAAGAGGCATGGCCCGACTGTGGGGGTGACTCATGGTCAGCGTCCAATACCGAACCAGGAGATCCGATACCAGATGGGTATCGTGGCTGGCCGGTTCTGGCCAGCCTCCCTCGCCCCCTGCGGGCGAAGCCTGTTTTTGGCGGCAGCAACAGCTGGCACCGCTTGGGGATCGTCGAGTCCCTCGCCGCGCTGCGGGTTCCTGGGCTGCAGCGGCACCGCCACGATCAGCACGCGGCACGGCCCAGCGGCGCGGGTAGATTGCCGGCACCTCGCCGCCGGGTGGCAACCGTAAACGCAACTGTCGCGCGGCGGACGACAGTTCGTGCTCGTCCCGGCCGACGAGGCGGCGAGCGACGCGCGGTGCGCGCGTCCGGACTACTGCCCGCGTTTCAACGGGGCGGGGTCGGTCGGCGGCCGGACCACGGGAGGCAAGGCGTCGGCGAAGACGGGCCTGCGCGAGCGCGGGCTGGCCGTGGTCGACACCGTCCTCGCCTTCCACTCCGCGGACGCGGCCGACGCGGGGGACTGGCAGCGGGAGGCGGCGCATCCGACACCGGCCGGGCCGCTGATCCCCGGCGCCGTGGTGCTGCTCGCCACGGGGCGGTGCGCGTTCGTGGAACTGGACCGCGGCACGATGTCTAACGCCCACCTGTCGGCGAAGGTCGACCGCTACGCCGCCTACCGCACTGCGCCGCCGTCGGGGCGTGGCAACGCCGCCCCCGCGCCGAGCAACCACTGGCAAGAGCACTACGCCGGCCACGACCTGGAGCGGGCGTTCCCGCAGCTGCTGGTGGTGTTCGCCCGCGCCGCGCCACGCCGCAGACCCGGGAGGCGGAGTTCCTGGCCCAGGCCGCCGGTCCGCAACCGGTCCGGCGCCTTCTCCCCGCACGCACTCCTGGCCCGGGTGGTTCTGCTGTTCCAGCGGCTGCTCGGCGTCTGGCCCGGCCTGCCCGGGCGGCCGGACGTCGTCCACTGCGCGCGCGACCGGCCGACGAAGCTTCAGCCGGTCGCCGGGGGCTTCGGGGTGACAACGGCGCCCTGGCGGCTGCCGCCGGTGCTGCCCCTGGGATGAGCCTGCTGCACGTCGAAGGCGGGCCCCGAGATCCGCCGGGTCCTCGTGGCGCGGCTCCCCGGTCACCCCGCCCCGGCAATCACAGCCCCCACCCGGGCAATTGCAGCGGGCATCTGAGAAGGGTTGTGCGTGCGTAGGTGTCGTCACCTGAACGTGTGGCAGCTCGGCATCCAAAGCTGACGGGGCCGTAGGCGTGTCGGGCTGGTCGCCGTGAACTGCGCAAACCCCATACCGCCGACCTGTTTGACGAGCATCGGGCGCTGGCGAGCCGGTGATCACCGCGCGGAAGGCCGCGCATCCCTCGGTCAGCGACCAACACGGTTGGTACACGACGCGGGAGATGGTCAACGCGCTGCTCTACCAGGGCCGCGCCGGCTGCCGGATCTGCTCCGCACAGCTTCCCGATTCCCGGCGCGGTGAAGTACTACTTGGCCTGCGCCTGGTCATGAAGGACCGAAGGCCGGGGTGGCCGCGGAGGCGCTCATCCTGGAGATCACCCTGTCGAACTGGCACGGCGGACCGCGCCGGAGGTGAATCCGCTCTTGGCGTGGGGCGACCGCCGGTCTTCGCGGCGGCGTGCGGCGGGTTTCGGGACCGGCGCGGCCCTTCACCAGGGGGACGGTGTGGTCCTCGGGCGGCGAGTCCGCCCGTTCGGCCCCCATCCGGGCTTGGCAGACGCCGGCACGGCCTTGTCGCCGAGCATGATCAAGGTGCGCCCAGTGCGCCGCGCCGGCGCGAAATCGGCCACGGTCACCGCGGCGTCGACGCGATCGAGCTACCTTCCGTTGGCCGATGCCGTGCACGATGCCCGCGGGGGTGCGCGGATCGTCTTCGCGAGAATGTGCGCGCGCTGCTGTCTGCGGCCCGGATCACCGTCCCCGGGCGGGGCCTGGTGCGGGGTGTCACGCCTTCATGGTGCCGATGAGCATGCCGTGAGCCAGGACGTGTCCTGTGGGGTGCTGGAGGACGTCGGCGAATTCAGTGAACTTCGCGGTTTGGGGAACGGCGTGGTCGAGTGCGAACAGGTGGAACCGTACTGGTGGGTGCCGTGGCCCGGGACCGGCCCCGGGCCGTGGCAGCCGGTGCGCTGCCGGTAGGCGGGGATGTGGCGCAGGTGGGGGTGCCCGGGCACGAGTTCGCCTTCCCGCAGCTGGCTGATCATCCCCGGAATGAGCGCGGCGGTGTGGATGACGGGGCGGCTGGTCGAGGCGTCGGGGGCCTTCATGACCAGCAGGAGTTCGCGGGTCGCCTCCGGGGCGTGCCAGGTGAGGGCGGGTGAGGTGTTCGAGCCGCCGATGCGGCGTCCGCCGTGGCGGCGGGGTAAGGGCGAACGAGGCGGAGGTCAGGGGCATGGTGTTCGCCGTGGCGAGTTCGAGTGCGCGCTGGACGCTGTGTTCCAGGCCTGCGCGCTTGCCTCACAAGATCATCCCGAGCAGGGCGAGCGGTGTGGCGGAAGCCATGAGATGGGGTCTTTCGGTGCGGCGGTCAGTCCAGGCGGGGCATGTCGAGCACGAGGATTTCCACGCCGTCGACGCCGGTGACGTCGTCGCGCTGCCCGCGGGGACTGTAGAGGCAGGTGAGCTTGGGGTGGGCCGTGCCGTCGACGCGCAGGCCGTCGTTGGTGGTCCAGGCGATCTGGGTGCGTTCGGGGGTGAAGGTGTAGGCCGCGTTGTCGGTCAGGCGCACGATGGAGATGTGCAGGTCGGCGTTGGGGCCGGCGTGGTCGTAGAAGCTTCCGAGGTGCTTGATTTCGATGCCGTGCGCGGCCTGGTAGTAGGCGAAGGCGGCTGGGTGCATGGGGATGGGGGTGGGGTATCCCGCTGCCGGCACGGTGTGGCGGCCGTTGGTGCGCGCGTCGTAAATGGCCTCGACGGAATCGCGGGTGCGCGGTCGTCCGGTTTCCGGGTCGGTGTCGGTGTACCGGCCGCCTTCGAAGGTGCCGGTCTCGCGCAGGCGCTCAAGGACTGCTTCGGTCTCGGCGTTGTTGTCGCGGTTCCGGGCCCTGGCGTGGAGGAATTCTTCGCCGAAGCCGTACTGAAGCAGGAACGCGGCTCCGTGGTCCTTGCGCTGCGGGCCGTAGTAGGCGCCGCGGGGGAAGTAGGCGAGGTCGCCCTCGTCGATGTTCTGGTCGGGGGCGTAGTTGACGGAACCGGTCTCGGTCCAGCGCAGCTGCTGGAAGGTGTGGTGGTGGCGGGGGGACTCGAAGGCGAGGTCTCCGCCTTGGTATTGGCTGCGGATCAGGCGGAAGCTGAGGGAGTCCTCGGCGGTCTCCGCGAACAGGGTCTGGCGCAGGATGGAGCCGGGTCGTGCGGCCCTGGCCGGGTCCTGGGCGCGGACGGGGACGTCGGAGGTGATGACGGTCTTCATGGGGGCGGTGCCTTTCGCGACGCGGTCAGTGCAGGGCGGTGAGGATTTCGGCGGTGGCGGCGGTCTCGCCCATGCGGGGGAAGATCCGCGAGATGCTGTTGGCGTGGGCGTCGGGGTTCGCGTCGGTCATGGCATCGGTGGCGAGCACGACGTGGTAGCCGAGTTCGTGCGCTGAGCGCGCGGTGGATTCGACGCCGATGCTGGTAGCCACCCCGGTGACGACGACCTGGGTGACATCGTGCTCACGCAGGTACCGGTCAAGATCGGTGCCGGTGAACGCGCCCCAGCGCTGCTTGGTGATGCGCAGATCCCCGGGCTGGGGGCCCAGCTCGGGGGCGAGTTCGGCATAGTCGGCCGGGCGCTGCCGCGAGCCCCGGCCGTCGGCGGCCTGGTGCGCGTCGGTTCGTCCTGGCGCGCCGCCGTCGACGGTGACCAGCACGACAGGGAAGCCGCGTTCGCGGAAGGCTGAGGCCAGGGAGACCGAGTTGTCCAGAACCGGCTTCATCTCTGGCCGCGCGGTCACACCCTTTTGCAGGTCGACGACGATCAGGGCCGGGGTGGGGTCGATGGTGGAGAGGGGCACGGGGTCGGTTCCTTTGCGTTGGCGTCGATTCGTCGCGGGCCCCGTGGGGCGCGGTCCGCGCGGTGCTCCACGGGGGTGTTCAGGACTGGGGTGGCTCGTATCCGGCGATGCGTTGGAGCAAGTTCCCGGCCCGCAGTAGAAGGTCCTGCTCTTCGGGGTCGAGGACCGTCTCGATGGCCTGGCCGAGCCAGGAGTCGCGTTCGCGCCGGCTTTGTGCGACCACGTCCTGGCCCTGGGGTGTCAGGACGACGCGGACCTTCCGGCGGTCCTGCTCGTCCCGTTCGCGAAAGACCAGTCCGGCCGCCTCGAGCTCCCGCAGGGCCGCGGCGATGTTCGAGGTGGTCATCTGCAACCGGTCGGTGAGATCGCCCGGCCGGGTCTGCGCCGAGCGCGCCGCCGCACCCAGCACGCGGGTCGCACTCCGAGAGAGTCCGGCGACCGGAAGCGCCTCTCGGCGCATCCGGTGCTGGAGCAGCTTGAGCTGATTGCGTAGTCGTTCGATATCCGCATCCTGCATGTTTGCTATGCTAAATAGCTATGTTCCATAGGTCAACGGGGGGCGGGTTCCTCCCCTCAGCCGAGCTGGCCAGGGGTCGCTGCTTGACAGCACTCGATGTGGTGCGCAACGTCGCGCGGACCTATCTCTGCCGCGAACAGGCGTGTCCTGCGACTGGCCGATCGGCGCCGCCGCGACGATCGCGGTCGGTGTGCCCGCCTGCCTGGGCGTGGCGCTCGGCCAGCAGAGCGACGGTATGTTCACGGCGATCGCGGCACGATTTCGAGACCGCCTTCGCGCCCGCGGTCGGCCCCCCGGTCACCGTGCACACCTGACACAACGCGCGTCCTCTATCGAGCGTTCGCCTGGCCCGTGAGCTTGCCCTTGCGCAGGTGGAGAACGTGGTCGGACTGGGCGGCCAGTTGTTGGGAGTGAGTGACAACGACCACGCATTTGCCCTGTTCGTGGGCGAGTTCGCGGAAGGTGTCGATGATGCCCTGGGCGGTGTCCTCGTCGAGGCTTCCGGTGGGTTCGTCGGCGAAGAGGATGTCGACATCGCACGCGAGGGCACGAGTGATGGCGACGCGCTGCTGCTGGCCGCCGGAGAGCTGCAGCACATTGCGGGTGGCCATTGCCCTGTCGAGGCCGACCTTCTCAAGCAGTTGCAGCGCGTGGGCCTTTCGGCTTCCGGTCGCTGGTTTGGTGCCGGTGATTTCCATGGCGGTGGTGACGTTCTGGAGGGCCGTCATGTAGGGGAGGAGGTTGTACTGCTGGAAGATCGTGGCGGCGTGCTTGTTGCGGTAGCGGCCCAGGCCCAGGGCGGTGAGGTCCTTGCCGTCGAAGGTGATCGCGCCGGAGGTGGGGGTGTCGAGGCCGCTGGCGAGACTGAGCAGGGTGGTTTTGCCACTGCCGGAAGGGCCCAGGATGGCGTAAAAGGTGCCGCGTTCGAAGGTGCAGTCGATGCTCTTGAGGACGGTGGTTTTGCGGCGCTGGCCGTAGTAGGTGTGGCTGACGTCAGCGAGACGCAGGACCGGTGAGGTGATGATGGCGCTGGTCATGACGGGTCATTTGCCCTTCGTGAGGATGGCGCGGGGGTTGAGGCGGAGCACGGCGCCGGCCGGGACCGCGGTGGCGAGCAGGCCGATGCCGAGGCCGACGGCTCCGACGGTGATGAGGTCAGCCGGGGCGAGCACCACCGTGATCTTGTCGATGGGGTCGGCATTCTCGACAGGCTTGTCATTCGGGTCGATGCCCTGGTCGATGCCGGTGCTGCCGGGAGCCGGAGGCTTCCACGAGTCGATCTTCTTCTGTGCGGAGGAGGCTTCTTCGCCGAGCAGCGACTGACTGGCGCTCTGGGTCAGGCTCGGGGCGAACAAGGAGCTCAGACCGATGGCGACGGCGGCGACCACGAGGATTTCCAGGGCCTGCTGGGCGATGAGCTTGCCCTTCTTCTCACCCATCGCCAGCAGGACGCCATACTCTTTGCGGCGTTGCTTGACGGCGAGGTTGACCAGGAGGGCGAGCACGGCCGCACCGGCGAGGGCCATCAGCCACATGGCGACGGTAGCCGTGGAGCGGATGCTTTTGAGTGGGCCCGTCATCTGTTGGATGGCCTTGTCGTTGACATCCAGCTTGAAGCCGTCGAGCGCCGAGCCGGCAATCCGCTTCGCCTTCTCCTCGAACGCGCCCTGCATATCAGCGTCCTGGAGGAGAAAGGTCGCCTGGCTCACCTGGAGCGGTCCGTTCCCTTCGGAGTTGAGTGCGGAGAGGCCGCCCACCGTCCCGTACAACATGTTGGCCGGGCTGACGCCGTATTCGGTGTCGGGTTCGGTGCTGGGGCGCGGGTCGCGGTAGATGCCGCCGACAGTGAAGTCGGCCGTTGTCTTCTCGTCGTTGCCGGTCAGTGTGATCTTGTCGCCGACCTTGAGACCGTTCTTCTTGGCCAGCCGCTCCTCGATCAGCAGCAGCTTCTTGTCCTTGTCGGCGACCGTGAGGTGCTCACCAGACAGGAGCTTGAACTTGCCGTTGCGGAAGTCGGGCAGCAGCGAGGTGTCGAGCATGCCGACGCTCGCGGTGCCGCCGGGGCCCATCGGGTCGGCCGGGCCGCCCTCGACCAACGTGTACTTGCCTTTGAGAATGGCGCGGTCAAACATCGAGTACGTGTACTTCTGCACCTGGGGGAGAGCCCCGAGCTTGTCGACGGTCGTGGCATCGATGCGCGGGGCCTGCATGCTGCCGCCACTGGCCATCTGACGCATATCCATCTCGAGGTTGACCTCGGCGCCCACGGAGCGCTTGGCGTCCTGCTCGGCCTGGGCCGTCGCGTCGTTGATCAGGACGCCGGCCAGGGCCATCACGGAGATGACGAGGAAAGCGGCGAAGACGATGAGGGTGCGGCCCTTGCGAGCCCACAGGCTGAGGCCTGCGCGTTTGACGAAGTTCATGGAGACTGGCTTTCTCGGTCCGGGCCGTCGGTGGCCGTTCGGGTGTTGCTGACCGGTCGTGCGGTCAATGCCGGCTATTCGATGTCAGCGAGGATGGAGCGGGGGTGCAGGCGCAGAATCCCGATTCCCGGGATGGCAGTGGAGACAAGGGAGATACCGAGTTCGATGCCAGCGACCTTGCCGACGATGGCCGGCTCGACCCGTAGCGTGGGCGGGGCGATATCGGCATCCGGTACACGGTCGGCCGCGGCCGGCTTGTCGTCCTGACGGCCAAGGAACGCGTCACCCGCGGGCTGTCCGGCCAACCGCCCGGCCAGCGCCGCGAGCGCGACGGCAGGCAAAGCCACAGCCGTCACCTCCACGGCGTGCTGGCCGATGAGCTTCCACTTCTTCTCACCCATCGCGAGCAACACTCCGAGTTCGGCGCGCCGTTCGCGGATCTGCAGCGTCACGATAAGGCCGAGGATCAGAGCACCGGCCAGCCCGACCACCCAGACGATCAGCGCCGCGAAGGTGCCCACCTGCTGAATGGGCCGGACCTGGTCCCGGTAGGCTTTGTCGTTGACGCGGAAGTCGAAACTGCCCGCTCCGAGGAGCCGCTCGGCCTGGGCGTGCAGCCGCTCGGCTTGGTCCGGCGATCCGATCCTGAACATCGCGTCGCTGACCGAAGCCGTACCGGTAGCGAGCTCCCGCGCCGTGCCCACCGGTACGTACAAGGTGTTGCCGGGCAGTTCGTGCGGTGGCGTCCACCCCGACGGGTCCTGGGTCGCGTCCTGGAAAACACCGACGACCGTCAGGGCTGCCGTGCGTTTGCCGTCCGTGGAGCGCACCTGGATGGTGTCGCCCACCTTCAGGTGGTTCTTGTCGGCCAGGCGCTGCTCGATCACCGCGGTGCCGCGGCCCGCGTCACCGGGATTGATGCCGCGGCCCGCCGTGATCTTCGTCGAGCCGTACGAGAACGGCAACAGCATGCCCGAGTCACGGACACCGTGCACGGTTAGCGGGACCTGCTGCTCCTCCTTCCCGGTGCTGCCGCCGCCCGGCTTCGGCGTGCTCGACGTCAGCGGCGTGAAGTCGCGCGCCCCAGCCCGGACCGGAAGCTCAGGGGTATAGCGGTGCACCAGGTAAAAGGTGCCGAGCCGGTCAACCAGGGCTGGGGTGAGACTCTTCTTCTGGACGGTCACGTCGACGCCGATGGTGCGTTGCGCGCCCGCTACCTGGCGGGCGGCGGCGGCCTGCAACAGGAAACCGCCGAAGATGAGGGCGCACATCACGACGAAGATCGCCAGCAGGGCCGCCGTCTTGGACTTTCTGCCGCCAAGGCTCATCCCGGCACGCTTGACGAAGTTCATGCCGAAGACACAAGCAGCCCGCTGTTTGCGGCGAGATAAGGGTGTTACAGCGGAATAAGGTTCCGTCTGGCCCTGACCGAGCACGCGGGTTTCGGATCCGGGCGTCTTCTCCGGCCGACGCGCTACAGCGTCGGCCAGCTGAAGCACATCGCCCGGCGCCTTTATTCGGCCGCAATCGCGGTCTTGGTTTGATGGGGGCATGAGAGTCCTGGTAGCCGAGGACCACCACGTCCTCGCCCGTACCATCGCCACCGGCCTGCGCCGCCAGACGATGGCCGTCGACATCGCCGCCACCGGCGACGAGGCCGAGCGGATGTGTCAGGCCA
This sequence comes from Actinacidiphila sp. DG2A-62, assembly GCF_035825295.1. Lineage (NCBI taxonomy): Bacteria > Bacillati > Actinomycetota > Actinomycetes > Kitasatosporales > Streptomycetaceae > Actinacidiphila > Actinacidiphila sp. DG2A-62. Next base: position 6,115,410 of record NZ_JAYMGI010000002.1, read on the forward strand.
CCGCCTACGACGTGCTGATCCTCGACCGCGACCTGCCGGTCATGACAGGCGACGAAGTGTGCTTGCGGCTGCGCGAACGCTCCGACGTGCCGCGAATACTGATGCTGACCGCGGCCGGCGGACTCTCGGACACGATTTACGGTCTTACCGCGCTCGGCGCGGACGACTACCTGGCCAAACCCTTCGACTTCACCGAACTTGTGGCCCGGGTGCGGGCGTTGGGCCGCCGCGTCCCCAAGCCGCCGCCCACTGTGCTGCGCTTCGGAAGCATCACCATGGACGAGACGCGGCGCAACGTGTCCGTGGACGGCCGGCCACTGGAGCTGACACCGAAGGAATTCGCGGTCCTGTGCCGGCTGCTCCGGGCGGACGGCGCCCCAGTGCCCCACGACGAACTCCTACGCACCGTCTGGGATGAACACCTCGACCCGCGCACCAGCGCGGTCCGTGTCACCGTCAGCCGGCTGCGCAGCAAACTCGGTGACGACGGCCTGATCCTCGTCGACAAGGGAAAGGGGTACCGGCTGTGCGAATGAATCTCCGGGCGCTGCTGAGGAGACTGCCTTTCCGTGCCCACCTCGCCGCGGCCATCTCCGGGCTCTTCCTGCTCACTGGGGTCGCCCTGCTGGCCTTCGTGGTGGTGCTCGCCCGCTACGGGACGGCGCAGCAGGTCGATGGAATGGAGACCACGTACGGTACGGAGGCCGGCAGCGCGGTCCCGAACGTGCCGTGGCACTCCACGGGGAGAACGCAACCATCCCTGGCCAGGCCCGACCACGATGTCGCCGAGATCCGGATGATCGACGAGACGGTGCAGGCCGTGCAGACTACCGCGCTGCGCCAGACGGTGCTCTGGTCGGCCGTCGGGCTGCTGATCATGGCACTCCTTGCCGGACTGCTCGGATGGTGGCTGGCCGGGCGGGCGCTGCGCCCCGTCGTCTCCATGACCGAGGCCGCCCGCCGCATCAGCGAACAGAACCTCCACCAGCGCCTCGCGCTCGTCGGCCCCGACGACGAACTTCACCGCCTCGCCGACACATTCGACACCATGCTGGATCGGCTGGAGAAGTCTTTCGAGAGTCGACGCCGCTTTGTCGCTAACGCCTCCCACGAACTCAAAACGCCTCTCGCCGTCCAGCGTGCCAGCCTCCAGGTCGGTCTCTCCGACCCCCTTCCCGAGGGCCTCGCCGCCGTCCGTGAGGACCTGCTCGCCGCCAACCGCGAGGCCGAACAGCTGATCAACGCCCTTCTGCTGCTGGCCCGCAGCGACCGCGCCCTGGAGCAGACCGAGAGCGTGGACCTCACAGCCACCGCAAGGCTCGTGTCCGCGGAACTCGGCTCCGAGGCAACCCGGAACGGCGTGCACGTCGATGTCGACAGCGATGCCCCACTGAATGTTTCCGGCGACCCCGTTCTGCTGCATCACCTGCTGACGAACGTGATCCGCAACGCCATCCAGTACAACCACCCCGGCGGCCACGTCCTCGTACGGTTCGACGCCCCATGGGTGACGGTGGCCAACACAGGCCCCCCCGTGCCGTCCGAACGGATACCTGACTTGTTCGAACCCTTCCGCCGCCTCGACGGGGATCGCACCGCTACCACGGGCCACGGGCTGGGCCTGTCCATCGCCTCTTCGATTGCCGAGGCCCACTGCGCCACGCTGACGGCGCGACCCGGCACCGAGGGGGACTCATTCTCACCCTGCGCTTTCCCTGAGCCATGACCGCCTCGCGCAAGCGCCGTTGGAAGGCAGACCGGGTCTGCACAGGGCGTTGTCGTATGCGTTGCCACCGAGTTCGCGCATCAGCCGCTCGACCGTGCAGCGGGTGACCTGGTGCCCCTGCCGCCGCTGGTGGTGCCGGATCTTGCGGGCCCCGTAGACGCGTAGTTGGTCTCGAAAACCTCCTGGGCCAGGACTTTCAGTTCCGCGTCGCGCACGGTTCGGGCCGAGGGCGGGCGGGCCTTGGCGGCGTGATAGGTGGACGGGGCGGTGCTGAGGCCGTGCTCGGTGAGCACGGTGCAGATCGTCTCGACGCCGCCGAAGCGGTCCCGGTGCTCGTCGATGAACGTCACGAGCGAAGATGTGGCCGGTCGAGCTCGGCCGCGAAGAAAGCCGAGGCCGCCTTGAGGATCTCGTTCGCCCGCCTGAGCTCGGCGACCTCCCTCTTCAGTGCTTTGACCTGCGCTGATTCCTCCGTCGTCGTCCCGGGCCGGGTACCGGAGTCGATCTGGTCCCGGCGGACCCACTGGCGCACCGTCTCGGCCGCACCGACGCCGAGGTTGCTCGCGACCGCCTTCATCGCGGCCCACTCGGTCTCGTAGTCCGGGCGCACCTCGGCGACCATGCGCACCGCACGTCGCCGCAGCTCAGCGGGATAAAGGGAGGACGTGCCGTGACTCGATCCTTTCACGAAATCGGTCTCTACCGAACCCGGAACGGTTCACTACCGCAGCAGGTTGGAAAATTGTGTCAGCCACTGTTAGCCAGAGTGACGACCCTCGGGGCCGCTTGCGTTTCCGAGGGATCTCGCCGCGTCCGGGCAGGCCAGGGCCGTTTTCTGTAGGGAAGTGGCGGCAGGGCACTCAGGCTGTACGACCGGCCCCCAGGGTAGGGGGCGCTGTCCTTCGGCTAGGCCGTCCAGGGCCGCTGACCAGTGCGAAGGTGGGGGAGTGGCTGCCGGGCGGGCCTGCACGATGCGTTCTGAGCTCGAAGAGAGCAGCAGTCAGGAGGCCGTGTGCGTTTGTGGCAGGTACAAGAAAGGCTCTGACCGGCGTTTCTGCTGGTCAGAGCCTTAGTCCGGTGGTGCCCCCGGCAGGATTCGAACCTGCGCACACGGCTCCGGAGGCCGGAGCTCCTTCCGGAATTTGCGCAGGTCAGAGCGTTATCTGATGCTTTATCATGCGCTCTGCGCCACAAATACGCCACTCGCTCCGAGCTGAAATCTGAGGTGCTGTCAGGCTGTCCGGCGTCGGTCGGTCACCGGGTATCGGTACCCCGTTCGGTGCGCTGGCAGTCCGTGGCCGTTCGGGGGGCGGATGGCGGCTTGGGTGATGGGCGACCCTGCCTCCTCGACGTGCGGGGAATGGGCCCGGTGCAGCAGTTGGTGCAGGGCGGGTTGACCGGTGTGGGTGGCGGGCTGGTGATCGGCCGCTGGCGGCAGCGGGAGTTCCGGGCGCGGGACGCGCGAGCACGACATCCCCGCTCGGGACCGGCTGGTCTGCAGGGTTCTCCGCGGCTGCGGTTGACGCCACCGTGCGCGAGCCACAGCTGGATCTTTGCTATCGAGCCGACCCGGCTGCGTGATGTCCTGCGGCGGCCCCGCGCCGCTGGGTGCGGGGCGGGGCCAGTGCGCAGGGCTGATTGGGGTCAGCCTTCGTAGCCGGGCGGGGATTCGATCCAGCTCGGTGGGACGGGGAGGGCGGTGCTGGTGTCGTCGTCACTGACGACCAGCGCGCCTCCTTGGAGGGTGTACGCGGTGAACGTGTTGGTCGGGTCGATCACGAAGGTGCCGTCGGCGGGCGTGGCGGTGACGGCTTGGGCCAGCCAGGTCGGCGGGACGGCGACGGACTGGGTGAAGTCGTAGCCGAGGTAGCCCTCGTCGTCGGAGGTGATCGGGACAGCGGTGCCGCCGACCAGGACGTACTGGTTGCTGTCGCTGCCGGTGGCGTCGTCGACCAGGGTGCCGTCGGCCGGCCTGGCGTGGTCGGCGGTGCCGAGCCATGCGGTCGGTACCGCGACGGGGGCGGCGAAGGCGCCGCCGGCGGCCTCGTCCGCGGTGAGCGGGACCGCCGCTCCGGCGAGCGTTTCGTACGTGGTGGGGTCGGCGCCGGAGGCGTCGGTGACGGTCATGCCGTCGGGCAGGGTGGTGGGCAGGTCCTTCCAGAGGCTGTCGGTGACGGTGACGGCGGAGCCGGTCTGGTAGATGTCGCCGTCCGCGGCGAGGTCGTCCTGGCTCAGGGGGAGGGCCGAACCTGCGAGGAAGACCCGGTACTGGCCGGGGTTGTCGCTGGTGGTGATGACTTCCTCGTCGGACAGGCCGGAGGGGTCGGTGACGACCGGGGCGCTTTGCGGGTCGCAGTCGGCGGTGTCGGGTGCGTCGGCGTAGGGCTTGACGGACAGGTGTTGTGCGGTGCCGTCGAAGGCGTCGGGGACGGTGCCGGTGGCGTCGGCGGTGGTGCCGCGTGCGCCCAGGACGAGTCGGGCGGTGGGGGTGAACTGCGGGCTGGTGACGGTTTCCGTGTCGGCGAGGCAGGAGTCCAGGTAGAGGGTGATGGTCCTGCTGGCGGCGCTGTAGGTGGCGACGAGGTCCTGGGTGCTGCCGTCGGCCCAGTCGCTGGTGCTCTGGGCGGTGACGGTGCCGTCGGCGCCGGTCATGGTGACGAACCAGGGGGTGCCCGGTCCGCTGTCGCCGAGGCACAGGTCCGCGGCCCCGGTGCCCGCCATCTGGCAGGCCACGTCCTGGGTGGCAGCCTGCGGCACGTCGCCGCTGGTGTCGATGGATTGCTGCGCGGTGACCTCCATGGTGAAGTCGTGACCGGTCGTCAGGGCGGGGGCGGCGGTGGCGAGGTAGTCGCTGGAGCCGTTGAAGCTGGCGGCTCCGGTGGCCTCCGCGTTGTCACCGGTCAGCACGGTGTTGCCGGCCGGGCCGGTTGCGGGGTTGTCGGTGTTGGTGTCGGCCGCGACCGCGACGGGGTTGCCGGCGGCGTCGGTGGTCGGGGTCAGTGCCCAGGTGTCGGCGTCGAGGGCTTGGGCCGGGGCGTTCGGGACGGTGTTGTTCAGCGCCCAGGAGGCAGCGGCGTCGGTGGCGACGGTGCCCAGGGTGGCCGGGGCCGCCAGGGCGGTGTCGGGGCCGTAGGCCGCGGAGTAGACGACCAGGCTACCGGGCGGGTCCTGGACACCTCGGCCTCGCTGCAGCAGTCCGACGCGGAAGTCGACCGCACGGACTACCGGTACAACGCCGCGGGCGAGATCACCGCGGTCGACGACTGGCAGATCGCCGAAGGCGCGCACGACCTCCAGTGTTTCGACTACAACTCGCTCCAGCGGCTGACCCAGGCATGGACCGACACCGGCACCATCACCGAGGACCCGTCCCAGCAGAGCCAGACCAGCGTGCCGGCCGGTGGACTCGGCGGCTGCACCAGCACCTCGCCCACGGCGACGGCGAACCCCGCACACCCGAACCAGACCACCGTCGGCGGGCCGGCCCCTACTGGCAGAGCTACAGCTACGACCTGCTGGGCGACCGGACCGAACTGGTCCAGCACGACCCGGCCGGCAACTCCGCCGCCAACACCGTGCAGCAGGTCGACTACCCGGGTGTCGATGCCACCAAGGCCACCACCGACCCGAACCGGGCCGGCAGCGTCACCACCACCGGTCCCGCCACCGACTCCAGCCAGCAGTTGGGCTACGACGACGCCGGCGACACCATCACCCGCACCACCAACGCGACCGGTACCGGCGCGGGCACCACCCACCAGGCGCTGACATACGACGTCCAGGGCCGCACCGCCACCGCAACCACCACAGGGCCGGACGGCACCGCCCACACCAGCAGCTACCTCTACGGCGGCGACGGCTCCCTCCTGGAGCAGGACGACGACGGCACCAAGACCCTGTTCCTGTTCGGCGGCGTCGAGCAGATCACGCTCAACACCCAGGGCGGCGCCTCCACCGAGAACGCGATCCGCAGTTACACCGGGCCGGACGGCACCGAGATCATCCGGGACAGCTCGGGCAAGCTCTCCTACCAACTGGCCGGGCTCCAGGGCACCGGCACGCTGCTGGTCAACGCCGCCAACGACGCGGTGACCCGCCGCTTCTACGACCCCTACGGCAACACCCGCGGGGCACTCCCTTCCGCGTGGGTCTCGCCGTACGACACCCGCGGCTTCCTCAGCCAGCCGTCCGACCCCGGCAGCGGCCTCGACCTGCTCGGAGCACGCCAGTACGACCCGGTCCAGGGCCGCTTCCTGTCACCCGACCCGATCTTCGAGGCGGGCGACCCGAGCCAAATGGGCGGTTACACCTACGCCGCCGACAACCCCGCAAGCGGCTCCGACCCGACCGGCATGGACAACTGGTGGGCCGATCCCACCGCGAACACCCCGACCATGCCCGGCGCGCCGCCGATCACGCAGCACCAGGCCCAGGAAGAGGGCTTCGGCGCGGACTGCACAGCGACGACGTGCAGCGACTACAACGCCCAGCAGGCGGACGCCGACCGTGCCGCGATCGAGGCGCAGTCGAAGAAGGAGGCGGCCTCGGCCGCCCGCGCCAAGCTGGAGAAGGGCGCCGTTGCCGAGGCCGCGCACCGGCACTGCTCCTGGTACAACGTGGGCTGCCAAGTCGAGGTGCATGCCGAGCAGATCCTGCTGGCGGCGTTGATCGCGCTGGCCATCGTTGCCGCGATCGCTCTCGTGGCCACCGCACCCGAGATCGCGGTCGCAGCAGGACAGGCGTTCCTGGAAGCCTCGGCAGGCGGTGCCGGCGCGAGCATGGCCACCGTCGCAGCCTCCGCCGCCGGCGTGAGTGTCGCCGCGGAGACAGCCGGTCTGGACACCGTCGCGGCGGGCTCCGCGGTCGTCGCGGACCTTGCAGGGGCCGACAGTTTCACTGCCGGAGAGGGCCACGGAGGCGGTGGTGGGGGTCGGCGGGCTTCCGGCGGATCCTCGGGGGACTGCAGTTTCTCTCCTGACACACCGGTCCTGATGAGCGCGGGCAAGACGAAGCCCATCGGCAAGATCAAGGCGGGCGACGAGGTCGAGTCGGCCGACCCCTCGACGGGCAAGCACAAGGGTCCCCGGAAGGTCCAGGCCATCTGGATCAACCACGACAAGGACCTGCTGGATGTAACGGTCGAGGGTGCGGACGGCAAGAAGGGCACCCTTCACACGACCTCCAACCATCCGTTCTGGGACGACACCGACAAGGCATGGGTCGCGGCCGGCAACCTGAAGCCGGGAGACGCGCTCAACACGGCGACGAACACCCACGTCACCGTTCTCGCCACCCAAGCCACCCCCGGAACCGCAAACCGCTGGAACCTGACCGTCCAGCAACTCCACACGTACTATGTTGTGGCGGGCGGTACACCGATCCTGGTGCACAATACTGGTTGCCCGACAAATTCAGCCCAAGCTGACTTGCCGGTTCATTCGCAGCCGACCAGATTCTATGCAAGGGCTGGAGAGATGCTGGACCGGGTTGCTGGAAACCCCACAAGTGACGAGCAGATGTATGGCAGCGTGGATGCTGGGCATGGAGGGGTCTCGGCTTTGTCGAATGAGGATCTGATTCGGTTTGGTGGGCCCAATGGGCGGGAGCCAATAACAGGATTCAGGGAATACGTACCGGGAGACGATATTAACTTCCCCGGATCGCGCCTCAATATCGTTGATGGCAATAATCGGACGGCTGAAATCGCCAATCGGGTTCTATCTGGGCGAATGGATCCCAACACGCTTGTCGAGATCATGATCGGAGGGCGATGAACGGCGTTGCGGTTCGACTGGACGCTCCGCTGCACTTCACCGCGTATGTGCTGCGCGGGGATGAGGAGCGCGCTGAGAGGACATGGGTCTGCGTCCGCGCAGCGGATTCGACGCCCCCGGTTTCATGGCTCGGATGTTGGAGCAGAGATTCGGAACCTGGATTTGGCGAGGTCAAGAAGCTCCTTCGGTTTCTCTCGCAGGCGGTCACCGCAGGCGCGGTGATTGGCCCGTATGGTCCAGCGCTAGGAAGGATCGACTCGTTCCAATCGTGGGATTCATGGGGGCCCGGAATGCCTCGCCCGATCGTCGGATATCGGCCTTGGGAGTTGCGGGATGGTCACGCCATGGCTGAAGTCTCCATTGATGATCTGAAACTGATTTGAGGGGTCTCCGCTTCAGCGTCGATGGAGCACGAGACTTCGCTTTTACGAAGGGCTAAAGAGCCCCACTGGATTTACTTCCTGTGGGGCTCTTTGAGTGTCTTGACGGCAGTAGTTGACGGCGATGTCAGCGGACGGGTGCTGCACAAACCGGCGGGTCGTCGCCGTTGTCGGCTCGGGAGAGGGCTGCTCAGGGTTCCCGAGTGCGTGGCCGAAGAGGTCGACGGCTTGTCGCTGGAGGCGGAGTCGGACGTGGGCGTAGACCGTCGCGGTCACGCCGATGTGGGCAGAACGGGGTTATCCCGCGACTGGGTTGGGCCGTTCGGGTGGTGGTGCGGATGGTGGCTTTGCTTGGTGGGCAGTCCTGCCTCCTCGACGTGAGGGGCGTGGGCATGGTGCAGCAGCTGGTGCAGGGCGCGTTGAGCGGGGCGGGCAGCGGGCTGGTGATCGGCCGCCAGCGGAGGCGGGAGTTCCGGCATGACGTCCCGGTGGCTCGCGGCCGGGGTGTGACTGCGGCGGCGGGTGAGTTCGGTGCGGAGCTGGCGCGGGCGATCCGGGTGGGGCTGGCTCCGTCCGGTCCGGGGCCTTACGGGTCTCGGGGGCCGTCGGAGCTGACCTGGTACGCCTTCGCTGTCGCCTACGCGCGTGACCACTGGGTGGGGCGGGCGGCGACGACGCGCAATGAGACGAGTGAGGCGCTGGCCCTGGTCACGAGGGCGATGCTGTGGGATGTGCCGGGCCGGCCTGGTGAGGATGTGCTGCACCGCGCGCTGCGCTCGTGGGCGTTCCTGGGCCCGGGTGCGAGCGAGCACGACATCCCCGCTCGGGACCGGTTGGTCCTGGCGTGGGTGGCGAAGGCATCGAGGCCGCTGGTCGACTTCCACGACCCGGTCGTGGCCCGCGGTGTTCTGGAGGCGCTGCGTCTGAGGCGCGACGGGAGCGCGGCGGCGCTGGAGACGGTGCGGCGCAAGCGCAAGGTCCTTGTGAACGCCCTGTATTACGCGATGGAGCAGGGGGACCTGGGCAGTCATCCGCTGAAGCAGGTGCGCTGGCGGGTTCCGAAGCAGGCCAGGTCGGTCGACCCGCGGTCGGTGATCAACCCCCTACAGGCTCAGAACCTGCTGGCCGCGCTCTCCTACGTTGGCGGCTACAGGCGGGCCAAGGGGCGTCGACTCGTGGGCTTGTTCGCGGGCATGTACTACGCGGGCTTGCGCCCGGAGGAGGCCGTCGCGGTGACCCTGCCGGACTGCACCCTGCCCGGGACCGGCTGGGGACGCCTGGTGTTGCACCGCACCCGCCCCCAGGCGGGCAAGAAGTGGACCGACAGTGGTGAGTTCCACGATGAGCGCGGGCTGAAGAACCGGCCGCCCGGCGAGGTCCGCATCGTGCCCCTGCCACCACCCCTGGTCGCGATCTGGCGCGACAGCGTCGAGACGTTCGGCACCGCGCAGGACGGGCGGCTGTTCTTCACCGAACGCGGCAACATCGTCGGCTACACCATCGTCCACCGCGTCTGGAAAGAAGCCCGCACCCTGGCCCTCCCGCCCGAACTCGCCGCCACCCCACTCGCCAAACGCCCCTACGACCTGCGGCACTCCGCCCTGTCCACCTGGCTCGCCGCCGGCGCCGACCCCGCCGAAGTCGCCCAACGCGCCGGCAACAGCGTCGAAGTCCTTCTCACCCGCTACGCCAAATGCCTCTACGACCGCCAATCCATCAACAACCAACGCATCGAACACCTCCTGACCGCCTACGACCAGCCGAATGAGCCGGATCAGGCGTTCAAGTAGCCAGGCCCGGGACGGTCAGGGCGTTGATGGCAAGTGTCACGTGCGGAATCTCAGAGCGGCGATCGAGGCACGGACGGACGAGAGGCTGCGAAACGAGGGAGGTTCTGAGTTTTATCGAGTAAAAGCTGTACTGCATAGCCAACCGTGCGCTGGGGCCGGGATCCGAGCCGGGGCGCCAATGAGCGGTGCCTAGATGTTCACGGCACCCAGGAGCATGCCGCTCCGGTCGTTGTCGATCGTCTCCACGGACGCTGTGTAGATTGTCCCGGGGTCCGGGGGCGGGGGCGGAGGGCGTCGCCGCAGACTCTGCGGGAGCTGTCATGGTTGGGAGCTCTGCGAACAACTGGTAGAGATCGGGCACGTGGGATCCCTTCTCGAAGTCTGGTGACCATCGAGTGTAAAGGCCAGCACTGACACGAACATGAGCGCGGAGATCACCGCCAGGGTGACTGCGTCTCGGAAGACGGTCAGGAACGTCCTGACGGTCTCTTCGCCAATGCTGACCTGGTGTACGTACGCGGCGGCCAGGTGCTTGACTGTCGGGCGAGGGCTTTGTCCTGCCAGGCGGGCGTCAGTACGTCCGAGGACTGCTTGCCCCGCGAGGACTGCGGCGGCTCCGGCTACGGCAAGGGAGGCCAGGAGGCACGACGCCGCCCACAGGGCGATGATCGGCCAGTGATGTGTGAATACGTCAGCGGATTTCGCGACTGCAGCGGCTGTGAGCCCGAGGGAGACGGTGGCCAGGGCGCCGGCGCGGTTCCGGATGCGTTCCAGATCTGCGCTCTGGCGGTCCAGTTGTCGGCGCCCCTCCTCTACTAGGTGGACGTGATCGGATTCTTGGAAGTGTTCCAGGTTCCCGGTATAGGGTGAGGGTTCCGCAAAGGTGGGAAGATTGTGGCCGGGATGCAGAAGAGTTACACAGTAGTGCAGGTAGAGGCGCGCCTCTACGAATCTACCGGTGATAGCGGTCAAGTCAGTTGCCTCGCAGCCATTTGGCAAGACGCTCGGCGACGCGCCGTGTCAGGCTGTCCGGCAGAAAGAGCCATTGACCACCGGGGTTGAGATCGACGAACGCTGGGCCATCGGAATCGACAATCCAGTCTTGGCAGCTGAATCCTGTTCCCAGCGCCCTGGCGAGATGCACTGCCTGGCGCTCCACTGTCGGCCAGCCAGCGGATTGTGCGAAGGAATGATGGGCCGACGCGGCCTCCCGCCAGTCCAGGGGAAGCCCGGTGGCGTCCAGTTCCGCTGTCCAGGCTTGTGCGCGAACGGTCACGACCCGCAGGTGTGCCTGGGCGACGAGCAACTGCTGGGCGAGGAACGGTGCGCCGAGCAAGTCAGCTCCGGCGAGCTCGTTGGCGGTGACGACCTGGGTGTGCACGATGCGATTGTTCCCTTGGTCATCCGTGAAACTTCCCGGCCCAAGAGGCTTGACGACAAAGCGTTCGCCGAAGGCAGCCGTGAGTTCGGCTGTTCCGGCACTCACCAGCGTTTCCGGTACACGTATCCCAGCGGCACGAGCCGCCCTGTATTGGACGATCTTGTTCTCTGCAGCGAAAAGAGAATCGACGTTGCACAGCCAGTTGGTGCTGGCGTCTCGCAGTAGGGCGGCCAGAAGAGTCATGCGCGAGGCCAGGCGTGCGGCTGCGTGACTCCCCAGTCTCGGGCCATCGTCCCAGCCAGCCGGGGCGAGGCGCCTGATCCAACCGCGGGCGGCGGGGTGTGAACCGGCGAGGTCGACGGGCTGTCCCGTCTCGTCGATCAGGGTGCTGTGCCCCAGGCCGAGGCGCTGCAGTATTTGCGGGAGCGTGGAGGCGTCGACGACGACGGTGCCACGTGCGGGCAGCTGCTCGACGACCGCTTTTATGTGCGGGTCTGCGCTGTCCCCGATGAGGAGCGCTTTGACCGACGGTCGGGCGCTATCTCCTGCGTCCTCGCGTGTCACCAGCCGAACTCCATCTGGACGGAGATGCCGTCGGTGATGTCGGTCTGCGCAGAGGGCGAGACCGTCACCGGTACACCGAGCTGAGTGGCGATGGGGGTGTACAGGTCGGTCGTGATGTCCGGGGTCCGCAGGGAGACAAGGAGCGCATAACTGACAGGTAGACCGATCCGGTCTGCGCGCTTGTTCGCCTTCCACCATCCGCCCACGGGGTAGACCGCCAGCATGCCGCAGTCCGCCAGTTCTGCGGCTGATCCGCGCCAGATGTCTGCGTGCAACGACCCGAGGTTCCGGAATTTCGGGCCAACCAGCCAGCGGGGGTTGGATTCGAACGCCTTCGGGCTGCCGGTTCCGTCGGATTCGTGCTCTGCCTGTTCGGCGAGCCGGCTCCGGAAGGCGTCCCCGGATTCGGTGGGGCCCTTGATCGCGAATCTCAACCCGTGCGAGGCGTAGCTGTAGCGGCCGAGCATGCCGCGGCGTCCGGGGTTGGGTTCGATCATGTAGGCGAGCGTGACGCGGAGGTCGACGGTTGTCTCAGCCAGATCGCGGAGTTGCTCCAGTGGCCAGGGCAGTTGGTGGAGTTTGAGTTCCGCCAGTTTGACCTGGCTGCCCGGTGCGCGTTTGAACGGCACCAGGGAATTTTCGACGATCATCGTGACGGCGTTGGAGGCGCTGCTGAGGATCCGTTCGGCGGTAGGCACGCCCCAGCCGTAGCGGCGGATCACCTGCCGCATCAGGATGCCCTTGGCGAGCTTGGGCGTACCAGTGGTCTTGAACAGTCCCTGGTCGACCATGGCGGGCGTCCACTGGGCTTCGTGGACGAGCAGGGCCCGGATCGTCTCAGGGCGAAGGCCGGGGTAGGTGCGCATGGCCAGGGCGGCAAGCGCGGCTGCCTGTGCGGTGGCGGCGCTGGTGGCGTTGGTCCAGGTCAGCTGACGGGCGGGGTCGTGATGGGTGGTGGCGACACTCAGCAGCTCGTGTTCGTCCAACAGGCTTTCGTCCGGGGCGACGAGCAGATTGCCGCCTTCCAGGACGATGTCGGGCTTGGTCACGGCTGCGTCGGTCAGTGCCACCGAGGTTCTGCTGAACGGCGACAGGCCACCGGGCGCGACCAGGGGACGGAACCCTTTGAACTCGGGTCGGTCAGGGACGGTGTCGAGGTCGGTGTAAGCGCCGACGGTCAGCACATTGTGCGCGTGCGCGGGCTCTTCGATGCGAGAGAGGTCGGATATCTGGAGCGGGTCCAGCCCGCCGGTCTCGGAGCGCATGTCCTGGGGCAGGGGCCCGCGGATGTTGCCGGCGCTCACGATGATCAGCCGCGAGGCGTCGGGGTCAGGCGCACCGATCAGTTCGATGCGGTCATCGCGTACGGCAACGTCCGTGCCCGCGGCCAGGGCGTCGAGGGTTGCTGACCACAGGGTTGGTGTGCCGTCGGTGCCGTTCACACCGTCGCCGGATTGCCGGGTGACGGCCATCGAGAAGACCCGGCCGGACGGTGCTGGCCCGCCGTTTCCGATCTCAGCCGTCGCTACCGCGTTGGCTGTGGTCTCGGCGAACGTGCGGGGAAGCGCGGCCGGGGCTTGGCTTTCGTGCAGGATCTTCACTGATTCCAGGCCGTGTCCGAGCACCACCGGGTCCTGGGATTCCAAGGCTGCGGCAAGGTCTCCGAACAGTGCCAGGCCAGCCATCTGGGTACCGTGTCCGGCGCGGTCGGCCCGCGTCGCCCCGGGCACGACGGAGTAGGCGCGCTCGTGAAGCGAGGGCTTGAGAAGCGTGTGCTCCTGGGCGATCCCGGTGTCCAGCACGCAGACGGCCGGCGCATGCGGGTCGGCCGGTTCGACCCGCTCGGTGAGATCGGCGACGAGAGCGGCACGGAAGTTTCGGTCGATGTCGTAGAGGCCCTCGGCGAACGTCGGTGTGCGGATCTCGGCTGGACAGGCGTTTGTCGCCAGCAGCGCCGTCAGTTGCTCTCCGGTCGTGGCGACATGGGCGACGACCCGTTCACCGACCTGGATGGCCCGGTCGCTGACCTGCCAGTGCCGCTCCTCGGCGAGGGCGCGCAGGATGGCCACCGGGTCGGTGGGCGAGATCCGCGGGTCGAACCACAGCTCCCACCACCTCTCCTCGTTCAGGGAAGGAAGCTCCTGCTTTTCCTGCCACAGGTTCCCGAGGAGAGCCCGGTGGATATGCTCCATGTTGGCCACCAGGGCAGCCTGCTGCGGGTTACCGCTGTCGGTGTCCTGAGCGAATGCGGTGATCCGTTCCGCGAACGAGGAGACCTTGTCGAAGGGCACCCAGACCATCACGTCCTGGGGAGCATCCTCGGTCTGGGGATGGCTGCTGAGCAGCGTCAGGCCCGAGCTGTCGAACTTCTCCAGCATCAGCGACTGATCCGGTGCGGCCTCCACGCGGATCGCGAAACCGTCTGGCTGATAGGCATCCGGTGTTACCTGGGCGAGCTGGGCGGCTTCCTGCTCGGCGGTCTCCAGGCCGTTGACGAGTCCGGCAGCGTGACCGGCCCGGTCTGAGCGGTCCAGCCGGGCGGGTCCGCTCCCGCCGGACGGTTCGGAGCGTGGAGTGAGAGTACGGGCCTGCCACGGGACTACCAGGTGAGGAGTGGGACTGCCTGAGGCTCCTGGCTCAGGCATGATGGGACGCGTGCCGCTCGGTCAGCGCCTCCAGCAGGAGCGCTTCGTCCACGGTGTCCTGCCCGGCGAGAATGGCGCGTTTGGCTGCAGATTCGGCGGCCTTGACCAGCTCGGCATGACTCAGCCCGGATGCACTTTCTGTCACAGCGTCCCACCGTAGTGTGCCGGTCTCCATTCCGGCCAGCCGTCTGCGCATAACGTGCACCGCTTGTTCCGGCGTGGGGGGACCGTAGGTGGCGATCATGTCGAAGCGGCGGAACAGCGCCCGATCCAAGAGCTGGTGATGATTGGTACCGGCCACGACCAGGCTTTCGGATGGGGCCTCGTCGAGGAACAGCAGGAATGAGTTCAAAATCCGGCGGGCCTCACCGACATCGTTGCCCGCAGTTCGCTCGGCCCCCAGGGCATCAAACTCATCGAACAGATACACGGCCCTCGTCTGGGCGACGGCGTCGAAGACCAGGCGCAGTTTCGTTGCCGTCTCACCCATGAACCGGCTGATCAGCCCGTCCAGGCGGATGGTGAACAACGGCAGCTTCAGCTCACCGGCCAGTGCCGCGGCGGTCATGCTCTTGCCGGTGCCCGGGGGGCCCGACAGCAGGATGCGATGAACAGGGGTGAAACCGAACCGCTCCAGCCGGGCACGCTGCCGCTGCTCGTGCAGCACCCGATCCAGGGATGCGCGCAGCTCGCTATCCAGCGTCATGTCATCCAGCCGCGCGTCCGGATACCCGGCTGTCAGCAGATTGGACAGCTCACCGCGCGGCTGGACCACGGGCGTCGCGCCCCGGCCAGCGCCCCCGCGGCTCTGGTTCTGACGCGCTGCCTCGACCAGCTCACGCAGCTCCACGGCGAACTTGCCCTGCCCCTGACGGGCGGACTTCGCCGCCACTTGCAGGGCCACGTTGTAGAAGCGATCGTCGTCGGCCTCGGCGTGGGCACTCACCAGAGCCTTCAGGTGCTCGGCGTTCGCTGTCATAGGCCTGTCACCCTTCCGCGGCTCGCTGTCGAAATGTCGCCCTACTGGGATTCCTACCCGGGATCCCGAGGGAACCCCGTCCGCATCGTACGGCCCGCCGCTCTGTGCCGCCGCCCGTACGCGAGCAGCCCGAGAGGTCGCGGCGCCTACGCGCACAGTGCCGGAAGGCTGCGATCTTGGTCGGATTGCAACGCTCGTGAGGGACCAGGCGGCTCATCGCGTGCGCTCTGGAACGCTGCGCCGACGGTGACGATCCGCGTGGTTGCGGTTGCAGGCCAGCCAGCTCTGCGGGGTAAACCCCACGGTGCGCAGGAAGGCTCGCCGCCGGGTGTCCTGTGACCACAGAACGCCGGTGTCACCACTTGCTAACGATCGGTAGCAGTCTGCTCGCTGCTGGCTACAGCACGCGCTACGCCGCGGCGATGGGCGACTGCTATCGGTGCGGTGACGGTGACAGAGGAATTGTCACCCGTGGTGATGTTGATGTTCTGTACGGCTTGTGCGACCTGGTCGGGTGTCGGGTCCTTCTGGCCGTGTGGCATAGCTGCCCGGAGCTCGCCGACCAGTTGGACGAGTCGGGTCCGCACCTGGTCCAGGATGCCTTCCAGGGCTGAGGGGTCCACCGTCCAGTACAGCCTGAGCACCTGCCGGTGGGAGTTCTGGCTCATGAGCACGGCGAGTTCGGCAGCCATGGGCGGGGCGATCCGCACGCTGTCGCCTGGTTGTCCGGCGATCAGCGACTCGATCTGGCCGATGCTCTTCCCGAACCGGATCCCGTCGCCCAGGCTGTCGCGGGCGAAGTCGGGGAGGTCGAAGGAGCTAACCGGTTGTTCCCGGAACTTGAATCTGGCGGTGAGACCGTCCATCACCAGAGGTGCCGGGATCCTCCGGTAGTCGGGGATCGGCACATCCGTGCCTTCGTAGCCCTGGAGCTCCCGCAGTGCCCAGGTCCTCAGCGGTTGGGAGTGGGCCTGGCCTCCCAAGGCGATGACCTGGCGCAAGATAGGGGCCAACCTGCGGTTCTCATCGAGGACATCGTCCTCCATCCGGTCGAGGCGGCCTCGGCGGAGTTTCACTTTGCCACGACCACCGTGGCAATCACGGCAGCGACGGCCGCGACTGCTGCGACAGCGCTCCAGATGACCGAGGTGCGGTGCCACCAGGGCTGCGGAGTCGGTGGCGTGGGTTCGTTGACGTTGGCGCTGGCGGTTGCTCCGCGGTCTGCCTTCGCGGTCGGGGCGACGATGTGGAACGTGGAGCCGTCGCCTCCGGTGATGTTGAGGGCCTGTTGTGCGGCTGACTCGATCTGGCTCGGATTGGGATTCTGCTGGCCGGCGGGCATGGACGTTCTCACTTCTGCAACGAACTGCGTCAGGTGGGTTCTGATGTGATCGAGGACGCCGGCGATGCTGGCTACGGAGACGTCCCAGTGCAGCGACGTGATGGTGGAGGCATCGTTTCCTAGCTGGTGCTGTTCCTGGGTCATCAACAGGGCGTACTCAGCCGAGCCGGGCGGGCTGAGGCGCAGCGTCCTGTTGCCGAGGGCCACCAGCGCTTCGAGTTCCTTTACCCCCTGCCGGATCGGTGCGCTCTCTCCGATTCCGCGGTCGCGGGCGGGGCGAGGGAGCTGTCCCGAGCTGATCCGTTGGGTGTTGCCCCGCACGATCTGACCCGGCAGGTAGAGGTCGGCCACGATTTCTAGCGCGGCCGGCACCCGGCGGTAGGGGGAAGCTCATCGGCTGACGGATATCCTTCCAGTTCCTTCAACGCCCAGCCTCGCAGCTGACGATGCTGCGCGTACCCTGCCAGCATCAAGCACTGCCGGAGGGCAGTAGCCAACGGGGTGTTGTCGTCCAGGACCGCGTGTTCGAGCCGTTCCAGCCCCCGGACGTCGGGTGTCGTCACGGATCCAGTCTGCCGTGCCCTACTGACAGTTCGGGCGCACCGCGTCACTGACTCTTGGCCACATACATGTCCCTGGGCGGCTGAGCACCTCTGCGCCTGCCACCCAGGTCACGTCTTCTCGGGAGCCCGTGTGCCGCAGGCGAGGGCCTGCGCCGATGGCGGAGATCAGTGCGAGGAGCGCGAAGCGCTGGGGGCAGCCGCCCAGGGGGCCTGCGAGGGCGGTTCCGGTGACGGGGGCGAGGGCGCCGGCGATGGTGACTGGAGCGGCGAGCAGGCCGGACAGGCCGCTGTAGTGGGCGGTGCCCCAGCGGTCGGTGACGGCGGTGTGCAGAGGGTGAGTTTGCCGCAGACCGTTCCGGCGAGCACGGCGAGGGCGATCAACAAGGGGATCGGGCCGGGGATGGTGGCGAGCAGAGCGGTGGTTGCTCCGCACGTGGGGATGAGGGCGGTGGTGTGCGGGACGGCGCCGGTCCGGCGGGCGAGGGCGGCGTAGAGGGTGCGGCCGAGGGTATGACCGAGGCCGCCGAGGCCGGGAGCCCGTGCGGCGTGGTGGTGCTCGCGCCGCGGAAGGTGAGGACGGGGGCGCAGCCGATGACGACGGCGTAGACGGCGAAGCCCGACAGGGTCAGTGCGGCGGCGAGCAGCAGGAACGGTCTGCTGCGGGCGACGGAGTCGCGGCCAGGTCGCGCTCCCGCCGGGACCGGGTGGCGCCGCCAGCCACCGGGCCCGCAGGCCGAGGGCGTGGGCGGGGATGGTGACGGCGGCCAGGATCGCGGCGTAGGTGCCCCGCCATCCCAGATGCCCGGCCAGCACGTCGGTCAGCGGTGCGAAGGCGGTGGCCAGGCCGCTGGCGAGGGTGAGAGGGTCAGGGCGCGGATGCGGGCGGCCCGTACCAGCGGGTGAGGGCGGCGAAGGCGGGTTGGTAGAACGCGGCGGCCATGGCCGTTCCGGGCGACGCTCCACGCGTGGTGAACAGGATCGGGTTGGGCGGGGCGGCGACTGCGGCCGTCCGCGTGGTGATGTCGACGGTAGGACCGGGCAGCGCTGCTGCCGCGGGTGGATCTGAGGCTGGTTCCCGGCCGCGCGATGCTGCCGAGGTGCTGCTGAACCTGGCCGGCCGGCAACTGCCAGCCTGTCTGGGCGGAGTCGGCGAACAGGACCTGGCCCGGGCGCTGGCCGCGTTCGCCGAGGAGCCGCAACCACCGGCGCCGGGCGCGCAGATCCGGCTGAGCAAACCAGGTGGCTCTGGCAGCACGGACAGCAGCATCAACGGCTCCTACACCGACTCGCACACTGCGGACAGTCGCTGGGCGCTCCTTGGCAGGCGATCAGGGTCACTGGTGGATGAGGACTACGGTGCGGCGGACTCCGGCATCCATCAGCGCCTGGGCGCGGTGCTGCCCGTTGATGTAGTGGCCTTCACCGCCGGGCTGGATCGCGTTGGCCAGGCTGAACAGGCTTCCCAGTGCCTGGCGCTGCCAGACGGTCGCGCCCTCCGCCCGGGCGTACTGGTCCGCGTAGCCAGCCATCGCCTCGGCAGGGACATCTTCGCGGCGGGCCAGATCCAGGACGGTGAGCGCGAGGGAGGTGATGGCGTGCCAGTCCCCGCCGTGGTACCAGCAGCAGGCCGTCCTGGCCGTGGGCAGAGCTGCGTGCAGCAGGCGCCTCCACCGCGGGGGGCCACCAGGCATGCACCGGGGTTCCCGGAACGGTTCGGGACGGGGCAGTCGACTCACCGGCCAGACCTCGAAGTACGGTTCGGGCTCCGGCTCGGCCGGCCGGGGCACGTATCCGGCGCCACGACCGGGGTCGACAGGAGAGCCGACCAGTTGGTCGAGTTGGTCGTCGGTCAGGGTGTGCCACCGCGGTATGTGGAGCTGGAAGGGCCCGACGTCGGCGAAGGTGACCAATTGCCATTGCTCCTCACCGTGGGCGCGCGGCGGGTCGGCCGACAGCTGCCGTTGTACCCACAGAGGGGGTTCGGGCTCGCGGGGGCAGTGCCGCTCCCAGACTGCCTCGGCGTAGCGCTCAGCGGCGTTTGTCAGGCTTGGGCTCTCGTCAACGGTCTGGGTGGCAACAGCGACCGGACGCAGCCCGGACGCGGTGAACAGCTGCAGCCGAAACGACGCCGTCGCCTTGAGCCCGAGGTCGTGACCGGGGTCGGGGTCGGGGCGGAACATGTGGTCGTCCACCACGAGTTCACGCGGCGCGGCCAGCTGCAATGCTGCCCTCACCTCAGCGGCGATCTCCTCGTCCATGCCGTGATCATGCCGCACCGCTAGCTCGTGCGTCACCGATCCGCGCAGACCAATGGGTTGACGTGGCTGGGCCCCGCATGGCTCTTCGCGGCTCTGCGATAGGCCCACTGGCAGGTTCGATTGGGAAGGAGGCACGGCATTGTCGAGATTGCGCTGACGGCATCCAGGGAGCGGCAGAAGCTGGGCCGCACAAGTTTCCGGCGGACTGCACCTCGCGCTCACAGAGGCGGCAGCTCGGCCGTACCGAGGCCGTGGCATTAGCCTCAATACCGGTAATTAGGTGCATTCTGGTCGTTGTTGGTGGTATGGCGAGAGCGGGTCAGCTGAAGTCATGTGGTGGGCGTCTGTCGGACCGGGTCGCGGTCGGGGCGCTGACGCAGGCGTTTCCTGCGGGGCTTGTGGAAGAGATGTTGGCGGGGACGGGCCGGGTGCAGCAGCGGAACCGGCTCTTGCTGGCCCGGCTGGTTGTCTACTTCGTGCTGGCGATGTGCCTGTTCTCGGAGCAGAGCTACGAGGAGGTCGCCCGGCTGCTGACCATGGGTTTGCAGGGTGAGCGGCGGTGGGGGGCATCGTGAGTGGTGCCGAGTTCGGCGGCGATCTGGAAGGCGAGGTCGAGGTTGGGGGTGGTGCCGCTGCGGGCGTTGTTCGCGCGGGTGTGCCGGCCGGTTGCGGCGCCTGGCACGCAGGGCGCGTTCTACCGCGGCTGGCGCCTGACCGCGGTCGACGGCACCACGTTCGACCTGCCCGACACGACAGGGAACGTTGAGGCGTTCGGCCGTCCGCCGCGCTCCGGGCGGGGCGAGCAGAACGTCGGCTACCCGCAGATCCGCATGGTCGACCTTGTGGAGTGCGGAACCCACGCCGTCTTCGACGCTGCGCTCGGCCCTCTGCGGACCGGAGAGCAGGCCCTGGCCCGGACCGTCCTGGGGTCGCTCGGGCCGGGGATGATGCTGCTGGCCGACCGCGGCTTCTACGGCGTGGACTTGTGGTGCAAGGCCGCGGCGACCGGGGCCGACCTGCTCTGGCGAGTCCGCAAAGATCTCGTACTACCCGTCGTTGAAGAGTTGCCGGACGGCTCCTGCCTCACGGAGATCTTCGACCGCAGCGACATCCACCACACCCGTCGCGGGGTCCCCGCACGCGCGGTGGAATACGCCATCGCCGGCCACGAGGGCGTCTACCGACTGCTCACCACGATCCTGGACCCCGGCAGGGCCCCTGCCGCAGAACTGGCCGAACTCTACGCACAGCGATGGGAATTCGAATCCACCCTCGACGAGATCAAGGCGCACCTCGGCGGTTCCCGCCTGGTGCTGCGTTCCCAGCACCCCGACTGAGCCGAGCAGGAACTCTACGGCTTCCTCCTCGTCCACCACGCCATCCGGCAGCTCATGCACCAGGCCGCGCAGCAAGCCGATCACGATCCCGACCGGATCTCCTTTGCCCGCTCGCTGCGTGTCGTGCGCCGCCAGGTCACCGACCAGGCGGCGTTTCCCCCCGGCAGACTCGCCCGCGCGGTCAAAGCCACCCACGCTGAACTCCTCGAACGCCTCCTGCCACCACGACGCCGCAGGGCCAACTCCCCGTCATCAAACGTAAAGTCGCCAACTGGCCCCTCAAACGCGCAGCCCACCAGGCTGCAGACCGCCCACGCGCCCCGGCCATCACCATTGTCAGCGCCACCAAACCCAAACGGTTCAAACGGGTCACAGTGCCCTAAGTTACCGGTATTGAGGTTAGGGGACGCGTCGCTTGCGGACGGGCAGGATGCTCAACGCCATGAGCGTGCCATCCGGACGCACCGAGAGGGGGCCGTTCCAGCCGGCCGACTCGGCAGCATGCCACGATGCGCGGAGCCGGAAGGCTTCTTCCCGATATTCTTCGACGCTGCCCTTCTTGATCAGCTCATACAGGCTGTCGGCCATTCCGGAGAAGGCTTCGACACGCACGGAGTCAATGCGGAAGACATGATCGGTGCCGACGAATCGCACACCGCCGACATGGAAATCGGCGTCGTCGGTACTTGATGTGGCGGCGGCGCTGGGAGTGTCGTAGTGCTCGCGTCCCTGGCGTGCTGTGAGGTACTGAGCGGTGTTCCGGCCCCCGCCCGAGAACGCGGACAAGCCGGCCGCGCCGGTGCGGGCGACGAGCTGGCCGAACCACGCGACGTCGCCTGTGTCGATCTGGAAGCCGTCGACGTTCCGGGCCCGCCTGCCCGCACGAGCCGGTATGCGGATGGCATTGGGGTACGGGACGCCCGCTTTGTCGGGGATTTCCTCGTCGGCGTTTCCGGGGGTGTTCGGCACGCGCAGGGGGAGAACGGCTTCTCCCGGTGACTGGAGGACATTGACGACGATCCCGCCCTGGCCGAGGATTTCGGTGGACAGCACCAGGCAGGGAACGCTGTTCCAGGGACCGATCTGCATGCCCTCGGTGAGCTCGGATCCCTTGACCAGTTGTTGGATGGTGGTGCTTCGGGTCCGGCCGGCGCGCTTGCCGGCCTTTTGGTGGTTACCCCGGCAGGCCACGAAGGTGACTTTGGACGGCTCGCCGGGCTTCCACGCCTCGATGAGGTAGTCGGGCCGGGGTCGACCCGTCTTGTTGCGTTGCGAGACGGCCAGAGGCCACCCGGCCCGCAGAACGGTGCTGGTCTCCACGACCGAGACGATGTGGTCCGGATACCGCTCCTGGACGAGGTGCTCCGCTGTCGCGAGCCCGAAGCCGACGGCCAACTCCCGTGCCTGCATGGACTTGTACCAGCGCTCCGGAGTACGGCCCTTGTCGGTAAGGTCCATCGCGCCAGCCCGGTTGCCATCCAGCGCCTCGCAGAACTTCAGGCTCAGCCAGTGCTCGGCGAGCCCACGGGCCATGCCCTGGCCGGCCAAGGCGTATCCGCGGGACAGTGCGTGCAGAACTTGCCATGGCGTCAGCTCGATTCCAGACTCCGCACGGGTGTCGATCGGGACGAGCATCGGCTTCCTGCGCAGAGGTTCTTGGCCCTTCTCCCGGCGCTTCTTGTCGCGTGCCGCCCCGGCGGACTCGACGCGCCCGGCGAGTTCGGCGGTGGAGTGGATATGCAAGGTCGTCGAGCGGCGCAGCGCGTTCATGGTCTGTCGTGCTGTCCTCGCCATGTTTCCCCCACGGTGATCGTGTGACCTGGCTGCCGCGGAACGTAGCCGGAGGCGTCGGGGCGCACACAAGTGCGCACACGGCGCACGGAACCGGTAGCACGAGACGGGGAGGGCAGCGGCGCTGAAGGCACCCGATGGGCACTGGCTCACTCGTAGTCGAAGTCGAAGGCCACGGGTCATCGAACACGAAGAGCGACGGAAGCCGTCCCCGTCAGGCGATGTGGCATCCCGGCTCACGTCTTCTCGCCGACGCTGCGAGCCCTTCGCGCCGGTCTCGGAAGTCCCCCCGCAGGGGCGTGTGCGACGCAGCGGATGCCTGTCGAAACTCTACAAAGTCAACTCGCCTATGGACGCTGTCGGTAAGGAGCAACGACCCTCGGGACCTCTTGCGTTTGTGGCATCCGTCGCAGGTCGTGGGGCTGCTTGTGCGGAACGCGGCCGGCGGGTGAGTCGGAACCGCAGGGTGCCCTCGGCGAAGGGGGAGGCGGTCGTCGCTCGATGACTGGCCGCTTGACCTGCGGCGCTGGCCGTACGGAGTGCGCTCAGTGCTGGTTTGTAGGGTTTTCCCGCCGAAAGAGCAACGGTCAGAAGACCGTGTGTGTTTTGGCAGGTACAAGAAAGGCTCTGACCGGCATTTCTGCTGGTCAGAGCCTCAATCCGGAAGTGCCCCCGGCAGGATTCGAACCTGCGCACACGGCTCCGGAGGACTGTTCGAATTGAAAAGTTTCCGCAGGTCAGCGCTTTACCTGACAGGGCATCGGCTCCGCCGTCCCGCGCATGTCCCGCACGGAAGATTCGTCCATGGATGTCCAGATTTCAGCCCTGCCTTCTCGGCTTTGCATCCCGCGAGGTCCACGAGGTGTTCGAGCGGACGCGACGAAGCACTGCAGCGGCACTGGTGCGGCACCGCTGCGCCAGCCGGTGTGCCGGCGGCGTGGCGAGGCCCCTACTGCGCTGGCGGCGCTGGTTAGGGACGTTCGGCGGCGTGCTGGCCGTGGACGGTCCGAGACCCATGCCTGCACTCAGACAGTGGTGGGTATCAACGGCGAACTACCTCCAGATGCTGGGCTGGGCGACGCCCGGCGACGGTTGCAACAGGCGAGTCGGCTGACAGTCCGACCGCTCGCCTGCAAGAGGGCGTGCGCCTTACATCCGGGCAGGCTCGCGCGCCTGCGGCGCGGGTCCGCCCGGATCGGTGTCGTGGGCGCCGGTGTCGGTTGTGGTTCGTATGCTGCGACCATGCCAGACGCCTGAGATCACAAGGACCTTCTTGACCTGCACGGCAAGGCGGCCGTGCTGGAAGCGCAACGCGCTGCGGATGCTGCGTGGGCGGCTGTGGAGGACTACCGCAAGCGGGTGGACGCGGAGCGGAGGGCCGGTGCGGAGCCGCCGCAGCGCGGGGAGCGCCAGGTGCTGCGTCCCTGGACCGATGAGGAGGACAAGGCGTTCGGCGAACTGCACGCTGCCGCGGCCGCTGCGGGTGTCGAGCGGGTACGGGTTCTGGAAGAGGCCGGCCTCGCCTCGCCCTACGAAGTAGAGGTCGAGGTGCGCAAGCACTCCCGGAAGGCCCGCGCAGCCGACGGGTGAGACCGAATCGCCGCGCTGGCTGGCACGCTGACGCTTGAAGTGACTTAGCCGGGACGGGGGCGTCAGGCGGTGAGGTCCTTGCAAACGCAGCGACAGGTAGCCAGTGGCGATAGTTGCGGAAGCGAGAAACGGCTGGATTCCGGCTTGGTCTCAGTTTGTTTCTGATCATCCGATCATCCTCTCGTTGAGCTAAGGTGTGGATTTTGCGCGTAAGGGATGCTTGCTCGGCCGGTCTGCCAGGATGTTCTTCGGCGTGAGAGGTATAGGTATGGCCTGGTAGTCGGCGCTGATCTTTCTCCGAGGGGGCAAGTGTGGGTAAGAAAGTTCCTCCCGAGGTGCGTGAGAGGGCCAGGGAGCGGTCGTGTCCGGACTGCCATGTCTTGCCGGGGGAGAAGTGTGCACCGGATAGGGGTGGGCGCTCTCAGTTGCACAGCGGGCGGATCTGGTCGGCAAGGAGGAGTATGGCGCCGATGCCGGCGCGCCAGATTCTTCCCCTCGACGGGGAGCGCCACTATATGCCGCTGGTGCCCGACGACTCAGAGTCGCTTATCTTGTCGATCCACCAAAATGTTGTGCACGCGTTGGTGCTTGATCATGACGAGTTCGGCCTGCTCGTGGAGATCGCCATGCGGCAGGAGTCGCGGCTGCGAGGACACCCTCTGCCTCTGGCCAACCCCATTGTCGGCTTCTTCCTTGCTTCGCTGCGAAGCCTCACGCTGCAGGAGACTTGGGAGACTGCTGACCGACTGGTCGCTCGCGGTTTTGCCGTCATGCCCGAGGAGCACGGATACGCGGTGGACGAGACTGCGATCAGGATCGTCGAGAGGTCGGCGCTGTCTGCTTCCTTTCTGATGAGTTGGAATGCGGCCAAGGTGGGATGGGACCGTGCGACGACCTCCTGAAGACGGCGCGTTCGATGATGAACCCGGGCACAGAAGCCGCCTTGTGAGCAGAGGGCCGGGGGCGTTGGGGCGGGGAACGGGCCTTTCTCTCGATGGGCATAAAGAGGTGGGCAGAGTCCTGTCGGATATGCACGAGAGGCTTGTGGGAGTGGTTGTCGACCTGGGGGCTGCTTATCCTGTGCGTTCGCCGGGCGGTCGTGCCGTCAGGCGCATGGAGAATATCCTGTGCCTGCTGGCCTGTGTGCGATCGGAACTGGAAGAAACGATGTTCCGTGAGCACCGGGGGCGGGGGGATGGGTCCGTTTATTTTCCCAGGGCGTCTGCTGGTCCTGGTGGCCCGGTGGGGAATGCTCGGCCGGGCGGGACGGCGGTGCCGCACGGTGCGCGGTCGCAGGAGCGTGTGGGTGTCGTGGCGCTGCCTGAGTCCTTCTAGGGCGGAGTTGGTTCGTGATCGTCGGATTTTTTGTGTGAGGAATGTGCAGTGGCGGGCCGTGCGGTGATGGCCGGGGTCGGTATCGGCGAGGGCCTCGCAGCGGGGTCGGAGCGTTTCGCGCGGGCCGACCCGGAGGTCTTTTATCGGGTGCTGAAGGGGAATGCTCGCCGGGAATTGCCTGCGCCCGGGCTGGAGGAGGAGATTCTCCGGCGCTGCGCGGGCGGGGAACTGGGTGTGCGCGAACTGGAGGTGCTGCTGCTGCGGACGGCCGGATCCGGGTGGCGGCGTGTGCGGGAAGCGGCCATGGACGCGGTGGCCTCGTATCCGGCCTGGGCGGTGAGCGTGCTTGCCGCTCACGCCCAGACCGGTGGCTGCTCGGTGCCGGAGTATCGCGACGAGAGCGAGGGCCGGCCGCCGGACCAGAGTTTCCGCGCCGTCGCGGTGATCAGTGCGCCGGCGGAGCTGGTCGGGCACGGTGGCCCCAGCCGTGTCCTGAAGCAGGCCCGGCAGGCAGCCGCTGTGCAGGTGCTCGCTCAGTTGGCGGGAGTGCTTGCGCCGCGTGTCGCCTTTCCCGAGTCCAGCCCGCAGCCGGTGCGTCTGCGGGTCGGCGGCCACCCGGTGGCCGCGCTCAACGAGTTCGCGCAGAGCAGCGGCATCAGCATGCCGGTCTACGGCGGGCTGACGCGTACCGGGCCGGCGCACCGGCCGCGGTTCACGATCGAGGTTTCCTGCCGGTTCCCGCCGGACGGTCCGATGGTCCACGCCTCGGGCAGCGGGCGCTCGAAGGGGGACGCGCGCACGGCAGCGGCGGCGTCCCTGGTGGCCCAGTTGCAGCAGTTGATGCTGCCGGGCCAGGCCCGTGGCGAGAACGTGGTCCCCCAGGTGCCTGCTGCGGTCGAGAGGGCGGGCACGGGTGCGCTCCCGCGGCCCGCGTCGTCGCAACCGCAGACGCGGCGCTCCTCCGCCGAGCAGACGTCGGAGGCTTCACACCCGGCGTCCTGGGAGTCGGTTCTGGCCGACCCGCGTGCTCGGCTGGAGTTCCGGCCCGGCAGGGCGC
The DNA here is from genome assembly GCF_035825295.1 of Actinacidiphila sp. DG2A-62. Classification (NCBI taxonomy): domain Bacteria; kingdom Bacillati; phylum Actinomycetota; class Actinomycetes; order Kitasatosporales; family Streptomycetaceae; genus Actinacidiphila; species Actinacidiphila sp. DG2A-62. The sequence goes on from NZ_JAYMGI010000002.1 coordinate 6,141,922, forward strand.
CGGGCGACGGAACGTTCCGGGTCTTGGGCGCGGGCGTGGCGCGCAGCGCGCCGTTTGGGGAGCTTCTGCCCCTGCTGCTGGCGTGCTCCCGGGATGCGCCGGCCGGAGGGGAGGTGCAGGCGGGCGGCTGTCGTCCGCCGTGGGGTGGAGTACGTGCGGGACGGGCGCGTGTATGCCGGTGTCAGCGACAGCGGATTCGCCGCATGGCGTGTGGGCCGCCCGGACCGGGTTCTGCAGGCTCAGGCCGAGGCTCTGGCCGGTGCGGAAGCCGGGCCGGCGCAGGCCGCCACGGTCTGGCTGGTGTGGCACGAGATCGCCGACCTCCTGGTCCGCGGGCCAGGGGCCCGGCTGACCGTGGGGGAGGGCCCGTTCACCGGGCGGCCGGTCCTGCTCGATGCACGGCAGGCGGCGGCTGCGGACGCCGCGTCATCCGCCAAGGTGATCGTGCCGTCGATGATCTTGCGTATCTCAGCCCCGGCCGGGCCGTCCCGCGGTGTCCCGGCCAAACTGATCGGCTGGCTCATGACGACCGGACCCGACGGCGTGGCCGCTTCCCCAGTGGTCTGGTCGGCGCTGGGGGAGGCCGAACGCGAGGGGTGCCGCCGCCGGCTTCGCCGCGCTGCAGTGACCTGCCCGCAGCTCGAACCGCTGGCCCGGCAACCCGACCCCGCCACGGCGTTGCTGGAGCCCAGGACCGTGCTGGCCGTGCACGAGTGCGCCGCGGCTCTGACGGCGGCAGGGCTCCCGGTGAGGTTCGACGCGCAGGTGGGCAACGCGATCGCCGTGCACGCGAGCGTCGGCTCGCCGACCTCAGCAGGACCCGGGGCGCTGTCCTTGGACCGCCTGGTGGATTTCCGGTGGCGCTTCACCATGGCCGGGCAGCCGTTGACCCCGGCCGAACTTGACGCTCTGGCCCATGCCGTCGAGCCGCTGATCCGATTGCGCGACCAGTGGGTGCTCGTCGACCCGGAGACGCAGGCCCGTGCCCGCCGCCCGCGCTTGGACCCGCTCCCGGCCGGCCAAGCGCTCCTTGCCGCGCTGACCGGAACGGTCAGCATCGACGGCGCGGCCGTCGACTGCGTCGCCGAAGGAGAGCTGCAAGCCGTCGTCGGCCGGCTCCACCAACCGGAGACGGCGCCCGCGCGTGTTCCCGCAGCGGTTGCCACCACGCTCCGGGACTACCAGCACCGCGGCTTCCAGTGGCTGGCGGCGCGAACGGACCTCGGGCTGGGCTGCATCCTCGGCGACGACATGGGGCTGGGCAAGACGCTGTCCGCGCTGGTGCTCCACGCCCACCGCCAAGCCCGCGCCGAGCGTCCCAGCCTGGTGGTGTGCCCGACCACGCTGTTGGCCGGCTGGGTCCGCGAAGCCGCCCAGCACACCCCGGCCACCCACGTCGTCCGCTACCACGGCCCGCAACGCACGCTCGCCGACGTACGGCCCGGCACCCTCGTCGTCACCTCCTACGGAACCCTGCGTGCAGACCTGGAGAAGCTGGCGGCACTGCGCTGGGACATGCTCACTGCCGACGAGGCCCAGTTCGCCAAAAATCCCGCCAGCGCCACCGCCCGCGCCCTGCGGCGACTCGATGCCCGCGTCACTCTCGCACTGACCGGGACACCGCTGGAGAACAACACCACGGACCTGTGGGCGCTGCTCGACCTGACCAACCGCGGTCTGTTCGACACCATCCGCGGCTTCCGCGCCGCCTACGGCAAACCCGCCGAGGACGATCCGCGCGGCCCCGCCGCCCAGCGGCTGCGCAACCTCGTCCAGCCTTTCATGCTGCGCCGCACGAAGGACGATCCGGCGATCCTGCCCGAACTGCCGTCCGCGGTCATCAAGACCCAGCCGGTGCCGCTGAGCCCGCAGCAGACCGGGCTGTACGACACCGTCGTGCGCCGGCACCTCGACCAGATCGAAACCGCCGACGGCATCCAGCGCCGCGGCAAGGTCCTGGCCCTGATCTCCGCGCTGCGGCACATCTGCAACCACCCCGACCAGTACCTGCACCGCGAGCCCGCCGCCATCGCCACCGAACCCGACTGCGCCGCCCGCTCCGGCAAACTCCAGGCCTTGGACGAACTGGTCGCCGCCATCGCCGAACGCGACGAGCACGCACTGGTGTTCACCGTCTCCGCCCGCACCGCCCGCCTGCTGCACCACCACTTCGAGCGCCGCGGCCACGCCTGCGCACTGATCACCGGCGACGTTCCTGCCGCCGCCCGCGAGCAGACCGTCGACACCTTCCAGACCGGCCGACACCGCCTGCTGATCGCAACGACCCAGTCCGCCGGCTACGGTCTGACCCTCACCCGGGCCCAGCACGTCGTGATGTACGACCTGCCCTGGAACCCGGCGAAAGAAAAACAGGCCATCGACCGCGCCCACCGCATCGGCCAGAACCGCACCCTGCACGTCCACCGGCTGCTCGCCGAAGGCACCGTCGAAGACCACATCGACACCCTGCTCGCCGGCAGACGAGAACTCGCGGGCGCTCTGGTCACCCAAGGCGAAGCAGCCCTGAGCGAACTGAGCACGCACGACCTGACCGCTCTCGTCACCCTGAAAGCCCCCACCCCGTGAAACCACCCACCCCCACCCTCACCGACCCCTGGGCCCGCGCGTGGGCAGCCGAGACCACCCGCCTCATGCCCGCTCCGCTCACCGCCCGCGCCGCCCAACTCCGCCACGACGGCGCCATCAGCCAGGTCACCACCACCTACGGAACCATCCGCGCCGAAGTCAGCAGCGGCAGAAACAACCCCGCCCACACCGCCGAACTCCACCTGCCCGCCTACAGCGCCGTGCAGTGGGAGAAGATCACCACCGCCCTCGCCGGCAGACCCGGCCTGCTGACCGCACTGCGCGCCGGAACCCTGCCTGCCGGACTCGTCGATCCCGCCCACACCGCAGGGCTGCCGCTCGCCCCCGCCCCCGGGGAGATCACCACAGGCTGCACCTGCCGAACACCAGGAACAGCCTGCCTCCACGCGGCGGCCCTCGCCCACGAAGTCACCGGCCAGCTCCAGCAGCGAAGCGGACTGCTCCTGCTCACCCTCCGCGGCCTGACCCCGGCCAGCCTCATCGACCGCCTCACCCCGCCGGCATCACCCACCCCCCACAATCCCAGCGGAGCGACTCGCGCGAAAACCTCCACCCCAGGTCCCAGGAATTCCCCCGACGCCTTCGCCCAGCGGCCCGACCCCTTTCTACCGAGCAAGCCCGACCAGGAATTCCTCCTCATCGACGCGGCCTTGCGCGCACGACAACTTCTGGACGGCCAACCCCTGATCACCGACCCCTTTATCGACGCCGTCCGCGCCCTCGCCGCCCCGCACGGACAAGCCCGGCTCACCGCCGTCGCCTCCCGCGCCGACCGCACCCCGGCGGAAACCAAGCACATCCTTCTCGCCTACCGACACAACGGACCCGGCGGCGCCCACACCGCCGCGCACCCCGACAACAGCGACATCGACGCCGGCCTCGCACGCGAGTGCCTGCACACCGTCGCGACCCGTCGCACAACCGGCGGAGAACTACGCCTGGACAACGGCCACATCACCGACCTCGGCGCCGGCATCCAACTCCGCTTCGGACCTGACAACCGCTGGCACCCCTACACCACCAGCCCGACCGGGCACTTCATCCCGGCACCGGGCGCCGACACCAGCGCCACCACCGCATACGAGGCAGCCCGCAGGGCGCGCCGCCAACGCGGCAGATAACCAGCTTCCGTCGAGACAGCACGCCAGTGCCAGTCCCGGCGGGAGAGCAGAAGGTCCGTCGGGCGATCATCCATGCCTGTGCGCTCCAGGTGCACGTCCGAACGTGCGAATCCTGGAAATAAAACGCGCGGTCGCGGCGCTGGTGATGATTCCGGATTGGTCAGTTGGGGGGTGGGGTCGCTGAGGTTGTTTCGCACCGTAGGCGGGGTGCACGAGGTGATGTTGCGGTCCGCCGGAGCTGAGGTCGAGGTGCAGCGTCTGGTCGAGGCGCACATGGACACGATGCTCGGCGTGCGGTTCCTGGCGAGCGAGTACGGCACCGGTCCTGTGCACGGGGGCCGGATCGACTCGCTGGGGATCGACGAGAACGGCTCGCCGGTCGTGGTCGAGTACAAGCGCGGGCGCGACGCCGGCGTGATCATGCAGGGCTTGTTCTACCTGGCCTGGCTGACCGACCACCGCTCGGAATTCCAAGCCCTCGTCCGCGACCGGTTCGGACCGGCGGCTGCGTCCGGGGTGCGGTGGCACGCGCCCCGGCTGATCTGCGTCGCGGAAGACTTCACCCGCTATGACCGGCACGCGGTCCGTGAGGTCCGGCGCAGCATCGACCTGGTGCGCTACCGGCTCTTCGGCAGCGAACTGATCGGCCTGGAGACGGTCGTGGCCGCCGGAGCGGCGAGCCACAGGCGGCAGACAAGCGCCCGCTCCCTCCGGCCTGCGAGGCAGGGACCGGCCGGGGCGAGCGCGGCCGGGGAACTGCGGGCGGCGCTGGACGAGACGCTGGTGGCGCTCGGAGGGGACGTGCGGCGGATCGAGCGCAAGCAGTACCGGGCCTACCGGCGGCTTCGCAACTTCGCCTGCGTCGGCCGCAGCCAGCGCCGCGAAGTCCTGGTCTACCTGCGAGCCGACCCCGAACACGTCGACCTCATCCCGGGCTTCACTCGCGACGTGACCGGCGTGGGCCACCACGGGACCGGCGACCTGGAATTGCGGCTGCGCTCGGAGAAGGATCTGGAACGCGCCTGCGGGCTGCTTCGGCTCAGCTACGCCGCCGCATAAGACTTCGTTTCTTATGGCGCGATCGTTCGTTGTTCCGTGCATGACGGATCTGGTTGAGCGGTTGGTGCCGGACGAGTTGTGGGTGTTGTTCCGGCGGGTGGTGCCACCGACTGAGGTGATACGTCCGCAGGGCGGCGGCCGACGCCGGGCTGGTGACCGCGAGGCTCTGGCTGCGATCATCTTCGTGGCGACGTCGGGCTGCACGTGGCGGCAGTTGCCGCCGGTGTTCGGGCCGGCCTGGCAGACGGTCTACCGGCGGTTCGCCCAGTGGAGCCGGGAGCGGGTCTGGGCGCGGTTGTATCGCGTGATCCTCGACGAGCTCGGGGCGCGGGGCGAGTTGGACTGGTCGCGGTGCGCTATCGACTCGGTCAGTCTGCGGGCGACAAAAGGGGGCCTTTGACGGGACCGAATCCGACCGACCGCGGCAAACTCGGATCGAAGATCCACCTGATCACCGACCGGAACGGGCTGCCCCTGTCCCTGGGGATTTCCGGCGCGAACATGCACGACAGCCAGGGCCTGGAGCCGCTCGTGCGAGGCATCACGCCCATCCGCTCCCGCTGCGGGCCCCGGCGACGGAAGCCGGCGAAACTGCACGCCGGCAAGGGCTACGACTACGACCACCTGCGCCGATGGCTCCGCGAGCGCGGCATCCGCCCCCGCATCGCCCGCAAAGGCATCGAGTCCTCACAACGGCTGGGCCGACACCGCTGGGTCGTGGAGAGAACCGTCTCCTGGCTGGCCGGCTGCCGACGGCTCCACCGCCGCTACGAACGCAAGGCCGAGCACTTCCTCGCCTTCGTCGGCATAGCCGCAATCCTCATCGGCCACCGCCGACTCGCCCGCCTAGATGCGCAAGGGCATTCAGTGTGAGGTTCCAACGCTGCTGGTGCAGACACGCAAGGGCGCGATCTCAGGCTCCGTCATGACCTGCTCCAAGTGGCCGTCCGCCTCGTCCAGCTCCGGCCAGGCGACGACCCCTGGCATGTTGTCGGCCAGGAAACCCTCCACGATCGGACCAAGTTGGTCGGCAACCCTGTAGGTGCCGTCGAACGGCAACTCCTCCGGAGGAACGGAGCCGGTCGAGCACCGGAGCTGCCCGGCCTGCCCGTCGTGCCACACATAGAACGTCGCCACTCCGGAGAAGCCCAGCTCGCGGATGCGTTCCCGGATGCCGGCAGCAGTCTGTTCGAAGGCAGCGACCACCTCGGCAGCGGACAACGGCCGCCCGTCCTCGTCACCTGCACCCAGCGACCAGGTGTTCGTCTCCCACTCCACCCGCCGGTTACCCGGCTCCAATGCAAGCGGCTCTTCGGCCACCTCAGCGATCCATGTCAACAGCACTGAAAGCAGTATCCCCGCCTGGAAGGGGGTGGGGCCGACCATAAGAAACGATGTCTAAGTCTCCGCCGCACGGCCAATGATCGATTTTCATCCTGAATTCGCAGGTCGGGCCGCTGGTGTGGGTGGCGATTGACGCGCTCGCGCTGCTCTCGGCCGTGATCGTTAGCAGGTGATCATCTGCCACGGGCCGGTTCGCGGATTCTGGGGTGGCGCATCCGGGCGTCTCGTAGGTTCCGCAGCGGGAGGGAGGCGCATGGTGGACGTGCTGACGTGGACGATCGAGCGGCGGATGCGGCTGACGGAGCGGGCGGAGCTGCTGCGCAAGGAACTGGCGGAGATCGACGTCGAGCTGGGCCGGCTGGAGGCGGCCGAGGTGGTGTTCGGGCAGTGGGCCGAGGCGACGGACGGAGGAAGGCGGCCGTCGGGCATCGTGGAGCCGGAGCCGGAGCCGGAGCCGGAGCCGGAGCCGGAGCCGGAGCCGGAGCGGGTGGTGGTGGTGACGCCGGGGGCGGCCGGGATGCGGCTGGTTCCCGACCGTGAGGAGGGCATGGGGGTGGAGGTGCTGACGCCGGAGTACCGGCGGATCATGGAGATCGTGACGGCTGCGGCGGGGCCGGTGATGGCCAAGGACGTCGCGCTCGCGCTGGGCCGGGAGAACACCCCGGGGAAGGTCGAGCCGGTCCGAGGGCAGTTGCGCAAGCTGTCCGGCCGGGGCTGGCTGGCCCGGAACGGCTCCGGGCGCTATCTGCCGTGCTGACCACGCTGACGCCGGGCGGATCGGCCGGTTTCGGCCGTAACGTGAGGACCCCCGGCAGGAGTTGGCGCCTGTGTGAAGAAGCAGCCGCCCGCCGGGGGCTCTCCCGGTGTTGTCTACCAGGTCCGGCTTCCCGTGTCGAAGCGGACCGTCGATCTCGTCGCCGGACTGATACGCCGGCGCCGCAAGCAGCTGGGCACGCGCTGGCGCAAGGCCGCCCCCGGCACCCAGGCGATCGTCGTGCTCGCTGTCCTGCGTCACGACCAGCGCCTGGCCGACATGGCCGGCGGCAACGCGGTCTCGGCCGCCACCGTCCGACGCTGGGTCCTCGAAGTACTCGACCTGCTGGCCGCGAAGGCCCCACGTCTGGACCGCGCCCTGAAGAAGATCGCCCGTTCCGGCGGTGCGGTGGTCCTGCTGGACGGCACCCTGGTCCGCACCCGCCGCCGCACCGGGGCGGCCAACCGCAAGAACTACAGCGGGAAACACAAGGCCCACGGCCTGCTCTTCCTTGCTCTCACCGATGAGAAGGGCAACCTGATCTGGATCTCCTCGGCCCGTCCCGGCCGGGCCAGCGAGATCACCGCCGCCCGCCACGACCACATCACCGCGCATCTGCGCGAGGCCGGCCTCGGCGCCCTTGCCGACCTCGGCTTCGTCGGACTGGACGACGACCCTGACGACAATCCCGTGATCATCACCGGCCGCAAGGCGACGCGCTCCCGCCGCCTCACCGACGCCGAGAGGGAGGCGAACCGGCTGGTCAGCCGCGAACGCGCCGCCGTTGAGCACGGCTTCGCGAACCTGAAGACCTGGCGCGTCCTGACCAAGGTCCGCATGAACGCCCGTCACGCCACCACCCTGCTGCGGGCCCTGCTCGTCCTAGCGAACTCCGAGGTCCGACGGTGACGAACGATCACCCCAAGACGATCAGGCCCTCGGCCTGCACGAGCACCCCGTCACGGACTCACACCAGTACCGCGACCTGCGAATTCAGGGTGAAACGATCTCAGTGGGACGACGGCTGCACGCCGATTGCGTCTAGGTAACTTATAGAGTCAGATATGTGCACTTGATGTTAAATCGGGTGGATCCTTATCGTTTCCCACATGAACCTCACCGTCCTCGCGGCCTCGGGCCGCACCGGAATTGCCCTCACCCGGCAGGCACTGGAGCGTGGCCACTGTGTGACCGCCATCGCGCGTCACCCGGAGCGGATCGCTCTGCCCGATTCTGCCAACCTGCGGAAGGTGGCGGGAGACGTGAACGACGCGGTCGGCATCGCCGCCGTTGTGAACTCGGATTCCGTCGTCCTGTCCGCACTCGGCACCGATCAGGCGGGGACGCTGCTGACCGGAGCGCGGGCTGTGCTCGCAGCCAGCCGCAGCGGGTGATCTGGCTCGGCGCCTACGGCACCGGCGCGTCGGCTGACGCAGCGGGCGAGGGTGCACGTGTGCTCGCCACCGTGCTCGGCGACCGGCTGGCGGACAAGATCGAAGCGGACAACCTTGTGCTCGCGGCCGGAGGCACCGTATTCCATGCCGGGGTGCTCGACGACGGGGCGGAAAGCCCCCGACGGCGCACCGCCGGCCTGGACGGCGGGCCTCTGTTCGACCTCGGCGCGAAGGTCAGCCGGGAAACCGTCGCCGCGGCGATGCTCGACGAGGCCGAGAAGCCTCGTTTCCCCGGCGCCGTGGCACTGCCGTTGGCGCAGTAGCTCACTAGGCGGCGATCTCCACGAGTGAGGCCCTGACCTGCTCACGGAGCCAGACGTGCGCAGGGTCGGAATCGAAGCGCTGGTGCCAGTTGCAGTTGATGGCCGCCGCCTCGGACTCCACCGGCAGCGGCCGTTCCACCAGGCCGAACGCCTTGATGAGCGGGCGCCCCAGCATCTCCGTGCAGGTAACCAGCGCGTCACTGCGGGCGGCGATCTGCAGGGCGGTGGACACGGTGGCCACCGCTGCTACCACTTGTCGCCGCAGACCTTCGCCAGCCAGCACCTCATCGATCGATGCGGTGAGGCGGCCGCGCCGGGAGATCACCACATGCGGCTGCGCCGCGTAGGAGCCCAGGTCCAATGCGGCGGCGCACGGATGGTCCGCGCGCATCGCCACGACGAGCCGGTCGGCACCGAGCAGCTCGGAGCGGAACTCGGGCAGACCCGGCCGGCTTCCACCGAGTTCCAGCTCGACCCGGCCGTGCCGCAGGTCGTCCGTGTCCACGCGGTTTTCTGCCAGCACCCTCAACTGCACCCCGGGAGCCCGCTGCTGGATCCGCTCCACCAGCACCGGCACCAAGGCCGCGGCCACCGCGTCATGACACTGGACCGTGAAGATGCGCTGCAGTTCAGCCAGGTTCAGCTCGCGGGCCGGTGACAGCACTTCGTGCGCCTGCCTGACCAGCCGGTGCACCTCCTCCCGTACCGAGACCGCGTACGGCGTGGGGGTCATGGAGTGGCCGGTACGCACCAGGATGTCGTCCCCCGTGACGGCGCGAATGCGGCCCAGCGTGCGGCTGACCGCAGGTGACGACAGGTGCAGTCGCTCGGCCGCGCCCCTGACGCTGCCCTCTTCGAGCAGTGCATCCAGCACGGTCAGCAGATTCAAGTCCAAGTGCATGAAAGTAAATCTTAGCCAGCATTAGGTCCATTTCGATTAACTCTGAAGTGCCCGTGAACCAGCATCTGCTTGCCGCGACCGTCGACGCTGTCCGTCAGGCCGGCGCCCAGATGATGACCCGCTATTCGTCTACCGGGCTCCGTCCATCCGGCCTGCCGGAGCTGCTCACACAACTCCGGGCCAACGACGCGGCCGTCGTCGAGTCGTTGCGGCCTGCCCTGGCCGAGGCGCTGCCGAATGCGGGTTGGATGAATGATGAACACGGATCAGGTCCGATTGCTGCGGGCCAGTGGTGGCTCATCGACCTGGTCGGCGGCAACGTCAACGCCGTGCACGGACGGCCCGACTGGAACATCGGCGTGTGCCTGGTCCGTGACGGCCGCCCGGTCCTTGCCGTGGTCTATGTGCCTGCGCTGGACGAGATGTTCACCGCGACCGAGGGCGGCGGGGCGTTTCTGAACGGAGTCCGGCTGCAGGTTTCGTCCAAGACGTCGCTGGACGGCACACTGGCCGGGACCGGCCAGGCCAAGCCGGGGCACGACCCGCAGCTCGCGGTGCGGACGGGCTCCGCCGTGACGGCGATGCTGCAGTTGTCCGCTTTGTGCGTGCAGGTCTCCATTCCGGTCAGCGGCCAGCTCACCCAGGTCGCCGCCGGCCGGGTGGACGTGCACTTCACTGGCAGTTCGACAATGTCCGCTCCCACGCAGCAGGCGTCCTCCTGGTCCAGGAGGCCGGAGGCGTGGTGACCGGCATGGACGGCACACCCTGGGAGCTGGCCACCAAGAGCTACCTCGCTGCCGCACCCGGCGTGCACGGCGCCGCGCTGGAGGTCCTCCCCATCTGACGGGGAACCTGCCGCTTCGCACGCTTGTCGACTACTTCATGCGCGCGTGGAGTGCGTGGCCGCCGCGTTGTGCCACGTGGCCCAGCAGGGCCCACACGGCTGCGGCGGCCAGCAGCCACACCACGGCGACGGAGGGCAGTTCGTCCCCGACGAATCCGACCGCCAGCGTCACGGTCAGCGGCGGAAGCAGGCGGCCGAGCAGTCCCGTCCAGCTCGCACGGGTGTCCTCGGCGGGTCGCGCCACCAGCGCGGCGAGTGCGGCGATCACCACGTAGCCGGCGAAGCTCGCACAGAGCACCCAGCGCACACTGGCCGGCAGGTGGTCGTGCCGGTGCTCTATCAACGCGCCCAAGCCTGCGGCCAGGGCCGTGAGGGAGCCGGTGGTGATGCAGTGCAAAAACAGCACCAGGCGCGGCGGGAGGGCGAATTCGCGCAGGTTGGGCACTCCGCCGTATCCGTGCACCAAGGAGAGCTGCCAGATGCACACCAGCAGCAGGAAGCCGGCGGAGCCCGAGTGCCTGCAGGGTGCGGTCCCACGTGGTGTCGGAGCTGGCGATCACGAGCTGGGCGATGCCCTCGCCGAGGACGATGATGGTGAACAGACCCAGCCGCTCGCCCAGGTGCGTCGGTGCGATGTGGGTGAAGGTGAAATCGAGCTCTTGCTTGTCGCGATCACTGAGGCCGCCGTGGTGCTCGGCGCGCTGCTTCAGCGCGGTTCGGCGGGCCTGGATGTTCTCTTGGAGGTTGCGGGCGGACAGGGTGAGTGTGGCCCACAGGTCGACGGCAAGGCCTGCGGCCCAGAGCCAGTAGCGGGCGGGCCCGTCTACCCAGATGGAGACGATCCAGGGCATCACGCCCGCGCCGAACTGCGCGAGGGGCCAGTCGACCAGCAGTTCTCGGCGCCGGCGCCAGACTCCGCTTGCCACGAGGCGGAGCAGGACATAGGTGATGGCGAATGCCTGCAGATGCTCGCCTTCGTGCACACCTGCAACGGACGCGGCCAGGATCGCCATGCCGAGCATGGCGCTCAGCATGGTCCAGCTGCGCGCCCGGTCGCCGGCGGCGTTGCCGTAGACCGTAAGCACATCCAGATCGTCCAAAACGCGAGGAAGAGAAGGATGTACTGTCCGACGTCCCGCAGAGACGGCTCTCCGTGCAGCACGTGCGCCAGTTGTGCCGTACCGACGACGACGATCAGGTCGAAGAAGAGTTCCAGCCAGGTAGCATGCCGCTCCTCATCCGTGGGTCGCGGTGCGTTCTCTTCACTGGGTGCATCGGACACAAAATCCCCTAAGACATGCTGGCTTGGACGCTCTCCCTCCACGTCACCGATCCTGCGGAGTCCCCCAGGAGGCAGATGACGCGGGACCGCTGGTTTCGGCTTCGCGCCGGGCTGCGACCCTGCGAGTGCTTCGCTTCAGGTCAGCAGTGTGGTCAGCAGTCTTGCTTGCCCGACGCTGTCCGCTCAGCAGGGACACGTGGTGGGGGCGGGATCTCGCTCACCACAAGTCCTGCGCGCGCTGGACGGTCCATGCGGGGGCCTGCGAGTGATCGGTGGCGGTGATCACGACATCGTCGCCGGTGTCGGCTGCCCGTCTGCGTGCGGGGCCGAGCAGGGCGATCAGGCCGAGCTGATAATCGTCGGGCAGTCCGCCTCCGCCTCGCCTGTCGGCGAGAACGATAATGCTGCCATCGTCCAGCGTGGCCGTGATCTGCTGCGGCGAACTCGTGAGCGCGGAGACAGTGTCGGATCGGGCTAGGACAGCAACGAGCCCCAGGGCGCTATCAGTGCGCTGGCGGCGTCCGTAAATCCATACGTGGGCCATGACGGGCGAGTTCCTCGATCGTCGCGGTCTTGCGGGGTGTCGGAACTCATTTCGGCTCTCTTCTTACTCATGGGCTCGCGGAGCCTTGACTGGCGTGACGGGGGCGAAGTAGTTACCGGCAAGGATCAGCCGGAGAACATCGTTGAAAGCACGGACCTGCTCCTCGGGCACCCGGCCGACGAACTCCTGGAATGTCTGGCGACGGTGAGCGAGATCCTCACCGAGGATTTCCTGCGCGCGCGATGTCAGAGACACGAGCTTGACCCTTCGATCAACGGGGCTCTCTCGTCGCTCGACCAGCCCGAGCTTCACCAGACGATCCACGTTCCGCCCGGCCGCGTGCACGGACAGCCCCAGTCGTTCAGCCAGAGACTTGATCGGCATCGGTTCCGAGTTGGCCATCGATGTCAACACGCGGACCTGGGTGAACGACAGCTCGTAGTCGGCCATGAAGCTCAACCCTTGGGCGACGATCAGGTTTTGGAGTCGCTCGCCGAAATCCTCAAGGTTCTCAAACAGCGCTGCACGATCATCCATAGCCACGATGATAGCGGTGGCGCGATAAAAATCCTAGCGCAACTATCGCTATCGCTGGGACATAAGGCCTCCAGACCGCGCCCCCCTCCAGGCAAGATCAGCTTGAAGACGGGCCTAGTCTGCCACCGTGGCGGATTGGGGTGCTGCAGAGGGGGTCGTCGGCTTGGGTTGGGCACGCGGCAACAGGAACGACAACGGGGTGCCGAGTGCCGCGAAACCGGTCGCGCACCAGAAGGCCGTCTGAAAGCCGCCGACGGTGCCGCTGCTCGTCGAGGCATGGAGGATGACGGCCAGAACTGCGACCCCGAAGGCGCCACCGATCTGGGTGGCAACGCGGCTGATGATGCTGGCGTGCGGGACATCAGAGCGTTCGATTCCGACGTAGGCCACGGACATGAGCGGGATCGTGACCGCACCCAATCCGAAACCGCGCACCAGCAGGGCAGCCATGAGAAGCCACTCGTTCGTGGCGGTACTGGCGAACGCGAACGGAAGCGTGCCAGCGGCAACGATCGCGAATCCCACGACACACACCCACCGAGCGCCGATGCGGTCGGACAACTTCCCGGCCGTCGAGCGGCTGAAGAACGTGCCGATCCCCTGCGGAATGAGGAACAGTCCCGCCCCGAGCGCGTCCGCACCGCGGAGCTGCTGCCAGTACAGGGGAAGCACGAGCATCGCGCCGTAGAGAGCGACGCCGGACAGGAAAAGCAGCGCGGAGGAGGTGGCCAACGGACGGTGGGCCAGCAAGCGCACGTCTACCAGCGCCAGCTTGCGGCGCTTGCGAGCCCAGGCGACGAAGTGAGGTTCCCCCGCTGCGCGGGAGTGGCTGACTAGCTGGTCAGGGCGGGTTGACGGGGTTTCAGGTTCACTGGTTCGGTCGCTGCCTGGTTGGCGTAGTGCTTCTCCTCGACCGGTTCTACCGCGCCGACACTGCCCGAGGCCGTACCCACAGCGGCGGCGCCGGCCTCGGCCTGTCCATCGTCCACTCCCTGATCACCATCCACGGCGGCCGAGTGGAAATCGACACCTCCCCCGGGCAGGGCGCCACCTTCCGCATCGTGCTCCCACTGCACACCGACACCGCCGTCTCCTGAACACGCCGCGGTATGCCCGCGTGCACCAACGACTGATGGCTACACAGGCTCCGCGTCGCGTCTTGGCGTCGGCCTACATCGTTCCACCGATGCACGCATTCACCTCCGTCGAGTGATCATCTCTTCCTCAGACTGTGGAGTATTTCTTCGGTGTGTTCTCCCAGGTCCGGGCCTGGGTGGTCGATCGGCAGGGACACCGGTCCGAGCAGCGGCACGATGCCTGGAAACGTGACGGTGCGTTCGCGTCCATTGATTTCGGTTTGAAAGTCCTGCAGCATTCCGCGCGCGATGAATTGCGGGTCGACGAGAATGTCCGCGGCGGTGTTAATTGGCCCTGCGGGGACATCAGCCTGGTCCAGGGCCTTCAGCACCTCTGTGCGGACGAGAGTCGAGGTCCACGTTTCAAGGGCGTCGTCGAGTATGTCTCGTGCCGCCCATCGCTGGGCGTTGGTGGCCAGGTTCGGGTCGCGCGCGAGGTCGGGGCGGCCGATGGCTTCCATGAGCCGAACGAAGATCGAGTCGCCATTGCCCGAGATCACGACGCTGTTGCCGTCCTTGCAGCGGTAGGCGTTAGACGGCGCTATGCCTTCGAGTCGGCCGCCGGTGCGTTCACGTTCGATCCCGTACGCAGTGAAGTCCGCGACAAGGGACTCCATGACCGAGAAGACGGCTTCGTGCAGGGCGACGTCGACGGTCCGCTCCGCGGGTGCCCGCCCCCGTTCTCCCGCCTGCCTGCGCCGTTCGCGCTCAAACAGGGACATCACCGCGCCGAAGGCCCCATACAAGCCGCCCAGCGAGTCGCCCAGCGACACACCGGTGCGCGAAGGCGGTCGATCGGGTTCGCCCACCAGCGCTCTCAACCCGCCCCATGCCTCCGCGACAGCCGCGAACCCCGGACGTGAAGCCAGGGGGCCTGTCTGCCCGAATCCAGAGATGCGCACCAAGATGAGTTCCGGGTTGATCTCTGTCAGGTAATCCGGGCCCATGCCCCAGCGTTCGAGTGTGCCAGGACGGAAGTTCTCGATGAGTACGTCGGACTGCCCGATGAGTTCGAGGACCGCACGCCGACCCTCGGGCGTGCGCAGGTCGAGCACCACGGACTTCTTATTGCGATTGATCGTGCGGTAGAGCATCGAGGTGGATCCGGCATACAGGCGCCAGTTGCGCAGCTCGTCGCCGGTCCCAGGCCTCTCGATCTTGATGACCTCCGCGCCGAAGTCCGCGAGCAATCTACCCGCGGTGGGCGCCGCTATATAGTTCCCCAGCTCGATGACGCGGACGCCGGACAGGGGGCGCTCCGCGCGAACTGGACCGCGCATCTCGTTTCGCGTCATGGGCTGGTCCTCGGTGCTTGCGGGAAATCGCCCGCGCGTGGAAGAAGGCTGCGAAGAGGGCTGCCGAGTTGTTGGGCGAGCCACTCAGCGGTTGTGGTCAGGGACGCGAGGTCCACAGAGGTGTGCGGGATGTCCTCTTGTCGCAGCAGGTAGCCGAGATCCTCGGTCGCAATGTTGCCTGTTGCCTTGGGGGCGAACGGACATCCGCCGAAACCTCCGACTGACGCGTCCAGCGCCACAGAGGGCAGGCCCACAAGGCGCGCGGCTCGATGCGCGTTGGCGTAGCCGGTGTTGCGGGTGTTGTGGAAGTGGAATCGGAGCCGTGCTTTCGTTCCGTGCCGTGTCGTCATCTCGGCCATGTCAAGGACTTGACGCGGTGATCCGACACCGATGGTGTCGGCGAAGGCGATCTCGTCCACGCCCAGGGCAGCGATCCTGGTGTAGACGCTCTCCAAAGCCGCGAGAGGGACGGGGCCGCTGAAGGGGCACCCGAACGCCACGGCGAGCGTCACCGTGACCTGGATTCCTGCCTCTTTGGCGATCCGGACGCAGTCCGCGGCTGCGGTGATCATTCCGCTCACGGTGGTGTTCTGGTTGCGCACGCTGAACGCGTCAGTGACGGGGACGACGATGTTCATCTCAGCGCAGCCGGCCAAGGCTGCCCGCTCGGCTCCCCGTCGGTTCAGCGCCAGGCCGATGTAGCTGAGATCGGGACGCCTCGGCAGCTGCGCGAGCACCTCCTCGGCACCGGCCATCTGCGGTACGCGGTCCGCCCGCACAAAGCTGACTGCCTCGATGCGTCGGGCGCCGCATTCCACAAGGTGACGGATGAGCTGCACACGCGCGTCGATGGACAGTGCGCGGCGTTCGTTTTGCAGGCCGTCGCGTGGTCCTACTTCGACGATGTCCACGAACGGCGCAGATTGGTTCGCTGGCATTTGAAGCAGTCACATCCCCGTTGTGGTCGCCGGTGGGCCGATCGCCGAAGGAAGACGGGTGGGCTCAGCACGAGAGCGACCAGCCTTGGTCGAGGACCTTCAGTGCGGTTCCCTCTGGCGCGAACGAGGAGACGACAGCCCGGTGTAGCGCTCGGTGTGCGGGGGCGAGGCCTGCGTCGTGGATGGGGATGACGGTCCTGGGCGCGACGGCGCGGACGAAGTCCACGCCGTCGGCGAGTTTCATCCAGGGGCCGGCCAGTGGGGCGAGCAGGACGTCGACCTCGCGGGTGGGCAAGGCAAGGGCATCACCGGGAACGAACACGCGACCGGCGATCATGTATGACAGGTTCTCTGGCAGGGGTACCCCCGGGTAGAGCGTCTCGTGGGCGGTGCGGGTGGCGGTGACAGGCACACCGGAGATCTGGAACGCCCCGCTCTCCACCACCGTCACGTGCGTGTCCGTGCCCCGCAGTTCCCCCTCGACGTCCGCGGGCCCGAAGACGGGAACGGTGCCGGATGCGGTCAGGCGATGGATCTGCGCGGGATCGAGGTGGTCGGGGTGGCTGTGCGTGATGAGCACGGCGTCAACGGGTGCGAGCTTCTCCAGCGGCGGGGTGAGGTTTCCGGGGTCGAGGAGAATCCGAGTCCCGTGGCCGCTTGGTGTCCTCACCTCGATGAGGAGGCTGGAGTGCCCCAGGTAGGTGATCTCGATGGATTCCGTGGGGGTGTTCAGTTCCGGCATGGCGGTTGTCTTCCGAGACGGGGGCGGGTTCGGTTGCGGTGGCTGTGCATTCATGAGCGGCTTCACGTCCGCATTCCGGTGCGGGATCCGGCCGGCGGCTGCGGACCGCGCCCGCTGCCCGTGGTGTGAGACCGCACTGCTCCGTCCGAGACCACGGTCACGCGCAGCGGCGCACCGAGGCCCGACAGCTCGAGCGTGATGTCGTCGCCGTCAAGTATTTCGTCGACGCCGGCCGGGGTGCCCGTGGTGATGATGTCGCCGGGCTGCAAGGGACTGATCCACGACGCGTACTGGACGAGTCGGGCAACGTTCCAGATCAGGTCGCGGGTGTTGGCCTGCTGGCGGATACGACCGTTCACCGCGCACACCAGGTCGACGGAGTCGGGATCACCGAATTCGTCTGGTGTCACGATCCAGGGACCGAGGGGGGTGAAGGTCGCAAAGGACTTACGTGTCGAGCGGTCCTCGCCGCCGCGCATCGTGATGTCGAGCAGGCCCGTATAGCCGAACACCGCGGCAAGGGGGTCCTCCTGCAGCTGGAAGGCGGGCTGGCCGACGACGACCGCGAGTTCGCCTTCCTGGTCGAAGCGACGATCAAAGTAGGGCAGTCGAACGGTGCCCGCGGGGCCGATGACCGAGGAGGGGGCCTTGAGAAACAGGCCCAGAGAACTCACCTGGGCATTCACCTTCATCTCGGCCTGGTGGTCCGCGTAGTTCACCGGTGCTGCGAGGATCTTCGACGGATCCGGGATGGGTGCTTGTGGAGTCACTTCGTTCAAGGCGTACCGGGGGCCGTCAAAAGCCCCCGCGCGGTGACCTAGCTGCGACCACTGCGAGATCAGACGACGCATAGAGCTGACAGAGCTGTAGCCGTCCGAGCAGTCCAGCAAAGGAGTCAGGTCCACCACGTGGTCGCCGTCGACCCTGCCCACCCGGCCTGCATTGAAGCTAACCAGTCGCATGACTCGGCCTCCGATGGTTGCTGACCGGGCGGTGCCCGTAGAGCCAATGCACCTGCCTGAAATCGCTACTGCGTCGCGCGCGCAGCAGCTCGTTTCGAAGGTCGGCGGTAGTTCCGCTGGCGTGCACGATGCGTCCCATCGCCCGCGCCCAGCGCTGGACGGTGCCCGCAACATGTGCCCGCTCGGCCTCGTATCTTTTGAAGGCAGTCTCGATGTCGGTCTCTGACGTGACGCACTCGGCAAGGCAGGCGACGTCTTCCAGTGCTTGGCAGCCGCCCTGCGCGAGGTACTGCACCATGGGGTGCGCTGCGTCACCGAGCAAGGTGACGCGGCCGTCGGACCAGCGTGGGATGGGTGCACGGTCGACGATCGACCAGACACGCTTTCGGTCGAGCTGGGCTGCACCTTCCATGACGAGGGGGTGCTTGCCCTCGAACCGTTGCGCGAACTCGCTGGCGTGATCCCAGCCGGATGTGTCAGGGCCACGGTGGCTGCCGGAGAAGACGGCTACCTGGTTGTAGAGCGACTTTCCTCGCACCGGGTATTGGATCAGGTGCATGGACGCGCCGACCCACCAGGTCATGTCATCTTTTCCCTCCCGGTCGGCTGCGTCGGCGTAGGGCACGGTGCCGCGGTAGGCGAAGTCCCCGGAGTGCACCAGTTCGTCGGGGCCTACGACGTGGCGGCGTACCACGGAGTGAAGACCGTCGGCTCCGATCAGTGCGCGCGCGTGGAGCTGTTCGCCGTTTGCGAGTGACAGCCCGATGTCGCCTTTGGCGTCCTTGCTGATGCGGGAGAGTCGGCAGCCGGTCCGGATCCGCACGAGCCCGGTGGCCTCCGCCGCCGTGAGCAGCCCCGCGTGAAGGTCACTGCGGTGGGTGACCATGTACGGGTAGCCGAAGGCAGCCAGGAACTGGCCCCCGAACTCGAGCTGGGTCAGGACCTCGCCCGTGGTGGCGTCGCGCATGGTGGCGGCGGGCGGGAACACGGCGTTCTCACCGACGACCTCCAGGACGCCGAGGTGGTCGAGCACCCGCAAGGCATTGGGGCCGAGCTGGATTCCTGCGCCGATCTCGCCGGTCTGAAGCGCTTGTTCCAGGACGAGCACGGGGTGGCCGTGCCGGGCGAGGGCAAGGGCGACACCGACGCCTCCGATGCCAGCGCCCACGACGACAAACGGCAACGCCGAGTGAGTGTTCATGTGCGGTTACCTTCCGGGGTTTCGCAGCCTCTGCAGCGTCGGCAATGCCGGCCGGCCAAGGTGGGGTTAGAGCAGTTCCCGTCGGCCGAGCCCGATCCGTTCCAGGACAGGGCTGTCCGAGAGCACGAACAGGTCGCTGCGGGTGTGGGCACGGTGCACGACTGCCTGCCATGAAGGGATGACGAACACATCACCGCGCTTCCATGACAGGTCTCGGTCGCCGACCGTGGACATGCCTTCGCCGTGATGCACGAGAACGACCGAACTGCCCACTTGCCGTTGCTTGCCCGTGGACCCTGAACGGCGGATGCGCAGCATTTCTGCGCGCAGGGTCGGCATCACGTCATCGCCGGTCGTGGGGTCGGTGAAGCGGAGCAGCGCGCTGTCTTCTCCGGATTCGGCGAGGTGCGCTTCGAGCGCTTGGTCGGTGGCTTTCCAGCGGTAGGCGAGAAGAGGCGAATGCCTGCCCAAAGACGCATCCGGCATCACCTGTCGGGCTGGCGTCAGGCCGACACCCCCGTACAGCTTCTCGGAGCGGCTCTTGACCGACGCTTCGTAGAGTTCGCCGTGGCCCGCCCCGTCCTCGAAGAAGACGGCGTCCAGGCTCTGGACCATGGGCAGGTCGAGGCCGTCGAACCAGATCATCGGGGAGTCGCTCGGATTGTCGTGGGCGTGCCAGTTGAAACTGGGCGTCAGTACAAGATCTCCCGGCTCCATGAGAACCGGGTCGCCGTTGACCATGGTCCAGACGCCGCTGCCCTCCATCACGAACCGGAGCGCTCCGGGACTGTGGCGGTGCGGTGGAGCCGCCTCACGGCCGTTCAAGAACTGGATGCCGGCCCAGAGCGTGGGCGTGGCGAAGGGCTTTCCGTTCAGGTCCGGGTGCGCAAGGGCCAGGACGCGGCGATCGCCTCCGCCCTCGACCGGGACGAGTGCACCTGCCTCCCTGGCCAGGTTGCGGATCGTCTCCCCGGCCCAGAGGTGCGGCGTGATGGTCCGCGGTGTCTGGGGCAGGAGCCCGGATTCGCGCCACAGGGGCCTGACGCTTGCCCTCGTGAAGTCTTCGTACATGCGCTGCAAGCGATCCGTGCTCGTCTCACTCGCCATGATCGACTCCCATCGGGACATTACTGTTCGTGTACGGAGCTTATGCTGGCGGAGACCTTGGGTCAACAACGGGATCCCGTGGACGCTCTCCTGGTCAGCCGACCGCGTCGGCGCGGCGCACCAGGTAGTCGTATCCGGCCCGGTATTGCTCCTCCGACCACACGGTCTCCCGCTTGCTGGCGATCTCGGCTTCGTTGGACCAGCGGGCGGGGCCGCCGGCGGAGAGGGCTTGGAGCTGGTTTCGGCACGCGCGTTCCAGCAGCACCGCGCGCATGACAGCGACGGCGAGGCTCGAGCCGACCGTCACCAGGCCATGCCCCGGGATCAGCGCACCGGCCGAGTCGCCCACGGTGTCCGCGAGCGCCGACCCCGTCCGGTCGTCGCGGATGAGGTCGCCCGACTCGTAAAACCGCGGGATGTCAGGGGCGAGGAAGGGCACCGCGTCATGGGACAGCGCACGAAGCGGAACGTCCAGGGAAGCGAAGACACACGCGGACGGGGCATGGCTGTGCACCACCGACGCGACGTCCAAACGTGCCTCCATGAGCCGGGTGTGGATGGGGTATTCGATATGCCGCCCGCCTTCCCCGAGGAGGACCTCGCCCCCGGGGAGACGAGGACCACCTGCCGTGCGGTGATCTCCTCGAAGCCCCAGGAAGCGGCCTTCATCCACACCCCGCGCCCGTCGGGGTCGCGCGCGCTCACGTGCCCCCACACCATGTCGGTCTGCCCGGCGAAGGCGAGAGCGCGGTGGGCCCGAGCAACCGCTTCAGTTGGGTCAGTACTCATGGCATCCATCTCATCCGTTCGTATGCGGACTATCTGCGTCGATGGGGTCTGCGTATGCTCAGCCTGCAGGCCCAGGCTGATGGTCTCTATCGGTAGGCGACTCGCCGCAGCTGGTTCAACAGGCTCTTCAGCTCTGCGGGCGAGAAAGGCTCAGCCAGGATCTCGTTGACTTTTCGGACGGCCGGCTCCAGTTCAGTGAGCAAGGCCATCGTGCCGGCGGCCGGGCGTAGCAGCTTGCGCCGCCGGTCTGCGGGATCGAACTCGCTGTCCAGCAGGCCGCGTCGCATGAGGCGGCCGACGATGTCCGACGTGCTTGACTTGTCCAGCGAGGCCCGTTGACCGGCTTCGCGCTGGTCGAGCCGGGCGTCCGTCGCAACGGCGGTGAGCAGACCGTACTGTGCAGGTGTGAGCACCGATCCCACGTGTGACTGCCAGTGGGTCGCGTGGACCTGTTCGGCGCGGCGGATGAGGTGGCCGGGCGTGGTCTCCAGCCTCATGTGCGCGATGCGCGCGTCCGTGGCCCCGTCGGTTCGCTCGGGGGCCGTGGGTGGGTTGCCGGCGTAGGCCAGCGCGGCGAGCAAGTCCACGAAGCCGGGCCGCTCTTCGAGGGAGAGCGGTTCCAACAGCGCGCGCTGCACGGCCTCCACTCCCACCCACAGGTAGCGCAAGGAGGTCTGGGTGGCGGGGGTGGGCGTGATGGCGTTGCGGCGTGCGTCGAGAGGATCGCGGACGCGGCGAATCCACCCATCGCGTTCCAGCCGGGCGCAGACTCCGGCGGTGGTGGCCTTGTCGAGCGACACAATCTGCCCGAGAGTGTTTTGGTCCAGTGCTCCGGCTTGGACCAGAGCGGTCAGCGCTGCGATCTGCGGGCCGGTCACATCCCCGCTGAACTCAAGCGTCCACAGCGCGGTATGGGCTTGCTGCGCCCGACGCAGCAAGTGCCCCAGCGTGCTCTCCAGCGGCATGGTGGGCGGGCGTTTTGCGCCCTGCTTCCTGGAGTCGCGTGCAGACGAAGGGGCAGACACGGGCACTGGCTCCTCTCGGAAACGGTCCTTCGATTGTCCCTGCATCTGACTTAACGCTCCCAGGAGGCGAGCGCACCGGTAGAACATAGTGGATCCGTGATCCAGGAATCATCGATGTGCGATCGGGCCTCTGTGGGCGCCGAGGTGTCGGTCCTTCGATGGGCCACCGGCGCGTGGCTGACATTGGAAGTCGCCTCGCCGCTCCCCCGCCACAGCGCTGTGCACGGACTCGTCAGCCGAACGGCTTGTCAGGGTCGGGGGCCGGCACTTCGACGATCGGATCATCCACGTTGTCGTACTCGAGCCGGAGTGCTCGGATCATCGTTCCGTGCGCCATGTAGAGACTGACGATGTAGGAGAACTCTAGGATGGCCTCGTCGGGGAGGCCATCCTGCAATACCTCGACTACCTTCGGCTCCACCCGCCCATGCTCCGAGGTGATCGCATCTGTCAGTGTGAGCAGTGCCCGTTCGACGGGTGTGAACAGAGGGCTCACCTGCCAGTTGGGGATCGCTGCGATTTCCTCGTCGGATATTCCGGCGAACATCCGTGCGGACTTGCAGTGTTGCGAGAAAATGAACTTGCAGCCGTTCACCCACGCCTGCCGCAGGACGCCCAGCTCCCGATGCCGGGGCGACAGACTCAGCTTGGATTCGGGATCGGCGGCCATCAGAAGGAAGTCGGCGCTGTTGCGAAGGACGCTGGGCGAGAGGGCGAAAGTGGTCCACCAGTCGCCAGGAGTGCCGCTGGCGGTACCGGGTTCGGCGACCGGATCGCGGTCACCGAACGTTCGCCGGTAGTGCTCTCGGATGTCCGCATCCTTGACCTCGTGGAGTGATACCTGTCGAAGCAACGGCATGGGTCGCTTCCCCTCTTCTCTGTTTCATCCAGCTTCATGAGCACGTCGGTCGGCGCCGCAGAGCCTGGACCTCAGGCCCCTGCGGCTCCGGGCTTGGTGCGGATCGTCGGTCAGTGGGCGCCGGGAGGGCCGGCGTTGAACTTCTCCGCGGCGCTGTAGTCCGGGATTTCGTACTGCTTGAACGCGTCGGTGAAGTGCACGGCCCGAAGGGTGTCGATGTTCAGCATGTACATGGGCATCCGGGTGAACAGGCCCTTGCCGGACATCTCCAGCATCATGGCGTTCGGCCCGTGGCTCATGCCCCCGGGAACCACCGCCGTGAACCCGTCCTTCGGTCCACCCGGAATGGGGTCGCCACCGCCGAGCATGAGCATGATCTCGTCGTAGTCGACGTTGCGGTGGTACGGCTGGATGGGAGCGGCATCACCCGTCTGCAGCGGGCGCGGGCACATCGTGACGATCCAGACGCCCTCGGCCTCGAACGTTGCATGGGTGACGGGCGGTACGTCGAGGCGTTCCGATGTCAGGGGCCTGATGTCGGACAGGCGAAGCCGGAACGGGGTGACTGATCCCTGCCAGCCTTCCACATCCAGGGGGTCGAACGGGTAGAAGATGGAGGACAGTTGTTCCTCGCGCTTGACGACGATCTCCCATTCTCCCTGCTCCTGGGAGGGCGGTTCATTCCGCTCGAGTTGTGGTGTGTCCAGGACGCCGATGTCGAACGGCAGGAACTGGCCGAGGAGTCCACGGTCCGGGATCCGGATGGCCGACCTGGTTTCGATGATGTAGGCCAGGGTTTCGCCGCCCTCGGGTATCAACTTGTAGTTGGTGCCTTTCGGGATGACGAGGTACTCCAGGGGGCCGTACTCCAGGACTCCGTAGTCACATACCAGGCGGCCTGTTCCTCGTTGAGTGAGGATGGTGACGTCCCCGTCGGTGTTACGGATGTAGTAAGGGGTCGGTGTGGACCGCCTGCTCACCGAGACCTTCATATCGGCGTTGTACATGAGCAGTGTCGGCGTGGCACGGAGGTCCTCGGCGTCTTCGGCCGGGATCTCGTCCAGTTGAATACCCCGGGGGCTGATGGGCCCTTCGACCCTGGTCCAGGCGGTTGTGGGGTGTCGTCGGTACAGCTGGGAGCAGTCTCCCGCGAACCCGTCTCGGCCGTGATGCTCCTCGAAGGTGCCCTCTGGCCAGCGCAGGTGCGCCTGTCGGTTGACCGTCCCTTGCGAATGCTTGGCATACATAGCGCGGTGGAGCTCCTTTGCTGAGAGTTGTGCCCCCGTGCCAGCGGAACCGGCTGCGGGCGCAGCCGCCGCGGGTGGCCGGCAGACGGCCGTGCTGCGGGAGGTGACGTCGCCTCAACCGGATGAACGCGTGGTGTTGCGTCGGGGCGGCGGTTACTGAAGGGATTCCCGTGCCCAGTGGCCGGCACTGGCGGCCAGGTCGTCGGGAGCCGGTTCAGGTTCGGCCGGTTCTGTGACCTCGCCCGCCTGCTTCTCGAGGGCCGCGATGCCGGAGAAGAGGCGGAACGAGCCTGGCGGCAGCTCTCCGACCTGGCGCGCCGAGGAGAGGGCGTCAGACCACCAGGCGAGGTCGTCGAGTGTTACGGACAGGGCGACGTCGGTGACGGGGTCGACCGGCTCGTCCCGGTCGTTGAACGCCTGTTGCACGTCACCGATCAATACGGAGTTGCGCAGCGGCGCCATCTCGCTCTCGATCGCGACGTGAGAGAGGTGCTCCACGGCGCGCACACCTCCGTAGGGGCCGCTGCTGTATCCCACGAACGCGGCCGGCTTGTTCCTCAGGGCGTAGCTGATCCAGATGCTGTCGAGCGCGTTTTTGAGTTCGCCCGGGACGCTGTGGTTGTACTCCGTGGTGACGAACAGATAGGCGTCGCCCTCTGCGATCTTGTGGTTCCACTTCCGAACGATGGGCGTGGAGTAGGTGGGGTTGGAGAAGTCCCCGACCGTCGCGAAGGTCTCTTGGAACATGGGCAGCGGCCAGTCGCGCAGGTCGATCAGCTCGACGTCGAAGCGCTCGTGCTCGCCGGCGCGGCGGAGCACCCAGGGAACAACGCGGTCTGCGGCCCGGCCGGGCCGGGTACTCCCGACGATCACCTGCAAGCGGTGCGATTCAGTCATGAGGCGCTCCTCGCGTCCGTGCGTGCGGCGGTCCGGATAGCCGCCCTAAGGAAGCGACGGCAATGTACTCCGTGTACTAACGTATGGAGCCTCGCGGGGGCTGTCAATACGAAGGACTTCGCCTATGTGGCTAAAATTTGTCCGTATTTGACCTCAACAAGCGAGGCCTCGTAGCGCTGAGGAATTGAATACGTGTACAAACTAAGGGTGCTGTGGGTTGCGGCGTGCCGTGCTGCACTCAGCAGCTCGGTGCCTTGCATGGAGACCGGGCGCCTCGTGGGCGCAGCCCGGCCGGATGAGGTGTCCGGGGCCTGCTGCCGCTGTCGTCGTGCACGCAATGCACACGCCGCCGACGAGCCATGCCTGGTGTGCGGCTGGGCTGGCCGTTCTGCCTGCGCAGCAGATCCCGAGACTCACGCACTGGTGGGGTCGTGCAGGGTGTCGTTGGGCTGCTGCTCGACCGCTCGGCTTGAGCAACTGGCGCCGGCCGTCAGGCAGTTGGATCGCGCAGGTGGCCTGCGTCTGCTGCTGCTGTGCCCGCCGAGGCGGGCGCAGCAGCAGTGAACTCCACTGGCCCCGCCTCGGCGTCGGCCCAACTGCCCCGCCTGCAGCCGGAGAAGCATCCCCTGCCCACGAGGCACTACTGGCTAGTTGACCAGCAGGACCAGGCGGCCTCGTACGCGTCCGCTCTCGCTGACGCGGTGGGCTTCGGCGATGTCAGCGAGGGGGAAGGTGCGGTCGACGGGAAGCCAGAATCGTCCGCTCTCGATGAGTTCGCCGATGGTGGCAAGAGAGTCGAAGCCGTGGCCGTCGACGAAGCCGTTGCTGAAGTGCACTCCGTGCTCTTTGGCCCCGTGGAAGTCGGCGAGGGTGATGACGTTCTGTGCACCGCCCGCCATGTCGATGAGCTGGGGCAGAACACCGCTTCCTGCGATGTCGAGAGCGACATCGACGCCGTTCGGGGCGAGAGCGTAAACGCGCTCGGTCATGCCGTCGCCGTAGGTGACGGGCTCTGCGCCGAGCAGGCGGAGGTAGTTCTGATTGGCGGCGCTGGCCGCGCCGATGACGCGTGCACCTCGGGCGACGGCGAGTTGGATGGCAGTGCTGCCGATGCCGCCGGAGGCGCCGTTGATGAACAGAGTCGTTCCGTTGGTGACGCCGAGTTGGTTGAGCGATCGGGTGGCTGTCTCCAGGGCGATGGGGAGTCCGGCGGCGCCGACGAATCCGAGGGAGGGCGGGATGATGGCACGGAAGGTCAGCAGTGCCAGCTCGGCGGCCCCGGCGCCGTCGTCGGAAATGCCGAACACGCGGTCGCCGACGGCCACGTCGGTGACGCCTTCGCCGACCTCGTCGACCACGCCCGCGACATCGCGGCCCGTGGTCTGCGGAAGCTCCGCACCGAAGCTGAGCTGGCCCTGGCGCAGCTTCCAGTCGGTGCCGCTGATACCGGCGGCACGGACGGCGATGCGGACCTGGCCGGGGCCGGGGTGCGGATCCGGCAGGTCCACGATCTTCAGGACCTCCGGGCCCCCGTACTCGCTGAACTGTGCTGCTTTCATGATTTTTCCCTTCAGATGCATGGGGTTGACGCAAAGGGTGCTATCTGCACCCTGCGGGAGGATCGGTGCGGGGGCACCGGCAAGACGGGGCGGGTACGCCGCCCGGGGTAGTGCGGGGCTGGGACGTCAGTGGGCGGCGACCGGCGCGGCGTTGGGATCGACCTTCAGTGGGCCGCTGCGGAACAGAGCGGCGGTCAGGATGGCGCACACCAGGAACACGGCCGCCGCGATCCAGAACACCAGGTGATAGCCCGCGATGGTGGCGTTGGCCACGGTTGCCGCCTGGGTGGCCGACTCTGCGTGGTCCTTCAGGTAGGCGGTCATCGCGGTGACGGCAAGCGAGCTGAACACGGCTGTGCCGATGGATCCGCCGATCTGCTGCGTGGTGTTGACCATGGCGGACGCCACTCCGGCCTCTTGGGACTGGACCCCGCTGGTGGCGGCGTTCGTCGCCGACCCGAAGATCATCCCGGATCCGAGGCCGAGGACGAGCAGGCCAGGAAGCACGCTTCCGGCGTAGGCGGTGCTGGTCCCGATGCCCGTGAACAGCGCCATGCCGATGACTGCGAGCAGGCACCCGGCCGGCACCAGCGGGCGCGGCCCGACACGTGGCAGCAGAGCTCCCGAGATGATCGCACCCACGATGAGCAGGCCGACCATCGGCAAGAACGCGATGCCGGTCTGGACGGGGCTGAACCCTAGGGCGTCCTCGAGGTAGTAGGTGAGGAACAGGAAGACCGCGAACGATCCCACCCCGGCCAGTCCGATCGACAAAAACGCCGCTCCCCTGTCGCGGTCCAAGATGACACCCAGGGGCAGCAGTGGGTGGCGGGTGCGACGCTCGATCAGTACGAAGACGGCCATGAGCAGCAGACCGGCGACCACCGGCCCGAGCGTTGATGCATCGGTCCAGCCCTTCGAAGCGGCGTTACCAAGGCCGAACACGACTCCGAACAGGCCCAGCACGCTGACGCTGGCGCCCCATATGTCCAGGCCAATCCGCTCCGGCCGGTCGCCTTCGCGGAGCCAGAGCAGGGCACCGATGAGGGCGACCGCCGCGATCGGCAGATTCACATACAGGCACCACCGCCACGACATGCTCTGCGTCAGAACGCCGCCCAGCAGCAGTCCCACGGCGCCGCCGGCCCCGAGACTGCGCCAAAGATTCCGAAGGCACGTCCCCGTTCGGTGGCGTCGTGGGCGAAGGTGACCGAGACCAGGGACAGCGCTGCCGGAGCGAGCATCGCACCGAACGCGCCCTGGGCGATGCGAGCGGCCAGCAGCATCGGGAAGCTTTCGGCCGCGCCGCCGAGTGCGGATGCCAGGGCGAAGCCACCGACGCCAATCAGGAACAGCAGCTTGCGGCCGAAGAGATCCGACAGACGGCCCCCCAGCAGCAGGAGACTGCCGAAAGCCAGGGCGTATCCGGTCACCACCCACTGCCTGGCATCGGTGGAGAACCCTAGATCTTGCTGGGCGGTCGGCAGCGCGATGTTCACGATGGTCGAATCCAGGACGACCATCAGCTGCGCCAGACTCAACACGCCCAACGCCGTCCAGCGCCGGGCCGCTCCCGATGCGCTGCTTGCACTACCGTGGTCGCCGACCTCGAGGAGAGCCGTCTGTCGGCTGCTTCCTGTCGGCGGGGTGTCGGAACTCATGTGGTGTCTCTCTTCTTACTCATCAGCTCGGTGCTTCTTGGCCGGTGTGACGGGGGGCGAAGTAGCTGTCGGCAGGGGGCAGTCGACGGAGAGCCGTTGAACGCACGGATGCGCCCCTCGGGCGCTCGGGAAAGCCGCACGCCTTGCGAACCGGCGGTCCAGCGCGCATATCGGGCCTGGCGCGCAGGAGGACTTCGGCGAGGGCTCGCCGTGCGTTCCTCCTGCACCGGCCCGGCCCTGCCGTTCAGGTTCGGCAGTGGCCTGCTGAAGCCCTCAACGGTCGCGGTCAGTGCTGCACGATCACGCACGCCGAAATACTAGCGATGGCGCAACTAAAACACAACTGCGAATATCGCTACCCCCTACCTATCGCTAGGTGGCCATGATGCGCGCCGAGTACGCATCCATGGGAGCGTGCCACTCCGTGGCACGCATCGAGACCCGGCGCAGAGCGGGCCGCGTTCCGGCACCGAGCTCGGGCTTCCCGAAGAGGGAGCGGCCGGAGCCGACAAGCGATGGTCGCCGGCCCCGACATTGACGCTTCCCGGCCTGCCGCCCCGAGGCGGGCCGGCGCCACGACAAATGCTGGATTATCAGCAGTGGAATAAGTCTGTATCAACGTTTCACTGGTGTATATCGGCCCGCCTTCCCTACCGTCGGAAGCACTCAATGCCCAGGAGGGCGCCGTGGACATCAGCGTCTGCCCATCGCGAGCACCATGACCCCCGTCCCCCGGTATGCCAGCACAGGTAGGTGGACGGTGAGGGCACCGTCGTGATCATCCGCCGGGGATGGAAATGGAGATTCCACAGCTGCGCGCCAATGCCGCCGGAGCCTGCCCCTGGATTCCGGCCCACTGCGCCGACGGTCTTCGACCATCTCGGCGTCGGCGTCCCGGTGCCCGAATCGACGCGCCCACCGGGACGTACATCCACGATCCGGCCGGACGGCTGCTCAAGACCCCGACGTTCGATCCTGAAGACCGTCAATACCTGCTGGCCCACCGGAACAAGCTGATCGAGCTCGTCTCCCCGACGCGGTACGACGGCACAAATCCGGCTGTCCACTGGGCTGCGGCGCACGGAGCAACGTGGCCCGTGGCACAGGACCCGTGAACCTCAGAGGATCGCTCACCGGTGCGTGCCGTGTGACGGCTCGGCCTCCGAAGGCCAGGCGAACACCGGCTCATCCACCACTGGAGGGTGGCGCACACACTCCACAGGGCTCTTGCGTCGCCCACGAGTTGGCCGTCGACGGGCCGGCTTGGCGGAGGCCGCGAGGAACGCACAGAAGAGGAAAGCATGTTCTACGAGATACGCACCGAGCACGCCCGTCCCGGCAGTGGCCCCGAACTGACCCGCTATATGGACGTGACCGTCATCCCACTGCACCAGGAAAGGGGGATGCAGGTGCTGGAGCATTCACGGTGAGCGATGACGAGAACAGCTTCGTCTGGATCCGCCGCTTCGAGGACGTCGCGGATCGGCAACGGGTCTTGGACGCCGTCCACCAAGACCCCCGATGCGCGTCCATCGTGGCGACCGTGTCCGCGCTGACGGACGGCATGGCGTCCACCATCCGCCTGAATCCCACCCCCTGGTCGGGCCTCAGGTGATCGCGTTCACATTCCCGCCCATCTAGCCATCGACGGCGGCCGTTACCTGCGTCTTCGAACGCGGGCCCTGGTGCCCACGATCGTCCGCCTCCGTCTCGCCTCACCTAGCACAGCCGAACGACATGATCGCCGATCATCCCTGAGGGATGCCCTATGACCGTCCATGCGCGCCTGATAACGAAGGTCGGCGGCCTATGATCGACTGGCTGGAACTGGCCGAATCAGTCATTTCCTCACCGTGGTTGTACGCGGTGCTGGCTGCGGTGTCCTTCCTCGACTCATTTCTTCCGCTGATACCGAGCGAGCCAGTCGTGATCGTCGCAGGTGTCTATGCCGCTTCCGGGGATACCTCGATCGTGCTCGTCATCGCAGCCACCACGTTGGGCGCATTTCTCGGTGATTGCGTACCCTACGGGGCCGGACGGCTGTTGAGTGAACGAATTCTCAAACGTCTACCGCCCGGTTCCAAACGCCGGACAGCGCATGACTGGTTCGCCCGCGAACTCGATTCCCGTGGTGGCTTCATCCTGGTGACGACCCGGTTCATCCCAGTGGGGCGTTACCTGGCCACCCTATCCACGGGTCTCGTGGGGTTTCCCATGGCCAAGTACGCACTCTTCGTCGGATTCGCGACGGCGGCATGGAGCACCTACACCGCCCTCACCGGCTACCTGGGGGGCGTCGTATTCCAGGAGAACACGCTGCTGGCTATCGCCGTCGGCGTCGGGCTGGCTTTCGTGGTGACTGGTGTTATCGAAGCCATTCGCTATTTCCGCCGCCGCAGGGGCGCGGTCGCGGCGGACCCGGCCCTCAACTGAAGTGCATCTGCTCAACCTTCCGTTCCGGTGCCGGAGGCTGGCAGCCGGGCAGATAAGAGGAGGAGATCTCACGAATTGCAGTGGACTGCGCGCACCCATGACAAATCGTCGCAGTATGCCCACCGGTCGGCCATCAGGCATCCCTTCCGCGGAATTTGGTACCCATGGACGTTGGACACATACTGCTGCTGGTCTTCGCGGGTGTGGTGGCCGGCGGAATCAACTCACTCGCCGGCGGGGGCTCGCTGATCACGTTCCCCAGCCTGATGGTGACCGGTCTTCCCACGGTCGAGGCAAACGTCACGAACTCGGTCTCGGTCTTTCCCGGCTACGTCTCCAGCGTGCTGGGCAGCCGGGCCGACCTCACCGGGCAGTGGCCCCGTATCCGGGCCGTGCTGCCCGCCTGCGCCGCCGGTGCGGCCACCGGCTGCGCGGTGCTGCTTGTCACGCCTGCCCGGGCCTTCGAGCTCATCGCGCCTTTTCTCGTGCTCGGCGCGGCTGCGACGCTGTTCTTCCAGGAACGTCTGCGCGGTCTGGTGGGTCATCCGCGGGCGCTCAGCCACCGCCGCCGAACGGTCACTCTGCAGGTGGTCGTCTTTGTCGGCGCTGTCTACGGCGGCTATTTCGGCGCCGCCCTGGGCGTCATGTACGTTGCCGCACTGGCTCTGGTTCTCGACGAGCCTCTCCATCAGATCAACGCCGTCAAGAACGTCCTCACCGTCACCGTGGGCGGCGTCACTCTTGTGACGTTTTCACTCTTCGGTCCGGTCAACTGGTTCGCCGTCCTGGTTCTGGGCCCGCGACGGTCGCGGGCGGTTACACGGGGGCGATTTTGGCTCGGCGTCTGCCGGGCCGCCTCCTGAAGGCGCTCATCGTCACGTTCGGCACGACGATCGGCGCCGTCTTGCTCATTCGTGCGCTTACCTGACACTCGCCGTGAACAACGCCGAGGCTTAGCTGGGGGTTCCCCGGCACTACGGAAATGACCGGTGCATGCCTCGTAGCGACCGGAAACTCGACCCAAGGCAGCCGGCGTTGCAGCCGATGGAACTGAATTGCATGCCAGTAAACCGAGGATTTACCACATGGCACTGGATGGCATAAATGTCACGATCTAACGCGGTCGACATGGACACGACACTGCTCGGCCGTATGCGGATTGCCGACCTGGTCGCCAATCTGGCGCATGCTCAGGACTCTAAGGATTGGGGACTCTTTCGGAGCCTTTTTGCCGATCGGATGACGCTGGATCTGACCGAACGGTCCGGCGAGCCCGTCGAGGAGCTGACGGCAGACGAGATAACTGCGAAGACACGTACCATCATTGATGGTTTTACCTGCACGCACCACGCCAGTTCCAATCTGCTCGTCGATATACACGGTGAGACCGCACGGTGCCGTGCACATATGGTCGCCTATCACCACGTCCCGACCCCGGGTGTCGACCACCTCACCATGCGGGGCTATTGGCACCTAGACCTCGCCAGCGCGAACGGGAAATGGGTGATACGGCGATGGGCGATCGTGCGGGCCGCACCGTGGGAAGGAAATCAGGACCTGTACCGCATCGCTCGCGAAGGAGCTCAAACCGCTTTGCCGGATTCTCACTGAAAGGGCCACGGCTGGCGTGTGCCCTTTTCCGTGGGCTCACAAATTTCGGCAGCGTGGTTTTCTGATGCCGACCGCATCCCCCTTCCGGCCTGACTGACATCGACGCCGCGCCCGGCGCGGAAAAGCAGAGAATTCTCAGCTCGTTCAGGAGGTACGACACGTGCGTGCAGTTATTGTCGGCGGCGGGATCATTGGACTCACCACTGCGATCGCGTTGCGCAGGCAGGGCATCGAGGCGATGATCCACGAGCAGGCACCCGCGATCCGGGCGGCCGGTGCGGGGCTCGGGTTGTGGGCGAACGCGGTGGCAGTCTTCGACGAACTAGGACTGGGCGAGCAGGTGCGCGCCATCGGCCGGCCCGCGGAGATGTTCTTCCGGAACCACGCGGGCGAAGTGATCCATCCGTCCGGGTACTCCGACGACAACCACCGGTATCTGCTGGTGCACCGGGCCAAGTTGAACGACTTGCTCGCCGAGGCGGTGGGCCCCGACCACATCCGCCTTGACTCGCGCCTAGTCGGCTACGACGAGACAGACACCGGCGTGACGGCTCATTTCGGTGATGGCACCAGGGCCGGAGCGGACCTGCTCGTCGGCGCCGACGGCGTGTACTCGATCGTTCGTTCCCTGCTGCTTCCGGGCAGTGAAGCCGTGGAGCACAAGGGTCACCACGCGTGGCGCGCGGTCGTCCCGCCGCCGGCGGGCACCACCATCGACCGCAGCGTCATCGTGCTCGGCGAAGAGCGCACCCGTGGCGGATACGTGCCCACCGCCGACGGCACCGTGTACTGGTTGGTCAACCAGTTCGGCGTCGATCCGCTGCACGGCACGCCCAAAGAGCAAGCCGCAGAACGTGCAGCGTTCCTCGACACGACGGGCTGGAACCCGGCATTGCCCGCCCTGATCGCATCGACGCCGGACGAGCAGGTGCTGCACAACCAGGTCATGCTGGTGCCGCCGTTGGCGCGGTGGGTGTCGCAGCGGGTGGTTCTTGCCAGGCGATTCCGCTCACGCACTTTCCCCGCACATCACCGCGGGTGCGTCGCTGGGTGTGGAGGACGCGCTGTTGCTGGCCCGGCTGCTCACCTCCTGCGATGGCGTGGCGGCCGCGCTGGCCGCCTACGAAGCCGACCGGATCCCGCACTACCAGAGGGTCAGCGAGTTGGCCAAGACGGTGGAGGACTCTGCGACGCCGGAGGAATTCGCCGCCCACTATGCGGCCTTCAGACACTGGATGCTCAACCGGTAGCGGCACTGACGACTTGGAGAACCGGATGAGCCTGTACATCGAAACCAACGTCGCCGTGCCGATGCGCGACGGTGTCACGCTGGCAACCGATCTGTGGCGACCGGCCGGAATCGGCCCGTGGCCGGTCCTGCTCGCCCGCACTCCGTACGGCCGGACTGGGCTTGATCCGCTTTGACGGACATTCGAGATCAGGGGCTCTGCCCCGGGAGGATGTCCATCATGGAGAGCATGGGGAAGAAGAAGCCGCGCCCTCGCCGCTCGTTCACGCCGCAGTTCAAGGCCGAGATCGTCGAGCTGTGCCAGCGTGGCGACCGCACGGTCGGCCAGATCGCGAAGGACTTCGACCTGACCGAGACGGCGGTACGCGACTGGGTCAAGCAAGCCGAGGTCGACGCCGGCGAGCGCGACGGCCTGACCAGCAGCGAACGCGAGGAACTGGCTGCGCTTCGGCGGGAGAACCGCCGGCTGCGTGAAGACGTCGACATCCTCAAGCGGGCCACGGCTTTCTTCGCGAAGGAGACCCGGTGACGGTTCACCCGTTCATCGAGGCGGAGAAAAGCGCAGGTCACAGCGTCAAACGCGCCTGTGAGCTACTTCAGGTCTCCCGAGCCGCCTACTACGCCCGCCGCACCGGCACCCCCGGCCCCCGCGCGGTCCGCGACGCCGAACTGACCGAGCAGATCACCGCTGTCCACGCCAGGTCGCGGGGAACCTACGGTGCCCCACGCGTCCACGCCGCCCTGGTGCGCGACGGCGCTGCGTGTGGGCGTCGCCGTGTCGCCCGGCTGATGCGGGCGGCCGGCCTGGCAGGCCGACACCGCAGACGACGGCAGCCGACCACCGTCCCCGACCCCCGGGCGGTCACCCGTCCCGACCTCATCAGCCGGGACTTCCAGCCCGACCCCACCGGGCTTGACGCCCGCTGGTGCGGCGACATCACCTACATCCCGACCGAGGAAGGCTGGCTCTACCTGGCCACCGTCATCGACATCGCCTCACGCCGCGTCGTCGGCTGGGAAACCGCCGACCACATGCGCACTGATCTGGTCGCAGACGCCCTGACCACCGCCTGCCGGCAGCGTCGCCCGATGCGACCGGTGATCTTCCACTCGGATCGCGGAAGCCAGTACACCAGCCAGCAATTCGCCGCCCTGGCAGACCAGTTCGGGGTCCGTCTGTCAGTCGGCCGCACCGGGCAATGCTGGGACAAGGACAACGCACTGGCCGAATCGTTCTTCGCCACCATCAAACGCGAACTGCTCGACACGACCACCTGGCCCACCCGGGCCGCCGCCCGAACCGCGATCTTCGACTTCATCGAGGGCTGGTACAACTTGCACCGACTGCACAGCAGCCTCGACTACCGCAGCCCCGCCGAGTACGAGACCGCACTCGCAGCCTGACCACCACACCAACGGTGTCCGCCAAAGCGGAACAAGCTCAGGCTTGCGGTCACTCACGCAGTCACCTCAGCACGGCGCCAGCCCCGCGACCTGCCGGAGGCGGCAAGGCCACACGTTCAGGCGACGACAGAGCGGATTTAATCTCTCATTCCGCCCTCTCAGATCCTCAGGATCCAGTGTCTCGTGTGTCCAAGATCAGGGGTCAAGGCCCCTACACGCCTTTACCCGGGGTCTGGACCGCGACCTCGACGCCGTGATCGCCGGGCTCACGCTTCCCTACAGCAACGGCCCCACCGAGGGCGTCAACACCAAGACCAAACGGATCGCGCGCCAGATGCACGGACGAGCAGGCTTCACCCTGCTCCGGCACCGCATCCTCCTCGGATAACAGCACGCTCCGTCACCACCGAAAGTGAGACAGGGCCGAACGTTTTACAGTCCCGGAGAGGGCCGACCGCCGAGTTTGGCGATCTGCCGCCGAGTCGCGTCGACGGGGCGGGGCGGCGCTACAGCCACGCGGAGCCAGCCGCGTCGCCTCCTGCCCCGATCAGCGACTTCGACAGCGAGCTCAAGGCACTGGCGCAAGGGGGACCGCACCGGCCGCTTGACCGACCTCCCCGCGGTGTCCTGCGCATCGCGTCGCCATGGGCGGGAGCAGCAATCTGTGTGGTGCCAGGTGCTGGCCGGGGGCCAGAGTAGGCGCTCGCAGCTGTACCGGCCGTTGGCGCCCTGCCCGCAGAACCACCGGGCTCCTCCTGGTCAAAGGTCGATGGTGAGGGTGGGTGACAGCGACCGTGAGACGCAGCAGTACATGCGGCCTAGCGAGGCGCCGATGTCGTCGCGGTGTTCCGGCTCTCCGTCGGTGACGATGATTTCGCAGCTGCCGCAGACACCCTCACGGCACCCGGACGGGATGCGGAACCCTGCATGGTTCAACGCGTCCAGCATCGAGTCCTCCTCTCCGACGTGGACGGTCCGTGCCGATCGGGCGCAGTTCACCTCGAAGGCCGCGTTGGGCGCGAACTCCCGGACGGTCGACCGGAAACGCTCAACGTGCAACCGCTCCGCGGGGAACACCGCTTCGGCCGCGTCGAGCATCGCGGTGGGACCGCAGCAGTACACGAGCGCCTCAGCACTCAGCGCTGCAGCCTCTGCGGTGAGGTCGGGCGTGCCGTATGTGTCTCTGGAGTGGATGCGCACCCGCCTCCCGTAGCCGGATTGCAGCTCGTTGACGAACGGCATGGTGGCCAGGGACCTGCCCGCGTACAGCAGGCTTGCCGTGGCGCCGGACTCTACCGCCGCGTTCAGCATCGGCATGAGGGGGGTGATTCCGATCCCGCCGGCGAGGAACAGGTACTCCGGGGCTGGCAACAGGGGGAAGTTGTTGCGGGGCAGCGAGACGTCGAGGGTGCGGCCCTTCCTGAGGAACAGGTGGATGTATTCCGAGCCGCCCCGGCTGAGCGGGTCGTGGCGGACGGCGATTTGGTAGGTGTCATGGTCGTCCTGGTCACCGCACAACGAGTACGTTCGGGTCAACCAGTTGGGCAGGACCAGATCGATGTGGGCGCCCGGCTCCCACGGGGCCAGCGGACCATCAACTCCGCGTAGGAGGAGCGAGACGACGCCCTCGGCGACCGGCTCCACCGTCTCGACAATGGTTCGTTGCATGCTGGTGCCGTCCTCAGTACAGGTGCCGATAGTCGTCTTCGAGCATGGAGTCCAGCGCGGACGGATCGGCGTCAACGCTCATTTGGTCGCGGGCGATCTCGCCCATCGACGGCAACTCGTCCGCCAGCGCCTGGGCGGCCGGGTCCCACAGCCGGGAGCGGATCAGTGCGCGGCCGCAGTGGAAGAAGACTTCCTCCACGTCCACGATGATCGCCAGCAGCGCGCTCTTCCCCTCGGTCTGCATCCGGGCGAGAACGTCCGCTTCGTCGGTGGGATAAGCGCGACCGTTGATGCGCAGCACTTCCCGCATTCCGGGGACGATGAACATCAGCCCGATCCCGTCGTTCTCGGCGAGATTGCGGAACGAGTCGGCGAGGTTGTTGCCCGGCCGGTCGGGGATGGCGAGCGTACGCTCGTCGAGCACCTTCACAAACCCGGGGTAATCACCGCGGGGTGAGCTGTCGGGCAGCCCTGCCGCGTTCGCCGTCGCCATCGTCAGGAAAGGCGAGTGGGCGATGAAGCGGCGGCAATGGTGGTCCAGCCTGTCATGAACCTTACGCTTGATCATGTCATCCGGCTCGCCGATCCGGGCACGCACCTCCGCGTAGGAGATCCGGCTCGGACGAGCCCTGGGGGCCGCGCGGCCGCTGGTCTCATGATCCTCATGAGTGATCATTCGGGTTGCTTCCTACTCGGCTTGGTCCAGTCCCGGGTCGCGAATCCCGTGACTCTCATCTGACGACGTCGTGCGGCCGCACTTGCGTGGTCCGCCGACCGACCACCGCTGTGGCCAGCGAGGTCAAGTGGGAACAGGCAGATGCGGACGCCCGTGGGAGTCTTCCCTGGGTTGATCGCGTGCCTCCGACGTTAAGGAACGCGGGCCGATATACACCAGTGAAACGTTGATACGGACTCATTCCATTAGTGATAATCCGGGGATGGACCATGCCGATTTGAATTTGATCAAGGCGTTGGATGCGCTGCTCGCCGAGAACAGCGTGACGAGGGCCGCGGCCCGCCTGCACACCTCGCCACCGGCGATGAGCCGCTCCCTGGCACGCCTGCGCCGGATCTTCGACGATCCGCTGCTCGTCCGAGCCGGACGTGACCTCGTGCCCACTCCCCGGGCTCTGGAGCTGCGCGGGGAGGCGCACGCGATTTCCGTCCGGGCGCAAGCACTGTTCGGGCCGTCCGTCACCACTGATCCCCGCACCGCGGTGCGCACGTTCAACCTGCGGGTCAACGACATGCTGTCCACGGCTTTCATTCCGCCCCTCCTCGAGGATCTGCGAGTTCAGGCGCCCGGTATCTCTCTGCGTCTGCGACCGGAGAACATCGAGGACACCCCATCGCTGCGCGATGGGCTGGTCGACCTGGAGATTGGGATCGTGCACCCCAGCGACCCCGAGACCCGCTCGGAAACACTTTTCACGGAGACACTGATCGGGGTCGCACGGTCGACTCATCGCCTGGCGAGGGCGAAGACCGTCACACCACAGCGGTTCGCCGCCGCCGACCACATCGTTGTGTCGCGACGGGGTCAGGCTCAGGGACCGATCGACGAGCGACTCGCCGACTTGGGCCTAAGCCGGCGCGTGGTCGCCGTGGTCCCCAGCGTCGCGACCGCGCTGTTCTTGGCCCGCGACACCGATGTCGTCAGCATTGCCCCAGCCGGGCTGAGTCGGCCGATGGTGGACACGCTCGGTCTGCACGCGTTCCGGATCCCCCTGGAACTGCCCCACCTGGCCATCGGCATGGCGTGGCACCCTCGCAACCACCATGACGGCACGCACCAGTTCCTGCGCGAGCGCATCCGTCACATCATGACTACCACTGCAGCGGGCGATGGACAGCAGTGACCTCACCGCGCCAGCCAAGCGCTCAGCGCGCCGGTGGTGGCCGGGCTCCACAGCGGGTCGTGGAAAAGGCAGTGGTGATTGTCGAGAAGATGGCGGCGGCGTCCGCGGGGGTCGCGACCCGGGCGGGGGCCGGGCGGCACATGCTGGTCATCGCGTAATCGCGCGGGGCGGGTGTGTCCAGTTAACGGCCCTGTCTCACTTTCGGTGGTGACGGAGCGTTGTGAGGGTCGTTGACCTTCATGTGATGGATGTCAACGAGCTTGTGCAGGCGGTCTTCTCGGGCCTGTCGCCGCTGGTCATCGAGGATGTGGCCGACGAAGGTGAGTGGATCTTGGTGCGGGCACGGACTCCGCTGGCCACCGCGGTTTGCCCGGTGTGCGGGGCCTCGTCGGAACGCGTGCATGGCTACCACTGGCGGACGGTGGCCGACATTCCGATCGACGGGCGGCGGGTGGTGGTCCGTGTGCGGCGCGGCGTCTGGTGTGCCCCACGCGAGGCTGTCGCCACACCTTCCGCGAACAGGTCCCCGGGGTGCTGGAGCGATACCAGCGACGCACCGCTCGGCTGACCATGCAGGTCAAGGCCGTGGTCAAAGAGTTAGCGGGCCGGGCGGGATCACGTTTGCTGGCAATACTCACGGTGAGCCTGTCGCGTCACACGGCCCTACGCGCCCTGCTGAGGATGCCGTTACCCACCGGGCGGGTGCCCCGTGTGATCGGCGTCGACGACTTCGCCCTGCGCCGGCGCCACCGCTACGCCACCGTGATCATCGATGCCGAGACCCATGAACGGATCGACGTGCTGCCCGACCGCACGGCCGACACCCTGGAAGCATGGCTGCACGAACATCCGGGCATCGAGGTCGTGTGCCGCGACGGCTCGGCGACCTATGCCGAGGCTATCCGCCGTGCCCTGCCCGACGCGGTACAAGTCGGTGATCGCTGGCATTTATGGAAGAATCTGTGCGAAGCCGCCCTGAGCGAGGTGAAAGCACACAGCGCCTGCTGGGCCACCGTACTGGACGCGCCGATCTACGACGGGCCCCGCGCCCAGACCACCCTCGAACGCTGGCACCAGGTCCATGGCCTGCTCGACCAGGGCGTGGGCCTGCTCGAATGCGCCCGCCGCCTGCAACTGGCCCTGAACACCGTCAAGCGCTACGCCCGAGCCGACCGGCCCGAGCGCATGCTCCGCGTCCCCAAGTACCGTGCCAGCCTGGTCGATCCCTACCGCGAGCACCTGCGCAAACGCCGGACTGAAGACCCCGGCGTCCCCGTCCTGCACCTCTTCGAAGAGATCAAGACCCTCGGCTTCACGGGCTGCCTGAACCTTCTGCACAAGTACATCAACCAAGGCCGCGCGGACGCCGACCGCAGCCATATCTCACCCCGTCGCCTCGCCCGGATGCTGCTGACCAGGCCCGACAACCTCAAGGCCGAGCAGCACGAGCTCCTGACCAAGCTCACCGCTGCCTGCCCCGAGATGACCCAACTGGCTGTAGCTATCAGGGACTTCGCCCCGCTCCTCACGCCACACACCGACAACGCCGATGCGCTCACGCACTGGATCACCCAAGTCCGAACAGCGGACCTGCCCCACCTACACGCCTTCACCCGGGGTCTGGACCGCGACCTCGACGCCGTGATCGCCGGGCTCACGCTTTCCTACAGCAACGGCCCCACCGAGGGCGTCAACACCAAGACCAAACGGATCGCGCGCCAGATGCACGGGCGAGCAGGATTCACCCTGCTCCGCCACCGCATCCTCCTCGGATAACAGCACGCTCCGTCACCACCGAAAGTGAGACAGGGCCGTTTATTAGACACTCCCTTGTGATCTCGTGGGGCCTCGGTCCGGGAGGGTCGGGGCCCTTGGGGTAAAACGGTGGGGTGTCTCGACCTCAACTTTCGGATGCTGAGTGGGAGTTCATTTCCCCGTTCCTGCCGGTCGGTGAGTACGGGCCGTACCCGGAGAACCTGCGGGCGCACTTCGAGGGTGTCGTGTGGCGGTTCAGGAACGGGGCGGAATGGCGGGAGTTGCCCGAACGGTTCGGGCACTGGTCCACCGTTTACGGCAGTGGCGGGATGCCGGGGTGTTCACTGCGGTGTTCCAGGGGGCGATCGCCGAGGCGGCCAAGCGGGGCCTGGTGGAATTGTCGCTGGTCAGCGTGGACTCGACCACGGTCCGGGCCCACCATGATGCCGCCGGGATGATCATGGAGCCCGGGACTCTGGACGCGATGGAGGAGGCCGCCGCGGAAAAAGGGGCACCGACCAGGAACAAGACGGGCAGATGGACCCGGAGCGGGAAGAACGACGGCGCGTGAGGCGTCGCCGCAGGGCCCGGCTCGCCGCCGCCGAATTGGGGCGTTCCCGCGGAGGACTGACCACCAAGACGCACCTGTCCTGCGTGCCGCAATGCCTGCCCCTCTCGCTCAAGATCACCGCGGGGCAAGCCGGGGACAGCCCGCAGTTCATCCCCGTCCTGAACAAGATCCGCGTCCCCGGCCCGGCCAGCCGGCCCCGCACCCGGCCCGGCGCAGTCGCCGGCGACAAGGCGTACTCGTTCCGCAAGAACCGTTCCCACCTGCGCAGACGTGGGATCAAAGCGGTCATCCCCGAGAAGAAGGATCAGGCCGCCCACCGCAAAAACCGCGGCTCACGCGGAGGACGGCCCGTCACCTGGGACAAACAGCTGTACAAGCTCCGCAACAGCGTCGAACGCATCATCAACAAGATCAAGGACTGGCGCGGCCTCGCCGTCCGCTACGACAAAAAACCTGAAAGCTACCAGGCGGGACTCGAATTATGCGCCGGTCTCCTCTGGATCCGACACCTCGGATCACAGCCATGATCACAACTCCACACAGACCCTAGATCCCGGCGAGGATGGCGCCTCCGTCAACGGTGAGCACGGTTCCGGTGACGAAGCGGTTCTCCATCAGATACAGGTGCGCCGCGGCGATCTGGTCCGCTTCGCCGATCGAATTGGTGAGTGTCCGATCAGCGAGGGTCGCGAACAGCGCGGCACGCTGCGGCTCCGGAACCGGGTCCCACAGCGGGGTGCGGATTGCTCCCGGCCGGACCGCGTTGACGCGGATCGGGGCAAGCTCGGCAGCCAGCCCTCGCGTCAGGCCCTCTGTGGCGGCGGCGGCGCCGGCCGCGAGCGCTGTACCGGGTGCGGGGCGAACAGCGACCGTTCCGGACGTCAGCACGATCGAGCCTCCCGGCCGGATGCGCCGTGCCGCGTGCTTGACCGCGGCGACTGCTCCCCAGAAGCGGACCTCGAACAGCTCCCGGGCGGCGTCGAGCGGCAGGTCTGCCAGCGGCTGCGGACGCACCGTATCACCCGCTGTGTAAACCACGTGATCGAGCTCGCCGACGCGGGCGAACAGGGCAGCGACGCCAGCCTCCTCGCGGGTGTTGACGACGGCCCCGTCGCACGTGTCCGGCAACTGCGCGAGCGCGGCCTCCAGACGCCCCTGGTCGCTCGACGCGATCGTGACTGCCGCCCCGGCCGCCGCTGCGGCGCGGGCCGCGGCCAGTCCCATCCCTGAACTGCCACCGATGATGACGATGCGCTGGCCTGAAAGAGTCATGATGCCTACTCCTATGCCTCAACAGTGATGACTCGGCGGGTCATCACTGTAGCAGCGATGACGACCCATTGAGTCATCACTGTTAGGATGGCGAGCATGCCGCGATGGAACCCACACGCCGAAGACCGGCTCCGCGAGGCAGCGCTGGAGCTGTTCCTCGAGCACGGGTACGAGAACGTCACCGTCGCGGAGATCACCGAGCGGGCCGGGCTGACCCGACGCTCGTTCTCCCGTTACTTCACGGACAAGCGGGACGTGCTGTTTGCTGAATCCGAACAACTTCCGGCCGCCCTCGCCCGCTCCGTCCGGCACGCTGGCGACAGCCTCTCGTCCTTCGAGGCCCTCCTGGCCGCTCTCGTGGACGTCGCCGACATGCTGGCCGACCAGGCCCCGGCCCCCCTCGCCGCACAACGGCGCGCGGTTGTCCGGGCCAGCCCGGAGCTGCAGGAACGGGGGCGGACCAAGTTCGCCGCCGTGACGGACGCAGTGGCGGACGCGTTGCGGGACCGAAGCGCCGCTGAATCGGAGGCGACGCTGCTCGCGCAAGTCGGCGTCGCCATCTTCCGCACCGCGTTCGAGCGCTGGACCGACCGGCCGGACGACGTCGGCCTACCGGCCCGCATCTGGGAGGCAGCCGCCGAACTCGCCACAAGCCTGGGCGCGGTGGACTTCACCACGCCGCCCCCGCCCGTGACGCGATCACCTCGCATGGATGAGCGCTACTTGCGGACTCCCAGGCACTAAGAGGTCGCGCGAATAGGCGCCGTTTGGGTCCCTAGCAACGGAACGGGCACAAGCCCTTGTGATCAGGAGTTATGACACTCTGTGATCACTGGAGGCCTGTGCCTGCGCTTCCACGATGTTCGACGCCCTGTGCCCGGCGGGGCCGTTGCACCTGGCCAGCCCCCGCACCAGATCTGCGCTCGCTACCTCTTGTTCAGGTCGAGCAGCGCTGAAGTGGCCTCCCACAGTTGCGGTCCGATGGGCGGCGCCTTGATCGTGCGGGGTTTGCCGTTCTCGTAGTACGCACCGGACACGACGCTGTCCTCGGGTGCGGGGGT
Source organism: Actinacidiphila sp. DG2A-62 (assembly GCF_035825295.1). Taxonomy (NCBI): domain Bacteria; kingdom Bacillati; phylum Actinomycetota; class Actinomycetes; order Kitasatosporales; family Streptomycetaceae; genus Actinacidiphila; species Actinacidiphila sp. DG2A-62. The sequence continues at coordinate 6,184,933 of NZ_JAYMGI010000002.1, forward strand.
GACGAACCGCAGCAGCTTCCGTGCCGCCTTCTGCGGGGACTGGAAGAACAGGCGAGGCACAGGTGTCCGGAACAGTGCGCCCACAGGGCTTCGGCTGGTCCTGGCGAAGTTCGACGAGACACCCCGGGATGGAAGGCAACTGCGGACAGGCCCTGCTCGTGGTACCGGTCGTGCAGTTCCCGGGTGAAGAGGACAAGTTCCAACTTGGCGTTGCCGTAGGCGCGTACGGGTGAGTAGTTCCGCGCATTGTCGAGATCGTCCAAGTCGACGCGTGCTGACAGTCGTGCGGCGTTACTTGATGTCTGCACGACGAGGGCCTGGGAAGCCAGCAGGGTGTCTAGCAGCAGGTTGGTCAGCAGGAACGGTGCGAGGTAGTTGACCTGGAACGTCTCCTCAAAGCCGTCTGCTGTGACATGGCGGTCCCCGAGGATCACCCCAGCGTTGTTGACCAGTACGTCGATGCGCGGGCAGTGATCGGCGAGCTGTGCCGCAAGGGTACGCACCTGGTGCAAGTGGGCGAAGTCGGCGACGAAATAGTGCACGCCGAGCTCATCCGCGACCGCCTTGGTCTTGGCCGCGGACCTGCCCGCGACGACCACATGGTGTCCATCACGCACCAGTTGGCGCGCCGCGGCGGCGCCGGTTCCATCGCTCGCACCAGTGATGACAACGGTCTTCGGCAAGACAGGTTCCCTTCGACCGGATGCGGTATGGGCGCCACGGAGCAGCGTGTGTCACGTGATCCGTTCGGTTAGGCCCGAACGCGCGTGTCCTTCATGCTTGTTGTTGGCAGGCGCGGGCGAACTCCGGACAGAAGCACGTCCTCGCACAGCATAGTTGGCGGTTTCACCGATGCGACGTGGGAGGCTCGTCTGGCCGCTTGAAGCCGGCACAGATCGGCGGCGTGGGAAACCCTCAGTAGGGCCGGGCACAGGCCTCGGTGATCATGGAATTGAGACGCTTCACGATCGTCGGGAGGCTTGTGCCTGCACTGCCATCATGGCTGACCGAACCCCTCTGGAACCAATTCGCGGCGCTGCTGCCCCACAGGCCGGTCTACGATCCGGCCCACCCACTGGGCTGCCACCGCCCGCGGATCAGCGACCGGATCATCTTCGACAAGCTGCTCCAGCTCCTCCGCTTCGGCTGCTCCTACCAAGCCATAGCGGACACCACCTGCTCGGCCACCACGATCCGCAACCGCCGTGACGAGTGGATCCGACTGGGCGTCTTCGCCCAGCTTCGGCACGTCGCCTTGGAGGCGTACGACCGAATCGTCGGCCTCGTCCTGGACCAGATCGCCATCGACGGGTCGATCACCAAAGCACCCGGAGGCGGAGAAGCCGCCGGACGCTCACCGGTCGACCGCGGCAAACAGGGCCTCAAGCGCTCAGGTATGACGGACCGTTATGGAATTCCGCTGGGCCGGGTTCTGGCCGGAGCCAACTGCCATGACGCGCCGCTGCTTGCCCCGACCCTGGACCTGTTGGACGACCTCGGCCCACTGCCTGAAGACATCACCGTGCACCTCGACGCCGGCTACGACTCGGGCAAGACCCGCTCCACCCTCGACGCACGCGGGCTGCGAGGCCAGATCGCACACAAGGGCGAGAAGGCCCCTATCCAGGCCACCCAGCGCTGGCATGTAGAGCGCCCACGCCTGGCAGAACGCGTTCTACCGGCTCGCACGCTGCTACGAACGCCGCACCAGCGTCATCAACGCCTTCTTCGACCTCGCGGACACCGTCATCACCGTGCGTAGCACCATCCGCCGCGCCTGGACCACTCACCGCTGGAACGACCGCCCCACCCGACGACCATGACCCCACGCCTATCTGCGCGAGCTAAGCGGGACTGTAAAACGTTCGGTGTAACTCCTGATCAAGGAAGATGCATCGATGACCAGTGAGAACGTGACCGAGGCCGAGTCCGTTGAGGCGTCTGAGCCGCAGTCGGCGAAGACGGTAGACGACCAGCTCGTTGACGAGCTGGTGGGCCGCGCCCAGGCCGAGGGCCTGCAGCTGACGGGCGAGGGAGGGCTGCTCCAGCAGCTGACGAAGCGGCTGCTGGAGTCCGCCCTCGAGGGTGAGATCACCGACCACCTGGGCTACGACAAGCACGATCCGGCCGGGAAGAACGGCGGCAACAGCCGCAACGGGACCCGGGCCAAGACCGTGCTCACGGATGTCGGGCCGGTGGAGATATCGGTGCCCCGTGACCGTGAAGGCTCGTTCGAGCCGAAGATCGTCAAGAAGCGGCAGAAGCGTTTGTCCGGCGTGGACGAGATGGTCATCTCCCTGTCCGCGAAGGGCCTGACGACCGGTGAGGTCCAGGCCCACCTGGCCGAGGTCTATGGCGCCGAAGTCTCCCGCCAGACGATCTCCACCATCACCGACAAGGTCATGGACGGCATGGCCGAATGGCAGAACCGGCCCCTCGACGCCGTCTACCCGGTCATCTTCATCGACGCGATCCACGTGAAGATCCGGGTTCTGTCGACGATCTTGTGATGCGGACGGCGATGCGCCGGGCCGTCGTGGTTCGCGATCATGAACCGCGTGTTCTCGTGATCTCTTGCAGCAGCTGTTCCCGCACCTGTCCGCGCTCACCGTTGACCAGGTCGAACGAGGTTCGTCCGCCGTGGTGTTGAGGGCCCGGGTGGCTGGGGAGGGCGGCCGGTGCCGGTGCGGGCGGTGGTCTGGGCGGGTCCACGGCCGTTACGTCCGCAGCCTTCGAGATGCCGCGGTGGGCGGCGCCGGCGTGATCATAGAGCTGCAGGTCCGCCGGTTCCGATGCCAGAACCCGGCCTGTCCGGCGGTCACGTTCGCCGAGCAGGTTCATGGCCTGACCAGGCCGCACAGCCGCTTCACCCCGTTGCTGCTCGGGTTGCTGGCGCGGATCGGGCTCGCCCTCGCCGGCCGTGCGGGAGCCCGGCTGACCGCAGCCTTGGGCATGGCGACCGGCAGGGACACCCTGCTGAGGCTGCTCAAGGCCCTGCCAGAGCCGGAGACCGGGGCCGTGGAGGTGCTCGGCGTCGACGACTTCGCGTTCCGCAAGGGCCGCCACTACGGCACCGTGCTGATCGACATGGCGACCCACCGCCCGCTGCACCTCTTCGACGGCCGAGAAGGCGAGGACCTGGCCGCCTGGCTGCGGCAGCACCCCGAAGTAAGGGTGATCTGCCGGGACCGCTCCAGCGGCTACGGTGAGGGATCCCGCCAGGGTGCCCCGCAGGCCGTGCAGGTCGCCGACCGCTGAGGTTCCCCCGCTGCGCGGGAGTGGCTGACTAGCTGGTCAGGGCGGGTTGACGGGGTTTCAGGTTCACTGGTTCGGTCGCTGCCTGGTTGGCGTAGTGCTTCTCCTCGAACTCGATGGGGCTGAGGTAGCCGAGGCGTTTTTGGATGCGGCGGGGGTTGTAGAAGCCGTCGATGTACTCGAAGAGCGCGAGGTTGGCCTCGGCTCTGGTGTCAAAGGTCCGGCCGCGGACGCACTCGGTCTTGATCAGCATCCACAGGTTCTCCGCCAGGGCATTGTCGTAGGAGTCGCCGACCGAGCCCATAGACGCCCCGATACCCGCTCTGACCAGGCGTGTTGTGAGCTTGATAGACGTGTACTGCGTGCCGTGGTCGGCGTGGTGGACGAGTTCGCCGGGGACGACCTCCCGGCTGGCCAGCGCGTACTCCAGCGAGGTGAGGACCAGGTCGGCGTCCGCGCGGGCGGAGGTCTCCCAGGCCACGACTCTGCGGGAGAAGACATCTCGGATCGCGGAGAGCCACAGTGGTCCCTGAAGGGTGGAGATCATGGTCAGGTCGGTGACCCACAGCCGGTTCGGCCCGCTCGCGGTGAAGTCGCGTTGCACGAGGTCGGGGGCGAGTGCGGCGTCGGGGTCGCGGTGGGTGAACCCTTTGCCCCGGCGGGGGCTGATCCCGGCGAGGCCGGCCTGGCGCATGAGCCGCTCGACCCGTTTGCGGCCGACGTGGACGCCCTCGCGTTTCAGGACGGCGTGGACCCTGGGCGATCCGTAGATCCCGCCGGAGTCCTGGTGGATCTGCCGGATCCTCCCGGTCAGCTCGGTGTCCTGGCGGCGTCTCTCGCACGGCTCGGTCCCGGCCTGGCGCCAGCGGTAGTAGGTGGAGGAGGGGATGTGCAGTTCCCGGAGTACGGGCTCGACCCCCAGGTGCGGGTGCTCGGTAAGGAGCGCGGTCACCTGGGCCGGGTCGGGTCGAGCTGTGCGGCGAAAAAAGCCGAGGCCGTCCGCAGGACCTCATTCGCCCGGCGCAGTTCCTTCACCTCGCGCCGCAGCTGGGCGAGCTCTTCCTTCTCCTCGGTGGTGAGCAGGTCACCGCGCTCGCCGGCATCAGCCTCGGCCTGCCGGATCCAGTTGCGCAGGGCCTCATGGTGCACGCCGAGGTCCTCGGCCATACGGCGGATCACGGGCTTCGGATCGGCAGTCCGGTACATCCGCACCGCACGCTCACGCAACTCCAGCGGGTACTTCCTCGGCGCAGGCATCGTCTGGACTCCTCTCATGAGACCCATCTGACCTGCTGTCACCATTCCCCGCATCTCGGGGGAACCTCAGCTTCCACCTGTGGCAGAACCTGTGCCAGTCGGTCGAGAAGGCGGTCAGCACGCTCCGACCGCACCTGGCCGGGCCGGCCCCGCAAGCGGAAGGCGACGGACTCGAAGCCGAGCCGGACATCATGAAGCCCAACCCCGAACTCAAGATCGTGGTCAGGTTCAAGGAACAGCACGCGGCAGCCCACGAGTTGCGGGCCCAGGGACTGTCCAAGGCGGCGATCGGCCGCAAGCTGGGCCCGCACCAGGCGACGGTCCGCAAGCTGATCAACGCCGCCACCGCGCAGGAACTGACGGCGAAGACCCTGCACCGCACTCACCTGGTCGACCCCTGCACCGGCTACCTCCACCGGCGTTGGAACGAGGGCATCCGCAACGCAGCCCAGCTCTTCCGGGAGATCCGCCAACTCGGCCACTCCGGCGGCGAACTGGCCGTCCAGCGTCACCTGCGGCGCTACCGCACGCACCGCGGCCACATGCCGGCACCAGGCCCCAAGCCCCCGTCGGTCCGTGAAGTCACCGCCTGGATCACCACCCACCCCGACCACCTCGACGGCACAGACGCGGACAAGCTGGCCACCCTGCAGTCCCGCAACCAGGATCTCGACAGGCTCACCCGGCACGTCAGGGCCTTCGCGGTAATGCTGACCCACCGCGAGGACCACCGCCTCGACGAATAGATCCACACCGCCGAGACCGACAGCCTCACCTCGGTCGCGTCATTCGCCCGCAACCCCCGCCGCGATATCGACGCCGTCCGCAACGGGCTCACCCAGCCCTACAGCTCCGGCGCGGTCAAAGGGAACATCAACCGCCTCAAGATGCTCAAACAGCAGATGTTCGGACGGGCCAGCCTCGACCTCCTGCGCAAGCGCGTCCTCCTCGCCCGATGAACACACCGCCCGCATCACAAGATCGTCGACAGAACCCGGACCTTCACGTTGATGGCATCGACGAACAGAACGGGACAGACACGGTCGAGCGGCCGGTTCTGCCATTCGGCCATACCCTCCATCACCTGGTCGGTGATCGTGGAGATCGTCGTCTTCGACACGCTGGCGCCGTAGACCTCGGCCAGGTGCGCGGAGATCTCCCGTGGGTGAGGCCCTTCGCGGACAGTGACAGCACCATCTCGTCAACACCGGTCAGCCGCCGCTGCCGCTTCTTGACCAACTGCGGCTGGAAGCTGCCGGCCCGGTCCCGGGGCACCTCGATCTCGACCGGGCCGACGTCGGTCACCACCGTCTTGGAACGGGTGCCATTGCGGTAGTTCCCACTCCCGTCCCCGGTCGCATCGTGTTTGTCGTAGCCGAGATGGTCGGTGATCTCGCCATCCAACGCGGACTCCAGCACCCGCTTCGTCAGCTGCTGGAGCAGCCCGCCCTCACCGGTCAGCTGCAGCCCGCCGGCCTTCGCCCGGTCGACCAGCTGACCGATCAACTGGTCGTCCAACAGGTCCGCCGGCAGCTCGACCGGTCGACTCACCTCAGACGCCTCGACAGAGACGATCACGTCACTCATCAGGTATTCCCTTGATCAGGTTTACACCGCTGACGGTACAGGCCCGCCTGATCGTCTTGGGGTGATCGTTCGTCACCGTCGGACCTCGGAGTTCGCTAGGACGAGCAGGGCCCGCAGCAGGGTGGTGGCGTGACGGGCGTTCATGCGGACCTTGGTCAGGACGCGCCAGGTCTTCAGGTTCGCGAAGCCGTGCTCAACGGCGGCGCGTTCGCGGCTGACCAGCCGGTTCGCCTCCCTCTCGGCGTCGGTGAGGCGGCGGGAGCGCGTCGCCTTGCGGCCGGTGATGATCACGGGATTGTCGTCAGGGTCGTCGTCCAGTCCGACGAAGCCGAGGTCGGCAAGGGCGCCGAGGCCGGCCTCGCGCAGATGCGCGGTGATGTGGTCGTGGCGGGCGGCGGTGATCTCGCTGGCCCGGCCGGGACGGGCCGAGGAGATCCAGATCAGGTTGCCCTTCTCATCGGTGAGAGCAAGGAAGAGCAGGCCGTGGGCCTTGTGTTTCCCGCTGTAGTTCTTGCGGTTGGCCGCCCCGGTGCGGCGGCGGGTGCGGACCAGGGTGCCGTCCAGCAGGACCACCGCACCGCCGGAACGGGCGATCTTCTTCAGGGCGCGGTCCAGACGTGGGGCCTTCGCGGCCAGCAGGTCGAGTACTTCGAGGACCCAGCGTCGGACGGTGGCGGCCGAGACCGCGTTGCCGCCGGCCATGTCGGCCAGGCGCTGGTCGTGACGCAGGACAGCGAGCACGACGATCGCCTGGGTGCCGGGGGCGGCCTTGCGCCAGCGCGTGCCCAGCTGCTTGCGGCGCCGGCGTATCAGTCCGGCGACGAGATCGACGGTCCGCTTCGACACGGGAAGCCGGACCTGGTAGACAACACCGGGAGAGCCCCCGGCGGGCGGCTGCTTCTTCACACAGGCGCCAACTCCTGCCGGGGGTCCTCACGTTACGGCCGAAACCGGCCGATCCGCCCGGCGTCAGCGTGGTCAGCACGGCAGATAGCGCCCGGAGCCGTTCCGGGCCAGCCAGCCCCGGCCGGACAGCTTGCGCAACTGCCCTCGGACCGGCTCGACCTTCCCCGGGGTGTTCTCCCGGCCCAGCGCGAGCGCGACGTCCTTGGCCATCACCGGCCCCGCCGCAGCCGTCACGATCTCCATGATCCGCCGGTACTCCGGCGTCAGCACCTCCACCCCCATGCCCTCCTCACGGTCGGGAACCAGCCGCATCCCGGCCGCCCCCGGCGTCACCACCACCACCCGCTCCGGCTCCGGCTCCGGCTCCGGCTCCGGCTCCACGATGCCCGACGGCCGCCTTCCTCCGTCCGTCGCCTCGGCCCACTGCCCGAACACCACCTCGGCCGCCTCCAGCCGGCCCAGCTCGACGTCGATCTCCGCCAGTTCCTTGCGCAGCAGCTCCGCCCGCTCCGTCAGCCGCATCCGCCGCTCGATCGTCCACGTCAGCACGTCCACCATGCGCCTCCCTCCCGCTGCGGAACCTACGAGACGCCCGGATGCGCCACCCCAGAATCCGCGAACCGGCCCGTGGCAGATGATCACCTGCTAACGATCACGGCCGAGAGCAGCGCGAGCGCGTCAATCGCCACCCACACCAGCGGCCCGACCTGCGAATTCAGGATGAAAATCGATCAATGCTACGGTGCGACGTCGTACCGCGCTGGGGCCGGAGACGGAACTACGACCGGTTTCGAGCTACGGGTGCGCGTCCTACTCTGTAGTCCATGGCTTGGACGACGCTGGCCAGCGCCATCGTGGGTGCCGTGATCGCGACGGGGTGCTCTGCGTTACTCGACCGAAGTCGCTGGCGGCGTGAGCAGGATGATCGCCTCATCAGTGCACGGCGTGCGCTGTACGGCGAGTACCTGGCTTGTCTGTCCCGGGCCCGCAACGACTTCCGAAGCCTCGTCCGTAACGAGAGCGCGAATCCGGCGGAGCGCGAGCGCTCCGCCCGAGAGAGCTTCGCCCCGTGCTTCGGCATGCGCTACCAGATGTCCATCACAGCCGCATCGAAGGTATTCGATGCCTCCGAGCGCGCGTTTCGCCGACTGCGTGATGTCCGGGACCTTGCCGCGGCCGGCATTCTCGCGGGAGACGAGGCGTACTCGGACGGCCGCGCTGAGTATGAGGTTGCTCTGTTCCGACTTCGTGAGGCGATGCGCCTTGATCTGGGAGCTGACCGGGAGCCTGCGATAACCCAGCTGAGGCGCTCGCGGGCAACCCGAGCACGAGGACCGCACGACGCGTAACAGGCAGCGGAGGTCACCGCCGGAGAAGGGGCCCGGCGGTACGGGCAGCCGCCGGACCCGGCCGACTCGTCGCGGCTGGGATCGACCGGGTGCCCTGGCTGGCGGCTTCGTCGACTCCAAGAGGTCCCCGCTGCGGAGGCGTCTCCGGACGTTCGGGGATGTGGTGGTGTTGGGGGTGGGGTGGGCGGCCGACGCGGTGGGTGAGGTGGTCGGCGGCGCGGGCCAGGGCGGCGGCGTCGTGCGCGAGTTGCTCGGCGATCGGCCAGAGGTCTGCGGCGTGTAGGTGTTCGGTCGGCTGCCGGTGCTGGTCGTGTTCGGCCGGGGTGTGGGCGGTGTTCGTGGTGGACGTGGTGTCCGCGGTGGTGGTCGCCCAGGTGGTGATGGTCTGTCGTGCTCGGGCGAGTGCGGCGTCGATGCCCTGGGCTCGGTGCAGGTCCGGTCCGGTGGCGGGATCGTGGTAGTCCTCGGGGCGGGCCGTGCGGCGCACGGCGTCCAGGAGCTGCGGGGCGTGGGCGAGCAGGACGTCGACGTAGCGGTGGGCGGCGGCGTTGCGGGCGGCGGTGATCGCGGCTTCGCCCGACGCGTTCGGGGCGTCCCGCGCGGTGAGGCGCGCCTTCGCCTGCTGGTCGGCGTTGCGGATGCCTGCGGCTGCATCGGAGACGATCTTGGTGCGCAGGGTCCAGACGGCGTGTTCGTAGCGGGGCAGCAGGCGTGCGGTGATCCGGTGGGCGGCGCGGGCGGGCTGGGTGGCGGGTAGGTGGATGGCGTGGGGGATGTCGGGGCCGGTGCTCAGGTCGTACATCTGGTGGGTGCCGGGCAGGGCGAGCGCGCCGGTGATGATCGTGTCGGTGCGTGTGGGGTGGTCGACCATGATCAGCCGGAGGGGGGCGGAGGAGAGGATCGCGGCGCGGGGCAGGGGGTGTTCCCAGCTGGCCCACGACACCGATCCGCCGTCCCACAGGTTGTCGTTGGCCTGGGTACGTATGCGGGGTGACGTCGTCCAGTCCTGGTCGGTGACGGTCCAGGTGCCGGGCAGGCGGTCGGCGACGGCGTGGGCGAGGTGGGAGAGGTCGGCGCGGCGAGCGGTCGATGGCATGACGACTTCCTCGGAAGGTCGGAGCGGTGGCGGGGTGGAACGCGCGTGATCAGCGGGGGCGCCGGCCGGCCGGGGCGGACGGAGGCGCTGGGACCGTGGCGGTGGTGTGGGCAGCGGCGGCCTGGGTGTGCTCGCGTTCGGCGTTGGCGATGGCGTGCAGGACGCCGCCGTGGTCGATGAACGCGGTGATTACGTGCCATGCTTCGGCGTTGCGGGTGTGGCGGGTGTCGCTGTAGGTGTGCCAGCGGTCGGGGTCGTTGTGGTGGTCGAGCACGAAGTCCAGGCGCGTTTGCCAGATGTCGCGGATGTCGGTGCCTTCGGCCAGCGCGCCGCTGAGAGCTCTCAGCTCGCGGCTCCAGCGGTCGACGGTGGCGGCGGGAAGCGGCAGCGAGGCGAGCGCCCTGGTCGCGTGGCCGATCGCCGCCTCGCCGTGGAAGAGGAAGGTGTCGAACCCGGCCCAGGCGGCGGCGTCGCGCTGCGCCTTCCGGGTGCCATAGGCGTCGAAGTCCAGTGGCACGCCGTGCTCGTCGCAGAGTGAGTCGGAGACGTCGTCCCAGTCGGTCAGGGCCTTCTCGGCCCGCAGGTGGGCCGCATGCAGCGCGGGGACCCGGACCGCATCGACGGCTTGCCGGTAGCGGGGCAGCAGGCGCCGTCCCACGTCCGCTGCGGCGCGCGCGGGGTGCTCGGGAACGGCGATGCCGTGGGGCGTGTAGCGGTTGCGCAGGACGGAGTAAACTCCCGGCGGCGCGAGGGCGGCCACCAGGAACTGCCCGGGGTGACGCGGCCGTTCGATGACCACGAGCGATTCCCCGCCGGGCCCGTTCAGCAACGCGGCCCGGTCGGGGACCCGGTCCTGTAGGACTCGCGTGGTCTGACCGCGGTCCCACAGGCTGTCGCGCACGTCGGCGTACATGTGGCTGTACCGGAAGTAGTCCTTGGTGAAGGCGCTCCAGCTGCCGGGAAGGCGGCGCGCAAGGGCGTCGCTGAACGCCCGCAGCCCGCCGGGATCATCTCGGCTGCGCAGGTGAGGGGCTTCGGATAGGGGCGCCTTCGGATCGGGTGCGGGCATGGCGGGTCCAATACGGGGAGCGGAGCGGGTGGCTGGTCGGGGGCTGCGGGGACGGGTGAGGCGCCTGCGGGTCGTGCTGGAGGGAACGGGCCCCGGCGATCGGTAGTCGGCCGCGGCAGCACGAGCTGCGCCGACGGCGGGGCGCGGTGCTGGTGTTTGTGCGGTTCGCGGCGTGGTGCCGTGGCGGCTGCTGCGCGGCGGCGCGTCGGACGTGCTTTCAGGCCCCGAAAGGGCTGTTGAGAATGCCGCTGGGGGCGATGCCGCCTCGGGCGGATGCCGCCGCTCAGGCGCGGGCCGTCACTGGTTCCGGTCGGTGCCTGGGGTGCGGAGCGGAGGGATCTCGCGGTAGAGCCCGGCGGGGTAGAGGTCGATGTCCAGTGCTGCTTCGAGACGGGCGAGGGTTCCCAGGTCCGGGAGCACCATGCCCTCCAGGATCCGGCGGATCGTGGTGCGGCCGACGGTCGAACTGTCGGCGAGCTGGCGCTGGGACATCGAGCGGGCGTCCAGAGCGTGGGACAGGCGGCGGGCGACGGCCAGTCCGTAGTGGGCGCTCAGCGGGGCGTCGGCGCTGAGTCTGACGTCGGGGTCCGGCCAGCGACCGGAGACCAGGTAGTGGAGGGGGACGTGATCGTTCCTCACGTCGACTCGGGCCTCCTGATGCGCCGTTCCCATGCTGTTCCTCCTCATCATGGCGGGCGGGACCGCCCCCCGGTGCGGCGACCCACGCGTGGGCCTTATAAGGTCCACCCTAGGTGGTGCTTCGCGCCTCCGAGAGCGGGGTGGGCTACGCCTATTTCGAACCCGGGCCGTGAGCCCTGACCTGGAGAACGGCGCCGCCCCGCTCGGCAGTCGCGACGACCAAGGGAAGGGGTGGGTGCGGATGCCGCGGTTTTTCGGCGGGATCGACTACTCGGAGGGGCTGAACGACGTCGCGGTCATCGACGCCGCGGGGACGACCGTTGCGCATATCCGGGTGGAGGAGTCGCCGCAGGGTGTGAAAGAGATCCTGGCCGTGCTGCGCGGCCTCAGCGCCAGCCACCGCTTCAGCCGCAGGCAGGTGCCGCTGGGCATCGAGACCCGCCGTGGCCTGCTGGTTGCCGGGCTGCTGGCGTCCGGGCAGCCCATCGTCCCGTTGAACCCCGCGATGGTGGCCCGCTACCGGGGCCGGTTGAATCCGGCGAGGCGGAAGTCCGATCGCACTGATGCGACGCTGCTGGCGCAGATCCTGCGCACCGACGGCCATCACCACCGCGGCATGCCGGCCGACAGCGACGAGGTTCAGGCGCTCAACGAACTGGTCCAGGCCCAGTACCGCGCGGTGCGCTCCCAGCGGTACGGCGCCAACCAGCTCAGAAGCCTGCTGCGGACCTATTACCCGGCTGCGATCGAGGCGTGGTCCGAGCTGCCCGGCAAGCTTGTGCGCGCCGAGGCTCGCGCACTGCTCGCGCTGGCGCCGACCCCGCGGGAGGCATCCCGGCTGTCCAAACGTGCCATCGCCGACACGCTGGCCGCGGCCGGCCGCACCCGCCTGGTCGACGCCCAGGCCGCACGGCTGGGGGAAGTGTTCGCCCGGCCGTGGTTGCGACAGCCCCCTGCTGTGGAGGAGGCGATGGGCCAGGCGATGCTCGCCACTCTCGCGCAGCTCAACTCCGCCTGCCGCGCGGCGGAAATGACCACCGTGCTGGCCGAGACGGCGTTCCGCGCGCACCCTCAAGCCCCCGTCTACCTGTCGCTGCCCGGGTGCGGCCCCTTGATCGGCGCGAGGCTGCTGGCAGCGATCGGAGACGACCCCGAGCGCTTCGAGACGGCGAAAGGACTTCGCTGCTACGCCGGGGCCGCGCCCCTGACGTGGGCGAGCGGCGGCAGCAGGGCGGTGACCGCGCGCCGGCGCGCGGTGAACCTGAAGCTGAAAGGGACGGGGCACATCTGGGCGTTCGCGTCGCTGACGCGCAGCCCGGGGTGCCGCGCCTACTACGACCGCTGCCGCGACCGGGGCGACACCTATCCCACCGCCCTGCGCAAGCTCTACGGCCGCCTGCTCAACATGCTCCACCACTGCCTGGCCCACGATGTCCTCTACGACGAGGCCGTGGCTTTCCCGGCCGTGGGCGCAGCAGTTACGCCACGGGCCGGAGCAGCGGATTAAGCCGGGCGGCCGGGACGCACACCCAGGAATAGCCAGGGCCACGAGCCCTTTCGCGGGAACGGTGCCCGGCCGCCCAGTCCACGCACTGTCCGCCCGGAGTTTCCCGGCCGGACCGTCGACCGCGGTGCGAGCGGACGGCGGCCAGTTCGGGGCACGGACCGGCGGCCGGGAGAACACCCGACGTCACCTCGGGCCCTGAGCCCTGTGAGCGGAAACGGTGCCCGGCCGCCTCCCGGAGCCGCGCCCGACCCTCGTCAAAAGCACGGCGGAAGACTTCGGCCGGCGGGCGAACAACGCGTGCGCGTCGGGCCGCACTGTGCGGGCGCGCGGCAGGACGCGGCCGGCTTCGGCGTCCAGCCGTCCCGGGCTCAGCTGCGGTGGCGGGGCGGTTCTTGCGATGCCAACGAGGCCGGACCAGTGCGGCGCCCGGTGCCGGTGCCGGTGCCGGTGCTGGGTGCTGCGTTGCGGCGAGCACCGGCTGCGGTGCTGCGGGGGTTGCCGGCGGTGAGGGTTTGCTTGATGCTCTCGATGGCGGTCAGCGCGGGGTAATGCGAGGCGAATGTCTCCATTGCGGGCCATCCTGCTGCGTGGCGCAGCAGGAGTCCGGCGGCGAAGCGGGCCTCCTGCTCCGGGTCGCGTGGCGCGTTGGCGAGGGGGGCGAGAATCTTGTCCCAGGTGTCGCGGGCGTGTGTGCCCTCGGAGATCGCGCCGGCCAGTATCCACAGGCTGTGGCTGAGTCCGCTGGCGGTGGCGGCGGGCAGGCCGAGTCCGGCGAGATCGGTGTGGGCCTGGTGGATGGCGCCGGGCCCGTGGGCGAGGACGGTTTCGAGTGCGGACCAGGCGTCGGCGTCGCGGCGGGCGCGCTGTTCGTCGAGTGCGCGTCGGTTGAGGAGCCGTCCGTCATCGTCGAAGAGGAGGTCTACTGCGTCGTTCCACCGGTCGAGGGCGTGCTGGGTGGCGGTGTAGGCGTGGAGCAGGGCGGGTCCACGCAGAGCGACGAGCGCGTCGACGTAGCGGGGCAGCAGTCGGCGCCGGATGGCGGCAGCGGCCCGCGCCGCAACTGCGGGGACGGCGATGTCCCGGGGCGCGGCGGCTCTGCCCTCCGAGCGGGTGATCCCCGGCGGTCTCAGGATGGCGATCAGGATTTGCCGCGCGTGCACGGGGCGTGGGAGGGCGACCAAGAGCGCTTCGCCGGGACCTGCCAGGAGCGCTGCTCGCTCGTGCACGAATTCCTCGACCGCGTAGGCTGCTTGGCCCTCGTCCCACAGCCGCTCCATGATCTCTCCGCGAAGCGGGCTGTCTTGGAATTTTTCCACGACCGTTGCGGTCCAGCGCCCGGGCAGGCTCTCGGCGATGCCTTCGCTGAACTCCCGCAGGTCGGGCCCTGTGAGGCGCCGTGGGCGGGGTGCGGGTTGTGACGGCGCGGTCTGAGGTGCGGGAATCGCGGTCTCCTGAAGGTGAAGAGTTGGGGCAGGGCAGAGGCGATGCGGCGAGCCGTGGGTTCACCGGGACTGCGCGCTTTCAGCGCAGGACCCGCAGACCGCGGCCAGACGGGGCCGCTGCTGCTCCGGCGCCGGGGTGCGGCGTGATCTGTCCGGGCCGGGGCGCGGTCGCGGTGCCGGGGCTTTCGACCGAAGGTCGGTCGAAGCGGTCGGCCGCGCGTTCCCAGATCCCTTCGGCGCGGTCTTCCCGGCTGATGCGGCGGCACTGCGCGCGGTGTTCGCCCAGTGTGCCGTGCAGGGGTGCGAGCGTATGGGGAACTGCCGTGGCGAGAAGCTGCGCGTAGCTCCGGCCGCCGAGGAAAACGACGTTGGCGTCGCCGAGGCCGAGGGCGGCGGCGTCCTGTGCCAGGCGCAGGGGCGTGATGGAGCCGGGGTCGCCCAGCCGCACGTCGTAGGGAAACAGCGGCCGGTTCAGGGGGACTAGGCCGTGCCGGGCCGACAGGATCCAGATCAGGTCTGGGTGAGTGAGGGCGTCGGCCGCCTGCCGCAGCGAGCGGTGATAGGCGCCGGTGTAGAGCTGCCCGGCTGGGATGACGTCCCGGTACCCGTACCTCGCGTAGTCCGGCGTGGCCTTCCTCGAACCGCACGCGGAAGCGCGTGGGTTCCAGAATTCCTGGATGTCCAGAAGCGGGAACCCGATTGCCCGACCCCATTAGAGGTGGGATGGCGGCACGGGTTCTCTCGGGATGTCAGACGGTTGCCTGCACCGACTCCAGGCCCGCGGGTACGTCATCACTGGCGGAGTCGTAGTGCTCGCGCCCGGGTCGCTCCTTTGACCTGCTGTACTGAGAACAGGACGTGAACGGGTGGCCGTATGTGCGGCCTGGGCGACGCTGGTGTACGGCTCACTGAACGGCACCTTACGGCGCCTCTGGCCATGTTCGAAGCGATGCTGGACGGCCCAGCAAGCCAGCCCGTCCTCGGTGTGCTGGCCTCATGAGTCGTCACAGCATGTAACATGCGACGAAATAGCCGAAAAGCTTGGGTGTGCCGGGAAGTCTGGTCGGCGTCGAAGGGGCCTGTGGCCCGTGTGCCGATTCCTGGAGGTTTGTTCGGTGTGTGCTGCCCGGCGTGAGCGTTCGGTGTTGTTCGGTCTGCTGCCTTGGCCTGAACGGGTGGAGGTGGCTCGTGCTCTGCGCACGGAGACGGTCGGCGGGTTGGTGCTGCTGGCGGCGGCCGTGGTGGCGCTGGTGTGGGCAAACTCCCCGTGGAGCGGGACGTATGAGCGTGTCCGTGATTTCCACTTCGGTGTAGCGGCGCTCGGGCTGGATCTGTCGGTGCAGCACTGGACTGCTGACGGGCTGCTGACCGTCTTCTTTCTGGTCGCCGGTATCGAGCTGAAACGCGAGCTGGTGGTAGGCGAGTTGCGAACCGCGGCCACTGCGGTGCTGCCGGTGGTCGCCGCGGTGTGCGGCATGGGGGTGCCGGCGGCGTTCTACCTGGCCACCACGGGGCTTGCCGGCGGCAGCCGGTCGGGGTGGGCGGTGCCTATGGCCACCGACATCGCGTTCGCGCTTGCGGTCCTGGCGGTGCTGAGCACGCACCTGCCCTCGGCCCTTCGGGCGTTCTTGCTGACCCTGGCCGTTGTCGACGATCTCGGTGCGATCCTGGTGATCGCGTTCTTCTTCAGCAGCGGTCTGAACCTGGTTGCGCTGGGCGGAGCCCTTGTCGGACTGGTTGTTTTCTACTTGCTGCAGCGCTTCCGGGTGGGCGGCTGGTGGTGGAATGTGCCGCTGGGGGTGGTGATCTGGGCGCTGATGTACAACGGCGGGATCCATGCCACGGTGGCCGGCGTGGCGATGGGGCTGATCCTGCGCACCAGGCGCGACCAGGGTGAGGCCGTCTCGCCGGCAGAGCGCGTGGAGCATCTGCTGCGGCCCTTCTCTGCAGGTGTGGCGGTACCCCTTTTCGCTTTGTTCGCTGCCGGGGTGGGTATCTCGGCTTCGGCGCTGGGTGAGGTGTTCACTCGCCCGGAGCCGCTGGGCGTGATACTCGGTTTGGTGGTCGGCAAGACGGTGGGAATCTTCGCAGGTACTTACCTGGCGGCCCGGTTCACCCGGGCCCGGCTCAACCCGGATCTGGCCTGGGGGGACGTGTTCGGCTTGGCGGCACTGGCCGGGATCGGGTTCACCGTGGCCCTGCTGATCGGTGAGCTGGCCTTTCCCGACCCCGCAGCCGGTGAGCACATCAAGGCCGCGGTTCTGGTCGGCTCGCTGATCGCAGCCGCCCTGGCGGCACTGCTGCTGAAGCGCCGCAACGGGGTCTACCGCCGCCTGAGCGAGGCCGAGGACCGGGACGAAGATGCCGACGGCATCCCCGACATCTACCAGCACCACTCATGAGGTGCGCCGTGCAGAAAATCCCTGACGCTGTTGTCAACTTTCCGACGGTCGCGTTCACTGCCGTACTTGTCCACGTCAGCGCATTTTGGGTGTTCGTCCTCATCACCAGACCTGGGTGGGAAAGTCGTCACCTCACCGGAGCGCTGAAACGAGAAGACATCAAGCTGATGAGGGCGGCCTCTGCCGTCCTCGTCCTTTCCGGCATTTTCAGTCTGGCCGGCTCCCTGCTCCTGCACAGCGTGGATTGCGCCGCCCCCTTGCATACGGTGTTGGACCTGCTCCTCCTGATCGCCTCTGTGGCGCTTGGGTTCCTCGCCACACGCATGGCGGCATGGGCATGGCGCCATGCGCGAGGTGACGCGGGCTAGGCAGCACCCGTCGTCCCGCCAACGCTCTCACCGACGATTGGGCGGCTCCTGCTTCGTTGAGTACATCCGGCCCTGCCGCCTTTGCCGGGTATTACCGGCGCCTGAGCGACACAGGAGGTGCGATACGCATAACGCACAGTGATGATGGGTGCATGGATGTCGACGAGGTGCTGCTGCCCGGCGTGGGGCTGCGCTACGAGTTCGTCAACCGCCAAGGCGACCGGATCGGTGTGATCGCCCGGCGCTCGGGTCGCTTCGACCTGATGGTCTACGAACGCATGGACCTGGACACGGCACGGTTCGTGCTGCAGCTCACCAACGAGGAGGCCGACACCTTGGCTGAACTCCTGGGCGCCCCCCGCATCGCCGAGCGGTTCGCCGACCTCACCAAAGAGGTGCCGGGGCTCAGCGCGGGGCAGGTCGAGGTACGCGCGGAGGGCCCGTTCGCCGACCGTCCGCTGCGAGAGACCCGAGCCCGCACACGGACCGGCGCGTCGATCGTGGCAATCGTGCGCGGCGAGGAGGTGATTCCTTCGCCGGGGCCCGAGCAGGTGCTGCGTCCCCAGGATGTGCTGGTGGTGATCGGCACCCACGACGGGATCGCCGCGGTGGAACAGATCATTCGGGGTTGAGCAGGTGCAGATCTCGGGCGCTCTGCTGCTGGAGCTCGGCATGATCCTGACCGCGCTCAGTGTGCTCGGGGCGTTGGCGCGGCGTTTCGCGCTGTCGCCCATCCCGCTCTACCTCTTGATGGGCCTGGCGCTGGGCGAGGGGGGCATCGCCCCGGTGCCGGCCGCCGGAGCATTCGTGGAGACGGGGGCCGGCATCGGGGTGGTCTTGTTGCTGCTGGTGCTGGGGCTGGAGTTCACGGTGTCCGAGTTCACCGTCAGCATGCGCCGCCATCTGCGTTCGGCAGTGCTCGACCTCGTGCTGAACGCGGCCCCCGGGGCCATGGCCGGATGGCTTCTGGGACTGGATGCGGACGGCGTCCTGGCGCTCGCGGGAGTGACCTACATCTCCTCCTCAGGCATCATCGCCCGGCTCCTGGGCGACCTGGGGCGTCTGGGCAATCGGGAAACTCCCGCCGTGCTGTCCGTGCTCGTGCTGGAAGACTTCGCGATGGCCGTGTATCTTCCGCTGCTCGCCGTCATCGCGGCCGGTGGGACATGGCGGCAGGCGCTGGTGGCAGTGGTGCTCGCCCTCGGCACGGTGCTGGCCGCGTTCGCCCTGTCGTACTGGTGGGGACATCACGTGGGACGTCTGCTGTTGCATCTGCGTCCGGAGGGCGAGCAGCTGCTGCTGCGAGTCCTCGGGCTGACGCTGATCATCGCCGCCCTCGCCGAGGCCGTTCACGTCTCGGCCGCCGTCGGGGCGTTTCTCGTCGGGCTGCTGCTCACGGGCGAGGCGGCAGACCGGGCGCGGGAGGTGCTGAGCCCACTGCGGGACCTGTTCGCCGCTGTCTTCTTCCTCGCCATCGGTCTGTCCGTCAGTCCGAAATCCCTGCTCCCGGTGCTCCCCGCCGCCCTGCTGCTGGCCTTCGTCACCGTCCTGACGAAACTGATCTCAGGCTGGTACGCCGCGCGGCGGGAAGGCGCGGGGCTTCGCGGCCGACTGCGGGCCGGCACCGCCCTCATCGCCCGGGGCGAGTTCTCCATCGTCATCATCGGCCTGGCCGGTGCGCACCAGGACCGGCTCGGTGCCCTGGTGGCCGCGTATGTCCTGCTGCTTGCCGTGGCCGGGCCCGTGGTCACCCGCTTGGCGGACCTACGCGGCACCACCGGTCCGCCGCATCCGATACAGACGACAGTGCCCTGAGGAGAGGTCCCCAGCCCGGCAACGTGACTGGCCCCACCAGCAGCAAAGGAGACCCACAACCAAGGCGCGCGCGAGAGTTCTCGGGTGAGGCGGCCAGCGAGTCGTGAACATTACCTGGGCAGTCCCACGCTCCCGCTCTCGGCGTGGCGTATCGCGGTAGTCTGGAACTGCCGGGACCCTAAGGAGGGGGTTTCGATGCCATGGTTCGCGTGGCTGCTCCTTGCCGCAGTTCTGGGCGCTGCGGAGTTCTTCTCCCTGACGCTGGTCTTCGGTTTGCTGGCGGGCGGCGCATTGATTGCCGCCGTTGTTGCCGGTGTGGATGTCGGCCTTCTTGGTCAACTCGTGGCTTTTGGGGTATCCGCAGCGGTCGGCCTTCTCGTCATCCGCCCTATTGCGATGCGGCATATGAGGCACCAGTCGCCATATCGTGAGGGAAGTGACGCGCTGATCGGTAGGCGGGCCGAGGTCATCCGGGAGGTCACGGCGACCCGTGGTCTGGTCAAGCTCTCCGGCGAACAGTGGTCTGCCCGCCCCCTCGACGAGAGCCTCGTGATCCCGGTTGGAGTGGTGGTGGACGTCATGGCGATCGAAGGCGCCATGGCCATCGTCTACCCGCGTGAGCCACTCCCGTGAACGGCCGAATACGCTTCTGGAGGACCCGTGGATCCAGTGGTCATTCCCATCCTCGTGGCAGCAATAGTTGTCGTTTTCCTGGCTTTTTCCACAGTGCGGGTTGTTCCGCAGGCTCGCCGTTACAATATCGAGCGGTTCGGTCGATATCGCCGGACGCTGCAACCGGGCCTGAACTTCGTCGTTCCGGTGGCCGACCGCGTCAACACCAAACTCGACGTGCGCGAGCAGGTCTATTCCTCCGACCCGAAGCCGGTGATCACAGAAGACAACCTCGTGGTGAACATCGACACCGTGCTTTACTACCAGATCACCGACCCACGGGCGGCGGCCTACGAGGTCTCCAACTATCTGCAGGCCATCGACCAACTCACCGTGACCACGCTGCGGAACGTCATCGGCAGCATGGATCTGGAGGAGACGCTCACCTCGCGCGAGGAAATCAACACCCGGCTCCGCAACGTTTTGGACGACGCCACCGGCAAGTGGGGCATCCGGGTCAACCGCGTGGAGATCAAGGCCATTGACCCGCCGCACACGATCAAGGAAGCGATGGAGAAGCAGATGCGGGCCGAGCGTGACAAGCGCGCCGCCATCCTCCACGCCGAAGGCGAGCGGCAAGCCAAGATCCTCACCGCAGAGGGCACGAAGCAGCAGGAGATCCTTGAGGCCCAGGGCACCCAGCAAGCCACCATCCTGCGGGCGGACGGCGAGGCAAAGGCGGTGGAACGCGTCTTCCAGGCAGTCCACCGCAACAACGCCGACCCGAAGGTCCTGGCCTACAAGTACCTCGAGATGCTTCCCACCCTGGCCGGCAGCGACAACAACACGTTCTGGGTGATCCCGGGAGAGCTGACCGAAGCGGTTCGAACGGTCACTTCTGCGTTCACCGACCAGTCGCAAGCCGGTGCACCCGAACCGGCGCGCCCAGGAGAAACTGCCACCTCAGATGGCAAGGCGGCCATGGACAGGGACAGGACTGCGGAGTTGGAGCCAGGACCTGATGCCCTTGAGTCCGCCGAGGCCGCCGAGGAGGCTGTGAAGCAGGCCGCCGAAGCCGTGAGCGACGCAAAGGCGGAGGCTGAGGCCGCAGCGCCGCCCCAGAAGCCGCGGCGCGGTCAAGGCCCTGATGGTTGAGCCCCGCAACGCAAGCCGACTACTCCACTTGTATTGAGGTCCATGCGCCATGCGCATGGTACGGCCACCATCCACGCGGCGGCCTGGAGGGACCTCTGAAATCAACCAGGGTCGCGTCGCCCCACTTGGTCTGTTGTTCACCGAGCGGGGAGATCCAATTGGTACTCGGTGAGGGTGTCGACGAAGAAGCTCTCCTCGTCCTGGACCGAGATTTTAGCTTGCCGCCGACGCTGCAGCGTGACGACGTCCGCCAGCCCGGTCTCGATCGGCCCCGGCTCCTCATCAGCAGCGGCCGTCGGCGGTACGAGCGTGAGCGTGCGACTTTCCGTATCTGACGCGAAGACGCAGATTACGCGTCTGACTCGCGAATTCTGCGAGTTGCTGCTGAGATTCCACACCCAACGAGTGACGGCCGGAAACCGGGGATCTACCTGCCCAGATGCCGCTTCAAGTCACCGAGACACCGCTCGGGAACCCGCGCGTACTCCACTAGCAGGGGCAGCAGCGCGGTGGGAATCTCGCCGACGACGTCGGCAAGGAAGCTAGCCGACCCGATGATCTCTACTGCAGGAGTTCGGTGATCTGGCGGGCTGCGTCGCGGGCGGGCCGGCCGACGCCGATGAGGGTGGCCGATGCCGGGCCGGTCCAGTCGCCGTAGCCGAACAGGTGCAGTCGCGGCTCGTCCACGGCGCGGGTGCCGTCGGTGGGGATGTGGCCGCGCGGGGTGCGCAGGTTCAGCGGGGCGAGGTGGGCCAGCGCGGGGCGGAAGCCGGTGCACCAGATGACCGCGTCCGCACCCGCCTCGTGGCCGTCGTCCCACCGTGCGCTGGTAGCGGTCAGGCGGGTGAACATCGGCTGCGCGGTCAGGAGTCCAGCGTCGCGGTCTGCCCGCACCGGAGGTATGGCGACGATGTCGCCGAGTGAGGCGACGCCGCCGGTGTCGGTGCGGCCGGCGTTGAGGGCTTGGCGGTGGGCGGTCGCGGCGTCGAACAGGGCGCGGCCGTCGATGTCGTCGGCCAGGTAGCGCGGCGGGCGCTGGGTCACCCACGTCACCTCCGCCTCGCCGGCCAGGGCGAGGTCTGCGGCGATCTGGGCGCCGGAGTTGCCCGCGCCGACCACGACCACGCGCTGCCCGGCGAAATCAGTTGGGCTGCGGTAGTTCACCGTGTGCAATTGCCGCCCGGTGAAGATGTCGCGGCCGGCGACGGCGGGCAGGAAGGGCCGCGACCAGGTGCCGGTGGCGCTGATGACCGCCCTCGCCGCCCACGTTCCGGTGTCGGCTTCGACCAGGAGCCGGTCGCCCTGGCGGCGCACGGCGCCCACGCGGGTGTTGCGCTGGATGGGCAGGTGGTATCGCTTCTCGTAGTCGGTGAGGTAGTCGGCCACGTGGGAGGCGTCGGGGTAGGTCTGGCCGGGCTGGGGCGGCATGGGCCGGCCGGGCAGGGAGGAGTAGGCGGCCGGGGAGAACAGGTGGAGGGAGTCCCAGGTGTGCTGCCAGGCCCCGCCCGGGGCCGCCTGGGTGTCGAGGATGACGAACTCGATGCCCAGGCGGCGCAGGTGGTAGCCGGCGGCCAGCCCTGCCTGGCCGCCGCCGATCACCACCACGTCCACCGGCCGGGTCACGGCGCTGTCGTCACCGCGTCCGGAGCGAACTTCTTTCGCCAGGCGAGTGCGACGTAGACCAGGCCGATCAGGACGGGCACCTCGATCAGGGGGCCGACGACACCGGACAGGGCCTGGCCGGAGGTGACGCCGAAGGTCGCAATCGCCACGGCGATGGCCAGCTCGAAGTTGTTGCCTGCGGCGGTGAATGCCAGCGTCGCGGTGCGGTCGTAGGTCAGACCGAGGCCCTTGCCGAGCAGGAAGGTGCCGAAGAACATGATGGCGAAGTAGACGAGCAGCGGCAGGGCGATGCGGGCGACGTCGCCGGGCTGGTGGGTGATCGTCTTTCCCTGGAGGGCGAAGAGGATGACGATCGTGAACAGCAGCCCGTACAGCGCCCACGGCCCGATTTTCGGCAGGAACTTAGCCTCGTAGTTCTCGCGGCCCATCTTCTGCTCGCCGATGCGGCGGGTCAAAAATCCGGTCAGCAGTGGCACGCCGAGGAACACCACGACGTTGACCGCGATCTTCCACACCGGCACGTTCAGCCCTTGGCCGTCGCCGAGCCCGAGCCAGCGGGGCAGGCCGTCGAGGTAGAGCCAGCCCAGCAGGCTGAAGGCGAGGACCTGGAAGACGGAGTTGAGCGCGACCAGGACGGCGGCTGCCTCGCGGTCGCCGCAGGCGAGGTCGTTCCAGATGATGACCATGGCGATGCAGCGGGCAAGTCCGACGATGATCAGGCCGGTGCGGTAGGCGGGAAGGTCGGACAGGAAGATCCATGCCAGAGCGAACATCACCGCAGGTCCGACGATCCAGTTGATGACCAGCGAGGAGACCATCAGCTTCTTGTCGCCGGTGACGCGGTCGAGGCGGTCGTAGCGGACCTTGGCCAGCACCGGATACATCATGATCAGCAGGCCGACCGCGATCGGCAGGGACACCCCGCCGATCTCGACCTTGGCCAGAGCACTGTTCAGCCCGGGGATCGCCCGGCCCAGACCGATCCCGACGCCCATGGCGATCAGGATCCACACCGCCAGGTAGCGGTCCAGGGTGGAGAGCTTTCTGACGATCGAGTCCTCCCCAGCAACCGGGGCGGCGCCCTGGGCGGGGGCGGTGGTGGGCTCGGTGGAGGTCACGGGCAGGCCCTCTTGTTCTCGGCAGCGGTACGGGCGGAGGCGGCAAGCTGCGCGAACTGCTCGGACAGGCCGGCCAGGACCTCGGGGCGCAGCTTGTAGTAGGTGAACCGGCCGCAGGGCTCGGTATCCACCACGCCCGCTTCGCGCAGGACCTTCAGGTGGTTGGACAAATTGGTCTGCTTGGCGCCGGTCTCCTCGACCAGGTGCGTGGTGCACAGGGTCTCGCGGGCGAGCAAGGTCACGATCTGCAGCCTGAGAGGGTCGGCCAGAACCCGCATCAAGTCAGTGTCGACTGACGTCATCATGGGCTGATACTGTCACATCATTCAGCACTGACACCAGTGCGAGCTGAACCGTTGGGCCCGTCGAAAGGGTACCCATGTCCGCCTCACCACCTCCCGCCTGGCCCGACGAGCGGCTCAGCACCGGAGCCGCCCGCCTCGCCGCCCGCCACCAGGGCCAGTTCTCCGCGGAGACCGTGCAGCAACTGCTCATCGACTCCTACCGGCTCCTCGCCGAGAACGCCCGGGTCCGCACCCACCTTGTGGTACTGGCCGAGCGCCTGACCGCTGAGCGGCTCGACGCCCTCGCCCACACCCGGACGCCGGCCACCGGCGGCGCGGTGCGGGTGCTGTTCGTCTGCGGGCACAACGCCGGCCGCTCGCAGCTGGCCGCAGCCCTGCTGGCCCACCGGGCCGGCGAGCGCGTGGTCGTCTCCTCCGCCGGGACCGACCCGGCAGCCGAGGTCGAGCCGCACGTCGCTCAGGTCCTCACGGAGTCGGGCTTGCCCGTCGCGGACGCCTATCCCAAACCGTTGACCGGCGAGGTCGTCCAAGCCGCCGACTACGTGATCACGATGGGCTGCGGGGACGCCTGCCCCGTGGTGCCGGGCCGGCACTACCTGGACTGGGACGTCGCCGACCCCGACGGCGCCCCGCTCGATGCCGTACGCGCCATCCGCGACGACATCGACGCCCGCATCACCGACCTACTGGCCGCCCTCCCCAGCGCCTGACCGCTGCATTTCCGCACCTCCTGCTGAACCACCTCGCCAAGGGATGAACGATGTCCGACAAGCCTTCCGTCCTGTTCGTCTGCGTCCACAACGCCGGTCGCTCGCAGATGGCCGCCGCCTGGCTGACCCACCTCGCCGGGGACCGTGTCGAGGTCCGCTCCGCCGGCTCCAACCCCGGTGACGCCGTCAACCCGGCCGCCATCGCGGCGATGGCGGAGGTCGGCATCGACATCTCCGCCGAAACCCCGAAGATCCTCACCGTCGACGCGGTGAAGGAGTCCGATGTCTGCATCACCATGGGCTGCGGCGACACCTGCCCGGTCTTCCCCGGCAAGCGCTACCTCGACTGGGATCTCGAAGACCCGGCCGGGCAGGGCGTCGAGGCCGTCCGTCCGATCCGCGACGAGATCAAGACCCTCGTCGAGGGCCTGATCAAGGAGATCGCCCCGGAGAAGACGGCATGAGCGAGATACGCGACGTCGTCATCATCGGCTCCGGCCCCGCCGGATACACCGCCGCCCTCTATACCGCCCGCGCCCAGCTCAGGCCCCTGCTGTTCGGCTCCAGCATCTTCGTCGGCGGCTCGCTCACCACTACGACCGAGGTGGAGAACTTCCCCGGCTTCCCCGAAGGCGTCGACCTGCCCGCCTTGATGGAGAACATGCGGGCCCAGGCTGAGAAGTTCGGCGCCGAGATGATCGACGACGACATCACCGCCGTCGACCTGACCGGTGGCGTCAAGCTGCTGACCGACTCCGAGGGCACCGTCCACCGCGCGAAGTCGGTGATCATCGCGACCGGCTCCGGGTACCGCAAGCTCGGCCTGCCCCGCGAGGAGGAACTGTCGGGGCGCGGGGTGTCGTGGTGCGCCACCCGCGATGGGTTCTTCTTCAAGGGTCGGGACATCGTTGTGGTTGGCGGCGGCGACACCGCCATGGAGGAAGCGACCAGCCGGTCGGAGGGCACCGACGGCGGAACCGTGGTGATGCCCGCGAAGACGAGACCGCGGGTGGGGTCTTTGAAGATCACACGTTCTTGTCGAAGCGCTTTGAAGATGTTGCGCACCACGATGTGGATGGACCGGGCGGGGGTGCCGGTGCGGGTCGCGATGGCCGCTTCGATGTCCTCGCGGGTGATGGACCGCAGAGTCACGGTGCCGTTGGCGATCCATCGTTGCAGCACTGGTTGGAGCACGTCGAAGTAGCGGGCGATGCTGCGGTAGCTGCGCGCGGGGCGCTCCCATCGGCCCTCGCCGCGGACGGCCCGCACCCAGGTGCGCATCTCGCGGCCGATGGCGTCCGGCAGAGCGGCCATCTCGCGTTCCAGTCGGGCCTGGTGGCGGTCTCGGTGCAGGTCGGGGTCGGTGCGAAGCATCCCGCGCTCGCGCAGGAACCGGGCGGCGCGGCGCGCACTGAGATGCTCATCAGCGTGGGCCAGGTCGTGGAGGTCGCCCTCCAGAACAGGCGCGTCCGCTCCCAGCCAGGACAGCAAGATCGTCAGCGTTCGCTTGGTGGAGGTGATCGGGGCCCTGCTCCCACCTTTCATGTTTCGCCAGTGCGACCATCTCAGCCAGGAGCACCTCAGCCGCAGGCGTCAGCACCGGCAGTAGGCGAACGGGGGTACCGATTAGCGGGCGCCAGTCGCGCCGCGCCGTGAACAGCAACTCCTGCCCGGGCAGGGCCAGGTGCTCCGACACCTTTCGGCCGTCGTCCTTCCCGACAACGGACCCAGCCAGGCGGCGCATCAGTGCCGGACCGGTGGGAAGAGGCTCGCCGAACCAGAGCTGCGTGAACGGCTCGCGCTCGGCGCCAGGGCCGTGGGCGGCGATGTGGGTGCGGCAGCCGCGGCAACGGCCCTCGACGAGCGGCCCGGACCGTTGGCAGCGGCTGCACACTCCCATCACCGCGTCAGGCTTGTGCGCCTCAGCACACCGCAGGCATCGCTGTCGCCGTGTCGCGATGAACCAGCAGTCGCACAGCACGCACGACCGCGGTGTCGGGTCCGGCCATGTCCGGGTCCGACGCATGCCGGTCTGCCGGGGCCGCGCGGACCGCGTTACCGCAGACCGATGCAGGGGGAAGGGGCCGGCGGCGTCGGCCGCAGCATCCCGGCTCGCTCCAGGATCGCGCGCACCGAGCGGGTGTAGTTGGGGATGTCATCCAAGACGTGCTCGTCGACCAGGTCGTCTCCGTGCGCGTCGCGAACGGCGAGGGCGAGCCGGAGCATCTCGACCAACTTGCGCTGCATCGGCCTGCCGATGCCGGTGTCGGCCGCGTACGCGGCGGTGTGCACTACCAACTCGTCGTAGCCCTCCAGCGGCCGTTGCAAAATGCGACGGCAGACCTGGATGGAAAGCCGATGCCTGACCGGAAAGAGCGCGAGCTGCCCCCGCAGCGCGGCTGGCAGGACGGCGGGGTCGTCCCGACACGGCCCTCGGGATGCGTTGCGGGCTTCCAGCCACTGCAGCCGCTCCCGCCCGCCGACCGTGCGGCGGCCGGGCTTACGCAGCGGCTGAGCATGCGTGGGCGCCAAGCCGTAGAACACCAGCTGAAGCTGCAGATCACGGGGGCGGCACATCTGCGGGGCCGTCACCCACTCAGCGTCCGCCTCCAACCGGACCGCGTGGAGGCACGGCCGGCACAGGGGGTCGGAGTTCAGGTGCCGGGTGTGTCTGCAGCGTGGGCACCGGGCACGCTCGGGGTGCAGTCGGCGCCACTCGGTGCAGCCCTGGCAGATGTGATGCCGACCCAGCAGGCCCCATCCGAGGCACTCCCGGCACTGCCGGCCTCGATTCGAAGCGGTCACGGGTCAGTTCGGTGGGAGCGAGCGCGGGCCGCTCTTCTGCCGTGGACTGGGGCGCACCGGCCGGCTTGCCGGCTCGGGCCCCCCGACGGCCCGAGCCTCCGGCATCGCGTATCCGTGCTCGGCCGACAGTGGCTCGGCCTGGAGGAGATCGCCCACGGTGCATTCCAGCACGGCGCAGATCTTGTCCAGGTCGTCCAGGCGGACGGTGACCGGGGTGCCGCTCCACATCGCGGCGACCTTGCTGAGAGACGGGGTGAAGCCCACGGTCTTGAACGCTTCCAGTAGTTCGGTGGGGCGCCACAGGTCGCGCTGAGCGGCCACCATCCGCAAATTCCACTTCACCGCAGGTTCCCCTTGTCCATCATCAGACGCTGAGCGGCGCGGTTGCTCGCGGCCAGACTCGCATCCTCCGGGTCGGCCTGAGCGGTCGCCATGTATCGCACGGTGGTGGTGGCCCAGTCGTGGCCGAGGACGCGTTGTACCTCCCACAACGTCATCCCACGCTCATAGTTGTGGGTCGCGCAGGCGTGCCGCAAAAGGTGTGGGAACAAATCGGTGACCGGTCCCCGCAGATGCGCTGCCGCCGCGTTGTGCAGCACACGGCGAAAGGCGGGAGGCCCGAGCGCCGGCGCGATTGGCAGATTCAGCGCGGCCACTGCCTTCGGGCTGCGCTCGGAAGGCCACAGAGGCGCCCGCGGATGGTCGGCGTCGTCCCCGAAATCCCCGCGAATCTCTTCCACATACCACCACAGCAGCTCGCGGCCCTCCTTGAACAGGTACGCCTCACGCTGCCGCGGGCCGGAGCCGCGCGATCCCTTGCCCTGGACGACGAAGCGACCCCACTGGCCGTTCTCCCAGTGCACATCCTCCAGACACACCCCGCACAGCTCCGCCGCCCGCACGCCGGATAGATAGGCGATCTTCGCCATGACGTAGTCGCGGCAGGCCACCGCGTACTTCCTGGCAAAGGGAAGCTGCTCCCGCCAACGGGAGAAGAAGTCCTTCATCGCCGCTTGCGAAGGCGGGATGCGCAACCCGAAGTCACCACGGTGGTGCGGGCGGTTGAACGGGTCGATCGGCGACTCGACCGCGCACCCGAAGCGCATCATGATCTCGTGGGCATAGCGCTGTTCGAGAAAGGCGAAGTACGCGTCGATGTAGTTGCACTTCTGCCGCATCGTCGACCGAGCACGCTTGCCCGGCCCGGCGAAATACTTGTCGACCTCACGCGGCGAAAGCTGCCAGGGCACCGTGCCGTAGAAGTCGCAGACCTCGATGACCGGCTTGACCAATTGGTCGATCGTCGACGCCGCGAGACCGGCGGCGTCCCGCGCCCACTGGTACTCGGTGAGGGTGTCGACGAAGAAGCTCTCCTCGTCCTGGACCGAGATCCTGGCCTGACGCCGCCGCTGCAGCGTGACGACGTCCGCCAGCCCGGTCTCGATCGGCGCCGGCTCCTCATCAGCAGCTGCCGTCGGCGATACGAGCGTGAGCGTGCGACTTTCGGTATCTGACACAAAGACGCAGATTACGCGTCTGACTCGCAGATTCTGCGAGTTGCTGCTGAGATTCCACGCCAACGAGTGACGCCCGGAAACCGGGGATCTACCTGCCCAGATGCCGCTTCAAGTCACCGAGACACCGCTCGGGAACCCGCGCGTACTCCACTAACGATCACGATGCGGCGGCGGCCCACGGGTCTGGCGGTGTGCCATCCCGCGTACACGCGGCCGGCGGGCGTCAGGTAGAGATCCCGGCCGGTGTCGTTCCAGGTGACCGGGCCCTGGTCCCAGGGCTGCGGCCGGATGTCGGCGTATCCGGCCCGGTACACGACAGCCAGGGTCCTGGCGTTGAACCACCGCTCTTTGGCCCAGTAGGCGGCGGAGCTGATGCCGGGAACGAGATGGTCGGGGCGCTCCGCTGCGGCGAGCACTGCTTCGTGAGCCGGGCCGTTCAGCTTCGGGCCCGGGCTCGGGGGCGGGGCGGCAGGATGCGGGGGAGGATCGCCGGAGCGGGGATCGGTCACGTGTTCCTTGTAAGAGCTGGAGCGGGTGCGCGGCCCGCGGGCGCTGTGTTGCGCCGTGCGGCCAAGGCGGGTGGACGGGGAGCCGGCGGGGGATCTGCTGGCGGCGGGGCACGGCGTCTGGTGACCTGGGCGAGTTCGCTCAAGGCCCGGCGGGCGCCGAGGATGAGATGGTGGGGTGCGCGGGTGGGGTCGCCGGTGAGCGTGGTGATGTGATGTCCGGCGGTTTTGGCCGCGGTCAGTAGTGCCCGCTGGTGGATGCGGCGTGCCCAGTGGTCGGCCGGGCCGGCCGGACGCTGCAGGACCGCGAGAAGGTCGGCGGGATCGCTTTCGCCCAGGGCTCCGTCCTGCCACACCTGCCACAAGACGGTGACCGGATCGATGAGGGCGCCGCGTCGGATCATCAGGTCGAGCGCGGCGAACACGCGTCCGTGCAGGGCCGAGTTGAAGTCTTGGGGGCGCAGCCCCCGCAGCGTGGCGTGGTCTTCGGGACGGGCGGTGACGGCGGCGAGGAGGAGTTGCTCTTCGTCCAGCGTTTCCCGCGAAGGCTGACCCACGGGGGGAGCGACGGGTTCGGCTCGGGGGACGGGGCCGGACCGGTGGGGCCAGTGGGGCTGGTTGCGGTCGAGGAAGGCCAGGAGGCGGCCAGCTTCGTCCACGACGGCCGCTGCCGGGTCGGGGTGGCTGATGTCGCCGGCGGTCTGCGCCAGGCGGATGGCGTGCTCCCGCAGATCCCGGCGGAATGCTTCGGCGCGGATCATCGATGCGTAGGCGGCGGCGTGGGCGGGGGCGGGGCATGCGGAGATCAGGAGGTGTGGGCTTGATCCGCTTTGACGGACATTCGAGATCAGGGGCTCTGCCCCGGGAGGATGTCCATCATGGAGAGCATGGGGAAGAAGAAGCCGCGCCCTCGCCGCTCGTTCACGCCGCAGTTCAAGGCCGAGATCGTCGAGCTGTGCCAGCGTGGCGACCGCACGGTCGGCCAGATCGCGAAGGACTTCGACCTGACCGAGACGGCGGTACGCGACTGGGTCAAGCAAGCCGAGGTCGACGCCGGCGAGCGCGACGGCCTGACCAGCAGCGAACGCGAGGAACTGGCTGCGCTTCGGCGGGAGAACCGCCGGCTGCGTGAAGACGTCGACATCCTCAAGCGGGCCACGGCTTTCTTCGCGAAGGAGACCCGGTGACGGTTCACCCGTTCATCGAGGCGGAGAAAAGCGCAGGTCACAGCGTCAAACGCGCCTGTGAGCTACTTCAGGTCTCCCGAGCCGCCTACTACGCCCGCCGCACCGGCACCCCCGGCCCCCGCGCGGTCCGCGACGCCGAACTGACCGAGCAGATCACCGCTGTCCACGCCAGGTCGCGGGGAACCTACGGTGCCCCACGCGTCCACGCCGCCCTGGTGCGCGACGGCGCTGCGTGTGGGCGTCGCCGTGTCGCCCGGCTGATGCGGGCGGCCGGCCTGGCAGGCCGACACCGCAGACGACGGCAGCCGACCACCGTCCCCGACCCCCGGGCGGTCACCCGTCCCGACCTCATCAGCCGGGACTTCCAGCCCGACCCCACCGGGCTTGACGCCCGCTGGTGCGGCGACATCACCTACATCCCGACCGAGGAAGGCTGGCTCTACCTGGCCACCGTCATCGACATCGCCTCACGCCGCGTCGTCGGCTGGGAAACCGCCGACCACATGCGCACTGATCTGGTCGCAGACGCCCTGACCACCGCCTGCCGGCAGCGTCGCCCGATGCGACCGGTGATCTTCCACTCGGATCGCGGAAGCCAGTACACCAGCCAGCAATTCGCCGCCCTGGCAGACCAGTTCGGGGTCCGTCTGTCAGTCGGCCGCACCGGGCAATGCTGGGACAAGGACAACGCACTGGCCGAATCGTTCTTCGCCACCATCAAACGCGAACTGCTCGACACGACCACCTGGCCCACCCGGGCCGCCGCCCGAACCGCGATCTTCGACTTCATCGAGGGCTGGTACAACTTGCACCGACTGCACAGCAGCCTCGACTACCGCAGCCCCGCCGAGTACGAGACCGCACTCGCAGCCTGACCACCACACCAACGGTGTCCGCCAAAGCGGAACAAGCTCAGTGGAGGTAGGGAGCGGTCAGCGCGGGCGCGCGCGGGACGGCCGCAGACAGCACGGCCGCAAGCCACACCGGCTCGCGCCGGTGCGCCTCGGACGCAGGCGGCTCCAGGCCGAGCATGGCCTGGTAGACCGCGGCGTGGACGGGGCTGGCGAAGTGCTCGGGGCGCAGGCCGGTAGCGGCGGACATCTCGTCGGGCTGGAGCAGAAGCGCCCCGAGCAGGGCCTGCTCGGCGTAGTGGAGTGGCTCGGGCGGCGTCGGCTCGACGGGTCCGTCAACGTCAGGGGGATGGTTCTGCGGTCGCGCGGTGGTCCGGGGCTGGGGCCGGGTGCAGGGCGGAATGGTGGGCATCAGGCTGCGAGGGTGAAGTCGTCGCGGTTGAGCGTGGCGCCGAGGTGTTCGGCGAGCAGATGGCCGGCGAGCAGCGGGGGGACGGCGTTGCCGATCTGCGTGAACTGCTGGCTCTTGTTGCCAGCCCACGGGTAGTCGGCGGGGAACGTCTGCAGAATTCCGGCCTCGGCGGCGGTGATCCGGATCGGCTCCGGCACCGTGCCGTCGGCTGCGTCGGCTGCGTCGGCTGCGTCGGCTGCGTCGGCTGCGTCGGCGGTATCCGGGGTGAGGGGGTCGGAGTCGGGTTCGGCGGTGGGGCGGAGGTGGGCGCGGTCGGGTCGGGGCGGTTCGGGGACCCACAGGCACTGGTTGGAGCGGTGACCGAAGAAGAGGGTGCTGGCCGGCTGGTCGAGGCGCCGGACGGCTGAGTGGGCCTGGCTGTTGGTGCGCAGCGACCAGGACCAGCGGTGGGCTTCGGCGGTGAAGGTCGGCGCCGGCGCGTTGGCGCTGCGGTTGTCTCGGCTGCCGGTGCTCGCGGTCCAGCCCGGGCCGTCGCGGCGCGAGCGCAGCTCCACCGGTTGGTCCGTCCCACTGTGTTCGAAGGGGTGCCAGCGGCCCCAGGCGCGGGCTCCGGCCAGGGCCTTGCGGGAGCCGCTGGGGAAGGGCTCGGGCCCGCCGCCCGGTCCGCCGCCGGCGCACACGGTGGGCACCGGCCGGTCAGTCGCGCCCCATCCCAGGGCCTGGGCCATGCTGACCCACTGCTGGCGGCCCGGCCCGAAGAGCGTGTCTGGCTCGGGGCGGGCGGCGTGCGTGGGCGGCGGGGGTGCTGCGGTACGGACCCGAGAAGCCAGCAGGATCGCTCGCCTTCTGGTCTGCGGCACTCCGTAATCGGCCGCGTTGACGATGCCGGTCCAGACTGAGAACCCCCAGCCGCGCAGGACCTGCGCGTACTGTCGCCACAGCGGCAGAACGTCCGGCACCTCTTCCATGGCCACCCACTCGGGCTGCCCGGCCTGGTGCAGGGCGTGAAGGTAGCGCATCGGCTCGGCCGCGAGCAGCGACCGCGCATCGCGGCACCCGGACAGCAGCGCGGCGCGGGTGTCGCGTCCGGCGGCGAGGTCCGTCACCGCCTGGTGGACCAGCGGCTGGTCGAGCAGACCGAGCCGCTTGCCGGCCATCGACCACGCCTGGCACGGCGGGGACGCGATCAGCCCCCACGTCCGCCCGACGAACGGATGCACCGGGTATTGCGCGACGTCGGTGCGCACGGTGAGGAGTCCCGCCGCGGCGCGGGTGCGGCACGCCCAAGGGTCCCACTCCAGTCCCACGTCGCGTACGCCCAGGACGGCAGCGGCGTAGGACCAGCCGCCCGGGCCGGCGAACAGGTCGAGCACCAGTCCCGCGAAGCCACTGTTCACGCGGCCAGCCCGAAGTCGTCCTGCGTGGCGGCCGGTTCGTCGCCGCGGCACGCCCACGGCGAGCAGCCCCCGGGCACACCGTGCTCAAGCTCGGCCAAGGTTCCATCCGCTGGCGCGGCGTCCAAAGCGGTCTGCCGGTCGGCCCATTCGCGGGCGGTGACGTGGTCGATCGGCGCTTGGGCGAGCGGCACGCGCGAGCGGTGCAGGAACGCCTGGCCCAGCAGCCGGTTGCCCGTGGCGTTGGCTCGGGCGTTGCCGGCGCGGATCGCCGCGTCGAACGCGACGACGTCCTCCCATTCCTCGGGAGAATGGTCACGGATGTTTCTCCACTGTGCGTTTCCGTGAAAGGGGCAGCCCAAGCAGCTGGATTTTGGGGTGTCGGTCAGGCCGCGTGATTCCAGGTATCGGACGCAATCGGCGCGGGACCAGTCCATGTCCACAATGAGGGGGTGCCGGTTGCGCATGTAGGCGACATCGGCGTCCTTCGCGCGGTGGAACTCGTCCGTGGAGATACCGACCCACTGCTCGACGAAAACATCCTTTGGGATGCGTTGCGGATAGGGGTACCCGAGGATCGCCCGGACTTGCTTCTTGATCGGCTTGATCTTGTATTCGCCGGTGCACTGCCGCCGCGTCATCCCAGGCCGACCGTCCTGGTTGAGGATGTAGAGCGGCATGGAAGCGAAGCGGCGTTCAGGGTCGAGCGCGTCGTTTCTGATGTTTCCCGTCGACACGCGCAGAACTGGTATACCTGCGGGTTCGGCTATCTCGCGCTGAATACGTTCGAGATGGGAGTAGACGGATTTTGGCTCCCAGCCCGTGTCGGCGAATATCGCATAGTCGATTTTTGGGAGGACGCCTTGCGCGGACAGGCTGAGCAGTGTGGTGGACTGGACTCCGGCGCCGAGGGACAGAATGCGGTAGGCGGGGCGGGCGGGCTGTGACAAAGGCGTGCGGGGCTTCCTGTTCTGATGGGCCGGGCGACCAGCGGGCCCGGGGCGGGCCGGTGGGCCTGGGACACGGGGTGATGCCGCAGGTGTCGGCGGTGGCTGCGCGAGGCGCTCGCACGGGCCGATGCCGTGGTGGTGTTCGCCTGCGTGGGCCAGGCGCACGGCGACGCGGTGAACGGGCCGGCAGCGTCTGTCAGGTCCGCAGCGACACCGCGAGGAGATTCGGTGCCCGTGGTGAGCGCCTGCTGACCGCCCGCGTCAAGCAAGCGGCTCAGGGCCGGCAGGAGCCCGCAGACGTCGTTCGCGATCAGGTCGGCCAGACCAGCGGCAGCGTCCCGGTGCTGGGCACCGGACGTCGCTGCGGCAAGGGCCTGGAGTTAGTCGCCGAGGCGGTCTCCGCCGTCGCCGTCAGGGCCGGCGTTCTGGGTGGTGAGGTCGGGAATCGAGATCGACGCGGTATCCGGTCAGGACGAGCATGTGCGCCGTGTGTGTGGCCTGCTCGTTCTTCGGTGGTCCAGGGGCGTCAGCGTGCGTGACGGTGCCGCCCTGCGGACTCGGCCGTCGGTGCCGGTGAGGTGAGGGGCGGGGACGAGGGGGGTTCCCGGCGGGCATCGGTGGCGGGGTGCACGGATGGGTGGCGCTGGGCGGTGCGGCGGCACCGGCCCTCGGCGAGCTCGAAGGCCAGATCCTGCAGGACCGCTGCGGGGGTCTGCGAGGACAGATGGATGGCCCACACCGGGCGATCGGCGTTGTCGCCGCCCCAGAGCGTCCAGGTCCGGGAGTCGCGGCCGGGCCGTGCTTGGGCGGCGAAGGCGTCGAATCGTACGCCCGCGCCGTCAGCTCGCGGGGGCGCCCACCGGATGAAGCGCCCTTCCACGCTCTGAGCCCAGCCTGCCAGTGGCCGGGCCACGTGAGCGACGGCCTGCTCGCTCACCGCGCCATCATCTGTCGAAGCCGCTCCGGACGTGAGGGAGTCCAGGAGCGTGGACACCATCTCCACGGGGGTGGAAGCGGTCGCAGTAGCGTGCCACAGGCGCTCGCCGACCTGCGACTCGTAGGCGGCGACCGTCCACCTGGGTTCGCCGGCACGGGGCTCGTGGACGAACTCCACGCGCAGCAGGAGGGATTCATGGCTGGCGATGGTGGTCTCGTCGTGCGGCCGGTACCTCTCCCACTCGCCGTCCTGGGCGAGAAGGGACTCGAGCAGCTCCGTATGGTCGCCGGGGTCCCCGTCGTACACGGGCACCGTCGTTAGAGGCGTTGGGGCCGCTTGCTCGGTCTGCGTGTCCCGCTTCCCGGCGGGGTTGAGGACGCGGGCGATGCGCTGTTCGGCGCGGGTGGCGGGTGCGGGGCCGGGGCGTACGAGGTCGCCGTACTGATGGTAGAAGTCGGCTACGGCTTCGTCCCGGCTGCCGAAAGCACGTGCCACCTGCCGCAGGTGGTCGTGGCCGTGCAGCAACACGCTGTGCCCGGCGGCGTAGGTGCCCACCGCGGCGACGGTGCGCCAGACGGGGACGTGATGGTGGATGACGAGGTGGCCTGTGGCGATGTCGTCGTAGATCTTCTGGGCTTCGGCGCCGACGTCGCGGATCTCCTGCCGGCTGAGTTGGGACATCGGGTACTCGGCCCAGGTCAAGTCGGTGTCGAAGTCCTGCTGGAGTGCGAAGTCGGCGCCGACGGTGATGCCCGCTTTGCGCAGCTCACGGGTGGCGGCGTCGGCGTAGTGGGCCTCCTGACGGTCGATGCGCACGAGCACCAGCGTGTCCGCGCGGCGGCCAGGCGCCGGTCGGAAGGCGTGGGCGAGCAGGATGCGGCGGGCTGCGTTCGCATGTGGTCCACCGATCCGGGCGAGGACCGCACTGTTGTCCTTGGGATGCGGGTCGAGCCTGACGTCGGTGGTGGTGTGGGTCATGTGCCTCCTGCTTCTTGGCGGTGCTGGATCAGCGGCTGGGGCCGCGGGCGGCGGTCAGGGGGATCGCGTAGAGACGGGTGGCGCTGGTGTCGTGGACCCGGGCGGTGATCTGGCTGGGCTTGGGGACGGCAGAGCGTGTGAGGTGGCGGGCGGCGGCCTGGCGGATGAGGGCCTGCTGCACGTGCTCGGGCTGGGCGTCGATCGCGGTGATCAGAGCGGGCAGCTCGGGTGCGAACAGCCCCGGCGAGGTGCTGGTTGTGACTTCGGCGACCAAGCGTGCGGTCTCGGCCTCGACCAGCGGAGCCCAGGCGAAATCCAGGCCCTTGTGCTCGCAGGCGAACAGGCCGCCGCCCTCCAGGGACGCCGAGAACGGGTAGGCGTCGTCGAGCATGTCGGCCATGCTGTGCAGGAGAAGGCCGACGGCCTCGTGCAGCTTCCGGGCCAGTCCGGGGTCGCGGAGCCATCGGATGCTCTCGGCGGGAGCAGCGGCCGGCACGGGCTCCTGGTGGGAACCGCGCGTGGTGGGGGACTCGGGCATGAAGGCTCCTTCGGGGAGTGTGCGGCGACGGTTGGCCGCGGGCGGTGGGCTTAGCGCCGGGCGTGTGCGGGCGGCTGTGGCGGGTGGCGGAGTCAGCGGCGCCGCTCGGTCGGCGGTGGCGGCGCGGGCCGGGCGACCGGGGCAGCGGGGGGCAGGGCGCTCAGGACCGCGTGTCCGGCATCGGTGACGTAGAGTCTTTGCCCGCGGTACAGGCTGGTGCTCGGGTCGCGGGCGACCAAACCGAGGCGGCCCAGCGCTGCGTAGGTGGACATCGTGATCCGCACCCCGCCCCCTGCGGAGATGCGCGCCGTTCCGATCCGTCCAGGTTCGTACATCGTCACGCCGCCCGCCGCGATGGCCCGCAGTGCGTTGGTCTGTGCGGCGGTGAGTCGGCGGGAGCGGGTCGGAGCTGGCGCGTGAGCGGTCTCGGCGGCTGGGGTGCTGCGGGCGTTATCGCTGCTGGTTGCGGGTGCCGTGCCGGTGGGGTAGTCGGTCAGGGGTGCTGCGGCATACAGGCACGCCGTCGCGCAGGACTGGAGCGTGCGGGAGGCGTCGCGCAGCTTCTCAGCGATCGCTTGCCGTGCCCTGTCGTGCTCGGGGTCCTGGGGGCCCTGCCCGGACTGAGGCTGGGAGACAGCAGCGGCGAGGGGGAATGCGGTGACGGCATCGGTGAGGACCAGACCGGCTTCGGTGGTGTCCCGGGCGACAGTGGCCACGGTCCTCAGGACCTGCAGATGCTCGGGGATGTCGGAGGTGGTGAAGGCGGTCAAGGCGCGCAGTCGTTCCAGGACGCGACGGGTGAGGGCCTGGGTGTCCAGGACGCGGGCGCTGAGCCATGTCAGGCCGTCGGTGTCCAGGTGGGGCGGGCCGTCGGCGAGGGCGAAGAGCAGGTCGGTGTAGTCACGCGAGAGGTGGCGGAGCTTGTCGACCTCGTCGTTGGCGGTGGTGATGGGCAACTCCTTGCGGGAGGACGGGGATCGAAGTGATCAGGGCAGTGGATGCGGGGCGGATGGGTTCGCGTGGGGGAAGCGCAGGGCGGATGCGGCGGCGTAGCGGGGATCGAGGTCGATGGCGATCCAGCGGCGGCCGAGGCTTTCGGCGGCCTGTCCGGTGGTGTTGGAACCGGAGAAGAAGTCCACAACCAGGTCACCGGGCGTGGTGCACAGCGTGATGAAGAACTCCGGCAGCCCAGGCGGTTAGCGGGCCGGGTGCGGGCGGATGCCGCGGTTGCGGCAGGAGCGCTGGTAGGCGTCGTTGGAGGCGCTGTTGGGCATGGTCAGCAGGTTGGCGGGCAGGGCTCCGCCCTGGTCGGCGTCGAAGGCGGCGCTGACGGTGTGGCCCGAGGGCCGCGGGCCCGGGGCGAAATGCCGCCGCGGGTCGGCCAGCAGCCGCCGCATCGACGCCGAGTACGGAGTCTTCACCCCGCGGGTGTCGGCCTTGGGATGCGGGGTCTTGGACAGCCACCAGATCGGGGTGACGGTGTCCTTGGCGCGGATCTTGCGTTTGGTGACCCACTGGGCCGGTGTCGGGAGCCGGGAGGGGTTGTGCCAGTAGAAGTCCTGGGCGAGGTGGAACCCGAGGCGGTCGGTGCAGGCCAGCAGCAGCCGGAACTGGTGCAGCGAGCGTACGGGCAGTCCGCGCTGGTAGGCGCCGCCGATGTCCACCACCAGGCTCCCGTCCGGCTTCAGCGCCCGGTGGGCGGGCCGAAGGAACTCCAGCAGCCAGGCGACGTAGGTGTCCTGGTCGGGATTGCCGTACTCCTTCGGGCGCAGCAGCGGGAACGGCGGCGAGGTCACGAACAGATCCACACTGCCGGCGGTCAGTTCCTGCAGGAGCAGGCGGCTGTCGCCGCTGTACTGCGCACCCAGCGGGGTCGTGTAGTGCAGCAGCCCGGACGGAAGCTGCACATGCTCGGTGGCTTTCGCCCTGCCGCTGCCCCGCCTCCGCCCGGGGTCCGGGGCCGTCATGCAGCCTGCCCGGCGTAGCCCCTGGACAGGGATTTAGCGATGGCGCGGGCGGTGATGGCCTTGGAGGCCGCAGCGGAGGCCGCGGACAGCTGTTCGGCGCCAGGCTCCTGATACCAGGGGCGGAGGGTGAGCATCGCGGCGCGAAGCCCCGTGGCGAACAGCAGCGCCGATCCCTTGGCCAAGGCGCGGATTGCGTCGGGGGGAAGGATCCGCTCCTGCCGCATCGAGATGCTCGTGGACTTGCCCGAGTCGCTGTGGGAGGTGGAGGTGGTTTCGACGTCGTGGTCGCCGATGAGGCGGGAGAGTTTGTCGGCGAAGTCTGGGTCGTCGATGCCGGAGCCGATGACCTTGATGGTTGCCGCCGACCACATGGCGTCCATGCCGGCCTCGCCCCAGACCTTCTGGCCCTGACGGTAGGACTGCAGGATCGTCAGCGGGATGATCCCTCGGGAGCCGAGGTGGGAGTACAGGTCCGGCAGGTCGCTGATCTTGCAGACGTTGGCGGCCTCGTCCAGGATCGCGATCAGCGGCGGGTCGAGGCGTCCGCCGGCGCGTTCGGCGGCGGTGGTGGCGGTGCGCATCACGGAGTCGGCGCACGCTGCGATCAGGGCGGAGGCGCCTCCGCCGCCGTCCTTGGACAGCAGGTAGAGGGTGTCGCGGCTGGCCACGAAGTCCTCGGGGCGGAATTCGGAGATGCCGGGCTGGGGGGTGACCCAGGCGGCGATGTCGGCGTTGAGCAGGCACGCGGCGTACTGGCGGGCGGTTTCGTAGATGCCGTCGCGGGTCTCAGGCGGTCCTTCCACGGTGCCCTTGAGCTGGGCGGCGACGGGGCCGAAGCGGTGGTCGCGCAGGATGTCCAGCGGGGTGCGGTCGGCGGGGAACGCCAGCCAGGTCATCACGTCGGTGATGGGCCGGCGGTCGTTGGCCGCGGCCAGGAACAGCTGGCTGAGGACGTTGGAAGCGGCTTTGGACCAGAAATCGCCCTGCTGACTCGCATCCACGGAGGCGGCGAGGAAGTGCCCGGCCAGGCGCCCGGCGCCTTCCAGGGTGGTGGCATCAGCCAGCGGGTTCCACCACAGGGCGCGCTCGGCGTGGGCGATCTGCTGCGGGTCCATTGTCCACGTCCGCCCCACGGCCGCGCGGGCGTCGAGGGTGGCGGTGTAGGCGTCACCGGCGGCCTTGTTCGAGGTCAGGAGCACCGGACCGGGGGCGTTGAGGATCGCCGGAATGGCAAGGCAGGTGGTCTTGCCCGATCGCGGGGCCATGATCGCCACCGCGACGTCCTCGAAGCCCATGCGAACCTCGTGGCGGGTGCCGGCCAGATTCCCGAGCAGGATCCCGGTCTGGTGCGGGGCCGGCTTCCTCACGTCAAGGCTGGGCCGCAGGCTACGCGCCTTGGCCGTGACCGCGGGGGCGAGCAGGGGCTGGAGGTCGCCTCGCCTGGCCATGTCGGCAGCCGCGGGCGTGCGCTTGGTCACGCGGCCTCGTCGGTGCCACCACCAGCGTCCGACAAGGCCCGCGAGGACGGCGGCGAACGTCGCGGGAACGACGAAGCGGCCGATCAGCAGAGTGGTGCGGCCGGTATGCGGCCACAGCAGGGCGGGATGAAGGAGGGCGTCGGCGGGCCGGTAGGGTGCCCAGGGCCCGGAGCGGGTCACGACGGTGGCGCAGTTCCCGCCCAGCCAGACGGCGGTGGCGGCGGGAACGGCCACCGCGATGGCACCGATGATCAGTTTGAACAGCCAGTCGGTGAGGTCCGACGTGCCGGTGGACGGTGAGGGCTTAGTGGGCATCCTTCTCCGCGAGGTCGGGACGTGCAGACCGTGTCCGCATCAGGGGACTTGGTGAGGGCGGGGAGCGGTGCGCGCAACTGGACCGGGCAGTGTCACGGTCAACGCGGGGGCGGGCGGAGCTGGGTCATGCCAGGTGTTGTGCTCCGTCTGCGGCGCCGTTGCTTGTTGCAGGGCGGCGGCCAGATCGGGATCGATACCGATCCTGATGCCCACGGCCCCTGCACTGGTGCGCAGCGTGGTGAGGGCGACGCGGATCGCGGCGGCGTCGTGGGCGTTCCCGGGAAGGGTGTAGACGAACTCGCCTGGTTCGGTGACGAAGCCGGCGTGGCGGAGCAGTTCGTCCTCGATACCGGGGTCGTCCTCGGTGGTCAGGGCGACCAGGCCGAGGGATCGGTGCAGCCCGACGGCGATGCGGTTGGGATCGATGAGGGAGGACTCCAAAGCGGATCGAGGGACGTACGGCGAGGTTGCCGGTAGGGGAGAGTTGCGGGCGTCACCGGCTCGGCACTGCGGGTGGGGTTGTCGCCGAACCGGTCGGATCGCTGGGGCGAGTTCCGCGCAGATCTCGCTGTGTCCGCCGCGCCCGGCGCGCCGGATGTGGGGGCGTGCGCGTAGGAGCGCCAGCGGGGTCACCCGGGCGCGCGGGCGCGGCGTCGCGGGGAGCATTGGACGCCGAGGCGGGGTCATTGGCTCCTCGGCGGGTGTGCGAGGAGTGGGGGTGCGGGTGGCTGAGGCGGGACCGCTTGTCGGATCGGGTGCCGCGTGAGGAGCGCTCCGTGCCGTCTGCGGTAACCGAGGGTGCTGGCGGAGCGCGCCCAGGCGGCGGCGCGTCCCGCGGCGGCGCGGGCGCTGCGGATTGCGGCGAGCTGGGAGGGCAGGACGGGGTAGTCGGTGGCCGTTGTGTGTGCCGCGCTGCCGAAGGGGACGTGCCCGGGCGGGCGCAGGACCGGTCGGGGGTCGGCGAGCGCCGCGGCGAACGCTTCGACGGCGTGGAGCGGGGTGTGTTCGGAGAACGCCGCGTGCCACAGCGGCGGAAGCGGTGCGTGGGGCTCGGCGGTGCCAGGGGTGTGAGCGGTGGCCCACCACAGGCTGATGTCGCCGTCGTTCCGGTACTGCAGGAGGGCGGTGCCGTTGGGGTGGCCTGCCGAAGGATGCTCGCCCTTGCCGCGGGCCCATCCGTGGGCGGTCGCGCGGCCGAGGACATCGGGGGCGTGCGTTGGGCGGGGGCCGGCGAGCGCGTCGGTGAAAGCGCCGAGGATCTCCACCGGGACGGTGCCGCCGATCGAAGCGGTCCAGGACGGCCGGTCGGCCGGAGCGCCGGAGACGATCCACGAGGGCGTGCTGGCCTGGGCGGTGTAGGTGATCCGCACCGAGCGGTCGGGGTCTTCGAAGCAGATCGGCGAACCGGCTTTCGGAGTGCGGTTCTTCCAGCCCGCGCCGACCAGGTAGGCGGTGACGTAGGTGAGGTCACCGCCGCCGGCGAGGTGCCGGGGACGGACCAGGTAGTGGTGCACGGGCATTTCGCCGGCGGGCGGCGGTCTCCAGCGGGTGGGGCGCCGAGTCAGCGGCTTCTCCTGGCTGTGGGTGGGGTGGCGACCGGCGGGAGCGGGCGCGTGGCCGGCGCGTGCAGTGCGTCGTCCAGGTCGAGGACGAGGTCGTGGAGGTCGTCGGCGAACCTCCCGTACAGGGCGGCGTGAGGGTCGCCGTGACCCTGTGCGTGGTAGGAGGCCGTTGCCAGCAGGTGGACGATCCTGCCCAGGACGCCGTCTTCTGCGTCCAGGACGGTGCTCAGGATGCGGCGGGCGGCGTCGGGGTCGGCTGTGATCAGGGTCTCGGCGAGCCGGTCGACGTCGCGAGCGGCACCGCGTGCGACGTCACAGAGCGCAGCGTTCGTGGGCAGAGGCGTTTCCTCCGGGTGGGGGGCGGATGTGGGAGGTCGGGTTCGGGCTCGTGATGCGGGTCGGGGGCGGCACGCAGGGCCCGCCGGTGCGGGGTGTTGAGGGCCGTCACCGCGCGGCGCGGGTGTGGGTGCCACCGGGGACAGATGCGGCCGTGGTGTGCGGGGCCGGTCCGGGCTGGCTGGCCGCTCGCGGTGGAGGCGGCAGGGGCCGGGTCGGCGGGTCACAACTCCCGGAGATGCCGGCCGGGCTGCGGCTTTTCGCGGCTGCGGGGTGCACACGACTTTGTGGGCGATGCTGTGGATGTGTGGCGGGCCGTCGGCGAAGGGAGCCGCGGCGTGCGGGGCGGCGTCACCGGCGGCCTCGTGATGGTGTGCTGGGCGCGGCGGCCGGTCGCGGTGGGGAGGAGGGTGCTCGCAGGGGAATTCCCGGGCGCAGGGAGCCGCTCACGGCCTGGATGTCCTCCTGGATGCCGTGCAGGCGGCGGGCGATCCACTCCAGCCGTTGCGTGATGTCGTGGGTATATCTCGGGGGGAGCCCGGTCCTCGTCGTGGTCGTGAACGCCATGTTCTCGACGAGGCGCCGCAGGCGTGGAAGGTCGCCGGATCGTTCGTCGACGGCCCTGCTGAGCAGCTTGGTGAGGCTGTGGAGACGGTGGACATCGCGGCCTTGGGCGTCGGGTCCGGCCGGTTCGTTAGGCGGCAGCGGTGCGCGCGGTGCCTGCCCGGGAGGCCGGCGGGTGCCGGGGCGGGATGCGACCAGATCAAGGCGGTCTTCGATTCGCTGCACGGCTGCGGTCAGACGGCTGCGGACCTGGCGGGGACGGGGGAGCCAGGTGCCGTCGGTGTCGTGGATGAGGTTGGCGCACAGGTGGAGTTGCCGGGGGCCCGTCCGCACGGCCACCCACCGGTACGGTCCGTGGCCGTGTGCGTCAGCGATCCCCGCGGCGTAGGCCAGTTCGTGTGCGGCCAGCGCCCACTGGTCGTCCGTCAGCGGCCTGTCAGCGGGGTGGAGTTGCGCCTGGAGGTGGAAGACCGCGGCACGGTCCTTGCCGTCCGGGGCGGTGGCCGACGGGTGGGTGGCCAGGGGCTCGTCGAGGAATTGGGCCCACCGTGCGGCGCTCCAGGACCAGTGCTCACCGCCCGGGCACTGGTACCACAGCGCGGGCCAGTGGTCGATGACGCGGCCGTCCAGCGGCGCAGGGCCGTTGGACGGGGTGCCGGAGGGTGCCGCGGCGGGGGACAGGAGCGTGGCGGCGGAGACCGTTCGGGGCTGGAGGTTGTAGATCACTGAGTGTCCGGTTCTTCCACCAGCGGCCTGTCGCGGGTCAGGTCGAGGGCGGTCGTGATGAGGGTGCGTTCGCGAACGAGGTCGGCGTGCACGGTGGCGTCGCCCGCGGGCAGGGCGTCGATCGCGTCGTCGATGGTTGCGAGCGCTGCACGGTAACGGCCGAGTTGGCGCAGCGCTGCGGCCGTGCGCATCAGCGCGATCGGGTCCGCCGGTCGGGCCAGCGGCCCCAGCGAGGCGACGCGGAGGATGCGCTGCGGGCGGTGGGGCAGCAGGTGCCCGAGCCACAAACCGTGGAGCACCACGTGCAGTACCTCTCGGGACCCCGCCGCCTCGGGGTCGGCGAGCAGGCGGTCCAGCATGGTCAGCCCCGCGGGCTTGGACTGGCCGAGCACGGCGAAGGCCGTGTGCGCGCGGATGTAGGGGTCCGCCGATTCGACGTCGAGGGGACTGGCGCCGTGGAGGGCGGTGTCGAGTGCACGGCACCGGAAGTCGAATCGTAGCGCGGTGCAGTAGAGATGCCAGCGGGGCCGCCACCGCGGCTCGGTGAAACTGCGCGGCGGCGCTTCGATTTCTGCGAGTTCGCCTGCGGTGTCGCGTCCGACGCGGCGCGCATGCCAGGCGGTCGCGCTGCAGACCTGGGCGGATTCCTGCCAGGTTGCTCCTATACGGTCCAGGTCATCCGCAAGTGGGGTGATCCAGTCCGCGGCGGCATCAATGCGGCTTCGTGCAGCGGTTCCCAGCGACGTCAGGGCCCGGGCTCGTGCTGGCTCGTCGGGGCGGGCGGGCGGGGCCGTCATCGGCTGTTGCCGAGGTCGGCGGTGTGGACGAGCTGATCGAGGGTGGTCTGGTAGTACCAGCCTCCGTCCACCGTCTGCTGGCTTTCGGGCATCCGGGGCAGCAGCGCCTGGGACAGGGAGCGGAAGAAGCCGGTGCAGTCGGGGCAGTACCGGTCGGTGTGGATCATGTAGCGGGGGTGAGCGGTGACGTAGGAATGTTCACCGCCGCGCGGGTTGCGCAGCCGCCAGCCGGCCTCGTCGGTCGGGGTGTGCCAGGAAGGGGCGACGACCGTCATCTCCTGGCCGACCAGTTCGCCGCGGAAGGCGCCTTTGATGATCACGACATGGTCGCCGGGAGTGAAGTGCTCGTGGGTGACGAGCCGCGCCGGGGTGAGGGCATCGGCCGGTGGCCGCGGCGGGGGCGGGAACAAAGTCAGCGGAAGTCCTCTGGGGTCGGAGCCTGCCACGGGGGCGAGATCAGTGGTAGGGGTTTTCGGTGGTGCGGTCGGCGTCGGTGGCGGCGGCCAGCAGTTCGGGCAGCTCGACTGGTTCGGCGTTCCTCTGGTCGATCCACCATCCGGCCCGGTCGACCAGCCGGGCGGCCTCTTCGACCTCGGCCCATTGCCGGTCGTCGAACTCGCCTTCGCT
The DNA here is from genome assembly GCF_035825295.1 of Actinacidiphila sp. DG2A-62. Classification (NCBI taxonomy): domain Bacteria; kingdom Bacillati; phylum Actinomycetota; class Actinomycetes; order Kitasatosporales; family Streptomycetaceae; genus Actinacidiphila; species Actinacidiphila sp. DG2A-62. Next base: position 6,229,595 of record NZ_JAYMGI010000002.1, read on the forward strand.
GACCAGCTCCTGGTAGGCCGCGGTGACGAGCTGATGGCGGCAGCGCTCGCCCCACGCGACTGCCTTGACGGAGCCGGCGAGGGGCGGCATGTGGTACCGGGACGCCCACGCGGCGGCGTCAGCGCGTTCCTGCTCGCGGCGGTCGGCGAGCCATTCCTGTGTGGCTTCGGCATCGGCTGCGTGAGCGGATCGCCAGCAGTCGGTGCAGGCGCGGGCCTCCAGCCAGCGGGCGTACCTGGCGCGTTCGTCGGCCCGCCGAGTGGAGAGGTCATGGTCAAGCCGGTGGCCGCATCGATGATCAACGGTCCAGGTGGTGCGGATGTTTGTTCCTGCTTTCTGTCTTCCTTCTGCGTTGTCTCAGCGTGTCCTGCGGATGGCGTCTGTGGCCGCCTTGGCGATGGCGGCGGGAGCGCTGGAGGGCCGGGGCAGGTGCAGCAAGGTGGTCCCGGGCAAGTGGTGGGATTTCGGGGTGAGGGTGAGTTGGAGTACGGCGCATCCGGCGGTCGTGAGCTGCTTGACGCGGGTGACGGCTTGCGCGGTTTCGTCGCTGTCGTAGCGGGCGTCGGTGACGATCACGAGAAGGCGGCCGGCGCCGGGGCGGCTGAGTTCGAGGGCGTGGTCGAGTGCATCGATGGCGTCGCCGAGGTTGTGGTGGCCGCCGTTGGCATCGAACAGCGTCACGCGCTCTGGTGCTCGATGGGTGGGTCGGGTCAAGGCGGTCAGGTGCCTGTCATAGGCGATGGTGGCGGTACGGGAGTCGGGGTCGGTCGTGGCTGCTGCGCGTGCCACGATCCAGGCAGCGGACGCGACGGGCGCGCAGGCGGCACGCATGGAGCCTGAGACGTCGACGGCGATCCCCACACGCAGCGGTGGCGTGGGGGAGTTCCGGCGGCGGGTGTGGGTGAACGGTTCCGCGGTGGGGACCGACCCGGCCGCGCGCTGGGCGTCGCGGGCGAGGGCCGCGCGCATGTTGAGGCGGCCGGGCGGGGTGGGGCTGGTGGTTCGCTCCTCGGTCCGCTCGCGGTAGGCGGCGGCCCGCAGGGCGCGGCTCAGGCGCGCGGCGGCGCTCTGCTCGGCGGAGGTGGGCCTGCGGGTGCCGGTGACCGGGTTGCCGTAGGGCGCTGGTGTGCCGTCGGGGGTGACGGTGGTGCCGCGGGTGTTGAAGACGCTCTTGGCGGTGGCGGCGGCTTTGCGTCGCTGGTCGGCCCGCTGGGCGCGGTCCTGGGCCTGCGCCTTGGACTGCGCGGCCATGGCGTTGGTCGCTGCGGCCTGTGCCGCGAGGTCGGCGGCGTCGGTGGCTGCCGCGTGGTCCATGACGACTCCCACGGCGCCGGACAGCAGATCGGTGAGGTTTTCCGGCACGGGCAGGGCGGGGGCCGCGGTGTCCAGAGCGTCGCACCATTCCTTCGCGTGCGTGAGCATGGTCGTGGCGTCGTGGTCGGCGCACTGGTGGGCTGCGGTCCAGATGCGGGTGAGTGTGGCCAGCAGGTTTGCGCCCAGCACCTTTTCGCACAGATCGGCGACGGCCCCGGTCTCGCTGGCGTCCAGGATGCCGACGTCACGGCGGCCGAGGACCAGGGCCGCCACGGCGGCGGCGTGCTCGATGCCCTGGAGGGTGGGGTGGGCGATGTCGGGCATGACCAGGGTTCGGGCACTGGTGCGCAGGTACGTGCGGTCCGTGGGCCGCCTGGCCAGGTGCGCGCCTTCGACACGGCTCTCCTCCAGCAGGAGCGCGGCCTCGACCACACGGGGGTTAGCTGCGGCTGGCGCCGTCCAGACGGAGTGGGCCGCGTGCGCGGCCTCATGGACGAACACTCCCCAGGCGGCGGGGTACCTCTCCTCGTCGCCCATGATCCGCGGATGGATCTCGTGGGGCTGGAGCGGGGCGAACAGGCCGGCGTCGAGCTCGACCTCGCCCAGAGTGGGGAAGAACGCGGCCGGTGCGCCGCTGCGCGTGCCGGGGCGGCAGGTGACCAGGAGGTCCTGGCGGCCGGAGAGGGCGACCAGGCGGTCGCCGAGTTCGGCTCCCACACGCAGCCACGCGCCCGGGGAGGAACGCGGTTGCGCGGGCGGCGCGCCGTCGTCGTCCCAGCGCGCGAGGTCGGCGTCGTCGTCCGGCGTGACGGCGGGGGACAGGACGTGGTGGTGGGTGCTCATCGCGAGCGGCCCCGGTGCGCGGAGCCGGTGCTGCCCGGGGGCTGCCGGACGGCTGCGGCGGGGAGCTGCTTGCCGAGGGTGAGGGGCGCGACCTCCTTGACGCCGACAGCCTTGATGACAGCGTCGGCGACGGCGTCGCGGTCCTCCGCAGGAGCGATGCCGACGAGGTTCGCGAGTGCGGCTCTGGTGCCGAGGACGGCCTCGGTCTTCTGGTAGCTCAGCAGCTCTCGCAGTTGGGGGGCCCAGCCCAGCTCGCCGAGTTCGACTTGGCGGGAGAGGTGTCGGGCGACTCGGACCACCCGGGCATCGATCCTCAGCGCCAGGGCGAGGTCATAGTCCGTGCCGATCTTGATCTGCACGCTGAACCGGCTCGCGAGCGCCTCCGTCAACACCGCCCCGTGGACGCCGGGGTTGTGGCCCGCCACTACGTAGAAGCCCGGCTCGGCCTTGATGGTCTCGCCCTTGTGGGCCTTGACCTGGATCTGCCTGCGCCCGTCCATCGCGGGATACAGCGCCGCCAGGACTTTCGGTGAGATCAAGGTGGCATCGTCGATCAGCAGGGCGCGGCCCTCGGTCATCGCGGTGACCAGCGGACCGTACTGGAAGACGTAGGCTCCCGCGTCGTCCTGTGTGTACTCGCCGATCAAGTCGCCGACCGTGGTGTCGCCGTCACCGGCGACGGTGAGTAGGTCCGGGAACGCCGCTTCGACCAGACTCGTCTTGCCGGTGCCCGGAGGGCCGTAGAGCAGCACCGGCACGTCGGCGTCGCGCAAGCGATTCAACGCTTCGACGTCGGGCAGATCGGCAAGCTCCCGGGGGTGGTAGAGCTGGCCCCCCGCGCGGCGGATCGGGCCGGTCTGCCTGGGCGTGGCTGTTGCGGGAACGGTCGTGCGAGCCGCGGCTGTCGGGGCGCGGGGAGGGTGGGTGCCCGGTGGGCTGATCACAGCGGTCTGCGCTGCTGCGGCGGTTTTCGCGTTCGCGCGGAACTGCGGTTGCCCGGTTCCGCCTTGGTCGGCCTCGCCGCGTCGCACCAGGGTGAGGGCGGCGTTGCGGACGGCGCCGTGGGAGTGGCCCAGATGCCTGGCCATGTGCCCGATGGTGAGCGTGTCCGCCGGCCGGTCGGCCAGCAGTCGGGCCACCTTGGCCCGTAGCTCGCCGCCCTTGGTGCGCGTTGGACTGGCAGGCGTTCCGGGTGCGGTCAAAACGAGGATCCTTCAACAGGTGCGGGTGCGGGTGGCGATGCGCCGGAGAGGCCGGCCGTTCTCGGAGCGGATCACGGACTGTGCCGACACCGGTGACCGGGCCAACCAGGGCGTACCGTCGGCGCTCACCGGTCGACCGAGGGCTTGGTCCGGGTGCAGGGGATGGTCGGCGATGAGCAGCTGGCTGGCTGTCGAGCAGGCCCGTACGTCCGCTCCGTTCCGGGTTCCGTCGCTCGGCAGGCGCAGCCTGGCGTCTCCTCGAAGCCGGCCTGGAGCAGGATCCGCCGGGCGGCGGCGTTGTAGCCGGTGGTGGTGATCTCGCCACTGATGGTGTGCCGGATGGTCATGAATGGCTCTGCTGGTGCTTCGGGCACGGCGGATCTCCTATCGGTGGTGGCGGGAAAGTAGTGGTGTGTTGGGCGAAGGCGAGGCGGGCCCGGACTACCAGCATGTCAACGGTGCGTGGCTGGATCACGAACGATGGGCAATGACTGCCGACAGGCTCCAGCACGGGCCTCACCGCCCCGCCTGACTCGCCTTCCGGACGTTCTGATGGCCGGGTGTCCCCACAACGGCCAGGCCGAGTCTCCTCAAAGGCTGTTGTCGGGGCGGAAGCGGAGTCGGTGTCGGGAGGCGATCAGCAGGACTGCGGTGAAGAGGGCGCCGACGGCCGGCAGGGCGGCGCATGTGCGCGTGCCGTGGGCGGCAGTCAGGCCGGTGAAGGCGGTGCCGGCGGCCTGGCCGGTGCCGACGGCGGCGATCAGCCACGCGTACGCCTCGGTCCGCACGCCCGGCGGCGCCAGCGACTCCGTGGTGAGGAACGCGCCAGTGATCAAGGGGGTGAGCGCCATGCCCGGTGCGAGCATTGTGGCGACGGTCGCCCACGGTGCGGGGTCGGCCAGCAAGGGGACCCAGCTCCCGGCGAAGGCGGCGGCGGCACAGAGGAGTTGAGCGGAGGGAGCGCCGGGAAGCGGTCGGCGTGCTAGGAGCGCCCCGGCGAGGATGCTTCCGACCGACAGCGCACCGGGCGCGATGCCGGACAGCCAGGGCGCATGGTGCCGGTCCGCGGCATCCACGGACCAGATGGTCAAGGCGCCCAGCGCGAACCCGACTCCGCTCAGCGCCGTGAACAACCGGCGAAGGCCCATGCTTTGGAGGGGGCCCAGCAGCGAAGTGCGTCGGCTGGTGGGCTTCCAGGCTCGTGATGGTCTGGCGGTGAGCACGATTACCGCGCCCACGAGCCCTGCCAGGGCGCTCGCGGCCAACGCGATGCCCGCGCTGAAAGCGTGGGCGAGCATGACGGTCAGGGGCGGCCCGGCGATGTAGATCAACCCCTGACATCCGGTGTCGATCGCCAGCGCGGCCCGCCGTTGGCCGGGATCGGCCAGAACACAGGGCCACAGGGCGCGCAGCCCGGCTTCCAGCGGAGGGGTCGTCAACCCGGCGAGGACAACGAGCGTTGTCGCTGTCGACGAGTGAGTGGAGGGCCGGGTGAGGGGGAGCGTCAGAAGGGCGGCGGTGGTTAGGACGACCGCGGTGCCGGTGGCCAGGGTCTGGCCGTGTCGGTCGACCAGGCGGCCGAGCACCGGCTGCCCGACGGCGGAGGTGAGCCCGTAGAGCGCGCACAGGAACCCGCCGAGCGCGAGGGTTCCGCCGTGGTGCTGGACGAGGAGCAGGATCGCCAGCGGCGCCATGCCGTTCGGGAGACGCCCGAGCAGGGTTCCTCCCAGCAGTCGTACGACATGGTCCGAGCGCAGCACGGCCGTGCCGCCCAGGTGGCCGTCGGACCGCGTCGTCGAGGCGGACCGGTTCCCGCGGACGCTTCCGGCGTGCCGGCTCACCGGCGCGCACCCGTGGCAGCCGATGCGCCTGGCCGAGGAGCACCCGCCGTGACCACCTGTGCGGTCCGGTACGGAGGCGACGGGTGGAGTCCAAGCAGGGCGTGCCGTGCCTGGTGGTAGGCCGGCAGCAAGCGTGAGGCGACCGCGTAGGCGGCCTTGGCGGGATGGCGGGCGACCGCGATGCCGTGAGGAGTCAGCGGCACCTCGCTGCCGGTGATGTCGATGCCCAGCGGGGTCAGCGCGCCGGCGAAGAACTGGCGCGGCCGGGTCGGGCGGCCGATGACCAGGAGCTGGGTGAAGTCCTCGGCAGTCAGCAGGGCGCCGCGGCTCAGGCCGTAGGCGAAGACTACGAGCTGCGTGGCGGCGTGGTCCCATGGGAAGTCGGTCACCTTCCGGCGCTCGGTCTGGTCGGGCCAACTGAGGTCGGAGCTGGTCCAGTCACCGTGAAGTCGGTCGGCGAGCGCGGTGGCGAAGCGCGACAACCGGTCGAGGGGCGGGCGCAGCGGCTCGGACTCGACGGCGGCGAATTCGGGCATGGCCGAGGCGGGTCTCCTGTCATACACGCCTGAGCGTGAGGTCATCGGTGTGGACCTTGCGGAACGGACACCGCTGGTGTGGGCGGCGACAGCATTGGGCGCGGAGGTCTCCAACCGCGGGGAAGCGTCGCGGTGGGTTTGTCATGCAGCGCGTCGGCTATCAAGATCGTTGTGCCGGTGCGGCGTTCGATGACCAGCCGATGCGGTCATGCTCACGGGCCGCCGGTGGCGACTGCGGTGGCGGTCCGGGCCGTCGCGGGGTCGATGGGGTGGCAAAGCGGGTCCGCGCGATCAGCGGTCGTGTCCAGGTTGATCGCCGCGGGGGCGTCGGGGCGGGGTCAACCAGGTCTTGGCCGTCGGGTGAGGCTGCCGAGAACTGCGGCTCTACAGTGTTGCCCCTCCCGCGGTTTTCCGGCCGGTGTGCGGTCGGTGGCCGAGGGCGAGGGCCAAGTCGTTTCCTGACCTCCAAGCGAAGTTCCGGGCTGCTGCTTCCAGTTCGTCGTACTGCGTTTGCCGGGTGAGTTGGTGGGGGTGTTTGCGGTAGTGGTAGACGACCTGCGGCAGCAGCTCCCCGGCTGCCAGGTGGGTGACGCGCAGGGCGAGGTAGTCCTCGCCCTGGACGAGGCCGCCCATGCCGCCGATTGCGGACCACAGGTGGGTACGGGCCAGGATGGTGGTCGGGCCGAGCGGGATCGTGTGGTGGGGGGTGGGCCAGTACGCCCACACCGCACCCGGCTCGTGCCGGCCCGACGGAGTGGAGCACTTCCACAGGTGGAGCGAGCCGTCGTCGTACAGGTCGGCGCTGTCGCCGGCGACCCATCCCAGGCCGGTGTTGTCCAGGTGGTGCAGGCGGCTGCTCAAGCTGAAGGGCGGCAGAACATCGTCGTCATCGGCCCATGTCAGGGCCCGCCCGCTGGCGAGGTTCACCGCGAGGTTGCGGGCGCAGGCGGCGCCGACCGGGCGCGGCAGGGGCAGCACCCGGACCCGTGAGTCGGCGGCCAACGGTGTCGGCAGCAGGGCGGGGTCGGCGCCGTCGATGGCGAGGACTGCTTCCCAGTCAGCGTCCTGGGCGTCGAGGCTGGCATGCAATTCCGTGAGAAAACGGAGTCGTTCGGGGCGCAGCCGGGTGGCGACGACGACGGTGACGTCGGGTATCGCGTGCTCCTTTCGGGTTGAAGGCCGGTCGTGGTGAGCGTCGGGGCGGCTCGGGAGCCCGAGGCGGTGTGCGCGGGCGGCTGGCGGCACGTCCAGTGGTCTGGGCGCTCGCTCGTCCCTCCAGTTGGCGAGCGACCTCAAGAACGGGTGGAGGCGGGCGGTCCCTCGGCGCCGGTCAGCTCGCATCCGTAGCCCAGCAGTAGGGCTTTGGCCGTCGGGGTGGGGATCAGGGCGGCGTCGTTGCACACGAAGGTGTCGGTGACCGCGGTGCGCGGGGTCTTGCCGAGCCAGGCCCTGGTGTCGGGGCCGGCGGTGAGCTGCCAGCCCGGGGCGAGGGTGTCGGTCTGGGTGTGGGTGTGGGCGAACAGCAGGACGGCTCCGCCGCCCACGGTCTTCAGGCCGTAGGCGTTGTTCCAGACGTTGTTGGCCGCGGCGAAGACGGTGACGCCCTTCTTCCCCAGCCGGTGGATGTTCTTGTCGTGGACGCCGGCCTGCTGCCTGCTGGCCGGTGTCGGGGTGAAGAACTGGGCCGCCGAATTCTTGCCGCCGGTGGCGAAGTTGTCGGTGACCCCGGTCCGGAGTCTGTCGGCGTCGAAGGCGGGTTGGGCGCTGCCGTCGGCCGCGACCGCGGTGGCGTACCCGTCGGCGTCCAGCGCGATGTCCGGCAGCGGCACTGCGTCCAGGTCCGGTGCCAGGACCATCTGCCAGCTGCGGTCGGGCTGCTGGGCGAACACGACCAGTCTCCAGTTCTTGGTACCGGTCTGTGTGAGGCCGGCAGCGAACCACCGCGGCGTTCCGGGCAGGAACTTCGGGATATACAGGCGCGCGGTGGCCGCGTCGTAGGACCACGGCTTGTACGGCTCACGGTCCTTGGCCGGCGTTCCGGAGTCCTGCTTGTACCCGCCGACCGACATCGCGAACAGCGCGTCGTTCTCCACGGTGTCCAGCAGCCGTGCGTCGTCGTGGGCGTTGGCCTGGTTGTTGACCTGCGAATAGTGCCGGATCAAGCGCAGGGCGGTCTGCTTGTCCAGCGCGGGCGACGCGGTGTGCCGCGGCGAAGGCTTCGTGCCGACACGGCTGGCGGTGTGGCTCGGTGCCGGGGTGCTGGTTGTGCCGTGGCACGCGGTCGCCGTCAGTGCGAGGCAGACAGTCGCGGCAGCGGTGAGGGTGATGCGGAGGATGAACTGCTCCAAGGGGTGGCGGGAGGAAGCGGGGGGCGTCGGGGAGGGCTTCGGGGCGACGGTGCTGACGGGCTCAGCGGCGGCTGGTGAGCTGCTGGGGCGAAGGTGATCCTGCGGCCGGCGGGCGCCTGACTGTCAGGCAGGGAGCCGTGGGACGCAGGCCGGTCAGCGGTGGGTGAGCGTCCGGTCGCCACAGCCGTGGGTCGTCGCTGTAGGACCCGAGGGGGTCGCTGTCCCAGCCGACGACCGGGCCGCGGGTGTATTGGGTGAGGGCGATGACCTCGACGCCGTGCGGGCGCAGCACGTAGGCCCATTCCACATCGCTGTCCCGGGTGTTGGACTGGTCGATGACCATGCGCTGGGCGGGGCTGCCATCGGTGGTGTGCACGTTGTCGATCGGTCTGCTCGGGCCGATGGGGTGGGGGTGGAGGACCGTGCCGAAGTGGACCGGGGCGCCGTCGAGCAGGTCGTCGCCCAGAGAGTCCCAGCCGATCGCGTGGGTGTCGATCAGGTGGCGGCTCAGTTCCTCGGCGCTGCGGGCGAAGCGGTACTGGTGAGCGGCGAGCAGCAGCGGGAGATGGTTGCTGGGGTAGCCGTCGTGGTGGACGTAGATGCCGCGGTACCCGGCATCGGTGAGGCGCGCGACGCAGGAGCGGGTGGCCAGGGGAGCCTCCTGGAGGCGAGGGTCGAGGTGGAGCCGGGTCTTGGCTGTCAGCGAGCCGGGCGGCGCGGCGGGATTGCCGGGAGGGGTGTGCCGGGGCGGACAGCGGGTGCGCTGGATCGAGGAGCCGGCCGGGGCGACCGCGGCGCGGTGGGTTCGCTGGCCGGTGTTGGAGCGACGGGCGCGAGCGACGCCACGAAGGCGCGGTCGGCGGTGCGGCGGAGTCGTCCGCCGCTCTCGTTGAGGTTGCGGCGGGCGGCGTCGACCGCCTCGGCGATGGCTGATCGGGCTGTGCGCTGTTCCGCGGTGCGCTCGGCGGAGCGAGGCTGGCTGCGGAGCTGGTGCAAGTGTCCGGCGTGGGTCACGGCGGCGCCCAGGTGTGCCAGGGCGGCTGTCAGGGCGCCGACGGCGCCGGTCAGAACGGCTACTCTGCTGCGGGCAAGGTCGGCTGACGGGTCGCGGCCGTTGCCGACGGACAACTCGGCGTCGGCGGCGGCAGCCGTCGCGTACGCCACCAGAGACGTCAGTTCGCGGACCCGCGTCTCCAGCCAGGTGAGCTCGCCGCCACGCCGGTACGGCGACTCGGGGACCAGCAGCTCGTCGGCCGTGCGGTGTGCTTGCTGGGCGATCCAGTGCAGCTGACCCATCTCGTCGAAGGCGAAGATCGTGCGTCCTTCCGGTCCTGCTTATGCGGTGGCCGGCACCCGCGGGCCAGACGGGTGACGGGTCAGCGTCGTCCGCGTCGCGATCCCGGCGGCACATCGCGGGCCGGGTGGGGCCGCTGCGAGGACGCGCCGGACACGGCGGCGTCGGCGACGCGAAGCTGCTGAGCGATCGTCCCCATGACGGCGGCGGCGCGCGCGAGGACGGGCGACGGGCTGTCGGCGTCGATGCCGTGCCGCCCCGTAGCAGTGGCAGCGGTCTCCACCGCGGCGAGGATCTCGGCGAGTTGTTCCAGCAGATCCGTCGCTGGTTCGAGGATCTGCTGCGGCACCCCGGCGTACGGATCGCTCGATTCTCCTGGGACGAGCCGCGCGGTGAGGGAGCGCAGAGCGTCGCTGTAGCGGCGCGCTGTTGCGGCGTCGGGGACGCTGGCGCGACGGGCCGTGGGGTTGTCGCCGGCGACCGTGATGTCGGTGTCCCTCACCTTGCCGTAGGTGATGTGGGTCAGGTGGACTCCGTCATCGAGCAGGGTCTCGACGCGTGCCTCGGTGGCTTCGAAGTCGGACACCTGGGCCCAGGCGTCATCGACATTGCGTGCGCGCACTGTGAAGTGCAGCGTCCCGTCCTGAGCGACGCGGAAGACAGTGGCGGGGTCTGGTCGTTGGGCGGCAGTCAGGGCGGACTTTCCTTCAAACGCGGGTGGCGGGGTGGTCGGCCACGGCGGGCCGTGAGGCGTGCGCATGCGCTGGCGTTGTGCGTCGGCGTGATGGGCGGGTGCGCCCGCGGAGTGCGACGGCTCCGCGGGGTCGGACGGGGCGGGAAGCCTTGGCCTCTTCACCTCGGTCGGCTGCGACGCGGGTCGGGGGGTGTCCGGCGGTCAGTGCATTCTGGCGTCGGTGTCGAAGAGGCGGGCCTCGTGCGGGTGCAGGAGGTGCTGGACGATGAAGCTGCGTCCGGCGACCTTCCACAGGCCGCGTCCGCGTTGGAGGGCGGAGACGGCTTGCGTTTCGACGCCGGTCAGTCCGAGGAGCCCGGCGGAGGCGGTGAGCTGGTCGGCCTCCTGGCGGTAGATGACGCGGGTGGAGCAGTCTGCGAGGAGGCCCTCGGCGAGGACCCGGCCGCGTGATCCGGCGTCGCCGGCGGACAGCAGGTCGGACAGGCGGTGGATGATCAGCAGGTTGGCGATGCCGAGGCCGCGGCTGAGCTTCCACTGGGACTGCATCCGCTCCAGCAGGCCGATGTGCCGCAGCAGCCGCCAGCCTTCGTCGTAGACGATCCAGCGCCGGCCGCCGTCGGGGTCGGCGAGAGCGGCCTCCATCCACGCCGAGGCGCAGGTCATGGCGAGTACGAGGGCGGTGTCGGTGCCAGATCCACCGAGGCGGGACAGGTCGATGGTGAGCATCGGGGCGGCGGGATCGAAGGCGACGGTGGTGGGGGCGTCGAACATCCCGGCCAGGTCGCCGTGGACGAGTCGGCGCAGGGAGTGGGCGACGTCGCGCGCGGCGTCGCCGAGTTTGCCGGAGACGGCGCCCGCGGCGGCGTCCAGCTGCTTCGGGGCGTTGAGGGTGGCGGCGATGTCGCCGAGCAGGGGCGTGCGGCCGGTGTTCTCGCTGGTGGCGACGACGGCGTCGAGGGCGACGTCCAGGGCGGTGTGCTCCATCGGCCTGAGATCGCGGCCCAGGACGGTGCGGGCGAGCGAGCTGAGCAGCAGCAGGCGTCGCTTGCGGACCTCGTTGGCCCATTCGGCGGCGGTGGAGGTGGCGGGGCGGGGCGGGGCGTCGAGCGGGTTGAGCTTTCCGGGCAGGCCGACGCCGAGGGCGATGGTGGTGCCGCCGAGCGCCGCGGCGACCACTGACCACTCGCCCTTGGGATCGCAAGGAACGTATACGCGGTAGCCGTGGGCGATCGAGCGCAGCGCGAGTGACTTCGCCAGGGCGCTTTTGCCCTGTCCGATGACGCCGGCGAGCAAGGCGTTCGGGTTGGTGAATCCTTCCAGCGTTCCGTACAGGGAGAACGGGTCGAACGTGAAGGAGGCTTCGGCGTGCACGTCGCGGCCGATGTAGATGCCGTCGGAGCCGAGGCCGCCTTCGGCCAGGAAGGGGTAGGCGCCGCTCACGGTGGCGGTGGTCATCCGCTGCGCCGGGAGCTTGAGACGACGGCTGCGGGCGGATGCCGGGCCGGGGCGTCCTGCCGCCGGATAGACCGGCGCGGGCACGCCCGTTTCCTCGGCGGCTGGACTGTCGCCCGGGGCGTCGGGCCCCGCGTCGAGGGCCCGGGCCGCGGCCCGGGCGAGTGCGAGGCGGGCGGCCCTGCGGTCCGCGCGGGCGGCGTGGTGTGGGGTGAACAGGTCGCTGGCGCTGGTGCGGCGCGCTCGGGCGGTCATCGGGCGTGCGTCTCCTTCTTCGGAACCAGCCGGCCGCGCGTGGCCGGGGGCGTCAGCGCACGCACGTGGTCGTGTGGCCGTGCAGCGGGGCGTTGAGGTCGGCAGCCGTGGTCGTGCGGCGGGCTGTGTGAACGGCGGCCAGGTGGCGCTGGCAGATGGTGACGAACGGCGGCCCGTCCACGAGCCGCGCTGGAGGGTGGCACGGCGGGTTCGCATCGGGAGCCGCCAGCGGCAGGGCGTGGAAGGCGTCGTGGACGGCGGCGGCTGCTTGCCACAAGCGGGTGCGGGAGCGCGTGAGGTGGTGGCCGGCAGCGGGGGAGGAGGGCCCGGTGGCGTCGCTGAGGTCGTCCAGCAACTGATGGCAGGCGATCAGGTGCTCGTGGATCAGGTCCAGGTGCGGTCGGTCGGCGGCAGCGGGAGGCGCGTCGTCGTGCGGGCGGCGGATGTTGGTGTGGCGCCGCAGCGCCGCGCCGGCGGCGCGCAGATAGGGATGCGTCGGAAAGGTCTCGGCGCGGGGGTGGGGCAAGGGGAGTCCTCGGGGTGTGTGCCGCCGGTCGCCGGTTGCTGCCGGGACCGCATCGGGGTGAGACGGGGTGTCGGGCGGGAACCGGGCCGTCGGGCTGCGGGTCGGGGCGTCGGCGCGGTGGTCCGAGCCGGTGGTCACAGGGCGAGGCGGGCCAGCGGGAGGGCTGCGGCGGCGAAAGCTTCGGACTGCTGGTAGGTCAGGCGTCGCAGGTCGATCTGGGTGGTGGCGGCGGCGGTCTCCGCGGTGGCGCACGCCGCGTCCAGAGCTTGGCGGGTGTCTGCAGACAGGGTGAGCAGGCCGGTCAGCGCGACGTCGGCGTGGCCGGCTATCAGCTCGCGCTCGCGTTGCGTGGTGTCGGCGTATTCGATGCTGTCGGATTCGGAGTCGACCCGGCCCTTGCGCTGGCGTTCGGCGGCGTCGGCGAGGATCGTTGCCTTCCTGCGCTGGACGTCGCGGAGCGCCGCGTCGAATTGCTGCGGTGCGTAGATGAGGGAGAAGGCGCGCCGTGTGCCGGCGGTGAACAACAGCTGGTGCAGAAATCCCGCGCCCGTCTGGGTCCGCGGCCAGTTCTCCACCCAGTACGTGGCGTGCTGTGCGGAGTCGGTGATCAGCCTGTCGGTTTCCTCGACCTGCACGACAGGGCCTGCGGCGGCGGGGGCGGCCTCGGCGTGACCGGCCGGTGACCACTGCTGGAGCCGGGGCAGGGCGGCCGGGTCGTAGGCGGTGCGGATGACCGCGGCGATCTCCGTGGCGGACAGCCATCCGGCCACGGTCAGCCCGGCGTTGCGCGCGGCCTGGCTGACGGTCGCGGTGACCTGGCCCAGGACGGTGAACGCTCCGGGAAGGCCGCCGCCGGCCTGCGTGACCAGCCTTCGCGCGGCTTTGAGGTCCACGGCGACCACCAGATACGTTTCGTGCGGGGCGGCTGCGGGGGCCGCAGAGCCGACGAGGTCGGCGTAGACGTCTCCCGCGACGGGGGCTTGCGGGCGTCCGTGCTGCTGCCAGTGCCGGACGAGTGCGTCCCCGGTGCCCGGAACGGTCCGCTCCAGCACCTGCACGGCGGTCACGTGTCCAGTGCGGGCGATCCCGGCCAGCGCCCGCCCCCAGGCCGTGATGTTGGCGTTCTGCGTGGCCGGGTCCAGCAGAGCGAAGGCGCGCGCGCTGACCCGCGCGACGGCGGTGAGGGTCTGGTTCCGCGGGTCGTGCAAGGCGGCGGCCTCCACACCGTCGGGCGAGATCACCCGCAGGGAGGCTGCGGAACCCGGTAGGTGCAGGAGTCCGTGGACGTGCGGTCGGGAGACCGGACGCGCCAGCCACAGTCGCTGCTTGAACCACGCGCGGTACACGTAGCCGGCCGTGACCGGTATCCAGTCGATGAGCGTGCGCCCGCCGCGGCGCACGAACACCATGACACCGGCCGCCGCCCACAGCGGCAGCAGCGCGAGGGCGCCCAGGACGCCGGTGGTCATGACGGTGACCATCAGCAGGCAGACGACGGCGGAGGAGGCGAGCAACTGGGGCAGGGACAGGCCGAGCAGGATCCCGCGGCGCGGCCGGTGGGGGAATCGCACAGTGAGCGGGACGGGCTGCTCGGACAAGGACGGTCCCTTCTGCGATGGGGATACAGCGGCGAGTTTGCGGCTGTGTGCGGGTCGGGTTCAGGCGCCGGTCGGGGACGGTGGGGGTGGCGAGGCGCTGGAATCAGCACCGAGTTGCGCTGCGCCGCCGCCTGCGGCAGAGGCGGGCGACTGGTGTGAAACCCAAGCTGTGGACGGTGTCGTCGGCGAGGTGCCGGGCTGCCCGTCGGTTTCGTCGGCGGGGCGGGTGGGGTGCGCCTGCACCGCCTTGGACAGGCCGTCAGCGGAGGGCGAACTGCTCGATCCTGATGGCGCAGCCGGTGCCGGGCTTCCAGCGGGGTTGATCTGGGCGATCCCACCGGGTCCTTGCCCGGGGACCGTTGGAGGGCCCTGGGGGAGCCGGCGGCGGCACCACCGGCACCGCCGGCACCGCCGGCCATGGCCATCGCGGCTTTACGGGCTGCGCGTTCGGTGTGCTGGCGGGCGATCGTCGCCCCGGTGCCGCCGGCGCGGTGCAGGGTCTCCGCGTCGGTGCCTTCGGAAGCCCAGTGGACGAACTTGAAGACGGCGTACGGGCACAGCAGCACCAGCATCATGATCACGATTCCGGACATGCAGTCGGCCAACGCCGCCATGCCGTCCTTGCCCTGGGTTCGTCCCATCGCGGAGATCCCGAGCAGGAAAATGATCGTCATCAGCAGCTTGGAGGCGACCAGGGTCGCGGTGGCCTCGATCCACCCGCGCCGCCAGCGCCGCGCGGCTTCCCAGCCGCCGCCGCTGGCAGCCAGCGGGGCGAGGGTGACGAGCACCAGGACGCCCACCTTGCGGACCATCATCACGCACCAGAACAGGACCGCCCCGACCGCGGCTCCGAACGCGGCGAACGTGGTCACCAGCCAGCCGAGCGGGGACATCGCCGCGATCTCGGTGACGTCGACCATCCGGCGCACCGCGGCCTGCAGCGAGGTGTGTCCGGCGGAGAACAGCCCGTCGGACAGGGCGTCGGTGGCGGTGAGCGCGACGCTGGTGAGTGAGATCGCGGCGAACGCAAACAGCACCCCGGAGGCGGTCCCGACGAAGGCTTGCGCCAGGGCCCTGCCATCACGTTTGAACGCGGCGCGCACGAGCTGGGCGCAGAACGTGGCGACCAGCATGACCAGGCCGATGGGCAGGATCATCGCGTAGTTGTCGCGGAACCAGCCCGCGTTCAGGTCGATGCGTGTGGTGGTGTCGACGCCGTCGGCTGCCAGGTCCGCGCAGGCGGCGGCGAGTTCACCGGCGGATTTCGCGATCCACGCGCCGATGCCGTCGGTGATGGCATGGCCTGGGTCGGTGACGAAGTTGATGGCCCCAGCGGCGTCGCACACGGCTCCGGCCACGGGGATGGAACAGAATCCCAGTTGAATCTCCTTGCGGATCGAGCACGGAAAACGGAAGGCGGAGCCGAAGACGGCTTTGCATGTCGCCGGGACGTGTCTGATGGAAAACAGCGAAAGCGGAGCGGGGCCCGGCCGCAAAAAAGGTGGGTGTGTCAGGCCGCCGCGAAGAATGCCGTTGCAACACACGGGGATGCGTGATTAGCTTCCGGCTGCCGACGGGTTATCTTCGCCGGATTCATCACGAGGGGGAAAACGGGAATGATCTCTACCGGATATCGTCGTCTCATCCGGCGCCGATACCTCATGCTCGCTCTCGCGGGGATGGCTTCCGCGGCCATCCCGCTGGCGACATCGGCCGCGGCCGACAGCCCGTCAGACGCGTCCGTTCAGCAGGTGGTCAGCTCCTCGACGCCGCCTCCGGACACCCTGTCGCGGGCGGACATGGCGGCCCTGCAGGCGGCAGCGCCGGCTGAGGTCCACCCCAACGCCTCCACACCCGACGGTTACGCGCTCCTGGACCCCGGCTACCGGCGCAGCGACTACCGGTACGACTCGGACACCATGTACGAGGCGGTCTACGCGTGCCCCGGGGACGAGTGCACGCTGGAGGCATCCACGAAGTCGCAGTTCAGGGAGACCGTCGTCGGCGGCTCGTCCAAGCGGTGGCAGCTGACCATGACCCGTTCCACGGACAGGAACCCGGCCGGCCTGACGTGGTCCTACTCCTCCACGTACTACTGCGGCGTCAACATATCCGGGGGCAGCGACCACACCTGCGGCAACAGCGCGAGCGCCAGCGGGGTGTCCTTCGAGGCGAACACGCCCACCTACAAGGACTTCGAGCACGTCAACAACAACACCGTCTTCCCCATGGTCTCCGCCAGCACGATCTTCAGCACGGGCAAGACGGCGACGAACAAGTTCCGGGGCTGGGATGTCCTGAACCGGGCCTCGTCGACGAAGCTGAACACCAGCTCCGGAACGGGCGACTAGGCTCTTCCGCATGGCTGATCTGTGGTTCTCCCCAGGGCCCGACGGGCCGGTACGGGCGTTCGGAGACACCCTTCACGTGCTGCACGGCTCGCAGGTCTGGGCCGTGCAGCACGTCAAGGAGCCGCTGTACGGCTCCCCTGGCGATGAAGCCCGCGAACTGCGGGGGATGCTCGGAGCCATGGTCGAGTCAGTGGGCTCGACGCTGAGCCGCCTGGGCGCGGAACTCCCCGAGGCGCTGCGGCAGTGGGCCGAGGAACGCGATCGGCCGGCGGCGCAGACCGGCCAAGGGCAGCCGTGCCTGCTGGTCGTCTCCGGCCGCTTCCACCTGGCCTGGGCCTGGCACTTCGATCAGCTGACCGCGGCGGTGGGAATCGTGGACGACCGGTACCTGGCCACCGTGTGCCCGCGGACGGACGGCCCCGTCGCCCTGAGCGAGTTGGCGGAGGAGCCGCAGTCCGCCGCGTGAGCGTCAGGGGGCGACGGTCGGGGCGATGTCGACCAGCGCGCAGTCCCTGCCGGGACGGCACTGGACCGCGAGGGTGACCGCGCGGGACTCAGCCCCGGCGCCGCCGTCTTTCCAGGTGATGCGCTGGGTGCCGGTGACGGTGACCGCGTAGATGTACGCCGTTGTCAGCGCCGCCGGGTCGTCGGCCAGCGCCTGCTTGAACGCCGAGGGGAAGTGGGCCTCGGTGATGGTGGCGGAGGCGTACTGCTGGTTGTCGGCCATCCGCGACCAGAGCACCGGATCGGGCACCTGCGCGGCGACGGCCGGCCAGTTTGCGTACTTCGTGCCGGTGGCCATCCAGGCACGCATCCCGGCGAGTTGCTGGTCGCGGCTGGTGGTGCGCGTGTCGTACGACCACAGGAGGCGCGCCGCGGCCTTGGCGTAGCCGAGCGGATCGGTGATGTGCGCCGGCGCGGTGACCGATCCGGTGCCCGCGGCGGACGGCGGCGCGGGGGCTGGCGAGCGCTGGGAGGGAGCTGCCGTCGCCGGGCTCGGCTCGGCAGCCGGTGCGGGCGCATTCCCACTGCGGCGGCCGGTGAGCCAGGCGGTGGTCCCGGCGAGGGCGAGCAGGACCGCAGCCGCCACGGCAATGATCGCGATGCGCCGCGCCGGCGGTGACCAGGAAGCGGGGTGGGCCGGAAGGGCTCTGAGAGGCGTCATTTGATCTGCGACCCGAGGGCGGAGAAGAACAAAACCAGGCCGTTGGCGGCGCCGAGCCCGAGCGCGGCGCCCACGCTGGCGATGGTGCCCTTCTTGCCGTTGGCCTCGGCCTGGTGCCCGCCGGAGAAGTGGCCCCAGGCCCACATCGCCAGGCTGGCGGCGAGCGCGCCGACGACCGCGATGATGCCGTAGAGGTTGATCGAGCTGACGATCTTCTGCAGGACGTCGAGTCCGGGCAGGCCGCCGGCCGCGGGCTTGATGCCGGGGTCGTAGGCCAGCACCTGGGAGTGGAGGGGCTGAGGCGATGGGGTCGGGGTGATGGGCCGGCTCCTTGTCGGGGGACGGTGACGGACGGGGGCGCGGTGACGCGTGTGGTGCGCCGGATGGCGTCAGCTGTAGGTTCCGGCTGAACCTGTCGTCCGGCGCCGCGCTGGCAAGGGGTTTCGCAGCTCTGTCCAGGCGACTTGTCGGCGGATTTGTCCGCGCGATCTGTCGGTTTCTTCCAGCGAGTTCAGCCATCCGGGTTGCGCCGACAGATCGCGCGGGCGGCCGACCTGGGGCTTTGGCCCGGCTGCCGACACGTCGGCGACAAGTCGCTTGGACGCCGACATCTTCAGCCGGAAACTACATCAGCCTGCGGGCGGTGCGGCGACGCGCCGCGCGGCCAGGATCTGCCACTGGCTGAGGGGGTCGATGCGTACGACGGCGCCTGTGTGCGGGGCGGCTATCACCAGGCCGTCGCCGAGGTAGATACCCACGTGCTCGGGCCGCGCCGCGGTTCCTTCGGTGAACAGCAGGTCTCCGGGTTCGAGCGAGGACAGCGGGACGGGGATGCCGGAGGCGACCTGGGCGTAGGTCGTGCGTGGCAGCGTGATTCCGGCGGCGCGGTATGCCTGCTGGGTGAGGCTGGAGCAGTCGCAGCGGGCCATCGGGTCGGGGCCGTGGGCGCCGGTGCACGATCCGCCCCACTGGTAGAGGGTGCCGAGCTGGTGCAGGGCCCAGGTGATCGCGGCCTTCACCGCAGGCGGGGCGTCGGGGGGAACGGTGTACCCGGCGGGCACGGAGCCGGCCGGGACGGGCCCGTCCTGCCCGCTGCTGTCGGCCGGCGTGCAGTCGGGTGGGGTGGGCGGTGCGGCAGGTGCCTGCGTCGGGGCGGAGGAGGGAGCGGGGCCGGTGGCGGGTTGACCGGTACCGGGAAGGGCTGCGGTGATGGCGCGTTGCAGGGCGGTGGCCAGCGGCTCCCACACGGCGTATGCGTCGGGCAGCGCGCTCTTCTGGACGGCCTGGGCGGCCTGGGCGACGGTGAGTTGCTGCCAGCCGGGGACGGCAAGGAGCGCGGTGTAGAAGCGGGTGCTGGCGTAGACGGGGTCGAGGAGCTGGGCCGGGGTTCCCCAACCCTGGGAGGGGCGCTGCTGGAACAGGCCGCGCGAATCGCGGTCGCCAGCGGGCAGGTTGCGAAGCCGCGATTCCTGCAGGGCGGCTGCCAGGGCGATCACCTGGCCGCGCGCCGGCACCTTCAGGGTCGTGCCGGTGACGACGATGGCCTCGGCGTTGGGAACCTGCTCCTGCGGCAGGTCCAGGCCGTCGATGTGCGGGACCGCGTCTGGGGTGCTGCCGCCGAGGACGGCGGCGACCTGCGCGGTGACCGCCGCCGTGTCGATCGTGCCGGTCGAACAGGATGAGGTCTGGGAGGCGGGCCCGGCTCCGGCGGCGGAGACCGCGGACATGCCGGCCAGCAGGAGCGGGGTCAGGCAGAGCAGGCCGAGCACGGCCGCCAGCCACTTCAACGGCGGCGGCTCCGCAGTTGGTCAGCGGCAGGCGGGCGGTGGGACGGTCGGGTGCGGTAGCACGGCAAGGGGCGTGTCCTTCACAAGGCTGTCGGAAGCGGATGCGGGCGGCGGGAATTCCCAAACCATAGGGCCGGACCGGCGGCGGGCCAAATAATTCGCCTGTTGGCTCCGAAATATCGTGAAGGAGTCGTCGCCGCGGACAGGATGTGTCTAGGGTTTGGGAATCTCCCGGACCCGCTCCCGCCACCAGACCGGCCTCTCTGCGGCCAACGCAGGAAGCGATGTTCCAGGACGCAGATCTCGTCCACCCTCCCCTGCCCGCCCGGAGTTCCTTCTTGCCGTTTTCCCTTCACCGCGGTGACGCGCTCACCGTGCTTTCCGGCCTGCCGGATGACTGCGTGGATGCGGTCATCACCGATCCTCCGTACAACAGCGGTGGGCGCACCGCCAAGGAACGCACGTCGCGTACGGCCAAGCAGAAATACACCTCGGCCGACGCCGGCCACGGTCTTGCCGATTTCACCGGCGAGAACATGGATCAGCGCTCCTACGGATTCTGGCTCACGCAGATCATGACCGAGGCCCACCGGCTGACCAAGCCCGGCGGGGCAGCGTTGCTGTTCACCGACTGGCGTCAACTGCCGATCACCACCGACGCGCTGCAGGCCGCCGGGTGGCTGTGGCGGGGCATCCTGGTGTGGCACAAACCGCAGGCCAGGCCCCAGAAGGGCCGCTTCACGCAGAACGCGGAGTTCATCGTGTGGGGCTCGAACGGGGCCATGGACAACTCCCGAGCGGTGTACCTGCCCGGCTTGTACTCCGCATCCCAGCCCTCGGGCGCCAAGCGCAAGCACATCACCCAGAAGCCCGTCGAAGTCATGAGGGAGCTGGTGAAGATCGCTCCCGAGCGCGGTACCGTCCTCGATTTCTGCGCCGGCTCCGGCTCGACCGGCGTGGCCGCGGTGCTCGAAGGCCGAGACGCGATCTGCGTGGAGAAGACCCCCCACTACGCACAGGTCGCCGCCGACCGACTCGCCGAGGCCGTCAGCCAGACGCTCACCCGGGACGATTGCGCCCTGGCCGCCTGAACGCGCACAGCCGACGTGCCCTATGGCGTCGGCTGTGCAGTAGCGGCCCACCCGTTCCCTTACCAAGCATTGACCCTTGCCGCTTCGGCGGCGTGAGGAGTTGCCCGTGCCCGATGCCGTCGACCCATCAGACGAGGGGATCATGGAACCCCTGCGCTTCCCCGACCCCGGCGTCGAGTCGCTCCAGGCCAGCGTCCGCCGGCTGATGGCCGAGTCCCAGCAGCAGGCCCGGCTGCTGGACTCCCTGTCCTCCCGACCCGAGGACACTACTTTCGCGTACGACGGATTCGCACCGGGCCCTCCGTCGCCGCGCGGGTCCAGGCCCGAGCCGCGGTTCATCCTGACCCTGGACGGCACCGCGTTCGAGGCCGAACTGGACGCACTGTCGGACTGGGTGACCGATTTCCTCCTGCCCACCTACGGCGCGGAGGTCTCCACAGCGGCCCCCTGGTGCCTGCAGTGGACGGAGCACCTGGACGTGGTGGGCTGGCTGCACGGCCTGTGGCTGGCCTACCAGCAGCACATCGACCCCGAGGCCGGCCCGTCCGGGCCGGCGGTCTGGCACCGTGACTTCCTGACCCACACCATGGCCGCCGTCCGCGCACCCGGCGGACCGCTCAGCGCCTGCATGACCAGCCCGGACCGGCCCTCCCACCGCATCCTGCCCAGCCCCCACGGCTCCGCGGACGCCGTGCCCGGGTCGGTCTCCAGCAAGGCGGCGGCATGAACAGCGAACCCCGGTTCGCGCTGGCAGCCGATCCGCGCGTGGTCACCGACTTGGTGATTGCGCCCGCCGACATCCGCACGGCCGCCCTGGACTGCCTGGCCGCTGTTGTGGAGGGCGAGCTACGCGGCGAAGAACTGGCCGGCGCCCTCGCCGGATTCCGCGCCGTCGCCCTGGATCCACGCTGGCGCCTGGTCTACCGGCTGCGTCCGGCTCCGGCGGGCGGACCGTACGCCAGGGAGGTGTTCGTGGCCGCGGTGCGCCCCCGGGCACGCTTCGACGTCTACACCGCGGTCGCGTCCCGGCTTGGGCTGAACCAGCAGCCGCTCAGCGCCCTCGCCCATGCCGCCCGAGCCCGCTCCCCGCAGATGACAGCCGCCCCTATCTTGCGCCTGGCTCCCGTTCCCACCGCACCGACTCCGCCCCGAGGTGACACCCGTTGACCTGCTGCGCCCAGCGCCCCTTCGCCCACGCACGCCCTCCCGAACCGCGCTCTGCCAGCTGGCCACACTGCGATTCTTCGACCGGTTGCCGGGCAGACGTCCTGCACACGGCACAGATCCCGTCCGCTTCCCACCGCGGCGGCGCCGCTGACGGTTGCAGACCACGGGCAGGCGCCGGGCTCGACGCCTGCTGCCGCCCCGGCACGCGGGAGCCGGTGGGAGTCGTAGCGGCGTGCCTGGCCGCCTTCGCCGAACGGGGCGACCCCGACGCGATGGCCTCGGCTGACCTGCTCGCGCTGCTGCACCGCATGCCCGGGTTCGCGGTCGGCCGGTGGAGGTTCACCGACCTGACGCAGACCCGTCTCGCTCAAGTCCTCGCTCCCTACGGCGTGGAGACCCGCGATGCGACCCTGCCCGACGGGCGGCGGCGCAAGTCCTACCGGCTGCGGGCCCTGCAGGCCGCCGAAGACCTGGTGAAACGCTGAATCACTCCACCTCGCCGCCGGCTGCTCCGGGCCAGTCCACGGTCCTGGAGGGGCGCATCGAGAAGCTGACCGGCTACTCGGGCGAACAACTGCAGCGCCACCACGCCGCCGAACTGCTCCGCCCAGAGCTGGTGCCACTCGCCCGCGCCCACCAGGCTCTAACCCACGCGCAGGCCGACGTCACCCACCACCTACGGCGAACGCACCGGCTCAGCGACGGCCGCGCCCCGGCCGACGTGGCACTCCTTGAGCGCCTGGAACGAGCGGTGCACCACCTCGCCCAGGCCGTGAACGAGTACACCGCCCGCCTGGAGGCAACCGTCTCGGTGCTGGAAGGGCTGGAAAAGACGTTTCGGGACCGGGAGGAGGTCGACGTGCCCGAGCTGGCGGCACCGGACTTCGCCCACCTGCTGGCGATGGCCCGCGGCGCCAGACTCCACCAGCACCTGGTCACCCACCGGTTGTCGGTGATCACCGCGAACGGGCGGACGCCCTACCCCGTCCTCCAGCGACTGGAGAGCGCCGGCCTCGTCGAGATCGATCGCACCCGTCCCCTGCACGCCGGCCAGCGCATCGAGTTGACCGCGCTGGGCCGCCGCACGCTCACCGTGCCACCGCGCACTCGGGCCCTCACCGACTTCGGCGGCCCTCTCGCCGCACCGGCCCCTCACCGCTGAGCCCAACAGCGCGCCACAGTTGTCGCCGCGCCGCGCGGACCAGCGCCTCCGCCGCCGAAACTTGGCGTCAGCCCTCAACCGGGCTCGTCCGACCACAGCACTTTCATCGCTGCGAGGAACATGCCCCCGACAGACCCCACAATGACGGCACCGACAGCCACCCGGCTCAGCCGGCCTCCGACGGCCTGAACGCCCCCGCACACGGCGGCGAGCATGCCGATCCAGGCCCCGGCGACGCGAGAACGGCCGGCTCGGCGGCCCTGTCTGCGTTCGACTTCGACAGCTGCCTGAACACCGGCGGCTTCGAGGCCGCCGACGACACCGACACCACTCACCGCGAGCTGCGGATCGACGACACGGACTTCCTGCTGCTCAAACGCCACCACCAGGCGGACAGCACCTTCGCACTGCTCTACGACACCGCAGCCGTATGGGATGTGCCCGGCACGGCCAGACTTCTGGCTGTGCATCTCGCCCGCGACCGAGCCGGCCGGACATTCCGCATCAGGGCACGCCGGATGCCGCTGCTGTCGCTGGCACAGCAGTGGCTCGTGGCCAGGGGCTGCCCACCGGAAGCTCTCGTCCTCGGTCCCGGCAGCATCAGCCAGCCCGCCGATGCGGCGACCGCGCAGTTGGAGGAGCATCTGCGTTCCTCGGCCGACCGGTACACGCTCGTCGACCACTACACGGACGACGGCGAGCCGTTCGAAGCGTGGGCGCTGCTGCGCGACTCCCACCCTGCGCCGGACACCGCCGCGTTCCGTCTCATCGTCGAATCAGCCGATGTGCGTTCCGGAACCTACACCCTGCGCGAAGGTGCGTTCGCCGACGAACAGGCTGCGTGGGAGTGGCTTGACGAGCGCGACCGTCCCCTGCCCTCGGTGCCGCGTACCGCCGGACCGCCTTCGGCAGCGAGAGCTGCGGTGATGCCGTCCGCTGAGACTGCCGGTCGACGCCGCTGACCATGACCGGCGGCACGTAGCACGGAAAATACCGTCAGGCAAAACGCTTTTTCTGGGGATCATCGAACCGTTCCCAGCCGAGCCCGTGCGGCCGGAAATCCCCGCTCCTTCTCCCCGATACCTGTGCCAGGAGGCCATTTCTGTATGCGTGAATTCCCGAAGTTTCCCGCGCCGGGGACCCGTGCTCCGACGTCCGGCCCCGTTTCGCGCGAGCCGGCAGCGGTCCGCGCCGATGCCGACGGCGTGGTGGAGGTGCTGGCCGCCGAGGTCCGCGACCGGTTTGGCCACAGCGTGGAGGATCTGCGCGCGCTGGTGAATAGCGCGCCGGACCGGGTCCGCGGCGCGAGCGAGGTGCTGCGCTGGTTCGACCAGCTCACCGAGGCCCAGCAGTTCCTTGAGGAAGCTGAGGAGGCGCTGGTCGATGCCCTCGTCGCCAACGGCACCGACGCGCTGACGGAGGACCAGATGGACCTGGCGCGCACCGTGGATGCCGCGGTGACCCTTCGAGACGGGCGCGCGTTGGTGGTCCGCTACCTGCTCGACCCGGACGCGCCGGGCAAGCGCACCGGCGCGGCGCGCGGTGAGGCCCTGGGAGTGCGGCGCTCGGCCGCCCTGAGCACCAGCGTGCCACCGCGCCCGGCCGCTCCCGCGCCGGCGTCTGCGGGAGTGCGCCGATGAACACCGCAGAGATGCCTACCACCCAAGACGCTCGTATCGAGGCTGCGTTCGGCCAGCCGCTGGCCGTGCTCTACGCGCGGGCGCAGGCCGGCACCGCGCAGCATCCGGTCGACCAGGTGCTGGAGCTGCGCAGTTTCCTGGCGGTGGTGGAAGGCCATGCCTCTGCCGCACGCGAGCGTCTGCACCAGGCCACCGATCCGCGACGCGGCGGCCTGTACGACATGCCGCTGCAAGACCTCCGGTTCCAGACCGACCTGCTGGAGGCGGCGTTGGGCACCGGCCGCAGATACGGGCGGGCGGTCGCCGAGCTGCTTGCGGGGCTGACCCGCGACACCGTGCCGGTCGACCGGCCGGCCCTGTACGCCAAGGCCGCCGAGCCCCCCGCGCCCGCCGCCGAACCGGCCGCTGTGCCGGAGACGATCCGCGGCGAGGCGGTGGGAGCGGGCACTGGCCGTCACCGCCGCTGACCTCGGCGCCCGCATCGAAGACCTCTTCGGCCTGCCGCTCGCGGATCTGCGTGAACACGCCGACTCGCATCCCGGCGGCACCATGCTCGCCGCCCTGCTCAAGCTGCACTCCGACAGCCAGGTCGCCGAGCACAACATCGCCATCCAGCGCGAGCGGCTGCATCAACTGACCCGGCCAGGGGAGGAGTTCGGCCCCTCTGCCGCCCGCCGGGCCGTGGACGCCGCCCAGCGCCTGGCCTGTGCGGTCACCGCCCGGGACGCCCACCACGCCGCAGCCGCCGCGGTCCTGCAAAGCCTGCGCCGTGCCGAGCGGCCGAGCGATCACCGCCCCTCGATCGCCTCGACACCCGACCGAGGCGCCGGACCCGCGCTGTCCGCGGACATGCTCCGCGCCCGCTGACCCCGCGGACCCTGCTTGAAGCCGTGCCCGTACCCGGGCCTGTTCCTTCCGCTTCCTTCCGCCCCTTCAGGAGAGTGTTTTCTTCTTGACCGACACCGGTCTGTCCCGTGCCGCTGCCGCCGACCTGACCCGCGTGACCCAAGCGCTGGAGATGCTCGCCCCACGCTGGAGCGTGTGGACGCTGATGACCCTGTCCGACCAGCCGCTGCGCTACACCTCGATTGGGCCCCGCCTGGCCCTGCTGGCCGACAGCCAGCTGTCGATGCGCCTGAAGAAGCTCGTCTCGGACGGGCTGGTGGACCGCGTCGCGGTCACCTCCCGCAACGTCTCCTACTGCCTGACCGAGCGCGGCCAGGCGCTGGCCCCGGTCGTGAGCGAGCTCGCCCGCTGGGGGGACACGCGACTTGAGAAGCGGAAGGTGCCCAGCACGATCCCCGGGATGTGGGAACCGGAGCGGATACCCGCTGCCCAGAACGCCGAGGACACTCTCGCCCTGATCACCGCCCGTTCCGCCGCCGCGGCCCTGTGGGGACTCAGAGCCGGCGGTACCTCGACCGCCACCGACCTTGCGAGCCGTCTGCCCGGCGCGCTGACCGCTACCCGCCTGTACCCGGTACTGCACCAACTGGTCGACGACGGGCTCGTCGAACGCACCGGCAGCCGGGGATTCGGGCTGACCGACCACGGCCGTTCCCTCGCCCCCGTCTTCAGGGCTCTGTCGGCCTGGGCGGCGGGCCGCCCCGCTTCCGCCGCGCGCCGCCACCCCATCTGGGCTGCCGGGGAGCAGCGTGAGCCGATGCTGCGTCTGGCCGCGCCGCGCCGCGCGGTGGAGACGACCCCGGCCGGTGTCCTGCCACCCGCCCTGTCGACGGCACCGGGCACGGTCAGCCCACCGAGGTGGCGGCCCGGCGACCTCTTCTCGCACAGCGCCTCCCCGCTGGTCGGCGCCGGCGCGACGGGAGGCCGGTCCCGATGACGACGAAGACGCCTCGACCCGCCTCCACCACCGACCTGGTGGTGGCGGCCGCGCAGCTGCTCGGCCGGCAGTGGACGACCCGCATGATCGCCGAGCTGACCGACCACGGGCCGATCCCTCTCGGCCTGGTCGCCGGCACCTTCTCCGACCTGACGCACGACCAGTACACCTACGGGCTGCGAGTTCTGCGCGACCGGGGACTGATCGCCTACGGCAAGGACACCGGCCGTGACTGCTACGTGCTGACGGCCGCCGGCGAAGGGCTCGGAGACGTCCACTTCGCGATGTCCCGCTGGGCGCGCAACCACGGTTTCCCCAGCCGCGAATGCGACTTCGTCACCCGCGTGGACGCCACGCTGCGGCTGCTGAGGGACCGCGATCTTCTGGCAGTCCTCGGCGGCGCCGACACCGAACCGCTCGCCGAACCGGTCGGTGGCGCGGCCGTCGGCATGGACACGCAGGCCGAACGCAGCCTGACCGAAGCCGGCTTCATGTACGTCGTGCGCGATGGCGTGCCCACCCTGACCCGAGCCGGTCGGGACCTCCGCGGGCCGCTGACCGCGCTCGCTTCCTGGGCGCAGGCCCATGCCGACCTCCTGCAGCGCCGCATCGACACCCGGCCGGGGCTGCGGACGACCATCCCGGGACCCCAGCGGGCACCGGCCAGGCGGTCGGTGTGAACACCCCTCCTGCGCCGAACCTTCGCCGCAGCGTGTATCTGCCGCGGGCGGCTGACGCGGTCGCGACGGCCACCGCGACCTACACGCTGCCCTTGCTGGTGCTGTCGACCACCGACTCCCCGGCACTGACCGGCACCGCGTTCACCGTGGAATGGGTGCCCCGGCTCGCCTCCTTCGGGCGGGCCGGGGCCCTGGTCTCCCGTCACGGGGCCGGGCGGGTCATGCGGTGCGCGGCGGCGGCACGCGCCGGTCTGCTTCTCGCGGCGATCCCCCTTCTGACCGCGGGGCAGGCGAGGACTGGGGTGGTGACCACCGCGACGGTCATGGCGCTGGCCGCGCTGGTCGGCGTGCTCTCCCAGTTCAGCTACCTCGCGGCCGAGACCGCGGGGGCCGCCGCGAGCCGTCGTGCCGAACGGCCGCACCGGGTGCAGTCCGTACTGCTGGCCATCGACCAGGGGGCGATGCTCGCCGGGCCGGCCGCCGGGGGAATCCTCCTTCAACAAACCGGCCCGGGAGGACTGCTGGCTGTCGTCGCTGTGATGTCCGCCGCGGCAGCGGCCACCGCCCCTGGCGCGAGAGCCGCCCCTGTCGGCGTTCCCGGCTCCGCCCCGGACCACCGCCCGTCGCCATCGGCCACAGGCAGCAGACCGGCCGCCCGGGCGGGATGGGCGACGCTGCGGTCGTTGCCCGCGCTGGCCTGGCTGGTTGCCGGGCTCGCAGTGTCCAACCTGGCCACGGGCACGGTGCAGGCCGCGGCCCCGGTCATCGTCGTGACGAATCTGGGACGCTCCAGCGCCTCGGTGGGCGCGGTATGGTCACTGGCCGCCGCCGCGACGCTGCTCGTGGTAGCCGGCAGCAGACCGGCGATCGACCGGTGGGGGCTGTGGCGGGTCGGGGGCGCCGCCGCGACGGCCGCATCGTTGGCATGCCTGGCCGTCGCCGCCGTCGCCCAGACCCGTCACTTTCCCGCGTTCATGATCCTGATCGCGGTGCTGATGGCGGCCGAGACCGGGATGACCGTGGTCCTGCGCACCGCGCGCTCGCAACTGATTCCGCCCGATGCGTTCGCCCCCACCCTCGCCGCCACGATCGTTGTGCTCCTCCTGCCGTTCCCGCTGGCCGGCGTCCTGGTTGCCTGCACCCCGCCCGACGCCCTCGGCCAGGTCCTCACCGGCCTGGCCGTCGCCCAGGCCGCCGCCCTGGCGGCGGCGTTCACCAAGGTGCGAGCGGCCCTCACTCCGCGAGCCGTCGCAGCCGCATCCGGCTGACCGCCCAGCCTCCTTGCCCTCTCCCCGCCTTCTTTGGAGCGTTCTTGTCCTCTCGCCCCACCGTCCTGGTCGTCACCCTCGGCGACTTCCGATACCGCGGGTTCTGCCTGCAGCAGGTGGCCGCCGCCTACGACGTCGTCGTCATCGACTCGGTGCCGCCCACCGCCGAGCACGCGCCCTACGTGACCGACGTCGAGATCGCCGATCCGCACGACGAGCGCGCGCTTCTCGCCGCCGGGCGCGCCCTCGCCGCACGGCACGCCCTGGCCGGGGTGATGACCTGGAACGAGTGGGTGCTGGTGCCGACAGCGGTCCTGGCCGGGCACCTCGGTCTGCCGTTCAACACGCCCGAGACGATGCTGGCCTGCCGGGACAAGGCCATCGGCCGCAGCGTCTTCGCCGCGGCAGGGGTCCCCTCGCCCGCCTCCATGACGGCCGGCTCGCTGCTGGAGGCGGCCCTGGCGGCCGACAGCGTCGGCGGTTACCCCGTCGTCCTCAAGCCGGCCGCCTTCGCCGCCAGCGTCGGAGTCACCCACGTGGAACGCCCCGAAGACCTGCCTGCGGGGTTCGCGTTCGCGACCGCCGGCGCGGCCCGGGCCCGCGAATCCACCGCGGTCCTCGTCGAGAGCTACCTCGACGGACCGGAAGTGAGCGTGGAGACCGTCACGTTCGCCGGAGCGACCATCCCGGTCGCTGTGACCCGCAAGGATCTCGGAAACCTCCCCTACTTCGAGGAGACCGGCCACACCGTCGCCGCCGGCGACCCCCTGCTCGCCGAGGCCGGCCCGATCGCTGTCGCCGCCGTCCAAGCCCTCGGCATCGACCGCGGCGTCTGCCACACCGAGATCCGTCTCACCGCTGGCGGCCCGCGCATCGTCGAGGTCAACGCACGCCTGGGCGGAGATATGATCGGCCACCTCGTCGAGCTGGCCACCGGCATCCAACTCGCCCGCGTCGCCGCCGACGTGGCCTGCGGACGCGCCCCCGACCTTTCCCCGACCCGGCACCGGGCCGCCGCCGTCCGCATCCGCTATCCCGACCGCTCCGGCACCGTCACAGCGCGCCGCCTGTCGCGCGCCTTCACCGCCGGAACCCCGTGGCTGGAGAGGGCGACATGGCTGTGCGAGGAAGGGGACACACTCATGCTGCCACCGCAGGGATCGAGCTTCACCGCCCGAGCCGGCCTGGTCGTCGTCACCGCACCCACCGCCGACCTGGCCGCCAAGCGCGCCGACCGGGCGCTGGATCGCATGACGGTGGACACCCGCCCTGCGGTCGAGACCGGCTCGGCGACCTGAGCCGCTCACCGCGACCGACCGCATCGACCGAGAGGACCTGTGACCCTCACCCCCGGCGACGCCGTCCCGATCCCACGGCGGTGGCGCGCCGTCCGCGACACCTCGTACGACGACGTCCTCGTCGCGCCCCGTTACCTGGCCGGCCACGGTGGCGATCCGTCGGACGCCTTCGCGCCGCTCACCCATCACTACTGGCACGACATGCACGACGAGCTGGGCAACCACTACGTCAGCACCGGTGGTTCACAGCTGCGGATCGCGTTCGTGCCGGAGGTCTCGGAGCTGATGCCGGACGCGACCGCGCTGTGGCAGATCCGTGCTCGCGAAGGCTGGCCGCCGCGCGACGTCTGGTCGGCCGCGCTCACCGACGACACCCCGCCGGAAATCATCGCCGCAATCACCGCTGCGCTCGACGCCGCGGTCAGCAACGAACCCGGCCGGGAGCTGTACACCGACCGCGGCATCAGCCACGACGCCGACCCCGCCGCGGTGTGGGAGATCTTCCGAGAGGCCCACTGGCGGGTGACCGCGGCGGGATTCCTCGCGCACGCCGAGTCGCCCGACGAACTCGTCCAGGTGGCCTACCGCAACCCCCGCTCCGTGGGCAGGGACCGTGCCTGGCTGGCCACCATCGCCGATCCCGAAGGCAACCGCCCGCTGTGGGAAGCCTGGTTGCACAGCGCCACCCCCACCTTCGTCTTGCGCGCCTTCGCCACCGCACTCACCGACCCGACCCCGATCCCACGCGACGTCGACATGCTCGCCCCTTCGTGCCGCCCCTACGCCACACCACTGCTCCCAGCGCCCCCGGCCGTGCAGACGGCGGTTCCGACACCGCTGGAGCTGGCCCGCCGACAACCACGCCGCCCGTCGGCCCCGCACGCCCGCAGTATTCCGCGCTGGTCCACCAGTACCCGGCCCGCATCTCCCATGCCCACGCCAACCAGCGCGTCGCTCGGCCGCATCCGGTAACCCGGCCTGCCCACCACCCGAGCCCTACCGACCAGCCCCGTTGCCGCTAACCAGGAGTCAACACTGCTGTCCCACCTACGCGCCCCCCGCCATGCCTCCGGCTTCCTGCCGCGCGTCGTTGCTGGCTTCTGCCTGGGCACGGCCGCCGCGCTCCTCGTCCAAGCACCGGCAAACGCCGCCCCTTCCCCGCCCGTGCCGTCGCCGGCCACCCCGCACGGCGGCCCCACCAGAGACGTCCTGACCAGCGGCATCAGCATCCACGTCACCGCCACCGACGACACCCCCGTCTCCGGCGCCACCTTCGTCCTCACCGACGTGGCCGGCACCACCACGGCCTCCGGCATCGCCGACGCCGACGGCCGTCTCTCCTTCGCCGACCTTCCCGCGGGCCTCTACCACCTTCGACAGACGGCGACCGGCTCTGCCGCCATCCAGCCTGCGGCCGACCAGGACGTCGTCGTTCCCGCCGACTCCACCCTCCCCACCCTCGTCACCGTGATCGACCGTTTCACCCCGGCCAATCTCACCGTCCGCGTCACCGACCGAACCGGCAAACCCCTCCCAGGCGCCGTCGTCGCCGTTACCGACTCCTCCGGCACAACGCTCACGATCACCACCGGCCACTCGGGCAGCGCCCAGACGGCCCTGCCGATCACCAACCGCACCGGCACCGTCTACACCGCAACTGAGCGCTCCGGCCCCAACGGCGCACCCCTGCACGGGCAGCACATCACCCTGCGCGCCGAACCGGGTGCCCTGGTCGCCATCACCCTCACCGACCCCACCACGCCCAGCACTCCGCCGACCACCGCCGCCACGTCGACCACGGCGCCGACACCGTCCGCAACTCATCCAACCTCGCGCGCCAGCCAACTCTCGGCGACCGCCCAGGCGCCGTCGGCCTCCGGTGCGCCAACCGGCCGCGTACCGCGCGCCCAACTCGCCCAGACCGGAGCCGACGCGACCACATGGCTCGCCGGAATCGCCGGCCTCCTCATGATCGTCGGCGCGGGAGCGTTGTCGGGTGCTTCCCACCGCCGCGCTCAGAGCAAGCGCGAGCGTGACGGTAGATCAGCCCGGTCCTCCCGCTAACGAGGCGTAACAGCGGCTAACACAATGAGGTGGTTCGGTCCTGGTGGCCCTGTCCAGGGTGGTTGTTGCGCGTTCGGTTTGGTGTGAGTGCTGAGCCGTGGAAGGTGTCGGATGACTTGTGGCAGCGGATCGAGCCGCTGTTGCCGAGGCGGGAGCGGCGGTTTCGGTATCCGGGCCGCAGGCCGGTGCCGGACCGGGATGTGCTGTGCGGGATCTTGTACGTGCTGCATACCGGGGTGCAGTGGGAGTACCTGCCCAAGGAGCTGGGCTTCGGCTCAGGGATGACGTGCTGGCGGCGGCTACGGGACTGGAACGAGGCTGGAGTCTGGCAGCGTCTTCACGAGGTCCTGCTCGCCGAGCTCAACGCGGCCTCGCGCCTGGACTGGTCACGATGCGTGGTGGACTCTTCGCACGTCAGGGCGTTAAAAGGGGGCTCGCGACGGGCCCGTCGCCGGTCGACCGAGGCCGGGCGGGCTCGAAACACCACCTGATCACCGACGGGCACGGCACCCCGCTGGCAGTGCTGCTCACTGGCGGCAACCGCAATGACGTCACCCAGCTCCTGCCACTGCTCGACGCGGTTCCGCCGGTGCGCGGCCGACGTGGCCGCCCGCGCCGCAAGCCCGACTCGCTGTTCGCCGACCGCGGCTACGACCACGACGTCTACCGCGACCAGGTCCGCGCCCGCCGCATCGTGCCGGCCATCGCCCGCCGGGGAACCAGGCACGGCACCGGCCTGGGAACCTACCGCTGGGTCGTGGAACGCACCTTCGCCTGGCTCCACGGGTTCAAACGACTCCGCACCCGCTGGGAACGAAGGGCCGACATCCACGAGGCCTTCCTCAAACTCGCCTGCTGCCTCATCACTCACCGACAACTCAGCTCATTGTGTTAGCCGCTGTAAGGCGGGGTGAAACAACACTTGTCCGAGATCTCTTTTAGGGGATTCCTTGCCGGTCAGAGGCGAATCCCCGGCGGAGCGTTGCACCCAGTTTCACTACCGAGCACTGAAGTAGGGTTTGCCACGCTGCTCAAGTCATTCCTCGGGCGTCTGCTCTCCGCGCGGGAAGGAGTCGATCCGTTCTGAGCTGTCGGCGCTGAAGGCGTAGATTGCAGCGTGTTCGGAAACGGCAGCCGGGGGTGGGGCGGCCGAAGTCCGCGCTCTGGGCAGTGCGATGCCCTGAGCGTGAGCGGCCGTCCCCGGGCGCAACGTCCACGGTACGGGGCTTGTGTCCGTCAGCCACTCATTTTTCAGCAGAAGCTGGACGATGAGCCCCCGCAACGCGCGGTCCACGTCCCAGCCCAATCCCGAGCACAACTGGGCGTAGGAGGGCCCGTGCCCGTGGGCGGCACGGAAAGCCACAGTGAACTCAGCTGCTTGCGGGCCGCGGTGAGGATGTGCGTCTTTCCACTCCCCGTATGCTTCTTTGATGCGTTTGGGGAAGAACTGTGGCCTCATGGGCACCATGAACGCCGAGGCGACCCGCTCCTGGGGGAGAACGCACTGAGTACAGCGCTCGACGGTCTCAATGTGCCGTTGCAACGCGGGGGTCGCCGCTGTCTTCCACTCCGTCCACACATCGGCGTCGAACCGAAACGCCGGCGGCGCGGCGGTGACGGATGATTCTGGGCACCCGGTGGGATCTACTGCCCGCTCCTCTTCAGTAGGGCGACGCATGCCCGAGAGGTGGCGTACGGCGGGATCAAGCAGGTAACCATCCGTAGAAAATTCCGCGAGGAATCCACTTGATTTGAGATTGGGCAGGGCTTCTCGACACGAATCAGGAAGGTCGGATGGGATCTCCCCTACCAGTTTGGACGTGCTGTGGGCTGCGAGGAATAGGCTCGCCAGCCGCGCGGCGGGAGGAAGTTTCCTGACCGGCTTGGCCGATAGGACCCGAGCAGTCCAGCCGGACACCCGGGAGCGCACGTTCTTTCCGAAGGGCAGAGGATGGCCCGTTTCCCTCTCAAGATCGGGGACGGTGATGGGCAGGGGCGTTGTTGGATCGCCGTCGAGCAGGGCGGCGTCAATCTGCCAGCCGAGTGCACGAAGCGCGTCAACAGCGCCGCGGGCATCGGTGAGGCGTAGGGCTGAAAGGTCCGCTCCGATGACGTTGCCGACACCACCGCGCGCGGCTCGGATGGCCACGACCACGCAGAGGAGCTGGGATTCGGCGGTGTCCAGCGGCAGCGAAGCTGCGTAGCTCAACAAGGTCCGCGCGGCCTCTCCTTGCTGAGAGGTCAAGAGGAACGGCCTCTTTGGCGGCGCGGCAGGGGCGGCACTGGCCGCGATGGGGCTGGATGCTGTGTCTGGCACGACGGTATCAACGCGCGGGCGCGGGCTGGGGTCACCGTGGATACGCCGTCTGGCTCAGCCTGCAACGCTGACAGCAGAATTGGACCGGCCCAGTATGCTGGCAATTTGGGCGTCTGCATGTCAAAATTGATGGAATTCTTCCGGGTAGCGCCCGGGTGACGACCCGTTGACGGCGTATCAATATTTTCTGGCGATACCGTCAGTGGTGTGCGGAGAACACATCCCGTCGCTCGACCGAAGGCCGACGCTGCCCATCCCGAGTTCTGGAGCCGCCCCTGTCCATGTTCTGGTCGCCCGTGGGCGACGTCCGCTTCCTGACCAGCCCGCGCTATCTTGCCGGTGACGACGGGGCGTTGGCCGATCAGGTCTGCGCCTCCCTCGCCGATGCCGGCTGGTCTTGTTGGACCACCTCTCGTCAAACTCTTCTGCTCGCCGCGCCCAGCCAGCTCGTCAGCGCCGAATGGGTTTTGCCCGACCAGCCCATGCTGCTGGGCGATCTGCCTGTGGCCTGGCGTGTATCGGCCCGTGCTGAGCCTGCGCGGCGAAGAGCGTCCTGGAACGCCTACCTCACCACCGGGTTGCCTGGTGAAGTCGTCGTCGCGTTCGCGTTGGCCGCTGACGCTGGCGTACAGGCTTCTGGATCGGGTGGGCCCGAGACCGTAGTCGACGAGTTGTTGGGGGCGGGCTGGTCGCCGGACCCGGTCCATCCCGACAGTTCGGTCTGGGACCCCCACTTGGTCGCCTGCTTCACTCTGCGCGCGCTTCCTGACGGTATTTGGGACGAGGATCCGACCCTCCACCTGTCTGGTTGGCAGGCGTGGGCCGAACCCGAGTCCGGTGCTTCCTACCTGTGGTGCGCCGCCTTCAGCCACTCCACTCCGCACGCGCTTGTGGCGGCCTTTGCTGCCGCGCTCAGCGCCCCCCGCCCCGTTATCCGCCGCCTCATTCCCGTCCTCGGCCGACGCTTGATCACGGTGACCCCTACCTAGCGCGCACCTCCGAGTAGATGAGGGGCGTGGTGCGAGCCATCGGCGGCTGGCGCCACGCCCCTTTCTCTTGTGTTGGCGTCAACTGGGTTTGAGAATGCCGACCAGCGGATCAGTCGGTAAAGACAGTTCCGGAGAATGTTCCGTCGAATCCTTCTGCTGCGAGACCTTCGTCCTTGGTGGTGAAGACGTGCTGGACATGGCCACGTGTTTTTTCGTACCAGGTGCCGGTCAGGGCCGGTTCGTGGAATTCGTGAGCGCTGCGGCAACGCAGCCATACGTCCGGTCCTATGCACAGTACGAGCCAGTCGCGGTCGACTCCGCACTCCGGGCACGTGCGGATGGTGCCGTCGACCTCCAGGGGGGCCGGGTGACGCGTCATCTGGCCGGCGAACCCCTCTGCTTCAGGGAGTTGCAAGGTCGGAGGAAGGAAGCCCTCGCCGGGTTCGGCCGGTTGGGTGTCGTGGGCGGTCTCCAGGTGGGCCTGGTCGATCAGGCTGCGGAGTTCCTGCGGGCCGGGGGCCAGGAGGTTGGCGGCCTGGCGAAGGAACTCCTGCTGTTCGGCCTCTAGACCTCTGTAGCGGCGCCGGTTGAACATGCCCCTCCCATCGTTGCCCATGCGGTATGCATTTCATTGTTTCCCAGGTGAGCGGTGAATTCCAGGCATGCCTTTGTCAGAGAGAGCGGGTTTGCTGGTGGGTATCCGGTTTACTCTGGGGCTTGGGTGCGGCGGGGCCGGCGGGTCGGGGCGGATGGGGAGCGGTCGGATCGGCGGGGAGACCGGCGGTGCGGCGCAGGCGCCAGAGGAGCACGTCGCTGACGGACTGCGCCGTGCTCAGTTCGCGCCGCGCGGCTGCTTCGGCGAGGAGTTCGGCGGGACGGCGGCCGACGACCTCGATGTCGGTGAGGGTGGCTGCCAGCGCGTACCAGCCGGGTTCGGACAGGATCTGTTCGGCGAGGTCGGGGAGCGCTTCGCGCACGGCTGCCGCCTGCCGGTCCCGGACCGGCGCCGGGAGCGACTGGCCTCGCTGGCGTGCGGCGCGAAGGGGCCGGTCGGCGGCGCCGCGGTAGGCGGCGCGCAGGTGTTCGGCTGCTTGGCGAGCGGCGGCTGCCTGCTGGGCGTGCCGCTTTCGGCTGTGCCACAGGGCGGTCGCG
Organism: Actinacidiphila sp. DG2A-62; assembly: GCF_035825295.1. Taxonomy (NCBI): domain Bacteria; kingdom Bacillati; phylum Actinomycetota; class Actinomycetes; order Kitasatosporales; family Streptomycetaceae; genus Actinacidiphila; species Actinacidiphila sp. DG2A-62. The sequence goes on from NZ_JAYMGI010000002.1 coordinate 6,265,472, forward strand.
GTGACGAGGAAGAACAGCATGTCGATGGCCATGGCGGTGCCGGCACCGTCCTCGCCGCGGCCCAGCGCGGGCCCGGAGTAGACCAGGTCGCGGGCCGCCCGGCGCAGTGCCCGCGCGTGCTGGCGCTCGGCGCGGATGTGGGAGCGCGTCGCCCGCTCGAACGTTTGGGCTGCCTCACGCAGGTGTTGCCGGGTGTGGGCGGCCGAGGTCAGGGCGAGTGCGTCCAGGATTTCTCCGGTGGCGGCGATCTGCGCTGCCGCTGCCCCGTCGCTTCCCTGGTCGATGAGGAGGATCGCCGCCCACGCTGCTTCGGCGGTTCGGCGACGAGCTGGGGCCGGCCGCAGCCTGGAGCGCCCGGATGCCGGCGACGAGGATCGCCCGGTGGCCTCGTGGCCGCTGGGGTCGGCGAAGCGCTGCCGGACCCGGGGCAGCGACAAATCGGGCGCGAGGGATGAGCCGGAGTAGAAGACCGGCTCGCCCTGGGCGGTCAGGTCGTCGGGCAGGGCGACGCTGAAGCCGGACAGATCGCCGGAGGGCATCACCTTGGTGCGGACCAGCAGCCCGGCGTCGCCCAGCCGGGTGAAGAACTCCTGCTCACTGTCCGTTCCGGCAGCGGCACGGCGTACGGCTTCACGCAGTTCCTCGCGCGCCGTGCGCTCGCGCCCGGTGCGCTTGGCCTTGTGGAGTTCGGCGCTGGTGGGTCGTTTGGCCGCGGTCTTGTCGCCGGTGGTGAGCTGTCGCAGCCCGTAGGCGACTTCGAGCAGACGCGCTTCGGCCTGGGCGCGGGATGCGTCGTTGTGGAGGTCGGGCCTGTAGCCGTCCTCGCGGACCACGGTGGCGATGATGTGGATGTGGTCGTCGGCGTGACGGACCGCCGCCCACCGGCATCCGGCGCCGTCACCGGGGTCGATACCGGTGGCGGCCACGATGCGGCGCGCGATGTCCGCCCAGTGGCCGTCCGGCAGGGTGGGGTCTTCGGGTGCGTTGCGGACCGACATGTGCCACACGTGCCGGGCCGGACGGCGCACCGGTTCGAGGGCGGCGACGGGCTGGTCGAGCAGGATTTGGAGCGCCTTCAGCGTCGCCGCCGGGTCACGGCCCGGGTCCGGGGCCATGCCGTCGAAGGAGGCGACCAGGTGGGGATCGGTGTGCTCCTCGGCCTCGCCCGGCCCGTAGAGGTAGGACAGCAGGCCGTAGGTGTTGGCACCGCGTTTGTGGATGTGCGGAATCACAGGCTTCGCCTGCCAGTGTTGGTCACGTGCGCTCCAGGAGCCGGTCGGTGGCGTCCTGGACCCGCTGGACGGCCCGGTGGACGGCGGCGATCACGGCGTCGGTTTCGGCCGGCTGGCCGCCGGAGTTGATCGCGCGGGCGACTTGGTTGAGGTTGTTCCCGACCTGTCCCAGGTGCCGGCGGGCAGCGAACAGCTCGGTCACCAGCTCTCGTTGCCCGGCGACCGCTGCAGCGGCGGACTGAGCGTCGGCCGCGGCAGCGCTGCCGGCACGGGCCAGGAACGCCGGGAGGCTCGCGCCGACAGCACGGGCTGCGGCGCTGAGATGGGCGTGTTCCGCCTCGTTGAGGCGGACGCTGCACACGTAGGAGCGCTTCTGGGCGGGCGGCTTGGGGTAGCGCTTGCGGGTACGCGGGGAAGTGGCGCGGACTCGGCTCGCACGCGGCTTGATCGTCCCCTCCGGCTGCGGTCCGCCCTCGGCCGCTGCTTCTCCGGTCGGCGCCCCCCGGCGCTGACCGGCTCCCGCCACCCCCGGGGCGGGAGACTGCCACGGCGCCTTCCCCGACGGGGAAGAGTGTCTTGACGGATATCTTGCTCGCGTGCGACGGGGCTTCTTCTGCTGCGGCGGCTCGTCGCCCGGCGGTGTTTTCTCGGGGTTCGTCACCGTCTGCGGTTCCTTCGGGCGAGGACCTGGTGCTGCACTCGGGCGGCGAGGTCCAGCATCGCGGCGGGACCGTTGAGTACGTCGACGCGTCCATGGGGGCGCTGCTGGACGAGAAACTGGCCGCTCGGGGTGGGCAGCGCGGCGTTGAGGAGGCCGTAACGCATCAGTACCTCGGCCCAGGCGCACGCCTCGGACCAGGTCGACGCTCGTCGGACGCCATGAGGGGGCATGTCCTTATCTCCATGGTGAATGGGGGCGGCCCGGCCGGAGCCGGGCCGCCTCGCGAAGTGTCGAGGGACGGTTCGCGCGGTGACAGGCTGGCGTGTGTCCGCGGCTGGCGGTTCGCGGGGGCGGGTCTTCGCCGTCTAAGTCCTCCTTCTGGGGCGGGGCAGGTGCGCAAGCGCCGGATCGGCGTACAGCCGCTGCTGGAGTTCGGTGAACCGCTCGTTGCTGATTGGGACACCGGCCTGGTTCAGGTAGGGCCGCAACGCGCGCCGTGTCATCCGGCCCTCGGCCAGGGCGGCTTGGCGGGCGATCTGCAGCAGCTGCTCAAGGTCCCCGGTCCGCGTACCGCGCTCGCGGTGTTGCGCAAAGGGCCGCGGTCCGCTTCGCGGCTGTGGTCCGCGGTCTCCGAGTGCGCGGCGGTCCTGGGCGGTGTGCTCCGGCCGGTCCGGCGGTCCGCCTGCCGCGCGGTCCGGGGCGGATGGGTTGTCCGCCGCACCGGAGAAGCGGTCCGCGTGCTCGGGGATGTTCGGACCGGTGGAGCCCGGCCGGTGCCGGTCTGCGGTTGCGGTCCGTTCGCGGTCCGCCGATCCGCCGCCTGGTTCGTGGATCGGGCGCCCGGCGGCTCGCGTGTCCCGGTCCGCGGCGCCGGCTGCTGCCGGTCCGGCGGGCACAGGTCTCGAGGGTCTCGAGGCGGACGGGGTGTCGCGGGCGTCCACGGGCGGCTCCGGGTCGGCCGGTCGGCCCGTGAACGCCCGCTGCTGCGGGGTAGGCCCCGGTGCGGCCGGTGCGGCCGGGTCCGTTGGTTCCGTCGCTGGGCGGGGTCCGGTGGGCGTGTGTGTGTTGTGTTCCTGCGCGCGATGTTCGGACCCGGCAGGGGTGCCATGGTCCGCGGGCGGTCCGGCAGTGTGTCCGCGCTCGGCGGGTGCGGCTTCGGGCAGCGACGGTTCGCGGTCCTGCGGCCGGTGGCGGTTCCCGCCGCGGTGGTCCGCGGGTCCGTGGTCCCCGTAGCGATGCTGGGTCTGCTGGGCCGGTCCGGGCACCTGCTGGGCGGCCGGCTCGTGCTGCGGCGTACCGGACGGCTGGTCTGGTCCGTGCTGGGGCTCCCGCTCGGTGCGCAGGCCGAGTCCGGAGCCGTGGTCCGTGCGCGGGTGGCGGTGCGGGAGACGCTCGGTCCGGATGGTGCCCTCGGGGCTGGCCGGGACGGTGATCGGCGTTGTGGGACGGTCCGCGGCCCCGTGGGTGGATTGGTCGTCGGGGGCGGTGTGGTGGCGGGTGATGAGGATGTACAGGTGGACGGCGCCGGCCAGGGCGAGGGGGGCGATGGTGGACAGGACAGCGACAACGTGGTCGCCCAACCGGAGTCCGCCTGCGCGGGCCTGCTGGTTGAGGCGGACGGCGTGCAGGGCGTTCGCCCAGATGCTGGCGGTGGTCGCGGTCGCGAACAGCGTCCAGGTGTAGAGGCGGGCGCGCAGCGGGGCGGTGGACATCACGAGCAGGGCGCGGATGCCGTAGGCGATGAATCCGTCGATCACCAGCGGGAACAGGTAGCTCAGCTGGGGGCGTACGTGGATGGCGACGGCCATCTGCTGCAGCGCGTCGTACGACAGCGCGCAGCCGGCGCCGCCGAGGGCGAGGATCGCGGCCCGGTCCCACCAGCCCACCGGCGGGGTACCGGGGGCGGGGGAGGGGCCGTGGTGTGGGTCGGTCACGCGGCCTGCTCTGCGAGCCGGGCCTGCTCGGCGAGTTCGGCGTCGGTGGGTCCCTGCAGGGCGTCGAACTCCTCCGCGCCGGTGGTCATGTCGTCCGGGTTGGTGCCGCCGAGGTCTTCGGGGTCGTCCATGCCGGACAGGGTGTCGGCGAGGATGCCCTCCTCGAGCAGGCGGTGGCGGGCGGTGCCGAGCATGTCGCGGGCGTGTTTGACAGTGAAGCCCAAGACGCTCGCCAGCCGTTGGGCGTTCCAGCCGCGCAGGACGGCTTCCCGGGCGACGGCCCGGCGCTCCCTGCCGGACAGCTTGATGTCCCGGCCGGCGACGACCGCGTCAACGCGCTCGGCATCCAGCCGGTTGGCCGCATCCGCGTGTGTTTTCTGCCGCTCGGCTGCGGTTTGGCCGCCCCAGATTCCTTCGCGGGAGGCGGTGTCCACGGCTGCGTTCAGGCACGTGGTGATGACGGGGCAGCGTGCGCAGAGGGCTTTGGCCTGGGCGACGGCGGCGGCGTTGCGGGCGGTGGGGAAGAAGATCCGGTCGGCCTTTGTCGGGCTCAGGTCTTTGCAGGCACCGTGCCGTTGCCAGGTGGTGTCGCCGATGCCCCGCAGGTCGGTTGCGGGGGCGTCATGGGTGGTGATGTAGCGCAAGTGGTGGCTCCGTGGTGCGGGTTCGGCCGGGCGGCAGCGCAGGGGCGCAGGGCATGCCCGGTCGGGGCAGGGGAGGTGGAGGTGAGGGTGCCGGGCGGGCTGCGCCCGCGGGTGAAGGGGCAGGGCGGCGGGTCAGGCTGCTGCGTAGCGTCGGTCGGGACCGGTGAGTTCGACGGCTTCGCACATCCCGGACAAGCGGCTCAGGACGCGGTCGCCGACCATGTCGCGCAGTACGCGCGCCTGCGGGTGGATCCGCTCGCTGCGGACCGGCGGCAGGTTGGTGGTGATGAGCGTCGGGAGGCGGTTCTGGCAGCGCCAGTTGAGCAGCCGGAACGTCATTTCCTCTGTCCACTCGCTGGGCTTGGCCGCGCCGAGGTCGTCCAGGAGCAGCAGCGGGACCCGGACGATACGCCGCAGCTGGTGCTCGACGTCCACGCCGGGGCGCGGGCGCATAGCGCCGTAGAGGTCGGCGGCGGTGGTGGCCTGCCACCGGGCCGCGCATCCAGCGGCGGTCAGGGCGCGGACCGCCCCGTACGCCTGGTGTGTCTTGCCGGTGCCGGTCGGCCCCCACAGCAGCAGGCTGGGGCCGTGGGCGATCTCGCGGCGTCCCCGGCCGCCGAGGTCGGGGGCGACCGCGCCGGAGGCGATCCGGTTCACCCAGGCGGTCACCTGCGGGTGGCTGGCGACCGCGTGGCGGTAGTCGTAGGGGATACGTTTCTGCGCAGCCTGTTCGGCTGGAGACGGGCCTTCGCCTTCGTCTTCACAGCTGGAGGCGGTGAGGTCGGTGTCGGTCAGGCCGCGCTCGGCGAGCTTGGCTTTCATCCACGCCGCGACGCGGTCGCCGGCTACCGGACGCGGGTCCTCCAGGCGGCTGCGGGTCATCGCCGGCCTCCGATTCCGAACGTCGCGGGCGGGGGCGCGGTTGGGTTCTGGTACGGGATGTAGGCCGGGGAGGCGGTGCGGGCCCACGGCCCCCCGCCGGAGGCGCAACCGGTCTTCGGGCTGTTGACGACCTCGTTGACCAGGCTGTGCAGCACGCTGGGGTGCAGGCCCTTGGCGCGCAGCTTGTCCAGCCCGGCCCTGATCGGCTCGGGGCCGAAGCCTTCGTCGAGCAGAGCGCGGATCTCCTTGCCCAGGTGGCTGAGGGTTCGGGCAGGCGGGCGGCGGTTGCAGGCGGAGATGTACTCCCCGAGCAGGTCTTTGGCTGACACCTCGACGGCATCGGAGCCGGACTTCTCGGGTGCCGGACGGACGGCAGGCGCGGGCGCGGGGCTGTTGCCCCCCACAGGTACTGATCCAGGATCTACGATCCTAGATCCAGACGACGAGGTGTCCCCGAATCCTCGACGAACCTGCGCCGAGACCTCCACGAGTACCGTCTGGCCTGCGCTTTCGTCAGCATCGTCCCAGTCTCGGGTCTCGCCGCTCACCTGGTCGTCGCCTGCTGCGCGCCCGGGCCGGCCGCGTCCGCACCGCCGCCGGGGAGCGGTCCACTGCCCACGGCGCTTGCCGGATCGGGCCGATCGAGGGCTCGCCGAGGCTGCGACGAAGCCCCTGCGGCGGTGTCCGGGGCCGTATCCGCCATGGGTGCAGCCGCCGCGGGAACGGCGGCCCGGATCCCCGGGGGCTGCCGCACACGTCCTGGCCGCAGCCACCGCACCCGTGCTTGGCGGGCGACGTGTGGCTCGGGCAGGACGGCAGACGGCTGGCGCTGGGCCGGTCGATCCTCTGATGTTTGGCCCAGGTGACGATGTGCAAGTACGTGCGGCCGTCGCAGCCGGTGTACAGGCAGATCAGCCCCGCCGCGGCGAGCTGCTCCAGATCGGCGGCAACGTGAACGGGCGTGTGCTCGGGGCGCAGCGCCCACAGCCGCCCGTGGATGATCGCCGGATGCGCCCGGAACCGCCCCGCGTCGTCTGCCAGCGTCAGCAGACCGAAGAACGTCAGCACCGCGGTCACGGAGACGGAGGCCAGATCTTCCGAATCCCACGTTTCGGGCTTGATCGTCCGGATACGGGCCACTAGAGCTGCTCACCCCCGGCCAGGGACTTCGGTGCGGGGGCGGCGCCCCGGGCGGAATCGAAGAACGGCTCGAACGGCGGCTTGCCGACGCGCCGCGGCCTGTTCCCGGAGGCGCGCGCGGTCCCCGCGGAGCGGGCCGGACGGGCAAGGCCGGGTCTGACGGAAGGCGGCGCGGCCTGCGCTATGCACAACGGCCTGGGCATGCAACACTCCCTCATACGTGGCCGCACCGGGGCTCCCTCGCCAAAGGGCCGGTGCGGAGACTGTGGTGACCGGGCGCCGTGCAAGGGCGCGTAAGGCCACCGTGGCCGGCCTCCTGGGAGTGCATGCACTCCCAGGGCCGGTCCTTCTCCCGGAGCGGGATCGCTCCGCTGCTCTGTCTCCTCTCCTCGGTCGCGGCCCTTCGGCCAGCGGAAGGACCACGAACATAGACGCCACGGCGGGAACGATCCAGACTTAGCTACACAATCCCCGACGCGAGCGTGGCCAAGACCCGCCCGTCCATCTGCCGGCCAGCCGCAGCCGCCAGTCGATGCCGTCGACGAAACCGCCCGATGACCTGGCCCTTCAGCGCGATCCGGCTGCGCGGACGTCTTTCGCTTCCCCAGGTGTACGCGCCGGCACCGAAGCCAAAAAACTCTGCGCGTGCACCTGTTTTCCCGAGAGACGGGACGGCCAGAGCCGCCCGACCAGCCACGACGCGTCACTGCAGGTGCGGTGGCGCGTCGTGCCCTGATCTTCAATCGGCCCCCGCCGCCTGTCAACGAACCATCCGCAGCGCCCTGACCAGGGAAATTGCGAATATGCCCGGAAAATTCGCTTTGTTCTGATGGTTCACAGGGTGAGACCGGGCCGGCAGTCAGCTCGCTGACCTGCATAAACGCCGACGGATGGGGTCAACGCCGACGGCTTCAGAGACTTTGGACTGGACCTGGCCAATGTCCGATTCCGGCCAGGGCCAACAACTCGCAGGTCAGGGCCGGTTGGCAGAGCCGTTCATGCTGGGTCGCCCAGGTGCCGAACCGGTGTCGTCGGCTGGCCCCGCGTCGGGACAACCGGTCGCAGACCCCCGCAGAGGGCCGGGCGGGGGCTACACCCCATGGGGGCTGCCCGAACCCGAAGCGGTGCAGGCGGCTGGGGCAGTGCCTGGCACGGTAATGGGGTGGAAGGAGCCGGTTCCGCTGTACGCCGTGTGCGGCCTAGCCGGGGCGCACCACCAGGGGGCGCTGAGGGTCAACGCCCGTGGGGCTTGGCCGTGCGAGCTATCATGGCGTTACTCGTTCTTCTCGCCGAGCCCGCCGTCGACGGGGGCGACGTGGCCGCGCGCGGCAGCCAGGGCCCCCATCTGGAACCGGCTAGCGGCGCCCATCCGGTCCATCAGGTCCGAGACGATGCGCCCCACGGTGCGGGGGGACCTGCCGAGACGGCGTCCGATCTGCTCGTCGGTCAGCCCGTTCGCCAGCAGGCGCAGAACCGCCGCGTCGCGGCTGTCAGTCGCCGTGCCCTTGTCCTCCTGTGGGTTCTCCGGGGTGAAGGGGACGGCCCGCAGCCACACGTCCTCGAACAGCGCGACATAGGTGGGCATCAGGCGCGACCCGCGCAGCACCAGGGCAGACTCGGCGGGAACGGAGGGGTTGCCGGGCAGCAGCGCGGTGTGGGAGTCGAAAATGACCAGGTCGAAGGGCAGTTGCGGGGCGAGCCGCACGTTCACTCCCAGGGCTGCGATCTCGGTGAGGTAGCGCAGGCCCCGTTTGGATGAGGCGGCGCTGTCGGCGTACACGGCCCGTACCTCCACGCCGCGGTTGAGCAGAACCCTGTCCTGCGCGAGCGCGTCGTGCAGCACGTCGGGCGGGGGCAGCGGCCCGGGGTGCATCGACCACGTCGCCGTCCGAACGGCGGCCACCAGAGCCTGGACCACGGCGCGGACCTGCCCGGCCGGCAGGTTCTCGATATCAACCTGGACACCCTCGTGCAGAACAGCCGGCCGGTAGCGGTGCACCAGCATCTCGGTGCTGCGGTGGAACTGCTCCAACTCCTGCATCTGCGCCGCGACGCGACCTCTGTGGGCATCGAAAAGGCGGGCCAGGGCGGTGTCCGGGTCGAGCGCGACGAATGTCGCGCCGGAGCCCGCCGGGTCCACCAGGCACAGCTCGCGCAGGTCCCGCAAGATGCGGGCGCACTCATGCGCCGGCAAGCCCAGCGCTGACGCGATGTCGGATGCGGTCGCGCTCCGTCGGCTGCGCAGCTCCAGGTACACCGACAACTCTTCGCCGTGGCTGCGGGACGCGGACGCGACGGAGGGCAACGCCACAACCGGCGTGGGGACGCCGGACCGGCGGTCCGGCACCGGGGCAAGTGGACTCGCGGACATTCAGATCCTTTTCTTCGCTTCACGGACGCGCAGAAGAGCAAGACCGTCCGGAGCCGACCAGCACTGCGCGGCGCTGGAGAAGAGGGCCCGGACCTGCCGGCGCTACGCGGGTGGGGCTTGAGCGCCCGCCCAGGTGTCCTGGAAAATCCGTTCCGCCATCCACGCCAGCGCCGGGCGTTCACAGACGATCACGGCGGCACTGGGGTGATCCGGGTACAGGGGCAGAACAACGAGCCTGCTGTCGATGATCATCATGGCGATGGGGACCACGGCGGCCAGCCGGATCTCCACGCCGACCTCGGTCAGGCGGTGAAGGCTTTGGGCCTGCGCCGGCGATGCCTCGCAGCTGGTGCGGAAAATTTCTCGCACCCTCACCCCGCGCTCAACCAGACCCCCTGCGACGACGGCCCTGGCTGTGTGCCTGACCGGTACGGGCTCCGGCAGCAGACTCATCCGTGTCGTTGACGCGGACGCGCCAAGCGCAGCCAGTGCCTGCTGAATGCGACGCGCCCCGGTCACTACCGCCCCGGCGCCGGCCGCCGAGGCGGACGGACTGCTGGTACCCCACAGCCGCTCCAGGCCCCACACCGACCCCGCGGTGGTCAACTCTCTTGCCTCCCGAACGGATCGTTCCCGCTCCAGCAGTCCACCCAGAAGAACTCCCGCGTCCAAAGCGGTGAATTCGGTCATGCATCGTTCATCCGGAACGACACCCTCGCTCCGCAGTCTCGCGAAGTCCTCTTTTACCACGGCCAATTCAACGCTTCCGGGTGTGGAACTCGTGCGCACGGGCGCCTCGTCCTCTTGCGTCGCCGGCGTCATCTTCCGCCCTCTCGTGTGCCGTGCGGACCATGCGTTCCGGCACGGAACTCAGAGTCCGATGAAACAGGTGCCCAGACCGTCGCCGCTCCGCCTTCCGGCGAAATCCGAGGAGCTGCGGCCTCGGCCCAGACCAGTGGTCTGGAGGATGGGCAGAGGCGGCCCCGCACTATCGCGGCTGGCACCGGTTCGGCACCATGAACTGCCCTTGACCTGGGGTGTCCCTGGATTTAAACCACAGATCAGTCAGGAGTCAACACCGATAAGTCGCCTCCTGGGACGCACCGTGAGGAGCGTGAACCTGACAAATGTGAGGTGATCGACTATCAACTTCCCGGGCGGGCGGGCGTATTACCGGATTCGACGACCGGAGGGTCGGTGCTTGGGCTGCTCAAGGGCACGGGCCTCGCCGGGTTTCAATTCGTATGGAAAAAATCTCCGCACTCCAGCATGTCCCTTAATGTGCCAATTTGTGCACTTTGGGAAGCGCGGTTTGCCTCGTGCGTGAGTGCGTGATAAAGACTCGGCTCCCGTATTCGAAGTCAAGCGTGTCCGGTGACTCGCGGTGCGTGCCGCGGCGCCTTCGGTTGGCCCGTGGGTGGGATGTCATTTGCGAATAAAATGCCAGGAAAATAAGCGACCGAATCCGCCCGCTCGGTAGTTCGCGGTGGCATCGCGCCGTCACCGACGGCGATCTGGGGCTGGCGGCGCCCCTTCGGGTCGGCATGCCGGTGCATGCTGGTGTGTCCGAGTCGTCGGTGACCGCCCCCTGACGCGGTCACCGGCGCGGCCTTCCACGCGGACGAGGACCTTCCCGACCACCTCGGCCACCGTGACGATGCCTATGGCTACGATCACGTCACCGGGCTCGGACAGGCCGACCTCCACGCGGGCTCTTAGCGGGGCCCTACGGCCACCTGGACCCGGCCGCCGACCGTGGTGGTGATCCCGGCAGTGCCGGCCTGAACCTCGGTGGCCACTGCGCGGTACACGCCGAGCAGGATCACCTCGTTGGTGCCCGCGGCCAGGGCTTCGCCGATCGCCAGCCCGAACACCGCGGTGCGGAGCGGTGCCGCCCCGCGGCTGGCGAGCGCGCAGCGGCAAACTCTGCACCCCGTCGCGGTGGGGCCTCGCTTACGGGTCCGGCCGGCAGATCTGGCAGGGCTCGGTGTCGTCAAACCGCGCCATCATGGTGCGCGCCATGCCCGCGTCGATCGTCTGGATCGTGTACCGCCACCGATTTTTCCCGAGGGTGAAGCAGTCCGGTTCGTGGACCACGAGCTGCCGCTCGGGACGGTCGGGGCCCGGTGAGACAAGCAGATACACCGGCTCCGGCGCGGCGGCCGGCTCGCGGGGAACGGCGGCGTAGGTCTCGCCGGGAATCTGCCGTACCGCGGCGGCTGGCGCGTAGAGACTCACCTCCGCCCACCACGTACCGGTCCGGTCCTGCCTCCACCGCCGGAGGCGGGCCGGTACCGTACGGCCGCCCGGCAGATCCAAGCGGACCCGCGGGGGCTCAGCCGACGAGGATTCGGACATGTGTTTGATGATAGTGGGGGGCGCCGCGCACGCCCTCACGCGGGGCGCCCCGGCTACATGTCTGGGGCGAGCCGGCGGCTCCCGCCCCTCACCCCGGGGAGGGGAGCCGCCGGAGCAGACTCCTGGCGCGACTACGCAGAGCTGCGGCATCAGCGGGCGCGAGGCCCGCCAGTGCGTGCTGGAGTACGACTTCGACCAGACGCCACCTCTCGGTCAGCACCGAGGGCGGTGCGGCGGCGGGCGAGTGATGTCGGACTGGAGGCCGTGCTGCGATCGGGCGCAACGCGTCGGCGGCGCCGCCACGCCCAGCCTGCTGCAGTTGCGCAGGCGTCACGCCGACCGCGGCGGCCATCCGCGCTACCGTCTTGTCCGGGCCCGTGACCGGAGTGGCGATGCCGCTCACCGTCTGGTAGCCCAGGACGATCTGACGCCAGCGACTCGGGCTGATGCCGGCGCGCCGCGCCGCCTCTGCTGCTGATATGCCCAGCGTCCGCTGGGCCGACTGGATCAGGGCCCCTTCGGGGCGCTGCGTAGGTAACCTGCCCATGCGCGAACTATCGCACAGCTTCGCGACATGCTTCAAGGTCGACTGCGCACCTCCGGTGCTCCGGGCAATAGTGCGCACCTTCCCCTACCTCTGCGCCACGTCAACTCAGCTAGGCGCATGATGTCGCGCCGCAGATGGGTGACGGTGCCACAGGGCCGGACCGGCCTTCGGCGCCACTCCGCTCCCGCGCGGTGGGGAGGTGTCCGACTCGCACTCGCGGTCTGCCTCTCGCCTTGACCGCCGCCGACCGCGGCCGGCGCATCCCACTCCCAGTGGCGCGCCTTGTGCTCCCCGCGTCGCCGGGGTGTGGTCGAGCCCCCTCGATCGGTCGCCCGCCGGGACCCGCCTCCGACCGCAGCCCGGAGCGTGGGTCCAGGTGGGTGGTCGCGCGGGTCTCTCGTCCGGACTCCGTGATCCCGTACCGCCCACGGCGGGGCGGACCTGATGAACGTGGTCGGACGCGTCTGCCAACTTCGCGACTTGCAATGGCATGGCCGTACTCGCGGCGAGAGTCGTGAGCTAGCGTCGCGTCCATCGAGGTCCGCCTAGTCTCCATGCATCGACCACCGCATTCCCACGCTTTCGAGCTTTCTTATCCGTTCGACTGAAAGTGATCCACTTTTGAAAGCCCTGCGCTGCGTTGCGATCCATGCTCCGAGCTTCACGCTTTCTGGCGGGTCGGTGGAGTACAAGTAGGGGACATCGAGAGTGCCGTTTGCGCGGTAATATGCTTCGGCCAGTGCGAATTTTGCATTCCAACTCTGATCTCGTTTCCCTTCGGGAATGTCCCAGGACACTCCGAGGGCTTCCAGTGCCGCGCGGCGGTCCTTCGGAAGTCTTCCCGCTGCTTTTTCTTGCCGCATTTTCCGGAGCCAGTCCCAGAGAGGGAAGGGGTGCCCGTCGGGATCCTGCACCTTATTGTGAGGTGGAGGGTTGAGATGGCCTTGTGTGCGATGATATTTTTGAGCGACTCGAAAACCTGATTCCCAGTAGCGGTCGGTCTTCTGCTCGAATGCGTCATCGAGGATGGCCAGCTCGGCCGCCAACTCCGGCGCGAGTCGCCCCGTTTCCAATCTCCTTCGTTCGTCCCTCAGCCAGGAAGCGAGTTTTATCTCGGTTCCGTCAGGGAGTTTTACGCCTTGAGCGGCCGGTATATTGAGATGGCCGTTGCTCCCAAGGAACGCTCGTACTGCGGTGAACGCAAGCGTCCAGTTGGCTCTCGGAACGTCCCACTCGATTCCCAAGCCTTCCAGATCAGCGATGCGCTCTTGACTAAGATTTCCCCGCTTGTACGCTTGGCGGTTGTTGACTATCCAGCGCCCCAGTTTGAACCCCGCCGGCTCCCCTGTCCCGTCCTTTTCGATGTGCCCTACCGGCACCCTCAGATGCCGTTCTCTTTCGACAAAAGAGCGGGCTGCCTCGATTCCCCGCTGCCATTGTTCGTCGCGTGGCAGCCATGCAATTCCCAGGGCATCCAGAGCCTCTCTCTGCTGCGGCAGCAACGACTCCCGGCGGCGGCGCTGATTACTCAACCACTCCCCGATCGGTGCAGATTCGGGGCCGGGAGCCCGATGGGTGCGCCCAGGGAGCCGTCCATGCTCCTCCTTGTAGGCCGTGACGGCTCCCAGGTACTCATCCCATAGGGTCGTTGCGGCACGGACAGCCTGCACTGTGATGGAGTCCGCGAAACCAGGCGGAATCTCAGACCCGACGAACCGCAGCCATTGCGGTGTACTGAGCCGGACGTCGGGGACTTCATCTGCTCTATAGTTCCTCATCCCGATCAGGCGGCGTCCAGATCGCATCTCTCCGGCAAGATCCTCATCGTGCGCGGCCAGCGCGCGAACGACTTGATGCACCATCGAGAATTGAGAGGAGCCCAGGGCCTGGGAGGCATCCTGGTCAGGCTTCAAAACGATAGGGATAATGATATACGCGGTTTTATCGATCCTATTGCCAAGGCGCAGTGCGCGGCCAATAATCTGAACGATATCGATTACCGAGTTGCGTGGGTTGAGGAATGCAACAGCGTCGACGGAAGGCGCATCATAGCCTTCGCTGAGAACCTTGGCATTGGAGATGATTACTCGGCCATGGCCGTCGGACTGCAGGGTGTCGAGCACCCTGCGGCGTTCGGCCCTTTCTTGAACTCCGTAGACATAACCCGTTGAGAGGTCTGATGAAGAACCGATCAGCGCGTCTGCGGCCGGCAGCGTTTGCGAGAACCAGGCGGCGTCTCGAATCCGAGAATGGTAGGTGAGCATGCGCTGTACCCCGAGGTCTCGGGCGGCCCGCAGGACGGCCACCTGGCGGGCCAAAATATCTGCAGAAACCCCGACGGGCCCAACTTGAAAGAACGCCGACCCTTCGCTGCTGGTGGCGAGCCTGTAAATTTCTGCGTCTGTGACGACGGAGACAACAACGCGATAGTCAGCCAGAATCTTTTTCTCCCGGGCCTGGCCAAATGTTAATTTGTATCCGACTCGTCCGAATACTTTCTCATCGTCCATGCTGAAAACGTCGGAGCCGTCGGAGCCGGTCACAATCCGCGGTGTGGCCGTCATATAGAGGCGTTTGTCTGCTGGAATCAGCTCATCCTTATGAAGGACGGACCAGGGCCTTCCCTGGATGCCAGCGGATCGATGCGCTTCGTCGACGACATGCAGCTTCCACGGCTTTGTTCCAGGCACACGGTGGGCTTCGATAATCCTCGGCAGGCTGTGATATGTCGTTGCCGCGATGAATCGTCCGTCTGGAGCGCGCAGTAGTTCGGCGAGCCGTTCCGGATTCGTGGTGACTTCGACGCCTAGGTCTGTCAGGCGCTCGGTGTCTTCCTGGTTCATGAGGTCTTGGTCCCCGCACACTGCGACTACCTTTCCCATCGCCTGTCGGCCGAGGGCCGCGACCCATGCCTTGAGAGTCTGAGCCACCAGGTCGACTGTCGGCTCGGAGATGAGTACAGGACCATTGGGCGCGACGGTCTTTGAGACTTCCGCTCCGACACGGGTTTTCCCCGTCCCGCAGGCCATCACCAGGGTGGTGCGAGCGGCTGAGGAAAACTCCTTCTGGATGCCGTTGACTGCCTCTTCCTGATGTTTCCACAATGGCTCTGCCAAATGCATCTTCCGGTCCTCATCTTCTTTCTGGTGAATATCTTCGTCGTCTCGCATGCGGGGCTTGGTTCCGGGGAAATCCGTATCAGCGGTCGGCTACAGGTAGCTGTGGGGATAATCAGGGTGGAAGCCTGGTTGCTTCGCAGCGCGAAGGTCGTGGCGAGGCTGTGTCGGATACGCCGGCATGACGGCGGCGCCCGCAGATTGCCGGCGGCCACGACCAGACACGGGACGGGTCCGCGCTCTCGTGGGGCAGCGCTAACGTTTGACGCTCCGGTGAGGGGTCATCGACCGACGCGCGGGTCCGGTCGTCGGGCCATGCCGGTCTCGCCAGGCGCGACGGCCTTCTCATGCGACCGACGCGGAGAAGACGGATATCGGTCTCCGCGGCCCGTGGCGGTGAAAGAGCCGGGGCAAGACCGCCAGCCGAGGCACCAGCGGTAAAGGGGCCGTCACGAGGACACGTCGGACGGAGCGTGGCGCCTCCTGTCAGGTTCGCTCGGCTGCCACCGGAATACCAGCGGCAGTTGGCGCACCCAGGTTTCTCGTATCACGACTGCTCGTCGTCCGGCCGCCGGATGACGGCCATCGATCCCCGGTCCGGGCTCGAACCGGGGTCGTCGAGCATTCGCAGACGGCGCGCTGGCGGAGCAGGTCCCGTTGACGTCCGGCTGGCGACCGCGGGGCGTATGGCCTGGTCGCTGGACCCCCGCTGGAGCACCAGAACGGGCGCGAGGGCGCATGTTTTTCTCGGAGTTCCGGCGGATCTCGACGACGGACTGGCATTAAATGCCTTGCAGAAGAGAGCGCGGCCGGACAGCGGTCAGCGTGCCTATCCAGGACTTATCTGCTGTGATGAAGCGTCACCGCCGGTGTGGCCGATCGGCGCCGCTGGGACCGGGGCGAGGCCAACTGCCGCGAGTTCGGCTTCCAGGTCGACGATGGTGACGTCGTGGAGAGTCATGGCGTACTGCCCTGTGAGGCGGCACGGGCGGGGGCGGGGCGGCCGGAGTGAGTGATCTTGTAGGGCTCGCCGAGGGCCCCGGTGATCTGGGGAGCCCCGGCCCGGAAAGCGGTGAACCCGCCGACACGGCGCCCGTAGGAACAGCGGTCGCGGGCGGCTCGGGCGTGCGGGAGGCACAGCGGCGGCTGGAACGTGACGATCCCTTGCGGCCAGTTCCGGCGCAGGCGCGCCTCGGCCGGCGCGACGTCGAGGAAGAGCACGCCCTGCTCGGTGACGCTGGGGCGGCCGGTGCAGTAGTGGCACAGCATCCCGGTCATGCACTCGCGCTGTCGCCCGGGGTGGACCGTCGACCACAGGGGCCGGCCGGTGGGCCAGCCGTGCGCGTCGAGATTCTGCTCGACCCTGGGCAGCAGCAACCCGTGGCGGTCGCGGTCCTGCGGTCGCTCGTCGATGTAAGCCAGCTCCTGCGCCGGCAAGCCGGGGGCCGCGGGCGTGGCGATCGCACGCAGCGTCAGCGCCCGGTCGGTGAGATCGGCCTCGCCTTCACGGGAGGTGATGTACGGAATGGAGTGCTCAGCCATCAGATGCGTAGGTTCCTTCTCGGCCGTCGCCGGCCGCACAGCCCACCTCCCCCGGCGGGCGGGGGCGGGCGCGGGTCAGGGGGTGGGGTAGGTGATGGTGTGCCGGACGCTGCCGTCCTCGCTGGTGGTGATGGCGAGGTGCCCGTAAAGGTCGGTGAGGTGGCGCCGTCGCGCCGCGGCGACGGGGGCGGAAAGCCAGAACCGGCGCGGGGGTTCACCCCACGCTGCGGTGTAGGCGTCCGCGGTCAGACAGGCGCTGGTGTAGGGGAGCGCGCGCACGGGCGTGCGGTGGTTCAGGCGCACACCAGAGCGGTCGGTCACAGCGCGTAGCAGCGCGACCTGTGCGGTCAGGGCGTGCACGGCATCACGGACCGGCGCGGGGACGGGCAGCATGCCGGGCAGGTCGTCGCCGGCGAGGACGAACGCGGCGGCCTCTAGGGCGAGCATCCGGGCGGCTTCGCTGATGAGGGCCGGGGCGTCGTCGGGGCTGAGGCGGTCGATGAGCATCGCCCCGAAGAGCGTCGGAGCTGTCCGCAGATGGGCTTCGGCAGCGGCGGTGAGAGCCCGCCAGTTCGGGTTTTCGGTCCACTCGCCGAGGATCACCGGCGCTTCGGCCGCGAGCTGGCTGGGCAGGTCGCGGTGGGACTGCCGGGGAGGTCGGGGCTCGTCGGTCGGCGGGGTCATGCGGCGTCTCCCGCCTGGTCCGTGCCCGGAAGGGTGATCAGGCGGGCGGTCAGGGCGTCGGCCCGGGCCGGGCGAGCCGGCCGAGAATGAGAGCGGGCTCGGTGTGGCACCGGCGGCAGTAGGGCGCGTAGGCGACGTCGACCAGCCCGGTCGCCGCCGGCCGGAGGGCGTCGGCGAGCTGGTCGGCGAGCTGCTCCCCTGCGGTCAGGTCGTCGGGATCGGCCTGTTCGGGAATGGGGCTGTCGGGGTGCAGGCGGTGCAGCAGCAGGACGCCGTCGGGCACGGTGATCTCGCCCAGGGCGACCTGTCCGGATTCGAGGCGGGGCCGGGCTGCGACCCCGATCCCGGACAGCGCCGCGGTCAGGCGCCATACGGTGGCGTGCAGGCCGGTCAGGTGTGCCTCGATCGCCTCGGCCAGGCGGACGGTGCCGTCCCGGTCCAGACTCCCCAACGGCAGGGCAGGGGTGCCGTCCGCCGCGGTGCGAGGGGCCCCGGCCGCCAGTTCGACGCCGGCGGCGCGGGCGGCGGCGTGCAGCCAGCGCCCCGCGGGGGCCACGCCCGGCTCCATGCCCAGCTCGGCGTTTGGCTGTGGGTCCGTGGTCGAAGCGGTTGCGGTGCCGGAGAGCAGGCGGGCAAGGGTGCGGACGGTGGCCTCTCCGGCGTCCCCGAGCGGGATGCGGTTGCCGTCGGTGGTTGCGACGGGGTATCCGAGGCTGAGGTGTAGACCCGCGGTGCGGGCGGCGGTCCGTAGCCGGCCGAGCGCTGCGACCAGCCCGGCTTCGGCGCTGATGGCGCTGTCGTGGGTGTCGCCGGTGTTGTCGGTGAGGACGCTGGCGGTCAAGTCCCCGGTGCGGGGGCCCGGTGCGGCTTCGGTGGTGGTCATGGTGCCTCGTGACGGGGAGGAAGAGCCTGGTGGGTTGAGACGCGGGGGTGCCTGCCGCCGCCGTGTGCGGGCGGCGGCGGCCGGTGGCCTGCCGGTCATCCCGGACGGGGGTTCCGGGGAGGGGTTCGGCAGACCGTTGGCAGCGCCCGGCACGGGGGTGCCTGGGGCGCGGGACTGCGTCGACCTGGCCGAGTGGCGGTCGGGTGGTCAGTGCGTGGGCGGCGGCCGGGCCGGGCGGGTTCTCAGGGCCCTGTCCGGACCGGTGGCGGTGGGTGTGGCGGTGAGGGCGGCGTGCAGGGGGAGCGGGGGTGTCAGGAGGCGTCCGCCGGGGTGGCGGCGGATCCAGCCGCTGCCGCGGGCGGGCGGCAGCACAACGCAGCCGTGCGCCCTGTAGTCCACGCCCGTGCCGACGCCGGTCCAGTCCAGGCCGGTCTGTGAGCCGGGGGGCAGCAGGAACCCCCACGACCAGCCGTCGACGGTGAACACCGCGCCGACCATGTCGGGGGCGATGCGGTCCAGGCGTTCCACTGCGGGCGCGGCCAGCGGGCCGGGCACGAGCACGACCTCGAAGCCGTGCCCGACCGCCACCGGCACTGGCCGGTCGTGCAGCAACAGGGCGGGCAGCAGCCACAGCTCCTCGCATCTGCCCGCCGCGGCGGGCGCGGCCGAGGCGGACGGCGCGGTCGTCGGGAGCAGAGGCAGGGACGTCGTCGGAGCGTTCACAGCGTGTCCTGTGCTGTTGCGGGGGCGGGGCCAGCCGTCTGCGGGGGTGGCGTGGCGTCGGCCGGGGCGGTGCGGCCGGGCGGAGCGGGGCGGGCGCGCACGGGCAGGGTGCGGTAGCCGCGCAGGGTGTGGTTGAGCAGGCGTTCGCCGGGCCCGGCGGGGTCGAGGTGGTGGGCGTGGCGGGCCAGCGCGGTCAGGACGGCGTGGGCCTGGAGGCGGGCGAGGGGGATGCCCGCGCACAGGTGGGGGCCGGTGCCGAACGCGAGGTGGCCGCCGGGGTTCGGGCGGGCGGGGTCGTAAGCGTCGGCGGTGGGGCCCCAGCGGCGGGGGTCGCGTCCGGCCGCCCCGTACAGCACCCACACCTGGTCGCCGGCGCGGATGCGCACGCCGTCCAGGTCGACGTCCGTGGTGGCCCGGCGGCCGAAGCCCTGTATGGGGGCTTCCAGGCGCAGGCTTTCGTCGAAGGCCGGCGTGGCCCAGGCGGTGGGGGCGGTGCGCAGGCGGGCCCAGGCGGTGGGGTGGCGGGCGAGCTGGCCGATGGTGTCGGCCAGGCCCAGCACGGTGGTGTCCATGGATGCTGCGGTGTAGGCGCTGGCGAGGGGGATGGCGTCAGTCTCGACCAGTCGCCCGGTGTCCACGGCGGCGAAGATGGCGCCCATCCAGCTGTCCGGCCGCACCCGTTCGCGGGTGACCGTGGTGTGCAGGAACTCCACCATCCTGGCGGCGATCGGCAGCGCGGCCTGGTAGCGGGGGTTGGCGGGGCCGAACAGGTCGAACGTGGCGGGCGCGCCCGCCTGGAGCTGGGGCAGGGTGGTCTTGGGCAGGCCCATCAGGTCCATGACGGTGCCGGTGACCATTTCGGCGGCGACCGCGACGGCGTCGACCACTCCGTCGGCCTCGGCGGCGTTGTTCAGGTGGGCGGTGACGATCCGCTCGGCGCGGGCGGTGATGTCGGCGGTGAGGAGTTGGACGGCGCGGGGGGCGAGTTGCGCGGACAGCACCCGGCGCAGCCGTCGGTGGGCCTGCCCGTCACTGGCCAGCACCGTCCCGGCCAGCACCGTGTGGTTGGCCAGGTCGGTGAGGGCGATGCCGTCGGCCGAGGCGAAGGCGTCGTCGTGCAGCACGCGCTCGGCCACCTCGTGCCGTGCGACGGCCCACACCTGGTGCGCGGGCAGGTAGACCGCTGGGCCCTTCTCCCGCAGCACGTGGTAGGCGGGGTAGGGGTCGCGCAGGGTCGCGTCGCAGAACAGGTCGACGTCGCTCGACGGGACGGGCAGGACAGGCATTGCAGGGCTCCGGAAGAAGGAGAGGAAGGAGGAAACAGGCGGGAAGCGGACGGGGGCGGTGGTGTGGGTGGCGCGGTGGTGGGGTGCTCCGTGGCTGCTGGTGGGCGGGTTCAGGTGACGGCGGGCTCGCGCAGGCGGTGCTCCACCAGCGCGATCAGTGCGCGCAGGCTGGAGGCGCTGTCGCGGGCGTCGACCTGCACCACCGGGACCGTGTCGGAGAGGTCGAGCGCTCGGCGCAGCTCCGGCTCGGCGTAGGGCTGCCGCCCATGGAAGGCGTTGACCGCCACGACGAACGGGACACCGCGGCGTTCGAAGAAGTCGACGGCGGCGAAGCAGTCGGTCAGGCGGCGGGTGTCGGCCAGCACGATCGCGCCGATCGCGCCGCGCACCAGGTCGTCCCACAGGAACCAGAACCGCTCCTGGCCCGGCGCTCCGAACAGATACAGCGTGACCGCCCCCTCCACCGACGCGTGGCGTGAAACGGCGCCGGCGGTGATGGTGCGGCGGCCGAAGTCCAGCGCGACCGTCGTGCTCGTCTTCCCGCCGACCCCGCTCGTGTCGTCGACCGTGTTGGGGGCGGTGATGTCGGCCTCCGTCGACAGCGGCTCGATCTCGCTGACCGCGCCGACGAAGGTGGTCTTGCCGACACCGAACCCGCCGGCCACCACGATCTTCACCGCAGGCGCGAACACGGGCGTGGCCGCGGCCGGGCCCGGGCCGGCGCTAGAGGGCTCGGGCACGGGCACGTAAGCCCCTTCCGTGGTGCGGCCCGCCAGTCAAGACGGTGCCGGGTGCGGTACCGGACGGCGCGTCAGGCACCGTGCCGGAGGTGGTCGGTAAGTCGTCGAGGGAGCGGCGCAGGCCGGCGGCGATCCGCTGGAGCAGCGCGGTGGAGACGGTGGAGGCGCCGGCCATGTCCAGCGGGGGCGTGGCGGTGACGGCGCCGGCCGCGAGCAGATCGCGGACCAGCACGGTGACCACGCCCAGCGGAAGCCGCATCCGGGCGGCCAGCTCCGCGACCGCCGCCGGTGTGCGGCACAGCTCCAGCACACGCTGCTGGTCGCGGTTGAACGCCAACTCCTGCGGCAGGCGACGGGCCAGGACCTGGGTGTCCAGCCCCACGGTCTCGTCCGGCGCGTGGACCCGGCCCGCGGTGCTCGCGTAGGGACGAGACTGCCCGGAGCGGCCGGAGGACCTTGGGGGTGGGCTGGTCATGCGGTCGGCCCGGGCAGTTGCGCGGTGCCGCGGCGCTCGGTGTCCAGCAGCGCGCCCAGGTCCTGGTCCAGGCGGGCCAGGTGATGGCCGAGCATGCCGGGCTCGGCGCTCTTCAGGGCGTAGAGCAGGACCAGGCTGTGCCGGCCGATGGGTCCGATCACGCACCAGCCGTCGCGGGCCTCGACCAGACTGCGCACGTGGCGGCCGACCCCGCCGTCGGCCGTGACGCGCTCGGCGAGACTGGCGAGACTGGCGAGCATCGCGCTGCGCCGCTCCCCCGCCTCCCGGTGCAGGTCGCGGGGGTCGCGGCCGGGCTGGGCCACGACGTCGACAGTCCCGGAGGCGTACTGGAGGATGCCGTCGCGGGTGGCGATCACCGCGTCCTGCAGGTGGGCGACCTCGGCCAGGCGCCGGTCCAGGAGCTGCTGCACCTGGGGGTTGCCGGCCGCCGGAGGCTGTGTGTGCGTGATGGTCATCAGGCGGGTCCGTTCTGCTTCGCGGGGTCAGGGGATTCAGGGGCGCCACCGTGGCTGTCGCGGCTGTCGGCTGTGTCGGCGGGCCGGTAGGTCGACCACGCGGCCTGCACCGTCGCGGGATCGTCGGGCGGCTCGGTGAACGGCTGCTCGCGGCGGGCGGGTTCGGCGCCAGGGGGAGGGTCGGCGAGGGCGGGGTGCAGATGCTGACCTCGGGCACGCCGCGGCAGCAGCGGGGCACCGGCGGCGGTATTCGAAGGCAGGCCGTCCCCGGTGTGGGCAGAGCCGTCGCCTGCGCCGGCCGCGAACGTCGAGACCTCGCCGCGGCCGAACGTTCCTGCCGCCGGGGCCGGGCCGCCGCGCGGCGTCTGCAGTCCGACATCCCAAGCGCTCCCGCTGGAGCCGGCCGACGGCGGTTCGGGCGCCCGCGCTGGCGGTACCGGCTGGGCGGAGGACGGGGCACCGGGATGCCCGGTCGCCGGCGCGGGGCGGGTGCGGCGGGGCATCGGCGGCGCGGCCAGCGGCGGAAGCCGGTGCGGCTCGTGGCCGCCGGAGTCCCGGTCGGCGGTCTTGGGAGCGGGGTCGGTCGCCGGGGATGCGGGTTGATCCGGGCCGGGCGCGGCCGTGATGGTCTGGCGGATCATCAGCGTGGCGTGCACGCCCCCGTAGACGCTGCGGCCGAGTCGGACGCTCAGGTGGTGGCGTCGGGCGAGCTGGGCGACGGTGGCAAGGCCGACCTGTCCGTGCAGGGCCGCCATCACTGCGAAATCCGGACTGGGGGTGGCCAGGATGCGGTTCGCGTGTTCCAGCGCCTGCGCCGTCATCCCGGCGCCGGCGTCCACCACCTCTACCGCCACCCCGTGGACGGCCGCCGTCGAGGTCACCGTGACCGGCCCGTTGGAGTAGGCCAGCGCGTTGTCCAGCAGCGCCGCCAGCGCCTGCACTACGCCGGCCGCGTGCTCCGGCGCCACCCACAACCGCTCCGCGACCTGGTTGCGCACACGGCCGGGCTCCCCGGTCGCCACGCCCGCGTCGTTGACCAGGTCCACCAGGGCCAGCGGCGCGGTGTAGAGCATCCCGCGGGCCCGCTCGGTCACCAGCGTCGACAAGTTCTCCTGGTAGCGGCGCGCGGCCGTCGCCGCGGCATCCACCGCCACCAGCTGCCCCACGACCGGCTGCGCCCTCGGCTCGGTCATCAGCTCGGCCAGCCCCTGCAGACTCCTGCTCAGGTGGACCAGGGTGCGGTCGGCGGTCGCGCTGACGAACTCGCCCAGCCCCCGCCGGTCGGCGGCCTGCAGCGCCGCCACTGCCACCGCGGTGCGCTGCGCACGCACCAGGGCCCGCTCGATCACCGCGAACTCATCCGCCGGGCCGTCGGGTTCGGGGAACTCCGCGGCGGGGTCGACGGCCTCGCCGGTGCGCAGCCGCTCCACCACGCCCTCCAGCCGGGCCGCGCCCGCGGTCGTGGAGGCGACCACCTGCCGCTGCCGCCGGGCGATGCCCAGCACCAGCCATACCACCAGGGCGGCCACCAGGCCGATCCCCACGGCGATCGCGACGAGCGTCCACACCACCCGCGTGCGGATCGCGTCAGCCCGCGCGACCCCGTGCGCCAGCAGCCCTTGCGTCCGGGCCAGGTTCAGCGCGGCGATCTTCTGGCTGACCCGCCCGTACGCCGCATCCCAGCCCGCCAGCCCCGCGATGTCACCGGCTTCCACGCTGCCACTCGCCGACGGCGCCGAGACCACCGCCGACTGCACCCGCATCAGCGTCGCCCAGTCCGCGCTCCGTGTGATCGCGGCGTACGACGCCGCCTCGGCCGGCGGCAGATACGGCCCGACCCACCGCTGATACATCACCGCCTGCGCACCGGCCGCCAGCGCAAACTCGCGGCGCCCGGACGGCGTCAGCTCACCCTTGGCCTGCGCCTGCGCCAGCAGCGTGTCCTCGCGCGACAGCGCGTCATCGGCGTAGAAGAGCCCGACGAGCGGACGCGTCTCCAGCACCAGCTTCGGATCGTCCATCGCCGACAGATCCTGGTAGAACGCGATCAGATCACCGATCAGGTCCGTGTAGTCGCCGGCCACCGCATCCGCATCACCCCCGCGGGCATCGGCCTGGGCCCGCACCCGCGGCAGCGACCCCAGCCGGGCGTAGACCCGCTCCACGAACGGCCAGGAATGCCGCTCGCTGACCCGAAGCGTCGACCCCGACAATGTCTGGAACCGCGCCTCGGCCGCGTCCGTCCGCACCCGCTGCGCCGACAGCGCGGCCCGCGAAGCCCTCGACGGCGCCGCCATCGCCACCACACTCGCCCGCCGCTCAGCCTGCACCGCAACAAACAGCGGCAGCGAGTCCTCACCACCCAACCGCCCCGTTTCCGACGCGGTCCGCAGACTCCGCTGCTGCTGCCACCCCGGCACCACCACCAACACCGCTAACGCCATCAGTGCCACCACCGCCACCACCGCGATCAGCACCAACCGCGCACGCACCGTCAAACCGGAGGCCGGTAAGGGCTGGCGAAACCTGCGGTGAGCGGTTGACACGCTGGAGTTCATGAGTCCTCGTTGGGGAGAAGTCGACTGCGAAGCCCTCTGCAGTCCCCGCGCCTTCAGCAAGCGAGGCGCGGATAGGGTCCTGGGCAGTGGTGCGTTGCAGCACTACGGTCGCGTCAGCCGTCCCCCGCGGTCACGGGCGCGGTTGTCCATAGATTCCGGACACCTGACAGGCCCCTGACCTGCGCTTGGGCGCGAATGCCCACCGAAAAAAGGGCAGCCGTCCGCAGCGAACCGTGGGCACTCAGCCACTCGGCGGATAACTCGGCGCTACCGTGGAAGCACCTCACCGACGCACTGGGACGGTCTCATGGCACAACCTCCGAGGCCCGGCAGCAAAACAGAACGCGACGCGCTTCGTCGCGAGATGCTTGCTGCTGGCTGCACACTCACCGAAGTTGCTACCGAGATGCGCACACGATGGGGATTCCGCGCGCGTGAGGGATGGCGGCATGCCCTCGGCTGGTCCCAGCAGGAAGCGGCCGACACCATCAACTCGATAGGTGCCCGGCGCCCTCGATCCGTCGCTGCGGACGCGTCCTTGGTGGGAAAGTGGAAAAATTCCCCCTTCCCGGCGGTCGCCGACCTTCGGAGACCGTGCTCAGTCTTATGTCTGAGGCGTACGGCTGCACCCCCGACCAACTGCTCGATCTGCACGATCGCCGCGCCAAACTCAGCGTCCCGAGAAGCGATACCGCTGCGAAGTCTGAGCCGACGTTGGCTGCGGACAGGACCGTCAACTCGCCCGGCCAAGCGATGTCAACCGGGGAAGGGCAGCGCCCGATAAGCACGGTCGCCGTCCGAGAAGCTGCTGACGAGTCCTCAGCATGGGCTGCGTGGGCCGAGACAACTAATGTGGGCGACATCGCTCTAGAGCAAATCCATGCAGAAATTCGGAGGCTCTCCGCCGATTATCTCGTGGGTGACGCGGTCGATGCGTTCACCCGGACTCGTCTGCTTCGAGACCGTACATTTCGGCTCCTCGAAGGCCACCAATGGCCAAGACAGGCCACGGACCTCTACGCCGCAGCTGGGTATCTGTGCACGCTGATGGCTTGGATGAGTAGCGATCTCGGACATCTAGCCGATGCCGACGCTCACGGACGAACAGCATGGTTGTGCGCCGAGGCGATCGATCACGCCGAGCTACGTGCTTGGACGGCATCTACACGAAGCAAAATCGCCTTCTGGGATGGGCGGTTGAAAGACGCAGTCGAGTGGGCAAGGAGAGGAACGGCAGCGTCCGCAACAGGGACGGTCCAAGTTCTCCTGGCCTGCCAGGAAGCTGACGCCTGGTCCCGGCTCGGCGCCGTCACGGAGACGGAGGAGGCCCTACTTCGAGCGACCGCCGCACGAGACAGCGTTCGAGGTGATGATGAGATCGGAGGGCTCTTCGCCTGCTCCCCGGGTCGACAGGAGCAGTACCACGCCGGGGCGCATCTGCGCATCGGTGCCTACGCCCAGGCTTTTACGGAAGCCGACAACGCACTTCGACTCCTGCGGGCCCAGCCGGTACGGGCCTACGGAACGGAGGCCCAATCCACGATCTCGTCTGCGATGGGTCACATCGGGGTCGGGCAACCGGAGGCGGTGTTAGAGACTCTGGCCCCGGTGCTGCAGCTGCCTCCCGAGCAGCGCCTCGACACAGTCGTAAGCCGTATGCGCGACCTAGCGGGAATGATGGCGTCGACCCCCAGCGCACGAGGATCGGCAAGCGTCCAAGCGCGCACAGCGCTGGCCGATTGGTGCCAGGACTCGGCCCCTCGCAGGTTGGCCCTCTCGCCAGGCAGCGTCGACAAGTGAAAAGATCGCGACATGTCTCCTGAACGCATGGCCAATCACTGGTGGTGGCGCCCCGGCTGGAGCGTAGGCCGGCGGTTTTACACCTGGCATCTCACCTGGGACACCGAACCGGACATCCACCGGTTCGCCGAGGGGTATCGCCAGGCACTGGCTCCGGCCGGGGGCCTGGACCTCATCCCGAACCAGTGGCTCCACCTGACCATGCAAGGCGTGGGGTTCGTCGAAGACATCACCAACTCCGAGGTCGAGGCGATCAGTCAGGCCGCTGGCGCCCGTCTCGCCAGACTTGATCCCTTTCGTCTCACCTTCGGGACACCTGTGATTGATCCCGAGGCGATCCTCGTCCCGGTCCAGCCAGCTGAACCCGTTCGCCGACTCCGATCCGAAGTTCGGGCGGCGATCGGAGAAGTCCTCAACGACGTGCCGGAAAGCGCTGACGGGTTCACCCCACACGTGAGCCTGGCCTACAGCAACACCGAAGGCCCGGCGGCACCCCACGCCGCAGCAGTCGCAGACGCCCACGTACCGCCGGCCACCGCTCTTGTCACACACGCTGACCTCATCATCATCCACCGCGACCATCAGATGTACGAATGGACGACTGTCAAGCAGGTAAGGCTCGGGTGACGAACCGGGTCTGTCGACCCACCATCATGGGACGGCTGCCACGGGGCATGCGACATCACCGCCCATGTGGAGGGCTCCGGCCGGTGTCTTGCCGCGTACGTCGTCTCGGAGCCCCCCCGCCACGGCTTGGACAGTGCGGCGGACGTGTCCGTACGCGTCCTGGGCCGGTGTCCGGACACCGGCCCCGGCAGTGCGCGGCGGAGCCGTGGTCGGGGCTGTGTCGTGCCAGGTCAAAGGGCGTCCGGGCGTGTCCGTTCAGGCTGTCCGAGCGGTGTCCGCGGGCATGTCCGGACCGGCTGCTGGACGGAGGTCCAGCACCATCGCGTCGTACCAGGGAGCGTCGGGGGAGGGCCGGGAGGTGGCGACTGCCCGGTAGCCCCACCGGTCGTACGTCGCCCGGACGCGCGGGTGATCGCGCTCCACGAGCAGGGATGCGCGGCTCTCGGGCCGCTCGCTCATCAGGTCGTTGTGGATCGCGCGGGCGACGCCGGCCCCGCGCCACGCGGTGCGCACCATGATCTCGCACAGACCGAACATGTCTGCTCCGACGCCGTATTCGCGGACGTCGGAGGAAATCACCGTGTCCATCTCCCGCCACTCCTGCTCGGAGTCGGGCCGGCCGTAGGCATAGCCGACGATCTCGCCGTCGATTTCGCCGACGACACAGGACCAGCCGGGATTCGAGCAGTGCCGGTCGAGGCGCTCGGTGAAGCGGGGCACGGAGAAGAACGGGTCGGTTTTGGCTTCCGCCGCGTAGACCTCGGCGTAGACGTCGATGAGCTGCTGCCGGATCTCCGTGGCGTGCTGAGGCCCGTAGTGGGTCGTGGTGAGCACGCTGGCTGACGTCATGATGCGACGACCTCTCGATAGCGGTCGGCGAACTCGGTGGCCCCAGTCGGCGGGTTCCTCTGTACGTCGCCGACGAACCTTGCAAGGTGTTTTCCCCACCGGGGCGATCGCACACGGGCGGTGCCCATGAGGTCCAGGGCGCGGTGCGCCGCGGAAAGCGCTTCGTCGGCCCGGCCGGCGGCGAGGCGGTTGCGTGCGAGGCTCACCTGCGTCGCGAAGCTGTTGCGGCCGAAGCCGGTCGGAAGGAGTTCGAGGGCGTTCTCGTCACGGTCGGCCGCGGTGCGGTAGCGGCCGAGGTGGTAGTCGACGAGCGCGGCCTGCCCGGTGATCTCGGCGGGTCCCACGAACTCCAGCCAGGGCGCGGTGGTTGTGGTCGCGCGGTCCAGGGCGAGGTCTGCGCGGTGCAGGGATTGGCCGGCGCGGCCGCGTTCGCCGCTGACGGCCTGGCCGAGAGCCACCCGGGCGTGTAGAAGCGCGGACAGGCGCGGGTCCCGCCGGTTGCGCGTGGCGTCCAGGGCGTGGCGGGCGATGGCCACCGCCTGATCGCCGTGGCCGAGATCGCATTCGAGGCGGGCCATGTAGCTCCACACACGGGCCTGCAGGGTGGAGTCTTCTGCGAGTAGCGAGTAGCGCAAGGCCATGTCCCACCAGCGGCGGGCCTCGGACGGGCTGCCGCCGTCGTAGGCGAACCAGCCGGCGGACGCTGCCAGCCCCCCGACTGCGGCGTGCAGGCGCCTACGGACGGAGGCGCCGCAGGTGCACGCGCGTACGGACAGTTCCACGTGCTCTACGTAGCGGGCGGCGACATCGGCGAGCTCGACGCCGCCGTGGCGGTCGTCAAGGGCATGGAGTTCGGCGGTGGCCGCGCAGATCGCGTCGACGTCGGAGACTCCGAGGCGCCCTTGGCCGGGCAGCGTCGGGAGGGCCAGGGCGGTACCGAGGCCGAGGAGGAAGTGGCGGCGGAGCACGTGCGATCCCAGGGCGGTTGAGGATGGTGCGTTGCCTCGGACCATAGCGCCGTCGTATCCCGGAGGGGGTGTGAACCCCATCTCACCAGCCGGCACGCCGAAGAGCGCTTCAAGAGGAGCGCGGTACTTCTCGTTCGGCCATGCGGTCTCGCCGTTTAAGAAGCGCCCGACCTGCCGGGGAGAGCAGGGTAGGGGGACCCCGGTGAGCTTGATGGACATGTTGATAACGGCGTCGGAAAGCTGCTCGCGGGTTCTGATGTTCCGGGCGGACATCAGGGCGCGAAGGGCGGCGTTGTCGGCCATGTGCACTCCCAAGGGCTGCTCGGTTCACGACGGTAGCCGCGCGACGACGGCCCGTCAGCAAAACGTCCTCCTGGATGAGAAGTAACTGGCGCCAAACCGTCCTTCAGATGCCCTGCCGGTGATTGCGAACCTGGTTGCGAGCACCGCGCCGGTCTACGTTTCGGCCGCGCAGGGCTCGGACCGGGACGGTGTAGACCGTCGGAACGCACCCGTTGGAGTGCTGAGATGCCGAGCACGCACGCGAATCGCCCGCAGCGCCGCGCTGTGGCGGACTGGCTGTCCGCTGCGGCGTCCCACCGGCAGCGGACCCACGAGGAGTGGCGTAAGCAGGGCATCGCGCTGATCCAGTGCGGGCCGCTGTTCAGCGCGGTGCGGATCCCCGCTGATCTGGTGTGGTCGGCAGCCGGTTCGACCGACGCGGAGACGGTCGCACGCTTACTGGCGGACACGTTGCGCGGCGGGGTGTTCGCTCAAGCGGCGGGCCGCCGGTACTACGCCTTGGTCGAGCCGGACGCCGGCCGGCACTCGCGCGAGACGGACGCCGAGGTCCTGGGCGCAGGCACGTATCTGGGTGTGCCGGCCGTCGACCGCACCGCGGCGGGCACGGCCGCGTTCTGGGTTGTGCCCGTGGTCCGGCCGGGAGCGTTGTGTGCCGCGCGCGATGTCGCGGAGTTGGTGGCCGCCGGCCGTGCGGCTCTGGTCCGGTCCCTGTCGAGCGGTGGTGACGGAGGTGAATGAGGTGCAGTGCCTGGACTTTCGCGCCGGCGCGGGCCGCCTGCCCGTGTACAGCCGGACGTTGCCGCGCGAGGCCGGTTCGGCGGGCGTCTCCCGCCGGGTGGTGACCACCGTCTTGGCCTCATGGCATCTCCGGGTCCTGATCGATGACGCGCGGCTCGTCATCGACGAGCTGGTGGCCAACGCCGCCGACCACGCCGAGGGTGCGTCGATCCGCGTCACGATCACCCGCACCGAGCGGGGCGTGCGCCTGGCCGTGACCGACATGGACCACCGGCAGGCCGTGCTCCGCAGCGCGCTGCCGGGCGACGAGACCGGCCGTGGCCTGTTCCTGGTCGACGAGATCAGCGACCGGTGGGGGGTCGATCCGCT
Source organism: Actinacidiphila sp. DG2A-62 (assembly GCF_035825295.1). Taxonomy (NCBI): domain Bacteria; kingdom Bacillati; phylum Actinomycetota; class Actinomycetes; order Kitasatosporales; family Streptomycetaceae; genus Actinacidiphila; species Actinacidiphila sp. DG2A-62. The sequence continues at coordinate 6,295,378 of NZ_JAYMGI010000002.1, forward strand.
GCCCTGGGGGAAGCGCGTGTGGGCCGAACTGGCCCTGGCCGTGGAATGAACGAGCGCACCGAGCAGGTGGTCTGCACGGTGGCCACAGCCTGCCTGGTGCTCGCCCTGACGTTCGACATCGCCACCAGATAAGACCCCCACCCCGTCCAGCGGCGTTCTACGGGCTGGCGCCGCCCCTGTGCCTCCCCCGTGGCACGGGCCGGAGTGGGCCAACCGGTCCCCCGCTGGTGGGGATCGGCGCGCGCCCGGCCGCCAAACGTGCTCCGGCGGCCGGGCAGCGCGAACACACACACCGAAGGAGAACGGCCATCAGTACCCCCCAACAGCCTCCCGGCTGGACGTTGAGCGATGGCTCTCGCCCGATCAACCCGCAGCAGCTGGCACCACACCAGTTTCGCCTCAACGACTGGGTGAGCGTGGACGGGCACGGGCACGCCTACCGCATCACGAATCTCCGGCAGGTGGACGCCGGCCGCATGGTCGAGCTGGCCCACCACGACCGGGTCTACCTCAAGGCGGGGGCCACGCTGATGGTCTTCGAGGTGGTCCCGCCACCCGAGGGCCACGAGGGCGACGACCTGGACGAGGAGTTGGCCTGCGCGCCGGCCGCGCCTGCCAGGGGTCGGGGACGACGAGCTGCGCCGGGGGCAGGCCGGTACGCCCCCGGCCGCCGCGGACGCTGACCGTGGGCGGCCGCACGTGGGTCCGCGGCCTGTGCCGGCGGTGCGAGAGCACCGACCGGTCGGTGCCGTGGCTCGGCCCCGTGCACACCATCTACGGTGCCGGTGCCCTTCACGCCTGTGAAGGAGTGCATCCGGCGCCTGAAGGACCTGGCACTCACGGATGTCCACACAGCGTCTGCACCGAATGAACTCCCGTTCCCGGCTGGCGACCGGTCACCAGCCGGGAACGGACTCCACCGATTAACAACTACGACAGGAGAACCGCACCGTGGCACACCGCGATACGGACTTACAGCACCCCGGCCAGCGCCGCAACGGCGGCGCCTGGTTGATTTTGGACGACCAGGATCGCGCCCTGCTGGTGCAGCCGAGCTACAAGGACGGCGTGTACCACCTGGTCGGCGGCGGCGCCCACCGCAACGAACCGCCGCACCTCGCCGCCGTCCGGGAGGCCCGGGAGGAGATCGGGCTCACGCTCATCCCGCACACGCTGCTCATCACCGACTGGGTGCCGGACAACCCGGGCCGGTCCGCCGAGGCCACCACCCTCGTGTTCTTCCACCGCCTGGCACCGGGTGAGCTGGACAAGCTCGTGCTCAACGCGGGCGGCACGCCAGACGGTGAGACGCCCGAGCTGCTCGACTACAAGTTCCTGGCCGACGAGGAGTTGGACGCGCACTGCGCGCCGTACATCGTCCGACGCATCCGGGAAGCCAAGGCCGCCGTGACGGACCCCGCCCTGCGCGGCTACCGCATGGAGGGCCGCCGTATCGACGCGGCGTGATCGTGCCTTTGCATCCGGCGCGAGCGCTGCCGGGGTTCTTCGGCGTGAAAGCACCGAGTCACGGCGGTCGTGCGCGGCGGAGCATGGATGGATGACCACGAGTTCGCGCTCGTCCTGAGCTTCCTGGTGCGCGCCCGCCGGGCCCGGAACCAGGGGAACCCATATGCAAATCCTGATCGGAGGAACCCATGGCACCCAGTGCTGTCACCGCCGAAGCGTCGCCCACCGCGACCGATCCCACCGTCCCCGCATGGGACTTGGACATCACCCTGGTCGAGCAGGTCGACCCCGCGAAGATCGTCGTGATGACGGACGACAACTGCGGCAACACCTGTGAGAAGAGCACCTGCATCAGCGCCGTCTGATGTCCTGACAAGTTCGGCCGGGCGCCCGCCCTCGGGTGCCCGGCCGGCCGCTCGAAGCTGCGGAGGATTGGTGAGCCACAAGCGTTTCCAAGCTGCTGACGGTGCCCTGATACGTGCCGTCGGCATCGGCGCAGCAGCGAACGTGCCGGACTGGCCGGCGCCGACCGGGTCGGGAACCGAAGCGGTCACGGCGTGGACATCCTGGATGCGGCAGGTCCTCCAGCACGGCGTCTTACGTGACGCGCTCGAACACGCCGCGCCTGACCTGGTCCTACGGATCAGCGCATTGGCCGACGCGCGGGTCCCTGACGAACGTGACAGCCGGCGGGCCGCGGTGTCCGTCGCCCGCTACGTCGCGCGTCTTCGTGGTCGCGCCACCCCTTTCGGGCTCTTCGCGGGCGTGACGCCTGCCGCCTTCAAAGACCGCGCACGCGCCCGGTGGGGCGAACAGCACCTCGCCGTCGCAGCCGCCGATGCCGGCTGGCTGGACGCGGTGATCACCCCTCTGGAGACCGACCCCTGCACGCTTCCCCACCTCGCTGTGGTCGCGTCCACCACCGCCGTCGTGCGCGACGATCGCCTCGTCGTGCCGTACCGGGCCCTGCGCACCGCCATTGGGACGGGTGCCGCGGAGGTCTCCCTGCGTCACATCGCCCCGGTGCGTGCCGCCTTGCAGATGTCGCGCTCGCCCATCGTCGTGGCCGATCTGATCGAGAAGCTGCACGCCGACTTCCCGGATGCCTCTGCCCAGCAGATCACCACCCTGGTCACCAGCCTCGTGGAGCAAGGGGCGCTGCTGACCAACCTGCGTGCCCCGAGCACGACGCCGGATGCTCTCGGACACCTGCTCCGGGTGCTGTCGGCCGTACCGGACGCCGCTGGCCTGCCATACGGCGAGCTGGCCCAGATCCACGAGCTGTTGGTTCGGCACGTCGCCGCTTCTCCGGCCGCCGCCCGCGTGATCCGGTCCGACGCCGCACAGCGCATGCGTCGCCTGGCGCCCAGCGACCGTCATCCCGTCGCGGTCGACCTCCGCCTCGACGGCGTCATCGAACTGCCGGGGGCGGTCGCCCGGGAGGCGGAGCGCGCCGTCAGGCTGCTCGCCCGGCTGAGTCCGGCACCGTACGGTCCTGCGGCCTGGCAGGAGTGGCATCGCAGGTTCTACGGCCGGTACGGCACCGGGGCGCTCGTGCCTCTGCTGGATGTCGTCGCGGACAGCGGCATCGGCTGGCCGGCCGGGTACCCAGACGCCGCGGATGCCGAACCGCAGCCGAGCAACCGGCGACGCGACGCGGTACTCCTGGCTCTGGCCCAGCGCGCAGCACTCGAAGGGGATATCGAGGTGCTGCTCACCGAGGAGCTGATCGCGGATCTGGAGCGGACCGAGCACGGAGAGAACCGCTGGCCGGACCACCTGGAGATCGTCGCCCACGTCGGCGCACCGTCCCTGGCCGCCCTGGAGGGCGGCCGCTTCCGGCTGACGGCGACCTCCGTGTCCCGCGGCGTGGGCGTTGTCACCGGGCGGTTCCTCCATCTGATGTCGCCCGCTGAACGCGTCAGCCTCGTCGGCGACATCGTGCACGCGCGGAACGGGTCAACGCCCGCCCAGCTCTCCTTCACTCCGCTCGACCCGCGCACCGCCCACGTCGCCCGCAGCACGCGCATGCTGCCTTCGGTCATCAGTATCGGCGAGCACCGCGACCCCGCCGAGCCGGGTGTGCTCACCCCGCAGGACCTCGCCATCGGGTGCGACCCGGACCGTCTGTACCTTGCGGCGCCGCAGCACGGCCTCGTGCTGGAACCGGCCGTCTTCCACGCCCTGAATCTGCACACGCACACGCCGCCGCTGGCCCGGCTCGTCAGCGAGATCACCCGGGGGAAGACCGCAGGTGTCAGTGACTTCGACTGGGGGGCCGCCAGCGGCCTGCCGTTCCTGCCCCGCATCCGCCAGGGCCGGGTCGTGCTCGCTCCTGCCCGGTGGCATCTGGAGGCCGCTGATCTGCCGGGCCGGGCCGCGCCGTGGCCGACGTGGGAGGAGCAGCTCCGCCGGGTCCAGATCCGCCGCCGCATTCCCGGACGCGTCCTGCTGCTCCAAAGCGACTTCCGCCTGCCGCTGGACCTTGACAGCGCCGCCGGGCGCGCCCTCCTGCGCGAGCACCTGAACACGCACCCCCGAGCCGTGCTGGTCGAGGCGCCGCCGCCGGACGCCGACGGCTGGTGCGGCGGACGGGCACACGAGGTCGTCATCCCGCTCACCTCCGCCACGCCCACGACCCCGACCGTTCCCCGTCCTGCCCCGGAGCGAGTCGTCACCCCCACGGTCTCTCAGCTCCCAGGGCGCGGCCGACTGCTCCTGGCCGACTTCTTCGGCGACCGGAAACGGCAGAACGCCGTTCTCGCCCACCTCCCCCGGCTCCTGGCCGAGTTGGAGGCCGAGCGCTGGTGGTTTCTGCGCTTCCGGCACGAAGACGCCGGTGACTGCATCCGCCTTCGGATCGCGCTGCGCGACCCTGCCGCGTTCGGACCAGCAGCCAGCCGGGTTGGCGCCTGGGCGGACGGCCTGCGCCACGCCGGTCTGCTGCGGGACCTCACGTTCGCCACCGACCACGAGCAGACCGGCCGGTGGGGCGCAGGACCGGCGCTCGACGCAGCCGAAGGCGCCGCAGCCGCCGACTCGCGCGCGGTCCTGACCCAACTCGCGGCCCCGAGCCCGCTGCCGGCCGAGGCGGTGACCGCGGCGAACTTCGTCTCCATCGTCGCCGCGTTCACCGGCAGCCCGCAGGCGGCCGTGCGCTGGCTGATCTCCCACGTGCCGCCCACCCCGCCCGGCCGGAGACCGCGCCCCGTTCACGCAGCAGCCGTGGAAGCTGCCGATCCCCGCGACGACTTCGCCGCTCTCCTGGCTGTGGCCGGCGGCGAGACGATCCGCAGCTCCTGGACGGAACGAACGAAGGCCCTGGCCGCGTACGCCGCGCACTGGCCGAGCCCGTCCACTGCGGGCGTGGACCGCGACGCGGCCCTCAACTCGCTGCTGCACACGCATTACCTGCGCGCCCACGGCGTCGATCCGGCCGGCAAGCGGCGCGTCCTTCACCTCGCCCGCGCGGCGGGGCTCGCCGCCGCTGCACGCACCGGAGTGCGCCCGTGACCCCCGACGAGATCCTGGCCACGGCCGATCGTCTCGCCGACCCGACCGCGGGGCACCTGCCGACCGGCGAGGCGTGGTGGAGGCAGTCGCTGGCGCACGGCGCGCCCGGTATCGCCCTGCTGCACACCGAGCTGGCCGCCGCCGGCGCCCGGCCATGGGACCGGGTGCGGACCTGGATGGAGGTCGTCGCCGCCGGGCCCATCACAATCGGGCCCCAGGCCGGGTTGTTCTACGGCGGCGGGGCCGCCGCGTTCGCCCTGGCCGCGGTGAACGCGGCCCGCCCCGGTACGTACACCGGCCCCCTCGCCGTCCTGGACAGCAGGCTCGCCGAGGACACCGTCCGCCGCACCGCGGGAGCCCGCGCCCGGATCGACGCCGGGGAACTGCCGCACCTTGCCGAGTTCGACACGCTGCGCGGTCTCGCCGGCCTCGGCCGATACCTCCTCCGCCGTGCCCCGGCGAACCAGGACCAGACCGAGGCGCTGACCGCGGTCCTGGACTACCTCGCCGCCCTGACCGGGCCGCTGGTCGACGGGCAGGACGTCCTGCCCGGCTGGTGGACCCGTACCGGTCCCGGGGGAGAACCCGACGATGAGGGCTTCGACGGCGGTCACGCCAACTTCGGACTGGCACACGGCATCGCAGGCCCGCTCGCGCTGCTGTCTCTCGCCCTCCTGCGAGGGATCGAGGTCCCCGGACACCGCGCTGCCATCACCACCATCAGCGACTGGCTGAACAGCTGGCGGACCGGCGACGGCGACAACGCCCGCTGGCCGTACATGATCACGCGCGCGGAGTACCGCGAGCAGCCCTCCCAGGTCGAGCACAGCGGCGCCCGGCGGCGCCCTTCCTGGTGCTACGGCACCGCCGGCCTCGCCCGCACCCAGCAGCTCGCCGCCCTCGCCCTCGATGACCCCGCGCTGCGCGCCACCGCCGAACACGCCCTCATCGGAGCGCTCACCGATCCCGCGCAACTGGCCGCCACGGTCGACACCACGATCTGCCACGGCTACGCCGGCCTCGCCCGCATCGCCGAACGGGCCGCGGCCGACGCCGACCCGCCGAACGCCGAACACCTCCGCCCCCTCATCCCCGACCTGCTGTCCCAGAGCCCCGACGCCACGACAGGTCCCTACAGCCACGGCCTACTGGAAGGCGCGGCGGGAACGGCCCTCGCAGCCCTGACGACCGGCACCGGCGCACCGCCGGTCACCGGCTGGGACACCTGCCTACTCATCGCCTGACCGAACGGAGCATCCGCGTGCTGCCTGAGCGCGCCCCATGGCGCCAGTACATGATCGAATTCGCCGATTCCGCCGTCGCCGACGATGTCGCCATCCACGGCCTGGTGCCCGTGCTCGACGGGGCGGCGCAGTGGTGGTTCATCCGCAAGCCACCCGGCTGGCGTCTGCGGCTGCGTTCCGAAGACCCGCGGCCCGCCGTCATCGAGACCGCGCTCGCCGATCTCCAGGCGGGCGGCCGCATCACCAGCTGGACCCGCGGCGTCTACGAGCCCGAAGTCCGGGCCTTCGGCGGCGAACTCGCCATGGACGTCGCCCATCGGCTGTTCCACCACGACAGCCAGCACCTGCTCACCGCCCAGGGCTCGGACGGGCTCGGCCCGCGCGAGAGGGCGGTGCTGCTCTTCTCCACACTGTTCCGTGCCGCCGGCCTGGACTGGTTCGAGCAGGGCGACGTCTGGGGGCAGGTCCTCGACCTGCGCGGAACGGCATCGGTCCACGCCCTGCCCCCGCACCGGGCCGCGGCGGTCGGCGAGAAGGTACGCCGCCTGATGCGAGTGGACGCGAGCAGCGCCCCCGAACTGCTGCCGCCGACCTGGACCGACGCTCACGCCGAAGCCGGGCAGCAGCTCGCCCGCCTCGCACAGCACGGCCAGCTGGACCGCGGGCTTCGCGCCGTTCTGGCGCACTGCTTCATCTTCCACGCGAACCGTGCCGGCCTCGCCGCAACCGACCAGGCCACCGTCGCCCACCTCGCCGCGACCCAGGTCTTCCACACGCCGACACGGCCGAATCACGCTGTCGCCCCCTCCGACACCCATAAGGTCCGCACCATGACGAGCACCACCACCTCCGCCGACACCCCGGAAGCCGCCGAGCTTCGCGCCCGCCTCACCGAAAGCCTGGTGAAGAAGGGCAAGGTCTCCAGCCCCGCCGTGGAAGCCGCTTTCCGGGCTGTTCCGCGCCACTGCTTCGTGCCCGGCAGCCCGCTGCCGGAGGCGTACGCCGACGACGCCGTCTACACCAAGTGGGGGGCCGACGGCGCGCGGATCAGCGCCGCGTCCCAGCCCACCATCGTGGCGCTGATGCTCGAACAGCTCGGGATCGAGCCGGGCAACCGCATCCTGGAAATCGGCGCGGGCACGGGCTACAACGCCGCCCTCATGGCAACCATCACCGGCGAAGCCGGCCACGTCACCGCCGTCGACGTGGACGAGGACCTCGTGGACGGCGCCCGCGCCCACCTGACCACGGCCGGCGTCAGCGGCGTGGACATCATCCTCGGGGACGGCGCCCTCGGCGCACCGGCCGCGGCCCCGTACGACCGCATCATCGCAACCGTGGGCGCCCACGAAGTTCCCCGCCCCTGGCTCGACCAGCTCCGGCCGGATGGTCGGCTCGTCGTCCCGGTCCGCCTGCGCGGCGCCGTCTCCCGCAGCATCGTCTTCGAGCGCGGCAACGAGGGCTGGACGAGCACCGGCAGCGAGATGGCGGTGTTCATGCCGCTGCGCGGTATCGGCGACGACGCGCGGCGCGTCATCGACCTCACCGGCGACGGGCAGGTCACCCTCCAGACGCACAAGGACAACGTGCTCGCCACGGCCGAGACCAGCACCCTGGACGGCGTCCTGGCCACCGACCGGCACGTCGAATGGACCGGCGTCCACTTCGTGCCCATGGAGTCCTTCGAATGGCTGGACCTGTGGCTTTCCCTCCGTCTGGATGACCCGCTGATGCGCATGGAGGTCAAGACCGAGGCCCGCGAACAGGGCCTGGTCACCCCCATGTTCCCCACGGTGGCCATGGCCACCGCCGCCGGGGACGGCAGCCTCGCGTACCTGACGATCCGTCCCGCCGACCCAGCCGACGACGGCACCCGCCGCTACGAGGTCGGCGTCATCGGCCATGGCCCCAGCGCGCCCCGGCTCGCCGCGTCCGTCGCCCGGGAGATCACTGTCTGGAACGACACCTTCCGCAGCCGCACCGTCCGCTTCCACCTTCCCGACCGCCCCGAGCCCACCGCCCCGGACACCGGCCGGTTCCTGCTCGACCGCCCCCAGACCCCTATCACCGTCACCTGGGAGTGACCCGGTGGACCTCGGACAGATAGCCCGTCGGTTTCCCCTCGTCGCCCGCCCCCGACCGGCCTGTCCGCCGCTGCCGGACCGCGTGGCCACCATGCGCCGGCACGCCGCGGCAGCCGCGAGGGACACCGACCAGGCATCCGCCTCCGCGGTCTTCAACCTGGCCGCCCTCCTGGCATCGGACGTCGGCCTGCCGGACCTGGCCCGGCAGTGGTGCCACCGCCAGGCCGATGTGTACCTGCGCGCCCACCCCCTGGGCGCGCAGGCCGCACGCCACGCGCTCGAACCCGTGATCAACCTTGCCCGGCTCCACATGCGAGCCGGCGACGGCGAACGCGCCCACGCCCTCATGGAGGACTTGTTCACCGCGGTCAACGACCGCGCCGACACCGTCATCGAGGGCATCGCCCTGCCCGCCGAACATCTCACCGCGCGCCTGGAGGACCAGCACGATCTCCGGGCGTGGCTGTGGTCGGCCCTGCTCGCCACCAGTGCCCGCGCTCTGGCCATCGCCGGCCGCTGGAACCAGGCGCACGACCGGCTCCAGGCGCTCCGCGGGGTCGGCCGACGCCTCTTCGACGGGCGACAGATCGCGATCCTCGCCCACGCCACCAGTGGACGCCAGGACGCTGCCCTCGCGCTCCTGGCCGAGACCGCGCCCGGAGACCCCTGGGAGAAGGCTGTTGCGGCAGTGCTCACCATCATGTGCCGCAGTGGCGCCACCGACACCGAGGCCGACGACGCGCTCAAGCTGTGCGGTCGGGTCCCGACCGCGGAGGGGCTGGACGTCTTCCACACCCGGCTGCGCCTCGCCCTGGTCGACGCCCTCGGCGAAAGCGACCGTGCGCCCGAGGTCTGCCAGGACGTCATCACCCGCGCATGCATATCCGGCGACGGCTACGCGGCGCGCGACGTCCTGGGGCACCCGGTCTGCAGCGCAGCTCTCCAGCCTGCGCAGCAACAGACCCTCGCCGACGCGGTCGGCGCCGCCGGTCTGGGGCGGCGCTCGATCCCCGCGGACCTGCACGCCGACGTCCTGGCAGCGCTCGCCACCGCGGAGACCGTGCTTCTGCGGACTCTCGATGTGGCCAGCGCGTAGCGGCTCCGAGCTTCCAGCTGTCCATGCGACGTTCGGCGTGACGGCCGGGCTGTCGGTCACCGAACCTTGACTTCGACCAGGGGGGTGGCAGCTTGAAGTCCAGACCGGTTGGCCGCCGTTGGCGGACGCGGCGGGCTCCGAACAGGGGGCCGGGGCTAGATTAACGGCGAACCATGTGACACCGAGCGACATCAGGGCAACCCCGAGCGCTTCGGCCTGCCCCACGGGTCTTTTCCAACCCCCGTACCCGCCTTGGGACATCTGCCAATAGAGCAAGAAAGTCAGGGCAGCGTCTCGGCATCGACGCGCGAGAAGATCAGGTCGCTCTCGCCGGTCACCGGGCCGCGCCACCGTACGGGCACAGCGGACGCCCCGCGCAGGGCAGTCGGGTACGACGCGGCGGCGTACTCGTTGGCCAGGCGGTAGACGTGGAAGCCGGCGCCGCGCATGGTGTCGAGCAACTCCTCGACACTGTCGCCGAGTTGCTCCATGCGCTCGGGGGTGACCTCGACAGTGATCTCGGCGTCCGGGCGGAGCCGGCCGAGCATCGGGGCCATGCCCCGGACGACGCTGCCCTCGGCACCCTCGACGTCGACCTTGATGACGCGGGCCGTTGCGATCTCGTCGGCGTCGAGAATCTCGGGCAGCGGGTACGCCTCGATGTCGAACGTCGACTCGGCCGGCCCGTCGTAGGGGACGATGCTGTTCGCGCCCATGTTCGCGGAGCTGGCCAGTATGAACGTGAGCGTCTGCTGTTTGTCGGAGACCGCGGTGTGCACAGTGCGGATGTTGCGGCAGCGGTTGAGGCGGGCGTTCTGCGCGAGCCGCGCGGTGAACGCCTCGGACGCCTCGATCGCGGCCACCCGCCCCCGCGGGCCGACGAGTTGGGACGCCAGCACGCTGAAGTAGCCGATGTTCGCGCCGACATCGATGAACGTGTCGCCGGGCGCGAGCCGGTTCCGTAGCCACTGCGTCATCCGCGGCTCCCACACCCCGAACAGGTACAGGTACCGCTGAATGAGGTCCTGCGTATCGACGGCGAAGTGCGCGCCGACCGCGGTCTCGGTCACCCGGCGCCGCGGCTGCTCGCGCAGGTGCGGGTTCAGCCAGCGGTCGGCGAGCCGCGCCTTGCCGTACGTGCCCGGCGCACTGCGCACGTACCGCCGCCCCAGCGTGACCAGGGCTTCTGTCGTCGGGCCGCTCATTCGTACGCCTCTCCGCCGGGGGCCACGGGCACCGTAACACTGCCCCACGCGCCGCCGGGCCCCTAAGATCCTCAAGACGTCCTGACGACCTCGTGCAGCAGGATTCGGACCTGAGTACACAGCTGCTGGGGCTGCGGCCACACTCGCGAGCCGCCTATCACTCGTGAGCGGGAACGCAGACTGTTCGCGCCAACTGGGCGGGGCGGGGCCGGTAGTCTCGTAGCAGTTGGTACTGCTACACCCGGGGGATTCGATGTCCGTACGCGCTGGTGTTGCCGTTGCCGGCGGTATCTTGATGCTGGCCGCGTGCAGTACCGATACGTCGCCGACGGGCTCCGGGAATCCGGCACCCGCTGATCGGACCACGGCGGTGGCGACATCCGCTGCGCCCCCGACTGCGTCGCCGACGGCCGCGGCTGCGGGCGCGCCGTCGGTCACCGCGCTGCCGGTCGGACCGGGCCCGCAGAAGCACTACACAGTGCAGGCACAGCCCCCGGTCGGGACTTGCCATTACCGGTACGAGAAGGGCGAGCCGCTGGAGGACCCTGCCTGTACTCCCGGCGCGATCAGCCCCGCCGTGACCCAGGCCACCATCGGGACGACGATCTGCCGGAAGGGCGGGTACACCGGGGGGATCCGGCCACCCGAATCGGTGACCGCCAAGGAGAAAGCCGCTAACGCCAAGTCCTACGGCTACGCCGGCTCATTGTCCGACGCCGAGTACGATCACCTCGTCTCGCTCCAGCTCGGCGGCGACCCCAACGATCCCCGAAACCTGTTCGTCGAGCCGCCGGACCCTGGGCACAAGCCCGGCACCGGGGTGAACAACGCCAAAGACCCCGTCGAGACGAAGCTGCACACCGCGGTGTGCAGCGGCAAGATCACCCTGGCTCAGGCGCAGCAGGCCATCGCGACGGACTGGACGACCGCGCTCACCGTGCTCCACCTGGGCTGAAGCACTGGCTCCTGAGCGGCGTGCGGTCGAGCGGATGTCGGGGTTGTGCGACTGGGGATGTGGGTGCGGGGCCCGCGTCCCCATGTTCGCGGGCCCCGCGGCACGTCGGCGCCCCCGGGCGTGTCCGAGCCGGCGTGCCGGTCTGCGCAGGCCGTTCCGGTGGTCTGCGCTGACGGCCAGGCCCGGCGGGGAGCCGTTTTCGGGCCTGGCCCGGGGAGGTCGGCGGACGTTCCGCCTCCCCGGTCTGGGTGGCCGGTCGCCTCAGCCGGTTGCCGGGTCGGAGCCGGTTTCTGGGTGCGGGCGCGCCTCGTTGTCGTAGCTGCGGGGCGGGTGGGGCTGGAACGGCCATGCGGGCCATGCCGGTGCGGGGGTGGGATGAGGTGTGGGGTGCAGGCCGTAGCGTTCGGGGTGGGCGCTGATGTCGTCCGGACCGTCGCTGTTCAGCAGGGCCATCGCGGCGGCGATATCGGCTGGCCTCGGCGCGCCGGTGAGCTGCGCCAGGCTTCGCGCGGCGGCCAGCAGCGTCTCGGGGTTGGTGACGATCCAGCGATTGTCCGCCGGGGCGTCGGTGTTTGTGCTTTTTGCGGTGCGCTGGTGGGGGACGGTGTCGCCGGTCGGCGGCAGTTGCGAGGGCGGCGGGGTGATGCGTTCCAGCACCACGGTCAGGGTGCCGGGCTGGGAGGGCAGGGTCAGCCAGTGGGTGCCGGGGGGTGCGTCGTCGGTCGCGCCGCCGGTGGGGTTCTTGACGTCGTCGGCGGGGTGTGCGGTGCGGGTTGCGGCGAGCAGGCCGCTGCCGAAGGGGACGAGACCGAAGTCGTAGGGATGTTCCTCCAGTTCGGCGTCGTCGATGTGGGTGAGCAGGGTTCGCAGTGCGCTGTCGAGGGTCACGGGGACGGGCAGGTTCTGCTCCAGCGCGAACGTCTGGGCTGCGGCGAGCAGCGTCAGCCGGTCGGTGATGGCGTAGTCGCTGCGGGTGCGGATGGTCACGGTCAGCGGCACGATCGGCGAAGTGGCCAAGAGGAGTTCTCCTTCTGCCGCAGGGCGGTCTTCGGTCGGTGGGGGTTGGCGCCGGGTGGGGACGGTGTCACCCGTCTGTGAGATCCGTGGGAGCGGCCAGGAAGCGGTTGATCCAGAGGGCGGCTGTCATGCTGCGCACGCTGTCGGGCGTGCCGGGGGCGACGGGTAGGACCGCCCAGACGGTCTTGTGGCGGCGGGTTTCATCGATGCGGACGCCGTCGTGTCGGGCCAGGGCGTGTACCAGGGCCAGGCCGCGGCCGGATTCCGCACGGGGGTCTGCGTACGCGTCGGTGGCCAATCTGCCGGCCGCGGTCTCGCTGATGCCGCCGGGGTCCTGGTCCCGAACCAGGACGACTAGGTCGCCGGCGGGGCACAGAGCCAGGTCCAGATGGGTCGGGCCGTTCACGGTGTGCTGCGCCGCGTTGGTCACCAGTTCGGTGACGACGAGTTGCGCGTCGGCGGCGGTGTCCGGGTGCAGGTTCCAGCCGCCGCGTGAGAGAACTGCGCCGACGTACCGGCGGGCTGTGGCGACCGGGCGCTGGTCGCATGCAAGGGACAGGCGGCTGATCTGCTGCGGCCCGGCCATCAGGCGGGTGACCGCTGCCGTGGTCCGGGCGCTGGTCATGAAAGACTCCTCACTCCTGATGTGGTAGCAGGTGCTCCTGAATCCATATGAGCGCGGTTCAGGGCCCGTGAAAATGGTCGGGTCCCGTCCCTGGCCGGGGTCCGACCCGGGTCGACTCCGGACCCGGAGTGCCACGTCGCGGAGTGCGGTTATCCTGCCGATATGAGCCTTTCATCTTATTTTCCGAATATTGGTATGTGATGTCCGACCCCGGCCCGCCGGATCTGCTGCGGCACTGGCGCCGCCGTCGGCGGCTTGAGGACATCGAGGCTGTGGCTGCTCTGCGTCTTCCGCCGGAGCGGCTGCGGTACGGGCTGAGCGTGCCGGTCATGGCCTTGCTCCTGGGCGTCACCGAACGCCACTACCGCAGGATCGAGGCCGGGACCGCACACGGGGTCAGCGCGGCGCTGATCGACCGCATCGCCGTCCTGCTGGCGCTGAGCGCCGGCGAGCGCGAGACGCTGTACGTGTGGTGTGGCCACCGGCCGCCGGACCGTGACTCCGGCCCGTCGGACCCGGACGTGCCAGGCCGACCTGTTGTCGATGCTCCACGCGATGCGGCACGGGGCGTACTGGTGCAGCAACGGGTACGACGTCCTGGCCGTCAACGCGCGCGGCGCCGCGAACTGGCCCTGGATGCGCGCCCCGGGGGCGAACGTCATGATCAGCCTGCTGACCGGCGAAGGGCGCGAGCAGTGCGTGGACTGGGAACACCGTTGGGCCCCGCTGCTGCTCGCCCAACTGCGCAGGGAGATCATCCATCAGCAGGGCTCGGGCCAGCTGGAGGTCCTGGTGCGCCGGGTGTGCCGCGACCCGCTCGCGCGCAGGATCTGGGAGGGCACCGCCGACGTTCAGCCGCGCGCCTACGGCACCACCCGGCCCATGATCATGCCACCATGGGGCGCCGAGCCGGTGGAGATCACCGTCTCGGCCGTGACCCCCGTCGTCCGCCCCGACCTGCGGATGGTGTGCGCGGTCCCGGCACCGGGCGTCACGCCGTTTCCCGCGCTGTCCCGCGACCCCCGTCCGGGCCGGGGGAGTGGGTCTGCGCCGCGTCCAGGTAGAGGGCCGTCGCGCTGAAGCCCGGCCCGAACCCGATCACCAACCCGGGGCCCTTCGCGTCGCCGGCGGCCAGCGTCCGCTGCAACACGTCCAGGACCGCCGGCCCGCCCAGGTTGCCGCCGGACAGGGAAGCGAAGGAATGCCGCCCGGCCGTCTCGGGAAGGCCCAGCGCCTGCACGGTGCCGGCGATGATCCCGGGACCGCCCGGATGCACCGCGGCCCACTCCACCGGGCGCCCGTCCAGCCATGACGTCAGATGCGGCAGAACCTCCCCGGCCGCGCGGGATGCACGCGGCCCGGAATCGAAGTGCAGCCCGTCGGCGTCCACCCGCGACCAGTACCGGTCCCCCGAGTCAGGCTGGAGCCACTCCCACACCGCAGCCTCCCCGCACAGGCTACCGGCGCCCTCCGGTACGAGCGCCTCGTCACCGACCACCACCGTCGCCGCCGCGCAGTCCCCGAACAAGCCGCCGTACAGCACCGTCTGCAAGGACGCGTGCTCCGGGTGGTACAGCGTGCTCAGCGCCTCGGCCGCCACCACCAGCACTCGGCTACCCGGACGAGCCTGAGTGATCCGGGCCGCCTGAACGAGGGCGTGCACACCGCCCGCGCACGCCAGCGTGGTCAGAGGCACCCGGGTCACATCCGGGCGGAGCCCCAGACGCCGGATCATCTCCACCTCCAGCCCTGGCACCGTCCACGACGTGGAATGCGTCGTGACCACCGCATCCACCTCCGTGCGGTCGAGCCCCGCCACGGCCAGAGCGCTGATGGCCGCCTGCTCCGCGAGATCGGCCACCGCCGCCCAGACCGCCCGAGACCTGGGCCCCACACCTTCTAAGGCGGCCGTCTTCTCCAGCGAAGCCACCCACGGCCGGCTCACCACACCCGCGGCGCGAAGCATCCGCAGCCACACCGCGAGCCTTGGGTGCCCCGGATGTCTGGCCTCCAAATCGGCCGCGATCTCAGAGGTCAGCACCTCTACTGGCGCCCGGCACACCGTTGGGCATGTCATCGAAAACACAACGAACCCTCCTCCATCTCTGCCCAGCGTCGCAGGCACCGGCTGGACGCACCGCCGAACCGTTGAATGCCCGCTGAACGGTGAACACGGGGTCACGTCCGCTGGAGTGGTGTATCGACGGCCACTCGGTGATCTTGTTTTGAGGCTATGCGGTGAGTTCGGTGGTCAGGGTCGTGTTGCCGGTTTCTGACACGTTCGGGTGGCCGGTCTTGGCGAGGATGTCGCGGCTCATGTAGCGGCGGGCTTCGGTCCATTCGTCGTTCTGCTCGGCCAGGACAGCGCCGACCAGGCGGATCAGGGCGGTGCGGTCGGGGAAGATCCCGACGACGTCGGTGCGGCGGCGGATCTCCTTGTTCAGTCGCTCCTGGGGGTTGTTGGACCAGATCTGCCGCCAGATCTCGCGGGGGAACGCGGTGAAGGCCAGCAGGTCGCCCTGGGCGGTGTCCAGGTGGGCTGCAGCCTTGGGGAACTTCGCCTCCAAGGCGTTCAGCACGTGCGTCATCTGGGCTGTCACCGCTTCGGCGTCGGGCTGCTCGAAGACCGTCCGCAGCAAGGTGGCCACCCACGGCTGGGCGGACTTCGGGACCTGGCTCAGCAGATTCCTTGCGTAGTGGGTGCGGCAGCGTTGCCAGGACGCGCCGGGCAGGACGGCCCCGATCGCGGCGACCAGGCCGGTGTGGGCGTCGGAGACGACGAGCTGGACACCGGACAGGCCGCGGGCGGTCAGCGAGCGCAGGAACGCCAGCCAGCCGGCGCCGTCCTCGGCGGTGGCGACGTCCAGGCCGAGGATCTCGCGGTGCCCGTCGGCGTTGACGCCGACAGCGACCAGCGCGTGCACGTTGACGATCCTGCCGCCCTCGCGAACCTTCTGGGTCAGGGCGTCGACCCAGACGAACGCATACGGGCCGGCGTCCAAAGGCCGGTTGCGGAACGCTGCCACCTGCTCGTCGAGGTGCTTGGCCATCGCGCTGACCTGCGACTTCGACAACTGGGTAACGCCGAGGGACTGCGCGAGTTTCTCCACCCGCCGTGTGCTGACGCCCAGCAGGTAGGCGGTGGCGACCACGCTGATGAGGGCCTGCTCGGCCCGGCGGCGGCGCTCGAGCAGCCAGGCCGGGAAGTAGCTGCCCTGCCGCAGCTTCGGGATGGCCAGCTCGATCGTGCCGGCGCGGGTGTCCCACTCCCGCGGGCGGTAGCCGTTGCGGTGGTTGACGCGTTCGTCGCTGACCTGCCCGTACTCTGCATTGCAGAGTACGTCGGCTTCGGCGGACATGAGTGCGTCGCTGAACGTCTTGACCATCGCGCGCAGCAGATCGGGACTCGCCGAGGCCAGGTTCTCCTCGGTCAGGGCGTGCAGGGGCAGACTGTCAGGTGCGGTCATCGTGCTGATCTCCTTCGAGGCTAGACACTTCGAAGATCAGCCGGTGGCCGTCTCTCTATGCGGGCACCAACCCGGACGCCGGGACAAACCCCCGGATCAGGTCCCACCCGTTACACCACTTCCAAAGACGCAACCGAACACGGCTTCCTGCTCTTCCCGGCCACGCGGCAGCGTGCCACTCGCCTAGACCCGCAGGTGTAGGGGGTCCCGGGTTACGTTCCCTGCTCTTCGCCTGCCGCTCCCAAGACCCCAGGGATGCTGCTGTTGGCGGACGTTGATGTCTACCAGGACGTGGCTGTTCGCGCCGGTCATCAACGAGCCGGGGCGGCGCGGCCCTTGATGACTCGTGAGGGTGGGGGTGCCGCATGGATATGTCCGAGCCGAATTTCGCTAACGGCAAATGAATTTTCTCGTCAAAGGGTGGACGACTCGGCGGCATCCATGGCAAAGTATGGCTTTCCCCGGTTCGTTGCGGTGACCGTTTCCCTGTGCCCGTCCATGCGACTCGTGTTGCCCCACTGTTGTAGACGACGAAGTGCGGATGGACCTACCGTCACGTTACTGACGTGAGCCCGGGGTCGACTGCTTGGAGCATCGATAGCACGATTATGAGAGTCCGCTGCCCCCGTATTTGTGTCCCTCGCCGTGGGTAGGGAGCAGGGCTGCCCGCCCCTGCCGCCTGGGGCTACGGTCCCTATAACACGGAAAATACCGTCAGGCAAAACGCTCTTTCTGAGGATCATTGTTGTCGTCCCGCACCGACTGCTTGGCAGCGGATCAGCGGGGACTGCGGCCGGCGGCAAGGGGCTGCCGCCGTGTCCTTGCCGCGTTGCGTCCATGTGATTGCGCGGTTCGACGAGATGAGGGTCCTCTTTGCGACGAGCAACACGTCACTTCCAGCCGGTCCGAACATCGGTTCCGCGCCGTCCGGGACGGGGACGGGACAGAGGTACAACGGCTCCTCCCGCCAGCGGACTGCAGGAGGTTACGGCCGAGAAGGGGGCCGCGTGATCGGGCGGCCGAAAGGTGACGTGCTGATGACGGTGCCGGAGGTACTGGAAGAGCTAAATGGTATCTCGCGGCGAACATTTTACCGGTGGCGTGAGCTTGGTATGGGGCCGAAAGCGTTCAAGTTGCCGAATGGTGAATTGCGCATCCGGCGCAGCGTGTTCGTGCAGTGGTTGGCTGACAGAGAGGATGAGGCGGCTTGAAGACCAGCGACGTTCGCATATGGAGCGTCAGGGTCAAGCGACGACAAGGGAAAGACACCTACGAGGTGCGGTGGGCCGTAGCCGGGCGCGAAATCTCTCGATCCCGGGCGACCAAAGGGCTCGCTGACAAGCTCAGGGCGCGCTTGCTGATGGCTCAGGAAGCCGGAGAGCAGTTCGACACGGAGACCGGCCTTCCCGCATCCATGGAGGAACAGCAGGCCGGACTCAGTTGGTACGCGTTTGCGCTGAAATACCTCGCGATGAAGTGGCCCCATGCCGCTCCGAACTACCGTGACGACATCAACGAGGCTCTCACTGCCGTGACGAAAGCGTTGGTGCCCAAGCGTCCAGACCAACCCTCGGACAACGCTTTGCAACGAGCCCTGCGCGACTGGGCGTTCGTGCTGCCAGGACCAGCTGAGCGAGAGATGCCGACTGGAGCAGCCGCTGCGATCGACTGGGTGGCCATGCATTCGCCTGCGCTGAGGGACCTCGAACAACCGGCCGTGATGCGCGGAGTGCTCGATGCTCTGAAGCTGAAACTGGACGGGACGGCGGCCAGCAGCGAGACGGTGAAGAGGAAGCGAAAGGTTCTGGTCAACGCGCTCAACTATGCGGTGGAGTTGGGCGAAATCAAAGACAACCCCGTGAACGCGGTGTCCTGGCAGAAGCCGCCCCGGGTGATACCCGTCGATCCCCGCGTGGTGGCCAACCCCAAACAGGCGCGCGTACTGATCGACGCGGTGTCGTATGTGGGCGGGTACGAGCGGGCCCGGGGGCGCCGCCTGGTGGGGCTGTTCGCTGGGATGTACTACGCCGGTCTCCGCCCCGCCGAGGCCGTCGGCGTGGCGCGCGTAGATTGTGACCTGCCGGAGGAAGGGTGGGGCCGGGTTCTGCTGCACCGTACCCGGCCGACGGCGGGCAAGAAGTGGACCGGGACCGGCGAGGTGCACGACGACCGCGGGTTGAAAAACCGTGAGCCGGAAGATGTCCGGCCCGTGCCTCTGCCGCCGCAACTAGTCGCGATTTGGCGCGAGAGCATCGACACCTTCGGCACGGCCGACGACGGCCGACTCTTCTTCAACGAGCGCGGTGGCCTCGTGGGTTCCTCCACCTACTCGCGGGTGTGGGCGGAGGCTCGGGAACTCGGACTGCCGCCCGAACTTGCCGCCAGCCCTCTGGCCGACCGTCCGTACGACCTCCGTCACTCGGCGTTGTCAACCTGGCTGAACGCAGGGCTCGATCCCACGGAGGTGGCTGAACGTGCTGGTAACAGCGTCGAGATCCTCCTAGCCAGGTACGCCAAATGTCTGCACGGCAGACACGTCGTAGCCAATCGCCGTATCGACGCCCTGCTGAATGAATACGAGTCATGATCAGCATCGAGCGCCCCGCAGCACTAGTTGCGGGGCGCTCGATGTCCCCGTTCTAGGGGATTGTTCCGCGAATGTCCGATCCCGCGCATGTCCCGCGCTGCCCGTCCTAGAGGTGCCTTGCGTGGCGCATGGTTGCACACAGTGACAGACCCCCTGGTCAGGCGAACTACCTGATCAGGGGGTCTTGTAGGCACCTGACCTGCGGTGCCCCCGGCAGGATTCGAACCTGCGCACACGGCTCCGGAGGCCGTTGCTCTATCCCCTGAGCTACGGGGGCGACGGGAAGAACAGTACCAGGTTGGGAGGGGTGGGCCTGACAGGGTTTCGGTGGGGTGGGGGAGGGGGCGCGGGTGGAGGCTGTGGTGGGGGCGGATGGGGGAGCGGGGTTCACCCTTGGGCGGGAAGAAATGGGGAAAACGCGGACGGGTCGCGGCGGGCACGCCTAGGCTTTCGGGTGTGACGGGCGCGTCCGGCCGGGTCCTTGTGGTGGATGACAACAAGGTGATCCGGCAGCTGATCAGGGTCAACCTTGAGCTGGAGGGCTTCGAGGTCGTGACCGCGGCCGATGGTGCCGAGTGCCTGGAGATCGTGCACCGCGTGCAGCCGGATGTCGTGACGCTCGACGTGGTGATGCCCCGGCTCGACGGTGAGCGCACGGCCGCCCGGCTGCGCGCCGATCCCCGTACGCAGGACACCGGCATCGTCATGGTCAGCGCCGGCACCGTCGCGGACGGTGTCGGCGACGCCTACCTGGCCAAGCCGTTCGAGCCCGCCGAGCTGGTCGAGACGGTACGCCGCCTCGCCGCGCGCCGCGCCGCCTCCCCGCCCGGCGGCGACCAGTGCGGCCCGGGTGGCCCAGCCGGCCCGGGCGGCCCGAGCACCCCCAGCGGCTCCGACGACCCCGACGTCGACCCGCCGCCCGACCAGTACCGTGGCCGCACCCCCGCCACCTCCGGCCCGTAGGCGGGTAGCCGGTGGGTGGCCCGGTGGGCCCGGTGGGCCGGCGGCCCGGGAGACCGGCCGGCCCGTAGCCCCGCGCGCGCGTCGATCCGCCCGCCGCGGGCAGCGGGAGGGGGCCTCCGCCGAAACCCCCTCGCCCTCCCCGCCCCCTCCTCCCCTACGCTTTTGTGCGTGACCCCCGCCGAGCTGTCCCGCACCGTCCTCGCGACGGTGCGCCGTGCCGTCGAGGCCGGGGAGCTGGACGTGCCCGCGCTGCCGGAGCGCGCCGTGGTGCAGCGCCCGCCGCGTCCCGGCTGCGGCGACTACGCGACCAATGTCGCGCTCCAGCTCGCCGGCCCGGCCGGTCGCAGCCCGTACGAGGTCGCCGCCGTGCTCGCCCGCCGGCTGGAGAAGGAGCCGGGCATCGCCGGGGTCGAGATCGCCGGCGCCGGATTCCTGAACATCACGCTCGACGCGTGTGCGTACGGCGACGTCGTACGCCAGGTGCGCCAGCAGCGCGGCGGCTACGGGCACGGGGACGGCCTGGCCGACGAGGCGCTGACCGTCACCGGCGACACCGGCCCCCGCGCCGCCGTCGTCGCCGAAGCGGTCAACGCGCTGCTGCACGCCGCAGGCGCGCGCCCCGGCCCGCCGCAGCCCGTCACCGTCGCCGAGCCGCCGCTCCCGGCCGCCGAGCCGCCGTTCCCGGCCGCCGATTCGCCGCTCCCGCCGGCCGCGCCGCCGCTTCCGTCCGCCGATCCGGCGCTCCCGGTCACCGCGCCGCCGCTCCCGTCCGCCGAACCACCGCTCCAGGACACCACGCCCGCCGCGCCCCCCGCGCCGGGCGCCCTCGGCCCCGACGCCACCCGCTGGGCCTACCTCCGCCCGCCCGCCGAGGACGTCCCCCGCCTCACCCCCGACCTCCTCGTGCAGCGCGAGGCCAACCCGCTGTTCCGCGTCCGCTACGCCCACGCCCGCACCCGGGCACTGCAACGCCACGCCCACGACCTGGGCATCGACGTCGAACAGCCGGCGCAGGACCCGTACCACCACCCCGCCGAGACCGAGTTGCTCGGCCTGATCGCCGACTTCCCGCGCGTCGTGGAGACCGCCGCGCGCCGCCACGCGCCCGACCGGGTGGCGCGGCACCTGGAGCGGCTCGCCGACGCCTTCCTGCGCTTCCAGCAGGAGTGTCCGCCGCTGCCGAAGGGCGACGAGAAACCCTCGGCCGCCCACGCCGCCCGCCTCCGCCTCGCCGACGCGACGGGCGTCGTGCTCGCCGGCGGCCTGCACCTCCTCGGCATCACCGCCCCCGACCACCTCTGATCCCCCGACCACCTCTGAACCCCCGGCCGCGCCGGTACGCGCCCGCGACGCCCGCCCCGCACCCGGCCGCCGATCACGCCGACACGCCGACACGCCCGTCACACCGATCACGCCGAGCCAAGCGCCCAGCACCACCAGAGCACCACCCGAGCCCCGCACAGAAAGTCCACGCCCGTGAGCCGCTCCGCACACCCCGCAGGCCCCCGTCACGCCGACGTGCTGCCCGAAGGGCACTACGCCGCGCCGCCCGCCGACCTCAACCACCTCGACCCGCGGATCTGGTCGCGCACCGTGACCCGTAACGACGACGGCGCCGCGCAGGTCGGCGGCCTGGACGTACGGGCGCTGGCGCAGGAGTACGGCACCCCCGCGTACGTGATGGACGAGCAGGACTTCCGGGCCCGCTGCCGGGCCTGGCGCAGTGCCTTCGGGGACGGCGCCGACGTGTTCTACGCCGGCAAGGCGTTCCTGTCCCGCGCCGTGGTCAGGTGGCTGCACGAGGAGGGCCTGAACCTCGACGTCTGCTCCGGCACCGAACTCGCGGTCGCGCTCGACGCCGGCATGCCCGCCGAGCGGATCGCGCTGCACGGCAACAACAAGAGCGCCGCGGAGATCGAGCGCGCGGTGGGCGCCGGCGTCGGGCGGATCGTGCTCGACTCCTTCCAGGAGATCGACCGGGTCGCCGACGCGGCCCGGCGGCACGGCGTCCGGCAGCGGGTGCAGATCCGGGTCACCGTCGGCGTCGAGGCGCACACCCACGAGTTCATCGCGACCGCGCACGAGGACCAGAAGTTCGGCCTGTCGCTGGCCGACGGGCAGGCCGCCGAGGCGGTCCGCCGGGTGCTGGCGCGAGGCAGCCTGGAGCTGGCCGGCATCCACAGCCACATCGGCTCGCAGATCTTCGACATGGCCGGCTTCGAGGTGGCCGCCCGCCGCGTGGTCGGACTGCTCGCCGCGGTGCGCGACGAGCACGGCCTGGAACTGCCCGAGATCGACCTCGGCGGCGGCCTCGGCATCGCGTACACCCCCGACGACGACCCGTGGGAGCCGCAGGACATCGCCAAGGCGCTCGGCGACATCGTCACCCGCGAGTGCGAGGCGGCCGGGCTGCGGCCGCCGCGGCTGTCCGTCGAGCCCGGCCGCGCGATCGTCGGCCCGACCGCGTTCACCCTCTACGAGGTCGGCACCACCAAGGAGCTGCCGGGCCTGCGCACCTACGTCAGCGTGGACGGCGGGATGTCGGACAACATCCGCACCGCGCTGTACGACGCCGAGTACTGCGTCGCGCTGGTCTCCCGCACCAGCGACGCGGAGCCGATGCTCAGCCGGGTGGTCGGCAAGCACTGCGAGAGCGGGGACATCGTGGTCAAGGACGCGTTCCTGCCCGCGGACCTTGCCCCCGGCGACCTGCTGGCGGTGCCCGCCACCGGCGCGTACTGCCGGTCGATGGCGAGCAACTACAACCACGCGCTGCGTCCCCCGGTGATCGCCGTCGCGGACGGCCGCGCGCGGGTGATCGTACGGCGCGAGACCGAGGACGACCTGCTGCGCCTGGACGTCGGCTGAGCGCAAATTCGCCGCCGATCGGCGGACCGGCGGAAAAAATGTCCGCCGCGTCCGCCGTACGGCGCAGGGGTCTCGCGATCCGGACAGGGCGTGGCTTCTCCCGTCCGGTGCGTGAGACTGGGTTCCTCACGAGGTACGAGAAACGAGGTCGGATGATGCGTACGCGTCCGCTGAAGGTGGCGCTCCTGGGGTGCGGTGTGGTCGGCTCCGAGGTCACGCGCATCATCACGACGCAGGCGGACGACCTGGCCCAGCGGATCGGCGCGCCGATCGAGCTGGCCGGGATCGCCGTCCGCCGCCCCAACCGGGTCCGCGAGGGCGTGCCGTCCGACCTGCTCACCACCGACGCCACCGCGCTGGTCAAGCGCGGCGACATCGACGTGGTGGTCGAGGTCATCGGCGGCATCGAGCCGGTCCGCACGCTGATCACCACCGCCTTCGAGCACGGCGCGTCGGTCGTCTCGGCGAACAAGGCGCTGCTGGCCGCGGACGGCGCGAGCCTGCACGCCAAGGCTGCCGAGCACGGCGTGGACCTCTACTACGAGGCCGCGGTGGCCGGTGCGATCCCGCTGATCAGGCCGCTGCGCGAGTCGCTGGCCGGCGACCGGGTCACCCGGGTGCTGGGCATCGTCAACGGCACCACCAACTTCATCCTCGACAAGATGGACTCCACCGGCGCCGGCTACAGCGAGGCGCTGGACGAGGCCACCGCGCTCGGTTACGCCGAGGCCGACCCGACCGCCGACGTGGAGGGCTTCGACGCCGCCGCGAAGGCCGCGATCCTGGCCGGGATCGCCTTCCACACCCGCGTCACCATCGACGACGTGCACCGCGAGGGCCTCACCGAGGTCACCGCCGCGGACATCGCGTCGGCCAGGAAGATGGGATGCACGGTCAAGATGCTCGCGATCTGCGAGCGCTCGGCCGACGGCCGTTCGGTCACCGCCCGGGTGCACCCGGCGATGATCCCGCTGAGCCACCCGCTGGCCTCCGTCCGGGAGGCGTACAACGCCGTCTTCGTCGAGGCGGAGGCGGCCGGGCGGCTGATGTTCTACGGTCCCGGCGCCGGCGGTGCACCCACCGCCTCCGCCGTCCTCGGCGACCTGGTGGCCGCCTGCCGCAACAAGCTGGCGGCGACCACCGGAGCCGGCGAGTCCGCGTACACGCACCTGCCGGTCAGCCCGATGGGGGATGTGGTCACCCGCTACCACATCAGCCTCGACGTGGCGGACAAACCCGGCGTCCTCGCTCAGGTCGCCACGGTGTTCGCCGAGCACGACGTGTCCATCGACACCGTGCGCCAGCAAGGCAAGGACGGGGAGGCCTCGTTGGTCGTCGTGACCCACCGGGCCAAGGACGCGGCGCTCTCGGCGACCGTGGGGGCCTTGCGCAATCTCGACACCGTACGCGGTGTGGCCAGCATCATGCGCGTGGAAGGGGAGTAGATCCTGATGAACGCAAGCCTGGACGAGCCTCGAATGCCCGACGGCGCCGCGGCGCCGCGCACCGGCCGCGCCGCCGGCGCCCACCAGTGGCGGGGGATCATCGAGGAGTACCGGGACCGGCTGCCGGTCTCCGCCTCGACCCCCGTGGTCAGCCTGCTGGAGGGCGGTACGCCGCTGGTGCCCGCGCAGGTGCTGTCCGAGCGGACCGGCTGCGACGTGTACCTGAAGGTCGAGGGCGCCAACCCCACCGGGTCGTTCAAGGACCGCGGCATGACCATGGCGATCTCGCGGGCCAAGGAGGAGGGCGCCCAGGCCGTCATCTGCGCCTCCACCGGCAACACCTCCGCGTCGGCCGCGGCGTACGCGGTGCGCGCCGGGATGGTCTGCGCGGTGCTGGTGCCGCAGGGCAAGATCGCGCTGGGCAAGATGGGCCAGGCGCTGGTGCACGGCAGCCGCATCCTCCAGGTGGACGGCAACTTCGACGACTGCCTGGACCTCGCCCGGGGGCTGAGCGAGAAGTACCCGGTGGCGCTGGTCAACTCGGTCAACCCGGTCCGCATCGAGGGCCAGAAGACCGCCGCGTTCGAGATCGTGGACGCGCTCGGCGACGCGCCGGACATCCATGTGCTCCCGGTCGGCAACGCGGGCAACATCACCGCGTACTGGAAGGGCTACCGCGAGTACGCGGCGGACGGTGTGGCGTCGAGGCGGCCGCGGATGTGGGGCTTCCAGGCGTCCGGCGCCGCGCCGATCGTCAACGGCGAGCCGGTGCGCCAGCCGCAGACCATCGCCACCGCGATCCGGATCGGCAACCCGGCGTCCTGGCAGTTCGCCGAGCAGGCGCGGGACGAGTCCGGCGGGCTGATCGAGGCGGTGACGGACCGCCAGATCCTGGTCGCGTACCGGCTGCTCGCCGCGCAGGAGGGCGTCTTCGTCGAGCCCGCGTCGGCCGCGTCGGTGGCCGGGCTGCTCAAGGCCGCGGACGAGGGCCGGGTCGACCCCGGCCAGCGGATCGTCTGCACGGTCACCGGCAACGGCCTGAAGGACCCGGACTGGGCGGTGGCCGGGGCGCCGCAGCCCACCACGGTCCCGGTCGACGCGGACACCGCGGCCCGCAGCCTCGGGCTGGCCTGACCGACGGCGCGCCGGCCCGACCGCGGCGCGCCGGCCCGACCGCGGCGAGCCGGCCCGCCCGGGACGGCCCGGCCCGATCCGCGAAGCGTCGGGCCGACCCGTGGCGACCCGGGCCCATCCGTGGCGACCCGGGCCGACCCGTGGCGACCCGGGCCCATCCGTGGCGACCCGGGCCGCCCCGTGGCGACCCGGGCCGACCCGCGGCGGCCTGCTGCCGCGCAGGCGGGGGCGCACACACGGCACGCGACACGCATCACGCGCGGTGCGTGCGCCCTATGTCGCAGGAGAACCTTCCTTCGATACGCTTGGTTCAGCGGCGCGCACATCGTGCGTTCGATGCGTTCGTATCGTTCGTGCGTGCCCCGCATCCGGCGGTTGTCCAAGGACCGCCGACTCCCCGCCCGGCCGCGACGGCAACGATGCCGCGCCCGCAGGGCGACCCGCACCGAGGAGATTCGTCGAACCATGGCCGGTCCCGCGTTCCGCGCTGCCGCAGTACGAGTGCGCGTCCCCGCGAGCAGCGCCAACCTCGGCCCCGGCTTCGACGCGTTCGGCCTGGCCCTGGGGCTCTACGACGACGTGGTGGTCCGCGTCGCCGACGCCGGGCTGCACGTGGACATCGCGGGCGAGGGCGCCGACACGCTGGCCCGCGACGAGAAGCACCTGGTGGTGCGGTCGCTGCGGACCGCCTTCGACCTGCTCGGCGGCCAGCCGCGCGGCCTGGAGGTGGTGTGCGCCAACCGCATCCCGCACGGCCGCGGCCTCGGCTCCTCCTCGGCCGCCATCTGCGCGGGCATCATCGCCGCCCGCGCGGTCACCATAGGCGGGCCCGGGGTGCTCGACGACACCGCGCTGCTGGAGCTGGCCACCGAGATCGAGGGCCACCCCGACAACGTCGCCGCCTGCCTGATGGGCGGCTTCACGCTCGCCTGGACCGAGGGCGGCGCCGCCCGCGCGGTCCGGATGGACCCCGCCGGCTCGCTGGTGCCGGTGGTCTTCGTGCCGGCCGTGCCGCTGGCCACCGAGACCGCCCGCGGACTGCTGCCGCGTACCGTCCCCCATGTGGACGCCGCGGCGAACGCCGGCCGGGCCGCCCTGCTCGTGGAGGCGCTCACCCGGCGTCCTGAGCTGCTGCTTCCCGCCACCGAGGACCGCCTGCACCAGGAGTACCGGGGTCCGGCCATGCCGGAGAGCCTGGCGCTGGTGAACCGGTTGCGCGCGGAGGGCGTCCCTGCTGTCGTGTCGGGCGCCGGGCCCACGGTGCTCGCGCTGACCGACGAGGGGGCCGCGGACAAGGTCTCCCGGTTCGCCGGTGAGGGCTGGGCGGCCAACCGCCTGGCGCTGGACACGGCCGGGGCCAGTGTCCTGCCGCTCGCAGGGGGGCAGTGACACGATTGCCGGCCGGAGAGAGGGGAATATGTGTGGGACGGGGTAGTGTTAACCTCAAGCCAGCATTCGCCGCCCGATGGGCGCGATGCGCTGTGTCCCCGCAAGTGCCGGGTGCGTTGTCGCACACGGCAGCGGTCGGCACATCTTCCGGGAGCCTCCCACACCGCACAGGCAGCCTGACTGGGGAGTCGGACAGCCTGCCCGCGCAGTGTCGAGCACGCTCCGGATTCGGTACGTGATCCAGGGGTTGTCCCACGGGTTCTCCACGGGGGCTCCTCGGTACCGATTCAGCACGTATGTATTTCTGCCGCCATCAGGCGGACCACCGCCCCGGCTCTGAACAGCGGAAACGCACAGATCCGGACAGCACGACCGGTCGCCGAGCCAGACAGGCCGACGTCCGCTCCAGGGAAGGACCCTTCGTGAGCGACACCACCGATCTGATGGGCGTGCGCGCAGACAACTCTGTCGCCTCGTCCGACGCCGCCGCTCCTGCCTCCGGTGCCGCCCCGGCCAGTCCCACGCGGCGGCGCCGGACCGGTACCGGTCTGGACGGCATGGTCCTGGCCGAACTCCAGCAGCTGGCCTCCGGCCTCGGCATCAAGGGCACCGCGCGGATGCGCAAGAGCCAGCTGATCGAGACCATCAAGGAGCGCCAGGCCGGCGGCGGGGCGACCGCCCCGCAGGCCGAGGCCGCGCCGGCGGCGGAGAAGCCGAAGCGCAGGGCCACCTCCCGGGCCCGTCTGGAGCAGGCGGGCGAGGTCGAGACGGCGCAGGGCGCCGAGGCCCAGCAGATCGAGATCCCCGGCCAGCCGGCCGGTGAGAAGGCCAAGACCGCGGCGAGGGCCGAGCAGTCCGACCGCGGCGACCGCGCCGGGCAGGCCGCCCAGGCCGCCGCCGACACCGCCGAGGGCCGCCAGGGCGGCGCGGCGGACGCGGACCGTGCCGACCGCGGCGACAAGGGCGGTGACCGCGCCGACAAGGGCGAGAAGGCCGACAAGGGCGAGCGCGGCGACCGCGGCGACAAGGGCGGCGACGCCAAGCAGGGCCAGGGCGGCGACGACCGCCAGGACCGCCAGCGCGGCCAGCGCGGCGACCGCCGCGAGCGGCAGCGCGACCGCCAGCGCAACCGCGGCGAGGACGGCGGCGACGGCAACCGCCAGCAGCGCCAGGGCGGCGGCCAGAACCAGGGCCAGGGCCAGCAGGGCGGCGGCCAGCAGGACGACGACGAGTTCGGCGAGGGTCGCGGCCGGCGCCGGGGCCGCTACCGCGACCGCAGGGGCCGCGGCCGGGGCCGTGACGACTTCGCCGGCGGCGGCGAGCCGCAGGTGGCCGACGACGACGTGCTGATCCCGGTCGCCGGCATCCTCGACATCCTCGACAACTACGCGTTCATCCGGACCTCCGGCTACCTGCCGGGCCCGAACGACGTGTACGTCTCGCTCGCCCAGGTCCGTAAGAACGGCCTGCGCAAGGGCGACCACGTCACCGGCGCGGTGCGGCAGCCCAAGGACGGCGAGCGGCGCGAGAAGTTCAACGCGCTGGTCCGGCTGGACTCCGCCAACGGGATGGGCGCCGACTCCGGCCGCGGCCGTCCGGAGTTCAACAAGCTCACCCCGCTCTACCCGCAGGACCGGCTCCGGCTGGAGTCCGACCCGGGTGTGCTGACCACGCGGATCATCGACCTGGTGTCGCCGATCGGCAAGGGCCAGCGCGGCCTGATCGTGGCCCCGCCGAAGACCGGCAAGACCATGATCATGCAGGCGATCGCCAACGCGATCACCACCAACAACCCCGAGTGCCACCTGATGGTCGTCCTGGTCGACGAGCGTCCGGAAGAGGTCACCGACATGCAGCGGTCGGTCAAGGGCGAGGTCATCTCCTCGACCTTCGACCGCCCGGCCGAGGACCACACCACGGTCGCCGAGCTGGCCATCGAGCGCGCCAAGCGGCTGGTGGAGCTGGGCCACGACGTGGTCGTGCTGCTGGACTCCATCACCCGCCTGGGCCGCGCCTACAACCTGGCGGCGCCGGCCTCCGGCCGCATCCTGTCCGGCGGTGTCGACTCCACCGCGCTCTACCCGCCGAAGCGGTTCTTCGGCGCGGCGCGCAACATCGAGGACGGCGGCTCGCTGACCATCCTGGCCACCGCGCTGGTCGAGACCGGCTCGCGGATGGACGAGGTGATCTTCGAGGAGTTCAAGGGCACCGGCAACATGGAGCTCAAGCTCGACCGCAAGCTCGCCGACAAGCGCATCTTCCCCGCGGTGGACGTCGACGCGTCCGGCACCCGCAAGGAGGAGATCCTGCTCGGCGGCGAGGAGCTGGGCATCGTCTGGAAGCTGCGCCGGGTGCTGCACGCGCTGGACCAGCAGCAGGCGATCGAGCTGCTGCTGGACAAGATGAAGCAGACCAAGTCCAACGCGGAGTTCCTGCTGCAGATCGCCAAGACCACGCCTGGCCAGAACAACGACTGACGGCAGCGCCGGCGGCGGCACCGACGCCGCCGGCCGCCCCGTCGGCACGAGCTGACGACGTGGGCTGACGACGTGGGCTGATGGCACGAACTGACGACCCGTCAGGAAGCGTCGTGTCGCGGCCCGTTCGCCGGACGTTCACCCGCCCCCCGGTTCCCGCCGGGGGGCGCATTCATGTCCGCGCCGTACGCTGCGGCGGCCGCAGGCAGGGGGACCTCCTGTGCGCACGTGTTCGTCCACGACAGGAGATCTGTGTGATCCGCTTCACCGGGGGGTGGCCGCGGCATGCCCGCGTGACCGCTCCGCTCGCGGCGCTGGCCATGGGCGCCGCGAGCCTGATCCTCGGCGTGCCCGCGCATGCCGACACCGCCCACGCCGACACCGCCCACGCCGGCGCCGCGCACGCCGACACCGCGCGGGCCGGCGCCGTCCGCGCCGCGACCACCGCGCGAGCCGGCGCCTCCGAGGGCGACGCCGCGCTGCGCGCCCGCGTCCAGCAGGCCGCGCGGCAGCTGACCGCCCCGCGCGGCGGCCACGCCGCGCCGCAGATCATCGGCGGCAGCACCACCAACATCGACAACGCGCCGTGGATGGTCCAGCTCTGGTACTTCAACGCGGACGGCACCGCGATCTTCTGCGGGGGCACGCTGGTCGCGCAGAACAAGGTGCTGACCGCCGGCCACTGCGTCGACGGCCTCGACTGGGCGGACAACGGCGTGGTGGTCGCCGACACCGGCGTCCTCGGCGGCACCGACGTCAGCCCGGTCGCCCTGGTCCGCTCGCAGTGGCTGCACCCGTCCTATGACGGCGCGGCGTACGACAACGACATCGCGCTGCTCACGCTGGACACGCCGCTGAACCTCAAGACGCTGCCGCTGGCCACGCCGAACGACGCCGCGCTCTACGCGCCCGGCACCCAGGCGACGGTGTACGGCTGGGGTGTCACCGACTCCGGGGTGGACAGCCAGAACCTCGCCGAGACGCTCCAGCACCTGACGCTGCCGGTCAACTCCGACACCGCGTGCGCCGACGAACTCGACGCCGCGGTCGGCGGCGACGCCTATGTCGCCGGCCACATGATCTGCGGCGGCGAGGGCGGCACCGGCGACGACGCGACGGGGAAGACGACCTGCTCGGGCGACTCCGGCGGTCCGCTGGTGGCCGGCGGCAAGATCGTCGGCGTGGTCTCCTGGGGCGTCGCGAACGACACCCAGGACTGCAACGTGCCGGGCACGTACGACGTGTTCACCAAGGTGTCCGGCTACGGCGGCGCGGTCCAGCCGCGCCTCTTCGACACCGACATCTCCCGCGACGGCAAGGCCGACATCGTCGCCAAGACGTCCGCGGGCGCTTCCTACGCCTACGCCTCCACCGGCACCGGCGTGCGGTCCAGGGCCAACGCCCCGATCTCGTTCGCCAATTACGACACCGTGGTCCAGGCCGACCTGGAACGCGACGGCTACCAGGACTACATCCTGCGCGCCACCTCGTCCGGCAACGTCTTCATGGGACACCGCACGGCCGACCGCGCCTCGTACTCCTACAGCCAGATCGGCTCCGGCTGGAAGACCGTCAAGGCGATCGTGGTGCCCGGCGACATGACCGGCGACGGCATCCCCGACCTGCTCACCGAGGACTCCGCGGGCCGGGTGTGGGTGTACCCGGGCAAGGGGAACGGGCTGTTCACCACCGCGGTGCTGACCAACGCCTCCTGGAGCCGGTACAACCTGGTCGTCGGCCACGGCGACTACACCGGCGACGGCATCGCGGACGTGCTCGGCCGCGACACCGCGAGCGGCGCGCTGTACGTGCTGCCGGGCACCGGGACCACCGCGGCGCCGTTCGGCCCGGCGGTGCAGGTCGGCAGCGGCTTCAACGGCTTCGACAAGCTGGTGGCCGTGGGGGACTTCACCGGCGACGGCCACGCGGACCTGCTGGCGCGGGTGCCCTCGGGGACGCTGTTCCTGTTCAAGGGACAGGGGGTGGCCGGCCCGGCCGCGTTCGCCCCGTGGCAGAAGATCAGCGGCGGCTGGAACATGTACAGTCTGCTCGGCTGACACCCTGGGTTTACCGTAACTTTGCCCGCCCTCCGGTCCTCGCCGGAGGGCGGGCTCATATGTATGTCATAGGATCTGGCAGCCGCAGGTTGGGGGGACCTCCTGCGGCTTCGATCCCGTGCCCCCGCCGCGCCCTTCGAGCGCGGCCGTCCTGGCACATCTTCTGACTCTCAGGAGTTCGCGTGCAACTTGCGCACCACATAGGGGGGAAGCGGCGACTGCCGCTGGTACGGCGGCTGTTGACCGCCTCGGTGGCCGCGGCCGCGCTCACCGCGACCGGCCTGACGGCCACCGCGCACGCCGACAGCGGCGGCGCCAAGCCGGTGCTGCTGCCCCCGAAGGGGGCCCACCTCACCGGCACCACCCAGCCCGCGACCACGTCGGGCAGCACCGCCAAGCCGCAGATCATCGGCGGCACCGACACCGCCTTCAGCGCCGCGCCGTGGATGGTGCAGCTGCTGTTCGAGTGGGACAACGACGGCAACTTCTACTTCACCTGCGGCGGCACCCTGGTGGCGCCCAACAAGGTGCTCACCGCCGCGCACTGCGTGGAGGACGAGAACGGCGCCGCGCTGGACTGGGTGAACCACGGCCTGGTCCTCGGCGGCACCGCCAAGCTCGTCGGCGGCGGGGGCAGCGACCCCGAGGGCACCGTCGCCACCGTCAAGCGGGTCTGGCACTACTCCTCGTTCAGCCCCGCCACGCTCGACAACGACGTGGCCCTGCTGACGCTCGACCAGCCGCTGCCGTACAAGACGCTGCCGACCGCCAAGAGCACGGACGCGTCGCAGTACACCGCCGGCACCCAGGCCACCGTCTACGGCTGGGGCGTCACCGACTCCGCCGCCGGCAGCCCCAACCTGGCCCCCACGCTGCGGCACCTGGCCGAGCCGGTGAACTCCGACGCGACCTGCTCCAGCGCGCTGGACGCGGCGGTCGGCCCCGGCGTCTTCAAGCCCGGGCACATGATGTGCGCGGGCGTGCCCGCCACCGGTGACGACACCACGAACAAGACCACCTGCTCCGGCGACTCCGGCGGCCCGCTGGTGGCCGGCGGCAAGGTCATCGGCGTGGTCTCCTGGGGCGTCGCCGACGACAGCCACGACTGCGGCGTGGCCGGCACGTACGACGTGTTCACCCACCTGTCGACCTACGGCGCGGCCGTCCAGCCGCACGTGGACGACAACGACCACTCGCGCGACGGACGCGCCGACCTCGCGGTGCGCACCACCGCCGGCGGCTCCTACGTCCACATCTCCAACGGCACGGCGTTCCCGACCCGGGTGACCTCGCCGGTCTCCTTCAAGGCCGACAACCTCGTCGTCCCGGCGGACCTGAACCGCGACGGCTACCAGGACTACCTGGTGCGCAACAGCTCCACCGGCGCGATCTACTCGGTGCGCCGCAGCGCCACCAGCGCGACGTACAAGGGCACCTACCTCTACGGGGGCTGGGGCTCGGTCAAGGCGATCGTGGTGCCCGGCGACCTGACCTCCGACGGCATCCCCGACATGGTCGCGGAGAGCCCCGACGGGCGCGTCTCGGTCTACCCGGGCAAGGGCAACGGCACCTTCGGCGCCCCGACCCAGTTCGCCTCCGGCTGGTGGCAGTACAACCAGGTGCTGGGGCACGGCGACTTCTCCAACGACGGGATCGCCGACGTCATCACCCGGGACGCGGCCACCGGCGACCTGTACCTGAACACCGGCACCGGCAAGGCGTCGGCGCCGCTGGCCCCGCGGGTGCTGCTGCAGAAGAACTGGGGCGGCTGGAACAAGCTGGTCGCGGCCGGCGACATCACCGGCGACGGCCGCGCGGACCTGGCGGCCCGCACCCCGTCCGGGACGCTGTACATCTTCCCGGGCAACGGCCAGGTCGCCTCCGGCGGCTTCGGCCACTCGCTGCTGGTCGGCACCGGCTGGCAGCAGTACGACATGATCGACTGACCGTCGCGGTCGGATCACCGGTGCGCCGGCCGCGGCCGGCGCACCCCGGTGGTCACCGTACGTGAGCGACAGGCACGGCAGGTGACGTCCGGGGAAACGTTCCGCGCGCGCCCGCATATCCCCTGAGCTGGGGGTATGCGGGCGTTCGTGTGCTCCGGCAGGCCCGCGACGGGGCCGGGCCGGATCCTCCCCGGATGCCGGATGCCCCGGTCATGGCGCACGATGGAATGTCCGACGCGGCGGGCCGCCCGCGGCGCCGGACGGATCGGACCGCCGGAGGTGGCGCCATGCTGGACCAACAGCTCCCGCCGGCCGGCTCCAGCCCCAGCGGGGCCGGGGACGGCCGCCGGCGGCGCCGTCGCGGCCTGCGCATCGCCGCGTGGACCGCCGCGGGCGTGGTGCTGGCCGGCGCGGCGGGGGCGGGCTACCTCTACCACCGGCTGAACGCCAACATCAACAGCGTCGACATCGACGGCGCGCTCGGCGGCCACCGCCCGGCCCCGCTCGGCAACGGCGCCATGGACATCCTGGTGCTCGGCTCCGACTCGCGCTCCGGCGCCAACCGCGCCTACGGCCACGACAACGGCACCGCGCGCTCCGACACCGCGATGATCGTGCACCTGGACAAGGGCCACCGCAGGGCGAGCGTGGTGAGCATCCCGCGCGACACCCTCGTCGACCGGCCGGCCTGCCGCACCGCCAAGGGGCGCGCGGCGCCGGCCGCGCACGCGGTGATGTTCAACTCCGCCTACGAGACCGGCGGGCCCGCGTGCGCGGTCAAGACCGTCGAGCAGCTCACCGACCTGCGCATGGACCACTACATCGAGGTCGACTTCACCGGCTTCAAGCACCTCGTGGACGCCCTCGGCGGGGTCCCGCTGACCACCACGCGGTCCATCCACGACACCAAGAGCCACCTGACCCTCGCGGCCGGCCGGCACACCCTGGACGGCGAGCAGGCGCTCGGCCTGGTGCGCACCCGGCACGGCGTCGCCGACGGCAGCGACCTGGGCCGCATCCAGCTGCAGCAGGCGTTCATGCGGGCGCTGCTCGACCGGATCGCCGGCATCGGGCTGTTCACCAGCCCCACCGAGCTGGTCTCGGTCGCCGACACCGCGACCAAGGCCGTCACCACCGACACCGGCCTCGGCTCGGTGAACAAGCTGATGGGCCTGGCCGACAGCGTCCGGCACCTGAAGGCGGGAGATGTGCACATGGTGACGCTGCCGGTGCGGTACGCGGTCGCCGACCCCGACCGGGTGCAGCCCATCGACCGGCAGGCCGCCATGGTGTGGGCGGCGCTGCGCGCCGACAAGCCGATCCCGGCCGCCGCCACCAAGGGCTCGGTCGCGGAGCGCGGCGGCGCGGGCAAGGTCGTCGCCGACCAGGGCGCCACCCCGTCCGCCCGCCCGCCCACCGGCTCCGGATCGCGCCGCTGACCTGCGCGGACGCGCGGAGGACGGGGCCGGGAGCGACGGCCGGCCCCGGGCGGAGCGGCCCCGGGCGCCCGGGGAACGGGGCCGGCGGGCGTGCGCCGGGGGCGGGAATTATCCGCGGCAGCCCCTGGTTTTGGGAGATGCGGCCAGTGCTGGCAGACTGGTCCGCTGGCCCCGGTTCACGCTCCCGCAAACCCGCGGTTGCGACCCGGCGCCCTCCCGAACCTAGGAGCATCCTTTGAAGCGCGACATCCACCCCGAGTACGTCGAGACCCAGGTCACCTGCACCTGTGGCGCCTCGTTCACCACCCGTAGCACCGAGACCAGCGGCCAGATCCGCGCGGACGTGTGCTCCGAGTGCCACCCGTTCTACACGGGCAAGCAGAAGATCCTCGACACCGGCGGCCGCGTGGCCCGCTTCGAGGCCCGCTTCGGCAAGGCCGCCGGGTCCGCCAAGAAGTAGCGACCCGACAGCGCCGGTCCACGGCCGTCCCCAGGGCGGCCGGACCGGCGCTTTGTCGTCCGCACTCCCTGTCGGCGCTCCCGACCGCGCGTCCTCGCGCGCCCCTTCCGTACCAGCGCCCCCGCGCCCCCGTCGCGCCGTCCACCGCGCGCACTCCACTTCGTCCCAGGGAACCCGAGATGTTCGAGGCCGTCGAGGAACTGATCGGCGAGCACGCCGACCTCGAGAAGCAGCTGGCCGACCCCGCGGTGCACGCGGACCAGGCCAACGCCCGCAGGCTCAACAAGCGCTACGCGGAGCTGACCCCCATCGTGGGCGCCTACCGCTCCTGGCGGCAGACCGGCGACGACATCGACACCGCGCGCGAGCTGGCCGCCGACGACCCGGACTTCGCCGCCGAGGTCAAGGAGCTGGAGAAGCAGCGCGAGGAGCTGACCGACCGGCTGCGGCTGCTGCTGGTGCCGCGCGACCCCAGCGACGACAAGGACGTCATCCTGGAGGTCAAGGCCGGCGAGGGCGGCGAGGAGTCCGCGCTGTTCGCCGGCGACCTGCTGCGGATGTACCTGCGCTACGCCGAGCGGGTCGGCTGGAAGACCGAGATCCTCGACGCCAACGAGTCCGACCTCGGCGGCTACAAGGACGTCCAGGTCGCGGTGAAGGCCAAGGCGTCGCACGAGCCCGGCCAGGGCGTGTGGGCGCGGCTGAAGTACGAGGGCGGGGTCCACCGGGTGCAGCGGGTGCCCGCGACCGAGTCCCAGGGGCGTATCCACACCTCGGCGGCCGGCGTGCTGGTCACCCCCGAGGCCGAGGAGGTCGACGTCGAGATCAACCCCAACGACCTGCGGATCGACGTCTACCGCTCGTCCGGCCCCGGCGGCCAGTCGGTCAACACCACCGACTCGGCGGTGCGCATCACCCATCTGCCGTCCGGCCTCGTGGTCTCCTGCCAGAACGAGAAGAGCCAGCTGCAGAACAAGGAGTCGGCGATGCGCATCCTGCGCTCCCGGCTGCTGGCCGCGGCGCAGGAGGAGGCCGAGCGCGAGGCGTCCGACGCCCGGCGCAGCCAGGTCCGCACGGTGGACCGCTCCGAGCGCATCCGGACCTACAACTTCCCGGAGAACCGCATCTCCGACCACCGCGTCGGCTTCAAGGCGTACAACTTGGACCAGGTGCTCGACGGGGACCTGGACGCGATGATCCAGGCGTGCGTGGACGCCGACTCCGCCGCCAAACTGGCCGCGGCCGCCGACGCCGGCTGACCGCCGAGAGGGGAATTGGTAGTGAATCTGCTGCTCGCCGAGGTGGCGCAGGCCGCCCAGCGACTCGCCGACGCGGGCGTGCCCTCGCCCCGCTTCGACGCCGAGGAGCTGGCCGCGTATGTCCACGGGGTCAAGCGCGGCGAGCTGCACAGCGTTCCCGACGCGGAGTTCGACGCCCGCTACTGGGAGGCGGTGGCCCGCCGCGAGGCCCGCGAGCCGCTCCAGCACATCACCGGCCGGGCCTTCTTCCGCTACCTGGAGCTCCAGGTCGGCCCCGGCGTCTTCGTGCCCCGCCCGGAGACCGAGTCCGTGGTCGGCTGGGCGATAGACGCGGTCCGCGCGATGGACGTCGCCGAACCCCTGATCGTGGACCTGTGCACCGGGTCCGGCGCGATCGCGCTGGCACTGGCGCAGGAGGTGCCGCGCTCGCGGGTGCACGCCGTCGAGCTGTCCGAACAGGCCCTGGAATGGGCCCGCAAGAACGTCGCGGGCAGCAAGGTCGACCTGCGGCACGGCGACGCGCTCACCGCCTTCCGCGACCTGGACGGCCAGGTCGACCTGGTCGTCTCCAACCCGCCGTACATCCCGCTCACCGAGTGGGAGTACGTCGCCCCCGAGGCCCGCGACCACGACCCCGAACTCGCCCTGTTCTCCGGCGAGGACGGCCTGGACGCCATCCGCGGCATCGAGCGCGCCGCCTCCCGGCTGCTGCGCCCCGGCGGCGTCGTGGTGGTCGAGCACGCCGACTCCCAGGGCGGCCAGGTGCCGTGGATCTTCAAGGAGGACGCGGGATGGGCCGACGCGGCCGACCACCCGGACCTGAACAACCGCCCGCGCTTCACCACGGCCCGCAAGGCGACGCCGTGACCGCGGGCCGCGCCCTGACCGCAGGCCGCGCCCCGACTGCGGGCGACGCCCCGACCGCGGGCCGCGCCCTGACGACGGCGCGTCCGCAACGCCCCCGGCGGCGCCCGCGACGCCGCCCGCACCACCCGCACTTCACGCACCGCTCGATGGAGGTCAGCTGATGGCACGGCGATACGACTGCTCCGAGGCGACGGACCGGGTCACCGGCCTGCGCGAGGCCACCTCGGCGGTCAAGCGCGGCGAACTCGTCGTCCTGCCCACCGACACCGTCTACGGCATCGGCGCCGACGCCTTCGACGCCGAGGCCGTCGGCGACCTGCTGGAGGCCAAGGGCCGCGGCCGCAACATGCCCTCGCCGGTGCTGGTCGGCTCGCCCAACACCCTGCACGGCATCGTCACCGACTTCTCCGAGCAGGCGTGGGAGCTGGTCGACGCGTTCTGGCCCGGCGCGCTGACCATCGTCACCCGGCACCAGCCGTCGCTGAACTGGGACCTCGGCGACACCCGCGGCACCGTCGCGGTCCGCATGCCGCTGCACCCGGTCGCCATCGAACTGCTCACCGCCACCGGCCCGATGGCCGTCTCCAGCGCCAACCTGACCGGCATGCCGTCCCCGCAGGACTGCGACGCCGCGCAGGACATGCTCGGCGACTCGGTGGCCGTCTACCTCGACGGCGGCCCGACGCCGGCCGCCGTGCCGTCATCCATCGTCGACGTCACGGGCAAGACGCCGGTGCTGCTGCGGGCCGGGGCGATCAGTGCGGAGGAACTCCGCAAGGTCGTACCCGACCTGCAGGAGCGCAGTTGACGCCGGACGGACGCGGCATACGGGGACCCGCGCCCGCGCCGGCGCGGGCGCACGCCGCCGCGGAGCACGGGGGCGCCGTCCCGGTGTTCCGCGTGCTCCACGTCTGCACCGGCAACGTGTGCCGCTCGCCGATGGCCGAGCGGCTGATGCGGCACGGCCTGTCCCGGCGGCTCGGGGACGCCGCGGCCGGCGTCCTGGTGGAGTCGGCCGGCACCTGGGGCCACGAGGGCGCGCCGATGGAGGCGCACGCGGCCGCGGTGCTCGCCGAACACGGCGCCGACCCGGCCGGCTTCACCGCGCGCGAGCTGCTGGACGAACACGTCATCGACGCCGACCTGGTGCTCACCGCGACCCGCGACCACCGCGCGCAGGTGATCTCGATGGGCCACGCGGCGGGCCTGCGCACCTTCACGCTCAAGGAGTTCACCCGCCTGGTGCGCGCGATAGACATGGCCACCCTGCCCGAGGGCACCGTGGCCGAGCGGGCCCGCGCGCTGGTCAGGGCCGCCGCCGCGCTGCGCGGCTGGCTGCTGGCGCCGAGCCCCGACGCCGACGAGGTGCACGACCCGTACGGCGCCCCGGTCGGCTACTTCCGCAGCATCGGCGAGGAGATCCACACCGCGCTCGACCCGATGGTCACCGCGCTGACCGGCATCCCCGCGGCGGTCTGACCGCCGGCCGCGCCCGCCCCGGCGCCCACCGGCCGCCGCAACCGCCCTACCCTTTTCCCGGCCGGTGCAACCGCCGGCGGACCCTGTGAGTCTTGAGAGGTGTTCGCCGAGCAACCCCGGCCACCACTAGGGTGTGACGCTGTGCGCGAGTATCTGCTGACTCTCTTCGTATCGGCGGCGGTCACCTACCTGCTGACCGGCCCGGTGCGCAAGTTCGCCATCGCCGCCGGCGCCATGCCGCCGATCCGCGCCCGCGACGTGCACCGCGAGCCCACCCCCCGCCTCGGCGGCATCGCCATGTTCGGCGGGCTGTGCGCGGGACTGCTGGTCGCGGCCCACCTGAACAACATCAGCGACGTCTACAAGCTCTCCAACGAGCCGCGCGCGCTGCTGTCCGGGGCCGGGCTGATCTGGCTGCTGGGCGTGCTGGACGACAAGTGGGGCGTGGACGCGCTGATCAAGCTCGGCGTGCAGATGATCGCGGCCGGCGTGATGGTGCTCCAGGGCCTGACCATCCTGTGGCTGCCGGTGCCGGGCATCGGCCCGGTCGCGCTCACCCCGGTGCAGTCGACGCTGCTGACCGTGGCGCTGGTGGTGATCACCATCAACGCGGTGAACTTCGTGGACGGTCTGGACGGTCTGGCGGCCGGCATGGTGTGCATCGCCGCCATCGCGTTCTTCATGTACGCCTACCGCATGTGGTACGGCTACGGCATCGAGGCGGCCGCGCCCGCCACGCTCTTCAGCGCGATCCTGATCGGGATGTGCCTGGGCTTCCTGCCGCACAACATCCACCCGGCCCGGATCTTCATGGGCGACTCCGGCTCGATGCTGATCGGCCTGGTGCTCTCCTCCGGCGCGATCTCCATCACCGGCCAGGTCGACCCGGACGCGATCACCGACCTGACCGGGTCCACCAAGGAGACCGTGCACTTCATGGTGCCGGTCTACATGCCGCTGCTGCTGCCGCTCACCATGATCGCCATCCCGGCCGCCGACCTGGTGCTCGCCGTGGTGCGCCGGACCTGGAAGGGCCAGTCGCCGTTCGCCGCCGACCGCGGCCACCTGCACCACCGGCTGCTGGAGATCGGCCACTCGCACGCCCGCGCGGTGTGGATCATGTACTTCTGGGCCGCGCTGATCGCCTTCGCCGCGGTCGCCTTCTCGGTCAACTCCTCCAGCCTGATGATCGTGTTGGTGATCATCGCGCTGAGCGCGGTCGGCCTGGTGGCGCTGCTGCTGCCGGCCTTCACCCCGCACGCCCCGCGCTGGGCGGAGTCCGTGGTGCCGCCGCGCTACCGCCGCCGGCGCCGGCGGATGGCGGCGGCCGCGGCCGCCGCCGAGCGGGAGATGCGCTCGGCCAACCCGCCCGCGCTGGGCGGCGCGACCGCCGTCGGCGACCGCGCGCCGCTGCCCGAGCGCCGCCGCCCGGTGAAGACCCGGTGAAGGGGCGACAGGTGAAGGGCGGACAAGGGTAACTGGACAAACTGGACGGCGTGTCGGGTTCACATGGATGTGACAGGCAGCACACCTCCATGGTAAAGACCGCATCAAATACTTTGTGATACCGTTCACGAAAGCAGGGAACACGCCGAGAGAACCGCTGGAGCGGTCAGTCGGCGCGGGGGCTCGACCCCCGTGGCCCCGTACTCCCCGCACCCCTGATTACGCTCGTCTCCGACGACACCCGCTCTGCCCCAACTCCCGCCGGAGGAGCCGTCCCCGTGCAGACGAACATGCAGACGAACGACGCCCGCATTCTCCGCGGAGCCGCGATCATCGCCGCTCCGGTGGGAGTGGTGGCCACCGTCGCCAGCGCGGTCATCGCCGGCGGCAAGGGGCTGATCGGCGGTGTCGTGGCGGTCGCTGTCGTCGCGGTCTTCTTCGGGCTCGGGTCGTGGGCGCTGATGCGCCTGACCCAGGACCGCCCGCAACTGGCGATGAGCGCGGGGATGCTCATCTACGTCGTGCAGATCCTGCTGATCGGCATCTTCATCGTGGTGTTCAGCGACACCACCGCGTTCAACCCGCGAGCCTTCGGCGTCACCCTGCTGTGCACCGCGCTCGCCTGGGTGGGCGGGCAGGTGTGGCAGGCGATGACGGCCAGGATGCTCTACGTCGAACCCGAACCCTCCGTGCCGCCCGCCGAGGAGGCGACCCCGGTGAGCTCGGGGGCCCGCGATGCGGGTTAGGGCAGTCACAGACCCTAAGGGGCGGGTAAAGAGCCGCCATTCACATCTGCTATCGTCCGGAATCGCATCTGGACGTGGAGGCCCCTCGCGCATCGGGAATGTGCTGCCCCCGCGCCCATCGGTGTACTCGGAACCGGGGCCGCGTACGGCCCGCGGCCCCCGGGTGCCCGGTCTTCGATGCGGGCTCCCAGCGGACGGCGGCGGCTTCGCCCTGCCCCGTACGCAGTGCCGACCAGCGGCCCCCGTGGCCGCGCTGACACACAAGGTTGCCGTTACTTATGCGTCACGACGAAGGAGTCACGGGTGAGTGCCCACACGCTGCTCGCTGAGCCTGGATGCCACATCCAGCACGACTGCGCTTTCCCCGCGCCGGGCCTGCACTCGTTCGACTTCAAGCCGATCTTCAGCATCGGCAGC
This sequence comes from Actinacidiphila sp. DG2A-62, assembly GCF_035825295.1. NCBI lineage: Bacteria > Bacillati > Actinomycetota > Actinomycetes > Kitasatosporales > Streptomycetaceae > Actinacidiphila > Actinacidiphila sp. DG2A-62. Next base: position 6,337,030 of record NZ_JAYMGI010000002.1, read on the forward strand.
TTCGACTTCACCAAGCCGATGCTGCTCGCGATCATCTGCATGCTGCTGGTCGTCGGGTTCTTCTGGGCCGCGTTCCACAAGCCCAAGCTCGTCCCCGGCCGGGTGCAGCTGATCGGTGAGATCGGCTACACGTTCGTCGCCCGCAGCATCGCCCGCGAGGTGATCGGCAAGAAGGGCGACAAGTACGTGCCCTTCCTCACGTCGATCTTTTTCTTCGTGTGGATCATGAACGTGATGTCGGTCATCCCGCTCGCCCAGTTCCCGGCGACGTCGCGGTTCGCGTTCCCGGTCGCGCTGGCCGCGCTGGTGTTCATCACGTACATGTACCTGACGTTCAAGAACCACGGCTTCGGCGGCGGCATCAAGAACCTGGTCTGGATCGACGGCCTGCCCAAGCCCCTGGTCCCGCTGATCGTGGTGCTGGAGTTCTTCTCCAACGTCATCCTCCGGCCGTTCACCCTCGCGGTGCGG